>NZ_CM137011.1:4655000-4802664 GCF_054483855.1 Stutzerimonas sp. KH-1 | reverse complement strand
CATCCGAGCCCATCCAGCGGTTGCGCCATGGCCAGAAACGTTTCGCCATCACGCTCGAAACGCACCACCTGTCCGGCCTGGGCTTCCAGCTGCCGCGCAGCTTGCGTGCCGGCCAACTCCGCCAGCGCGGCGCGGCCGTTGTGCTCGCTGCGCGGATGGATTTTCACCTGGCCGTCGCTGCCGACCAGATAGACCTCGCCGCGCTCGCCAAAGCGGAAGTCGGCGATCAGTGCGGACATGGCGCTCAGGCTGTAACCCAGCCCGGCCACGCCAAGCACTCGTCCGCCGACGCTGATGCGCTGGTTGATGAACAGGGTCGGCTGGCCGGTGGCCTTGTCGACATCTAGCTCCAGCCGGCGCTCGAGGCTGCCGTCCACCAGGCTGTAGAACCAGCCGTCGGCCGGTGTCGAGCGTGACAGGGTCCGGCTCAGCCCGGCGTCGGAGTAGTAGTGGCCGCTGTCAAGCACCGCGACCGAGGTGGTCAGCGCGTTCTGCTGGGCTTTCACACCGTTGAGGTAGCGACCGATGGCCTCGGCCTGTCGCGAATCCTCGCCCTGGATCAGCCAGTCGTGAACCAGCGTGTTGCCGGCGATACCGGCGGTGGCGGTGATGGGCGCCGCTAGGGTGCGCTCGATATCGTTGCGGATGGCGTTGATATTGGCCGGCAACGCTTCACCGAGCAGGTAGCGCTCGGCGAGGCGCTCGACAGCCGAGGCATACACCAGGATGACGATCAGCAGGCTCGCCAGCAGCGCCGCGCCCATGCTGAGGATCAATTGCCACTGAATGCTGCGCTTGAAGAACTGCATGGAAGGCCCTCGCGTTATTATTGGACACATCAAAGTGCCATTACTGTACACAATTTATGACGCACGCAAGGTCATTTAGCGGCATGGCCGTCGGGAACTTGATGGCCTTTGGCCTGGGTTCGGGCTGAACCGACGGATGGCGGCTCGGTTGAGGCCGCAAAGAAGCGAGTGCTAGCATGCCGAACCGCCGCCAGGCCGGGCGGCGCCAGCCAAACAGGTCCGCATGTCCAGCATTCGAGAGCGCAACCGAGACGTGATCCTGCGAGCCGCCAGCGAGGAATTCGCGGAAAAGGGCTTCGCCGCCACCAAGACCAGCGACATCGCCGCCCGCGCCGGGCTGCCGAAGCCCAACGTCTACTACTACTTCAAGTCCAAGGAAAACCTCTATCGCGAGGTGTTGGAGAGCATCGTCGAACCGCTGCTCGAAGCCTCTGCGCCGTTCAATCAGCCAGGCCATCCGGCCGAGGTGCTGCGCGCCTACATCCGCACCAAGATCCGCATCTCCCGCGATCACGCCTATGCCTCCAAGGTGTTCGCCAGCGAGATCATGCATGGCGCCCCACACCTGTCACCGGAGCGCACCGCCCAGCTCAACGCCCAGGCCGCGCACAACATCGCCTGCATTCAGGGCTGGATCGACCAGGGCCTGATGGCCCCCATCGACCCCAGCCACCTGCTCTTCAGCATCTGGGCCGCGACCCAGACCTATGCCGACTTCGACTGGCAGATCAGCACCGTCACCGGCAAGGCCCGGCTCGACGAGGCCGACTACGATGCTGCCGCCGACACCATCATCCGCCTGGTCCTCAGGGGCTGCGAAGTCGCCGAGCCGACGCCGGCCTGACGCCGGCGCCACAGCACGCCATGCGCAGGTAGGTGCCGTGGGCGCCGGAGTGAACGGCCGCGCATAAAAAACGCCAGCAAGTGCTGGCGTTTCATCCTGACTGGTGCCGCGCGGTCAGCCGCGTGCGCGGGCGGCGTCTCGCAGTGCCTTGACCTGATCATGGTTGCGCTGAACGCCCTGGTACTGATTCTGGACCACGCTGCGCACCTCGGCCGGCAGGTCTTTTTCCAAGGCTTTGCGGTAGCTCTTGACCGCCACATCCTCACCGCGCTCGCACTCGTTGAGAATCGCCTCATCATCCTTGCCGGTGATCATCGCCTTGAGGTCGACCCAGCGGCGATGCATGTCCGCCGACATGCTGGTGCTGGTTTCCGGATCGCCGCCCAGCGAGCGCACCAGCTGCTGCAGTTCGGCGGCCGCGCTGGCGCAATCACGCGAGCGCTGGTTCATGGTGCTCTTGAGCTGCGGGTCACGCAGGTCCTCGGCACATTCGAGAAAGCCCTTTTCCCCATCCTTGCAGGTCTCTATCAGATCGTTGAGCACGGAAATCGTCTCTTTCGTGTCCATCTCGTACCTCCTGGCAGGTCGACTCGGAGAAGGCCGCAGATGGCGGCCGGTGTTAGCAGTCGACTGCCGGCTGGCGCCAAAGGTTCAGCGAAACCAGACCGAGGCGCCAGCAGTAGCTGGACGCGCGCTACGTTCGGTTGGCCTTCGCGAGCGGGCCCAAAGGTGCCGGCCGACCGAGCAGGTAACCCTGGGCCTTGTTCACCTCCAGGCGGCGCAGCATGGCCAGTTCTTCCTGCGTTTCGACACCCTCGGCGACCACCTTGCAGCCGGTTTCCTCGGCGAAGCGGATCAGCGCCGCGGCCAGCGCACGGCAGCCGGTATCGCTGTCGACATTACGGATCAGGCTGGCATCGAGCTTGATGACGTCCGGCTTGAGTTTGAGGATGTGGCGGAAGCTCGCGTAGCCGGCGCCGGCATCGTCCACGGCGAGCCGCAGGCCCTCGCGGCGCAGCGGTTCCAGTGCCTCGGCGAGCCGCTCGTAGTCCTGCACCAGGGCATGTTCGGTGACTTCCAGCATCAGCCGGTCCAGTGGCTGGCTGGCGAGCACCTCGCCGACCGCCCCGGCCAGGATGGTTTCGGGCGAGACATTGAGCGACAGGTAGCTGTCGGCCGGTAAACGGTCGAAGCCCTGCAGCGCGGCCTCGATCAGGGCGATCTCCAGTTCCTTCTGCAGCCCGACCTGACCCGCTTCATCGAACCATTTGTCCGGCGTGCGCTGCGGGTCGGCGCGGAAGCGCGCCAGCGCCTCGTGGCCGACGATGCGGTTCTCCACCAGGTGCACGATGGGCTGGTAGACCACCCCATAGCTCCGCTCGGCCAGCACGCTCTCGATCCGGCTGCGCTTGCTGGCGCAGCTCTGCTGGCTTTTCGCCTGAGTCTCCAGCAGCCGCCCGGCGAAGGCGGCAAACAGCCGCAGCGTGTTGAGATCGCGCTCGTTCAGGCTGCCATCCGTCCGCGTGCTGAAGCAGCAGAAGGTGCCGTACACACCACCGTCGCTGAAACGGATCGGCACACTCAGGTGCGCGCCGACCGGCAGTTCCCGGGTAACCGGCAGCTCCAGCGCCGCAGGCAGCTGGGTGGCGTCGTTGATCAATTCCGGCAGGCGGCCATCGACGACGCGTTGGCAGTAGCTCTCTTCCAGCGGATTGGAGTCGCCGACACACAGCACCAGGTGCTCGGTCCGCCCATCGACATGGCGGAACACCCGGGCCCCCTCGCTGAACTCGGCGATAAACGCGACTTCCATTCCGAGGTGGCTGCGCACCGCATGCAGCGCCTCGCACAGCATGGAGCCGATCGGCACATTGCCGGCTTCGAGCTTCGCCAGCACGGCCACCGGGTCGATCAGGTCCTCAACGGCCGCAACCGGCCTCAAATGTCCGAGCATCCATACCTCCGGGGTCTACGCCTGCACCATAACCCGCCGGCCCTGACGACCGGCCGGCCACAACCGCTGCGCGCCAACCCGCGGCCACGCAGCCTCACGTCCAGCGGTCACACGCACGTCGCGACCGCCTTGGCCATCAGTCCGCCTCGCGCGCCAGGCTGACCCAGGTCGGCGCATGGTCGCTGGCGTGCTCCTGACCACGCACCCAACGATCGACACCGGCCGCCTGCAGGCACGACGCAAGATCCGGGCTGAGCAGCAGATGGTCGATGCGCAGCCCGGAATTTTTCTGCCAGTGCTGACGGAAATAGTCCCAGAAGGTATAGACCGGTTCGTCCGGAAACTGGGCGCGCAAGGCATCGGTCCAGCCCTGAGCCAGCAGGCGCTCATAGCACGCGCGGCTTTCCGGCTGCAGCAGCGCATCCTTGCGCCAGGAGCGCGGGTTGTAGATGTCTTCGTCAGTGGGCACCACGTTGTAGTCGCCGGCGAGCACCACCGGATGCCCGCTGGCGAGCAAGCCTGCGGCGTGCTCGATCAGCCGCTCGAACCAGGCCAGCTTGTAGTCGAACTTCGGCCCGGGCTGGGGGTTGCCGTTGGGCAGATAGAGGCTGGCGACGATCACTCCGTGCACCGCGGCCTCCAGATAGCGGCTGTGGCTGTCGTCCGGGTCGCCGGGCAGGCCGCGGCGGATCTCCAGCGGCTCGCTATCACGGGCGAGGATCGCCACGCCGTTCCAGGACTTTTGCCCGTGCCAGATGGCGCCATAGCCGGCGCCGCGGATGTCGTCGATGGGGAAGTCGGCATCCTGCGCCTTGAGTTCCTGCAGACAGACCACGTCGGGCTGCTCGCGCTCGAGCCATTCGAGCAGGTTGGGCAGGCGCGCCCGGATGCCGTTGATGTTGAAGGTGGCGATTTTCAGACGATCCACAAGCGCCTCTCTGCTCAGCTGGTGATATTCACCTTAGCTGTGACCTCACGGGCCGGCATCCGTCCTTGGGCGCCGTCAGTCGGGATCAGCCGGCAAGCACAGGGTGAAGCGGGTCGCGCTGGCGTCGCTGTGCACCTCCACCTCGCCGCCATGCAGCTGCGCGATCGAACGTACGATGGCCAGCCCCAGTCCACCGGAGTCGCCCGGCTCGGCGCGGGAAGGGTCGCAGCGGTAGAAGCGGTCGAACAGGCGTGGCAGATGCTCCGGGGCGATGGGCGGGCCCTGGTTGATCACGCTGACGCGCCGCCATCCGTCCCCGGTAGCGCTGACGATTCGCACCGGGCTGTCGGCCGCGCCGTAGCGCAGCGCGTTGGCGACGAGATTGGCCAGCGCCCGGCGGATCAGTTCGGGGTCGCCGCACAGCTCGCCTTCGGTCTCGTCGACCAGGCGGATGCCGCGCTCCTCGGCGACGCCCTCGAAGTAGTCGCACAGTTGCTCGACCAGTGCCGGCAGTGCAAAGCGCTGCCGCTCGATGGCCGCCGCCGGCTGCTCGGCGCGGGCGAGAAACAGCATGTTGTCGATCATCCGCGCCAGGCGCTCGTACTCCTCCTGATTGGAGACCAGCAGCGTCTGGTAATCCTCCACCGAGCGGGCACGGTGCAGCAGCTGCTGAGTCTGGCCCATGAGGTTGCCCAATGGCGTGCGCATCTCGTGGGCCAGGTCCTCGCTGAAGCGCGACAGCCGGGCGAAACCCTGCTCCAGCCGGGCCAGCATCTGGTTCAGCGCCGCACGCAGCGGTTCCAGCTCGCTCGGCACGGTCGAGTCGTCGAGGCGCAGGTGCAGGTGCTGCACGTCGATCGCCAGGGCCTGACGCGTCAGCCGGCGCACCGGGCGCAGCGCGCGCCGGCTGATCAACCAGCCGAGCACGGATGCCAGCAGCGCGCCGACGCTCAGCGCCCACCACAGCTTGGTGCGATAGGCACCCAGCATCTGTTCGCGCTCGCTCAGCAGGCGCCCGGCCACCAGCGTCAGCCCCGCCTCGCCGGGCAGCTGTCGCCAGGCCAGACGCGCCTCGCCGATATCCTGCAGCGCCACCGGATCGGCGGTCGGCAGTGGCGGAATCGCCAGACGGGTCGGGTTGATCTCGATCAGCGCGCGCCCCTGGGCATCCAGCAGCCAGAGCAGGCTGTCGCGGTTGCCCAGCATGTTCTCGTACAGCTGCGGCCGCTGGCGCAGCGCGTCGACGCTGGCGCTGTCGTCCAGCAGCGCCTGCATGCGCTCCAGCCGGCCGAGCAGCGCCTGGTCGTCGCGCCAGACGATCTCGCGTTCCAGCGAGCGGTACAGGTAGAGGCCGATGGCGCCGAGCAGCACCACCGCGACGAGGGCGAAGGCCAGCGCCAGGCGCAGGCTGAGCGAGCGTGGCCACAGGCTCATGCCGAGATGTCCAGCACGTAGCCCATGCCGCGCACGGTGTGGATGAGTTTGAGCGGGTACGGATCGTCGACCTTGGCGCGCAGCCGGCGGATCGCCACGTCGACCACATTGGTATCGCTGTCGAAGTTCATCTGCCAGACCTGCGAAGCGATCTGCGCACGGGAAAGCACCTCGCCCTGACGGCTGAGCAGCAGGTGCAGCAAGGCGAACTCCTTGTTGGTCAGGTTGATGCGCTCGCCTTGACGGGTGACGCGGCGGCGCAGCAGGTCCAGCTCCAGGTCGGCGACGTGGAAATGCTCGACTTCCCGCGGCGGACCGCGACGCAGCAGCGTGCGCACCCGCGCCAGCAGCTCGGCGTAGGAAAAGGGTTTGATGAGGTAGTCGTCGGCGCCCAGTTCCAGCCCGCGCACCCGGTCTTCCACCGCATCGCGCGCGGTGAGGAACAGCACCGGCGTGTGCGCCGAGCGCTGGCGCACCACCTGCACCAGCTGCCAGCCATCGAGCCCGGGCAGCATGACGTCGAGGATTACCAGATCGAACGTTTCCTCCTCGATCAGGTGTTTGCCGTCGACGCCGTTGCGCGCGACCTCCACCCGGTAGCCGGACTCCTCCAACCCTCGCTTGAGGTAGTCGGCCGTCTTGGCCTCGTCCTCCACCACCAGAATTCGCATCGGGTCACCTTGCCAAATGTGCGTCGCAGGCCGTTGAAGAACGTCAGCGAGGCAACGCAGGTAGTTCTTCAACGGCCTGCTAGGTTATGGGAGCCGGCGACTACCAGCCATTACAAAAGCGTAATGCGCTGGCAACGGTTCTGACGGGCAGGCATCGGCACCATGCGCTCCGAAGCCAAGTCACCCAAGGAAAACCGATATGCGTATCGCCGCCACACTGTCACTGCTGACCCTGGCAGTGCTTACCCCGGCCCTGAGCGCCAATGCCGCCGCACCAGCGCCGATCACCCAGCAGAACGTCTCGCTGGCACTGGCCGACGGGCTGATCCAGCAGACCCTGGATGCCTGCCACGCACAGAACCGCACCGCGGTAGTCGCCGTGGTCGATCGCGGCGGCAATCTGGTCGCCCTGCGCCGCGACGACAACGTCGGCCCGCACAACACCCTGGCCGCGCAGCGCAAGGCCTACACCGCGCTGTCGAGCAAGACGCCGACCCGTCTGTTCGCCGAACGCGCCGCCAGCACGCCGGATGCCGCCAACCTCAACACCCTGGATGAACTGCTGCTGCTCGGCGGTGGCGTGCCGCTGAAGGTCGGCGACGAGGTGATCGGTGCCATCGGCGTGGCCGGTGCTGGCGGTGCCAAGAACGACGAGGCCTGCGCCGTGGCCGCCATCGAAAAACTGCTGCCCTCCTCCCACTGAAGAAAAGGAAAACACCATGAAAGCACTACGTTCAATCGCCGCCGGCTTGATGCTCAGTGGCCTGTCCGGTCTCACCCTCGCAGCTGGCAACCCGCTCAGCGTGCACGTGCTGAACCTGGAAAACGGTCTGCCCTCGCCGGATGTGCGCGTCACCCTGGAACAACGTCAGGGTGACACCTGGAAATCACTCAACAGCGGCGAGACCAACGCACAGGGTCGGATCACGGCGCTCTACCCGGAAGGCAAGGCACTGGAGAAAGGCACCTATCGCGTCACCTTCATGACCGGCGACTGGTTCGCCACGCAGAAGGCCAGTACCTTTTTCCCCGAAGTTCCGGTGATCTTCGAAGCCGATGGCAGCGTCGAGCACTACCACATCCCGCTGCTGCTGAGCCCCTACGGCTTCTCCACCTACCGCGGCAACTGAGCCGCTCAGCGCACTTCCCAGTAGCCCGGTGCGTTGTAGATGTCCTTCAGGTAGTCGATGAAGAAACGCACCTTGGCCGGCAGGTAGCGCTGCTGCGGGTAGACGGCCTGGATGTCGTAGGCCGGCAGCGCGTACTCGTCGAGTACCGTGACCAGCTCGCCGCGCTTGAGCTCGGCCTGGATCTCCCAGGTCGAGCGCCAGCCGATGCCCAGGCCCTGCTTGACCCAGTCGAACAGCAGCTCGCCGTCATTGCAGTCCAGATTGCCGGCCACGCGGATGGCCACCTGCCGGCCGTCGCGCAGAAAGGTCCAGCCGCGCTGCTGACCGCCCTGCAGGTTGAAGGCCAGGCAGTTGTGCTCGGTCAGTTCCTCCAGCGTCGTCGGCGTACCGTGGCGGGCGAAGTACTCCGGCGAGCCACAGACCACCCGCCTGTTCGGGAACAGCCGCACCGCCACATAGTTGGGGTCGGTCACCTCGCCGATGCGAATGCCCATGTCGTAACCGTGGCGCACCAGGTCGACCACGCTGTCGGTGAAGTTGAACGACAGTTGCAGGTCCGGGTAGCGCGCCTGGAACGCCGGTGCGTGCGGACCGATATGCCGCCGCCCGAATGCCGCCGGCGCCGATACCACCAGGTGGCCGCGTACCGAGGTGCGGTCGTGGCTGATGCTGGCGTCCACCTCGTCGAAGTCCTTGAGCAGCCCGCGGGCGCGCTCCAGATACTGCTCGCCCAGATCGGTCAGCGACAGGCCACGGGTGGAGCGGTGCATCAGCTTGACGCCCAGATGCCGCTCCAGCGCATCCAGCCGCCGCCCCATCACCACCGGGGTGACGTTCTCCTTGTGCGCGGCGGCGGCGAAGCTGCCGCAGTCGGCCACCAGCACGAAGCTGCGCAGGGTCGTATAGCGATCCATTCGATACTCCTGATATCGACAGAAGTGAAGTCTCGGCCAATTCCGCCACGGAATCCAGGTCGGCATGCTTGGGCCACGTATAAAAACTATCGAGTTACCCAGGAGGAACGATCCATGGCCCGAATGAGAGCAATCGATGCCGCCGTCGCGGTGTTGCGCAAGGAAGGCATCGACACCGCCTTCGGCATCCCCGGAGCCGCGATCAATCCGCTGTATTCCGCCCTGCGGGCCGATGGCGGCATCCGTCATATCCTCGCCCGCCACGTCGAGGGTGCCTCGCACATGGCCGAGGGCTATACCCGTGCCAAGCCAGGCAACATTGGCGTGTGCATCGGCACCTCCGGCCCGGCCGGCACCGACATGATCACCGGCCTTTACTCGGCTTCCGCCGACTCCATTCCGATCCTCTGCATCACCGGGCAAGCACCGCGTGCCCGCCTGCACAAGGAAGATTTCCAGGCCGTGGACATCGAGTCCATCGCCAAGCCGGTCACCAAGTGGGCGGTCACCGTACTCGAGCCGGCACTGGTCCCGCGCGTATTCCAGCAGGCCTTCCACGTGATGCGCTCCGGCCGCCCCGGCCCGGTGCTGATCGACCTGCCGTTCGACGTGCAGATGGCCGAGATCGAGTTCGACGTCGACACCTACGAGCCGCTGCCGGTCTATAAGCCGGCAGCAACCCGCAAACAGATCGAGAAAGCCATCGACATGCTCTGCGCCGCCGAGCGCCCGCTGATCGTCGCCGGTGGCGGCATCTACAACGCCGCGGCCGAGGCCTTGCTGGTGGAATTCGCCGAGACCGTGGGCGTGCCGGTGATCCCGACGCTGATGGGCTGGGGCTCGATCCCCGACGACCATCCGCTGATGGCCGGGATGTGCGGGCTGCAGACCAGCCACCGCTACGGCAACGCGACCCTGCTCGAATCCGACTTCGTGCTCGGCATCGGCAACCGCTGGGCCAACCGTCACACCGGCTCCGTGGAGACCTATACCAAGGGCCGCACCTTCGTCCACGTCGACATCGAGCCGACCCAGATCGGTCGGGTGTTCGCGCCGGACTACGGCATCGTCTCCGATGCCCGCGCCGCGCTGGAGCTGTTCGTCGACGTGGCCAAGACGCGCAAGGCCGAAGGGCGTCTGCCGGATCGCCGCGCCTGGGCCGCCGACTGCCTGGAACGCAAGCGCACGATGTTGCGCAAGACCAACTTCGACAGCGTGCCGATGAAGCCGCAGCGCGTGTACCAGTGCATGAACAATGCCTTCGGCAAGGACACCTGCTACGTCAGCACCATCGGCCTGTCGCAGATCGCCGCCGCGCAGTTCCTGCACGTCTACCAGCCGCGCCACTGGATCAACTGCGGCCAGGCCGGTCCGCTCGGCTGGACCATTCCGGCGGCGCTCGGTGTGGTTGCCGCGGACCCGACCCGCAAGGTGGTGGCGCTGTCCGGCGACTACGACTTCCAGTTCATGATCGAGGAACTGGCCGTCGGCGCGCAGTTCAAGCTGCCCTACCTGCACATCCTGGTGAACAACGCCTACCTCGGGCTGATCCGCCAGGCGCAGCGCGGCTTCGACATGGATTACTGCGTGCAGCTGGGCTTCGAGAACATCAATGCCGACCAGAGCGGCATGGAAGGCTACGGCGTCGATCACGTCGCGGTGGTCGAGGGCCTGGGCTGCAAGGCGCTGCGCGTGTTCAAGCAGGAAGACCTGCGCCCGGCCATCGAGCAGGCCCAGGCGTGGATGGCCGAACACCGCGTGCCGGTGGTGATCGAGGTGATCCTCGAGCGGGTGACCAACATCGCCATGGGCACCGAGATCGACGCGATCAACGAGTTCGAGGCGCTGGCCGCAGGCCGGGAAGATGCCCCGACCGCGGTTGGATTGCTGGATTAGGCATCACCCGTACGCGTGGAAAACGCTTCGCGGTTTTCCACGGGGCGGCCACCCGTCGTACGCCACCCCAGCGCAGTGCAACCGTAGGGTGGATATCGCGCAGCATATCCACCGCAAACGCAACACCCAGGGTGGCCACCACACCACCGCAATGCGAAACCGAATGCGATCCCTACAGATCAGGAGAAAACCATGCCCCGCTTTGCCGCCAACCTGTCGATGCTGTTCACCGAGCAGGACTTCATGGACCGCTTCGCCGCTGCCGCCCAGGCCGGCTTTTCCGGTGTCGAGTACCTGTTCCCCTATGACTTCCCTGCCGAGCAGATCAAGGCTCAGCTGGATGCCAACAAGCTGACCCAGGTGCTGTTCAACCTGCCGGCCGGTGACTGGGCCGGCGGCGAGCGTGGCATCGCCATCCTGCCGGAGCGGGTCGAGGAGTTCCGCGCCGGCGTGGACAAGGCCATCGCCTACGCCAAGGTGCTGGGCAACACCCAGGTCAACTGCCTGGCCGGCATCGCCCCGCGTGGCGCCGATCTCGGCCAGCTGGAAATCACCTTTATCGAAAACCTGCGCTACGCCGCACAGAAGCTCGAGGAGGCCGGCATCCGCCTGGTGATGGAGATGATCAACACCCGCGACATCCCGCGCTTCTTCCTCAACAACACCTCCCAGGCGCAGGAGATCCGCGGCAAGGTCGGTCACGCCAACCTGTTCCTGCAGTACGACATCTACCACATGCAGATCATGGAGGGAGACCTGGCGCGCACCATCGAGAACAACCTGGCGGCGATCAACCATATCCAGCTGGCGGACAACCCCGGACGCAACGAGCCAGGCACCGGCGAGATCAACTATCGCTTCCTGTTCGAGCATCTGGATCGCATCGGCTACCAGGGCTGGGTCGGCTGCGAGTACAAGCCGGCCACCACCACCGAAGCCGGCCTTGGCTGGCTGAAAAGCCACAACGCCATCTGACCAACAGCGCGCCGCCCAGGCAGCAACGCGGGCCGCACAGCGGCCTGCACCACAGAATCGAGGAGAACACTCATGGCTAAAATCGGATTCATCGGCACCGGCATCATGGGCAAGCCCATGGCAATCAACCTGCAGAAGGCCGGCCACCAGATCTTCCTGTCCCAGCACCACGACCAGGCACCGGCCGAACTGACCGAAGCCGGCGCCATCGGCCTGGCCAATCCGCAGGAAGTCGCCCAGGAAGCCGAGTTCATCATCGTCATGGTGCCGGACACCCCGCAGGTCGAAGACGTGCTGTTCCGTGCCGATGGCGTGGCCGCCGGCGTCGGCGCCGGCAAGGTGGTGATCGACATGAGTTCGATCTCCCCCACTGCCACCAAGCAGTTCGCCGAGAAGATCAAGGCCACCGGCGCTGAATACCTCGACGCCCCGGTATCCGGCGGTGAGGTGGGTGCCAAGGCCGCCACCCTGTCGATCATGGTCGGTGGCAGCGAAGCGGCCTTCGAACGTGCATTGCCGCTGTTCCAGGCGATGGGCAAGAACATCACCCGCGTCGGCGAGAGTGGCGACGGCCAGACGGCCAAGGTCGCCAACCAGATCATCGTCGCGCTGAACATCCAGGCGGTCGCCGAGGCACTGCTGTTCGCCGCACGCAACGGTGCCGACCCGGCCAAGGTGCGCGAGGCGCTGATGGGCGGTTTCGCCGGCTCGAAGATTCTCGAGGTGCACGGCGAGCGCATGATCAAGGGCACCTTCGACCCGGGCTTCCGCATCAGCCTGCATCAGAAGGACCTCAACCTCGCCCTGGCTGGCGCCCGCGAGTTGGGCCTGAACCTGCCCAACACCGCCAATGCCCAGCAGGTGTTCAGCACCTGTGCGGCGATCGGCGGCAGCGGCTGGGACCACTCGGCGCTGATCAAGGGCCTCGAGCACATGGCCAATTTCTCGATCCGCAAGGAGTAAAGCCTTCGAGCGCGCTGCGTCGGGCCTTGCGGCCCCACCTTCAGGGACAGACAGACCGGGTGGTGGGTCACCGCAACGCTGGGCGTCAGCAACGCTCAAAGGGTTGGAATGCAGGTGCACGGGGTCGGAATCATCGCGTCTCCCCACGACCAGGGTCCCGCGCGCCTGCTCTCCAACCGCCGTCTCCGGACGGCATCTTTTCGATTCGCCCGGCACAAGGAGTCACGGCCCGACGGCCGGGCGGGTCGATTTCAACCCTTAGCGCTTGCTTCGGCGAGCCCTAAGGTCTGGAATCGGCTGCAGACCTCATACAAGGAGCTTCAGATGACCCTCGACCCACAAGCCCTGCTGCGCCAGCTGTTCGACAGCGCCATCGAAGCCGCCCATCCGCGCCATGTGCTCGCCGACCATCTGCCCGAAGACCGCAGCGGCCGCGCCATCGTCATCGGCGCCGGCAAGGCGGCCGCGGCCATGGCCGAAGCCATCGAAAAGGTCTGGGAAGGTGAACTGTCCGGGCTGGTGGTGACCCGCTACGAGCATCACGCCGACTGCCGGCGTATCGAAGTGGTGGAAGCCGCACACCCGGTCCCGGACGACGCCGGCGAGCGCGTCGCCCGCCGTGTGCTGGAGCTGGTCAGCAACCTCGAGGAAAGCGACCGAGTGATCTTCCTGCTCTCCGGCGGCGGCTCGTCATTGCTGGCATTGCCGGCCGAAGGCATCTCGCTGGCGGACAAGCAGGCGATCAACAAGGCGCTGCTGCGCTCCGGCGCGCACATCGGCGAGATGAACTGCGTGCGCAAGCACCTCTCGGCGATCAAGGGCGGCCGCCTGGCCAGGGCCTGCTGGCCGGCCAGCGTGTACACCTATGCGATTTCCGACGTGCCCGGCGACGAAGCGACGGTGATCGCCTCCGGCCCCACCGTCGCCGACCCCACCACGTCGGCCGAGGCGCTGGCGATTCTCGAGCGTTACCACATCGAGATGCCGGCCAACGTGCGCGCCTGGCTCGAGGACCCACGCTCGGAAACCCTCAAGCCGGGCGATCCGATGCTCTCGCGCAGCCACTTCCAGCTGATCGCCACGCCGCAGCAGTCGCTCGATGCGGCAGCCGAAGTAGCCCGTGCCGCCGGTATCACCCCGTTGATCCTCGGCGATCTGGAAGGCGAAGCGCGTGAGGTGGCCAAGGTGCATGCCGGCATCGCCCGCCAGGTGGTGCTGCACGGCCAGCCGATCGCCGCGCCCTGCGTGATCCTGTCCGGCGGCGAGACCACCGTCACCGTGCGCGGCAACGGCCGCGGCGGGCGCAATGCCGAGTTCCTGCTCGCCCTGACCGAAGCCCTGCAAGGCCTGCCCGGCGTTTACGCGCTGGCCGGCGACACCGATGGCATCGACGGCTCGGAGGACAACGCCGGCGCGCTGATGACCCCGGACAGCTTTGCCCGCGCCGAGGCGCTGGGTCTGCGTGCCGCCGACTCGCTGGCCGACAACGACGGCTATGGCTATTTCGCCGCGCTGGACGGCCTGATCGCCACCGGCCCGACGCGCACCAACGTCAACGACTTTCGCGCCATCCTGATCCTGCCGTCGTCGGATTGACGGCCTCCACTTCGTTCAGGCGCGCATCAGAACAACAACTGCCGCAGAGCACCGCCATGACACACGACAAGAAGGTCAAGATCCTCGCCACCCTCGGCCCGGCCACCCGCAGCGTCGACGACGTGCGCGCACTGGTCGAGGCCGGCGTGAACCTGTTCCGCCTGAACTTCAGCCACGGCGAGCACAGCGACCACGCCGAGCGCTTCACCTGGATTCGCCAGGTCGAACGCGAGCTGAACCAGCCGATCGGCATCCTCATGGACCTGCAGGGGCCCAAGCTCAGGGTCGGCCGCTTCGCCGAAGGCAAGGTCCGCCTGGAGCGTGACCAGGCCTTTCGCCTGGATCTGGACCCGACACCGGGCGACAGCCGGCGCGTGAACCTGCCGCATCCGGAGATCATCGCCGCGCTGGAACCGGGCATGCAGCTGTTGATCGACGATGGCCGGCTGCGCCTGACGGTCACCGAGCGCCATGCCGACGCCATCGATACCCGCGTGGTGGCCGGCGGCGAGCTGTCCGACCGCAAGGGCGTGAACGTGCCGGAGGCGGTACTGGAACTGTCGCCGCTGACGGCGAAGGATCGCCAGGACCTGACCTTCGGCCTCGAGCTGGGCGTGGACTGGGTGGCGCTGTCGTTCGTGCAGCGCCCGCAGGACATTCAGGAGGCACGCAAGCTTATCGGCGAGCGGGCTTTCCTCATGGCCAAGATCGAGAAGCCCTCGGCGGTGCAGCACCTGCGCGAGATCGCCCGGCTGTCCGACGCGATCATGGTGGCGCGCGGCGACCTGGGCGTGGAGGTGCCGCCGGAGAACGTGCCGCGCATCCAGAAGGACATCGTGCGCATCTGCCGCCAGCTCGGCCGCCCGGTGGTAGTGGCGACGCAGATGCTCGAATCCATGCGCTTCGCCCCGGCCCCGACCCGTGCCGAAGTCACCGACGTGGCCAACGCCGTGGCCGAAGGCACCGATGCGGTGATGCTGTCGGCGGAAACCGCTTCCGGCGATTACCCGCTGGAAGCGGTGAGCATGATGAGCAAGATCATCCGCCAGGTGGAAAGCGGTCCGGACTTCCAGGCGCAGCTCGACGTGCACCGACCCAATGCCGAGGCCACGCTGCCGGATGCCATCAGCTGCGCGATCCGCCGGATCAGCGGCATCCTGCCGGTAGCGGTGCTGGTCAACTACACCGAGTCCGGCCGTTCCAGCCTGCGCGCCTCGCGCGAGCGGCCGGCCACGCCGATCCTCAGCCTGACGCCGAGCACCGCCACCGCACGCAAGCTGACGGTGGCCTGGGGCGTGTATTCGGTGGTGGATGCGCCGATGCGCGACATGGAGCAGGTCAGCAGCCACGCCGTCGAGCTGGCGCAGGCGCAGGGCATGGCCGAAAGCGGCGACACGGTGCTGATCACCGCCGGCGTGCCGCTGGGCCAGCCGGGCACCACCAACTCGCTGCGCATCGAAGTCCTGCCCTGACAGGAGCCGGGCGCCGGCCCGGCCGTTTCCCTTCGACTTTGCCGCCAGCTCCCTGCGAGCCGGTGCTCTTGCGCTCGCCTCGGATTTCGTCGATGCCCGATCTTTTGCAGCTGCGCGCCGTGCTGCATGCCTTCGCCCAGATCTTTCTGCAGCGCCATGCCGGCTGCGGGGCGCTGATCATGCTCGCATTGGCCAGCGGCGCCCCAGCGCAGCTTGCCGGTGCGCTGTGCGGCGTGCTGGTCGCCCACGCCGGCGCCAGCTGGCTGGGCTACTCGGCGGCTGACCGCAACGACGGCCTCTACGGTTACAACGCCGCCTTGCTGGGCGCGCTGCTGGTTGATCTGCTCGGATTGACCGGCACCAGCCTGGCACTGGCCGGCGTCGCGGCGCTGGCCAGCTGTCCGCTGCAGGCCTGGCTGCTCGCTCGGCTACGCCGCGGCGACGGCCTGCCGGGCTTCACCCTGCCCTTCGTGCTGATCGGTCTGCTCGCCGTGCGGCTCATCGAGCCGGCGCCGGTTACCTCGTCCGGTATGCCGTCGGCAGACGCAGCGACACTGCTGACCGCCTGGCTACTGGGTATCGGTCAGGTAGTGTTTTTCGATGCACCGCTCGCGGCGGCCTGCCTGCTGGTGGCCGTCGCCCTGGCCTCGCTGCGCGATGCATTCTGGCTGCTGACGGGCTCGGCGTTGGGGCTGCTGCTGGCGGGTCCGCTCGGTGCGCCCTGGTCCGATGGTCTGGCCGGGTTCAACCCGGCGCTTGCCGCGCTGGCCCTGGCGCAATGGCGAGGAGGCTGGCGCCTGCCACTCTTGGGCATGCTCGCCGCCGTGGCAATCTGGCGGGCGTGCATCGAGCTGGGCCTGCCGACCCTGACCCTGCCGTTCCTGCTGGCGACCTGGCTGGGGCTGACGCTGCGTGCGCCCCGCCCCGACCGGGTCGAATAGCCCACCAGGCCTCAGCCTCCGGTTGCCAGTGGGTCCTGCTCCTGGGGGTAGCGATGCTCCTCCGCGACCTCGCCATTCTCGGCATGCACCTTGACGAGAGAAGTACGCAATTTCATGTAATCCCGCGTCTCGTCGAGGATGTCCTCGCGCCGTGCGGCTTCGATCAACGCACGCTGATCGCCCTCTTCGCGCAGCACCCAACGGTCGTCTTCGTGAGTGATGTGGTAGATCTCCATGTGCCTGCCTCCTTGGTTATGACTGATGAGTCCTATATGAAAGCGGGCAAGCGGCGAGGTTCGGCCCGCCGGAAACAGCGGTTCCCACTACCATGAAAGGTGATTAGAACCCCGACGACCTAGGGTGAAATTCACCATGACGGTCGGGAGAACCTTGATTCAAGTCAATTCCAACCTGGAACGATTGTTGAAACACCTCTGGCACAACGGCACGTGTTCGCTTCGACGAACACCGTCCGGTTTTTTCCCACCAGAGGAGTATTCAATGCTTTGCGCTGAACAGATCGCCCTAATCAAAGCCACCGTGCCATTGCTGGAAAGCGGCGGCGAGGCGCTGACCACTCACTTCTACAAGCTCCTGCTGAGCGAACATCCCGAGGTGAAACCGCTGTTCAACCAGGCGCACCAGGCCAGCGGTGAGCAACCACGTGCACTGGCCAATGGTGTGCTGATGTACGCCCGGCATATCGACCAGCTGGACGCCCTCGGCCCGCTGGTGGCGCAGATCATCAACAAGCACGTCGCCCTGCAGGTGCTGCCCGAGCACTACCCACTGGTCGGTAGCTGCCTGCTGCGGGCCATCCGCGAGGTCCTTGGCGAGGCGATCGCCACCGATGCGGTGATCGATGCCTGGGCGGCGGCCTACCAGCAGCTCGCCGACCTGCTCATCGGCCAGGAGGAACGGCTCTATCAGGCCAAGGCCGAAGCTCCCGGCGGCTGGCGTGGTGCGCGCCGGTTCCGTATCGCGCGCAAGGTCAGGGAGAGCGAGGAGATCACCTCGTTCCACCTGCAACCCGAGGATGGCGGGGCGCTGATGGATTTCCTGCCCGGCCAGTACATCGGCCTCAGGCTCCAGGTCGACGGCAATGAGGTACGCCGCAACTACTCGCTGTCCGCCGCCGGCAACGGCAGCGAGTACCGCATCAGCGTCAAGCGCGAACCGGGTGGTGTGGTCTCCAACGCGCTGCACGACATGCCGCAGGGCGCGATCGTCGAGCTGTTCGCGCCGGCAGGTGAGTTCGTTCTCGAACCCGGCGACAAGCCGCTGGTGCTGATCAGCGGTGGCGTGGGAATCACCCCGACCCTGGCGATGCTGGAACAGGCGCTGGCGACGTCCCGGCCGGTGCACTTCATCCACTGCGCGCGCAATGCCGGGGCGCACGCCTTTCGCCGCGCCGTGGACGCACTCGCCGAGCGCCACACGCAGCTCCAGCGCTTCTACTGTTACGAGGAGCACGACGGCTCGGCTGACGCACCGGATGCCATCGGCCGGCTGACCGAACAGCAGTTGGCGGACTGGCTGCCGCAGAGCCGCGATGTCGACGCCTACTTCCTCGGCCCGAAGCCCTTCATGGCCGCCATCAAACGCCAGCTCAAATCCCTGGGCGTGCCGGAGCAGCAGACCCGCTACGAATTCTTCGGCCCGGTATCTGCCCTCGATTGACCCATCACGAGGCTCGTCACGGACGGGCCTCCTTCACAGGAGATCGAACCATGCGTCATACCCGCTCCGCTGCGCTGAACCTGATGGCCCTCGCCAGTGCCTTGATGATCGGCGGCCTGCTGTTGCTGCTGCTCGGCATCACCGGGGCGTACTTCTTCGACCACAGACTGACGATGGCCGGCATCGTCGCTGCCCATTCGCTGGTCATTCTCGGCCCGACCGCAGTCAAGATCGGCTACGTGATGCGGCTGCTGGCAGAACGCCAGGAACGTCTCTCCGGTTACTCAGCGCAACATATATAAAACTTAAATCTTCAACTACCGCTCCGCTTGTAATTTCACCGCGCCATAGTCCCACATGAGATATGGAAAACCATTCGTCTGCACTTTGCCTCAGCACGAAACTCCATCAACGGAACCTCACTCAGACACAGTGAAGGCTGACTGATCTCTCTCTTTCAGCCGTTTGTGAAAGTGTCTATCCAATTGAGGAGAAAAACACATGGCAAATAACAACCCTGGCAACTTCGCCAATGATCGAGAGAAAGCTTCCGAGGCCGGCCGCAAGGGTGGTCACAACAGCGGCGGCAACTTCGCCAACGACCGCGAAAAAGCCTCCGAAGCAGGTCGCAAGGGTGGCCAGAACAGCCACGGCGGTGGCCGCAGCAGCTGATTGCTGACGGCGTACAAAAACAAGGCAGGCGCCTCGGCGTCTGCCTTGTTTTTTATAGATCCCGATAACTTTCCGACAACTTCCCCGGCATTTAAATCCAGCCTTCAAACTCATCAACTTCGATATTAAACAGATATCAAATGAGCACACCGAAACTGCCGTGCCGACCATATTCTAATTGCACGCCAGACAACTCATCGTTTAACCGATGAAAATACCGCCTGCTGCAGCACCTACCGTTTGTCGATACCATCGGCCGGAACCCTCCAGACGGGAGCAGCCGATGAGTAGTGCATTTTCTGAGCGGATCATCCAGAGCCTGCTGGACACCGACTTCTACAAGCTCACCATGATGCAGGCCGTTCTGCATCACTATCCCAATGCCGAGGTGGAATGGGCTTTCCGCAGCCGCTCAGGGGAAGACCTGCGTCCCTACCTCGACGACATCCGCGAGCAGATCGAAGCACTCGCCGAGCTACAGATGACACCCGAGGAGCTCGCTTATCTGGAGCGCATCCCCTACATGCAGCCGGACTTCATCCGCTTTCTCGGACTGTTTCGTTTCGACCTGCGCTACCTGCGCCTGGATGTAGAAGACGGCGAGCTGGTGATCCATCTGCGCGGCCCCTGGCTGCATGTGATTCTGTTCGAGGTGCCGCTGCTGGCGATCATCAGCGAAGTGCGCAACCGCGCCCGTTACTCACAAGTGAGCCTGACGCAGGCGCGCGACCGGCTCGACGAGAAGCTGGCCTGGCTGCGCAGCCAGGCCGGTGAGCAAGAGCTGACCACCTTCACCCTGGCCGACTTCGGCACACGCCGACGGTTTTCCTTCGCGGTACAGGAAATGGTGGTCGAGCGTCTGCGCTGCGACTTTCCCGGCCGTTTCGTCGGCACCAGCAACGTGCACCTGGCGCGCACGCTGGACGTGAAGCCGATGGGCACCATGGCCCATGAATGGATCATGGCGCATCAGCAGCTCGGCCCACGGCTCATCGACAGTCAAATCGCCGCGCTCGACTGTTGGGTTCGCGAGTACCGGGGCGCGCTGGGTATCGCGCTGACCGACTGCATCACCATGGACGCCTTCATGCGTGACTTCGATCTGTACTTCGCCAAGCTGTTCGATGGTCTGCGCCACGACTCCGGCGATCCTCTGGTCTGGGCTGAAAAAGCCATCGCGCATTATCGGCGACTGGGCATCGACCCGAGGACGCGCCAGCTGATCTTCTCCGACGGCCTGGATTTCGCCAAGGCGCTGCAGATTCATCGTGCACTGGCTGGTCGCAGCAATCCGAGCTTCGGCATCGGCACGGGACTGACTTGCGACATCCCGGGTGTCGAACCCACCAACATGGTCATCAAGATGACCGCGTGCAATGGCCAGCCGGTGGCGAAGATTTCCGACTCACCGGGCAAGACCATGTGCCGTGACGAAGCCTTCGTCGGTTATCTGCGACATGTCTTCGGCCTGGCGTAACGCTGCGCAGCAGCGCAGTGCCCGGCCGTCGCGACGAGTGCGTCGGGCCTAGCTTTCCAGGGCCAGCGCGCGCTCGCGCCGGGGCTTCTCCGACTCCGCTGCGCACAGCCGATTGCGGCCGCCGGTCTTGGCCAGGTACATGCGCCGGTCCGCCAGTTCGAGCAGGTCACGATAGTCATCGACCTGGTCATCGCGGCGCTCGGCAAGGCCGATGCTTGCGGTCAGCGCCAGGCCATCCGGTCGCACGCCCAGCCCCTCGCCAACGATGCGTTCGATGGCCTTGTGGGCCTGCTCCATGTCGGTCTCCGGCATGATCAGAAGAAACTCCTCGCCGCCCCACCGCAACAGGCTGTCGGAGCTGCGCAGTGTCGCTACCAGTCGTCGAGCGGCCTCACGCAGGACCTGATCGCCGGCTTCGTGGCCGTAGTTGTCGTTGATCGACTTGAAGTGATCCAGATCGATGAATGCCAGGGCCAGCGCGGAATCCTTGCGCTGCGCGCTGTCCCACTGCAGGCGCAGGATTTCCTCGCCGCTGCCGCGGGAGAACACTCCAGTGAGCGGATCGCGGATCGCCTGGCGCACCAGCGCGATCATGAACGCTAGCTGGCTCATGCTGGCCAGGCTGGCAACGCCGGCGATGAGAATCAGCAGCCAGAACGCTCCAGCGAACGATGGCCAGTTCAGCGTCGCCCAGCTGAGGTATCCGGCCAGTGCCTGCGCCAGGAGCAACAGGCTCGACAGGACCAGGTTCTCCACCAACGTCAGCGGGAAGATCGTCAGACCTGCCATCAGCACGAAAGGCAGAAAAGCGTAACCGGCACCGACCACCGCGGAGAACTGCGCCAGCTGGTAGCTGCCGAGCAGGGTATGCGACGCGATATAGAAGGCGGTGGGGATGGCAAAGAGGATAGCGATCGCGCGGTAGGCATCCAGGAGATTGCCGCTGGGCCGGTAGAACAAGAGCAGGCCAGTGAAGGCGAGGCAGGCCATCATGCGCAACCCGGCCAGCGCCAGCCAGAGCTTCGGCTCGAATACCATCAGGTCGATCAGGCTCCACAGTGGCGTCAGCACGGCGAAGAGGAAGGCGAACAGCCGCACGCGGTTGACGATCAGCGTCGCGCGGCGCTGACAGAGCAGCACCGGATGGCGCCGGGGGTCGAGCAGATGGCGGAGCTCGCTGGTCCTCAGCTCGCTGGGCAGCAGCGTCGTCAGTCGGTTTCGCAGCAGATCGAGAAGCGATGGCATTTTATTGTTCTGCTCCCATGTCGGGACGATCGTTTGCACGGTGAGCGCAACCCGGCGAATCCAGACGCCAGACTGGCCCTCAGCACCTTTTTCCAAGCAGGCAGTTGCTCATGGCCATGGCATTCCGTCACCCGAGCCACAAGCGCGGCCGATGATAGCAGTTTGATATCTCCGCCTTTTGAGCCAGGACAATAAATGGCGTACGGTCAAACCGCCAGTAAGCCTTTAGTGCGATGCCCTGGGCTACCGACAATCGCCCTTTCGGGCGCTTATGCCAGCGCGGCACAGCCATTAGCGTGAGCAGGTCGCCCTGTTGTCCCGCGACGTATCCAAAAAAAGAACAATAAGGAGATACCTTCGTGCATAGCGCCCTCAAGCCGCTTGCGGCAGCCGTCCTGCTCGGCTGCTCGACTGCCGTCAGCGCCGCCGATAGCGGACCGTTCAGCCAGTTCATCGTATTCGGCGACTCGCTCAGCGATGCCGGCAACTTCCCCGACCTGTTGAGCCCGACCCTGGGAGGCAACCCAACGGGCGGTCTGCGCTTCACCAATCGAACCGGACCGACCTATGGCGCCGGCGAATACATCGGGGAAGTCGGCACCCAGCGACTGGCCAGCATGCTAGGCCTGCAATCGCTTCCTTCCACGCCCCTGCTACCGTCCGTACTGACCGGTAATCCGGACGGCAGCAACTACGCCGTCGGCGGCTACCGGACCGACCAGATCCTCGACTCAATCACCGACACCTCGATCGTATCGGCCGGCGGCACAACTCGTACGCGCCCTGGTTATCTGGTCGAGAACCCCCGGGTGGACCGCAATGCCCTGTACTACATCAACGGAGGCGGCAACGACATCTTCCAGCTGAGCAGCAATCCGGTGACGATGGCGCAGGCCGCGAGCAATCTGGTGGCAGGTGTCGGCGCCCTGCAAATGGCGGGAGCACGCTACATCATCGTCTCCGACCTGCCGGATGTTGGTATCACACCACTGGGGGCCAACTCAGGCCCCGTCGGGGCCGCCACACTTAACGCCCTGAGCGACCAGTTCAACATCGAGCTGGCGAGCCAGCTGCAAGCCCAGGGTGGCAATTACGTGCTGGTCAACAACCGTCTGTTGCTGGCGGAGGTTCGCGCGGACCTGGCCGCTTTCGGCTTCGACCCCAACGTCGCGCAAACTGCAGTCTGCTTCGACCCGGCATCCTCGACGTCGCCGTGTCTACCAGACCCGACCTACAGCCTGGGCGGCACAGCGCCTGATCCGAGCCGCCTGCTATTCAACGACGCGGTCCACCCCACCACCGCGGTTCATCAGATCAGCGCCGACTACCTCTACTCGATTATCTCAGCGCCATGGGAAGTCTCGCTTCTGCCGGAAATGGGCCACTCGGCGCTACGCGCCCACCTGCAACAGCTCGATAGCGAACTGGCCGCCCAGCGAGGCGAGTGGCAGGCAGTCGGTGCCTGGCGCACGTTCGTTCAGGGCGGTTACAACCGACCTGAGTACGACGGTTACGGTGGCGGCGACGGCCACGGCCTGAGCCTGTCGCTGGGTGCTACCCATCGACTGAGCGAAGCCTGGCTTGCCGGCATCAGCCTCGGGCTGGCAGAGAACTCGCTGGAGCTGGGTCGCAGCGACTCCGATTACGACATGCGCAGCTATCTGGCCACGGCCTTCGCCCGCTACGAGCAACACCGCCTGTTCGCCGACTTCAGCCTCAGCGCCGGTTATCTGGACTACCACGACCTGCAACGCACCTTCGCCCTGGGCATCACCGAGCGCGCAGAGAAAGGTGACACCGAGGGCACCGTTTGGGGCGCAGCAGCCAAGGTCGGCTTCAATCTGATGCAGCCAGGCGACCAGATGCAGTTCGGCCCCTTCGTCGGGGCCAGCTATCAAAAGGTCGAAGTGGACGCCTACAGCGAAGAGGGTGCCCGCTCCACTGCATTGAGCTATGACGACCAGGACCTGGACTCGCTGCGCCTGTCGCTCGGGTTGTTCGGCGAGTACGCCTTGAGTGAGAGAACCCGCCTGTTCTGTGAGGTTGCGCGCGAAGTGGAACGCGAGGACGACGACCGGCGCGATCTGCGCATGTCCTTGAACAGCGTGCAGGGCAACAGCTTCGAACTGCCCGGTGCAATGCAGACCGGCGACCAGACGCGTTTCAGCGTCGGCCTGGCGCACCGCCTGTCCCCCGGTCTGGCGCTGCGCGCTAACTACCATTACCGCGGCAACGACAACCGCGACCATGGGGTGGGGCTGTCGTTGGCACTGGATCTGTAAGAAAGGGTCTGGCTGGAAGCGGCCGCCGTCGCGATGCGCGCGGCGGCCAAACGAGGCGGTAATCAGCGCCCGTCGATCTGCCCTTGCAGATTGGCGATCTGCCCCTGCATGGCATTGATGGTGCGGGTGACCTGTGCGCGGAAGGAGTCGAACTCGGCCGTATTGTTGGCGCTCGGTGCCGGGCGATTCTCCAGTTCGCTGCGCAGAACCAGAATGTCCTGCTCGAGACGACTGATCGCCTGGCTCTGGTTGCCGGCCTGCTTCAGCGTCGCGACCTCCTTGCCCAGACCATCGATTCGCGCCGCCAGCTTGGATTGCTCGTCGACTGCAGACTTCAGCGTGGCCTGCTCGCTGCGCAGGGTCTTCACCGTCTCGGCCAGCGTCGCACTGCTGCCCTGCTGGGCCTGCAGATCGGCAGCCAGGCGTTCCATACGCTTACCCTGCTCATCC
Source organism: Stutzerimonas sp. KH-1 (assembly GCF_054483855.1). NCBI lineage: Bacteria > Pseudomonadati > Pseudomonadota > Gammaproteobacteria > Pseudomonadales > Pseudomonadaceae > Stutzerimonas > Stutzerimonas sp. KH-1. The sequence goes on along the minus strand of NZ_CM137011.1, from coordinate 4,778,331 downwards.
AGGCGCTGGTCCTGATTGCCCTGCCTGCCCGTCAGGCTCTGCTGCTCGGTGGCGAAGGCCTGTTGCTTGCGTGCGAGCTCCTGCGTCTGTTGCTCGAGCTGCTTGATGCGCAGCTTCACGGCTTCGCTCTCGGTCGTCACGTTGGATTCGGTGGCAACCACTTTGCCGGAGATATCCTGCAAGCGACCAGCGGCGTCCTCGCTGATCCTGGCGAAACTCTCCTGTGTGGCGACCAGCTGCAGTTCCAGCATGGCGATCTGCCGATAACTCCACCAGCCCAGCGCAGCGAGGCTGATCAACAACGCCACGACCATCACCCACAGCGGCGCGGAGCTGGACTTCGCAGCGCCTGCCGGGCGACGCCGTTGGCGCGTACGCGAATCATCGCCGTAGTCATCCGGCGTTCGGCGAATCGGCTCGAGATCCGGCGCCGGATAGGGCTCCACACGGTCACGGCCTGCGGTCAGGCTGGGGATGTTGTCCAGTTCGTCGTGAGCATCGTTGCGCATGGGTTACCTTCGATGGCGCGGTGCGAAAAACAGCGCGCAGTATAACGGTTCGGGGTGAGGCTATCAGCGACTCACGTCTGCCATCCTGGCTGCACCGCAGTGGAGCATCGCGACGGCGGCAACGCGCATCACGGTGCATTGAAAGCCTGGGCCGGTTCGATCACCGACGAGCCACTGGACGCCTTTGCGCAATGGATCGACAGCCTGCACACCTCGCCGGCCGGGGGTTTCGCTTGTCGGTCACACTTCCGCCGAGACGCAGCCAGCAGATTTGGTACGCCGCTTGCTCCGTCATCCTCGCCAGCGGATAGACACTTCCGACAGGGATGTCGGGCCTTAGGGCAATCACGAGGAATACAGCATGGAGCTGAACAAGGCAGTGATCGACTGCATGCGCGCCCTGCGCCGCAGACTGCGCGACGAACAGCAACTGGACATCCATCTCAACCAGCCGGACGCGGTGGTGGCAATGCTCGCAGCGAGCATGCGTTCCAACGACGAACTGACCCGCGAACTCGGCCGTCAGCTCGCGGCCTTCAGCGACCAGCTACCGCCCGCACCGCCGCCGGCACGTCCCGCCAACAGTGGTCCGGCGGTTCGCATCTACCGAGGCCAGCGCGTGCTCGCCTGACTCGCACTTCACTCGACCAGCAGCCAGTCGCTGGCGCAACGCACCAGATGCCGCGTCAGCTCATCGAGCAGTTGTCCGCCGTTACGCCAGTGATGCCAGTACAGCGGCACGTCGATCGGCGGCCCGGACAGCACATCGACCAGTTCACCACGCGCAAGTTCGCCGCGCACCTGCAGCTCAGGCGCCAGCCCCCAGCCCAGGCCGCTTCGCAACATGCACACGAAGCCCTCCGACGAGGGGCACAAATGGTGAATGAACACCTCGCCGCCACCGACCGCCGTCATGTAACGATGCTGCAGCTGATCGTCGGGGCCGAACACCACGGCCGGGACGCGCGCCAGATCCGCGGCGTTCGCATCACGCTGAAAATGCCGCTCGATGAACGCCGGGCTGGCCAGCGCCCGATAGCGCATCGCCCCGAGAAACTGGCTGCGCGCGCCGGCCACCGGCCGCTCGGCAGCACAGACGCAGGCAGCAACCTCGCCCGCGCGCATGCGTTTGAGCCCGACGGCCTGATCTTCCACTACATGATCGAGCAACACCTGATGCTCGGCACAGAACGGCGCCACCGCGCCGGCCCACCAGGTCGCCAGGCTGTCGGCGTTCAGCGCGACGCGCAGGCGCTCCGGCAGACGGTTTTCATCGAGCGCCGGGACCTGCCCCTGCAGGTCGCGCTCGAGCAGGCGTACCTGCTGTACATGGTTGAGCAGGCGCTGGCCCAACTCGGTGGGTCTCGGCGGTGTGTCGCGCAGCAATACCGGCTGGCCGACGCGCGCCTCGAGCAGCTTGATCCGCTGTGATATCGCCGATTGCGACAGGCCCAGCGCCTGCGCGGCGCGTTCGAAGCCGGCCTGCTCCACAACCGCCGCAAGCGCGGCCAGCAATTTGTAGTCGAACATCAGTTTCCCTAATGCTACGTGAGCAAAATTGGCTTCTCTTATAGCTCGTCAATCCGCAGACTCGCCAGCAGAAAACGAACGAGGCGTGCGACATGAGTGCGATCTGGCAGAGCTATATCAACGGACTTCTGGTAGCGGCAGGACTGATCATGGCAATCGGCGCGCAGAATGCCTTCGTGCTAGCCCAGAGCCTGCGCCGCGAGCACCACCTGCCGGTGGCGGCGCTTTGTATCGTCTGCGACGTCCTGTTGGTCAGCGTCGGGGTGTTCGGGCTGGCCGCGGTGCTGGCGAGCAGCCCGCTGTTGCTGGAGATCACCCGCTGGGGCGGTGTGGCCTTTCTGCTCTGGTACGGCACGCTGGCCCTGCGTCGCGCGGCCAGGCCACAGAGCCTGCGCAGCGAAGACGCGCAACCGCGCCCGCTACGCGCGGTATTGCTGGCCGCGTTGGCGGTGACGCTGCTCAATCCGCATGTCTATCTGGATACCGTGGTACTGATCGGTACCCTCGGCGCGCAGCAGCCTGAACCCGGGGCTTATACCCTGGGGGCCGCCAGCGCTTCGACTCTGTGGTTTCTCACCCTTGCGCTGGGCGGCGCATGGCTCGCCCCCTGGCTGGCCCGTCCGCTGACCTGGCGGCTGATCGATCTCGGCGTGGCCGCCATGATGTTCGCCATCGCCGCCCAGCTGGCATTCGCTGCCTGACAGTGCGCGGCATTGCACCGCGCACCTTTTCCCACATCGTACGGAACACCACGCCCGACTATGCGGTCCACGCAAGGCGCAGCCAGTGCTTGGCATCCAAGGTGCCGCGCCGCAACCGCTCTGGAACCAATAGTCCATACAGTTGCCGCGTGGTTTTGCCGCAGGTCGGGTGCTATGATCGCTGGCTCGCAGACATGGAGCGGAAGGCTTCAGTCTGTCTGTTCGGCCGACCGTGAACGGCCAGAGATTGCGCAAGCATGTAGCGAGCGAAGGGAACGACAGAGGCAAGAGCAGGACGCGATGCAGCGCCTGCTCGCCGGCTACGCCGGCAAACCACGTACGTCCCTCCGAGCTGGCCGCATCAATCCTCGACACCTGAGTAGGAGATACATCATGGCTTTCGAATTGCCGCCGCTGCCTTACGAAAAGAACGCCCTCGAGCCGCACATGTCCGCCGAGACGCTCGACTACCATCACGACAAGCACCACGCTGCCTACGTGACCAACCTGAACAACCTGATCCCGGGCACCGAGTTCGAAGGCAAGGATCTGGAATCCATCATCAAGACCTCTTCGGGTGGCATCTTCAACAACGCCGCCCAGGTCTGGAACCACACCTTCTTCTGGAACTGCCTGGCGCCGAACGCCGGTGGCCAGCCGACTGGCGCGCTGGCTGATGCCATCAACGCCTCCTTCGGCTCGTTCGACAAGTTCAAGGAAGAGTTCACCAAGACCGCCATCGGCACCTTCGGCTCCGGCTGGGCCTGGCTGGTGAAGAAGTCCGACGGTAGCCTGGGCCTGGCCAGCACCATCGGTGCCGGCAACCCGATGACCGCTGGCGACAAGCCGCTGCTGACCTGCGACGTCTGGGAACACGCCTACTACATCGACTACCGCAACGCTCGTCCGAAGTTCGTCGAGGCGTTCTGGAACCTGGTCAACTGGGACTTCGTCGCGAAGAACTTCGCCGGCTAAGCGCCTCAGCGCCGTACAGAGAATGCCCGCACCCGTGCGGGCATTTTCATTTAAGGCTTCTGCATCACCTGCCGCTATATGCTTTACGGGCCCGTAAAGCTGCGACCCGACGGATGAATTCGGCACACGGCGGGCCTTCGAGGATAATCCGCACTTGCATGCCGTGTTGTATCGCCCGCACATTCGGTGCTACTGGTTTTCCCGGTGATAACTGCCTCTTTGACGATTGCTCAATGACTATCAATACTTGCGCAACCGAGCACGTGGCACGGAAAAGGACCTTCACTTGAAGCTGGAATTGCGCAATAGCCTGTCGCGGAAGCTCCTACGTATCGTTCTCCTGTCAGCCCTGGCGGTGGGGCTTGTGCTGAGCTGCGCACAGATCATCTTCGGCGCCTACAAGACCCGCCACCTGATCGAGGCCGACGCCCAACGCATCCTGCGCATGACCCGCGACCCGTCCACCCAGGCGATCTACAGCCTCGACCGGGAGATGGGTGCCCAAGTGATGGAGGGCCTGTTTCAGCACGAGTCGATCCGCATGGCCTCGATCGGTCATCCGGACGAAGGCATGCTGGCGCTGAAGATCCGCCCACCGATCAAACTGCCGACACGCTGGCTGACCGACCCGATCCTCGGCCGCGATCAGCAATTCTCGATTCCCCTGGTCGGTAAACCGCCCTACAACGAGTATTACGGCGACCTGCGCATCACCCTGGATACCGCCCAGTACGGCCAGGAATTCATCAGCGACTCGGTGGTGATCTTCATCGTCGGCATACTGCGCGCGCTGACGCTGGGGCTCATTCTCTATCTGATCTACCAGTGGCTGCTGACTCGTCCGCTCACCAAGCTCATCGAGCACCTGGCGCAGATCAACCCGGACCGCCCCGGTGCGCACAAGCTGCCGATGATCAAGGGCCACGAAGCCAATGAGCTCGGCCTCTGGGTGGAAACCGCCAACGGCCTGCTCGCCTCCATCGAGCACAACATGCACCTGCGCCAGCAGGCCGAAAGCAGCCTGCAGCGCATGACTCAATATGATTCGCTGACCGGCCTGCCCAACCGCCAGCAGCTGCAGCGGCAGCTCGACCACATCCTCGACGAGGCAAGGCGCCTGCAACGCCGCATCGCGGTGCTCTGCCTGGGCCTCGACGACTTCAAAGGCATCAATGAACAGTACAGTTACCAGGCCGGCGACCATTTGCTCAAGGCGCTGGCCGACCGACTGCGCGACTCGGGCGGCCGGCTCGGCGCACTGGCGCGACTGGGCGGCGACCAGTTCGTCCTGGTGCTCGGCGGCATCGAACAGCCCTACGAAGCCGCCGAGCTGGCGCAGGAGTTGCTCGACGACCTGGAGAATCCGATCGAGCTCAACGGCCATCTGATCCGCCTGCGCGCCACCATCGGCATCACTCTTTACCCCGAAGACGGCGACAGCACCGAGAAGCTCCTGCAGAAGGCGGAGCAGACCATGACCCTGGCCAAGAGCCGCTCGCGCAACCGCTACCAGTTCTATGTCGCCAGTATCGACAGCGAGATGCGTGCACGCCGGGAGCTGGAGAAGGACCTCAGCGAGGCGCTCAAGCGGGATGAGTTCCACCTGGTCTACCAGCCACAGGTGGACTATCAGCAGAACCGCATCATCGGCGTCGAGGCGCTGATCCGCTGGAAGCACCCCCAGGGCAAGCTGGTTCCGCCGGATCTGTTCATTCCACTCGCCGAGCAGAACGGCAGCATCATCGAGATCGGCAGATGGGTACTGGACCAGGCGTGCAGCCAGCTGCGCCATTGGCATGCGCTGGGCTACACCGGCCTGCGCGTGGCGGTGAACCTCTCGACCGTGCAGCTGCGTCACCCGCAGCTGCCGGAGATGATCGGCGAGCTGCTGCAGGCCCATCAGCTGCCAGCCGAAACCCTCGAGTTGGAGGTGACCGAAACCGGACTGATGGAAGACATCGAAGCCGCGGCACACAACCTGCACAGCCTGCGGCGCTCCGGAGCGCTCATCGCCATCGACGACTTCGGCACCGGGTATTCCTCGCTCAGTTATCTCAAGAGCCTGCCGCTGGACAAGATCAAGATTGACAAGAGCTTCGTCCAGGACATCGGCCAGGACGAAGGCGCCACCATCGTTCGGGCAATCATCCAGCTCGGCAAGAGCCTCGGCATGACAGTCATCGCCGAGGGGGTCGAAACCCCGGAGCAGGAGGCCTATCTGATCGCCGAGGGCTGCCAGGAAGGTCAGGGGTACTACTACAGCAAGCCATTGCCTGCGCGCGACCTGGAGTTGCTCCTGCGCCAGTCACAACCCTTCGATCGGGCCGCCAATTCCGAGTTGCGCTAAGCGCAGAAGAAACGGCTTGTGCGAACGGCGGCGCGCTCACCAGGGAGGCCTGCATCCGCTAAAAGCCTTGTGAACAAGGGAGGCGAAGTCCGGGACAACGGCAAAGCGCTGCGAAGGGCCGAATGTATGCGACGCAGCCGCCGGAGCGGTACGCCTTACCAGCCGTCCACACCCAGCTGTGAGGCCAGCCATAGAGCTCCGGCCAGGCACATCAGCACCCCACCCGCGGCCTGCCAGTAGAAGCGTCGAGCGAGGACCTCCTCGCCATGACTGGACAGGACGAACGGCAGCGCCTCCTGCGGACGACTCAGCTGGTGCCGTTCCGGGACTGCGCTGTGCTGGCGGTGCTGGTCTTCCGCTTCGAGCGTTGCGGCCAGTTGCACCCGGCGCCATTCCTGCTCGTCGAGCACGCCGTCGGCATTACTGTCGAAACGCTGCAACAGACCGGCGAAATCGCCCTTCCAGTGACGGATAACCTCTCGTCGGGCCGCGTCGAGATCAAGCCCCTGGCGCCCACCACCACTGGTGCGAAAGTCGCCGATGGCATACAGCGGTTCACCTTCATGCAGGCGCTCCTCGGTATAGCGATAGCGCTTGCTGCCAGCGAACAGGCTCAGCCAGCCGCTCGGCGCAGTGCCGCGCGGGTGGCGCAGATCGCCGGTCCAGACCCTGCGAAAGGCCGGATGGACCTCCGCACCGCGCGGATCGATCAGGCATTCGCCGGTGGCATCGGCCAGACGCAGCCAGGCATCGCTGACACCTCGCTCGACCACGCGCCAGCTGCTGCGCTTACCGTTGGAGCGGTACTCCTCGATACGGTAGCGCCACCATAGGCACTGCTCACCCGTCAGCGGCGCCACCGGCTGCGGCACCGCCAGTTCGCGCAGGATGCCAACCAGCTCGACATAACCCTGGGCAGCCGAGCGGATGCGCGAGGTTGGCGTGTCGAGCAGATGGCGAGCACGTGCCCACCGCCCAATGCTTAACCCTGCACCACCGACGGCGAGGGCACCGGCTGCGACAAGGCTGAAGACCTGAGCGAAATCCATTTAGCCAAACAGCGCCTTCAGATTCACATCGGCCTTCTCTGCCTCGCTGAACTGCAGCAGAGCCGCCTCCTTGAAGCCGAACAGACGCGCAAGGATGACGTCGGGAAACTGTTCGATGCGCACGTTGTTCAGATTGACCGCTTCGTTATAAAGCTCGCGCCGATCGGCAATGCCGCTCTCCAGTCCACTGATGCGCTGCTGCAAGTGGCGAAAGCTCTCGTCGGCCTTGAGCTGCGGATAGTTCTCGGCCAGCGCGAATAGCCGCCCGAGCCCAGCGCGCAGCCCGGTCTCGGCCTGCCCCAGTGCACCGACATCACCCTGCTCACGCGCACTGGAAACGGCATTGCGAGCGCTGATCACCTGCTCCAGCGTGCTGCGCTCGTGCTGCATGTACTGCCGACAGGTCTCCACCAGCTTGGGCAGTTCCTCGTGGCGCTGACGCAGCAGCACATCGATGTTGGCCCAGGCCTTACCGACTCCATGTTTGAGGCGGACCAGCCCGTTATAGAGAGTCACCGCATACGCAGCGATAAGGAACAGGATTACCAGCACAGCCACTACGCCAAGGCTCATCGTCGCGTCTCCGGGGATAGATAAGCAAATCGCCAGCATTCTACCGACGGGGGCGGAACGGAATAGAGAGCCCGTGCACGCATTGGCTTTGCACAAAATGAAAATCTTTCGCATTATTAGGCGCTTCCGAGCAGCACTCTGCTTCGTTCACCCGCACGCAAAGGAATCCGCACATGCTACGCACTCCCACCTGGGCAACCGCCAGCCTTCTCGCCGTGGCTATTTCGCTCGCCGGTTGCGGCGAGGACAAGACGCCCACGAACCAGACGGCGGCCCCGCAGGCGACAACCGAGTCAGTGCCTGCCGAACAGGCAAAGACGCTCGACGAAAAAGCCGCCAAGGCCGTCGTGGCTCATTACGCCGACCTGGCGCTGGCCGTGTTCAGCGATGCTCATGCCACCGGCGTGAAGCTGCAGGAAGCGGTCGACAGCCTGCTCGCCAATCCCAGCGAAGAAACGCTACAGGCGGCCCGTGAGGCCTGGCTGGCAGCCCGGGTGCCATACATGCAGACCGAAGTCTTCCGCTTCGGCAACGCGGTGGTGGACGACTGGGAAGGTCAGCTCAACGCCTGGCCGCTCGACGAGGGCCTGATCGACTACGTCGAGGGCGACTATCAGCATGCCCTGGGCAACCCGGGCGCGACGGCGAACATCATCGCCAATCCGGAACTACAGATCGGCGAAGACAAGATCGATACGAGCGTGATCAACGGTGAGCTGCTGGCCAGCCTCAACGAGCTTGCCGGCTCGGAGGCGAACGTCGCCACCGGTTACCACGCCATCGAATTCCTGCTCTGGGGGCAGGACCTCAACGGTACCGGCCCAGGCGCCGGCCAGCGCCCATATACCGACTACGTCGAGGGCGAAGGCTGCACCGGTGACAACTGCGACCGCCGTCGGACCTATCTGAAGGCAGCGACCGACCTGCTGGTCAGCGATCTACAGGACATGGTCGAACAGTGGCAGCCGGGCGCCGAGAACTACCGCGCCAACCTCGAGGCAGAGTCCGCCGAGAATGGCCTGCGCAAGATGCTGTTCGGCATGGGCAGCCTGTCGCTCGGCGAGCTGGCGGGCGAGCGTATGAAGGTCGCACTGGAGGCGAACTCCACCGAGGACGAGCATGACTGCTTCAGCGACAACACGCATAACTCGCATTTCTTCAATGCGCGTGGTATCCGCAACGTCTATCTGGGCGAGTACAAGCGCATCGACGGCACCACGCTGACCGGCCCGTCCCTCGCCTCCCTCGTCCAGGACGCGAGCCCGGAAGTGGACAGCACGCTGAAGACCGACCTGGAGAGCACCGAAGCCAAACTGCAGGTGCTGGTGCAGAGCGCTGAGGATGGCGAAGCCTTCGATCAGCTGATCGCGCCGGACAATGCCGAAGGCCAGGAAAAGGTCCGCAACGCCATCGCCGCTCTGGTCAAGCAGACCGCATCGATCGAACAGGCCGCCGCCGCCCTCGGCATCAGCGACCTCAACCCCGATACGGCCGATCACGAGTTCTGATCGCTCAGCCCTGGCGCGACGCTTTGTCGCGCCAGGGCTTCTCCCTTCAGCGCTGCGGGACAGGCCTTCCGCGCAAATGCAAATCCCTCTTATTTCAAGTCGATTAGCCTGCTAAGATTGCGCGGCTTAATTCACCGCTGTGCAGGTATTTCCGATGCGCCCGTTGGTCCGCGGCCTCCTCCCGTTGCTGGTTCTGGCTCTGGCCGCCTGTAGCAACGACGAAACTCCCAGTTTCACACAGGCCGAGCCCGGCGAAGCCCTGTCCGCGGGCAATGCCACCGTGATGAAGTTCGACCACAACGCCTTCTCCATGCCCGCTGCGAATCTCGCGCCGATGCGCCGGCTCGACTTCAGTGTCGGCAACAGTTTCTTCCGCAATCCCTGGGTCATCGCGCCGTCCTCCACCACCGCGCGCGACGGACTCGGCCCGCTGTTCAACACGAATGCCTGCCAGAACTGCCATATCAAGGACGGCCGTGGCCATCCGCCCGCGGAAGACGCAGCCAGCGCGGTTTCAATGCTGGTGCGCCTGTCCATCCCGGCGGGTCCCGAGCATGCCGAAGTCGTCCGCGAACGTGGCATCGCCCCGGAGCCGAGCTACGGCGGTCAGCTGCAAGACATGGCGGTGCCCGGAGTCGCCCCCGAAGGCAAGGCTCGCCTGCGTTATTCGACCGAGCGGGTACGCTTCGCCGATGGCACCGAGGTGGAACTGCGCAAGCCCGAGGTCGAGCTGAGCGAGCTGGCTTACGGCGAGATGCATCCAGACACCCTTGTGTCGCTGCGCATCGCACCGCAGATGATCGGCCTCGGCCTGCTCGAAGCCATCCCCGAGCAGGCGCTGCTGGCCAATGCCGACCCGGACGACCGCAACGGTGACGGCATCTCCGGGCGCCCCAATCGGGTTTTCGATCAGACCACCCGGGAGACCGTGATGGGTCGCTTCGGCTGGAAGGCCGGGCAACCGAGCCTCAATCAGCAGAATGCCGACGCCTTCTTCAACGACATGGGCTTGTCCACCAGCCTCTTCAGCGGAAACAGCTGCACGGAGCGCCAGACCGATTGCCTGGCGATGCCCCACGGCGGCGAGCCGGAAGTCAGCGACAACATCCTTGCCCAGGTGCTGTTCTACACGCGCAACCTCGGCGTGCCGGCGCGGCGCAACGTCGACGATCCCCAGGTCCTGGCCGGCAAGACGCTGTTCCACCGGGCCGGCTGCCAAAGCTGCCATGTGCCGCAGTTCACCACCGCAGCCGACGCGGCGGAACCGGAGCTGGCCAACCAGCTGATCCGCCCATATACCGACCTGCTGCTACATGACATGGGCGAACGCCTGGCCGACCATCGTCCCGAGTTCGAGGCCAGCGGTCGCGAGTGGCGCACCCCACCGCTCTGGGGCATCGGCCTGACCCAGACGGTCAGCGACCACAGCCAGTTCCTGCATGACGGCCGCGCCCGCAACCTGCTCGAAGCGATACTCTGGCACGGTGGCGAGGCGGAGAAAGCACGCCAGGTCGTGCTCGGCTTCGACCAGCAGGAGCGTGACGCGCTGCTGAGCTTCCTGGAGTCGCTCTGAGTCTCCAGATCTAACATTCAGCCGGGCTTGCGTATCGCTGCAGGCCTGCAAACCGGCTCCGCCAAAGAGGACACCATGATCCGTTCGAATTCCTTGCGCATCGCCAGCGGCGGATTGCTCGCCGCGCTCCTGCTGAGCGCCTGCACCCCGGCCGATCCGCAAGTGGAAACCAGCAAGGCGCTGGCCGATGACGTGCTGCTACCCGCCTACACCCAATGGTCGGAAGTGGATCGTCGCCTCGCGGCGAGCGCCATCGCTTATTGTGCCGACAACCAGACGCTGGAGGAGGCGCGCGAAGCCTTCGTGCACGCCCAAACAGCCTGGGCGGGCCTGCAACCCCTGCTGATCGGCCCGCTGGGCGAGGGCAATCTGGCCTGGCAGGTCCAGTTCTGGCCGGACAAGAAGAACCTGGTCGCGCGTCAGGTCGGCGCCCTGCTCGAAGCCAAACCCGACCTCAGCCAGGCCGACCTCGACAATGCCAGCGTAGTGGTCCAGGGACTGAGTGCCTACGAATACATCCTGTTCGACCGCAGCATCGATCTGAACGACCAGGCCACCAAGGCCCGGTATTGTCCGCTGCTGGCGGCTATCGGCGAACATCAGCAGAAACTCGCCGCGGGCGTGCTGCAGCGCTGGCAGGACAAGGACGGCATGGCCGACCAGCTGCGTAGCTTTCCCAACGAGCGCTATGCCGAACCGAACGAGGCCATTGCCGAGCTACTGCGGATACAGGTCACCGCCCTCGATGGCCTGAAGAAGAAACTCGGCGCGCCCCTTGGCCGGCAGTCCAAGGGTCATCCGCAGCCCTACCAGGCCGAAGGCTGGCGTAGCGACACGACGCTCGGCAGCATTGAGGCCGCGGTCAAGGGCGCCGAGCGTTTGTGGTCAGGCGCCGAGCAGAACGGGCTGCGCGCGCTGTTGGGCCAAGAGCAGAGCGAACTGGCTGCACGTATCGATGCCAGCTACGGCGAGGTGCTGCAGCAGCTGGCAAGCCTGAAGCAGCCGTTCGGCAAGTTGCTCGCCGAGCAAGAGGGTCGAGCACAACTCGACGAGCTGTACGCGCGAATCGACCGTTTGCACCGCCTGCATCAGCTGGAGCTGGCCCGCGCGCTAGGTGTGCAGATCGGCTTCAACGCCCACGACGGAGACTGAACATGAAGCGTCGAACCCTGCTCGGCCTCGGTGGTGCCATGCTGGCCGCCGGCGGAATTGCCGGCTGGTCGCTGACGCGTAACGGCAGGCAACCGGTGCTGCTCTCGGCCCGTGATGGCAATGACGGCCAGCACTACGCCGTCGGCTATCGGCTCGATGGCAGTCAGGTGTTCGCCACCCCGGTCGCCGAACGCTGCCACGACGTCTATCCGCACCCCTACCTGCCGCTGGCGGTCTTCGTCGGCCGCCGCCCGAGCCGCGAGAGCTACCTGATCGACTCACGCGACGGGCAGCTCTTGCAGGTGCTGGTCTCGCCGAAGGATCGCCATTTCTACGGCCACGGTGTGTTCCATCGCGACGGCGAATGGTTCTACGCCACCGAGAACGACACCGCCGACCCAGGCCGCGGAGTACTCGGTGTCTACCGCCTGGACGGCCGGCAGCTCGTGCGGGTCGGCGAACATGCCACCCATGGCATCGGCCCGCACCAACTATTGTGGATGCCCGACCACGAAACCCTGGTCATCGCCAACGGCGGCATCCGCACCGAGGCCGACAGCCGCGAGATGATGAATCTCGACGCCATGGAGCCGAGCCTGGTGCTGCTGCGCCGCGATGGCAGCCTGGTGAGCAAGGAACAGTTGCCCGAGCAGATGAACAGCGTGCGTCACCTCGCGGTTGCGGCGGACGGCACCATCGTCAGCGGCCAGCAGTACGAAGGCGACGCCATGGACCGCATCCCGCTGTTGGCGATCAAGCGTCCGGGTCAGCCGTTCCAGCATTTCCCACTCGGCGAGGCGCAGCGGCAGAGCATGAACCAGTACACCGCGAGCCTGGCCATTCACGATGAACTACGCCTGCTGGCCGTCACCGCACCGCGTGGCAACAAAGTGTTCTTCTGGGACCTGGACTCCGCAGAGCTGCGTCAGGAGACCCATCTGCCCGACTGCGCGGGTGTCGCTGCAGTTACCGAAGGCTTCGTCGTCAGCTCCGGACAGGGCCGCTGCCGCCTGTTCGACTGCCGGGGCGCGCATATCGTCAGCAGCCACCTGAAAATGCCGGCCGGGCTCTGGGACAACCATTTGCGCATCGCCTAGCTCAAGAAAAACGTCCCCCGGCCGATGATGCTGGGCAACGGCAGGGATGCTCATTGACGTTTTCTCAAATGACGAGACCTTGCCCATGCTTCATAAATCCCTGCGCGCGCAGATCCTCGCGCTGATCGGCGGCAGCTTGCTGCTGACCCTCCTCATCGCCCTAGCCTGCATTCGCCTGCTCAGCAACAACATCGACCACTTCCAGACGCTGCTCGACGGCCCGCTGGCCGAAGTGCAGCTGATCGACGAGGCCAACCTCGAGTTCAAGGTGCAGGTCCAGGAATGGAAGAACGTACTGCTGCGCGGCAAGCAGCCCGAGCAGCGCAACCGCTACTGGAGCCAGTTCGAGGCCCAGGAAGCCAAGGTACAGAAGATTCTCGGCGACCTGCTGGTATTGAGCGCCGATGAGCCGGAGTTGGCCAAGCAGATCGAGAGCCTGCGCGGCGAGCACCGCACTCTCGGTGCTGCCTATCGCAAGGGCCTGGATGCCTACATTGCCGCCGACAGCGACCCGCTCGCCGGGGACGCCGCGGTCGCCGGTATCGACCGGGCGACCAGCGCTCAGCTGAGCGAGCTGGTCGAACAGCTGGGAGACGCCGCCGCGCAGCGCTCGGAGACCATCCGTGCCGACGCACAGAGCACCGCATCCTTCGGCCCGATCATCATGATCCTCGCCAGTGTGGTGGTGGCGCTGTTCAGCCTGTGGCTGGTCAATCGCCGGATCATCGAACCGATTCGCAACCTGATCGAGCACATCGCGCGCCTCAGCCAGGGCAAGTTCGCCGATCGCGTGGATGCCAGCCGCAGCGACGAACTGGGCCGCCTCGCCGCCGCCGCCAACGTGCTGCGCGACTTCCTCGCCGATACCTTCACCCGCCTGCAGCAGAGCACCTCGAATCTGGACAGTGCCAGCGGCGAGCTGAACGCCATCGCCAGGCTGATGGCCAACGGCGCCCGCGAGCAGTTCTCGCGTACCGATCAGGTCGCCACGGCGATGCACGAGATGTCCGCGACCGCTCAGGAAGTCTCCCGGCATGCCGCCGAAGCCGCGCAGGCTGCCGACGACGCTGACCATTCCGCCCAACAGGGTGAAGCGGTGATGCGCGGCACCATCGCCACGATCACCGATATGAGCAACGAGATCGCCAGCACGGCAGACGTCATCCGCCGCCTGGAGGGTGACAGCGGGCGCATCGGCAAGGTGCTGGAAGTGATCCGCGGCATCGCCGACCAGACCAACCTGCTCGCGCTCAATGCCGCCATCGAGGCCGCTCGCGCGGGCGACGCCGGCCGCGGCTTTGCCGTGGTCGCCGACGAGGTACGCACGCTGGCCCAGCGCACCGCGGAATCCACCGCCGAAATCCACCAGATCATCGACACCGTGCAGACCGGCGCGAGCAACGCCGTGCGCGCCATCGAGAGCGGCCAGGCGCGCAGCGAACAGGGCGTCGGCCAGGTGACCGAAGCAGGCCAGATGCTGCAACGCATCACTGAAGCGGTCGAAGCGATCCGCGACATGAACCGCCAGATCGCCACCGCAGCCGAGGAGCAGACCGCCGTGGCCGAGGATATCTCGCGCAACCTCACCGAGATCACGTCCATCGCCACCACCAACCAGCAGAACGTCGAACGCACCGAAGCCGCCAGCCAGAACCTGCACGGATTGTCGGCGCAGCTCACAGAGGTTACCCGCCGCCTCGCAGGCTGACGATCAGCGGGGCGGCTCGACAGTCTGTCGCCCGCCCCGCATTTCAGCAGTCCTGCGCCCTCTCTCCCCCTTTACTTGCCTCCGATTCGGGGCTAAGTTCCTCCCTCCCCGGTCCGGCTGCGCCAGTGCAGCCATCGTCCAAGCGACGATGACCGGACGTTCGAACGGCTGCCTCGATCACGGCAGTAGACAGCCGGCTCACATCTCCAAGGAAATCGGAAAATGTTGCGCCGCATGCTGTTCATGCTGGGCGCGGTGGTCGTCGTCGTTGCGATCCTCGCCGCCTTCAAGTTCAACTCGATCTACCAACAGATTCAGCAGTTCCAGGCGCCCAAGCCAGCGATCAACGTCGAGGCGGAAGTAGCCCGACGCATGGACTGGCAGAGCCGCCTGCCGGCGATCGGTACGCTCAAGGCATCGCAGGGCATCGACCTCAGCGTCGAGATCGCCGGCACCATCAGCGACGTGCAGTTCCAGTCCGGCGAGAAAGTCAGCAAGGGCCAGGCCATCGTGCTGCTGGACAGTGAAGTGGAGCAGGCCAGCCTGGCCAGCGCCGAGGCCGACCTGAACCTGTCCCGCCTGGAGTTCCAGCGCGCCCGCAGCCTGCTCGACCGCCAGGCCATTTCCCGCAGCGAGTACGACCGCCTCAACGCACAGTCGCAGAAGGCCGAGGCCAGCGTCGCCCAGTTGCGCGCCAGCCTGGCGAAGAAGCGTGTGCTGGCGCCCTTCTCCGGCACCATCGGCATCCGCCAGGTGGATGTCGGCGACTACCTCGCCGCCGGCACGCCGATCGCCACGCTTCAGGACCTGTCCACGCTGTACGTCGACTTCTTCCTGGCCGAACAGCATGTGCCGCTGCTGGCACTCGGGCAGAAAGTGCAGCTGCGCGTGGCGGCCTACCCGAACGAGCGTTTCGAAGGCGAAATCACCGCGCTGAACCCGAAGGTGGAAACCACAACGCGCAACGTGCAGGTGCGCGCTGAACTGGCCAACCCCGACGGCCGCCTGCTGCCCGGCATGTTCGCCGACCTGCAGGTGCTGCTACCGACCGAAACCGCGCAAGTGGTGGTGCCGGAAACCGCCATCACCTACACCCTGTACGGCAACTCGGTACTGCTGGTCACCGAAGGCACGCCGCCGGAGGGGGTCAGCAGCGACGAGCCGTACCTGGTAGTCGAGCGCCGTTTCGTCAGCACGGGGGAGCGTCGCGACGGCCTGGTGGTCATTCTCGACGGCCTGGAAGGCGGCGAACAGGTGATCACTGCCGGCCAGCTCAAGCTCGACAGCGGCACCCATGTCGCTATCGCCGAGAGCCGCACGCTCAAGCTGGACGGCGCCGAGCCGGCGTCCGAATAAGCGGCCTGCCGCTCCGGCGGTAGCGCCACATCGAACAGTTCCAGGGACTTGCCCATGGCCTTCACCGATCCCTTCATCCGCCGCCCGGTACTGGCGAGCGTCATCAGCCTGCTGATCGTGCTGCTCGGCATTCAGGCCTTCAACAGCCTGACCATTCGCCAGTACCCGCAGATGGAAAGCGCGCTGATCACGGTGACCACCGCCTACCCCGGCGCCAACGCCGAAACCATTCAGGGCTACATCACCCAGCCGCTGCAGCAGAGTCTGGCCAGCGCCGAAGGGGTGGACTACATGACCTCGGTCAGCCAGCAGAACGCCTCGGTGATCTCGGTCTATGCGCGTATTGGCGCCGACACCGATCGTCTCTACACCGAGCTGCTCAGCCAGGCCAACTCGGTGAAGAACCAGCTGCCGCAAGATGCCGAGGACCCGGTGCTGAACAAGCAGGCGGCCGACTCCACCGCGCTGATGTACATCAGCTTCTACAGCGACCAGCTGAGCAACCCGCAGATCACCGACTACCTGTCGCGGGTCATCCAGCCCAAGCTGGCGACGCTGCCGGGCATGGCCGAGGCGGAAATCCTCGGCAACCAGGTGTTCGCCATGCGCCTCTGGCTGGACCCGGTAAAGCTCGCGGCCTATGGGGTTTCCGCCAGCGACGTGAACGAGGCGGTGCGCAAGTACAACTTCCTCTCGGCGGCCGGCGAAGTGAAGGGCCAGTACGTGGTCACCAGCATCAACGCCGACACCGAGCTGAAGACACCGGAAGCGTTCGCCGCCATCCCGCTCAAGACCCAGGGCGACAGCCGCGTCCTGCTGGGCGACGTGGCACGGGTGGAGATGGGCGCCGAAAGCTACAACTCGATCAGCTCGTTCGACGGTATCCCCTCGGTCTATATCGGCATCAAGGGCACGCCCAGCGCCAACCCGCTGGACGTGATCAAGGAAGTGCGCGCGGTCATGCCGCAGATCGAGGCGCAGCTGCCGCCGGGCCTGAAGGCGACCATTGCCTACGACGCCACCGAGTTCATCCAGGCCTCCATCGACGAGGTGGTTAAGACCCTGGCCGAGGCCGCGGTGATCGTCATCGTCGTGGTCTTCCTGTTCCTCGGCTCACTGCGCACGGTGCTGATCCCGGTGGTAACCATCCCGCTGTCGATGATCGGCGTGCTGTTCTTCATGCAGGCGATGGGCTACTCGATCAACCTGCTGACACTGCTGGCCATGGTGCTGGCGATCGGCCTGGTCGTGGACGATGCCATCGTCGTGGTGGAGAACATCCACCGACACATCGAGCAGGGCAAATCGCCGTTCCAGGCGGCGCTCGACGGCGCCCGGGAGATCGCCATGCCGGTGGTCTCGATGACCATCACCCTGGCTGCGGTCTATGCACCCATCGGCTTCCTGCAGGGGCTGACCGGTGCGCTGTTCCAGGAGTTCGCCCTCACCCTGGCCGGCGCCGTGCTGATCTCCGGCGTGGTGGCGCTGACGCTGTCGCCGATGATGTGCTCGAAGCTGCTGCGCCACGAAGAGAACCCCAGCGGCTTCGCCCATCGCCTGGACGAGCTGTTCGAGCGCCTCAAGCAGCGCTATCAGCGCGCCCTGCACGGCACCCTGAACACCCGCCCGGTGGTGCTGGTGTTCGCCGTGCTCGTGCTGGCGCTGATTCCGGTGCTGCTGATGTTCACCGAGAGCGAGCTGGCGCCGGAGGAGGACCAGGGCATCGTGTTTATGATGGCCAGCGCACCGAAGACCGCCAACCTGGACTACCTGAACGCTTATACCGATCAGTTCCTGGAGATTTTCCAGAGCTTCCCGGAGTACTACTCCTGGTTCCAGATCAACGGCTTCGACGGCGTGCAGAGCGGCATCGGCGGCTTCCTGCTCAAGCCCTGGGACGAGCGCGAGCGCTCGCAGATGGAAATCCTCCCCGAGGTCCAGGCCAAGCTCGATCGCCTGTCCGGCCTGCAGATCTTCGGTTTCAACCTGCCTTCGCTGCCCGGCACCGGCGAAGGCCTGCCGTTCCAGTTCGTGATCAATACCGCCAACGACTACGAGACGCTATTGCAGGTGACCGAGCGCATCCGCAAACGCGCCGAGGAGTCCGGCAAGTTCGCCTTCCTCGACGTGGATCTCGCCTTCGACAAGCCAGAGATCGTGGTCGATATCGACCGCGAGAAAGCCGCGCAGATGGGTGTTTCCATGGAAGACCTGGGTCTGACCCTGAGCACCCTGCTCGGCGAAGGCGAGATCAACCGCTTCACCATCGAGGGCCGCAGCTACAAGGTCATCGCCCAGGTCGAACGCGCCTACCGCGACAACCCCGACTGGCTGAGCAACTACTACGTGCGCAACCAGCAGGGCCAGATGCTGCCGCTGTCGACCTTGATCAAGGTGCGCGACCGCGCCCGGCCGACTCAGCTCAAGCAGTTCCAGCAACTCAACGCCGCGATGATCCAGGGCTTCCCCATCGTCAGCATGGGCGAGGCGATCGAGACGCTGCAGGGGATCGCCCGCGAGGAAGCGCCGGAGGGTTTCAGCTTCGATTACGCAGGCGCTTCGCGCCAGTACATTCAGGAAGGCAATGCGCTGTACCTGACCTTCGCGCTGGCATTGGCGGTGATCTTCCTGGTCCTGGCCGCGCAGTTCGAGAGCTTCCGCGATCCGCTGGTGATCCTGGTAACCGTGCCGCTGTCGGTCTGCGGCGCGCTGGTGCCGCTATTCCTCGGCTTGTCGAGCATGAACATCTATACCCAGGTGGGCCTGGTGACGCTGATCGGCCTGATCAGCAAGCACGGCATCATGATCGTCGAGTTCGCCAATCAGCTGCGCCGTGAACAGGGCCTGAGTCGACGCGAGGCAGTGGAAGAAGCAGCGGCGATTCGCCTGCGGCCGGTGCTGATGACCACCGCGGCGACGGTGTTCGGCATGGTGCCGCTTATCATCGCCAGTGGGGCCGGTGCGGTCAGCCGGTTCGACATCGGCCTGGTGATCGCCACCGGCATGTCGGTCGGCACGCTGTTCACGCTGTTCGTGCTGCCTGCCGTCTATGAACTGCTGGCCAGGCCGGACAAGGCACCGCTACCGGCTAGCGCGCCTGGCATCGCCTGACGCCAGAGGCGTTAGCGCATGCCTTGTGACAGGCCGTAGAGAAGCAAGAGCAGATCCTGATCGGGACGCACCGCCTCGAAGCGGGACTTGCCGCCTGGCGGCAACGGGCAGTAGCTGCGGCTTTCGCTGCTCTGCACCAGTGTCGCTCCGGGCTCATTCCATGCCGCTACGCAAAGCGTGGTCACTCCGAGCGCGCCGATGAGGAACAATCCTCGAGCGATTTCCAGCTTCATGGTGTAAACCCTTGATTAGGCGGTGGTTAACTGACCGTAGCTCAGCTAGTTAATTCCTGCGTTGTTTTTGACGAACGGTCGAGGATGCACTGAACGGCACGCAAAAAAAACCCCGCACGAGGCGGGGTTCTTTTTATGGTGCCAAGGGGCCGGTCGGCTTACATCATGCCGCCCATGCCACCCATGCCGCCCATGTCCGGCATAGCCGGGGCCGGCTTGTCTTCTACCACTTCGGCAACCATGGCTTCGGTGGTGACCATCAGACCGCCGATGGAGGCAGCAGCCTGCAGCGCGGAACGGGTGACCTTGGCCGGATCGAGGATACCCATCTCGATCATGTCGCCGTAGGTGTCGGAAGCGGCATTGAAGCCGTAGTTGCCCGAACCCTGCTTGACCTTGTCAACCACCACGCTCGGCTCGCCACCGGCGTTGGAGACGATCTGGCGCAGCGGCGCTTCGACAGCGCGACGCAGCAGCGCGATACCGACGTTCTGGTCTTCGTTGTCGCCCTTCAGCTCGGAGATGGCCTGCAGAGCGCGCACCAGGGCAACGCCACCGCCAGGCACCACGCCTTCTTCGACGGCTGCACGGGTGGCGTGCAGGGCGTCTTCGACACGGGCCTTCTTCTCTTTCATCTCGACTTCGGTACCGGCACCGACCTTGATCACGGCAACACCGCCGGCCAGCTTGGCCAGACGCTCTTGCAGCTTCTCTTTGTCGTAGTCGGAAGTGGTGTCTTCGACCTGCTTGCGGATCTGCGCAACGCGGGCTTCGATATCAGCCTGGGCGCCAGCGCCGTCGATGATGGTGGTGTTTTCCTTGTTCAGCACGACGCGCTTGGCGTTACCCAGGTGCTCCAGGGTAGCGGTCTCCAGGCTCAGGCCGACTTCTTCGGAAATCACGGTACCGCCAGTCAGGATGGCGATGTCCTGCAGCATGGCCTTGCGGCGATCGCCAAAGCCCGGGGCCTTGACTGCAGCAACCTTGACGATGCCACGCATGTTGTTGACCACCAGAGTCGCCAGGGCTTCGCCTTCGACGTCTTCGGCAACGATCAGCAGCGGGCGACCGGCCTTGGCAACGGCTTCCAGCACCGGCAGCAGTTCGCGAATGTTGGAGATCTTCTTGTCGACCAGCAGCAGCAGCGGGCTGTCCAGCTCGGCGACCATGGTGTCCGGCTTGTTGATGAAGTAAGGCGACAGGTAGCCGCGATCGAACTGCATGCCTTCGACGACGGACAGCTCGTTCTCCAGACCCGAACCTTCCTCGACGGTGATCACGCCTTCCTTGCCAACGCGCTCCATGGCCTCGGCGATGATGTCACCGATGGAGGAGTCGGAGTTGGCGGAGATGGTGCCGACCTGGGCGATGGCCTTGGAATCGGTGCACGGCTTGGCCAGCTGCTTCAGCTCGGCGACGATGGCAATGGTCGCCTTGTCGATGCCGCGCTTCAGATCCATCGGGTTCATGCCGGCAGCGACGGCCTTCAGGCCTTCGTTGACGATGGCCTGGGCCAGCACGGTAGCGGTGGTGGTGCCGTCACCGGCCTCGTCGTTGGCCTTGGACGCAACGTCCTTGACCAGCTGGGCGCCCATGTTCTCGAAGCGATCCTTCAGCTCGATTTCCTTGGCGACGGAAACGCCGTCCTTGGTGATGGTCGGAGCACCGAAGCTCTTCTCCAGCACCACGTTGCGGCCTTTCGGGCCGAGGGTCGCTTTTACCGCATCAGCCAGGACGTTCACGCCGACCAGCATTTTCTTGCGTGCGGAATCGCCGAATTTGACTTCTTTAGCAGCCATGTTGATTGATCCTCAATTCTTGAATTATCGATGGAGATTCGCGGGTGATCAGGCTTCGATGACAGCGAGGATTTCGTTCTCGCTCATCACCAGCAGGTCTTCGCCGTCGACCTTGACGGTATTGCTGCCGGAGTAAGGGCCGAAGACCACCTTGTCACCAACCTTCACGGCCGGAGCGCGCACTTCGCCGTTGTCCAGCACACGGCCGGTACCCACAGCAACGACTTCGCCACGGTTCGGCTTTTCGGCAGCGGAGCCCGGCAGGACGATGCCGCCTGCGGTCTTGGTTTCTTCTTCGCTGCGACGAATCACGACGCGGTCATGCAGAGGACGAAGCTTCATTGTCGATCTCTCCTAGTAGAGTGGTTCCATGCCGATGACCCTTCATCGGCGGGTTGGGCAAATCCGGCGGTGCCGGTTGCGGCCCGCAACGCGAGCCGCAGAAGACGGACTGTCGAACACGACAGCGACCTTGCGGTGTCCGCTACATGCGGGCGTTCAAGAGCATTTCAAGGGGCGCGGATGAAATTTTCATGGCTATAAATGCAAACCGGCATGCCTGCTGGCATGCCGGTCTTCGAGCGAACGGATCATTTGTCCTGATCGCGCCGCTCCCATTCGCCTTCGATCACATTCGGCCGCTGCGGGTTGGACCGCGCCTGCAAGTCATCGGCAAAGGCGCGCTGGCGGCGCACCTGCGCCTCCATGCGCCGGTTGATCTGACGGAAGAGGAAGTTGCGGGTCGGCGGGAACAGCACGATCAGCGCCAGCACGTCGCTGATGAAGCCGGGCAGGAATAGCAGCCCGCCGCCGATAGCCATCATCAGACCCTGCAGCATCTCGCGCTCGGGTAGCTCGCCGCGCGCCAGGCGCTCGCGGGCACGCCAGGCGGTGGCGAAACCGGCCAGACGCAGCAGCAGGACACCGGCGATGCCACTGAGCACCAGCAGCAGGATGGTGGCCAGCGCGCCGATGGAGCTGCCGACCTTGATCAGCACATACAGCTCGGCCAGCGGAAACAACAGAAACAGCACAAAAAAGATTCGCATCGATGGTCCTTGGCGGAAGATCAGCTTCCAGTCCTCTGTAGATGGCGGCATCCCGGGTCTAATTCAACCCAGGTGAAAAAAGCCCTGTAACCGGATTATGCGCGGCGCCGCTGAAGCCAAGCTGAATCACCTCAGCGACGCGCCATCGCCACCAACGCCTGCCGCACCGCCCCGGGCGTCGCGCAGGGTTCGGGGAAGGCTAGCCAATGCAGCGCCTGGCCGATGCGCAGGTGGAAGCCTTCGCTGTCGATGCCGGTCATCCGCGCCGCGGATTCGCGCGGCAGCCCGGCCTGTTCGACATAATGCGCGATGGCCGCGGCATGATCGTCATTCATGTGCTCGACCATGCCCCGCTCCACCTCGCCGTTCCCCGCCGCGAAGGGGTTGGCCAATGCGACCTGATCCAGCCAGTGGATCGCACCGAAACCGCCGATGTAGCGCCAGCGCACCGGTTCCAGCACCCAGAAGTCGAAGTCGTGTACGCGGTGGTAATCCTTCGATTCGGGGAAGTAGCTGTAATAACGCTGGGCAGCAGCCTCGACCGTCGCTGCGTCTTCGAGCTGGCGGGCCTCGGCCAGCAGCGTGAGCCGACCCGCTGCCTGCACGTCCTCGGCGGAGCGCTCGCCGACCAGCAATGAGCAGCGCCCGTCGGCCTTGAGGTTGCGGGTGTGCTGGGCAATCCGGCTGATGAGGATCAGCGGCCAGCCATTGGCGTCCAGGCAGTACGGCACGACCGAGCCGAACGGAAAGCCGGGCATGGCCTGGGAATGGGTGGAGAGCACACCGCGGTATTCCTTGAGCAGGAGTTGTCGGGCATGCTTGCGGGCTTCGGCGCTCACCTGTGGCTCCTCGAGACGGGTCCGGGACGACGGAGCGCCCAGCATAACGATTTCCCTGGCGGGCGTCGTTCCCGCCTTACAAGGACAACAGGAGGCGCGCATGCAACTGCAAGACAAGGTCATCATCGTCACTGGCGGTGGCCAGGGCCTCGGCCGGGCCATGGCCGAGTACCTGGCGAGCAAGGGCGCGCGACTGGCGCTGGTGGACCTCAACCAGGAGCGTCTGGACGAGGCCGTCGCCGCCTGCAAGGCCGCCGGCGGCGACGCACGCGCCTACTTGTGCAATGTCGCCAACGAAGAGCAGGTCAGCGACATGGTCACGCGTGTGGCCGAAGACTTCGGCGGCCTGCATGGCCTGGTGAACAATGCCGGCATCCTGCGCGACGGCCTGCTGCTCAAGGTCAAGGACGGCGAGATCAGCAAGATGAGCCTGGCGCAGTGGCAGGCGGTGATCGACGTCAACCTCACCGGCGTGTTCCTCTGCACCCGCGAAGTCGCGGCGAAGATGGTCGAATTGAAGAGCGAAGGCGCGATCATCAACATCTCGTCGATCTCCCGCGCGGGCAACATGGGCCAGACCAACTACTCCGCGGCCAAGGCCGGCGTGGCCTCGGCCACCGTGGTCTGGGCCAAGGAGCTGGCGCGCTACGGCATTCGCGTGGCAGGCGTGGCGCCCGGCTTCATCGAGACCGAGATGGTCGCCAGCATGAAGCCCGAAGCCCTGGAGAAAATGACTTCCGGCATTCCGCTCAAGCGCATGGGCAAGCCGGCGGAGATCGCCCACTCGGTGGCGTACATCTTCGAGAACGACTATTACACCGGCCGCATCCTCGAACTGGACGGCGGGCTGCGTCTCTGATCGTGGTGTCAGAGCCAAAGAAGAAAGGCAGCCAGATGGCTGCCTTTCTTATATGCACACCGGATCGATAAGGCTTACCAGCCCACGCCGAAGCCGATGCTGTAGCGGGTCTCGTCGAGATCGTTGTCGGCACCGCTGATGATGTCCTTCTCTGCCTTCATGTTCAGCGAAGCCCAGTCGGTCACCTTGTAACGCAGGCCGACCTCAGCATCGAGCGCGTAATCGGCCACGTTCTCCAGCGGCTTGCCGAGTTCACCGGTACTGAACAGCTCGAAGGTCTTGCCCACCAGGTAGCGGTTGTAGTCCCACTTCATCGCCGCCAGGTAGAAGTTCTCCTTGTCGCCGTCGGCAAACTCGTAGTCGCTACGGTTGATCAGCCCTGCCAGGGAGAAGGCGCCCAGCTCGTTGTCCCAGAACTGGTAACCAGGACCGGTACCGATGGTGCGCTGACGGCGCACATCCTCGATCTGGTCGCGCTTGTAGCTCAACCGCCCCTGCCAGAACCAGTGCTGATCGAGGAAGCGGTCCAGCGCGTACTCGGCATCCCAGTTGTCGGTGACCGTCACGCCGTCGCGGTACTCGCGGTTGTAGTTGCCGGTGCCGTTGTGGCGCCACAGCCCGTGCCGCGCCTTGGTGTCGAAGGAGACGTCATAGTCATCCGTATCGGTTTCGGCACGCTTGTAGTCCATCGCCATATCGACGTTGCCGCTCCAGGTGAAATCCTGAACCAGCGGTTTGGGATGGATGATCTGGGTGATGCTCGCCAGCTCCACCGTGCGCGGCGCGGCACCGTTGGCGATGACGACCTTGCCCTCGTCGGCTGCCTGCAGCGATTGCGCGACCTCGCCGGTCACGTCGTCCTGCTTGATCAGCAGCTTCTGGTCGCTTTCCAGCGTGGCGATCTTGCTCCACTTCAGCGGAATCGAACCGCCATACTCGGTTTCGATGAGCAGCTTGCCGCCGTCGAGCACACTGATCTTGCCAGTCAGGCGATCGCCATTCTTCAGCCATACGGTGTCGGCGAACGATGGCAGAGCCAGAGCGGAAAGGGTCACGCAAAGCAGGGTTCTGGGGAACATACGGGTATTGAAATCAGGTCTGGGTCGGTTGAAAGGCTGGCATTATCCCTATGCGTCTAACCACAGCAAGCACAGACCGCCGAACGGAACCCGAGTTCTCCGGCCCGTCGATTTACCTCCCCGGAAGCCCCAGCATGAATGACCACGCACCGCTGCTGCCGCCGTCCGCCGACGCTGAAACGCGCCGAGCTGCCGTCTATCTGGTGATGTCGCAAATCCCGCCCGGCAAGGTGGTGAGTTATGGCGAGCTGGCCGCCATGGCGGGGCTCGGCCGGGCTGCACGTTGGGTCGGTCGGCTGATGTCGCAGCTGCCCGACGACACCACACTCCCGTGGCATCGAGTGATTGCCGCCGGCGGCCGCCTCAGCCTGCCAGCCGGAACAGCAGCAGGTCACGAACAGCGGATGCGCCTGCGGGCAGAGGGCCTGACCATCGTCAACGACCGAGTGGACATGCGTCGGCATGGCTGGCATTCGACGGAGCACAGCGGTTAGAGTGCGCCCTTCGTCCAATCCGTGCAGAACCTCGATGTATGTCCCGTGAAACCTGGCGCGATGCGCTAGCCGCCTACGCCAGTCCCGCTACGCTAGCCCTGCTGTTGCTGGGTTTCGCTGCGGGTCTTCCCGCCGTTCTGGTGTTCTCCACACTGTCGGTATGGCTGCGCGAAGCGGGCGTCTCGCGGGAAACCATCGGCTTCGCCAGCTGGATCAGCCTGGCCTACGCCTTCAAGTGGGTGTGGTCGCCGATGCTAGACCAATGGCGGCTGCCCTGGATCGGCGCATTGGGCCGACGCCGCTCGTGGCTGGTGCTGTCGCAGGCATTGATCGCCGTCGGCCTGATTGGCATGGCCCTTTGCAACCCGCAGCACAACCTGACGATGCTCATCGCCCTGGCGGTGGTCGTGGCATTCTCGTCGGCCACCCAGGACATCGCCATCGACGCCTATCGCCTGGAGATCGTCGAGGACAAGCTGCAGGCGACCCTCGCCGCCAGTTACATGACCGGCTATCGCATCGCCATGCTGCTCGCCAGCGCCGGCGCCCTCTTCCTCGCCGAATGGCTGGGTTCGAGCAGCCTCGACTACAACCAGGCGGCCTGGACCACGACCTATTTCGTCTTCGCGCTGCTGATCCTGCCCGGCTTGATCACCAGTCTGGTGATCCGCGAGCCGGACGTAGCCGCGCCACTGCCCAACGAGCCCTCGCGCTACACCTTCAATCATCAGCTGGCCGCGGTCGGCCTGCTGCTGGTGCTGCTGGTCTCGGTGCCGGCGATGATCAATGCGCTGATCGCCCAGGCCTGGCCGCGCGCCACGCTCTACGCACTGTTCATCCTCGGCAGCGTATCGCCGGTGGGCCGCGCGCTGTTCGTCCCGGTACGGCATATCTTCAGTCAAGCCAAGCAACGCCAGCGACCGGTGCGCTTCGACTTCGCCCACCAGGCCGTGTCGGTAATCGTGCTGATCATCCTGATGGTTTCCACTACCGGCATGTTCCAGTCCTACTGGGGCGGCTACTGGCCGCGCGGCACCATGTACCTGCTGATCTGCTGGGGCTGCCTGTCGGCCCCAGGACGCATCCTGATGGGGCCGGTGCTGACGCCGATCACCGATTTCATCGTGCGCTACCGTTGGCAGGCGCTGCTGTTATTGGGGCTGATCGCCACCTATCGCATGTCGGATACGGTGATGGGCGTGATGGCCAACGTGTTCTACATCGATCAGGGTTTTTCCAAGGACGAGATCGCCAGCGTCAGCAAGCTGTTCGGGCTGGTGATGACGCTGCTGGGAGCGGCCTTCGGCGGTTTGCTGATCGTGCGTTTCAGCATCCTGCCGATCCTGTTCATCGGTGGCGTCGCCTCCGCGGCGACCAACCTGATGTTCATGCTGCTGGTGGAGATGGGCGCGAACCTGAACATGTTGATCGTCACCATCTCCTGCGACAACTTCAGCGGCGGCCTCGCCTCCACCGCCTTCGTCGCCTACCTGTCCAGCCTGACCAACCTGAAGTTCTCGGCCACCCAGTACGCGCTGCTGAGTTCGCTCATGCTGTTGCTGCCCCGTCTGCTGGGTGGCTACTCCGGGGTCATGGTGGAACACCTCGGGTACAGCGACTTCTTCCTGGTCACCGCGTTGCTCGGCGTGCCGACGCTGATCCTGATCGCCTGGCAATGGAGCCGAGACCGCCAGCAACCCGGCGAGGCGCAGCGCGAAGCAGCCTCGGAACAGTCCTGAGGCGACCAGCAGAAACGACGAAGCCGGCAGATGCCGGCTTCGCTTCGTTTAGGCAAGACTTCAGCTCTGAACCAGGTGCACCACGCGCTGCGGAAACGGAATGCCGATCCCAGCAGCGTCGAAACGCTCCTTTACCAGTTCGGTGAAGCCAAAAGTCACCGGCCAGAAATCGCCGGTCGCGACCCACACCCGCAACGACAGATTGACCGAGCTGTCACCCAACCCGGTGACGAACACCACCGGCTCGGGATCGCGCAGAACACGCTCATCCTGCGCGATTTCCAGCAGGATCCGCCGTGCCAGCTTGATGTCCGCGCCGTAGTCGATACCGACGTTGATATCGGCACGGCGCCGCGGCTCGCGGGAGTAGTTGGTGATATGCCCGTTGGATAGAGCACCGTTGGGCACCACGATGGTCTTGTTGTCGGCGGACTTGAGCACCGTATGGAAGATCTGAATCGAATCGACGGTGCCTGCTACGCCCTGGGCTTCAATCCACTCGCCGACCCGAATCGGGCGGAACAGCAGGATCAGCACGCCGCCGGCGAAGTTCGCCAAGCTGCCCTGCAGGGCCAGACCGATGGCCAGGCCGGCAGCACCGATCACGGCGATGAACGAAGTGGTTTCCACCCCGATCATCGAGGCCACACTGACCAGCAACAATACCTTGAGGATGATACCGGCCAGGCTGCCTATGAAACCGTGCAGGGTCGGATCCACCTTGCGCCGCTGCAACAGCGCGCTGACCTTGGCGGTCAGCGTATTGATCAGCCACCAACCGAATAGAAAGGTCAGCAATGCCAGCGTCACCTGGGCGCCGTATTGCAGAACGACCGGCAGCCAGGCTTCGGAGAGATCGACCAGATAGTCGATAGAGAGGTCCATGCAGAGATGCTCCTTCAAGAATCGGTGCCGGCGGGCCGGGCACCGAGAACAGCGGGGTTGTTGCGTGCGCCGAAGCGCGGCGGGAATCAGTCGCGGAAGTTGTTGAATTGCAGCGGCATGCCGAACTCGTGTCCGCGCAGCAGGGCGATGGCTTCCTGCAGGTCATCGCGCTTCTTGCCGGTAACGCGCACCTGCTCGCCCTGAATGGCGGCCTGTACCTTGAGCTTGGCGTCCTTGATGTGCGCGACGATCTTCTTCGCCAGCTCCTTGTCGATGCCTTCGCGCAGCGTCACTTCCTGCTTCGTGGTCTTGCCGGAGGCATAGGGCTCTTTGACTTCCAGGCACTGGATATCGATCTTGCGTTTGACCAGGCTCAACTTGAGAATCTCTAGCATCTGCTCCAATTGGAACTCGGCTTCTGCCGTCAGCTGCACGGTCAGGTCCTTCTGCTCGAAGCTGCCTTTGCCACGCAGGTCGTAGCGACGATCGAGTTCCTTGATCGCGTTGTCGATCGCGTTGGTGACTTCGTGCTTGTCCAGTTCGGACACCACGTCGAACGAGGGCATGGGATTCCTCCACTATGTAGCGCGACGGGCCGCATGAGCCGAGCGCGCGTGTCTTGACGGTTAAGAAAGCGCGGTCATTATAACGCTTCGACGTTTCAGCGCCCGCCCCTACGGAGTGACAGGACGTCCCCCTCCAACTGATTGAGCTTGCCATGCCCAACCCCCACCTGAGCATCCTCGTGGTCGATGACGCCAAGTTCTCCAGCGTCATGATCGGTCGTGCCCTGAGCAAGGCCGGCTACCAGGATATCCGCTTCGCCAGCAGCGCCGCTGACGCGCTGACGCAGCATGCGCAACGTCCTGCCCACGTACTGTTGGCCGACTGGCTGATGCCGGAGATGGACGGCCTCGAGCTGACCGGGCAGATTCGCCAACGCGACGCCCTGAGCGGCCACTACAGCTACGTCATCCTGCTCACCGGGCGCGACAGCGAGAATGCGCTCGGCCTGGCATTCGACCATGGCGTCGACGATTTCATCAGCAAGTCGGCAATGAACGAGCAACTACTGCCGAGAATCTTCGCTGCCGACCGGCTATGCGCCTCGCTGCAGCAGCTGAAGCAGGAGAACCATCAGCTGGCCGAAAGCGTCGCCAGCCTCGAGGAACAGAGCCTGCACGACCCACTGACCGGGTTGGGCAACTGCCGCTATCTACAGCAGCGCTTGGCCGCCAGCCTGCGGCAAATGGAGAATCGTGGTACCGCGCTGTACTACCTGCAGATCGGCCTGCCGGACGCGGATGCACTGCGCGAACGTTACGGAAAGCCCGTCTATGCGGAAATCCTCTGTGCCATCGGTGCTCGCCTGCAGCAGCTGGTCCGCCCACTGGATGTGGTGTGCCGGATCGACGAGCAACAGTTCGGCCTGCTGGCGCTGGTCGATGATCTGAAGGGCTGTTCGCCGAGCAGCTTCAAACGCCTGCACGAGGGTCTGAACCTGCGCGCGCTGAAGACCAGCGAAGGCTTCATTTCGATCAAGGCAGGCATCAGCCTGATCAGCCTCGATGCCGACGCGCTCCCGGTCACACCGCAGGCCATCATCGAACGTGCCGCTGCGCTGCTGCCGAGCGCCTACAGCACGGGCCGTATTGTCCCCTTCCGGCTCAAGCAGTCGGCATGAGTCGATGACCTGGCACATTCTCGGCGCCGGTGCGCTCGGCAGCCTGTGGGCCACCCGGCTGGCTCGTGCCGGTCTGCCGGTACGGCTGATCCTGCGCTCGGCGCAACGCCTGGACGAGTACCAACACGCCGGCGGGCTCGGCCTGCGGGAGAACGACAATCTCGAGCGTTTCGACATCCCGGCGGAGCTGCCCGACGCACCGACCACCATCAGACGACTGCTGGTTGCCTGCAAGGCCTACGATGCCGAAGCCGCCGTGTCCCGGGTCGCCGCTCGCCTGGTCCCGGGTGCCGAACTGCTCCTGCTGCAGAACGGTCTCGGCAGTCAGCAAGCGATAGCCGAGCGCTGGCCGCAGGCCCGCTGCATCTTCGTGTCGAGCACCGAAGGGGCCTATCGCGAGACTGATTTCCAGGTACTGTTCGCCGGCCGCGGGCAGAACTGGCTGGGCGACCCGCTTGGCGGCGCAGCGCCTGCCTGGCTGAGCGAACTGGACCTGGCCGGCATCGCGCAGACGTGGAGCACGGAAATTCTCTCGCGGCTCTGGCGCAAACTCGCGCTGAACTGTGCAATCAATCCACTGACCGTGCTCCATGACTGCCGCAACGGCGAGCTGCTGCAGCACCCTGCGCAACTCGCTGCGCTGAGCGAAGAACTCGGCAGACTGCTCGTAGCCAGCGGCCAGCCAGCGGCCGCCGACGACCTGGAGAACGAGGTGCTACGGGTCATCGAAGCCACGGCGGCCAACTACTCGTCCATGCATCAGGACGTCCGTCTTGGCCGACGCACGGAGATCGCCTATCTGCTCGGCCACGCCTGTGCCACGGCGCAAACCCTGGGGCTGCCCACGCCGAAGCTGCACGCGCTGCACCAGCGTCTTCGCGAGCACCTGCGCCAGCGCGGATTGCCCACCGACTGAGCCGCGGCTACCCTGCAGAAACCTCTGCCGCCTCGTACCGCCAATGATCCTGCGTCAACGCCTCGAAAACCTCCCGGTCGGCCGCAAGCTACTGCTCGCCCTGCTCGTCCTCCTGGCTGCGGTCCTGCTGGTGTCCAACCTCACCTTCATCAGCGCCGCCTATTGGATCTCGCGGCAGAGCGTAGCTCCCCAGGCCATGCATACGCTGGGCGAACTGTTCGCTACCGAAGAGCTGAGCACGCGCGCGCTGACCTCACCAGAAGCGGCAAATTCGCTACTCAGACGCCTGGACGGCTATGCGCCGCTGCGCGCAGCGGTCATCTACGACCGCGACGGCAACAGCCTGGCACAGGTCCAGCAGGGCGAGCGCCTGCGTCTGCCGGAACGGCTGAGCGCAGTCGCCGACTGGCGCGCCGGCGAGATCCGCGCCAATCTGCTGGTCCGCTTGCCGCAACCGGACGGCAGCGCCGGGCATCTGCTGATGGTCGCCAGCAGCGAACTGCCCGGGGCGTTCTACACCGGCACGCTGACCGCGAGCCTGGCGATCCTCGTGGCCAGCCTGCTGCTGTGGGTTCTGGTCGCCCGGCAGATCCGCCAGCTGGTCACGCGGCCAATTCGCGACCTCGAAGCGTTGTCCCGCCAGGTAACCCGCGAGGAGAACTACTCGCTACGGGCCAAGCCCGGCAACCAAGACGAGATCGGTCGCCTGGCCGACGCTTTCAACACCATGCTGTCACGCATGGAGGCTCGCGAGCAGCAGCTCAAGCGCGCCCGTGACGATGCCCAGGAAGCCTTCGATCACGCCCAGGGGCTGGCCGAGGAAACGCGGCACTCCAACCGCAAGCTGGAGCTGGAGGTCCAGGTTCGCAGCAAGATCGAGCAGAAACTCACCGGTTTCCAGAAGTACCTCAACAGCATCATCGATTCGATGCCCTCTGCGCTGATCGCCCTCGATGAGCAGCTCTACGTCACCCAGTGGAATCAGGAAGCCAGCGCCCTCTCCGGAACGCCGCTGGACGACGCGCTGAATCAGCCGGTGTTCGTCGCCTTCGAGCCGCTCAAGCCCTTCCTGGCGCAGATCCGCCGCACTTCCGAGCAGCACGTGGTGGAAAAGATCGAGCGGGTGACCTGGCAGCGCAACGACGAGCCGCACCACTACGCACTGACCTTCTACCCGCTCAGCGGGGCAGGTGGCCGCGGCGTGGTGATCCGCATCGACGACATCACCCAGCGCATCAACATGGAAGAGATGATGGTGCAGTCGGAGAAGATGCTCTCGGTGGGCAGCCTGGCCGCCGGCATGGCTCACGAGATCAACAATCCCCTCGGCGCCATCCTGCACAACGCACAGAACATCCGCCGCCGGCTTTCGCCCGAACTGGAACGCAATCGCGAGGCAGCGGAGGAAACCGGCGTGCGTCTGGAGGCGGTCAACCAGTATCTGCAACGCCGCGAAGTGCCGCAGTTGCTCGACGGCATCCAGCAGGCCGGCTCCCGGGCCGCGAAGATCGTCAGCCATATGCTCAGCTTCAGTCGCATGAGCAACCGGCAGCTGGCCGATTGTCAGCTGCCGATGCTGATCGACCAGGCGCTGGAGATCGCCGGCAACGATTTCGCCCTGATGGAGGGTTTCGATTTCAGGTCGATCGAGATCGTTCGCGACTTCGATCCGCAGATCGATCGCGTGCCCTGCATCGCCAACGAACTGGAACAGGTCCTGCTCAATCTGCTGAAGAACGCCGCCCAGGCAATCCACCAGAACCAGGCTCAGGAACGCGGGCGCATCATCCTGCGCACTCGACTGAACCCGCCATGGGCAGAGATTCAGGTCGAAGACAACGGTGGCGGCATTCCGGAGAATGTTCGCAAACGCATATTCGAACCGTTTTTCACCACCAAGGAAGTCGGTCAGGGAACCGGACTGGGCCTTTCCGTCTCGTATTTCATCATTACCAACAACCACCAGGGCCAGATGGAGGTGCAGTGCCAACCCGGCCATGGCTCCACCTTTACCCTGCGCCTGCCACTGAGTTCGCCTGGCGAGCCGCCGGCGGCCTGAACAAGGAACCAAAAGATGGGCAATCGACTGTCGAAGATCTACACCCGTACCGGCGATAGCGGTGAAACCGGCCTCGGTGATGGCCGCCGGGTCGCCAAGGATCATCCCCGTGTGGAAGCCATGGGCGAGGTCGACACGCTCAACAGTCAGCTCGGCCTGCTGCTTGCCGAACTGGCTGAGGCGCAAGTGCAATGGCCTGCGCTCGATGAGCTGATCAGCGTGTTCGGGCCTTGTCAGCACCGCCTGTTCGACCTTGGCGGCGAGCTGGCCATGCCCGACTACCAGGCGCTGCCGGAAAGCGAGGTCGAGCGCCTGGAGCAGGCCATCGACAGCTGGAATCAGGAGCTGGGGCCGCTCAAGGAGTTCATCCTGCCGGGCGGTTCCAGGCTCATCGCCCTTGCCCACCTGTGCCGCAGCGTGACGCGCACTGCCGAGCGCCGCTGCCAGCAGCTCAATGCCAGCGAAACCGTGCGCCCGGTGCTGCTGGCCTATCTGAACCGGCTGTCCGACGCGCTGTTCGTCGCCGCCCGCCTGATTGCGCGGCGCCAGGGGTGTGGCGAGATCCTCTGGCAACCCGCCGCCGCGGCAGCCGGCGCGGATGACTGAGCACCGCGTGGATCAACAGGCGCGACGGCGCGACGGGCTGCATGCCGCTTGGGAAGCCTTCATCGTCCTGCTGGTCTGCGTGAACCTGGCGCTCATCCTGTTCGACAGCCTGTTCGCGCTGCAGCCGGTCAACACGGCGCTTGCCAACCTGCTGCCGCAACTGCACGAGCGCTATCAGCAAAGCATCCACGTCAACTTCCAGTACATCGACCTGGCCTTCGTCGCGGTCTTCATTCTCGACGTGCTGCTCGGCTGGACGGTCGCACTGTTCGAGCGCCGTTATGCGCGCTGGTACTACTACCCGTTCGCCCACTGGTATGACGTGCTCGGCTGCATTCCGCTGGCGGGATTCCGCTGGCTGCGGGTACTGCGGGTTGGCAGCCTGCTGATCCGCCTGCAGCGTCTGGGCCTGATCGACATGCGCCGCTGGGCCGTTTATGGGCTGTTCAGCCGCTACTACTACCTCTTGATCGAGGAGCTCTCCGACCGGGTGATGGTGCGCCTGTTCGGCCGCCTGCAGCAGGAGATCGGCGCCGGCGACGACCTTTCCCGACGCCTGCTGCAGGAGGTGGTCCGACCGCGCAAGCAGCGCGTGCTCAACGATCTGTCGCGGCGCCTGCAAGGCATGCTGGAAACCGGCTACCGCGACAATCGCGGCGCCATTGAAGGCTATGTCAGCCAGCTGATCCACCAGGCGCTGCAGGACAATCCGGAGATGCACAGCCTCAGAAGGCTGCCGCTCGGCAATCGACTGGCCGCGACGCTCGACGACGCGCTCGCCGATATCGCCGCACGCCTCCTGCAGGGCGCCGTCGAAGGCATGCGCGGGCTGCAGTTCCAGGCCCTGGCCGCCAATCTCGCCGACGAGTTCTTCGATGCCTGGGTCTATCAGGACGAGCACACCGACCTGGCCCTGGAAGAGCTGTTGGTCGATGTCATCGAGGTGCTCAAGCAGCAGGTGCTCGACCGACGCTGGAGTCGTTTCGTCGGACCGACGCCACCCGCTACGCCGCCCGATTGATCGGATCAGCTCGACTGCACCGCGCCACGCCCGGGCTCCTCGCCCTCATCCACGCCCCGGAAACCGGCTGCCGACTTTTCGTCGAGACGCGCACCAATGACCATTTCCGTCGCCCAGTTGACCAGGATCGATGTGTAGGCCTCCTGGCAGCGCTCGTTGCTCAGCGCATGGTCGGCGCCATCGATGATGCGATGGGTCAGCGACTGGGTGCGGTGAAAGGCGGCGCGATAGCTCATGATGGTTTCGTGAGGCACGAAGGTGTCGTGCTGCGACTCGACGATCAGTACATCTCCGCGAAAGGCGGAGCAAGCGGCCAATGCACGGTTCTCTTCCGGCAACACCCGCCGGCTGCGCAGTTGATTGAGCACATCGCGGTCCAGCTGGCGCTTGGGCAGGTTCCAGTCCTCGTCGCGATAGAGCGCAGGCACCCGCAGCGCCAGCCATTTGACCGGCCGCAGAGAGGTCAGGATGGTGGCCAGATAACCGCCATAGCTGGTCCCGACCACGGCGATGGCGGACGGATCGATATGCGGATGTTGAGCAAGCAGGTCGTAGGCAGCCAGGAGATCGGCGAGGTTCTGCTCGCGGGTCACCGATTCCTGTTGCGCGCGGGTCTGCGCGTGTCCCCGCAAGTCGAATGACAGGCAGACACAGCCGAGCCCGGCGATGCCGCGGGCGCGGGTGAGATCGCGCTGCTGGCTGCCGCCCCAACCGTGAACGAACAGCACGCCGGGCATCTTGGCCGGCGGTGAAAGGAACGTACCGGCGATATGCTCATCGCCAACCAGAATGTCTACTGTCTCGCTATGCGTCGCCATATTGCTCCACCACTACGCATTTGGTGACGAAACCAACCTCTTCATCCTGCCCCTGATACAGGATCGTGGCTGCCGCCGGCGCCGGGCGTTCTCGACCATAGATCTCGAGCGAAGATGCCCGTACGACTCGTGCGCCCGTGCCCTGACGGAAGAGTTCCAGCGCCGCGATTTCAGCGCTGCTGGCACCACCGATGCGCCAGGATTGTTCCAGCACACCCGAGCGCGGCTGGCCGCGACCGTCGATCCCCTGGGCGATGTCGTAGTTGCGCCTGGAGGCGAAGAAGTTTCGGTAGCAGGCCGAAGCGGCCTCGTCGTACACCTGTGCCTGGCTGACGGCGAGCCGTGTGGTTTCCGTTAGTTCAAGCGCCAGCAACGCCTCGAAGTCACCGTCCACGACGACCAGATCGGAACCGCCGTACACCTCGTTGCCGGCGTTATCCTCGGTCAACCGCTGGGTACCGTAGTAGCTCGCCAGGCGGCCGCCGACCCGCACCTGTCCGACGCTGAAGGTCGTGACGTGCTCCAGATGGGCCTCTAGCA
The DNA here is from genome assembly GCF_054483855.1 of Stutzerimonas sp. KH-1. Lineage (NCBI taxonomy): Bacteria > Pseudomonadati > Pseudomonadota > Gammaproteobacteria > Pseudomonadales > Pseudomonadaceae > Stutzerimonas > Stutzerimonas sp. KH-1. The sequence goes on along the minus strand of NZ_CM137011.1, from coordinate 4,742,522 downwards.
CCAGGCCGTACTCGGCCAGCTCCTGCTCATCGAGCGCAAACAGAGCCTGATCGAGGGCATCACTGTCATCGACGCGCTGCTGGCCGCGTCCACCGGTAGCTCGGACCGGCTTGATGCGCACAGAGCCCTCGTGCAGCAGCCGACGCCCGGCATCTCTGGCATCCTCCAGACTGAAGACGCTATAGCCAGCGAGCACACTGCCCTTGACCTGCGTACTGAAATCGCGCGACCAGCCGACCGGCGCAGCGGCGTCCGGGCGAATCAGTGGGTGGGTGATGGCCTTGGTTTCGACGAAGGCCTGCGGTACCACACCGCCGAACAGGTCAGACTCCCCGCACAGGCCCAGCGCCTGGGCTTCACGCAGGCCGACCACCGTACCGGATGGCACGAGATAGGGCTGAGCCTCATAGCGACGGGTCGGATCGTAATCGCCGCCATAAGTCAGCCCTAGCAGTGCAGCCAGACGCTCGGCCAAGGCTGCGTGTACGACCCGTTCGTGCTGTGGCTCATTGGGTCGGTTGGCATGGGTCAGTACGACCCTGCGCGAGTTTTGCGACGTTTGCGCATTCATCATTTCGTGGACAGCTCCATGGACTGCTCGACATGCGCGCCCGGAGCCCATGGCCATCGCGAGCGCTCGCTACCACCTGAGCCGTAGCGCGGTGTACCGCAGTAGACCGCAGACACCTCGCAACGATCCTCGGCAGACCGCCGGGCGAATCCAATGACCTCCCAACCAGACGCAAAAAAGGGGAGCAACCTCGCGGTTACTCCCCTTCTTTTTTCGCGTTTCGATCAGGCCGGCGCGGAGCTGCGAATCAGGTGATCGAAGGCGCTCAGCGAGGCCTTGGCGCCTTCACCCACGGCGATCACGATCTGCTTGTACGGCACCGTGGTCACGTCACCGGCAGCGAACACGCCGGGGATGCTGGTCTGGCCCTTGGCATCGACGATGATTTCGCCGAAGCGCGACAGCTCCAGGGTGCCCTTGAGCCATTCGCTGTTGGGCAGCAGGCCGATCTGCACGAAGATGCCTTCCAGCTCGACGCTGTGCATTTCTTCGCTGGTGCGGTCCTTGTAGACCAGGCCGGTGACCTTCTGGCCGTCGCCTTTGACCTCGGTGGTCTGCGCCATCTTCAGCACGCGGACGTTGGGCAGGCTGTTGAGCTTGCGCTGCAGCACGGCGTCGGCACGCAGCTCTTCACCGAACTCGAGCAGGGTGACGTGGGCGACGATGCCGGCCAGGTCGATGGCCGCTTCCACGCCGGAGTTGCCGCCGCCGATCACCGCCACGCGCTTGCCCTTGAACAGCGGGCCGTCGCAGTGCGGGCAGTAGGCGACACCACGGCCGCGGTATGCCTGCTCGCCCGGCACGTTCATTTCGCGCCAACGCGCGCCTGTAGCCAGAATCAGGGTCTTGGCCTTGAGCTCGCCGCCATTCTCGAACCGCACACGATGCAGGCCGTCGTCGCCGGCCGGGATCAGCTGACTGGCGCGCTGCAGGTTCATGATGTCGACCTCGTACTCGCGCACGTGCTCTTCCAGCGCGCGGGCCAGTTTCGGGCCTTCGGTTTCTTTCACCGAGATGAAGTTCTCGATGGCCATGGTATCGAGCACCTGACCGCCGAAGCGCTCGGCTGCGACACCGGTGCGGATGCCCTTACGCGCGGCGTAGATCGCCGCTGCCGCGCCGGCCGGGCCACCGCCGACCACCAGCACGTCGAAGGCGTCCTTGGCCTTGAGCTTCTCGGCATCACGGGCGCTGGAACCGGTGTCGAGCTTGGCGAGGATCTCTTCTTCGCTCATGCGGCCCTGGGTGAACAGTTCGCCGTTGAGGTAGATGCTCGGCACCGACATGATCTGACGCGCCTCGACTTCGTCCTGGAACAGCGCACCGTCGATGGCCACGTGCTTGATGTTCGGGTTGAGCACGGCCATCAGGTTCAGCGCCTGGACCACGTCCGGGCAGTTCTGGCAGGACAGCGAGAAGTAGGTTTCGAAGCGATAGTTGCCGTCGAGCGCCTTGATCTGCTCGATCACCTCCGGTGCGGTCTTCGACGGATGGCCGCCGACCTGCAGCAGGGCCAGCACCAGCGAGGTGAACTCGTGGCCCATGGGGATGCCGGCGAAACGCAGGCTGATGTTGCCGCCGATGCGGTTGAGCGAGAACGACGGCTTGCGCGCATCGTCGCCGTCGGTCTTCAAGGTGATCTTGTCGCTGAGGCCGGCGATGTCCTGCAGCAGGCTCAGCAGCTCCCGGGATTTCTCGCCGTCATCGAGGGACGCGACGATCTCGAAGGGCTGGGTGACCTTCTCCAGGTAGGCTTTCAACTGGGTCTTGAGATTGGTGTCCAACATGAGCAGCGGTACCCCGTTCGGAATTCAGGAAATAAAACGCCCGGACGGTTCGCGTCCAGGCGTTGGGTTGCCAGAGGGCGGTGAACAGCCCTCCGGCACGCAGGGCAGATAGGCGAAAGCCTTAGATCTTGCCGACCAGGTCCAGCGAAGGAGCCAGGGTCTTCTCGCCCTCTTTCCACTTGGCCGGGCAGACTTCACCCGGGTGAGCGGCGGTGTACTGAGCGGCCTTCAGCTTGCGCAGGGTCTCGGACACGTCACGAGCGATCTCGTTGGAGTGGATCTCGACGGTCTTGATCACGCCTTCCGGGTTGATCAGGAAGGTGCCACGCAGCGCCAGACCTTCTTCTTCGATGTGCACACCGAAAGCGCGGGTCAGCTGGTGAGTCGGATCGCCGATCAGCGGGAACTGCGCCTTGCCAACGGCAGGGGAAGTTTCGTGCCAGACCTTGTGCGAGAAATGGGTATCGGTGGTGACGATGTACACCTCGGTACCGGCCTTCTGGAACTCGGCGTAGCTGTTGGCAGCGTCTTCGATCTCGGTCGGGCAGTTGAAGGTGAAGGCAGCCGGCATGAAGATCAGCACGGACCACTTGCCCTTGAGGGACTCTTCGGTGACTTCGATGAATTTGCCGTTGTGGAAGGCATTGACTTTGAAAGGCTGGACCTGAGTGTTGATCAAGGACATCTACTAACTCCTTAGCGGGTTAAGAATTTGACGGGGCCTACGATAGCGCAACCAGACGCATAACGTTATTGATTAAGGGAATAGCACCGATTACATATATCTATCAGTGAAACATCCGATCGCGCGTGTATGCGGCGACAGCTACGCCAGTGACCAGCCACGCCGGCCACGGTTCAATCTGGCCAGAAGGATCGGATTGCAGCGACACCCTGAGCCCCAATACGCACCGCATGAGCGAGGTCCGCTTCACCCAGTCCCCCAAGCAGATAAACCGGCTGATTGAACCCTGCCAACAGCGCCGCGACACGCGACCAACCTAAGGGTGAGCTATCCGGATGGCTGGCAGTGGCTTGCACCGGCGACAACGTGACGAAATCTACTCCCAATGCCGTGGCCAGTTCCAGCTCCCTTTCATCATGGCACGAGGCTGCAAGCCAGCGTTCACCCGCAATGGGACGTGCAGCGCCATCGAACAGTCGGAGCTGCTCCGCCGTCAGGTGCCAACCGGCATCCGGAAAGTCGCTCGCCCAGTCCAGCGGTCCCTTGAGCATGACCCGCGCACGGCCTGCGCATAGGGCAAGCACACGCTCGGCGAGCGATCGATAGTCGAGCGATGAGAGCGAAGGTGCACGCAGCTGAATCAGCCCGAAATCTGCGTCGAGCGCCTGTGCTAGCCCGTCGAGCAGCCGTTCGGCGGACAGGCCATCCGGTGTGATCAGATAACGCTGGGGCAGGCGGGCAGCAGCGACGATCGGCCGATTGGCCTCAGGAAAGCGATAAGCAACGAGTTCATCGGCCGGCACCCACTTCAACGGCTGCCCCTCGACACCATGCGGTTCGCCGATGAATGCAGTAACCTCCCAGACGTCCAGGAGGACATGCTTGTCCGGGTAGTCATGACGCACTTGGATCAGCGGGCGAGCCGCCGTGACCTGAATCGCCAGCTCCTCCAGCAGCTCCCGCGCCAGCGCCGCTTCGACCTGCTCACCTGCCTCGACCTTGCCGCCCGGGAATTCCCAGAGGCCACCCTGGTGCTTGTCGAGTGGTCGCTTGGCGATCAGCACCGCTCCTTCAGCGCCGCGAATGACCGCTGCAGCGACATGAACTCGCTTCATTCCCGCATCTCCTGTCGGCTAGCTTGCGCCCTGGGCCGGCAGAGCCGGCCACGCCCGGCTCATCCTGTCGTCGCACTCTGGCCAATCACCGGCCATCCGCTGAGAGACGCTCGCGCAACGGAGGCCACCAGGCGCTGTCAGGTGCGGTACTCGGCGTTGATCTTCACGTACTCGTGGGACAGGTCGGTGGTCCAGATGGTCTCGCTGCAGCTGCCGCGGCCCAGTTCGATACGGATGGTGATCTCCTCGCGCGCCATCACCGCGGCGCCCTGCTCTTCGGTATAGCTGGGCGAGCGTCCGCCTTGGCTGGCGATGCAGACCTCGCCGAGGAAGACATCGATCTTGCTCACATCCAGATCCGGCACACCGGCATACCCCACGGCGGCGAGGATGCGCCCCCAGTTCGGGTCGGACGCGAACAGTGCGGTCTTGATCAGTGGCGAATGGGCCACGGCGTAGGCGACATCCAGGCATTCCTGATGATTGCCGCCACCGTTGACCTGCACGGTGACGAACTTGGTTGCGCCCTCACCGTCGCGGACGATGGCCTGGGCTACTTCCATGAACACTTCGAGCACCGCCTGCTTGAGCTTGCCGAACAGCTCGCCGGAGGCGGAGGTGATCTCCGGCAGCGCCGCCTGGCCGGTGGCAATCAGCATGCAGCAGTCGTTGGTGGACGTGTCGCCGTCGATGGTGATGCGGTTGAAGGATTTGTTCGCCGCATCGCGCACCAGATCCTGCAACACGTTGCCGGCGACCTTGGCGTCGGTGGCGATGTAACCGAGCATGGTCGCCATGTTCGGCCGGATCATCCCGGCGCCCTTGCTGATACCGGTGATGGTGACGGTCACACCGTCGTGCTGGAACTGCCGGCTGGCGCCCTTGGGCAGCGTATCGGTGGTCATGATGCCGGTCGCGGCCTCGGCCCAATGATCGGGCGAGAGGTCGTCGAGCGCGGCCTGCAGTGCCGACTCGATTTTCTGCACCGGCAGCGGTTCGCCGATCACGCCGGTGGAAAACGGCAGCACGGCAGTCTCGTCGACACCGGTCATTGCCGCCAGCGCGGCGCAGGTGTGACGGGCATCGGCCAGGCCCTGCGGCCCGGTGCCCGCGTTGGCGTTACCGGTGTTGGTCAGCAGGTAGCGCACCGGACCGTGCATGCGTTCGCGGGTGATCAGTACGGGGGCGGCACAGAAGGCATTGGTGGTGGTCACTCCAGCCACTCGCGAGCCTTCGGCACAGCGCATCACCACCACGTCCTTGCGGCCGGGGCGCTTGATGCCGGCGGAGGCGATGCCCAGCTCGAAGCCGGGAACCGGGTGCAGCGTAGGTAAAGGACCAAGACCGACAGCCATGGGACGCTCCTTCAGACAGTGGTGGCCAACAGGCCAGGTGACGGGGAGAAAAACGCCGCGAGCGGCACAGGCCGGTCGCGGCGCGGATCAACGGGACGAGGTCGCGCTTACTGGACCTGACCGTGGCAATGCTTGTACTTCTTGCCCGAGCCGCACGGGCAGGGCTCGTTGCGTCCGATCTTCGGTTCGGTACGTACCGGAACGGCAGCGACGTCGGGTTGCCCTTCGACTTCCGCGTCCTCCTCCGGCTGGTCCAGAGCCGACACCTCGGCGTGCTGGAACTGCATGCGCTTGGCCAGCTCCTCGGCTTCGCGGCGCAGACGGGCTTCTTCCTCGGCCGGATCCTCGCGGCGAACCTGAACATGGGAGAGCACGCGGATGCTGTCGCGCTTGATCGATTCGAGCAGGTCCTGGAACAGCGCGAAGGACTCGCGCTTGTATTCCTGCTTCGGGTTCTTCTGCGCATAGCCACGCAGGTGAATGCCGTGGCGCAGATGGTCCATGGTCGACAGGTGTTCTTTCCACAGGTCGTCGAGCACACGCAGCACGATCTGCTTCTCGAAGGAACGTAGCGCTTCGGCGCCAGCCAGCTCTTCCTTCTCGTTGTAGGCGGCCAGCAGCGCGTCGAGAATGCGCTCACGCAAGGTTTCTTCGTAAAGTTTCTCGTCCTCGTCGAGCCATTGCTGGACCGGCAGGCGCGTACCGAAGTCGCTGTAGAGCACCGCTTCCAGGCCCGGGATGTCCCACTGCTCCGGCAGCGACTGCGGCGGAATGTGCGCGCTGATGGCCGCATCCAGCGCTTCCTGGCGGAACTCGGCGATGGTCTGACCGATTTCATCCGCGGCCAGCAGGCTGTTGCGCATGTGGTAAATCACCTTGCGCTGCTCGTTGGCCACATCGTCGTACTCAAGCAGCTGCTTGCGCATATCGAAGTTGCGCCCTTCGACCTTGCGCTGCGCCTTCTCGATGGCGTTGGTGACCATGCGGTGTTCGATGGCCTCGCCGGATTCCATGCCCAGCGCCTTCATGAAATTCTTCACCCTGTCGGAGGCAAAGATGCGCATCAGGCTGTCTTCCAGCGACAGGTAGAAACGGCTCGAGCCCGGGTCGCCCTGGCGACCCGCACGACCACGCAGCTGGTTGTCGATACGCCGCGATTCGTGACGCTCGGAGGCGATCACGTGCAGACCGCCCGCTTCCAGCACCTGCTGGTGACGCTTCTGCCAATCGGCCTTGATCTGCGCGACCTGCTCTTCGCTCGGATTCTCCAGCGCCGCCACCTCAACTTCCCAGTTGCCGCCGAGGAGGATGTCGGTACCGCGGCCTGCCATGTTGGTGGCGATGGTCACCGCGCCGGGACGTCCAGCCTGGGCAATGATCTCGGCTTCCTTGTCGTGGTGCTTGGCGTTGAGCACCTTGTGCTCGAAGCCTTCTTTTTCCAGCAGGCGCGAAACGTATTCGGACGTCTCGATGGTGGCCGTGCCGACCAGCACCGGACGCCCCTGCTCGCGGCATTCCTTGATGTCGGCGATGATCGCAGCAAACTTTTCCTCCTGGGTCAGATAGACCAGGTCGTTGAAGTCCTTGCGCGCCAGCGGCTTGTTGGTCGGAATGACCACCACCGGCAGGTTGTAGATCTGCTGGAATTCGAATGCCTCGGTATCGGCGGTACCGGTCATGCCGGAGAGCTTCTTATAGAGGCGGAAGTAGTTCTGGAAGGTGGTCGAGGCGAGGGTCTGGCTTTCCGGCTGGATCTGCAGCCCTTCCTTCGCCTCGATGGCCTGGTGCAGGCCTTCGGAAAGCCGGCGGCCCGGCATGGTCCGGCCGGTGTGCTCGTCGATCAGCAGCACCTGATTGTTCTGCACGATGTATTCGACGTTGCGGTGAAACAATTTGTGCGCGCGCAGACCGGCATAGACGTGGGTCAGCAAGCCCAGGTTGTGTGCCGAGTACAGGCTTTCACCCTCTGCCAGCAAACCGGCCTGGGTCAGCATCTCCTCGATGTACTGGTGGCCCTGCTCGTTCAGTTCGACCTGGCGCGTTTTTTCATCGATGCTGAAGTGCCCTTCCTGGGTAACGACGCCCTCTTCTTCCTCGATATGCTGCGTGAGCCGCGGAATCAGCTGATTGATCTGCTGGTACAGCTTGGAGCTGTCCTCGGCCTGACCGGAGATGATCAGCGGAGTACGCGCTTCGTCGATGAGAATGGAGTCGACTTCGTCGATGACGGCGAAGTTGAGCTCACGCTGGTTCTTCTCTTCCAGGCTGAACGCCATGTTGTCGCGCAGGTAGTCGAAGCCGAATTCGTTGTTGGTGCCGTAAGTAATGTCAGCGGCATAGGCAGCACGCTTTTCTTCCGGCGGCTGGAACGGTGTGACGATACCGACGGAGAGGCCGAGAAATTCGTACAGCGGGCGCATCCAGTTAGCGTCGCGGCGGGCCAGGTAGTCATTGACCGTAACTACGTGCACACCCTTGCCGGCCAGCGCATTGAGGTACACGGCCAGGGTCGCCACAAGGGTCTTGCCTTCACCGGTACGCATCTCGGCGATGCGCCCCTCATGCAGAGTCATGCCGCCGATCAGCTGCACGTCGAAGTGGCGCATGCCCATCACGCGCTTGCCGGCCTCGCGGCAGACGGCGAACGCTTCGGGGAGGATCTGATCGAGGGTTTCGCCTTTCTCGAGACGGGCCTTGAACTCTTCGGTCTTGCTGCGCAGTTGCTCGTCGGAGAGCGACAGCATCTGCTCTTCGAGTGCATTGACGGCATGCACCGCCTTGAGCATGCGTTTGACTTCACGCTCATTCTTGCTTCCAAAGAGTTTCTTCAATAAAGGCGCAAACATATCGACAAAGACTTCCATGCTGGGGATGGAGGCACGTCCGCGAGGTCACGGCTGCGTGCAAAGCGGCCATTCTACTCGGAAACGGCACTGAGGAAAGGTGCCTGACTGCGCAGCACGGCGACCCGCCGATGGCGCTGGCAGGCGACCGTTCGGCGCTCAACATGGGGCTCGCCAAGCCACATTTCAACCAGACGCCACCCTCCAGCGGCCGGCTTCGGCCTTGCGTGCATCTGCTACCATGAGCACCGTTATCACGGATCTTCCGACCATCATGGCCTTTCGCCCATCACCGGCCCGCGCCCCTGCCTCACTGCTACGCGAAGCAAAGCCGCTCAGAGCCTTGTTCGGTGAGGCGCTGCGACTCGAGCGCCTTCAGAAGTTGCTGGAAAGCCAACTGCAGCCGGCTGCGCGCGAACATTGTCGGGTGGCATCCTGGCGTGAAGGCTGTCTGCTGCTGATCGTCACCGATGGCCATTGGGCCACGCGCTTGCGTTACCAGCAGCGCCGCCTGCAGCGCCAGCTGGAAGCCATGGATGAGTTTGCCGGACTGCTACGCATCCAGTTCAAGGTGCAGCCACCGCCACCACCGAGACACAAGCCCGCCGCTACGCCCCCACTGTCGAGCAACGCGGCGGACAGCATTCAGGCCGCCGCTCAGGGCATTCGTGATCCGGGACTGCGGGCCGCACTCGAGCGCCTGGCCAGCCGCGGCAAAACCAGCGACTGACATCCTGCTACAAATGCGCGCCGCGTCCTTGCGCAGCCTCGGCCGGCACGGGTTAGCATGAGCCCGTCAATGCGGAGGTGTTCCATGTCGCTAAGCCGTTTGTTCGCAGGAGCGCGCTCATGCTGATCGGCGCCCTGCTCATCCTCACCTGGCTGGTACTGCTGATCCGCTACCCGCTGAGGGCCGTGCCGATCTCGCTGGGGGCCGTGCTCGGCCTCGCACTCCTCGCCGGCTGGGTGCTCTGGCAGGAACATCGTGAGGAACAACTGCTGGCGCGCCTCGAGATTCGGCTGAGCCACGACCCGCAGCGCTGTCCCGGCGCTCAGCCGCTGCATGTGCAACTGGTCAACCACACGGACAGGAGACTGCAGAGCCTGCAATGGGAAGTGGCCGCCTATTTTCCGGGCTCACGCACAAACCTTGCACGCCGCGCATACGATGCTCCCACCTACCAAGGGCCCGGCGATCTGCAACCTGGCGCCCGTTGGGAATCCTGCCTGCCCCTGCCGCTGCTGCGCAGCGGATATCGCGCCGCGACCTTGGAGTTTCATGCCGAGCGGCTGCAAGGGCGTTTCATTCGCTGAAGCGACGGCACACTACCAATCTTTGCCGCACCCGCTTATGCTGTACAAATAAACAGTATCATCTGCCAATAACCGAGGTGGTAAATGGCCGTCGAAGTGGTGTACCGCAGCAGTCGGGACCTGGAGCGTTTGTTCATGGATAAAGCCGAAGCCGATCGTCATGACAAAATGCTGGAGCTGGCCGAGACGCTAGCCACGGTTTTGCAGCAGGCTTCGCCATCGCTCAGCGAGCAGCAGGCCGAGGACATCGGCATCTATATGGCCAAGCATCGAGAGCTATTCGCCAAGGCGTTCAAGAGCAGCCCGGAAGCACTGTCAGAGTTGATAAGCGGCGCCTGAGCTCAGCGCGCAGGGCATGCGGCCTTTCGCTGCACCCGCGCCGATCTGCGGGGGAAACTTGTCGCTACCTACCGGGTCCATTGCTGGCAACCACCCCATACAGGTATCCAGGCATGACGAGTCCATTCCAGAAGATCAGTGATGTGTTTCGTCCCCGCTATAACGTCAACTTCAGCATCGAGAAGCCGGACGGCAGCATTCTGCTTACGCTGACCAGTGCTGAGGGTGTTGCGGTCAAGCGTTTCATCAGTGCGCAACAGTGGCGCGATCAGCAGCAGTTGCAGCGCTTGATCACCAGCCTGCAGGTGAGTCTGGCCATCGAACGCGGCGAACAGTTACCGCCTCGAGGCGCCTCGATGCTCCAACCCGTCTCGCTGTAGGAACACCAACCTGATTGCCTGCAGGTTGCCCGCTTCACCTTACCCGCCTCAAAACAACAACAAGATCTTATCCGTCGACTGTCAGTCCCTGACTCGCAGCGCACCGTTGTGCCTGGTTTTGCCGCCCTGGCGCAACGGTGAAGCCTATCCAGATACCTCAGAGCCAGGCCAACGCCTTGGCCTTCGCCACCGCCTGCGTTCGACGCGCTACGCCCAGCTTGGTATTTATTCGGCGGGCATGCGTCTTGACCGTATGCAGAGAGATGAATAGCTGCTCGGCGATTTCCTGGTTGGAACAACCCTGCGCGATCAGCCGCAACACGGTCAGCTCACGGTTGCTGAGCACGGTTTCATCCGTTATCGCCTGTACCGTCTCCGGCTCACGCTCGTAGTGGAGTAGGCGCTGGCGAAGCGACTCGCCTTTCGCCGTAGCAGGCAGAACGCGAGCCAGCCACTGGGGTTGGCGGTGGTGAAGCTCGTAAAGCGGCTTTACCAGATGCTGACGAGCCGCCTCGGCCAGCGCCGAACGCAACTCCGTTTCGGCTTCAGCTGTCTGGCCCGCGGCCTGAAGCGCCTCGGCCAGGCTAAAGCGGCATTCACATGCCAGCCCCAGCCGCTGGGTCCGCAGGTTCTGTTCGACCTGTGCGCGCAGCTCGGTGATCGCTCGCTGTGGCTGCCCCTCCAGCACATCGATGACCGCAAGATAGCGCCGCAGCCGGGGTAGCAGCTCGTAGAATCCGGAAGGCGACAGGTAGCCGTGCCCCTCGTAGAGATCCAATACCTGGCAGAGCGCACTTCGGGCCTTGCGTAGCTCTCCCTGGTGGAGCCACGCGACACCGTTGATGAGCGGCAGAATTCCTCGAAAACGCGCCTCCGGAACATGACGCCACTGTGAAAGCCGCTCGGCGTCGCGCAACCAATGATAGGCACAGGCGAATTCCTGGCTTCGCGCGGCCAGCTCGGCCAGCCCGACATAGCCGAAGAAGCAGTAGGAATCGCCACAGGTCTCGGTCTCCTCCTTGCCGAGCAGATAGGCTTCCTGAGCAGGCTCATCCAGCCCCTGATAGGCCAGCAGATGACCCTGCAGAAGTTGCAAGCGGCCGATCAATGGACTGTGCCGAACCGTTTCGCGGAGGGCCTGCAATGCCTCATTCAGCACACCAACCGCGCGCTCGAACTCACCGGTGAGCTCCAACAGCTGGATACGGTCCACGCTGAGCATCATCTCGTAAAGCACGCTGCCCTTGAGCCGAGCCAGCTTCATACCTTCGCTGTTGTACTGTTGCGCCAGCTCCAGCTTGCCCTCGGACATCGCCTGCTGGGTCAGCACCTGATAGCAGAGCACGCGTTGCGCCCAAGCATGATCGGACAGCACCTCAAGCGCCTGCAGGCAATTTTCCCGAGCCCCAGGCTCTCCACGCAAGCGCGCAAGAAAGCCTCGCAACGCCTGCCATTGCGCCAGCAGTTGCGCCTGCCGCCGGGCATCGGGCTGAGGAAAGAATTTGGCCAGTTCGGCCAGACAGTCTTCCACCTCATCCAGACGCGCCGAGATGATCAGTGCCCATCCCTGAAGCACGATCAACCGCGTGGTACTGGCAAACAGATCCTGCGGCAGCTCGCTTCGCCATTTGAGGAATCGCGAAACGTTGTCGCCGATCAGCAACTGTTCCTGCCCGTAACGCTGCAGGTAATTGGCCGCCACTTCCGGCTGGCCTGCCCACAGGGCATGCTCCACCGCCTCGCGCATTTCGCCGCGGCTGGCGAACCATTGACAGGCACGCAGATGCACCTGGGTCGGCGCAGCCGCGTCAGCCAGACGTTGGAGCATCAACGCCAGCGGCTTCCACAAGCGAAACCACTCGCCACAATTGTCGATCTGCCTGATGAATAGCTGGCGAGTCTTGAGCACATCGAGAATTTCACTGCCGACGCCATCCAGCACATGGTCACAGAGCTCGGCCGAGAAACGCGGCATACGCGCCAGGGCAAGCAGCGCGCGGCGCACTTCGTCGCCCAGCCCGGCCAGAACCTCGCGTTGCACGTAGTCACGCAATAACGGCGTGCCGGCCACAAGCCGCTCGCGCAGCGCCTGCTCATCGGCGCCGAGCAGCATCAGGCAGACGCCCGCCGGCCACCCTTCCATACCGCGGTGGAGCTGTTGAAAACTTTCCGGCGAAAGCGCCATTCGCTGAGCAACGAGCATTCGCTCGAGCTCATCCTCGGTGAAGGCGAGAGCCTCGGCATCGAGTTCGCACAGATGCCCCTGCAACAAAAGCCGTGGCAGCTTCCATGCAGGCTGACGACGACTGGAGACCCACCAGCTGACCGATGTAGGACCAATGTCCAGCAGCATGTCGAGGCAGGCGTCCAGCTCCGCATCGCAGTCGCGCGGGTAATCGTCGAGCATGATCCACAGAGGCTGCCGCAACCGGCGCAGCAGCGTGAGAATTGCAGTGTCGGCGCTCCCGACCAGTTCATCTTGCTGACCCAGGGCTCCGCTGAGCTGGCTGTACAGAGCGCCCACGCTACAGGCCCGTCCGCCCAGATCCAGCCACACCATGTGCGTGCCCTCCGGCACGAGCCGAGCGCACTCGCTCATCAGCACGGTTTTGCCGAATCCTGCCGGAGCACAGATCAGACGCAAGCGACAATCGGCGGCGAGCAAAGACTGAACGAGTCTCGGCCGCCCTATGTGCGCCGGCGGAAGTCTCGGAATAGACGCGAGATGGTCTGCGGCTCCTGCCTCTGCACTGAGCGCATCAGGAATGAAGCGTACGGACATGGCGACGGTTCTCTTATTCGAATCAGTCCATTGAAACACAGCACGGCCTCGCCCGACGCCACCATCAATGGCATGCCCGTCGTCAGCGAGGCATCTGCGCCCGGCAGCGAACGCAGACGCTGGAACGACTCTTTTCGGTTGCGAACGAGCCGGGAAACGAACCAGTAAACTGAAATTATCATCCGCTGGTTCGAAACAAAAAAAAAGGCGGCCAGTCGGCCGCCTTATTCATCAGCTGGATGGAACCCGATCAGCGAACTCCAGCGTTACGCAGAGCTGCTGGCGTGAAGTCCCGGGCGGACGCACGGTAACCGTACTCGTGGGGCTTTTCCTCATTGCTCATGCCGATGGCGATGTAGCGACCGGAGATGATGTCGTACAGCGCTTCGAACGCATAAGCGGGCACCTTGTGCTGGTAGTACTGGAGCGAATGGGCTTCGCCTACCCGCCACAGTTGACCACGACCGTCGTACAGCTCCGACTGGACGATGGTCCAGCTGTCTTCGTCAACGAAGAAACGACGCTTGGCATAGATGTTCCGCTCGCCGCTCTTGAGCGTGGCCTCGATCTCCCAGACGCGGTGCAGCTCATAGCGCGCCAGATCCTGATTGACGTGACCAGCCTTGATGATCTGGTCGTACTTCAGGTCGCTGGAGGCGATCTCATAGCTGTTGTAAGGGATATACAGCTCTTTCTTGCCGATTAGTTTCCAGTCGTAGCGATCCGGGGCGCCACTGAACATGTCGAAGTTGTCAGTGGTACGCATACCATCGGAAGCGGTACCCGGTCCGTCGTAAGCAACCTGCGGCGCGCGGCGAACACGACGCTGACCAGCGTTGTAGATCCAGGCCTGACGTGGATCCTTCACCTGATCCAGCGAGTCGTGCACCAGCAGTACGTTACCAGCCAGTCGCGACGGTGCTGTCACGCGCTGTTTGAAGAACAGCAAAGCGTTCTTGGCGCGTTCCGGATCCAGGTCCGTCATGCCCAGCGGGAAGGCCACCTCGTCCTCGAAGTGGACCATTGTGTAGCTGCCGTTGGTTTGCGGAGTCGCCTGAACGATGTTGCGTCGCACATTGCCGCCGCGATAGCGGGTGATGTGGTTCCAGATCACTTCCAAGCCGTTCTTCGGAATCGGGAAGGCGTAATAGCGGCTGTCGGTGAAGTTGGCGAGACCATTGCCACCTTCGACGAGCTCGGTATTCAGCGCGCTTTTCTTGGCGGCCTCATAGATCTCGTCCGGGACCGCTACGGAGCGGTGAGTCGGAAAGACACGGATTTTGTAGGTTTCCGGGTAGCGTTTGAACATCGCCATCTGACCTGCGGTCAGCTTGTCCTTGTACTGCTCGGCGTTCTGCGCAGTGATCACGAACTTGGGTTGTTCGTCCTTGAACGGGTTGGTCAGATGACCATTCTTGAGCGGCGCGGCATCGGTTTTCAGGCCACCGGTCCACTCCGGAATGGTGCCGTCTGCGTTACCAGCCTTCTCCGCGCCCAGCGGCGTGAGGGATGTTCCGAGCTTGGCGGCTTCTTCGGGGGAAACCGCGGCCATCACACTGCTGGCGAGCAGAGAGAAGGCCAAGACACTGAATAGCTTTCTTGTTGTTTTCATACGATTCCAGTTCCTCTTGATCTTGTTTACCGGAGGCCTTGCTTATCGTCGTTGTCCGGCCGACCTTCCTCATCGGCCGGACACAGCGCTGGTCTCCTTAGAAGTTCACGCCCACGCTGAACGCGAGGAAGTCGCGATCAACCAGCGTGTTGTAGTCGCCGCCGAAGAAGTCGGTGTAGGACAGGCTGGCGGTGTACATGTTTTGGTACTCGGCATCCAGACCAATGCTGACCGCTTTGGAGCCTTCGTTGAACAGACCGTTCGGGCCATAACCGTCGACATCGTGGGAAAACGACAGGTTGGGCTTGAAGTTGATACCGGCAAAGACGTTGTTGTAGTCCGCAATGGCGCGCAGGCGATAACCCCAGGAGTTGGCGGTTACAAAGCCGTCATTCCCGTACTCTGGCGTATCCAGACCATAAATGGAGTCACGGCCGTAACGAAGCTCGCTCTTACTTTCCAGCCCACCGACATGTGCATAACCGATCTCACCCACTACGGTGACTCGCCCAGCGCCCAAGACCTGATCGAAGAAGTGCGTAAACGTGGTCTGTAGCTGAGTGACTTCCTTGCGGTTATAGCCCCGATGTTCGATACCCGCCTGGCCGATCGCACCCGCGAAGTCACCGGTAGCAATGGAACCGCCGATGCCGGTAGCAAGCAATCCGGTGGTATATGTAGAGTTGAGAGCTACCGGAAGGTTTGGCCTATAGCTAATTTCACCAGACCACGCTGTGCCTGTTGGCAAGGTCGTAGAAAAGCTTGCGCCATACAAGCGGATATCTTCCGGATACTCGAGATAGTACTCGCCGTTGCTTAGCAAAGCGGCAGATGCCAGGCCGCTGAAGGCCGCCCCTGATGGAAGCGGACCGCCTGGAGACGGAGTACCGAGAAGCCCTAACAACGCCTGGATCTCAGCGGCGGATGCATTCTGGTAGCCGACGGTTGGCGTACGGCTGTGGTAGTTCATGAAATACAGACCGTATTCGGCCACGTCACCTAGCCACCGAAACGCAAATCCATACTGGCCGGAATCTCGAGCATCCCGGTCACCACCACGCGGAACTGTTACCCCTTCAGGCCCCACGATAATGCCTAGATCGTCCAGGCCGGCATAATAGTCGGCACCGATCAATGCATTTAGCTGATCAATCGTAACCCCAGCACCAATGATAGCGTCGCGCTGAGCAGCAGATAGGACCGTATAATTATCATCGCAACCATCGGCTGCAACGTCATTACTGGCGAAGAAGGTGCCGCAATTGTCGATGATCGTTTGATCCCACTCGAGCTGATAGAACGCCTCCATGCTGAGTCGATCAGTCAGACTCTGCGAGACGTAGAGCATATTGACAGGAATCAGGCCTTCCTTGATTTCAGCACCGGGGCGACGGAAAGCGGCCGCATCCAATGGGTTGATTGAGTTGATGCTGTTACCAATAAAAGTACTTTCACCCCAGCTCACTACTTGCTTTCCGAGACGCACGGTCCCCGGCAAATCACCAATCGCATAGTTGTGATAAAGAAACGCGTCCAGAATCTGCGCACCCGATGATTGAGCCGCCTCTTTCCGGTTGCTGTCGCTGATATCCTTGAACAGACGGTTTTCATCCTTCAGTTCGAAGTCATACCAGTACTTACCACGAATAAAGGCGCCGCTATCGCGATAACGAAGCTCAAGATCATGGACACCTTTGAAAATCTTGGAAAAGGTTTCGCCCTTCTTGAAGTTAAGCCGCCCATCATCCCCTGTCTGGGTATAGCCAGTTCCTCCATTGGCCAAGCCGACCAGATCCATGTCCCTGTCCGCCATGGACCAGCTGGCACCGATGGACATCGCCGAGTCGAATTGCCCTTCGATCTCTCCGATATTGAAGTTCACAGCGTAGGCCGGGGCGGCAGTGCCCAGCGCAACGGCGAGAGCTAGAGACTTCGGCTGGAAGATTCCTTGCCTTGTTGTTTTTGTCATGAGGCGCTCCTGGTTGGTTCGAAGTGCGTCAACCCTACCCAGACGTAGAAGGAGGGTTAAGCGCACTAAGGTTTGATTTAGCTTGTAATCCTTTAGTATGAATAGCCTTTCCAGCAGTGGCTTTCAGCGTGATTTCGTTCGGCCATGCGTATTAAGGACGTTCTGAGCTTAGCCGTGAACGCTAGCAGCGCAAAGCCCGCCGCAGAGCCTTTCGTGCGGTTGGAATGGAGAAATGTCGGCTGGTTATCCGAAAGTAGTATTCATCACGCCGATAAGGCAGCCCAATCCGTCTGGATCAAGGCAGCCGGCATTGTGAACCACGAAAGGCAGCCAGCCCGACAACGAGCGGATCAGGCGTGGGCACGCCGCCGCTGCGTTACTTTAGGAAGCGCAATGGGGCCAATCGAAACGTAACCGCTGTAGCTCCCAGATCGAAGCGCGCATGGCTGTCGCCGGGACGGCGAATCGTCGCGGCCACGTGGCTGCGCACCCATTGCGGGCGCGCATGACAATGAGCTCCGCCGAGACGCTTACATACCTTTTACGGCGTAGATACCCGGCGCGTTGCGCCAGTAGCCCTTGTAGTCCATCCCGTAACCAAAGATATAGCGGTCGATGCAGCTGAGCCCAACGTAGTCCGCTTTCAGATCCGGGCGCGCCTTGCGCTGGTGGTCCTTGTCAATCAGCACTGCGGTATGCACGGCGGCAGCCCCGGCATGACGGCAGAAATCGATGATTGCGCCCAGCGTGTGCCCCTCATCCAGGATGTCATCGATGATCAGTACATCGCGATCGATGAAGGAAATCTCCGGCTTGGCCTTCCAGAACAGCTCGCCGCCGCTGGTCTCGTTGCGGTAACGGGTCGCATGCAGATAGGACAGCTCGAGGGGGAAGTTCAGCTTCGGCACCAGTTTGCCGGAGAAGATCAGCCCGCCATTCATGACGCAGAACACCACCGGATTGCGCTCGGCCAGCTCGGCGTTGATGGCTTCGGCAACCTTGGCGATCGCCGCTTCGACTTGCTCCTCAGTGTACAGGCAGTCTGCCTCGGCCATGACTTGGCGAATATGTGCGAGATCGACGGACATGAAGCGATTCCCCCAGAGAGTTTAGTTGGGAGCACCAGCCGGGGCTGGCAGCTCGTGCGGTTGAATCGCCGTATTGCCAGGCGAACCCGGACAGCGAAAAACCTGACCGAACAGCCGATTTTCGGCCGTTCGCGAAAGGGCGGGGAAGATACCCACCCTCGCCGTGCGCAGCAAGTCCGCCGGCCGGATGACACGCGAATAGCCGCTGACCCGACGATGCTTTAATCTAAGCCGGTTTATTTGCCCGCCGGAGCCCACAATGCCCATTCGAGAGATCCGCCACCCGCTGATCCGCCACAAGCTCGGCCTGATGCGCCGTGCAGACATCAGCACCAAGAACTTCCGTGAACTGGCGCAGGAAGTGGGCTCGATCCTCACTTATGAAGCGACTTCGGATCTCCCGCTGGAACACTACAGCATCGACGGCTGGTGCGGCCCGGTGCAGGTGGAAAAGATCTCCGGCAAGAAGATTACCGTAGTACCGATTCTGCGTGCCGGCATCGGCATGCTCGATGGCGTGCTCAGCCTCATCCCCGGCGCCAAGGTCAGCGCGGTCGGCATCGCCCGCAATGAAGAGACGCTGCAGGCGCAGACCTACCTGGAAAAGCTGGTTCCGGAAATCGAACAGCGCCTGGCGATCATCATCGACCCGATGCTCGCTACCGGCGGTTCGATGGTCGCCACCATCGACATGCTGAAAAAGGCGGGCTGCAAGGAGATTCGCGCCCTGGTCCTGGTCGCCGCACCGGAAGGCATCGCTGCCGTCGAGAAGGCGCACCCCGACGTGCTGATCTTCACCGCCTCCATCGACCAGCACCTGGATGAGCACGGCTATATCGTTCCGGGCCTGGGCGATGCCGGTGACAAGATCTTCGGCACCAAGCAGAAGGACATCTGAGCATGTCGCATCCCGAGGAGCCGGTAGGCCGGCAGGTCCTGGCCGGCGCGCAAATGCTGTTCGTCGCCTTCGGCGCACTGGTGCTGATGCCACTGATCACCGGCATGGACCCCAACGTCGCTCTGTTCACTGCCGGTCTCGGCACGCTTCTGTTCCAGCTGGTCACCAAGCGTCAAGTGCCAGTATTCCTTGCATCGAGCTTCGCCTTCATCGCCCCGATCATCGCTGCCAAGGGCGAGTTCGGCCTGCCTGCGGTCATGGGCGGCGTGATGGCTGCCGGGCTGGTGTACATCGTGCTCGGTTTCGCCGTGCGCCTGAAAGGCCCGGGCTTCATTGACCGCCTGTTGCCACCCGTGGTCATCGCACCGGTGATCATTTCCATCGGTCTGGCACTGTCGCCGGTAGCAGTGAATATGGCCATGGGCAAGGCCGGCGACGGCAGCGCCCAGCTCATCCCGTACCACACGGCGATGCTCATCTCGATGCCAGCGCTGGTCACCACGCTGCTGGTGGCGGTGCTGGGCAAGGGGCTGTTCCGCCTGGTGCCGATTCTCGCCGGGGTCGCCGTTGGTTACGGGCTTTCGCTCATATTCGGCGTGGTCGACACCAGCGGCATCGCCGCAGCACCCTGGCTGGCGATGCCCAACTTCATTGCGCCGGAGTTCAACATCGGCGCCATCCTGTTCATGATCCCGGTCGCCCTGGCCCCGGCGATCGAGCACATTGGCGGCGTGGTCGCCATCGGCAGCGTCACCGGCAACAACTATGTGAAGAAGCCAGGGCTGCATCGCACGCTCCTGGGTGACGGCGTGGCGACATCCGCAGCCGGCCTGTTTGGTGGACCACCGAACACGACCTACGCCGAAGTAACGGGCGCGGTGATGCTGACCAAGAACTACAACCCGAAGATCATGACCTGGGCGGCGATCTTTGCCATCGCCCTGGCCTTCATCGGCAAGTTCGGCGCCGGCCTGCTGAGCATTCCGGTGCCAGTCATGGGCGGCATCCTCTGCCTGCTGTTCGGCTCGATCGCCGTGGTTGGCCTGAGCACCCTGATCCGCCACCAGGTCGACCTGTCCGAAGCACGCAACCTGATCATCGTCTCGGTGACGCTGGTGTTCGGTATCGGCGGCATGGCGATCGGCTACGGTGAATTCACCCTGTCCGGCATCTCGCTGTGCGCCATCATCGCGCTTCTGCTCAACCTGGTGCTGCCCGGTGGTGAGGGTTGGCGCAACAAGCAGCTGAACGAAGAAGTCTGAAACTTGCGGCCCCAGCGTCCGCTGGGGCCGCCCGCCTCTCTGCCCAGGTCGATCACATCGGCTAGACTGCCGTCATGACTGACTCGACCATCCCGCTCAAGCAACTCGAAGACCCCATCGTCAGCTGCTCCACCTGCGCGGCGTGCTGCTGCCGTCTCGAAGTCATGCTGTTCGGCGATACCGGTGTACCGCAGCGATTCATCGACAGGGATAGCTGGGGCGGCGAAGTGATGCGGCGGCTCGATGACGGCTGGTGCGCGGCGCTTGACCGGGACAGCATGCGCTGCACTATCTATGCACATCGCCCGCTGATCTGCCGCGAGTTCGAACTGGGTTCGCAGGATTGCCGCGAGGAGCGCAAGGGCAGCGCCACGGCGTATGGCTGAGGTCGCCTGAGGGAGCGCTGCAGGGCCGTCGACAGCCCTGCAGCCTGGACGCTATCGCTTAGAACGCCATCCGGTAGTGCAGAGCGTAGCTCTCGACACCGTCGTTCGGCTTCTTGATACCCGCGTTGGAGTAATGGATCGCACGTACGCCGACCTCATGGCCGCCGGCGAAGCGCAGACCCGCACCGATACGGTCCTCGAACTGGAACGACGACCCCAGACGGTTGCCTTCCACCTCGGTGTTTTCGAACGCCGCCACACCGATACCCGCCTCGACGTAAGGCTTGACCGACTGACCGGCGAACTCGTAGACGAAGACCGGTGCCAGTGAAATGCTGTGATTGCTGGTGGACTCGTCACCCTCCCAGTAGGTGTAACCCGCATCCCAATAGCCGGTCAGTCGCCCGACGCTGGTCTGGAACCAGCTCCTGTTGAAGTCGAATTGCGCACCCAGGCGATAGGTCATGGTCGACTCGTCGGTCTGGCCGACCGCAACGGTGAAGTCCACAGCGTGAGCAGCCGCCATCTGCCCGACCGAGAGTGCCGCTACTGCAGCCAGGGTAAACAGTTTTTTCATGGGAACTTCCTTATAAAAACACTGCGTTTGTTTGGTTAATTATTGCCAGCATCAATTGAGAAACTCCTCCGTGGCGTGAGTTCCTACCGGGAGAACAACTCGACCTCTGCATGTTCTCCCCAAAGTGTAGGCAGCACCTCGGCCATTCGCTGCGGATCGCCGCTGCAATAGAATCGGCAACTGCTTTCCCCGCCGGCGAGCCGGCCGCGCTCCGTCAACACCTCACCCAAGTGGCGCGCAACCGCTGCTCCGGTATCAATCAACCGGATGTCGCGAGGCACGAGGCAGCTCAGCAGCGGACGAATGAAGGGGTAATGAGTGCAGCCCAGGATCAGCGTGTCGCAACCCTGCGCCAGCAGTGGCTCGACCCAGCCCTGGAGCATGACGCGCAGCTCGACGCTATTCAGATCGCCGGCCTCGATGCGTTCGACCAGCCCCGGGCAAGGCTGAGTGATCACCCGCACGTCCGAAGCGAAACGATCGAGCAATGCGGCGAATCTGGCGCTTTTCAGCGTACCGGTGGTGGCGAGTACACCTACCACGCCACTGCGGGTGGCCGCTGCGGCGGGCTTTACCGCCGGCTCCATGCCAATGATGGGCCAATCCGGATACAGCTCGCGCAGCTCGGTCACGCCGGCCGCCGTCGCGGTGTTGCAGGCCACCACCAGGGCCTTGGCGCCCTGCTCGACGAAAAACGCCGCGATGATGCGGCAGCGCTCGCGGATGTACTCGGGGCTCTTCTCGCCGTAAGGAACGTGGGCGCTGTCCGCCAGATAGAGCAGCGATTCGTGCGGCAGGCGCTGGCGAATCTCGCGCAGCACCGAGAGCCCGCCGACGCCGGAATCGAATACGCCCACGGGCGCCGTACAGTCAGGCATCGCCTGAACCACACACCGCGCAGTGCGGATCGCGCTTGACCCGCAACTCGCGAAAACGACTGGACAGTGCGTCGATCAGCAGCAGACGACCAATCAATGGCTCGCCGAAACCGGCTAGCAGCTTGAGCGCCTCCAACGCCTGCAGGCTGCCGACCATGCCTACCAGTGGACCAAGGACCCCCGCCTCGCTACAGGTCAGTTCGGCCTCACTACCGTGCCCGTAAAGGCAATGGTAACAGGGGCTCGTTTCGACTCGGGGATCGAACACCGAGAGCTGTCCCTCGAGACGAATCGCCGCGCCGCTGACCAAGGGTTTCCTGGCCTGCACGCAGGCCGCATTGACCGCCTCGCGGATGGCGAAGTTGTCCGTGCAGTCGAGCACCAGATCGACCTCGGCAACCGCCGCCCCCAGGGAGTCGGCATCCAGCCCGCTGCGATGAGGAACCAGGCGCACATGCGGGTTCAATGCTTCCAGCCGGGCCATGGCGGAGTCGACCTTGTGCAGGCCAAGCGATGGTGTGTCGTGAACGATCTGACGCTGCAGGTTGGTCAGGTCCAGCGTATCGAAGTCCGCCAGATGCAGTTCGCCGACGCCCGCGGCCACCAGATACAGCGCTACCGGCGAGCCGAGCCCACCGAGACCGACAATCAGCACGCGACTCTGCTTGAGCCGTAGCTGCCCCTCGATATCGACCTGCTTGAGCAGGATCTGCCGGCTGTAACGCAGCAGTTCTTCGTCACTCAGCATCGAGCACCTCGCGTAACGGGAAATTCATGCGAGCCGGCCAAGACTGACGCGCTCGTGACCGCCCAGGTCGCATCGACTTTCGCACGCCTCGAAGCCGTGCGCGGCGAGCAGCGCACGTACCGCTCCAGCCTGATCATAGCCGTGCTCCAGCAGCAGCCAGCCGCCTGAGGTCAGATGTCCAGGCGCCTGGGCGATGATCGTACGAATGTCGTCCAGCCCATCCACCCCGGCCACCAGCGCACTCTGCGGTTCGAAGCGCACGTCGCCCTGCTGCAGATGCGGATCGCTGGCAGGAATGTAGGGTGGATTGCTGACGATCAGCTGGAAGCGCTCACCGGACAGCTCGGAAAACCAGTCGCTTCGCGTGAAGCTGACGTTGCCTAGCCCGAGGCGCAGGCGGTTGCGCTCGGCGAGCGCCACTGCAGCTTCGATACGGTCAACGCCGCGGACGTGCCACATGGGCCGCTCGGCCGCCAGCGCCAGCGCGATCGCTCCGGTTCCGGTGCCCAGGTCGAGCACCCGAGCCGGCGTCGCCGGAAGCAGCTGCAGCGCGGTTTCCACCAGCAGCTCGGTGTCCGGACGCGGGATCAGGGTCTCCGCCGCGACCTCCAGCTCCAGGCTCCAGAAGCCCTGGCGACCGAGGATATAGGCGACCGGCTCGCCGCGCCGACGTCGCGCCAGATCCGCCGCGAAGCGCTCGGCCAGATCAGCCGGCACCTCTCGCTCGGGCCAGGTGCGCAGATAGCTGGTGGATTTGCCCAGCGCGGCGGCGAGCAACCATTCGGCGTCCAGCCTGGCGCTCGGCGAGTCCGGCAAATCGACACTGTGCAGCAGGGACTCGATGGTTGGCATGAGGTGCTCTTAGCGCGGTGCGCAGCGGAAAGGATCAGTCGCCCAGCGCGGCCAGCTGGTCGGCCTGGTACTCCTGCAACAGCGGCTCGATGACCTGCTCCACTGCGCCGCCGATCACTTCGTTGAGCGAATACAGCGTCAGGTTGACCCGATGATCGGTGACCCGGCCCTGGGGAAAATTGTAGGTGCGGATGCGCTCGGAGCGATCACCGGAGCCGACCAACAGCTTGCGCGTCTCGGAAATTTCCTTGTGCGCTGCGGCATCCTGGCGGTCCTGCAGCTTGGCCGCCAACCAGGCCATGGCCTTGGCGCGGTTCTTGTGCTGCGAACGCTCTTCCTGGCACTCGACGACGATACCGGTCGGCAGGTGGGTGATGCGAATCGCCGAATCGGTCTTGTTGACGTGCTGGCCGCCGGCGCCGGAGGAACGATAGGTGTCGATGCGCAGCTCGGCAGGATTGATCTCCACAGCCGCCTGCTCGTCCGGCTCCGGCAGTACCGCCACGGTGCACGCCGAGGTATGGATGCGCCCCTGGGATTCGGTCTCCGGCACACGCTGCACACGATGCGCGCCGGACTCGAACTTGAGCTTGGCGTAGACGTTGTCGCCCTCGACGCGGGAGATCACTTCCTTGTAGCCGCCGTGCTCGCCCTCGCTCTCGGAGAGGATCTCCACGCGCCACCCCTGCTTCTCGGCGTAGCGCGAATACATGCGGAACAGGTCGCCGGCGAAGATCGCTGCCTCGTCGCCGCCGGTGCCGGCGCGGATCTCGAGGAACACGTTGCGGCCATCGTTGGGGTCCTTGGGCAGCAACATGCGTTGCAGGCTGGCTTCGAGTGTCTCGAGCTGCGCCTTGGCCTCGGCGACTTCCTCCTCGGCCATCTCGCGCATGTCGGGATCGCTGTCCTTGAGCAGCGCCTGAGCGCCTTCGAGATCCTGCTGCACCTTGCACAGCTGGCGATAGGCGACGATCACCGGCTCGACCTCGGCGTATTCTCTCGAATAGGCGCGGAAGCGGTTCTGGTCGCTGATGACTTCGGCATCGCCGAGCAGCGCGGTGAGCTCCTCGAAACGGTCCTGCAGGATGTCCAGCTTGTTCAGCAGCGAAGCTTTCATGTCTTTTCCGTGCCCTCGTGCAGGGCGAAGAGTTCCTGGGCCATGCTCAGCGCCTCGACGCGGCCCTCGGCAGAGAGTTTTTTCAGCTGCACACTGGGGGCATGCAGCAGCTTGTTGGTCAGCCCACGGGCGAGCTGGGCGAGGACGTCCTCGGCGCTGGCGCCATTGGCCAGCAGGCGCTGGGCCTTGCTCAGTTCGTCGTCGCGAATTCGCTCGGCATGCTGGCGGTAGGCCTTGAGCACATCCACTGCGGCCAGCTCGCGCAGGCGCTGCATGAAATCCTCGGTACCGGCGGCGACCAGCTCCTCGGCGGCCTGGGCCGCGCCCTGGCGACTCTTGAGGTTCTCCGCGACCACCTCGTGCAGGTCGTCGACGGTGTAGAGATAGACATCGTCCAGCTCGCCGACCTGCGGCTCGATGTCCCGCGGCACGGCGATGTCAACCATAAACATCGGCTTGTGCTTGCGCCGCTTCAGCGCCTGCTCTACCGCGCCCTTGCCGAGGATCGGCAGCTGACTGGCGGTGGAGCTGATGACGATGTCGCTGTTGTGCAGCTCTTCCGGGATGTCGGCGAGCAGGATTGCCTGCGCCCCCAGTTCCGCCGCCAGCGCACTGGCGCGCTCGAGCGTACGGTTGGCGACGACGATTTTCTTCACGCCCTGCTCGTGCAGGTGACGCGCCACCAGGGTGATGGTTTCGCCAGCGCCGATCAGCAGCGCCTGGCTGCGTTGCAGATTGCTGAAGATCTGCCGCGCCAGACTGACCGCGGCAAAGGCCACCGACACCGGGTTCTCGCCGATGGCGGTGTCGGTGCGCACGGTCTTGGCCGTGCTGAAGGTGGCCTGGAATAGTCGCCCGAGCAGCGGGCCGACGCTGCCAGCCTCGCGCGCGACGGCGTAGGCCGACTTCATTTGTCCAAGGATCTGCGGCTCGCCCAGCACCAGCGAATCGAGCCCGGAGGCGACACGCATCATATGACGCACGGCCTGGTCGTCGACGTGCACATAGGCGCAGGCCTTGAGCTCGTCGAGGCTGAGGCGGTGATAGTTGGCCAGCCAGGCCAGCACGGCATCGGCTTCGACCTGATCCTGCTGCAGGTACAGTTCACTGCGATTGCAGGTCGAAAGAATCGCCGCCTCACGCGTTGGCGTGACGCGACACAGCTGGCGCAGGGCCTCGACCATCTGATCCGGCGTGAAGGCTACGCGCTCGCGGACGTCCACCGAAGCGGTCTTGTGATTGATACCAAGCGCGAGGAAAGCCATGCAGAACCGCTGATTGGAAAACGGAGCGCGCAATTCTCCTACTTCGTCTGATGGAGAACAACCATTGCCCTTGATTGTCCGATTCGATGGCCATGCCCGTCACCTGGCACCATTCTGGCGGCCATGGGCTTGCCCGGCGGCTTGTGTCATCATGCCGCGACCGCACACCAGCCGTACATTTCCTCTATGAATAGACTTGCCGCATTCGCCGCCCTGCTGTTACTCGGCGGCTGTCAGACCTTCCTGCAGCAGGCGCCGGAAAGCGCCCCGCCGGTCGAGGATGCAGCGCCATCGAGTGCGCCGGTTGCCGAGCCGGCGCAGGGCTCGTTCAGCCGCGAATCGCTCTATGCACTGCTGGTCGCGGAACTGGCAGGACAGCGAAATCGGTTCGACATCGCCCTGGGCAACTATGTACAGCAGGCGCATGCGACCCAGGATGCCGGTGTCGCCGAGCGCGGCTTTCGCATCGCCGAATACCTCGGCGCCGACCAGGCCGCACTGGATACGGCACTGATCTGGGCACGCAATGCGCCGGAGAATCTCGACGCCCAGCGCGCTGCCGCCGTGCAGCTCGCCCGTGCCGGGCGCTACGAAGAATCGCTGGAGTTCATGGAGAAAGTCCTGCAGGGCCAGGGCGACACGCATTTCGACTTCCTCGCGCTGTCTGCTTCAGAAACCGACCCCGATACCCGCGCCGGCCTGCTGCAGAGCTTCGACAAGCTGCTGGCCAAGCACCCGGACAACCCGCAGCTGTCCTTCGGCAAAGCCGTTCTGCTACAGCAGGACGATCGCAGCGAGGAAGCCCTCGCTCTGCTACAGAAGCAGCCTGCCAAGCAACGTCAGATCCCCTCCATCCTCCTGGAAGCGCGCCTGCTGCATAGCCTGCAGCGCGGCGATGAAGCCCTGCCGCTGCTGGAGAAGAGCCTGCGTCAGCACCCCGAAGACAAGCGCCTGCGCCTGACCTACGCGCGCCTGCTGGTCGAACAGGATCGCCTGGAAGAAGCCATGGGCGAGTTCGCGACGCTGGTCCAGCAACACCCTACCGATGACGACCTGCGTTTCTCCATGGCGCTGGTCTGCATGGAAGCGCAGGCCTGGCGTGAAGCGACCGTCTATCTTGAGGAGTTGATCGAGCGCGGCAGTCATATCGACGCAGCTTACTTCAACCTCGGCCGCGCCTATCAAGCGATGGACAAGAACGCCAAGGCGCTGGAGGCACTGGCCCAGGTCGGCCCCGGCAATGAGTATCTGCCGGCGAAGCTGCTGCAGAGCCAACTGCTGTTCTCCGGCAACCGCGACGATGACGCAGCCAGGGTGCTTGCCGAGGCCCGACAGCAGCAGCCGGACTATGCGATTCAGCTGTACCTCATCGAGATCGAAGCCCTCTCCGAGCACGACCGCACCGAGCAGGCCTGGACCCTGGCCGAACAGGCGCTCGAGGAGTTTCCCGACGATCTCAACCTGCTGTACACCCGCGCCATGCTCGCCGAGAAACGCGGCGACCTGGGCCAGCTGGAACGCGATCTGCGCTTCATCATCGAACGCGAACCGGACAACGCCATGGCGCTCAACGCCCTTGGCTACACCCTCACCGACCGCACCGATCGCCATCAGGAAGCACTGCAGCTGATCGAACAGGCCTACCAGCTCAACCCCGATGACCCGGCGATTCTCGACAGCCTCGGCTGGGTCAACTTCCGGCTGGGCAATCTCAGCGAGGCCGAGGCGCTGCTGCGCAAGGCCCTGCAGCGCTTCCCCGACCATGAGGTGGCGGCGCACCTGGGCGAGGTACTCTGGGCCAAGGGGGAACGCAGCGAGGCCCGCGCGGTCTGGTCGAAGGCACTCAAACTACAACCGGACAGCCAGATCCTGCGCGAAACGCTCAAGCGGCTGACCGGCTCGGAGAAGCCCTGACCCATGTCCATACTGCAAAAACTCGCCGCCCCCTGCCTGGCCCTGCTGCTCGCCGGTTGTGCCGGCATGGGCCCGCGCGAATCGGTCGAAGGCCCCGGCAACGCGGCGGCCTGGAAGGAGCACCGCAGCCAGATCGAGACCCTCGACGGCTGGCAGATCAGCGGCAAGATCGGCATCCGCGCGCCGCAGGAATCCGGCAGCGGCACGCTGTTCTGGCTGCAACGCCAGGACTACTTCGATATCCGCCTGTCCGGCCCGCTTGGCCGCGGCGCCACCCGTCTGACCGGCCGACCGGATGCCGTGTCACTGGAAGTGGCCGGCCAGGGCCGCTTCGAGGCGGATTCCCCGGAAGCGCTGGTAGAGGCCCAGCTCGGCTGGCAACTGCCGGTATCGCACCTGCTCTGGTGGGTACGCGGCCTACCCGCGCCGGACAGCCGCAGCCGCCTGAGCCTGGACAGCGACAGCCGTCTGGCGCGCCTGGAGCAGGACGGCTGGCAGGTGAACTACCTGGCCTACGCCGAGCACAACGGCTTCACCTTGCCCGAGCGCATCCGCTTGGAGGGCCATGACCTGCAGATCACCCTGGTGGTCAAGGACTGGCAGCCGCGCCAGCTGGGCCGCTGAATGCAGACGCTGACCCTGCCGGCACCGGCCAAGCTCAATCTGATGCTGCACATCACCGGGCGTCGTGCCGATGGCTATCACGAGCTGCAGACCCTGTTCCAGTTCCTCGATTACGGTGACGAGCTCAGCTTCCGCCTGCGGGAGGATGGGCAGATCCGCCTGTTGACCGAATTGCCGGGCGTCGATCACGACAGCAACCTGATCGTTCGCGCCGCGCGCATGCTGCAACGAGAAAGCGGCTGCACCCAGGGGGCAGACATCCAGCTGACCAAGCGCCTGCCCATGGGCGGCGGGATCGGTGGCGGCAGCTCGGATGCCGCCACCACCCTGCTCGGCCTCGACCATCTGTGGAATACCGGGCTTGGCGAGGACCGCCTGGCCGAGCTGGGCCTGAGTCTGGGGGCCGATGTACCGGTGTTCGTTCGCGGTCGCGCGGCCTTCGCCGAGGGGGTCGGCGAGCGCCTGCAACCGGTCGATCTGGCCGAGCCCTGGTTCCTCGTCATAGCGCCGCAAGTCTCTGTTAGTACAGCGGAAATATTTGCCGACCCGGAGTTGACACGTAATACCCCGGCCATTACAGTTCGCAGCCTTCTTGCAGGGGGCGGTCATAACGACTGTCAGCCGGTGGTCGAGAAGCGTTATCCGGAAGTTCGTAACGCTTTGAGCTTGTTGAACAAATTCGTTCAGGCAAGGATGACCGGCACTGGAGCTTGTGTGTTTGGGAGCTTCCCAAACGAGGGCGAGGCTGATAAAGTCCGCCGCCAACTTCCAGCCACTTTGCCGAGTTTCGTGGCCCGCGGTCGTAACGTCTCGATGTTGCACCGAAGCCTGGAACAGATGGCACAGGAAGCGAGTGCGTAGCACAAGGGTTGTACGATACAGGGGCGTCGCCAAGCGGTAAGGCACCAGGTTTTGATCCTGGCATGCGTTGGTTCGAATCCAGCCGCCCCTGCCATAACCTTCCAAGGTTCGTACGATCAGCGCACTAGAAGTTGACCCTACAGGGGCGTCGCCAAGCGGTAAGGCACCAGGTTTTGATCCTGGCATGCGTTGGTTCGAATCCAGCCGCCCCTGCCATACACTTGAAGCTGTTCAAGAGCTCGCCTTTTGAACAGCTTTTTATTCATCGGACCCACCCTCAGGCAGGTACTGCGCGTGTCCAAGATGATGGTCTTCACGGGGAACGCCAACCCCGATCTGGCCCGGCGTGTCGTACGTCAGCTGCATATCCCCCTCGGTGACGCCTATGTCGGAAAATTCTCCGACGGTGAAATCAGTGTCGAGATCAACGAGAACGTTCGCGGCAAGGACGTCTTCCTGATCCAGCCGACCTGCGCACCGACCAACGATAACCTGATGGAGCTGGTGGTGCTGGCCGATGCCTTCCGCCGCTCCTCGGCTTCGCGCATCACCGCCGTGATCCCCTACTTCGGCTATGCCCGCCAGGATCGCCGTCCGCGTTCGGCCCGTGTGCCGATCAGCGCTAAGGTCGTGGCCGACATGCTCGACGTCGTCGGCGTAAACCGCGTACTGACCGTTGACCTGCACGCCGACCAGATCCAGGGTTTCTTCGACATGCCGGTGGACAACATCTACGGCTCGCCGGTCCTGGTCGACGACATCCAGGCACAGCGCTTCGAGAACCTGATGATCGTCTCCCCCGACATCGGTGGTGTGGTCCGCGCCCGTGCCGTGGCCAAATCCCTCGGCGTCGACCTCGCGATCATCGACAAGCGTCGGCCGAAAGCCAACCAGTCCGAAGTGATGCACATCATCGGTGATATCGAAGGCCGTACCTGCATCCTCGTCGATGACATGGTCGATACCGCCGGCACCCTCTGCCATGCAGCCAAGGCGCTGAAGGACCATGGCGCTGCCAAGGTCTACGCCTACTGCACGCACCCGATCCTGTCCGGCCGCGCCATCGAGAACATCGAAGGCTCCGTGCTCGACGAGCTGGTGGTGACCAACACCATCCCGCTGTCGGCCGCCGCACAGTCTTGCACCCGAATTCGCCAGCTGGACATCGCGCCAGTGGTGGCTGAAGCGGTACGCCGCATCAGCAATGCCGAATCGATCAGCGCGATGTTCCGCTAAGCGCAAGCTGCGGAAATCGAACTGAACGTAATGTGCCCCGCCTCGCGCGGGGCTTTTTGCCCAACAGCCCGAGCGCTGGTCGCAAGCGCGACGGGTAATGTTGTTACTGGAGAAACGAAATGACCGATTTCACCCTGAATGCCCAAGTGCGTTCCGACCTGGGGAAAGGTGCGAGCCGCCGCCTGCGTCGTAACGCTGCCCTGGTTCCGGCCGTCATCTACGGTGGCGACAAGGCCCCGCAGTCCATCAGCATCCTGGCCAAAGATCTGGCCAAGCTGCTGGAAAACGAAGCCTCCTTCAGCCACGTGCTGAGCCTGAACGTCGACGGCCAGAACGAATCCGTTCTGATCAAGGCGCTGCAGCGTCATCCGGCCAAGAGCTTCGTTCTGCACGCCGACTTCGTTCGCGTCGTTGCCGGCCACAAGCTGACCGCTACCGTTCCCCTGCACTTCATCAACCAGGAAACCTCGGTTGGCGTGAAGCAGCAAGGCGGCGAGATCCTGCACAACCTGAACGAAGTCGAAGTTTCCTGCCTGCCGCAAGACCTGCCGGAATTCATCGAAGTCGACATGGCCAACGTCGAAGTCGGCCAGGTTCTGCACATGACCGACATCAAGCTGCCGAAAGGCGTTGAGCTGGTTTCCCTGGCCCACGGCAGCGACCTGCCGGTTGCCAACGTTCACGCCCCGCGCGTGAGCAAGGAAGACGCTCCGAAAGAAGAAGGCGCTGCCGAGTAATCCACTCGTCTAGCCGAAGAAGGGGCCCCCGTCGTGACTGCCGTAAAACTGATCGTCGGCCTGGGAAATCCAGGCCCTGAATACGACCAGACCCGGCATAACGCGGGGGCCCTTTTCGTTGAGCGTCTGGCTGCCCGCGAGGGCGTCTCGCTCAGCAACGATCGCAAGTACTTCGGCCTGGTCGGCAAGTTCAGCCATCAGGGCGAAGACATCCGCCTGCTCATCCCCACCACCTACATGAACCGCAGCGGTCAGGCGGTGGCGGCACTGGCCGGCTTTTTCCGAATTCCTCCCGAGTCCATCCTGGTCGCCCACGATGAACTCGACATGCCCCCAGGCGTCGCCAAGCTCAAGCAGGGCGGCGGTCATGGCGGGCACAACGGGCTGCGCGACATCATCGCCAAGCTCGGCAACCAGAATGGCTTTCATCGCCTGCGCCTGGGTATCGGCCATCCGGGCCACGCCAGCCTGGTCAGTGGCTACGTGCTGGGGCGGGCGCCGCAGGCCGAACGCGAGAAGCTCGACGCCAGTATCGACTTCGCACTGGATGTCGTGCCGGAAATCCTGGCCGGCGACTGGACCCGCGCGATGCAGCGCCTGCACAGCCAGAAGGCCTGAACCTAACTCCGAGGCAAGATCACCATGGGATTCAACTGCGGCATCGTCGGTCTGCCCAACGTCGGCAAGTCCACCCTGTTCAACGCCCTGACCAAGTCCGGCATCGCGGCGGAGAACTTCCCCTTCTGCACCATCGAGCCGAACAGCGGCATCGTGCCGATGCCCGATCCGCGTCTCGACGCGCTGGCGGCGATCGTCAAGCCGGAGCGGGTGATCCCGACCACCATGGAGTTCGTCGACATCGCCGGCCTGGTCGCTGGCGCGTCCAAGGGTGAAGGCCTGGGCAACAAGTTCCTCGCCAATATCCGCGAGACCGATGCCATCGCCCATGTGGTGCGCTGCTTCGAGGACGAGAACGTCATCCACGTCGCCAACAGCGTCGATCCCAAGCGTGACATCGAGATCATCGACCTCGAGCTGATCATGGCCGACCTCGACAGCTGCGAGAAGCAGCTGCAGCGCGTCGCCCGGACCGCCAAGGGCGGCGACAAGGAAGCGGTGGCGCAGAAGGCGCTGCTGGAGAAGCTGATCCCGCACCTCACCGAAGGCAAGCCGGCGCGCAGCCTGCTGAAGAACTTCAGCGACGAGGAAAAGCGCCTGGCCAAGACCTTTCACCTGCTGACCACCAAGCCGGTGATGTACATCGCCAACGTCGCCGAGGATGGCTTCGAGAACAACCCGCACCTGGACGTGGTCAATGCCATCGCCGAGGAAGAAGGCGCCATCGTCGTGCCGGTGTGCAACAAGATCGAGGCCGAGATCGCCGAACTCGACGATCTGGAAGAGATGCAGATGTTCCTCGAGACCATGGGCATGGACGAGCCGGGCCTGAACCGCGTGATCCGCGCCGGCTACCAGCTGCTCAATCTGCAGACCTACTTCACCGCCGGGGTGAAGGAAGTCCGGGCCTGGACGGTCAGGATCGGCGCCACCGCTCCGCAAGCCGCCGCGGTGATCCATACCGATTTCGAGAAAGGCTTCATCCGCGCCGAAGTCATCGCCTATGACGACTTCATCCAGTACAAGGGCGAAGCCGGTGCCAAGGAAGCCGGCAAGTGGCGTCTGGAAGGCAAGGAATACATCGTCAAGGATGGCGACGTGATGCACTTCCGCTTCAACGTCTAAACGTCCGCACACTTGATAAAGGCCCCGACTCGTCGGGGCCTTTTCGTTTCTGTCGATGCCGAAGATTTTTACAGCGGACCGGGGTCAGGCATCGGATCCGGCGGCGGAGCGACCTTCTCGAGTTGTTCCAGCACTTCATCCGGCAACTCGTCCGGGCCGTCCAGTTCGGTGTCGCTCTCGGCATCATCGAGGTCGTTGAGCGGCGATTCGTCGGCTCGCCAGGGCCAGAAGGGTTGCGGCTGCACTTGGGGTTCGGTGCCAGGCATGGCGCTGTCCTCTGAAAAGGGGGCCTGGGACGTTAGGCACGCATCCCGGTAACGGGTTCGCCGCTGGCGGCACCGTCCGGCGCAAACTGGACGGCCCCGCAGCGCCGCATCATTTGAAGTTGCGCTTCACCAGCCGCTCCAGCCAGCCGACGATGCCGGAGCGGAACAGCAGCACGCAGAGCACGAAGATCACCCCGAGAATCACGTGCACCCATTCGCCCAGCGGCCCGTTGGACAGGTAGCTCTGCAGCGTCACCACCACCGTGGCGCCGACCAGTGGGCCAAGGATGGTGCCGACCCCGCCGAGCAGGGTCATCAGGATCACCTCGCCGGACATGTGCCAGTGCGCATCGGTCAGCGAGGCCAGCTGGAACACCACGGTCTTGGTCGAGCCGGCCAGCCCCGCCAGCGCTGCCGAGATGACGAAGGCCAGCAGCTTGTGCCGATCGACGTTGTAGCCCAGCGACACGGCGCGCGGCTCGTTCTCGCGGATGGCCTTGAGCACCTGGCCATAAGGCGAATGGATGGTGCGCTGGATGATGGCGAAGCCGAGCACGAACACCGCCAGCACGAAGTAGTACATGGCCATGTTGTTCTGCATGTCGACGAGGCCGAACAGGTGCCCGCGCGGCACGCCCTGCAGACCGTTCTCGCCGCCGGTGAACGGCGCCTGGACGAAGACGAAGAACACCAGCTGGGCTAGCGCCAGGGTGATCATCGCGAAGTAGATGCCCTGCCGCCGGATGGCCAGCATGCCGAACAGCGCACCGAGGACCGTCGAGGCCAGGGTGCCGGCGAGGATGCCCAGCTCGGTGCTGAGCCCGCTGTAGCTGCTCAGCATGTAGCCGGTGATGTAGCCACCAGTGGCGAAGAATGCCGCATGGCCGAAGGACAGCAGCCCCGCGTAGCCCAGCAGCAGGTTGAAGGCGCAGGCGAACAGGGCGAAGCACAGCAGCTTCATCAGGAACACCGGATACACCGCCAGCGGCGCCAACAGCGCGATCACCAGCAGCACCGCATAGAAGATCTTCTGCCGCCGCGCGGCCGCATGCCTGCGCTCGCGCACCACACTGGCCTGCCGCAGCGATGCGGCCTGCACGTTTGCCGGATTCGTCATGCTCATGCCTCCTTACCAAAGAGTCCCGCAGGACGAATCAGCAGCACCGCCACCATGACCAGAAACACCACGGTGTTGGCAGCTTCCGGATAGAAGACCTTGGTCAGCCCCTCGATCAGGCCCATGGCGATGCCGGTGACGATGGCGCCGAGGATCGAGCCCATGCCGCCGATCACCACCACGGCGAACACCACGATCAGCAGGTTCGAGCCCATGCCCGGCGTCACCGCGTAGATCGGCGCGGCCAGCACGCCGGCAAATGCGGCCAGGGCCACACCGTAGCCATAGGTCAGGGTCACCAGCAGCGGTACGTTGATGCCGAAGCCCTGCATCAGCTTGGGGTTCTCGGTGCCGGCACGCAGGTACGAGCCCAGGCGGGTGCGTTCGATTACGTACCAGGTCGCCAGGCAGACCACCAACGCGGCGACGATCACCCAGGCGCGGTAGGTGGGCAGGAACATGAAGCCGAGGTTGAAGCCGCCGCGCAGCAGTTCCGGCATCGGGTAGGACGAGCCGGACACGCCGAACAGCTTGACGAAGCTGCCCTCGACGATCAGCGCCAGGCCGAAGGTCAGCAGCAGTCCGTAGAGGTGGTCCTCATTGGCGATGCGCCGCAGCAGCCCGCGCTCGATGGCCATGCCCACGCAGCCCACCAGCAACGGCGACAGCACCAGCGCGACCCAGTAGCTCACGCCCAGGTAGTTCAGCCCGAGGAACGCGACGAAGGCGCCGAGCATGTACTGCGCGCCGTGGGCGAAATTGATGATACGCAGCAGACCGAAGATGATCGCCAGGCCCAGGCTCAGCAGCGCGTAGAACGCCCCGTTGATGAGGCCGAGCAGCAGCTGCCCGAGCAGCACGCTCAGAGGAACGCCGAATACGAGAGTCATGGTTCACCACCCAAAGGAAGTCCGTGGCACCCGGCCGCCGCCGGCCGGGTGATGGCGCGGATCAGCCGGTCAGTCCTTGGCGACCAGCTTGGTGCACTGGGTTTCGGCGATCGGCCGGTAGGCCTGGTCGCCGGGGATGGTGCGAACGATCTTGTACAGGTCCCACTCTCCCTTGGACTCGGCCGGTGTCTTGACCTGCACCAGGTACATGTCGTGCACCATGCGGCCGTCCTCGCGAATGCGCCCATCCTTGGCGAACATGTCGTTGACCGGGGTCTTGGCCATCTGCGCACGCACCGCGACGGTCTCGTCGGTGCCGGCGGCCTTCACCGCGTTCAGGTAGTGGGTGGTCGCCGAGTAGATGCCGGCGTGCACCATGCCCGGCATGCGCTTGGTGCGCTCGTAGTAGCGCTTGGCCCAGGCGCGGGTGTCCTCGTTCATGTCCCAGTACCAGCCGGTGGTCAGCATCAGGCCCTGGGTCACGTCCAGGCCCATGGCATGGATGTCGTTGAGGAACACCACCATGCCGGCGAGCTTCTGCCCGGACTGGGTGACGCCGAACTCGCTGGCGGTCTTCAGCGAGTTGACGGTATCGGCGCCGGCGTTGGCCAGGGCGATGACCTCGGCGCCGGAGCCCTGCGCCTGCAGCATGTAGGAGGAGAAATCGCTGCTCGGGAACGGATGGCGGACCTTGCCGACGATGCTGCCACCGTCGCCTTCCACCACCTTGGTGATGTCGGCTTCCATGGCGTGGCCGAAGGCGTAGTCGGCGGTGAGGATGTACCAGCTCTTGCCGCCGTCGGCGAGCACCGCCTTGGCCGTGCCGTTGGCCAGCGCGTAGGTGTCGTAAGTCCAGTGGATGTGGTTCGGCGAGCAGAACTCATTGGTGATGCTGGAAGCCGCCGCGCCGGAGATCAGCGCCAGCTTGCCGCCCTGCTCCACCACCTTGCTCGCCGCCAGCACCACGGAGCTTGCGACCATGCCGGTCACCATGTCGACGTTGCGCTCGTCGATCCACTGACGCACGGTGTTGGCACCGACGTCCGGCTTGTTCAGGTCATCGGCGTGGAAGACGACGATCTTCTTGCCGTCGACCGTGCCGCCGAAATCCTCCACCGCCATCTTCAGCGCTTCCAGGCCGCCCGGGCCGGAGAGGTCGCGGTAGGTACCGGACATGTCGGCCAGATAGCCGATGCGGATTTCATCGTTGCTGATCTCGGCCTGGGCGGCCGAAGCGATCAGGGAAGAAGCCAGGATGACGCTCGCGCTCTTGCGGAAAAAGCTCATGTAATCACCACTCTCGATTGTTTTTGTTGTGGTTCGGGCCGGCATCCACTGCGGCCGGTTGCTGCTTCCTGAGTCGTCCGGGGCTTACACCCCGAGACAGGAATTGAGGAAATCCTTCTTCGAATCCAGCTCCGCCGCCTCGATCTCCTCGATGATGCGGCCGTGTTCCATGACGTAATGGCGGTCGGCCAATGGCGCGGCGAAGCGGAAGTTCTGCTCCACCAGGACGATGGTCAGGCCGCGCTGTTTGAGCTTGATCAGCACCTCGCCGAGCTTCTGCACGATGACCGGCGCCAGGCCTTCGGTGATCTCGTCGAGCAGCAGCAGGTTGGCACCGGTGCGCAGGATGCGCGCCATGGCCAGCATCTGCTGCTCGCCGCCGGAGAGCCGCGTACCCTGGCTGAAGCGGCGCTCGTAAAGGTTGGGAAACATCTCGTAGAGCTCGTCCAGGCTCATGCCGCCGCTGCGCACCGTGGGCGGCAGCAAGAGGTTTTCCTCGACGCTCAGGCTGGCGAAGATGCCGCGCTCTTCCGGGCAATAGCCGACGCCCAGCCGCGGAATCTGGTGGGCCGGCATGCCGATGGTTTCGTTGCCATTGACCACGATGGAGCCGGTGCGGCGACCGACCATGTTCATAATCGCCCGCAGGGTGGTGGAGCGTCCGGCGCCGTTGCGTCCGAGCAAGGTCACCAGCTCGCCGCGGCCGACCACCAGATCGACGCCATGCAGGATGTGCGACTCGCCGTAGAAGGCGTGCAGATCGCTGACGCGCAGCTGATCGCGGTCCATGGGCGGGGTCATGCGTGCGCCTCCTCGAGTGCCGCGGCTTCGCTGCCGAGATAGGCTTCGCGCACCTGCGGGTTGGCCGAAACGCTGTCGTAGTCGCCCTCGGCGAGCACCGAGCCACGCGCCAGCACGGTGATGCGATCGCACAGGCGGCTGACCACGCTGAGGTTGTGCTCGACCATCAGCACCGTGCGGTTGGCAGCGGCCTTGCGCACCAGCTCGACGACCATGTCGACGTCCTCGCTGCCCATGCCCTGGGTCGGTTCGTCGAGCAACAGCACGAAGGGATCGAGCGCCAGGGTGGTGGCCAGCTCCAGCGCGCGCTTGCGACCGTAGGGCAGCTCGATCGCCAGGGTCTGGGCGAAGGATTGCAGGTCCACCTCAGCGAGCAGCTGCATCACCTGATCGTCCAACTCGCGCAGGCTGCGTTCGGATTTCCAGAAGTGGAAGGAATTGCCCATCTTCTGCTGCAGCGCGACACGCACGTTCTCCAGCACGCTCATGTGGCCGAACACCGCGGAGATCTGGAACGAGCGCACCAGGCCGAGCCGGGCGATCTCGTTGGCCTTCATCGAGGTGATGTTCTTGCCGCGATAGAGGATCTCGCCACGGGTGGGCGTGAGGAATTTGGTGAGCAGATTGAATACGGTGGTCTTGCCGGCGCCGTTGGGGCCGATAAGCGCATGGATGTGACCCTGACGGACCTTCAGATCGACGGAATCCACTGCGGTGAAGCCGCGGAATTCCTTGGTCAGGCCGCGCGTTTCCAGCACGAACTCTGGTTCCATTGGGTGCCCTCTAACCTTGATTTGTTGTTGTTGGTTATGGCGCAGGTCGTTGCATGACCTTTACGTAAACGATAACAACCGATTTCCGTAAACGGCAAGTGGCTTTTTCAAACGGGTGATTGATCTGGAAGGCGCGAAAAATCTGGGCGAATCGCCACTACCCAGGCGCCATCTGGTTGATTGTTCTGCGCCCAGGCACAGGCACGCCCGTGCCCGGAACCGCTGAAGGAAAGTCTCCGAACGAGGCAAAAAGCCGGGCCTATGCGGCCCGGAAATTCCAACGAGGAGAGGTGCTGCTGCGAGTTGGTGCTTACCAGAGCGGCAGGCTGTAGCTGACGATGAAGCGGTTCTCGTCCAGATCGCTCTGGAAGTTGCTTCGCGTGGTGGCGTTGCGCAGCTTGAAGCCGAGGTTCTTCAGCGGACCGCTCTGGATGACGTAGGCGATGTCGGTGTTGCGCTCCCAGGTCTTGCCTTCGCTGGCGCCGGCGCCACGGTCGACGTTGTCGCCGGAAACGTAGCGGGTCATCAGGCTCAATCCCGGAATGCCCATGGCGGCGAAGTCGTAGTCATAACGGACCTGCCAGGAGCGTTCGTCCTGGTTACCGAAATCGTTGATCTGCAGCAGGTTGATCAACGCGTTATCGCCGCCGGCGACGTAGGCGAAACCGGTATCGCCGCTCATGTGCTGGTAACCGCCGGTGAAAGCGTGACCGCCATGTTTGTAGGTGAGCAGCGCGCCGAAGGCATCGTTGTCGACGTTGCTGCCACCATCGTCGGTGGAGCGCACATAGCGCAGGTCGGTCTTGAAGCTCTGCGACTCGCCGATCGGCAGCACATGGACCAGGCTGAGGTTGTGCTGGTCGTAGATGCCGTCCAGCCCGCCGTAGTAGTAGCTGGTAGCCAATTGTGGCGACCAGTCGTAGCGCCCGCCGGCGAAGAGGAACTCGTCGCTCGTCGTATTGCTGCCAAAGGTAATGTTGCGCAGCCCGCCATTGAACACCGTCATCTCTTCGTAGTTGGAAGAGTCGCGGTAGCTCGTGCGATCGAGCATGCCGAGATCCAGCGTAAGGCCTTCGACGTCCTTGCTCTGCAGCCAGGCGCCGCGATAGATGTTGGGCAGCAGGCGGCTGTCATTGCGCATCAGCACCGGAATCACCGGTTGCAGGGTCCCCACGTGCAGCGTGGTGGCGGACAGCTTGGCCTTCGCCGTCAGGCCTGCCGTGCCGTAGTCGTCCGCCGGTTCACCGGAAGCCGAGCGTGGCAGCAGGCCGGTGCCGCCGCGACCGGAGCCGGAGTCGAGCTTGACGCCGAGCAGGCCGATGGCATCCAGGCCGAAGCCGACCGGTCCTTCGGTGTAGCCGGATTCCATTTTCAGGATGAAGCCCTGGGCCCACTCCTCGGCCTTGGACTGGCCGGTGCCGGAGCGGAAGTCACGGTTCATGTAGAAGTTGCGCAGTTCTACAGCGGCCTTGCTGTCTTCGATGAAAGCGGCCGAGGCCACGTTCGATGCACCGAGGGCGATGGCCGCGATGCTGGCGGACAGGACGGTTCGGCTTGCTGGTTTCAGTTGCATAGCTTTCTCTCTTGTTGTTGTGATCGTTGATGCAGCTGTTGAGCCCGACTGCGAACTGCTCGGGCTCGGATTACCACCTCATGCGGTAATGCGGTGCTCGCGCTCAGCGC
Source organism: Stutzerimonas sp. KH-1 (assembly GCF_054483855.1). Lineage (NCBI taxonomy): Bacteria > Pseudomonadati > Pseudomonadota > Gammaproteobacteria > Pseudomonadales > Pseudomonadaceae > Stutzerimonas > Stutzerimonas sp. KH-1. The sequence goes on along the minus strand of NZ_CM137011.1, from coordinate 4,702,767 downwards.
GCGGGGCTCCTGGGCACACGGCCCAGCAGATAGAACTCGTCGTTGGGCGGGGTACGCGCCATGGACACCAGGCGGTTGGAGAGGCCGAACAGTCCGGCGATGGCGCCGATGTCCCAGATGTCGTCGAGGCTGAAACCCTGGGTTTCCAGCCGCGCTTGCCAGGCGTCGTCCAGCACGCCGCGGCCGGCGGCCAGGTGCATGGCGAAGTCGAGCATGGTGCGCTGGCGTTCGGAGATCGGCGCGGTGCGGTAGTTGACGGCGATCTGGTCGGCCAGCTGCGCGTCCTTGGCGAGGATGCGCAGGATCGCGCCATGGGCAACCACGCAATACAGGCAGCCGTGGTCGGCGCTGACCGCGACCACGATCATCTCCTTCTCGGCCTGGGTCAGGCTGTCGGCTTCGCGCTCCATCAGCGCATCGTGATAGGCGAAGAAGGCGCGAAACTCCGCCGGCCGATGGGCCAGCATGAGAAACACGTTGGGAATGAAACCGGCCTTTTCCTGCACGGCGAGAATCCGCTCGCGCAGATCGGCGGGCAGTGTGTCGAGGCTGTCGGGCAGCGGGAAACGGCTGATTGACCGAGCAATAGGCAGCGCCATGGAAAGCTCCTTTTCGGATGAGCGAATGGCCGGCCGGGCGAACCCGGCCGGTGCCGGTCAGTGCTGTTCGCTGATGCCCAGCTCGACCACGCTGATCTCGCGCATGCGGAACTTCTGGACCTTGCCGCTGATGGTCATCGGGAAGTCGTCGACGAACTTGATGTGCCGCGGCGTCTTGAAGTGGGCAATGCGGCCCTTGCAGAACTCGCGCAGCGCCTCGGCCTCGACCTGATGGCCCGGGTGCAGCTTGACCCAGGCGACGATCTCCTCGCCGAACTTGCTGTCCGGCACGCCGATCACCTGCACGTCGGCCACCGCCGGATGGGTGAAGAGGAATTCCTCGATCTCACGCGGGTACACGTTCTCGCCGCCGCGGATGATCATGTCCTTGTTGCGGCCGACGATCTTGATGTAACCCTCGTCGTCCATCACCGCGAGGTCACCGGTGTGCATCCAGCGCGCGCCGTCGATGGCCTCGCGGGTGGCATCCGGGTTGTTCCAGTAGCCGAGCATCACGCTGTAGCCGCGGGTGCAGAGTTCGCCGATCTGCCCGCGCGGCACAACCGCGCCGTGCTCGTCGACGATCTTGCTTTCCAGGTGCGGCTGGGTGCGGCCGACGCTGGTGACGCGGCGTTCCAGGTCGTCATCGGCGCTGGTCTGCGTGGAGACCGGGCTGGTTTCGGTCATGCCGTAGGCGATCTGCATTTCGGCCAGGTGCATGTCGTCGATGACGCGCTTCATCACCTCGATCGGGCAGGTGGAGCCGGCCATGATGCCGGTGCGCAGGCTGCTCAGGTCCAGCGACTGGCGCTCCGGATGGTCGAGCATGGCGATGAACATGGTCGGCACGCCGTACATGCCGGTGGCCTTTTCCTCGGCCGCAGCCTGCAATGCGGCCAGCGGCTCGAAGGCGGCGCTCGGGTAGATCATGGTGGTGCCGTGGGTGACGCAGCCGAGGTTGCCCATGACCATGCCGAAGCAGTGGTACAGCGGCACCGGGATCACCAGACGGTCATGCTCGGTGAGCCTGAGGCTCTCGCCGACCATGTAGCCATTATTGAGGATGTTGTAGTGGCTGAGCGTGGCGCCTTTCGGAAAGCCCGTGGTGCCGGAGGTGTACTGGATGTTGATGGGGTCGTCGAACTGCAGGCGCTCGCCGCACTGGCGCAGCTGCTCGGGGCCGACCTGCTCGGCCATCTCCATCAGCGCCTGCCACTGCAGCATGCCGTCCACCGGCTTGTCGCACAGGCTGATCACGCCGCGCAGCTCCGGCAGCATATGGCTCTGCAGGGCGCCGACGGCGGCGCTTTCCAGCTCCGGCAGCAGCTCGTGGAGCATGGCGTGGTAATCGGACGTCTTGAAGGCATCGGCGCAGATCAGCCAGCGGCAGCCGGACTGTTTCAAGGCGTACTCGAGTTCGCTGAGGCGGTAGGCGGGATTGATGTTGACCAGCACCACGCCGATCTTCGCGGTGGCGAACTGGGTGATGCACCACTGGGCATTGTTCGGTGACCAGATGCTCACTCGTTCGCCAGCTTGCAGTCCGAGGGCCAGCAGGCCACGCGCGCAACGGTCCACCGCCTCCGCCAGTTCCGCCCAGGTGTAACGCAGCTGCTGATGGCGCACCACCAGAGCCTCACGCTGGGGGAAGCGCTCCACGGTACGATCGAACGCCGCGCCGATGGTCATGGGCAACAGGGGTTTGCTCTGCGGTCCGCAGGTATAGCTCGGAAGACTCATGACGATTTCCTCAGTCTTATGTTTGTTATGAGGCGTACTCGCAAGGGCGCTGGCGCTGCTGACAGTCACCCTAGCCACGATTACGTTAACGTAAAGGTAACTAAGTGACAACATGTCGCGGAGTAGGCGAAAGTCGAGGGCGCAGGAAGGCAAATAGCCAGTATCCAGCGGTATGGCGTGGGGTCGTTGCGGGTCAGATCAGACTGCCATGGCATGCCTGGATGCTGGCAATCGCGGCACGGATTCGGGTGCTTCGCAATGATGCCGCGCTCGCCCCGTCACGCGCCTTCGCACTGGTACTCGTGATGGAAGTCCAGCGCAGCGAGGTTCTTGTCCTTGGCTTCGAGCATGATGTCGAAGCGGTCCAGAAACTGAAACGCATAGCGATTCGTCCAGCGGTTCCACATGCGCTTGCTGTGCGCATAGAGGTCGCGCTTGCTGACCTGCTCCAGCAACTCGGGGATTTCCAGCTTCCGCTCCGGCGCGAAGCCCAGCTCCATCAGGCGCTCCGGCGGCTGCGAGTAGTGCATGGTGGGCCGCACGCCGCGCCAGCTTTCCAGAACACGCTCGATGCGCGGGTCGTCCGGCTCGATGTAGCGGCCCTCGTGAATCCAGCAGTGATGGATGTCCAGCACCACCGGCGCGAGGTCCGCGAGGCTCAGGCAGTCGTCCAGGCCATAGGTCTTCTCGTCGTTCTCGAAGGTGATGCACTGGCGCGCCTCGCTCGACAGGCGCGGCCACACGGCACGCACACCCTCGGCGCCGAGTCGCCCGGCGATATGCAGGTTGCACTTGAAGTCCTGGAAGCGCCGGCCATAACCCATCATGCGGATCATGTCGGCGTGGTACTCGAATTCCGCCAGGCTGTTCTCCACCACCTGCGGCTTGTCCGACCCCAGCACGCAGTACTGGCCGGGATGCATCGACAGGCGGATGTCGTGGGCTCGCGCCAGCTCGCCGATCGCGGCGAAACCCGCCTCGAGGCGGCTCTGCATTTCGGCGCGGCGGTAGAACGGCGCGATCTCGGCATGGCTGTAGAACGGCAGCAGGTCGCTGGACAGCCGCAACATGCGCAGCATCGGCGGCAACGTGGCGACGTATTCGAGCAACACCCGCTGGGCGTTCAGGTTGTGCTCGACGATCTCCTCGAGCTTCGCTTCGGCCGCCTCGCGCCCCACCGAGGCCATCCAGCGCAGCGTGGTGCTGCGCGGGTTGAAGGTGCGCTCGATGCGCTCCAGTTCCTTCAGCGAGAGGCTCTGTTGCGGATGGCGATACATGCAGGCGAAGCCGATACGGGGCATGGATTCCTCGTCGATGACAGGCCGGCGCTCCGACCACTGCCTGTTTAGTCCCGCCCGCGTCGAGCCGAGTGCCCGACCGCCGACGAAACACCACCCTCGGCATTCATGGCCGGGCAGCACCGCTCTTGCCGTGCACCTATGCTTGCAGAACGCCGCCCGCTGGCATGTTGACAGACCGCTGGCGGACCTTTACGTTAACGTAAAGCAGCGAGCAGCCACTTCCCGAAGGCGTTCAGGCTGCGACCGGAGCGCCGGCCGGAACCCGCCGGACGAACGAATTCTCTGAAACAGAACAATTACAAGACAAGCAGGTGGCCCCATGAACTACTCCAGCCTCAATTTCGCCCTCGGTGAAACCATCGACATGCTGCGCGAACAGGTCCAGGCCTTCGTCGCCGCCGAGCTGGCGCCGCGCGCCGAAGCCATCGACCAGGAGAACCTGTTCCCGGCGGACATGTGGAGAAAATTCGGCGAGATGGGTCTGCTCGGCGTGACCGTCTCCGAGGAATACGGCGGCGCCGGCCTCGGCTACCTGGCCCACGTGGTGGCGATGGAAGAGATCAGCCGCGGCTCGGCCTCGGTCGCCCTCTCCTACGGCGCCCACTCCAACCTGTGCGTCAACCAGATCAACCGCAACGGCAACCCCGAGCAGAAGGCCCGCTACCTACCCAAGCTGATCAGCGGCGAACACGTCGGCGCGCTGGCCATGAGCGAGCCGAATGCCGGCTCCGACGTGGTCTCCATGAAGCTGCGCGCAGAAAAGCGCGGCGACCGCTACGTGCTCAACGGCAGCAAGACCTGGATCACCAACGGCCCGGACGCCAACACCTACGTGATCTACGCCAAGACCGACCTGGACAAGGGTCCGCACGGCATCACCGCCTTCATCGTCGAGCGCGACTGGAAAGGTTTCTCCCGCGGCAACAAGTTCGACAAGCTCGGCATGCGTGGCTCCAACACCTGCGAGCTGTTCTTCGATGACGTCGAGGTGCCGCAAGAGAACGTGCTGGGCGTCGAGAACGGCGGCGTCAAGGTGCTGATGAGCGGCCTGGATTACGAGCGCGTGGTACTGGCCGGCGGCCCGACCGGGATCATGCAGGCCTGCCTCGACGTGGTGGTGCCCTACATCCACGACCGCAAGCAGTTCGGTCAGAGCATCGGCGAGTTCCAGTTCATCCAGGGCAAGGTGGCGGACATGTACACCCAGCTCAACGCCAGCCGCGCCTATCTCTACGCCGTCGCCCAGGCCTGCGACCGTGGCGAGACCACCCGCAAGGACGCCGCCGGGGTGATCCTCTATACCGCCGAGAACGCCACGCAGATGGCCCTGCAGGCGATCCAGATCCTCGGTGGCAACGGCTATATCAACGAATTCCCCACCGGCCGCCTGCTGCGTGACGCCAAGCTCTATGAGATCGGCGCCGGCACCAGCGAGATCCGCCGGATGCTGATCGGACGCGAGCTGTTCAACGAATCCAGGTGAGCTGCGGGCGGAACAACGCCCAACCCTCGTAGGGTGGAAAACCGCGAAGCGTTTTCCACCGCAGTCGGTGGATGGCAGAGCCATCCATGATGGAATTGAACGGAGCCAACCATGGCCATCCTGCACACCCAGATCAATACCCGTTCGCCGGAGTTCGCCGCCAACAGCGCGGCGATGCTCGAACAGGTGAACAACCTGCGCGCCCTGCTCGGCCGCGTCAGCGAAGGCGGCGGCGCCACCGCCCAGCAGCGCCATGTCTCACGCGGCAAGCTCCTGGTGCGCGAGCGCATCGATACCCTGCTCGACGCCGGCTCGGCCTTTCTCGAACTCGCGCCGCTGGCCGCTCATGAGGTCTATGGCGAAGACGTCGCTGCTGCCGGCGTAGTGGCCGGGATCGGCCGCGTCGAAGGCGTCGAGTGCATGATCATCGCCAACGACGCCACCGTGAAAGGCGGCACCTACTACCCGCTGACCGTAAAGAAGCACCTGCGCGCGCAGACCGTCGCCCGCGAGAACCGCCTGCCCTGCATCTACCTGGTGGACTCCGGCGGCGCCAATCTGCCGCGTCAGGACGAGGTGTTCCCGGACCGCGAACACTTCGGCCGCATCTTCTTCAACCAGGCCAACATGAGCGCCATGGGCATCCCGCAGATCGCCGTGGTGATGGGCTCCTGCACTGCCGGCGGCGCCTACGTGCCAGCGATGGCCGACGAGACCATCATGGTACGCAACCAGGCGACCATCTTTCTCGCCGGCCCGCCGCTGGTGAAGGCTGCCACCGGCGAAGTGGTAACCGCCGAGGAACTGGGCGGCGCCGACGTGCACTGCAAGACCTCGGGCGTCGCCGACCACTACGCCGAGAACGACGAGCACGCGCTTTCCATCGCCCGCCGCTGCGTGGCCAACCTTAACTGGCGCAAGCTCGGCCAGCTGCAGACCCGCGAACCGCGCGCACCGCTGTATGCCGCCGACGAGCTGTACGGTGTGATCCCGGCGCAGGCCAAGCAGCCCTATGACGTGCGCGAGGTGATCGCGCGGCTGGTGGACGGCAGTGAGTTCGATGAATTCAAGGCGCTGTTCGGCACCACCCTGGTCTGCGGCTTCGCCCATCTGCACGGCTACCCGATCGCCATCCTCGCCAACAACGGCATCCTCTTCGCCGAGGCGGCGCAGAAAGGCGCGCACTTCATCGAACTGGCCTGCCAGCGCGGCATTCCGCTGCTGTTCCTGCAGAACATCACCGGTTTCATGGTCGGGCAGAAATACGAGGCCGGCGGCATCGCCAAGCACGGCGCCAAGCTGGTCACCGCGGTGGCCTGCGCCCAGGTGCCGAAGTTCACCGTGCTCATCGGCGGCAGCTTCGGTGCCGGCAACTACGGCATGTGCGGCCGCGCCTACGACCCGCGCTTCCTCTGGATGTGGCCCAACGCACGCATCGCGGTGATGGGTGGCGAACAGGCCGCCGGGGTGCTCGCGCAGGTCAAGCAGGAGCAGAGCGCGCGCGCTGGCAAGAGTCTCGGCGACGATGAGGTGGCGGCCATCAAGCAGCCGATCCTCGAACAGTACGAGCGCCAGGGCCATCCCTATTACTCCAGCGCGCGGCTGTGGGACGACGGCGTGATCGACCCGGCGCAGACCCGCGAGGTGCTGGGGCTGGCGCTGTCCGCCGCGTTGAACGCGCCGATCGAGCCGACCCGCTTCGGCGTGTTCCGCATGTAATCCGTGCCGCCGGCAGCCGAGCGCGCCGGCGCCTGCAGTCGCATCGAGGATGCCGAGATGACCGATTTCCAGACCATCGAACTGAACAAAGACGCGCGCGGCGTGGCCACCCTCTGGCTCAACCGCGCGGACAAGAACAATGCCTTCGACGCCCAGGTGATCGGCGAACTGAACGCAGCGCTGGCCCAGGTGCAGGACGATGCGGGCATCCGCTTCCTCATCCTGCGCGGGCGCGGCAAGCACTTCTCTGCTGGCGCGGATCTCGGCTGGATGCGCGAATCGGCCAAACTCGACTACCAGGCGAACCTGGCTGACGCCCACGAACTCGGCGAGCTGATGCAGCGCCTTTATCAGCTGCCGCAGCCGACCCTGGCCGTGGTGCAGGGCGCGGCCTTTGGCGGCGCGCTGGGGCTGATCGCCTGCTGCGACATGGCCATCGGCGCCCGCGACGCACTGTTCTGCCTGTCGGAAGTCCGCATCGGCCTGGCGCCGGCGGTGATCAGCCCGTACGTGGTCAAGGCCATCGGCGAGCGCGCCACCCGCCGCTACGCGCTGACCGCCGAGCGCTTCGACGGCACACGTGCCCGCGAACTCGGCCTGCTCGCTGAAAGCTACCCGGCCAGTGAGCTGGACGCCGCGCTGGAGCAATGGGTCGACAACCTGCTGCTCAACAGCCCGCAGGCGCTCAAGGCCTGCAAGGACCTGCTGCTGGAAGTGGGCGATGGCGATTTCAGCGCCGACCTGCGCCAGACCACCGAACAGGCCATTGCCCGCCTGCGCACCAGTCCGGAAGGTCAGGAAGGCCTGAGCGCCTTTCTGGAAAAACGTACGCCCGCCTGGCAGGAGAAGAAGTGATGAATCGCCATATCGATACCCTGCTGGTCGCCAACCGCGGCGAGATCGCCTGCCGCGTGATGCGCACCGCCAAGGCCATGGGCCTGACCACCGTTGCGGTGCACAGCGCCATCGACGCCAGCGCGCGCCATGCCCGCGAAGCCGATATCCGCATTGACCTGGGCGGCGCCAAGCCGGCCGAGAGCTACCTGCGCATCGACAGGCTGATCGAGGCGGCCAAGGCCAGCGGCGCCCAGGCGATCCACCCGGGCTACGGCTTTCTCTCGGAGAACGCCGAGTTCGCCCGCGCCATCGAACAGGCCGGGCTGATCTTCCTCGGCCCACCCGCCTCCGCCATCGACGCCATGGGCAGCAAGTCCGCCGCCAAGGCGCTGATGGAAGAAGCCGGCGTGCCGCTGGTGCCGGGCTACCACGGCGAAGCGCAGGACGTGGAAACCTTCCGTGCCGCCGCCGAGGTGATCGGCTATCCGGTGCTGCTCAAGGCCACCGCCGGCGGCGGCGGCAAGGGCATGAAGGTGGTCGAGCGCGAGGCGGACCTGGCCGAGGCGCTGGCATCCGCGCAGCGCGAGGCGCAGTCGTCGTTCGGTGACTCACGCATGCTGGTCGAGAAATACGTGCTCAAGCCGCGCCATGTGGAGATCCAGGTCTTCGCCGACCAGCACGGCAACTGCCTGTACCTCAACGAGCGCGACTGCTCGATCCAGCGCCGCCATCAGAAGGTGGTCGAAGAGGCCCCTGCCCCTGGCCTGTCCCCCGAGCTGCGCCGTGCCATGGGCGAAGCCGCGGTGAAGGCCGCCAAGGCCATCGGCTACGTCGGCGCCGGCACTGTGGAATTCCTGCTGGATGCCCGCGGCGAGTTCTTCTTCATGGAAATGAACACCCGCCTGCAGGTCGAGCACCCGGTCACCGAGGCCATCACCGGCCTCGATCTGGTTGCCTGGCAGATTCGCGTCGCCCGCGGCGAGCCGCTGCCGATCAGCCAGGAGCAGGTGCCGCTGATCGGCCATGCCATTGAGGTACGGCTGTACGCCGAGGACCCGGACAACGATTTCCTCCCCGCCACCGGCACCCTCGAGCTCTACCGTGAAGCCGCGGATGGCCCGGGCCGTCGCGTCGACAGCGGCGTCGCCGAGGGCGATACCGTGTCGCCGTTCTACGACCCGATGCTCGGCAAGCTGATCGCCTGGGGCGAGAACCGCGAGGAAGCACGTCTGCGCCTCTTGGCCATGCTCGACGAGACTGCCGTCGGCGGCGTGCGCACCAACCTCGCGTTCCTGCGCCGCGTCGTCGGCCATCGCGCCTTTGCCGAGGCCGAGCTGGATACCGGCTTTATCCCGCGCCACGAAAGCGAACTACTGCGTCCGGCCGGCGAGCTGTCCGATGCCTTCTGGCAACAGGCTGCCGAGTGCTTCGTACAGAGCGAGCCGACCACGGTTCGCGACGACGATGCCCATTCGCCGTGGTCCAAGCGCAACGGGCTGCGTTTCGGCATGCCGGCGCAGGTCAGCCTGCATCTGCAGTGCAATGGCGAGAGCCGCCGGCTGAAGGTCGACCCGGCAGCGCCGCGGCAGAACGTCCGCACGCCCAGGGCGATCCGCCAGGGCGATGCACTGTACCTGCAGTGGAACGGCGAATGGCTGGCCGTGCGCGCCTTCGACCCCATCGCCGAAGCCGAGGCCAGCCACCAGCATCACGGCGGCCTGACCGCACCGATGAACGGCAGCATCGTGCGTGTACTGGTGGAGGCCGGTCAGCATGTCGAAGCCGGCACCGCGCTGATCGTGCTGGAAGCGATGAAGATGGAACACAGCATCCGCAGCGCCCAGGCTGGCGTAGTCAAGAGCCTGTTCTGCAACGAAGGCGAAATGGTCAGCGAAGGCGCGGTGCTGCTGGAGATGGAAGAGGCCTGAAGGATGCACAAGGTGGACAAGGCTTCGCCGTTGTCCACCCCACGCACGAACGCAAGGCCGTAGGGTGGAAAACGCCGCAGGCTTTTCCACCAGTAGCCGGACGCCTCGGCTGACACACATGAACCGGCGAGCCCGCCAATCGCGCTCGCCCCTGGAGGACATATGAGCCTGCCCAAACAGGTCCGGCTGGTGGAAGTCGGCCCGCGTGACGGTCTGCAGAACGAGCAGCAGCCGATCAGCGTGGCGGACAAGGTGCGCCTGGTCGACGACCTGAGCGCCGCCGGGCTGTCCTATATCGAAGTCGGCAGCTTCGTCTCGCCCAAGTGGGTGCCGCAGATGGCGGGCTCCGCCGAAGTCTTCGCGCAGATCCAGCGCAAGGCCGGGGTCACCTACGCGGCGCTGACGCCGAACATGAAGGGCCTGGAGGCGGCCATCGAGGCCGGCGTGAAGGAAGTCGCGGTGTTCGGTGCGGCCTCCGAAGCTTTCTCGCAGAAGAACATCAACTGCTCCATCGCCGAGAGCCTGGCACGCTTCGCGCCTTTGATGGAGGCTGCCCGCGAGCACGACATTCGCGTGCGTGGCTACGTTTCCTGCGTGCTCGGCTGCCCTTACGAGGGTGAGGTATCGCCAGCCAAGGTCGCCGAAGTGGCCCGAGAGCTGTATGCCATGGGCTGCTACGAGGTTTCCCTGGGCGACACCATCGGCACCGGCACGCCGGGCAAGGCCCGCACGTTGTTCGATACCGTAGCCCGCGAAGTGCCGCGCGAACGGTTGGCCGGGCATTTCCACGACACCTACGGCCAGGCGCTGGCGAATATCTATGCGAGCCTCTTGGAAGGCATCGCCGTGTTCGACAGCTCGGTCGCCGGCCTCGGCGGTTGCCCTTACGCCAAAGGCGCCAGCGGCAATGTCGCCAGCGAAGACGTGCTGTACATGTTCAACGGGCTGGACATAGCCACCGGCATCGACCTCGACGCACTGATCGCCGCCGGCCAGCGCATCAGCCAGCTGCTGGGGCGCGCCAACGGTTCGCGGGTCGCCCGCGCCAGACTGGCCGGTTAGCGGCACCGTTCTTGCTAAACCCTATTCGTCGGGCGCCCATTCAGGTAGCGCCCGGCACGGACAGAACAACAAGTAGAGGTAATTCATGAACAAGATTTACCCCAACGCCGCCCACGCCCTGGAAGGGTTGGTTCAGGACGGCATGACCATCGCCGTCGGCGGCTTCGGCCTGTGCGGCATCCCCGAGCAGCTGATCGGCGCGCTGCGCGACAGCGGCAAGAAGGACCTGACTGCCATCAGCAACAACGCCGGTGTCGACGGTTTCGGCCTCGGCCTGCTGCTGGAGACGCGGCAGATCAGCAAGATGATTTCCTCCTACGTGGGCGAGAACAAGGAGTTCGAGCGCCAGTACCTGGCCGGCGAGCTGGCCCTGGAGTTCACCCCGCAAGGCACCCTGGCCGAGAAGCTGCGTGCCGGCGGCGCGGGTATCCCGGCGTTCTACACCAAGACCGGCTACGGCACCCTGGTGGCCGAGGGCAAGGAAACCCGCCAGTTCAACGGCGAGTGGTACGTGATGGAAGAGTCGCTGACCGCGGACCTGGCCCTGGTCAAGGCGTGGAAGGCCGACAAGGCCGGCAACCTGCTGTTTCGCAAGACCGCGCGCAACTTCAACCCGCTGGCAGCGATGGCCGGCGAGGTCTGCGTCGTCGAGGTGGAGGAGATCGTCGAGACCGGCGAGCTGGACCCGGACCAGATTCACCTGCCGGGTATCTACGTGCATCGCATCGTGCACAACCCGAACCCGGAAAAACGCATCGAAAAACGCACGGTGAGGAGCTGAGACCATGGCCTGGACACGTGAACAGATGGCGCAACGCGCCGCCCAGGAGCTGCAGGACGGCTTCTACGTCAACCTCGGTATCGGCCTGCCGACCCTGGTGGCCAACTACATCCCGGAAGGCATGGACGTCTGGCTGCAGAGCGAGAACGGCCTGCTCGGCATCGGCCCCTTCCCGAGCGAGGAAGAGATCGACCCGGACCTGATCAACGCCGGCAAGCAGACCGTCACCGCCCTGCCCGGCTCGAGCTTCTTCGACAACGCGCAGAGCTTTGCCATGATCCGCGGCGGCCACATCAACCTGGCCATCCTCGGCGCCATGCAGGTGTCGGAAAAGGGCGACCTGGCCAACTGGATGATCCCCGGCAAGATGGTCAAGGGCATGGGCGGCGCGATGGACCTGGTGGCCGGCGTCAAGCGCGTCGTGGTGCTGATGGAGCACACCGCCAAGGGCGGCGCGCACAAGATCTTGCCGGCCTGCGACCTGCCACTGACCGGCCTCGGCGTGGTCGACCGGATCATCACCGACCTCGGCGTGCTGGACGTCACCGAGCAGGGCCTGAAACTGGTGGAACTGGCCGAAGGCGTCAGCTTCGAGGAGCTGCAAGAGGCCACCGGCTGCCCGATCCAGCGCTGAAGCCTGGGTGCGGGAAGCACGCCGGAGCACCCCTTGCCCGCTGCGTCTTCCCGCCTGCCCCGAAAGCCCCGAGCCGGCGGCGCGCCAGCACTGGCCAGTCACCCAGGCGCCCGTATACTGCGGCATCGACCGGTCTGCCAGCGCGCTGACCAACGGCTTGCCCCCTGTCGTTCGAGGGCACCCTTTCCCGGAGCCAGGCCGTGTGCCTGGTCCTCGCGTTACGCTCCGGCGTAGCGCTTTTTTATTCGGAGTCCGTCATGCAAGACGTCGTCATCGTAGCTGCAACCCGCACCGCCATCGGCAGTTTCCAGGGCTCGCTGGCCAATGTGCCGGCGGTCGAACTGGGCGCCACCGTGATCCGCGCCCTGCTGGAAAAGACCGGTATCGACCCGGCCCAGGTCGATGAAGTCATCCTCGGCCATGTGCTCACCGCCGGCGCCGGGCAGAACACCGCGCGCCAGGCCTCGATCAAGGCCGGCCTGCCCCACGCCGTACCGTCCATGACGCTGAACAAGGTCTGCGGCTCGGGCCTCAAGGCCGTGCATCTGGCCGTGCAGGCGATCCGCTGCGGCGATGCCGAAGTGGTCATCGCCGGCGGCATGGAGAACATGAGCCTGGCGCCCTACGTTCTGCCCGGCGCACGCACCGGTCTGCGCATGGGCCACGCGCAGATCGTCGACACCATGATCACCGACGGCCTGTGGGATGCCTTCAACGACTACCACATGGGCATCACCGCGGAGAACCTGGCCGACAAGTACGGCATCGACCGCGCCCAGCAGGACGCCTTCGCCGCGCAGTCGCAGCAGCGTGCCGCGACGGCCATCGAAAGCGGCCGCTTCGATGCCGAGATCACCCCGGTCATGATTCCCCAGCGCAAGGGCGACCCGGTCGCCTTCGCCCGTGACGAGCAGCCCCGCGCCGGCACCACCGCCGAATCCCTCGGCGGCCTGCGCGCAGCCTTCAAGAAGGACGGCTGCGTCACTGCCGGCAACGCCTCGACCCTGAACGACGGCGCCGCCGCGGTGGTGCTGATGAGCGCCAGCAAGGCCGAAGCCCTCGGCCTGCCGGTACTGGCGAAGATCGCCGGCTACGCCAACGCCGGCGTCGACCCGGCGATCATGGGTATCGGTCCGGTCACCGCAACCCGCCGCTGCCTGGAAAAGGCCGGCTGGACGCTGGCCGAGCTGGACCTGATCGAAGCCAACGAAGCCTTCGCCGTGCAGGCGCTGTCGGTGGGTAAGGAATTGGGCTGGGATGCCGATAAGGTCAACGTGAACGGCGGCGCCATCGCCCTCGGCCACCCGATCGGCGCCTCGGGCTGCCGTATCCTGGTGACCCTGCTGCACGAGATGCAGCGCCGCGACGTTCGCAAGGGCCTGGCAACACTGTGCATCGGTGGTGGCCAGGGAGTAGCCTTGGCAGTCGAACGCTCCTGAACGCGCCATCGCGGCAGGGCATGCTGGCAGACACGCGCCCGGATCACCGGGCGCGACAGAGGATGATCGGAAGGAATCATGGCGAAACAGACCTACAGTATTTCCGACCTGGCTAATGAGCTGGACATCACCACTCGCGCCATCCGCTTCTATGAAGAGCAGGGCATGCTCACCCCGACCCGTCGCGGTCAGGAACGCATCTACTCACCCAAGGATCGCGTCGCGCTGAAGCTGATCCTGCGCGGCAAGCGCATCGGCTTTTCGCTGGCCGAATGCAAGACGCTGATCGAGCTCTACGATCCCAAGGCCGGCAACCAGAAGCAGCTGAACATCATGCTGCAGATGATCGCCGAGCGGCGCCAGCAGCTGGAGCAGCAGCTGCTCGACATCCAGCAGATGCAGCTGGAGCTGGACACCGCCGAGGAGCGCTGCCGCAGCGCACTGGAAAGCACATTGGCCAAGCAAGCGGCCAGCTGATCGCACGCCCTCCGCTTTACTCCTCTCATCCGGCGTCGCGCCCCGCGCAACGCCGGATTTTGTTTGTCCAGCAGTCAGCCATTGCGGATGTCCATGGAACTGGACATGTTCCAGAATTCCGGACACCGCCGCATGTTCACCTGAGCAGTGTCTGCCGCAGCGGACACCGCTATCGCCCTGCGGGTATCCGAATGCCGCTGCAGACCGCGCCTTTCCTCGATCGCGAGCGATAGGCACAGAACCTGCAATCCACCCTGCGACGCCAGAACAAACCAAAGAACAAGACTGGCGCCGGATCGGCAGCATCGGCTCGGCCTCTGTTCTTGTTCTGGCCTGTTAACCCCCTCGACCCACGGGCGGTTACGCGTCCGCCCTCGGGCACCAGAACAACAACAAGAAGGAAACCTGCATGTCGACCAAGAACAAACTCTCCCGTATCGCCTGCGCCATCGGTGCCACCACCCTGCTCGGCGCCAGCCTGCTCAGTGGCGTCGCCAGCGCCGCGGAAAAGATCCGCTGGCAGGTGCCGCTGGCCTTCCCCTCGCACCTGATCGGCCTCTCCACTCCGGTCAAGCACCTCTCCGAATCGCTCAAGGCGGTGTCCGGCGGTGATATCCAGCTGCGCTACTACGAGCCGGGCGAGCTGGTGCCGCCGTTCGAGATCATGGATGCGGTGAGCAGCGGCAAGTACCCGGCCGGCTACACCTGGATCGGCTACGACCAGGGCACCATCCCGGCCCTGCCGCTGTACTCCGGCGCGCCGTTCAACATGGAGCCGCCGGCGCACCTGGCCTGGTACTACCAGGGTGACGGCAAGAAGCTGCTCGAGGAGATCTACGCCGAGCGCAATATCCACCCGATGCTGTGCAGCATCATCGGCCCGGAAGGCGCCGGCTGGTTCGCCAAGCCCATCGAGAAGCTGGACGACTTCGACGGCCTGCGCATCCGCTTCGCCGGCATCGGCGGCAAGGTGCTGGAAAAGCTCGGCGCCTCGGTGACCATGGTCCCGGGCGGCGAGATCTACCAGGCGCTGGAGCGCAAGACCATCGACGCCACCGAGTTCTCGCAGCCGGCGGTGGACAAGATGCTGGGCCTGGACCAGATCATCAAGAACTACATCATGCCCGGCTGGCACCAGACGCTGACCACCTCGCACCTGCTGGTGAACAAGGACGTCTGGGACAAGCTCGCGCCGGAAAGCCGCGCACTCATCGAGATGGGTTGCGAGTCGGCCACGCTCAAAGGCTTTGCCGAAAGCGAATGGGCCCAGCCGACCGCGCTGCGTGACTACCAGAAGCAGGGCGTGAAGGCCCAGGTGCTGCCCGAGCCGGTACTGCGCGAGCTGCAGAAGGTCACCGACGAGGTGCTCGACGAGATGGCCGCCAAGGACGAAATGTTCAAGCGCGTGCTGACCAGCCAGCGCGAGTTCATGCAGCACCACTCGATCTGGCACGGCATGGGCTACCTGCCGCGCGACTTCTACAAGTACGACTGACGGCTGTGCCTAACCCGCGGGCACGGCGACGTGCCCGCGTTCATCACCTGTGTCGAGATTTCGAGGTCCGCCGTGTCCTTCAAGCCCGTCTCTCCCGATGCGCCAGCGCCCGACGCGCTGCCGTACAACCGCATCTCGCGGCCGCTGGATCGCCTGCTGGTCGCCATCGGCCAGGCCAGCGCCTGGCTCTGGCTGGCGGTTCTGCTGGTCGTGCTGACCAATGTGTTCAGCCGTTTCGTCCTCTCCCGCGGCTCCATCGCGCTGGAGGAACTGTCCTGGCACCTGTTCGGCGCCGCGCTGATGCTTGCCCTCGCCTATGCCGTGGTGCGCGACGACCATGTGCGCGTCGACGTGCTCAGCGAACGCTTCAGCCTACGCGGTCGCGCCTGGATCGAGCTGATCGCCATCGTGCTGCTGGCCCTGCCAGTGATCGCGCTGATGATCGATGCGCTGATTCCCTACGCCTACAAGGCCTACCTCTACAACGAGCGCTCCCAGGCACCCAGCGGGCTGCCCCATCGCTTCCTCTTCAAGAGCGTGCTGCCCATTGGCCTCGCGCTGGTGGCGCTGGCGCTGCTGTCCCGCGCGTTGCGCTGCAGCACCCTGCTGTTCAATTTCCCGCGGGCCCTGACGGCCCCCTCGGACGAGCGCGACCGCACTCGTTCGCAGCCCTGATGGAGTAGTCGCAATCATGGGTCTGGAAGAAATCCTCGTCATCGCCATGTTCGCCAGCTTCATGGGCCTGCTGCTGCTCGGCTTCCCGGTCGCCTGGTCGCTGGCCGGCATCGGCCTGCTGTTCGCCGTGGTCGGCTATGTGCTGGTCGAGCACTTCGACGCCAATCTCTGGTTTACCTGGGACGGCACCATCGGCGTGCTCGACGCGCGCATCTACGGCATCGTCGCCAACGAACTGATGGTCGCCCTGCCGTTGTTCATCTTCATGGGCATCATGCTCGACCGCTCCGGCATCGCAGAGCGCCTGATGCACAGCCTGGTGCGCGTACTCGGCCCGCTGCGCGGTGGCTACGCGGTGACGGTGGTGGTGGTCGGCATCCTGCTCGCCGCCTCCACCGGCATCGTCGGCGCCTCGGTGGCTCTGCTCGGCATGCTCTCCATCGGGCCGATGCTGCAGGCCAACTACAACAAGAGCCTGGCGGTGGGCACTGCCTGCTCGGTGGGTACGCTGGGCATCCTGATTCCGCCGAGCATCATGCTGGTGCTGATGGCCGACCGCCTCGGCACCTCGGAAGCCTCGGTGGGCAAGCTGTTCATGGGCGCGCTGATCCCGGGGATGATGCTGGCGCTGATGTACATCCTCTATATCGTGGTCGTCGCCTGGCTGAAGAAGGACTTCGCCCCTGCCCCAGCCAACCGGCAAAAGCTCGACGCCCGTGCCCTGCTCGACGTGTTCTGGGCCGTGGTCCCGCCGCTGGCGCTGATCTTCGCCGTGCTCGGCTCGATCTTCTTTGGCATCGCCACCACCACCGAGGCTTCGGCGGTCGGCGCCTTCGGTGCCTTGCTGATGGCCGCGGCCAGCCGCCGCCTCAATCTGCCGGTGCTCAAGGATGCGCTGTACCAGACCAGCCGCACCGCCGCATTCATCTTCGGCATCTTCATCGGCGCCACGGTATTCGCCGCCGTGCTGCGCGGCCTGGGTGGCGACGACGTGATCCGCGCGGCGCTGACCGGCCTGCCGTTCGGCCAGACCGGCGTGCTGCTCACCGTCTTGGCGATCACCTTCCTGTTGGGGTTCTTCCTCGACTGGGTGGAGATCACCCTGATCATCCTGCCGCTGGTGGCACCGGTGCTGTTCTCCATGGGCGTCGATCCGCTGTGGTTCGCGATCCTTTTCGCGCTCTGCCTGCAGACCTCGTTCCTCACTCCGCCGGTGGGCTTCGCGCTGTTCTACATCAAGGGCGTCTGTCCGCCGGGCATCACCACCCGCGATGTCTATCTCGGCGTGCTGCCGTACATCATCATTCAGCTGATCGGCCTGGCCCTGGTGTTCTATTTCGCCCCGCTGGCCACCTGGCTGCCGAACGAAGTGTATTCCCAGCCGTGAGCATGCCCCGGCTGCCTTGCCCGTGGCAGCCGGGGCCAACCATAATCGGTCGCCCCAGAACGGACCCTGACTGCCCATGAGCATTGCCCGCGACGCACTCGACAACCACGGCCTGATCGTCGGCGTTTCGCCGGAACGCTTCCGTGCCGTGGCCATGCCACTGCTGTTCGACCACCTGAACGCGCAGTGCGAGGGCACCATCGCGGTCAACCGCCAGGCGCGCATCGTCTGGATCAACGACAAGTACGCCGAGAAGGTCGGTATTCGCGATCCGTCCAGCGTGCTCGGCAAGGAGATCGAGGAAGTGCTGCCGGCCAGCCGCCTGCGCGAGGTGGTGGAAAGCGGCCAGCCGAGCATGCTCGATCTGATGGCCTTCGGCGACGAGCACTTCGTGGTCACCCGCATTCCGCTGCGCGACGAGGACGGCACCCTGGTCGGCGCGCTGGGCTTCGTGCTGTTCGACCGCGCCCGCCACCTCAAGCCGCTGATGTCCAAGTACACCAGCCTGCAGACCCAGCTGGTCGCCACCCAGAACGAACTGGCCAAGGCACGCCGGGCGCGTTACACCATCGCCGGTTTCATCGGCAACAGCCCGGCCGCCAGCGAAATCAAGCGTCAGGCCCGGCGCGCCGCGCAGCTCGATGCCACGGTGCTGCTGCGTGGCGAGACCGGCACCGGCAAGGAGCTGCTGGCCCAGGGCATCCATAACCTCTCGCCGCGGGCGCGCGGGCCCTTCGTCGCGGTCAACGTCGCGGCGATTCCGGAAAGCCTGGTGGAGGCCGAACTGTTCGGCACCGCCCCCGGCGCCTTTACCGGTGCCGACCGCAAGGCGCGCATCGGCAAGTTCGAGGTGGCCAACGGCGGCACGCTGTTCCTCGACGAGATCGGCGACCTGCCGCTGCCGCTGCAGGCCAAGCTGCTGCGCGTGCTGCAGGAGCAGGAGGTCGAGCCGCTGGGCTCCAACCAGGTCAAGGCGCTCAACGTGCGGGTGATCGCCGCGACGCATATCGACCTGGAAGCCAAGGTCGCCGCCGGCCAGTTCCGCGACGACCTCTATTACCGTCTCAACGTCCTGGCCCTGCGCGTGCCGCCGTTGCGCGAGCGCGCCAGCGACATCCCCGCCGTGGTCGAGCACCTGCTGGACGACATCGCCAACCGCTCCGGGCAGCCGCCGATGGAGCTGAGCCCCGAGGCGCTGGCGCTGCTCTGCGCGCAACCCTGGCGCGGCAACGTGCGCGAGCTGGGCAACCTGCTGGAGCGCGCGCAGCTGTCCGCCGATGGCCCGCAGCTGCAGGCTGCGCACCTGCTGCCGCTGCTGGGCGAGCAGGCGCGCTCGGCCGACGCGCCGGCCTATGCGTCAAGCGCGCCAAGCGCTGCCCTGCCGACCGAGGCGGCGCCGAGCGAAGAACTGCCGCTGCAACCGCTGGCGCAGACCCTCGCCCAGGCCGAGCGGCGCGCCCTGCAGAGCGCGCTGGCCGCCTGCAAGGGCAACCGTCGGCGCGCCGCCATGGAGCTCGGCATCTCCCGCGCCAGCCTCTACAGCAAGCTGCAGCAGCATGGCCTGAGCCAGCGCTGAACGGGCAAACGCGCGGGTCGGCGCCAACCGCGACGCGGCAATGTCACAGCGGCTGATCTACATTGGAGTCAGGGCCGCCGACTCCCGGCGCCGCAACTGGGATGCGCGAAGATGACAGACGATGCAGGCAAACTCGTTCTCAGGCTCTCGGTCGGCGTACTGATGCTGCTGCATGGCATCCACAAGCTGCTGCATGGCGTGGACGGCATCGGCGGCATGCTGGCCGGCATGGGGCTGCCGGCCTTTCTCGCCTATGGCGTGTTCCTGGGCGAAGTGGTCGGCCCGCTGCTGGTGATCGTCGGCCTGTATACCCGCCTCGGAGCCCTGCTGATGCTGGGCAACATGGTCGTCGCCCTCGCCCTGGCGCACCGGGCCGAGCTGTTCGACATCGGGCCGATGGGCGGCTGGGCCATCGAACTGCAGGGCCTGTTCCTGTTCGGCTCGCTGGCCATCCTGCTGCTCGGCGCCGGGCGCTACAGCGTCGGCGGGCTGAACGGCCGCTACAACTAGCCACCTGAGTGTCCGGCGCGGCGGACAGTCGTCCAGCGCGCCGGACATCCTGCCTCGCCAGCCTGAGCCCCAGGCGCCTCGCGCAACCTTCCCCGTTATCGACCCGATCCCTGCGCCAGAGCCTTCGCCGCAAGCGCGGCGACCGGCCATCGCCTGCTCTCCCTTCCTTCCGTCTGCTGGCATGTCATTGGCTTGAGCGCTTATGCGCCTACCCGGCGCACGGCCCGAAAACAAGAAGAAGGAAAGCCTCAATGATGCATCCATCCTGCAACTCGCTTGCGCGCTGTTCCCTGCCTCTGGCCTCCCTCGCCCTGGCACTGCTGGCCAGCCAGTCCGCCCAGGCGGCGACCTGCACCGAGCTGCTCGGTCGCGAGATTCCGGCCGAGGCCATCGGCCTGCCTACCAGCGGCGCCCGCGTCACGGCGGCGACCCCGGTGGCCGCCGGCGGCAGCGCACCGCAGACCTTTGGCGCTTATTGCGATGTCAGCGCCGAGATTCGCCCGGTCGATCCCGCCGCACCGGCGATCCGCATGCGCCTGGTGCTGCCCGAGCAGTGGAACCGCAAGGCGATGATGTTCGGCGGCGGCGGTTACAACGGCACGGTGCCGAACGTCGCCGGCAACGTACCCGCCGGCCCTGTCGATCAACCCACGCCGCTCGGCCGCGGCTATGCGGTGTTCGGCAGCGATTCCGGGCACGTCGCCGATCCGCTCAGCCCAGGCTCCTTTGCCTGGAATGACGAAGCGCTGGCCAACTACGCCCACGATGCGCTGAAGAAGACCCGCGATACCGCCATCTACCTGATCGAACAACGCTACGGTGCCGCGCCCGAGCGCAGCTATTTCGCCGGTGGCTCCACCGGTGGCCGCGAGGCGCTGGCCGTGGTGCAGCAATGGCCGACCGACTTCAACGGCGCCATCGTCCTCTACCCCGCCTACAACGCGCTGGCGCTGGACCTGCAGTTCGGCCGCATCACCCGCGCCCTCGCCCAGCCCGGCGCCTTTCCCAGCCTGGAAAAACGCGCCGCACTGCTGGAAGCCGCGATGCAGGCCTGTGACGGGCTGGACGGCGTGCGCGACGGCGTGATCAGCCATCAGGCCGCGTGCAATGCGCAGTTCGACCCGGCCCGCGCCAAGCTCAACGGCAAACCGCTGCGTTGCCCGGGCGGTGCCGACACCTCGCAGCGTTGCCTGTCGGATGCGCAGATCCAGGCGCTGCGGGTGTTCAACAGCCCGATCCGCTTCAACTTCCCGCTGGCCAGCGGCGAGACCCACTACCCTGGCTTCAATACCTGGGGCACCGACCTCGGCCGGCCGGGTGAAGGCTTGCAGCTGGTGGTCAACCGCCTCGGCCTCAACACCCTGCAGCCGAGCTACCCGATGCCCGTGCACGGCACCGGTTTCGCCGAGGGCGCGCCCTACCATTCCGGCTTCTGGGATGAATGGGTGCGCTTCTTCGTGACGCGCAATCCCACCTTCAACTCGCTGACCCTCGACCCGCAGAACCCCGGCCCATGGCAGGCGCGGATCAGCGAGCTGTCGCTGCGCCAGGACGTCAACCGGACCGACCTGTCCGCATTCGCCCGCAACGGCGGCAAGATCCTCATGGCCCACGGTACCTCCGATCAACTGGTGAGCACCCGCGCCACCGCCGAGTACTACGAGCGTGTGCGCCGCGACATGGGCCCGGGCAAGACGCAGCGCTTCCTGCGCTACTACGAGATCCCCGGCTACGGCCACGCCGCCAGCACGGTATTCAACGCCGCCTGGGATTCGCTGACCGCGCTGGAAAAATGGGTCGAGCAGGGCCGTGCGCCGCGCCGGCAGGTCGTTGCCGATAGCGTCGGCGTGCCCGGCCGCACCCGCCCGCTGTGCGAATACCCCGGCTGGCCGAAGTACGTCGGCAAAGGCGACGTCAATGCCGCATCGAGCTTCGTCTGCGTCAAGAGTCGCAGGGGTACGCGCTGACCTGACCCGGCGCCGGCTTCCCCCGCCGGCGCCGCCCAGTCTGCCCGACTGGACACCTCGACCCCGCAGAACACCGCCTTCCGCCATACATGTCCAGCCCAACGGACGCACCGCAGCCCGCGCGGCAAGCCCAGCCAACCGCCCATAGACCGCTCTACCACGCGCCATTGCGGCGGGTGGCCACTCGAGCGCCGCGCCTGGCACGCGTTTCGCTCTATGCCCTGTAGCCGCCCGAGAGCGGCCTAAAACAACAACAAGAGGAAACACCATGCGACTGCACCACAAATCCCTCTGCCACATCCTCTGCGGCGGCGCCGTAGTGATCGCCACCAGCCCCGCCAGCGCCGCCTTCATCGAAGACAGCAAGGCCGCTGTCGAACTGCGCAACTTCTACATGAACCGTGACTTCCGTTCAGGGGACGGCCAGTCCAAGGCCGAGGAGTGGGCCCAGGGCTTCATCCTGAAAATGGAATCCGGCTATACCGAAGGCCCGGTCGGCTTCGGTCTGGATGCCATCGGCCTGCTCGGCGTCAAGCTCGACTCCGGCTCCGGTCGCGGCGGCACCGGCCTGCTGCCACGCTCGGCTTCCGGTGAACCGGCGGACGACTACGGCACGGCAGGCCTGACGGCGAAGGCCAAGCTGTCCGCCACCACGCTGCACGTGGGGACCCTGCAACCGGTGATCCCGGTGCTGATGCGCAATGACAGCCGCCTGCTGCCGAACATCTATCGCGGTGCCTGGCTGCAGAGTAAGGAGGTCGCAGGCCTCACGCTGGATCTCGGCATGCTCGATCGCACGAGCTACCGCGACTCTTCCGATTACCAAGAGATGACGGTGTTCAACGGCGGGCTGCGCAACATTACCTTTGGCGGCAATACCACGAGCGACGAGTTCCGCTTCGCCGGCGGGCGTTACGACTGGTCGCCGCAGTTGGCCACCAGCTACTACTACGGCGGGCTGGACGGCATCTACGACCAGCACAACTTCAACGTCGTTCACGTGCTGCCGCTCGGCGATAAGCAGAGCTTCAAGACCGACCTGCGCTATGTGCGCTCCACCGACGACGGCGGCAGCAACGTCGACAACGATGCCTTCGGCGCGCTGTTCACCTACAAGCATGGCGGTCACGCTTTCACCGGCGGTTACCAGCACATGAGCGGCGATACCGGTTTCGCCTACGTCGCCGGCGGCGATAACGCGTTGATCAACCTGCTGCAGATCAACGATTTCGGCAACCAGGACGAACGTTCCTGGCAGGTCCGTTATGACTACGACTTCGCCGCCATGGGCATTCCGGGATTGAGCCTGATGACCCGCTACGTCTCCGGCGACAACGTCGACCGTGGCGCTGGCGCCAGCGAAGGCAAGACCTGGGAGCGCAACACCGACATCGCCTACGTCATCCAGAGCGGCCCGTTGAAGAACCTCGGCTTCAAGCTGCGCAACGCCACCACGCGAAGCAACTTCCAGAGCGACCTGGACGAGAACCGCTTCATCGTCAGCTACAGCCTGCCACTCTGGTAAACACCCACGCCGCAGCACCTCTCCTCGTTGGACTTCGCCGGGCTTGCGCCCGGCTTTTTTCGGGCATGAAAAAGGCGACCCTCGGGTCGCCTTTTTCATATTCCGCCGCCTTGCCTCTCGGCTCAGCTGTGCTTGGTATTACGCCGCAGAATCTCGTTCACCCGCTCCGCGGTATACACCCGCTTCGCCTCGTCGCTCGGCTTGTGCCGCACATCGAGCATCACACCCGCACTGATCGCCAACACGCAAACGACCACCGAGACCGCCGTCAGAAAGGTATTCATCGCACGCCCTACTGCATAAGAAGAAAGCTGCAGGCGGGGTCGCCCCGCCAAATGGCGCGATTCTGCGCCGCGCCAAAGGTAGCGTCAACGGCAAGAGAAAGCGCCACAGCCCGCTGATAATGGGGGCCTCGCACGAATCAGCTCACTCGCTATCGCCCCACCTTCACGGCACCGCAATCTGCAGACTGCCCAAGGCGAACCGCACAAACACCGCCCAACCCACGGCGCTGATCAGACCCAACGCCAGATAACCCACCACGATCCCCAGTGCGATCTGCTTCCACAGCCCGGCATGGGGATCACGGTTGTAAACAACCGGCTCCACGGAACGAATATCCCGCTCGGCACGAATCTCATCGAAACGGTCACGCATGGTTTACCTCGGAAAACGGAACAGCAAACAGAAGGAACGAAAAAGGGCGGCTAGCTTTGGCTAGGCGCCTTTGGATGTCTAGTGGGTGGCGCTGGACGGGCGAGCGGAGCCTTATGA
The DNA here is from genome assembly GCF_054483855.1 of Stutzerimonas sp. KH-1. Lineage (NCBI taxonomy): Bacteria > Pseudomonadati > Pseudomonadota > Gammaproteobacteria > Pseudomonadales > Pseudomonadaceae > Stutzerimonas > Stutzerimonas sp. KH-1. The sequence goes on along the minus strand of NZ_CM137011.1, from coordinate 4,678,858 downwards.
ATCGCTTGTGCAGCCACTGGTTAGACCAGAAAGCTCCATAAAACTACGCTTTCCGACCATTCCTACGCTGGCTATGCCAATACTTTCCATGAAAATTGACCAATGTTGTCGCTATGATCTGTAAGGTATTTCAGACTTTTCTATGACCGTATCGATCAGGAAATAGGGAAAATCGATAATGGTTTCCAAAAAGCACCTGAGGCCTCTTTCGGCCAAATCTTTTCGGTGAGTTGGACCGATAATTATTTTCTTTACAAATTCCAAATCTTCAATTTTAACATCAACATATGGAATTATAGAGAATCTTCCCTGCCTGAAGCTAACCCTGCTATCCGGCATAGCCAACAACAATACGACACGATGCTCACACTCTTCTGCAAAAGAAGGATGCTTGAAGTGAGAAGCAAGCAAAAGAACATCTTTCCTCAGCTCCTCTACCGCAACCCCTTTTTCCTTATCATTCCCTTTCCTATATATCGACCAATACTTATTTAGAACGGACCTCAGACGCTTTTCCTTTTCCCCGTTATCATAGACACATTTAAAAAAATGGCATTCATCAAACTCTCTAAAAGCTGTTTCATGTATCTTAGTAGTGTCTAATATCAAGCAATACCCATCATTACCCGGACAGTAGCCTCTCCACTGACTAAGTAAATCCGTTTTTTCAGAAAATGACAAAGTAAATATTGACTCTGAAGTATGCTCATCTAGCGCAGTTGTCTTTGACAGAATTCTATCTTTAAACTCATTAAACACGACAACATAAGGCGCCACCTTATTTTCGTCAGTCTCTTCAATGAGGCGCCTTATCAGCTCTAATGCATGAACGAACTCTTGTTCGTCATTCAAGAACTTTATGTTAGTCGCCCTTAAGGTTCTACTCTGATAGATCCCCATCAGCCCTTGAGTATTAGTATAGTGCCCTAGCTCCACCCCACCCTCCCTAGCTACCAATCTCAAAATTAACCCGCATCGTTGCTTCTGGATTATCTATTATTTTTTCGCCATCCCAATACGCCCCATTTCTCCACTCAACGCCAAACCGTTTCATAGCTCTTGCCCGGAAGTTGGAGCATTCCATTTGCGTCCACTTCATATCGTTCGGATTGCAAGAGGAATGCTGAATAAAAACGCTATTAAATTTTCTTACATGCGTATTCCAATCGATTGGAATCATCCCTTTCGGTGGCACGTAAAATCCCGAAGCCTCATCATTCATTGGCACGCTTGTTCTTTGCGGTATTAATGACTGAGGACTTGGAGTAACTGTACGCTGCTCTCTTGCTAGCTCCTCACTCCGGCTTCCAGGGTGCGCCTTGTCGTGCATTATGAAAGCTTCCTCCAATTTCAGAAGGTTGACTGTCACTCCCCAGCCTGTTGAATAGAGGTATAAGATTCCAGTTGAGAGTAAAGTCGAAACGGCCATCGCTAACACATAAGGTCGTCGCACTGCATAGCTGGGCCTTCTTAGCGGCCGATCATTGATATCTGCCTTCATTCTCCCTCCTTGGCATCTTTTCGGGCGTACCAGCGCCTAGCTACTTCCTGTGTGATCGCTATCCCGCGTTTGAATTGGCCAAGTTTCGGTTGGCCTCGTCGTAGTCGGGGCTCATCCAGCCATTCTCTAGCGGCACTTTGACATTAGGCAACCACTACCTATAGCTAGGTCGGCTCCGCGAAGATTCCAACGGGGGTCAAAATGAGAAAGGATTCAGCAGACAGATGCCTACCGCCTGGGCATCAAACGGTCGTTGAATAAGCCGAAGTGGCGTGATTCAGGAGAGCGGTAGTCAAAGCCCAAAAACAAAAAAGGCGGTTAGCTTTCGCTAACCGCCTTTCTGTGTCTGGTGGCTACACCGGGACTTGAACCTGGGACATCAGCATTATGAATGCTGCGCTCTAACCAACTGAGCTATGTAGCCAAGTGGCGCGCATTATTCTCTGGTCGGTTTGGGCTGTCAACCCTGGCTCCGCAGATTTTTTATCCTTTTCAAACGGTTAGTTACGAACGGTGGGGCCGCCTAGGTCGGGCCGCGCAGGTGGGGGCGCCTAGCCCGGGCCGCCTAGGTCGGTGGCGCGCAGCCCGGGCCGCGCTGGTCGGGCAGCCCAGATCGGAATCCTACGGCCCTAGCGGAACGACGGCCGCGTGGCCAGCAGCAGGCCGGCGAAGATCAGGGCGCCGCCGATCCAGTGGAAGGTGCGCAGGGCCTCGCCCAGCAGCAGCCAGCCCAGCAGCGCGGTGAACACGGGCATCAGGTACATGACCATGGCCGCCCTGCCCGCGCCGACGATCCTCACCCCATGGTTCCAGCCGACGTAGGCCACCAGCGAGGCGAACACGGCGGTGTAGCCGATGGCGGCGAGGTTGCTCGGCGTGAGGGCGAAGCCCCCTACCCGGCCCAGTTCCAGCAGGTAGAACGGCAGGATCAGCGGCAGACCGAGCAGCATCAGCACGCCCAGCAGCACCAGCGGCGGCACCAGCAGATGCCTGGCCCAGCGGCGCAGCAGCAGCGTGTAGAGCGCCCAGGCCAGCACGGCGAGCAGCATGATGAGGTCGCCGCGCTGGAACGACAGGCTGGCGAAGGTCTGCCAGCTGCCGCGGCTGATCAGGTAGAGCAGCCCGCCCGCCGCCACGGCCATGCCGAACCAGGCGCGGCGCAGCGGCCATTCGCCGAGCAGGAAGCCCGCGCCGATAAAGGTCGCCAGTGGCAGGCAGGTGTTCACCAGGGTGAGGTTGATCGCCTCGGTGCTTTGCGCGGCGGTATAGAGCAACGAGTTGTAGCTGGCGATGCCCATGGCGGCGAGCACTGGCAGGCGCCAGCCGGCTGCACGCAGGGTGGCGCGGTGGGTCCAGATGCCCTTGGCGACGAAAGGCAGCAACAAGCTGGTGGCCAGCACCCAGCGCCAGAACGACAGGCTCAGCGGCGGGATGCTGTCATGGAAGGCGCGGCCGACCAGGGCGTTGCCGCTCCAGCAGAGCACGGCGATAAGCAGCCCGGCGAAGGCCGGGCCCTGGCGCGCACTCATCAGGCTTGGCGCGGCGGGCGCAGACGGTATTGCGAGGGCAACTGGTCGAGCCCGCTCACCGTGACGTTGAGATTCTTCCACAGGCCATCCTTGATGCCGTAGATGCAACCGTGCACGGCGAGCGGTTGGCCGCGGTGCCAGGCGTTCTGGACGATGGTGGTGTGACTGACGTTGGCGACCTGCTGGATGACGTTGAGCTCGCACAGGCGGTCGACCTGTTCTTCCTCACTGGCCAGCTTGGACAGGTGCACGCGGTGTTCGTAGTAGAGGTCGCGGATGCTGCGCAGCCAGCCGTCGATCAGGCCCAGCTGGTCGTCGCGCATGGAGGCGCGGACGCCACCGCAGCCGTAGTGGCCGGTGACCAGGATGTGTTTGACCTTGAGCACGTCGACCGCGTACTGGATGACCGACAGGCAGTTGAGGTCGGTGTGCAGCACGACGTTGGCGACATTGCGATGAACGAACAGGTCGCCCGGCAGCAGGCCGACGATCTCGTTGGCCGGCACCCGCGCATCGGAACAGCCGATCCACAGGTACTCCGGCGTCTGCTGGCGGGCCAGTTTCTCGAAGAAATCCGGATCTTCTTCCTTGATGGCTTCGGCCCAGCGGGCGTTGTTCTCGAACAGCGGGTCCAGTTCGCTCATCTCATGTGTCCCTGTGGGTCGGGTCGGCACCTTACGAGTCGCTGCAGGCTTTTGACAAGCCGCCGCGGCTCACTCGGGTTCGACCAGCTCGACCTTCTTCGCCCGCTGGGCACTGGGTTGCGAGATGAACGAGCGCAGATCACGCATGAAGTTGTCGCGCCAGGCGTCCAGGTCGGCGGCGCGAATGGCGCGCATCAGGTGCTCGTAGCGGTCCTTGCGTTCGGCCAGCGACATGTTCAGCGCCCGGTCGAGCGCTTCGGCCATGCCGACGCAGTCGTACGGGTTGACGATCAGCGCCGAGGTCAGTTCGCGGGCCGCGCCGGCGAAGCGCGACAGCACCAGCACGCCGGGGTCTTCCGGGTCCTGCGCGGCGACATATTCCTTGGCGACCAGGTTCATGCCGTCGCGCAGCGGGGTGACGAAGCCGACGTCGGCGGCGCGGAACAGGCCCATCAGCACGCGGCGGTCGTAGCTCTTGTTCAGGTAGTGCAGCGGCGTCCAGTCGAGATCGGACATGCGCCCGTTGAGGTGTCCGGCCTGGCTCTCCAGCTGCTCGCGGATGTGCTGGTAGGTGCGCACGTCGGAGCGCGAGGTTGGCGCGATCTGCAGGAATTCGACGTTGTTGCGGTGCGCCGGGTAGCGGTCGAGGAATTCCTCGTAGGCGCGGAAACGCTCCACCAGGCCCTTGGAGTAGTCCAGCCGGTCGACGCTGATGATGGTCTGGCGGCGTGTGTCGGTGGCGCGGCGCATGGGATGCGCGCGGCCCTTGTAGCCTTCGGCGAGCTGCTGGATCTCGTCCGGCACCACACCGATGGGGTAGACGCCGGCGCGGAAGTTCTGCCCATAGGCGGTCAGACTGCCGTCCGGCTCGACGACGCCACGCACCTCGCGGGTGATGTAGTCCTGGAAGGCCAGGCGGTCGGTGTCGGTCTGGAAGCCGATCAGGTCGTAGTAGCAGAGCGTCTTGAGCAGGTCGTTGTGCGGCGGGATGGCGGTGAGGATTTCCGGCGCCGGAAACGGGATGTGCAGGAAGAAGCCGATGCGGTTGCGGATGCCCAGCTGGCGGCAGGCTTCGGCGAAGGGGATCAGGTGGTAGTCGTGGATCCAGATGATGTCGTCGGGCCTGAGCAGCGGCATGAGCTTCTCGGCCAGCATGGCGTTGACCCGCCGGTAGCCGTCGTATTCCTCGCGGCTGTAGCGGGCCAGGTCGATGCGGTAGTGAAAGATCGGCCACAGCGTGGCGTTGGAGAAGCCGCGGTAATACTGGTCGTAGTCGCGTTTGTTCAGCGGCAGCGTGACATAGGTGATGTTGCCGACTTCCTCGGTGTTGATGGCCGGGGTCGCGCTGACCTCGCCACTCCAGCCGAACCAGATGCCGCCGGCCTGGCGCAGGGCATCGTAGACACCGACGGCCAACCCTCCGGCAGCCACCTTGCCTGCCTTGATTGGCGCGACGCGGTTGGAAACCACTACTAAACGGCTCATGGCAAAAATCTCGCTCTAGTCTGGTTTTGTTATGGGCTCGGCCGGTTCGCCGAGCTCGCTCAGCAGCTGTTCCAGCCAGCCGCCGACCGCATGTACCGATGACAATCGCTCGCGAGCCTCGCTGGGCCCCTCGCCGACCTTGATGGAACGCCCGCCCAGCTCGTTGACGACGGCGAAACCGGCTTCGTCGGTGAGGTCGTCGCCGACGAATACCGGGGTGCGGCCGGCGAACGGCATCTCCTCCATGAAGGCACGAATGACTTCGCCCTTGCTCGCCCCGCGCGGCTTGAGTTCGAACACGCACTTGCCGGGCTGCAGGCTCAGCACCTCGGCGTAGCGCTCGGCGAAATGCTCGGCGAGCTCTCGGGCGATCTGTTCCAGCTGCGGCGCCAGGCGAAAGTGCAGCGCGAAGGCGACGCCCTTGTTCTCCAGATGCAAGCCGGGGTGCTCGCTGCAGGCCTCGGCCAGCTCGCGCTGGATGCGCTCCAGCTGCCGGGCATCCAGCGCCAGGTTGCGCAACTCGCCTTCGGCATCCCGGCGCTCGGCGCCATGCACGCCGGCGGCGGGCAGTTGCAGCGGCGCCAGCAACACATCGAGCTGGGCCAGGGGGCGCCCGGAGATCACGGCGACGGGAATCCCGTCGGCATGCAGTCGTTCCACGGCCGCAAGGGTGGGCGGTGGAATGAAGACGAGCTCAGGGCGGGGCTGTATTTCAGCCAGCGTGCCGTCGACGTCGAAAAAGAAAGCGCAGCGCCGAGCCTCAGGCGCAGGTTGGTCGTTTTGATCGTTCATGCAGGTAGGACTCCGGATCACGCGCGGTGGTTCGTCCCATTTCGCTCGCCTGCCGGTCAGGTACTGCAGCCCGAATTCGCAGCCCATCAAGGATGGCCCCGGATGCCGGTTCCGGCCAGCGGCGCACCTGAATCTTCATCGAGCGGCCGGGTCACAACCTGCAAGACCGATGGCCTGACAGGAGACGATCATGAGCGATCAGAAACCCTATACCCCGACGGAAATCGACGACACCGAGGACCGCATGGGCTCGATGGAGCCGCTCGACTTCGACCAGCGCCGGGACGAGCGCAAGGGCCGCATCGGCGACCAGGTGCCGGCCGAGGAAATCGCCGATCAGTTCCCGCCGGAGCGCGAGGCCGAGGCCGGCATGACGGTCGGCGAAGTGCCCGGCGGCGAGACCACCATGGATGACCTGGCGCCAGAGACGCAGATCCCGGACGACGGCTCCCGCTCACCCCGCGAACGCGGCCACGGCGGCCCGGCGGATCAGGATCTGAGCGTGGTGTCCGAGCACGAGATCGGCGCAGACGTGGACCTCGACGAAGCCGAGCTGGGCCGCTACGACCCGCTGGACGGCAAACCCTGGGACGGCCCCGCCAAGGGCGACGAGGACACCGGCCTCAGCGGTGGCGACGCGGTGCTGCGCGAGGACGACAGTGTGCTGTCGGACGATGAACTGGAGGGCGACGCCCCGCTGGATTCAGGCCGGGACAAGCGGCCGGGGGAGTGACCGAGCCGCTTGCCGCGCCCGAACGCCGGGTGGGGTCTGGTCGTAGGGTGGATGTCGCTTTTTACATCCACCTTGGCCTGAGCATGGTGGATCGGTGAAGCGTGATCCACCCTACGAGGACAGCAACAGTTTGAGATCGGGAACCGCGAGTCGTGGAGTCCGCTAGCTCCCAGCCCAAGCGCCGCAGCCTCGGGCCGCGCAGCAATCAGTCCAGGGGTCGTACGATTTTTACATCCACCTTCCCCGAAGCACGGTGGATCGGTGAAGCGTGATCCACCCTACAGCTGCCAGATCGTAGGGTGGGCTTTAGCCCCTCCGGGAAACGCCGCCTCATGGGCCAGCGGACTGAGCTACCGTCCGCCGGGCTGAACACGCCGTCAATCCAGCAATGTGCAGGCCATCACCAGCGCATCTTCGCGGCCATCGGCCGAGGGATAGTAGGCCCGGCGGCGGCCCACTTCGTTGAAGCCGTACCGCTCGTAGAGGCGGTAGGCCGGCGCGTTGCTGGCGCGCACCTCGAGGAAGCATTCGCGGCCGCCGCGCTCGCGGGCGCGCTGCATCAGGTGCTCCAGCAGGCGCAGGCCGAGGCCGCGGCCCTGGCTCTGCGGTTTGACGGTGATATTGAGCAGGTGCGCCTCGTCGAGGATCACGTTGATCACGCCGTGCCCGACCTGCTGCTCGCCCTCGAACATCACCCAGCACTCGTAGGCCGTCAGGGCATCGTTGAAGATGCCGCGGGTCCAGGGGTGGCTGAAGGCGGCGTATTCGATCTTCAGCACGGTTTCGATATCCGCCGCTGTCATCGGGCGAAAGCTGACTGCATCACTCATCACGCGTACTCACGAACCTATGTGCCAGCGCGGCATGCTGCGGCGCATGGCCTTCCACAGCTCGGCCTTGGCGGCCGGCTGTTCCATCAAGGCTTCCAGCCCCGGCATCGCCAGGGCGCGACCCAGCCCTTCCACGACCACCTCGCGATAGCAGTTGTCGACGTCCACTTCGCCCGCGAAGCGCAGGGCCGGGCGACCGATCAACCAGATGCAGTCGCAGCCCATCTGCTCCAGCTCGGCAGCCATCACACCCTGCACGTAATCGCGCGCAGCCTCGGCGCCCTGGTCAAGGCTGCCCTTGTGCAGCAGCGGCCAGCGGATCGGTTCGCCGTCGCCGACCTGCTGCGGCTTGTCCGGCAGCCGGGCGGCGCGCAGCAGGTCCTTGAGCAGGATGTAGGCCGGGTCACGGCTCTGGAAGGATTCGCCGGTGGGCAGTTCCACCACCAGCAACACGTTGCCGGCGCGCAGCAGCTGCAGGGAGAAGCGCGGCGGCGGCTCGATGGCCCTGGCGGGTTCGGCGGCGGCCTCCTCGCCAGGGCTGTCGGTCGCGGCCACGGGCTTCGGCTCCGGCATGGCGATACGCGGGCGCGGTGCCGGGGTCGGTTCGACGGTCGGCGTCACGGCTGGCCGCTCGACGACCGGTGCAGCCTCGACCTCGGCCACGGGCGCGACGGCGGCCGCGGGCTCCGGCTCGGCAACCGGAGGCTGCAGCAGCTCGAGCCGAGACGGGGCAGCGAACGGCAGCTCGGTGCGTGGCAGCCAGCTGGCTACCTGCATGGCGTCTAGGTAGGCCCGACGCCGGGTTTCACTGATCAAACGCCTTCCACCTGTGGATGAGCCTTGGCGCCGACCTGCATCAGGTTCAGCGCGTTGAGATAAGCCTTGGCCGAAGCGACGACGATATCGGTATCGGCGCCGTTGCCGTTGACGATACGCCCGCCCTTCTCCAGCCGCACGGTCACCTCGCCCTGGGAATCGGTGCCCTGGGTGATGGCGTTGACCGAGTAAAGCTGCAGCGTGGCACCGGAGCCGGCGACCGCCTCGATGGCCTTGAAGGTGGCATCCACCGGGCCGGAGCCTTCGGCCTGGGCGCTGCGCTCCGCTCCATCGACGCTGAGCACCAGCTTGGCTTCGGGCGTGGTGCCGGTCTTGCTCGCCACCTCCAGGCTGGCCAGCTTGAAGTGTTCGGGCGCCTCGTCGGCCAGCGTATCGGAGACCAGCGCCTGCAGGTCTTCGTCGAAGATTTCATGCTTCTTGTCCGCCAGCTCCTTGAAGCGGGCAAAGGCAGCGTTCAGCTCGTCGCCTTCCAGTGCGATGCCCAGCTCCTCCAGGCGCGAACGGAACGCGGCGCGACCGGAGTGCTTGCCCATGACCATCTTGTTGGCGTTCCAGCCCACCGACTGGGCGGACATGATCTCGTAGGTCTCGCGATGCTTGAGCACGCCGTCCTGGTGGATGCCCGACTCGTGGGCGAAGGCATTGGCGCCGACGATGGCCTTGTTCGGCTGCACCGGAAAGCCGGTGATGCCCGAGACCAGGCGCGAGGCGGCGAGGATGTGCTCGGTCTCGATGCGGGTGTGCACGTTGAGCAGGTCCTGGCGGGTCTTGATCGCCATGACGATCTCCTCCAGCGCGGCGTTGCCGGCGCGCTCGCCCAGGCCGTTGATGGTGCATTCCACCTGGCGCGCACCGGCGACCACCGCGGCCAGGGAGTTGGCCACAGCCAGGCCCAGGTCGTTGTGGCAATGCACGGAGAACACCGCCTTGTCGGCGTTGGGGATGCGCTCGATCAGCTGGCGGATGGTGTCGGCGTACTGGTGCGGGATGGCGTAGCCGACGGTGTCCGGAATGTTGATGGTGCGTGCGCCGGCGTCGATGGCAGCCTCGATGATGCGGCAGAGGAAATCGATCTCCGAGCGGCCGGCGTCCTCGCAGGAAAACTCCACGTCGGTGCACAGGCTGCGCGCCTTCTTCACCGCGCGCACTGCCTGCTCCACCACCTGGTCCGGCTGCATGCGCAGCTTGTACTGCATGTGGATCGGGCTGGTGGCGATAAAGGTGTGGATGCGCCCGGAGTTGGCGCCGGCCAGCGCTTCGGCAGCGCGTTCGATGTCGGCATCGACGGCGCGCGCCAGGCTGCACACGGTGCTGTCCTTGATGTTGTCGGCGACCAGCTTCACCGCGGCGAAATCGCCGGGGCTGGCGATGGCGAAGCCCGCCTCGATCACGTCTACCTTCAGCCGCTCCAGCGCCCGGGCGATGCGCAGCTTTTCCTCACCGGTCATGGACGCGCCGGGGCTCTGCTCGCCGTCGCGCAGGGTGGTGTCGAAGATGATGACGCGATCGTTGCTGCTCATAGGGGGTTCCTCACGGCTGCCGGGCGCCTCTCATGGGGCGCCTGAGTGGACGGATTGTCGCGTGAAATGGACGGGGCGGGAAGGCGCAGCTGCGTTTGGCGTGGGTTGTTTTCCACCGCGGGGAACGCTGGTGGAAAACGCTTCGCGGTTTTCCACCCTACGCCAGAAAACACAAAGCCCGCCTTTAGGCGGGCTTTGGGCTGATCGAGCGAGCTAGAGCCATGCAAGGCGCAACGACCAGCGGAAGTAACAGCCGAAGGCTGGCCCGTAGGGTGAGCGCCAGCGAATCAAAACAGGCGAGGAAGCGGACCGGGCTCGCGCGCGAGTTTACTGCTGTAAATGAGCATGACTCGCTCCGCTCGCCCTTCGGGCCGGCCTAAAGGCCGTTCGGTGGCAAGCCACCGTCCGAGCCTGTTTTTAACGCAGCAGGGCCGACGCGCAGCCGATCAAGCCTGATCCCAGGGGCGGTCGCCGCGCTCATCCTTGATCCGCGTCGGCAGCCCCATCACATCGAGCAGCTTGAGGAACGGCTGGGCCGGTAACTCTTCGACGTTGACCATGCGCTTGGCATCCCACTCGCCACGGGCGATCAGCAGCGCGGCGGCGACCGGCGGCACGCCGGCGGTGTAGGAGATGCCCTGGCTATCCGTCTCGGCGTAGGCCTCTTCATGGTCGGCCACGTTGTAGATGAACAGCTCGCGCGGCTGGCCATCCTTGGTGCCCTTGACCAGGTCGCCGATGCAGGTCTTGCCGGTGTAGCCCGGCGCCAGCGAGGCGGGATCGGGCAGCACGGCCTTGACCACCTTGAGCGGAACGACTTCCAGGCCTTCGGCGGTGCGCACTGGCTGCTCGGAGAGCAGGCCGAGGTTCTTCAGTACGGTGAAGACGTTGATGTAATGCTCGCCGAAGCTCATCCAGAAACGGATGTTCGGCACGTCGAGGTGCTTGGAGAGCGAGTGCACCTCATCATGACCGGTCAGGTAGAGGCTCTGTTCGCCCACGACCGGCAGGTCGTCGGTGCGCTTGACCTCGAACATGCGGTTGGTCGTCCACTGGCCGTTCTGCCAGCTGTAAACCTGCCCGGTGAATTCGCGGAAATTGATTTCCGGGTCGAAATTGGTAGCGAAATACTTGCCGTGGGAACCGGCGTTGACGTCGAGGATGTCGATCGACTCGATCTTGTCGAAGTATTCCTGTTGGGCCAGAGCGGCGTAGGCGTTGACCACGCCCGGGTCGAAGCCGGCACCGAGGATGGCGGTGATGCCCTTTTCCTGGCATTCGGCCAGGTGCTTCCACTCGTAGTTGCCGTACCACGGCGGGGTTTCGCAGATCTTGCCCGGCTCTTCATGGATCGCGGTATCGAGATACGCGGCGCCGGTGTCGATGCAGGCGCGCAGCACGGACATGTTGAGGAAGGCAGAACCGACATTGATGACTATCTGCGATTCTGTTTCACGAATCAGCGCCTTGGTCGCTTCCACGTCCATGGCGTCCAGCGCATAGGCCTTGATCTCGCCGGGCTGCTTCAGCCCGCCCTTGGCCTGGACGCTGTCGATGATGGCCTGGCATTTGGAGATGCTGCGCGACGCGATAGCAATACGACCGAGTTCGTCGTTGTGCTGCGCGCACTTGTGGGCCACCACCTTGGCAACACCTCCTGCGCCAATGATAAGAACGTTTTTCTTCAATTGTTTCACCCCCTTGTACTGCGGCCTCAGGAAAGGCTGGACAGGTAATCGTTAAAGTCGAACTCACGAACCACCTCGACGCTGCCGTCGAGCTGCTTTACCACGATGGACGGCATTTTCAGACCGTTGAACCAGTTTTTCTTGACCATGGTGTAGCCTGCCGCGTCGATGAACGACAGCCGATCGCCGATGGCCAGCGGACGATCGAATTGGTACTCACCGAAGATATCGCCGGCTAGACAGCTCTTTCCGCACACCATGTAGCTGTGCTCGCCGTCGTTGGGCGCCATCTTGGCGTTGAGGCGGTAGATCAGCAGGTCGAGCATGTGCGCTTCGATGGAGCTGTCGACCACCGCGAGGTTCTTGCCGTTGTACAGGGTGTCGAGCACCGTCACTTCCAGCGAGGCGCTCATGGTGATCGCCGCCTCGCCGGGCTCCAGGTAAACCTGCACGCCGAATTTTTCCGAGAACGCCTTCAGTCGCGCGCAGAAGGCATCGAGCGGATAGCCTTCGCCGGTGAAGTGGATGCCACCGCCGAGGCTGACCCACTGGACCTGTTCCAGCAGATGGCCGAAGCGCTCCTCGATGGTGCTCAGCATCTTGTCGAACAGCTCGAAGCTGGAGTTCTCGCAGTTGTTGTGGAACATGAAGCCGCTGATCTTGCCGATCACCGCCTCGATCTTCGCCGGATCATGCTCGCCCAGACGGCTGAACGGCCGCGCCGGGTCGGCCAGCAGGTAGTCCGAACTGCTCACCTGCGGATTGACGCGCAGGCCGCGGATGGTCCCCTCGGTCGCCTCGGCGAAGCGCTCCAGCTGGCCGATGGAGTTGAAGATGATCTTGTCGCAGTTGGCGACCATCTCTTCGATTTCGTCGTCAGCCCAGGCCACGCTGTACGCGTGGGTCTCGCCGGCGAACTTCTGCCGGCCGAGCTTGAGCTCGTACAGCGATGACGAGGTGGTGCCGTCCATGTACTGCTGCATGAGGTCGAACACCGACCAGGTGGCGAAGCACTTGAGTGCCAGCAGCGCCTTGGCGCCGGACTGCTCACGCACGTAGGCGATCTTCTCGAGATTGCCCAGAAGCTTCTGTTTGTCGATGAGGTAATACGGCGTCTTGATCATCTGTTCGTGCCCCGAGGGAGTCGCCGGCGGCGGCCGACAGCTCGCTTTTTGCAAAAAAGTGCGAATTGTGCCGGGAACCGACAGAGATCGAAATAGCACATCGACACTTCGTCACGTTTAGTGACGTTCGGGCTTGCCCGACCGGTCGCCGAATGGCGTCAGGCTAACCTTCAGGCGATGACGTTCAGGTGACTTCTCCATGCGTGCCGCGACGGCGTGGCCGATTGTCTGCGCGTCCATCATGCAGGCCCCAATGCAGTACAATCGGCGCTTTTTCATTGGCTGGACTGGCGCCACGATGATCGAACCCAAGCGCGTACTGCGTGCCCTCGCCGAACACTGGACGTTGCTCGAGCCGCTGTGCGAGCGTTTCGACGCCGGCACCCTGAGCCTGGTGGAGTTGCGCCACCAACTCGCCGCACAGCTACCCGAAGGCACGCCCACCGACATCAACGCCCTGCTCGACCAGTGGATCCGCCTGGACATCCTGGTGCCGGTGGCCAAGAGTCCCAACCGCTTCGAGCTGAACGCGCAGATCCACGACTTCCTCGCTTACCTGCGCCGCGAGCACCGCCTCGGCCTGTGCCTGGAGATCGAAGCCTACCTGCGCCATCTGGAGCGTCTGGCCGGGCATATCCTCGATGCCTTCGAGATTCGCGACGGCAACGACCTCGCGCGCCAGCTGCGCCTGCTCGACATGCGCGTGCGCGATGTATTGAAGAAGCTCGACAACGACGAACAGGCCCTGGTCGCCGTGGCCGACCGGGCCAAGACCAGCGACCGCCAGATCCCGCTGCGCCAGCGCTATGCCGAGGTGCTGGCGACCTGGGACGAGTACGTCGAGCCGATGATCCAGCTGGTCTCCGCCGACGGCGCCTTCGAGCAGGGCGTTCATCGCGTCGAGCAGGTGCTGATGAAGCTGCTCGGCGAACAGCAGCGCCTCGGCCAGCTGGTGGACGACGACCTGCTGCTGCGCACTCATGCGCGCATCCTGGAAATGCAGACCACCGCCCAGCTGACCCTGCGCAAGGCCCGCGAGCTGTTGCTGCCGCTACGCGAGGAAGCGCGTCGGCACAATGCCGTGACCCGCGGCGCGGCACTGGCACTGTCGGCGATCCGCAAGAAGGGCCTGGACGCCGTACCACAGGCCTCGCTGCCGCTGTTCACCCGTCCGCAGAGTACCTTTCTCGGCACTGCCAGCCAGGTCGAAGCCTACGTCTACGCCCTGGCCCGCTTCGAGCCGAAGCCGGCGCAGTTCCCGCGGGCCAGCGGCAAGCGCAAGGGCGAGCAGCCGCGCGCACCGCGCACCGCACGGGAGATGATCGAGCGTTGCCAGCAGGCACTGCCGCTGCCGGACCTGATGGCCTGGCTGCTGGAACAGGAACCCGAGGGCGCCACCGACGAGCTGCTCTACTGGTTCTCGCGCCTGTCCCGCGACAGCCGCTTCCAGCGCGATCGCCTGGAACGTCGCGAGTACCTGACCCGCGAACACCGCGTCAGCCTCAGCTCCTTTGCGCTGGTGGCCAATGCCAATGGCTGACTCCTACGTAGGGTGGACAACGCGCAGCTTGTCCACCATCACCCCGACGATATCCGAGCGACCTGAATGAACATCGACCTCAAGGAAATGACCCAGCTGGCGCCGATCTTCCGCGAGCTGTTCAAGGGCTATCACCTGTCGCGCAGCGAGCCGGAGCCCTACGCGCAGCTGTCGAACATGCAGGACCAGTACCGCGCACTGTTCAAGGCACTCGGCTTCGAGCTGGTCTGCGATCCGCGCGGCTTCTACTACTTCGTCCCGGAGCAGATGGGCGCGCAGGTGAACAAGACCGCCCAGCGCCTGGCGCTGTTCACCTTCATCCTCGTCGAGCACCTGGCCGACCAGGGCCGCGACCCGCTGGCCGTGCTCGACGGTGGCAGCCTCGGTCGCGATGAACTGCCGGCGCTGCTGGATAAGTACCGCGACCTGTTCCTGCAGGCCGAAGTCACCACCCAGGAAGAATTGGAAGAGAAGGTCATCCGCCGCCTGACGCAGCTGGGCTTCGCCGAGGACAGCAACGGCGTCTACCGCTTCCTGCCGCCGATGCACCGTTTCCTCGACGTCTGCCTGTCGGTGCAGCAGGACCGCGATCTGGCCGCCAGCCTGCACAGCAGCGACCTGCCGCTGCCCGCCCCGGAGCTGATCGCCGAGGACGAGGGCGAGGACGACATCATCCTCATCGAGGAAGCAGCCGAAGAATCGGAAGAAGACGCCTTGGCGCGCGCCATCGCCGAAGAAAAGGAGCTTGAAGCATGAGCCAGGAACGCTACGGCATCCGCCGCTTCGCCCTGCTGAACACCGCCGGCTACAGCCTCGGCATCTTTCCGCTGGAAAACCCGCTGTCGGTCTACGGCGCCAACAACCTCGGCAAGTCCGCGTCGATCAACGCGCTGCAGTTCCCGATCCTGGCGCGCATGTCGGACATGAGCTTCGGCAAGTACAGCCTCGAGCAGTCGCGCAAGTTCTACTTCGCCTCGGACACCAGCTACATCCTCGTCGAAGTCATGCTGCCCCACGGCCCGCATGTGATCGGCGTGGCCGGCCGCGGGCCGGGCGGCGGCTTCGGTCATCAGTTCTTCGTTTATCAGGGCTCGCTGGACCTCGACCATTACCAGCAGAACGGCACCTGCCTGCGCCAGCGCGAGCTGTTCGCCAACCTCGAACGCGCCGGCATTAAGGCCTACGAGGCCAAGCCGGACGAGCTGCGCCGGCTGCTGGTCGGCGGGCATACCTCGATCCCGCTGGACATGACGCTGATCCCGCTGCGCTCAACCAGCGAGCAGAGCCTGAAGACCTTCCGCGCACTATTCATCAACCTGCTGCATATGCGCGAGATCACCGCAGCGAAACTCAAGCAGCTGTTCCTCGATGCCTTCGAGCACAGCCTGCGCTCGGGCAGCGTCGACTATATCGCCGCCACCGAAGAAGCCTTCCGCGACGTGCGCCGCATGGAGCAGGACTACCAGGCACTGGTCGCCGCCGGCCCCCTGGTCGAGGCGCTGGCGGCCGGTGTCGCCCAGCGCGAGCTGCTGCGCGGCAAGCTGCATCGCCTGTCGCCGCTACTCGACAACCTGCTCGGCACCTGGCACGACTACGCCGATGCGCGCAAGGAAGAGCTGGTGATCCAAGCCGAGCATTACCGGCGCGAGCAGGACGGCCTGCAGAACGAACAGCGCGGCTCGACTGGCGAACTGATGCGTCTGGAGCGCGAGATCAGCGAAATCCAGCGCTGGCTGGGCGAGCTGGCGGTGCTGAAGAACCGCTTCGCCCTGGTCGAGGACGCCCATGTGCTGGAGCAGCAGCTGCTCGCCGCCAAGGACGCCCACGACGAGCTGGCCGGTGCGCTGGCGCAGTCCCGTCAGTTCTCCAGCGAGGACCTCGACGAGCGCCTGCGTGATCTGGAAAAACGCCTGAAGTCGGTCCGGCAACAGCTCGACCATGCCGACAACAACAGCTACTCGCGTTTGCGCGAGGAGTTCTCCCAGGCCGATGTGGATCGCCTGATGCGCCTGTTCAATGGCCAGCTGTTCAGCCTGCCGCTGGGTGACAAAGGCATCAGCGCCGAGGGCGACGACTGGGTCAAGGCCGTGGAAGCGGTGCTGGATCGTTTCAAGGGCGACACCTTCTCGGTGCCGGGCCTGTCCATCGACCTCTCGCATATCGAGCCACCGGCGCTGCAGGCCCTGGCCGACCGTGCCGCCCTGCGCGACCAGAAGGATCGCCTGGAGCGCGAACTCAAGCAGCTCAAGACCCAGCATGCGGTGGCCGTCGACCGCGCGGCGAGCAAGGCCCAGGCCGAGGCGTTGTACCAGGCCGTGCTGGATGCGCAGAAAGCACTGGAAGACTTCCGCCGCAGCCAGACCCTGGCCGCCGAGGAGCCGGCGAAGCTGGAACAGCTGGCCCAGGCCGAGGCCGCCCAGGAAGAACTCAAGCGCACCAGTGACGCCTTCGCCGAGCGCGTACAGCACCTGTCCGCCAAGCTGCAGCTGGTCGGCCGTCAGCTGGCCGATCTGGAAGCCAAGGAGCGCACGCTGGAAGACGCCCTGCGACGTCGCCAGCTGCTACCGGCAGATCTGCCGTTTGGTACGCCTTACATGGATCCGGTGGACGACTCGCTGGACAACCTGCTGCCGCTGCTCAACGACTACCAGGACAGCTGGCAGGCGCTGCAGCGCGTCGACGGTCAGATCGAGGCGCTGTATGCCCAGGTGCGCCTGAAGGGCGTGGCCAAGTTCGACAGCGAGGAAGATCCCGAGCGTCGCCTGCAGCTGCTGGTCAATGCCTACGCCCACCGTCAGGACGAGGCGCTGACCCTGGCCAAGGCCCGCCGTGCCGCGGTCACCGACATCGCCCGGACACTGCGCAACATCCGCAGCGACTACGAGAGCCTGGAACACCAGCTGGCGCTGTTCAACCGCGAGATCAACAAGCGTCAGGTTTCCAACCTGGCGAGCTTCCGCATCGTGCTGGCGCCGAACAAGGATGCGCTCAAGCACATCGACCAGATCATCCACAGCGCCGGGCAGTACGAGGAAGGCGAGACGCTGTCGGTATTCGATCTGTCCCAGTCCGCCGAGCAGGACGCGAAGAACGAGGAAGCCAAGGAGTATCTGGCTCGGCTGGTGGCGGCGAACAACAACCAGCTGGGCCTGAAGGACCTGTTCGAGCTGGCGTTCGAGATCACCAAGGTCGGCGGCCAGCCGGTGATTCATACCGACATCGACGGTGCGGCGTCCAACGGCACCACCATGACCATCAAGGCGCTGACCAACATGTACCTGTTGCTGCACCTGATGGACCGCGAGCAGGCCGGGCGCATCCGCCTGCCCTACTACCTCGACGAGGCGGCAGACATCGACGAGCGCAACCAGCAGGCGCTGATCGAAACCAGCCTGCAGCTGGGCTTCGTGCCGATCCTCGCATCGGTGAAGCCTCAGGTCTCGGCCCATGTCGCGATCGACCTGGAAGGCGGCAGCGGGCCGGCCGGCATCTACATCGACGAGGCGGACTGGAAATACATCAGCCGCCGCGAACCAGTCGCCAGCGAGCACACTGCTTCAGCCCAACGGACCGAAGAACCAGCCTGATCTCCTGCAACGAAAAAGGGCCCCGGAAGGGGCCCTCTTCATATGCACGCAGGGGGCCTGGCCCTCCAGCAACGCCCGTCATCTATCGCCGGCGGCTCGCCCCAGTTCGATCTTCGGTGCCCAGCCGAACCACTCGTCCTGCGGCTCCTTGAAGAGCGCGAAGGTCTGTCCCGGCAGCGCCCGGCGTCCCATCTGCTCGCCCTCTGGCGTGGCGAAGGCGACGCCGCCCTCGAGCAGCGACTCCAGCGAATCGGTGCGCAGGCTGGCACCTTTGAACAGACTGAAATCCACACCGAAGCCACTGGACTCCCAGAAGCGGGTGCCGGTGTGCACCAAGGGCGCGTAGCGCGGCTCGATGACGACGCGGATCAGTACACGATCGGCGTTCTGGCCCAGCTCATAACCGGTGACCTCACCGACTTTCACCTCGCGGTAGGTCACCGCGTTACCCGGCTTGATCGAACCCAGCCGGGCCGCGCTGAGCACGAGGCTCAACCCTTCACCAGCCTTCTGTGGCTCCCGCTCCTGGCCGGTGAAACGCGTTTGCACGCTCGCATCCGCCTTGCCCGGCGCCACCTCCAGGTACGGGCCGCTGACCAGCGTATCCAGATTCGCCGTACGCATGATGCCGAGCTCCGGCCGAACGACCCAGAACTGGGTGCCCGCACGAGCGATGCGGGACTCTGCGGCGGTAATCCGAGCACGCAGCACGACAGTCTGCAGGTCATCGCTCAGCGTGACAGTGTCCACCTGGCCCACGGCCAGCCCCTTGTAGCGAATGGGCGTACCTGCACTCAGTCCATCGCCACGCGCCAGGCGGATCTCGATCGGCGTCCCGCGCTGGATTGCACTGTCTCTATCCTTGTGTAAGACGAAGCGCGGCACCTTCTTCGTCCCGGCGGCCTGCGGATCGGGCGTCTCGAAGGCGATACCGCCGGCAAGCAGGCTCTGCAGCGACTCGCTGCGCACCTCGATTCCGGACAAACCGCCGCTCAGCGAGATGCCGCTGGCATTCCAGAACCGGCTCGAGCTGTTCACCAGGTTGGCGTACGGCTGTTCGATATGCACGCCCACCACCACCTTCTGCTGGTCGCGAGAGAACTGGTAGCTCTGTACCGACCCCACCCGGACCTGCCGGTAGAGCACGGGACTGCCGACGTCCAGCGACCCCAGACTGTCAGTTGTGAGCACCAGATGCAGCCCCGGGGCGCGAATGTCCAGCGGCGGCGCCTTGGGGCGGGCGACGAACTCGCGCTTGGGCGAGCCACCTTTCTCGCCGGGCCGAACGGCGATGAAGTTGCCTTTCACCAATGCTTCGAGGCCGGTGATGCCGCCCAGCGAGATGGACGGCTTGACCACCCAGAAATCGGTGTCCTCGACCAGGTAGTCCTCGAACAGCGGGTCGACCGAAAGCTCGGCGCGCGCACCCTTGAGGTCCGAGTCGATATCCAGCTTTTTCAGCAGACCAACCTGCATGCCGTTGTACATCACCGGCGTGCGCCCGGCCTGCAGCCCATCGAAATCCTGCAGCGCGACCACGGCCCTGATCCCCGCCTGGGCTGCGTCAAAATCCTCGTAGAGACGGAACGGGATGTTCGGGTCGGTGGCCGGGCTGTCCTTGCGGTGCGCGGGCGTGGCGAAGGCGATACCCCCGGCGACGATACTGGCCAGGGACTCGGTACGGAACTTCACGCCGGTCAGCCCAGCGTCGACGGTGACGCCGCTGGCGTTCCAGAAACGGGTGTGCTTGCGCACCAGGTGCGCATACTCCGGCTGGATATAGAGCTGCACCTCCACGGTGCTGTCATCCTCGGCGAGCACATAGTTCTTCACCTGCCCCACCTGAATCTGCCGGTAGAACACCGGGCTGCCACGATTCAGCGAGCCGAGGCGCTCGGCCTTGAGTGTCAGGTGCAGGCCGATGCGACTGTCGGACATCGGCGGTTCCTCCGCCAGCGCGACGAAACGCTTGGTCGGCTCGCCATCGGCTGGGCTCATACCGATGTAGTTGCCCGACACCAGCGTCTCCAGCCCGGTGATCCCGGCCAGTGTGACGCTGGGCTTGACCAGCCAGAAGCGCGTGCCGCTTCGCAGATAGCCGTCGACATCCTTGTTCATTTCGATATCGGCGACCACGACCTGCCGACGGTCGTCATCTTCCAGCCGCAGGTCGCGTACGACACCGATCGTCATGCCCTTGTAGAGCACGGACGTCTTGTTGATTTCAATGCCTTCGGCGCTGTCGAACACCACCTCTATATGGATGCCGCGTTCGCTATACGCCTGCCAGGCCAGCCAGGCGCCGATGGCCAGCGCGATCAGCGGCAGAATCCAGATGGCCGACCAGCTGGAGGCCGGACGTGTATTGGCTTGTGGCAGGTCAGTCATGCTTGTTCCCGGCTTCCGTGTTATCCCAGATCAGACGTGGGTCGAATGTGATGGCTGCGAGCATAGTGAGGATGACCACGCTGGCGAAGGCGACGGCGCCGAATCCCGCTTCGACACTGGCGAGACTGCCAAAATTGACGATCGCCACCAGAATGGCGATGACGAAGATATCGAGCATGGACCAGCGCCCGATCCATTCGATGAATCGGAACACCAGAATGCGCTGTCGCGGCGACATCGGGTGATGCCTTTGTACCGAAATCAGCAACATGGCGATCCCGACCAGCTTGAATGTCGGCACCAGAATGCTGGCGATGAACACCACCGCCGCAATCGGAAACATGCCGTGCTTGGCCAATGTGACCACGCCGGACATGATGGTGTCGGGCGTCCCGCTACCGAGCATGCGCACCGTCATGATGGGCAGCAGGTTCGCCGGCAGGTAGAGCAATGCTGCGGTGATCAGCAAGGCCCAGGTGCGCGCGATGCTGTTGGGCCTGCGTATGTGCACACGGGCCCCGCAGCGGCTGCAATGCTGATGTTCGATACCTGGTGTGGCGCGATTCAACTGGTGGCATTCGTGGCAGACCATCAGCCCGGCGTCAGCGGCGCGCATCGTCAGGCTCCGATAACGCTTCCCATACCTGATGCGGTGACATCACCAACTCCAGCCACACCTGCACCACCAGCAGCCCGGCAAAGCAGGCCAGGCCGACACCAAGGCTCAGCTCCGCCATGTCACGCAGCTTGATGATGGAAACCAGGATTCCGAGCAGATAGACCTCGAGCATCCCCCACTCGCGCAGATGGTGATAGAACCGATAGAGCAGCAGCCCCAAGGGCTTGGCACGATCGATGGCGATGCAGAGCAACACGGCGAGCTGGCACAGCAGCTTCATCAACGGCACCGCCATACTGCAGAGGAACACCACCACGGCGATGCCCTGCATGCCGCTGTTGTACAGGCTCAACACCCCACTCCAGACGGTATCGTGGGTGGCTCTGCCAAGCAGGTTCAACTGCATGATCGGCAGGAAGTTCGCAGGAAAGTAGAGCAGAAGAGCCGCCAGCACCAATGCCAATCCCGGTCCGACGATACGATGGCGCAGACGAAACAGCTCACAACCACAGCGGGGGCATTCGGCCACCTCGCCAAGGTGAAGCGTCGGCTTTGCCATCAACAGATCGCATTCCGGGCAACCTACGAGCTGCTCGATCGGAAGCTCTTCAAGTCTTGGGCTAGCAGCCGATTCCGGCATGAGGGATATCCGAGTAAAGCGCTTATCTTAAACGAGCGATACGCACTGCGGTGAGCCGTCAGGCGAGAGGGAAGATGCTCTTGAAGGCAGTTCGATCCAGTGCAGAGGGCAGACGTATTTTTACTCCAACCCGTCGCAGCGCCTTCACAGCCACCGGCTGCATCGGAGCAGCCGGCCTCGGTTCAGGCTCAGTTCTGCACGGCAGCCTTTCCGCGCCCCAAAAGCAAACCCCCGACCCGCTTACGCGGATCGGGGGTTTGGGATAGGCGCTTGACGATGACCTACTCTCACATGGGGAGACCCCACACTACCATCGGCGATGCGTCGTTTCACTTCTGAGTTCGGGATGGGATCAGGTGGTTCCAACGCTCTATGGTCGTCAAGCAATTCGGTTGCTGCCTCGGGGTTGAGCCGCTGCAGCGAATTGGGTATGTGATCGAATCGGTATTGCGTGTTCGTGCAGATTTTCGGTCTGTATTGTCGACTTACCGTCTAACAGCCAAATTGTTTGGGTGTTATATGGTCAAGCCTCACGGGCAATTAGTATTGGTTAGCTCAACGCCTCACAGCGCTTACACACCCAACCTATCAACGTCGTAGTCTTCGACGGCCCTTCAGGGAGCTCAAGGCTCCAGTGAGATCTCATCTTGAGGCAAGTTTCCCGCTTAGATGCTTTCAGCGGTTATCTCTTCCGAACATAGCTACCCGGCAATGCCACTGGCGTGACAACCGGAACACCAGAGGTTCGTCCACTCCGGTCCTCTCGTACTAGGAGCAGCCCCTCTCAAATCTCAAACGTCCACGGCAGATAGGGACCGAACTGTCTCACGACGTTCTAAACCCAGCTCGCGTACCACTTTAAATGGCGAACAGCCATACCCTTGGGACCGGCTTCAGCCCCAGGATGTGATGAGCCGACATCGAGGTGCCAAACACCGCCGTCGATATGAACTCTTGGGCGGTATCAGCCTGTTATCCCCGGAGTACCTTTTATCCGTTGAGCGATGGCCCTTCCATACAGAACCACCGGATCACTAAGACCTACTTTCGTACCTGCTCGACGTGTCTGTCTCGCAGTCAAGCGCGCTTTTGCCTTTATACTCTGCGACCGATTTCCGACCGGTCTGAGCGCACCTTCGTACTCCTCCGTTACTCTTTAGGAGGAGACCGCCCCAGTCAAACTACCCACCATACACTGTCCTCGATCCGGATAACGGACCAGAGTTAGAACCTCAAGGTTGCCAGGGTGGTATTTCAAGGATGGCTCCACGCGAACTGGCGTCCACGCTTCAAAGCCTCCCACCTATCCTACACAAGCAAGCTCAAAGTCCAGTGCAAAGCTATAGTAAAGGTTCACGGGGTCTTTCCGTCTAGCCGCGGATACACTGCATCTTCACAGCGATTTCAATTTCACTGAGTCTCGGGTGGAGACAGCGCCGCCATCGTTACGCCATTCGTGCAGGTCGGAACTTACCCGACAAGGAATTTCGCTACCTTAGGACCGTTATAGTTACGGCCGCCGTTTACCGGGGCTTCGATCAAGAGCTTCGCTTGCGCTAACCCCATCAATTAACCTTCCGGCACCGGGCAGGCGTCACACCCTATACGTCCACTTTCGTGTTTGCAGAGTGCTGTGTTTTTAATAAACAGTCGCAGCGGCCTGGTATCTTCGACCGGCATGAGCTTACTGAGCAAGTCATTCACTCTCACCGGCGCACCTTCTCCCGAAGTTACGGTGCCATTTTGCCTAGTTCCTTCACCCGAGTTCTCTCAAGCGCCTTGGTATTCTCTACCCAACCACCTGTGTCGGTTTGGGGTACGGTTCCTAGTTACCTGAAGCTTAGAGGCTTTTCCTGGAAGCATGGCATCAACCACTTCGCTTTCTAAAAGAAAGCTCGTCATCAGTTCTCGGCATTAAGACCCCGGATTTACCTAAGATCTCTGCCTACCACCTTAAACAAGGACAACCAACGCCTTGCTGGCCTAGCCTTCTCCGTCCCCCCATCGCAGTAACTAGAAGTACGGGAATATTAACCCGTTTCCCATCGACTACGCTCTTCAGCCTCGCCTTAGGGACCGACTCACCCTGCGTCGATTAACGTTGCGCAGGAACCCTTGGTCTTTCGGCGTGCGAGTTTTTCACTCGCATTGTCGTTACTCATGTCAGCATTCGCACTTCTGATACCTCCAGCGAGCTTCTCAACTCACCTTCACAGGCTTACAGAACGCTCCTCTACCGCTCATCTTGCGATGAACCCGTAGCTTCGGTACCTGGTTTGAGCCCCGTTACATCTTCCGCGCAGGCCGACTCGACTAGTGAGCTATTACGCTTTCTTTAAAGGATGGCTGCTTCTAAGCCAACCTCCTAGCTGTCTAAGCCTTCCCACATCGTTTCCCACTT
>NZ_CM137011.1:2807500-4650000 GCF_054483855.1 Stutzerimonas sp. KH-1 | reverse complement strand
GCCTTCCGGGACGACAGCGCGCCAATGGGTATCGCTCAGTTTGCCAACGAACCAAGGAGAGGCTGGCGCATCGGGGACGCCGGGGTACTGCTCGGATGTCCTGGCCAGAGAGGGCAACCCAAAAGCCGCCCCGGCAAGTGCAGCCCCCTGAATGAAGCGACGCCGACTTCGATAGACCGTCTCCGTCGTCACCTCAGATTCACGGCACGCACCGGAAGGAGGGATTCTGATCAGCATGAGTAGCTCCGCGTATCGGCTCTGAACGAGCAATACGCGCAGCCAGATCGAAAATCAACCCTCGACGCGCTTACGCCGACGCAGCTGCATCAGGTACTGAACCGGACCGGAAACCGCATATGCAAGGAAGATCAGCAAGAGGATACGAGGTGGGTCGCTGAATACGACTGCAAACACCAGGACCACGACCAAAATCGCAACGAAGGGAACCCGTCCTTTCAAGTCCAGATCCTTGAAGCTGTAGTACTTGATATTGCTGACCATCAGCAGACCGGCAGCCGCGACCATCAGCGCAAAGAGCATGACCAGCACCAACGGCAGATCGACGCCACGAATACCGGCATCATCGAGCGCCCAAACGGCCCAGACCCAACCAGCTACCACGCCCGCCGCGGCCGGGCTAGCCAACCCGATGAACCAGCGTTTGTCCACCTTGCCGATCTGCGTGTTGAAACGCGCCAGACGCAGCGCCGCGCAGGCTACGTAGATGAAGGCGACGGTGAGCCCAACGTTGCCGAGTTCCGAAAGCGCCCACTCGTATGCGAGCACCGCAGGCGCCAGACCGAAAGCCACCATGTCTGACAGCGAGTCGTATTCAGCGCCGAAAGCACTCTGCGTATTGGTCAGGCGCGCAACGCGTCCGTCCAGACTATCAAGCACCATCGCGACGAAGACCGTCGCCGCGGCCACATAAAAATTGCCGTTGATCGCCGTGATGATCGAGAAGAACCCTGCGAAAAGGTTGGCAGTGGTGAACAGGTTCGGCAGCAGGTAGATGCCCCGGTGGCGGACCTTGCGGCCGTCGGCCTCCTGGGTTTCCTCCACATGCTCGTCGATCGGCAGAATGCTCTCTGGCTCGACTGGCTTGTTCGGCTCTTCGGATTGTCCACTCATGCGCATTCACCTTCTACAACAGGTACGGATAGATTTCGACCAGATCGGCACACCCACGGTTCAGCCTGGCCAAACCCGCGATTTATACCAGAAGCCTGGGGTGCAGAACGAAAAAACGCGGCCGAAGCCGCGTTTTCTTGAGCAGAAAACCGATCAGTTCTTGCTCTTGTCGACGATCTTGTTCGCCGCGATCCAGGGCATCATCGCGCGCAGCTTCTCGCCGACCACTTCGATGCCATGAGCCGCATTGTTGCGACGGTAGGCCGTCATGGACGGATAGTTGGCGGCACCTTCAGTGATGAACATCTTGGCGTATTCGCCGTCCTGAATGCGCTTCAGGGCATTACGCATGGCGGCGCGGGACTCGGCGTTGATCACTTCAGGGCCGGTCACGTACTCGCCGTACTCGGCGTTGTTGGAGATCGAGTAGTTCATGTTGGCGATGCCGCCTTCGAACATCAGATCGACGATCAACTTCAGCTCGTGCAGGCATTCGAAGTAGGCCATTTCCGGCGCGTAGCCCGCTTCGACCAGGGTTTCGAAGCCAGCCTTGACCAGCTCGACGCAACCGCCACAGAGAACGGCCTGCTCGCCGAACAGGTCGGTTTCGGTTTCGTCCTTGAAGGTGGTTTCGATAATGCCGGTACGGCCACCGCCGACGCCGCAGGCGTAGGACAGTGCGACGTTACGAGCATTGCCGGAAGCGTCCTGGTAGATCGCGATCAGATCAGGGATGCCGCCGCCCTTGACGAACTCGGAACGAACGGTGTGACCCGGCGCCTTGGGAGCGATCATGATCACGTCCAGATCCGCACGCGGTACAACCTGGTTGTAGTGGATCGAGAAGCCGTGAGCGAAGGCCAGAGTCGCGCCCTGCTTCAGGTTCGGCTCGATTTCGTCCTTGTACAGACGGCCCTGGAACTCGTCCGGGGTCAGGATCATTACCAGATCGGCAGCGGCAACGGCAGCCGGCACGTCACTGACCTTCAGGCCATGGGCCTCGGCCTTGGCAATGGAAGAGGAACCCGGACGCAGACCGACGGTGACGTCGACGCCGGAATCCTTCAGGTTGCACGCGTGCGCGTGACCCTGGGAACCGTAACCGATGATGGCGACCTTCTTGCCCTGGATGATGGAGAGGTCGCAGTCTTTATCGTAAGAAACCTTCATGAATTACCCCTGTTGCCGGCCTCGTGGGCCATTCGATAAAACGTTGCTGACTGACGAGACGACGTGTCCGGCAGTCGTTAGATACTCAGCACTTTGTCGCCGCGAGAGATTCCGGTGACACCGCTGCGCACAACCTCGAGGATCGAGGCTGTACCAATGGCCTGGATGAAGCTGTCCAATTTGTCGCTGGTTCCGGCCAGCTGAATGGTATAGACGCTGGTGGTCACGTCGACGATCTGCCCACGGAAGATGTCGGTGGTGCGCTTGACCTCGGCGCGCTGAGCGCCGGTGGCCTTGACCTTGATCAGCATCAGTTCGCGCTCGATATGGGCGCTCTCCGACAGGTCGACCAGCTTCACCACTTCCACCAGCTTGTTGAGGTTCTTGGTGATCTGCTCGATCACTTCCTCGTGCCCTACCGTGGTCAACGTGAGACGCGACAGGGTCGGGTCTTCGGTCGGTGCCACGGTGAGGCTTTCGATGTTGTAGTTGCGTTGCGAAAACAGGCCGACCACACGAGACAGCGCACCCGGTTCGTTTTCCATCAGCAGGGAAATGATATGTCTCATGATCAGGTCCGCTCCGTCTTGCTCAGCCACATGTCACGCATCGCGCCATCCTTGATCTGCATTGGATAGACATGCTCGGCGGTGTCGACGGCGATATCCAGGAAGACCAGGCGGTCCTTCATGGCGAACGCCTCTTCCATCATCGGCTTGAGATCTTTGAGATCGGTGATGCGCATGCCGACGTGCCCGTAGGCCTCGGCCAACTTGACGAAGTCGGGCAGCGATTCCATGTAGGAATGCGAGTAGCGACTGTTGTACACCATGTCCTGCCATTGGCGGACCATGCCCAGCGCACCGTTGTTGAGGTTGATGATCTTCACCGGCAGATCGTACTGCAGGCAGGTGGACAGCTCCTGGATGTTCATCTGGATGCTGCCCTCGCCCGTCACCACCGCGACATCGGCTTCCGGGAAGTTCAGCTTCACGCCCATGGCTGCCGGCAGACCAAAGCCCATAGTGCCGAGGCCACCCGAGTTGAGCCAGCGGTTGGGCTTGTCGAACTTGTAGTACTGGCAGGCGAACATCTGATGCTGACCAACGTCCGAGGCAATATAAGCCTCGCCCTTGGTCACTTCGCAGAGCACCTCGATGGCGGCCTGCGGCTTGATGATCGAACCATCGCCCTCGTTGTAGGGGAACAGCCGGCCATTGCCGCGCCACTCGTCGATCTGCTTCCACCAGCTGGCCACGGTCTCGGCATTCGGCGCCTGGCCGATCTCCTTGACGATGGCGACCATCTCGGTCAGCACGCTGTCCACCGGACCGACAATCGGGATATCCGCCTTGATGGTCTTGGAAATGGATGCCGGATCGATATCGATGTGGATGATCTTGGCGTTCGGGCAGAACTTGGTCGCGCCATTGATCACGCGGTCATCGAAACGCGCGCCGACCGCGAGGATCACATCGGAGTGATGCATCGCCAGGTTGGCAGTGTAGCTGCCGTGCATGCCTAGCATGCCGACGAACTGGCGGTCACTGCCCGGAAAGCACCCCAGGCCCATCAGGGTGTTAGTCACCGGCAGATTGAGCATCTTCGCCAGCTCGGTCAGTTGCGCCGAAGCCTTGCCAAGAACCACACCGCCACCGGCGTAGATGATTGGCCGCTTGGCGCCCAGCAGTAGCTCCGCTGCCTTGCGAATCTGACCGGAATGCCCACGCACGGCCGGGCTGTACGAACGCAACTTGGCCTTCTTCGGGTAGACGTACTCGAACTTCTCAGCCGGGTTGGTCATATCCTTCGGGATATCGATGACAACTGGCCCTGGACGCCCGGACTCGGCGAGATAGAAGGCCTTCTTCATCACTTCGGGAATTTCCGAAGGATGCTTGATCATGAAACTGTGCTTAACGATCGGACGGGAGATGCCGATCATGTCGGTTTCCTGGAAGGCATCGGTGCCGACCATGGTGCTGGGCACCTGACCGGAGATGACCACCATCGGGATCGAGTCCATGAAGGCAGTGGCGATACCAGTGATGGCATTGGTCGCCCCGGGGCCGGAGGTCACCAGCACCACGCCGGCCTTGCCGGTCGCGCGCGCATAGCCATCGGCCATGTGCGTGGCGGCCTGCTCGTGACGAACCAGGATATGTTCGATGGCCTTTTCCTTGAAAAGCGCATCGTAGATATGCAGAACGGCACCGCCCGGGTACCCGTAGATGTACTTAACGCCTTCGTCACGCAGGGAGCGGACGACCATTTCAGCGCCGGATAAGAGTTCCACGTTGTTCACCTCTGAACGCCAGATAGCGGTCCAAGCCGGAGCCGCCAGAAATAGGTTTACTGCCAACAGGGCATGAGCGACGGTGGTCGCCGACTACGTCAGCCACTGATTGAGCCAGTATCGGAAGAGTCCCTGGTGTCGCGGGCTCTCCACCCAGCGCGAGGTAACGCGTTGCGGGTGATGCAGGTCGGCGCGGGTAGCACCTCATGTCTGTCTAGACTGAGCCGGTATCGCTTGCGGCGAGGCGACTCAGGACAGCAAGCCTCGGATTGTTCGGATTCGGCACCCGCAAGTCAAGCCTGCCGTTACGTTTCAGCCAACCTCGAGCTGTGACGGCGCGCAGAAGTACGTCCTCGGCTTTTGGGTATAGTGGAGGCCGTTTTCCGATCCTGATGAAGGTAACAGCATGCGATTGACGGTTCTTGCGAGCGGCCTGGCACTGGCGCTTTGCGGCAATGCCATGGCCGCGCAGGTGTACAAATGGGTGGATGCCCAGGGCGTGACGCACTTTGGCGCCCAGCCGCCGCAGGGGCAGCAGGTGGAAACCGTTAATACCGTGGTTGCGCCAGGCAAATCCGTAACAGCGCCGGCACCTGCCCCGCAGGAAAAAAGCGGCGAGCCCGATCAGCAAAGCATCGACCGCAAGGTAAAACAGCAGGTCGCCGAGCAAGAGGCCGAGCGCAAGCGTTACTGCGAAACCATGCGCACCAATCTCGCGCAACTGCAGAACAATCCGCGGGTCCGTGTTGAAGAGAAGGGTGAAACCCGGCGAATCACCGAAGAGGAGCGGCAGGCACGGATCGCAGAAACACGCGACAAGATCGCCGAAAACTGCAACTGATACCGCCGCTGGCGGCGCGCCAAGCCGCTCAGCGCGAAGGCGCCTCGATCAAGGCATCGAAAGCACGCAACGCCTCTAGCAGACTGACTACCCGTCCCTCCCGATAGACCACCTCTGCCATCGCACAGATGCCCGACGCCTGTGGCAGAGGATGATCCGCTTCGACGATCGCTTTCATCCGCGGCAGGAATATCCACTGCAGCCATTGCTCGAAGCGCAACGTATCCACGCAAAATGGCTCGACGCTGGCCAGAGCCTCCGGCGGCGGAGGCTCGGCGCTCCACAGGTCAAGCGTGCGCAGCTCGCGCTCGATCAAAAGCAGCTGCTGCGCGACCGCCGGAAGGCGCGGATCCATCACAGATTGACCTTGGCTCGCTCACGAGCCTGAGCGGCACCGGCACTGTCGCCCCGCCGCTCACGTGCCTGTGCGATCAATTCCCAGAGGCTCGCCTGCAGCGCGGGGCGTCCACTGGCATAACTCAATGCGCGGCGCGACAGCTGCTCCGCCTGAGTGGCATCCCCCTGTGCCAACCGGACCTGAGCCAGACGATAGAGGACCTGCGGCTCGCGCGGCGCAATACGCTGCGCGCGTTCGAGACTGGAAGCCGCACCATTCAGATCACCACCGCCCTGCTGCTGTTGAGCCGTAGTCAACAGCGCGAGCACAGGTCCATCCAGTTGCTCGTCGGCGGCCAGGCCGCTGCCGGAGGATGGGATACCGGTGGGCATGCTCGGCTGCTGCGTGCTGGCTGGCGCCGAGATTGACGGCGCCGGCTGCCACGCAGGCTGATCGCCGCCTGGCGTCCCACTCGCCCCAACAAAGGGAGCATCTGGCGCGGCGAACGTCTCAAGCGGAGCAGAGCTGCCTTGCGGCACCATCACCACCACCCCAGAGTCCTCCTGCTGCTGCCTTGGTGCTGCGACCCCGGCTGGCGCGCGGTATCCCTGGCGAGCCGCCACCTCCTCGGAAACGGGAGCGCCCGAGTCCACCACGGGGATCGAACCACGATCCACGGTCGCGCACCCCTGTACCAGCGCCACCGCTGCAACAACGGCCATCCACTGCTTGTTCACCAATTCAGACCTCTCAACGTAGAACCACGAAGCGCGCGACCTCTGCGGCAGTTACTCCAACCAGCCACGCACCCAATCCATGACCGACTCCGCTGGCGCCTGAATGCCGCAGCCAGGTCCGGGTGCCGGCTCGCTGCCGCGAATATAGGGCATCTGCACCGCATCGGGGCAGCGCTCATCCGTACCCAGTCCGCTTCGCGCATCCACCCAGGCATATGTCACGTTGTCCGGCACAGGCATCTGCAGAGGCAGCGGATCGGCCCTCCGCATGAAATCACTCCACACCTGCAGCGCGCCGGTCGCTCCGGTCAGTGAAGTCTTGCCATTGTCATCACGGCCCAACCAGACCACGGCCAGCAGATCCTGACTGAAGCCGGCGAACCAGCTGTCACGCGAATCGTTGGTGGTACCGGTCTTGCCAGCCAGATTCAGCGACTGCGGCAGATGATTGTAGGCGGAACGCCCCGTTCCTTCGCGCATGGCCCGCTGCATGGCGTACTGAGTGAGGTAGATCGCGCCCGGATCGAAGCGCTGCTGAATCTGGAACGGGTAACGCTTGAGTGGCTCACCGTCCGCGGTCAGTACACTGCGAATGCCGCGCAGCGGGGTGTTGAAGCCGCCATTGGCCAGAGTCTGATACATGTCCGCCACCTCGATCGGCCGCAAACCGCCCGCTCCAAGCAGCATCGACGGATACGCCGGCCACTGTGGCGACGCACCCAGCCGCTCAAGCGTCTTCAGCACATTCGGTACGCCGAGATCGAGCCCGAGCCTCGCCGTGGACAGGTTGTAGGAGTTGGCGAGCGCCTGGTACAGGTAAACCGTGCCGTAGGCCTGGCGCCCGTAGTTCTGCGGTTTCCAGACCTGTCCGTCGGCCCCCTTGACCGAGAAAGGCTCGTCTTCGAGCAGGCTGGTCAGCGTGTACTGGCTGGGCTTTTCCAGCGCCGCCAGGTAGATGGCCGGCTTGATCAGCGAACCAATCGGCCGTGATGCATCGAGCGCGCGATTGAACCCCGCGAAACCCGGCTGGCGACTGCCGAGCAGGGCCTGAATTTCACCGGTCTCAGGATTAGTCACGATCATCGCGCCTTCTACGCCTTCGGTGCTCTTGCCGAGACGCTTGAGGGTTTCGCTCATGGCCTGCTCGGCCTTCAGCTGGAGCACCGGATCGAAGCTGGTGAAGACGCGCAGGCCCTCTTCGGTGAGGTCCTCGTCCCGATAGTCCTCGCGCAGCTGGCGCTTGACCAGGTCGAGGAAGGCCGGATAGGAACTGTCCGCCATGCTGCCGCGCTGGGTTACCCCCAATGGCGCCTGCTTAGCCTTGACCGCCTCATCGACACTGATGACCTGCTGCTCGGCCAAGAGATCCAGCACCAGATTGCGCCTTTCCAGCGCACGCTCGGGATTGCGCCGCGGGTTGTAGTAGGTCGGCCCCTTGACCATGCCGACCAGCAGCGCCACCTGCGGCAGTTTCAGCTCGGCCAGCGGCTGACCGAAGAAGTACTGGCTGGCCAGTCCGAAACCATGCACGGCGCGACGGCCATCCTGGCCGAGGAAGACCTCGTTCAGGTAGGCCTCGAGGATTTCCTGCTTGTCGTAATGCAGCTCCAGCAACACAGCCATCATCGCCTCGGTTGCCTTGCGGCTGAGGCTGCGTTCGTTGGTCAGGTAGAAGTTCTTGACCAGCTGCTGGGTCAGGGTGCTGCCACCTTGGCGAACCTGGCCGGCAGTCAGGTTGACCCAGACGGCGCGGGCGATGGATTTGGGCGACACACCGAAGTGATTGAAGAATTCCCGATCCTCGACCGCAACCAGCGTTTCTACCAGATACGGCGGCACCTGATCCAGCTTGATCAGGATGCGATCCTCGTTATGCGCGGGATACAACCCACCAATCAGCACGGGCTCCAGACGCGCCACAGGCAGAGCGCTACCGTTGGCGCTGCTGAGGCCAGCAACGAAATCGCCGGAGAAGCGGACCCGCAACCGTTGCGACTGCTCGGCGCCTTCGTAGAACTGGAAGCCGCGGGTGTGCAGTTCGATGTCATTGCCGGCAACCGAAGCGCCGCCCGGGCCACTGACCGAACGCTCGCGCCGATAGCCAAGAGCGTCCAGCTCGGCGAGAAAATCGTTCTTGTCCAGCTTCTGACCGACGAACAATTCCAGCGGCCGCGCATAGACCTTTGCCGGAATCGTCCAGCGCTTGCCGGAGAATTTCTCCTGCACAACAGCATCGAGATAGATGGCGAAACCGGCCAGGATCACCAGGCCGACAATGGAGAGCTTTACCGCCCAGCCCAACCAGGGGCGAGCACCACTGGAGCGGCGCTTGGAGCGATTACGAGGGGAGCGAGGTTTAGTCATGGCGGCGCATTATACGCACTTTGCCGCCGCGGATTGACGGCCTCTCAGCGGTTTGCAGCGCAACGCTCAGCGGCCATAATGCCGGCGACTTTACGACTGTGTGGACTGCTTCGCAGTGGACTCGCACGCCCCGTTCAAGAACTTCGACAAGGAATGACCGTGAGCCAAGCACTGATCGCCGCCCTGCAGAATCCTGCCCTGTATCCGCACCCCACCGAAGGCTTTCGGGTCATCGAAACCCACATTTCCTGGGTGATCCTCACCGGCCAGTACGCCTACAAGATCAAGAAGCCGGTGGACTTCGGCTTCCTCGACTTCACCGATTTGTCCGCGCGCAAGCATTTCTGCGAAGAGGAGCTGCGCCTCAACCAGCGCATGGCGCCCGATCTCTACCTGGAAGTGCTGCCCATCAGCGGCTCGCCTGATGCCCCGGTGATCGGTGGTGATGGCGAACCCTTCGAGTACGCCCTGAAGATGCGCGAGTTCCCGCAATCCCAGCTGCTGGCCGAGGTCCAGGCCCGCGGCGAGCTGACCGATGCGCATATCGACGCCTTGGCCGAGCAGATCGCCAGCTTCCACCTCAGTACACCGCAGGTACAGGCGGACCACGCGCTGAACAGCGCCGATGCGATCGTCGCACCGATGCGGCAGAACTTTGAACAGATCCGCCCGCTGCTCAGCGAGCCGGAAGACCTGCGCCAGCTGGACGCGCTCGAAGACTGGACCGAAACCAGCATCACGCGCCTGCGCCCGCTGCTCGAACAGCGCTGCCAGCAAGGCCTCGTTCGCGAATGCCACGGCGACCTTCACCTGGGCAACGCGACGCTGATCGATGGCAAGGTCGTGCTGTTCGACTGCATCGAGTTCAACGAGCCGTTCCGCCTGATCGATGTCGCCTCGGATGCTGCCTTCCTGGCCATGGATCTTGAGGATCGCGGACTGAAATGCCAGGCCCGACGCTTTATCAATGGCTGGCTGGAACACACCGGCGACTATGCCGCACTGGCCCTGCTCAACCTGTACAAGGCCTATCGTGCACTGGTTCGCGGCAAGGTCAGCCTGTTCCGTCTGTATCAGGAGCAGGACGCCGTGCAGCGCAAGGTAGTCCTGCGCCAGTATCGCGGCTACGCCAACCTTGCCGAAAGCTACAGCGCGATTCCGTCCCGCTTCCTCGCCATCACCCACGGCGTATCGGCCGTTGGCAAGAGCCACGTGGCACTGCGCCTGGTCGAAGCGCTGGGCGCGGTGCGTCTGCGCTCAGATGTCGAGCGCAAGCGTCTGCACGGCGAGCAGCCTCAGGCGCAGGCAGGCCAGCTCGATAGCGGCATCTATAGCCCGCAAGCCAGCGAAGCGACCTACCAGCGCCTGCACCAGCTGGCGACCGGCGCACTGCAAGCCGGCTTCGCCGTGGTTATCGACGCGGCATACCTGAAGCAGTCGCAACGCCAGGCGGCGTGGCAGGCAGCCGAAGCGACCGGCGTGCCGTTCCTCATCCTCGACTGCGAGGCTCCGGAAGCGGTGATCGCACAATGGCTCGCCCAGCGTCAGGCCGAAGGCCTTGATCCGTCCGACGCGACGATGGAGGTGGTCCGCGCGCAGCAGGCCAGCCGCGAGCCGCTGAGCGACAGCGAGCGCCTGCACAGCTGCCGGGTCCAGACGCAGGATGCCGGCAGCCTCGACGAGCTGGTCGCCAACATCCGCCAGCGCCTGCCGGGGCTCTGACCGTTAGGCACCGTCGCCGGCAGGCCGCGGCGGTGCCTCTATACTCCCGGTATAACAACCGTGGAAATGCCCATGCCTGCCAGCGAACCCCGCCTCTCCGGAGCCGGTGACAGCGTTCAGCTGTTCTCCAGCCGCTCCGATGACTACGCCCGTTACCGTCCGACCTACCCGGAGGCGCTCTTCGCCTGGCTTGCCAGCCAATGCGCCGCTACCGACAGCGCCCTGGACCTAGCCGCCGGCAACGGTCAGGCCAGCCTTCCGCTGACGCGCCACTTCCGTCAGGTGCTGGCCTGCGATGCCAGTGCCGAGCAGCTTGCCGCGGGCGATGGTTGGGCGCACGTGCAGCGTTTCGTCGCCGAGGCAGAGCACCTGCCTCTGCGAAACGGCCTGCTCGACCTGATCGTCGTCGCGCAGGCACTGCATTGGTTCGCCACTCCGGCGTTTTTCGATCAGGCGCGACAAGCGCTGAAGCCCAGCGGACTGTTCTGCGCCTGGTGCTACAGCCTGCTGGAAGTATCCCCGGATGTGGACGCCATCATTAATCACCTCTACCACGAAACGCTTGCTGGCTACTGGCCTGCCGGTCGTGCCAGCGTCGACGCCGGCTATCGAGATATCCGGCCACCGTTCGCATGCATCGACACGCCGCCCTTCGCCCTTGAGGCACAGTGGAATCTCGGCGAGCTGTTGGGCTACTTGCGCACCTGGTCAGCCGTCAAACAATGGCAACGGCAACACGGCCGGGACCCCATCGAGCTGCACGAACCTCAAATTCTCTCGGCCTGGGGCCCACACGATCAGCGGCGCCCAGTCCGCTGGCCGCTACACTTCCTTACAGGCTTCCCCAACCGCTAGCAATGCAAGGACGCCGCCATGCACGACGAACTGCTATCGCTCCGCAATCTCGGCAAGACCTCGGTCCAGTGGCTGCACGCTTCGGGCATTCACACAAGGGATGACCTGCGGCGGCTCGGCTCGGTCAGCTCCTATCGAGCAGTCAAGGCGCGCGGCTTTGCTGCGTCCAAGGTTCTGCTCTATGCCATTGAAGGCGCACTGCGCGACGTGCCCTGGCAGCAACTACCGTCCCCGCTGAAGGACGAGCTGAATCGGAACCTGAGCAACGAGCCCGACAACTAGAGCTAGCTCACAACCTCCGCTCGGCACGATTTACTCGCTCGCGCGACCGGGCCTATTGTGCGTCAACGTGACCCTGCCAATCGTCTGCCGCTCGTTCAAGGATTACCGACATGTATCTACTCGGGGAACAACCGGCGTATGCCGATCGCCTGATCAGCCGCCTGCAAGCCATCCCCAGCCAGTTGCTGGAGGGCCTGCAACCATCAGGCCCCAACCTCGACATCAAACACACCGACGACCTTTGCGCCGAGCTGCCGCCCCAGCAACTGTTCGTGATCGAGACCGGCCTGCTGCATGCAGTGATCGACGGCAAACCACTGTTCTATCTGCAGGAAGGCGACTTGATCGGCCTGCGCCAGTCGAGCGATCTGCCCGAGTGCCGCTATTGCAGCGACGAGCCCGTCACACTGGTGCCCTACTCGCGCAACGCGGTGTTTCAGCACGTTCATGGCGACACGCATCGGCAGGAACTCTTCACGCAATATCTGATCGGCCATACCGCCCTGCTCGGCGACGCCCTGGCACGCCTGAAGCAACCGGAAATCCGCCCGGCAACGGGGTTCAAGCATTTCGCGGTAGGCGAGGAGCTCATTCGCCAGGGCGACGAGGCGGACAACGTATTCATCATCATCGAAGGCCACGCGGACGCTATCGTCGACGGACAGAAGGTCGGCGACGTACAGAAAGACGAGATCTTCGGCGCCATGGCGGTGTTCACTCGCGAGCGCCGCAGCGCAACGGTGGTCGCCAGCGAGCCGTGCACGGTCATGGTGATCCCCAAGGAACAGTTTCTCGGCCTGACGCAGAGCAACCCGCGCATCGCCCACAGCCTCATCGAGAGCATGGCGCGCCGCATCGACCTGCTGAACAAGGAGGTCACCCACCTGCGGGTCAACATCGCCGTCTAGCGATCCGCTCGTCGCGGCCGCACATATATTTTTACGAATGCCTGTTGACGCAGAAATGAGAATTGTTATTATTAACGCAACTGATCGCGAGGTCAGCCGATAGCTGAAGGCTCAGGCAGTCGATCCTTCAGGTTATCTCCTCATCAGGCTAATCACGGTTTTGACCCGGCGCTGCCGGGTCTTTTTTTGCCTGTATTTTGCGGCTGGCAGATAAGGCTGCGCTATTTGCCGCGCTGCTGCAGTTGCTCGCAATGATCCTGCTCTGGTTGTGCCGGCGTATACCAGACGAAGTCCGCCTGCTCGGCGGATACCCTCTCGCCGACCTCGGCAAGCATCAGCACCGTGACAGGCATGTCTGCCAGATCCTCGATATGCAGCGGCACTCCAAGGTCACGCCGCACATGGAACGCCCCCGCCAGCAGCATCGCGGGCTTTGGCGCTGCGAGCAGACGTTCGGCCATGCGTCGATCTCGCTGCTGTTGCACCGCCAGCATCGCCGGAAGCTGACTTGCCGGCAGCATGCCGCAATGCGAGGTTTCGATCTGCGCGAGCAGAGCATCCCTCACCGTGGTCGTTGCCGAAGCGCGCCCCTGCAAGCGGGGAGCGGCCCGGTAGATGGACATGATCTCGTCGCGTCCGAGATTTGCCTGCAACAGCGGATAGGACTGCATCAGCGCATGGCTGACCAAAGGCCCGTAGAGGTTCCAGTCCCAGCCCTTCTGCCAGTCCAGCGCCTGGGCAAGATCGCCCGGCGCATGGCCCGCGCGAAGGTCTCGACGCACACTGTCGACACGCGCCTGCTGGCCGGGCTCGAGCATTTCCAGCAGCAGGCTGCCGTGCGGGCGTTGCTGCTCCAGCGCCTGCAGCAGCCAGAGCTGCAGCGCATGGTGATCGGGATTGTCGTGGCGCTCGCCGACCAGCAGGGCCTCGCTGTCCTGCAACCTGGCGACGAGCTGAGCCGGGGTCAGCACAGCGTCATTGTGCAGATCGACGATAAGGCCGAGATCGGCGTGGTCCCGCCCTTCCGGACCCTGCCACTCAGGTAGCGGTGGCAGTACGCTACAAGCGCTCAGCAAGACCACTGTCAATAAAACGATGATGCGCACCACAGACCTCCTCAACGGGCGATGACCAGGGGGTGACCTCGTTCCGGATGCCGCTGGACCAGCACATCCAGGCCGAACACGGCTTGCAGCGGCGCCTCGCGCAACACCTCGTCCGGCGCGCCGGCGATCTGTGCGCGACCGTTCTTGAGCAGCAACAGCCGATCACAGTAACGGGCAGCCAGATTCAGGTCATGCAGGATCACCAGTGCGGCGCCGCCCTGCTCGGCGAAACGCCGAACCGCCTGGAGGATGCTGTGCTGATGTGCCGGGTCGAGCATCGAGGTGGGCTCGTCGAGCAGCAGCACGCTGCCCTCGTCCCCCGGCCAGAGCTGCGCCAGCACTCGGGCCAGATGCACCCGCTGACGCTCGCCACCGGACAGCCGCAGATAGCTGCGCCCGGCCAGATGCTGCGCATCCGCGGCCTGGAGTGCAGCGGCCACGATGCGAGCATCAGCCTGACGGCCGCTGCAATGCGGCAGGCGCCCCATCGCGACCACATCTTCGACCTGGAAGGCAAAGCTCAGCGTCGAACTCTGCGGCAATACCGCTAGGCAACGCGCCCGCTCGCGATCCGACCAGTCGTCAAGCGCTCGCCCATGCAGCATGACCTGCCCTCTGGCGGTTTTCAGCTCGCCGGACAGAGCCTCCAGCAAGGTGCTCTTGCCCGCTCCGTTCGGGCCGAGCACACCCGACACCTGTCCCGCCTGCAAGCGCAGAGAAACCCCATCCAGCGCCGTGATGGCGCCACGCCTTACCGTCAGATCGCTGCCGACCAGCATCAAACACGCTCCCGGAGCAGCAGGAACAGAAAGAACGGCGCGCCTAGCAGCGCCGTGACGATGCCGATCGGCAACTCGGCAGGCGCGATCACCAGCCGCGCGGCGACATCCGCCAGCAACAGCAGGGTGGCGCCGGCGAGCGCCGAGGCCGGCAGCAGCAGCCGATGATCCGGCCCCACCAGCAGACGCATCAGATGCGGGACGACCAGGCCGACGAAGCCGATCAGGCCCGCGGCAGCAACGGCGGCGCCGACACCCAGCGCGGTACAGACCACCAGCTCGCGCTTGATGCGCTCGACGTCGAAACCCAAATGGCGCGCCTCGGATTCGCCTAGCAAGAGTGCATTCAATGCCGTTGCGCGGCGTGGCAGCCAACAGCCGACGGCAAGCGTGATCAGCAACAGCGGCCATAGCCCCGCGTAGCTGGCGCCGTTCAGGCTGCCGAGATTCCAGAAGGTCAGTGAGCGCAACGTGGTGTCGTCGGCAAGATAGGTGAACAGGCCGACAATGGCACCGGCCAGTGCGGTCAGGGCGATACCCGCCAACAGCATGGTGGCGACGCGGGTCTGCCCGTCGCGCCGCCCCAGCCGATACACCAGCAAGGTCACCGCGAGGCCGCCAAGGAAGGCGAACATGGACATCACATAGGGCTGCCAGACCTGCGGCAGCACGGGCACGAAGGTGCTGCCGACGATCGCGGCAGCCGCACCGAGCGCGGCGCCGCTGGACACCCCGACGAGCCCGGGATCGGCCAAGGGGTTGCGAAAGAGTCCCTGCATCGCCACGCCGCACAGGGCCAGCACGGCACCTGCGGCGCAGCCGAGCAGCGTACGCGGCAGCCGGATCTGGCCCAGGATCAACTCTGCCTGCTGCAGACCATCATGTCCGATCGGCAGTCCCAGCAGGCGCAGCGCCGCCAGCGCAGTGTCGTCCAGCGCCAGGCTCAACGGGCCCAGCGCCAACGACAGCCAGACGGCTGCCAGCAACAGCACGCTGAGTACGACAAACAGAATACGTACGGGAACCCGAGTGCCCATCAGGGATGCTTCGCCAGGCGGATGAGGGGCGAAGGATAAGAGCGTGTCGGCGGCGCCGCCACCCCGCGGTTAGCATCAG
Organism: Stutzerimonas sp. KH-1; assembly: GCF_054483855.1. Taxonomy (NCBI): domain Bacteria; kingdom Pseudomonadati; phylum Pseudomonadota; class Gammaproteobacteria; order Pseudomonadales; family Pseudomonadaceae; genus Stutzerimonas; species Stutzerimonas sp. KH-1. The sequence goes on along the minus strand of NZ_CM137011.1, from coordinate 4,634,356 downwards.
GCTGCGCACGAGCAGTGGTTGCGGGATAATCGCCGTTCCTGCGAGAGGTCAAGATGATTCGATTGTGCGCAACATCCGAACTGCCGGAAGGGCAGAGCCGCGGTTTCACCGCAGGCGAACTGCAGATCATCGCGGTTCGCCGGGATGGCCGGCCGTACCTGTACGAGAACCGCTGCCCGCACCGGGGCGTGCCATTGGAATGGCTGCCCGACCGTTTTCTCGACGAAAGCGGCAGCCTACTGCAATGCGCCACGCATGGAGCACTGTTCCTTATCGAGACTGGCGAATGCGTCGCCGGCCCCTGCGCCGGTCAATCGCTGCGGCAGCTGGATGTGATCGAGCGGGACGACAGCATCTGGTTGCAAACTGATCGACAGGGCGACAGTTGAGCACGGGCACCAAGCTCGAGGCTTGGTTATCATGCCGCCAAAGCTTTGCCGTGAGATCACCATGCTTCGCCTGCTGAGTCTGCTGCTCCTCTTCTGCGTACTACCCGCTAACGGCGGCCTGTTCGACAACAAACCCAGCGCGGGCTTCGGCAGCGCGCTGAACAATAGCAGCGACTTCCTGCCGGTACGCGAGGCATTCAGGCTGAGCCTCGTCGAAGCGACGCCCGAGCGGATCACCCTGCGCTTCGTCGCTGCCGAAGGCTACTACCTCTATCGGCATCGATTCGCCTTCAAGACCGACGAGCCGACGGTCGCCATCGGCGAGCCTAAGCTGCCCGCTGGTGTGCCCAAGGTCGATGACTATTTCGGCGAGATCGAAGCCTACTACGGCATTGTCGATGTCGAACTTCCGCTGACCAACCCGGACAATCGCCCCTTCATCCTGCAGGTCTCCTACCAGGGTTGTGCCGACAAAGGCCTGTGCTATCCACCGGAAACCGAGTCGCTTCCCATCGGCGATGGCGCCGGTGCATCCGCCGGAGCGGCCGACAGCCGACAGGCCAGCGAACGCGACCTGTCCTGGCGCTCGGTCGCGCTGTTCTTCCTCGCCGGCCTCGGCCTGACCTTCACCCCCTGCGTATTGCCAATGCTGCCGATCCTTACCGGCGTGGTCCTGCGCGGCCAGCCCGGCGGCATGCGCAGCTTCCTGCTGTCAGTGACCTATGTGTTGCCAATGGCTGGCGGCTTCGCCCTGCTCGGCGCGCTGATGGGCGTGTTCGGTGCAGAACTGAATCTGCAGGCACGCCTGCAATCGGCGTGGATTCTGGTGCCCTTCGCCCTGTTCTTCGTGATATTCGCCCTGGCCATGTTCGGTCTGTTCGAACTGCGCCTGCCGCGAGCCCTGAGCGGCCGCCTCGACCGGCTGGCCGGCAGCGCCCGCGGCGGTTCGTTCACCGGAGCGGCGCTGCTCGGTGCGGTGTCCAGCCTGCTGGTCTCGCCGTGCGTTTCCGCACCGCTGGCCGGCGCGCTGCTGTACATCAGCGCCAGCGGCGACGCCCTGGGCGGAGGGCTGAAGCTATTCGCCCTGGGGCTGGGCATGGGCGCACCGCTGGTGCTGTTCGCCACGGGCGGCGGCGCCCTGCTGCCCAAGAGCGGGCCCTGGATGGTTGGCGTGCGCAACCTCTTCGGCGTGCTGCTGCTGGCGGTCGCGATATGGATGCTCGAGCGCGTACTGCCCGGCCCCGTCGCCCTGGCGCTCTGGGGATTGCTGGCGGCGGGCAGCGCGCTGTTCCTCGGCACCCTCGAGCTCACCAGCAAGACGCCACGCCAGAAGCTTGCCCAACTGCTCGGCCTGGCTCTGCTGGTCTACGCCCTGGCCGCCTGGGTCGGCGCACTGCAAGGCGGCTCCGACCCGCTGCGCCCGCTGCCGATCGCCAGCAGCTCCGCACCGGGCAGCCAGGCTGGCGAAGGCTGGCACACCATTTCCACGCCGGCGGAACTGGACGCGCAACTGGCCGCCGCCCGCGCCGCCGGGCAACCGCTGATGCTGGACTGGTATGCCGACTGGTGCATCAGCTGCAAGGTCATCGAGCGCGAAGTCTTCGCCAATCCACAGGTGGCTCCGCGCCTGGCCGACTATCGTCTAATCCGCTTCGACATCACCGAGAGCAATGCTGCCCAACGTAGCCTGCTGGATCGCTACCAGCTGTTCGGCCCACCCGCCATCCTGTTCTTCGATGGCAACGGAAAAGAACTGAACGAGGTGCGCGTAGTCGGCGAAATAGACGCTTCCGGCTTCGCCGATCGACTGGATCGAGCGGCGGCTTTGCTCCAGGCGTCGCGATGATTTGCCGTGCTTCGTTGCAGGCACTCGAAGCACGCCTTGGGTCGACGAATGATTGCCGGAATCTTCAGACATAATGCGGGCATTTCCTTCGATCGCGACATGACTGGACAGTCAGCCCTTGCCTGGGGCATAGTTTTTCCCCTCTCGCGACCCGGCCTGCCCCGCCGCGTCGGCGTACCCAGAAAAACAAGGAACACCCATGGCCACCCTACTGGTCCTGCACGGCCCCAATCTCAATCTGCTTGGCACCCGCGAGCCCGGTGTCTATGGCGCGGTGACGCTGGCGCAGATCAATCAGGATCTGGAGCAGCGCGCCCGTGCCGCGGGCCATCATCTGCTGCATCTGCAATCGAATGCCGAGTACGAGCTGATCGAGCGCATCCATGCCGCGCGCAGCGAAGGCGTGGACTTCATCCTGATCAATCCTGCGGCATTCACTCACACCAGCGTCGCATTACGTGACGCATTGCTGGCCGTGAGCATCCCATTCATCGAAGTGCACCTGTCCAACGTGCACAAACGCGAACCTTTCCGCCATCACTCCTATTTCTCCGACGTAGCGGTAGGGGTGATCTGCGGCCTTGGCGCCAGCGGTTACCGACTGGCCCTGGAGGCCGCCCTGGAACAACTCGCTGCTTCCTGATGGGCTCGACGCAGGTGTCGAGTCTTGAAGAAGCGAGCAGCAATGCCCTTTGAACTTACCTGGGAGTCAACGCTTCATGGATATTCGCAAAGTCAAGAAACTGATCGAACTGCTGGAAGAGTCCGGTATCGACGAACTGGAAATCCACGAGGGTGAAGAGTCGGTACGCATCAGCCGTCACAGCAAGCAGGTCGCGATGCAGCAGCCGATCTACGCACAGGCTCCGGCCGCACCGGCGCCTGCTCCGGCCGCCGCTGCCGCCCCGGCTGCTGACGCTGCTCCTGCCGCACCCAAGCTGAACGGCAACGTGGTCCGCTCGCCGATGGTCGGCACCTTCTACCGCGCCTCCTCGCCGGAATCCAAGCCGTTCGTCGAAGTCGGTCAGAGCGTGAAGAAGGGCGACATCCTCTGCATCGTCGAAGCCATGAAGATGATGAACCACATCGAGGCCGAGATCAGCGGCACCATCGAATCCATCCTGGTGGAGAATGGTCAGCCGGTCGAATACGACCAGCCGCTGTTCACCATCGTTTGAACCGCGGAGAGCCAGCGATGTTGGAAAAAGTACTGATCGCCAACCGCGGCGAGATCGCCCTTCGTGTCCTGCGCGCCTGCAAGGAACTGGGCATCAAGACCGTGGCGGTGCACTCCACTGCCGACCGTGACCTGATGCACGTGTCGCTGGCCGACGAGTCCGTGTGCATCGGCCCGGCCTCCTCCGCCCAGTCCTACCTGAGCATTCCAGCCATCATCGCCGCTGCCGAGGTAACCGGCGCCGATGGCATTCACCCCGGTTATGGTTTCCTCGCCGAGAACGCCGATTTCGCCGAACAGGTGGAAAAATCCGGCTTCACCTTCATCGGCCCCACCGCCGATGTGATCCGCCTGATGGGCGACAAGGTGTCGGCCAAGGACGCCATGAAGCAGGCCGGCGTCCCCACCGTTCCCGGCTCCGACGGCCCGCTCCCGGAAGACGAGCAGGAAGCGCTGCGAATCGCTCGCGAAGTAGGCTATCCGGTGATCATCAAGGCCGCCGGTGGTGGTGGTGGTCGCGGCATGCGTGTGGTGCACAAGGAAGAGGACCTGATCGCCTCGGCCAAGCTGACCCGCAACGAAGCCGGCGCCGCCTTCGGCAACCCGATGGTCTACCTCGAGAAGTTCCTCACCAATCCACGCCACGTGGAAATCCAGGTGCTGGCCGACGGCCAGGGCAATGCGATTCACCTGGGCGATCGCGACTGCTCGCTGCAGCGCCGCCACCAGAAGGTGATCGAGGAAGCCCCTGCCCCGCTGATCGACGAAGAAGCCCGCCGCAAGGTCCAGGCTCGCTGCGTCCAGGCGTGCATCGATATCGGCTACCGCGGCGCCGGCACCTTCGAGTTCCTCTATGAAGACGGCAACTTCTACTTCATCGAGATGAACACCCGCGTGCAGGTCGAGCACCCGGTTACCGAGATGGTCACCGGTATCGATATCGTCAAGGAAATGCTGCTGATCGGTGGCGGCCAGAAGCTGTCGATCAAGCAGGAAGACGTGGTCATCCGCGGCCATGCCGTCGAATGCCGCATCAACGCCGAAGACCCGCGCAACTTCATGCCGAGCCCAGGCAAGGTCAAGCATTTCCATGCCCCGGGCGGCAACGGCGTACGCGTTGACTCCCACCTGTACGACGGCTACTCGGTTCCGCCGCACTACGACTCGCTGATCGGCAAGCTGATCACCTTCGGGGCGAACCGCGATGAAGCCATGGGCCGCATGCGCAACGCACTGGACGAGCTGATCGTCGACGGCATCAAGACCAACGCCCCGCTGCACCGCGACTTGGTGCGCGACCCCGGCTTCTGCAAGGGCGGCGTGAACATCCACTACCTGGAGAAGAAGCTGGGTATGGATAAGCACTGAGCCACGCTCGGCGCTGTACTGCAGAGGCTGCCTTCGGGCGGCCTCTGTCGTTTCTAGCTGGTGTTCGTCGAGCCCAGGCTGGCCGCACAACGCCCCCTCCAGTAAGCTTGCCGGCTTTTACCGCGACCCCATTCGAGAGGCCTCCATGTCCTGGCTGCAGATCCGACTCGCCATCACCCCCGATCAGGCCGAAGCGCTGGAAGACCAGCTGCTGGATCTGGGTGCGGTCTCCGTGACCTTCATGGACGCCGAAGATCAGCCGATCTTCGAGCCGGACCTCGGCACCACCCCGCTGTGGTCGCACACTCATCTGCTGGCATTGTTCGAAGCCGATACCGACGCGGACGCCCTGCTCGCCCATCTGCAGCTGCTACGTGGCGGCGAGCTGCCCGAGCACCAGGTCGAGGTGATCGAAGAGCAGGACTGGGAACGCAGCTGGATGGACAACTTCCAGCCGATGCGCTTCGGCCGCCGCCTGTGGATCGTCCCCAGCTGGCACGTGGCACCCGAGCCCGACGCGGTCAACCTGTTGCTGGATCCCGGCCTGGCGTTCGGTACCGGCACTCACCCCACTACCGCACTCTGTCTCGAGTGGCTGGATGCCCAGTCGCTGAACGGCCAGAGCCTGCTGGATTTCGGCTGCGGCTCGGGCATCCTCGCCATCGCCGGCCTTCTGCTGGGCGCCGCGCATGCCGTCGGCACCGACATCGACACCCAGGCGCTGGAAGCCTCGCGTGACAACGCCCAGCGTAACGGCATCGCCGAGGAGCGTTTCGCCCTTTATCTGCCCGAGCAATTGCCGCAGGAACCGGCCGACGTGGTAGTCGCCAACATCCTCGCCGGGCCGCTCGTCTCCCTGGCACCGCAGATCACCGCACTGGTCAAACCGGCCGGGCGGCTGGCGCTGTCCGGAATCCTCGCCGAGCAGGCTGAAGAGGTGCGTGCGGCTTATGCCGACGCCTTCGAACTCGACCCGACCGCCGAGAAGGATGGCTGGGTGCGCATCAGCGGGACCCGGCGTGGCTGATCCTGCGACCGCAGCCACATGCTGCACGCCCATGACGGCGGGCCACTGCCGCTTGCCGATCGGCATGCGCTAGACTAGCCGGCACATTTGCGCGGAACCTCGCATGACCAGCTTCGTCACCCAGTGTCCCCACTGCCGTACCCGCTTTCGCATCGGCCGCAGCCAGCTCCGTGCAGCGCGAGGAGCGGCACGCTGTGGTGCCTGCATGGAGGTATTCAATGCCGCACACCATCTGCTGCGCGACGACATCAATCCGACTCGCCCGCTGAAGCCGCCGCCCTTGGCCGCAGAGCAGGCGGAACCGGAACCAGGTGCGATCGCGGCGGCGGCCTCGCCCAACCCGCGCAGCAGTGACGAGACTCTCTGGATCCACGACGACCTGGACCTCGACAGCCTTGACCTGGACGCTGAGCTGGCCAAGCTGGAGCGCCAGGAGCGCGAGCTGTCTGCCGATCTGAATGCCCTGAGGCACGACAGCCCCGGCACATCGCTCCCTCACGAAGCACCGGCGGACGAGGCAGCCTCGCAGGATGAAAGCTGGGCCGAGCTCCTGCTCAATGCCGAGCAGAGCGTTAGCGCACGTCGCGCCGATGAGCCGGATGACCCGATCAGTTTCACCCCGGTCTCGGCGGAAACGCCCCGCCAACCCGCCCCCCTGGCACCGAGTACCAGCGCGCTGTCGACAGCGAGGGCCCAGCAGGCACGCAACGAGCGGGTCGAACCGGAGCTGGCGCCGCCCGAGCAGCCGATGCAGGCGGCCGAAGCGATCGCACCACCACGACGCGAACCGGATCTGCGTGACGAGCCGCTCTTCGAACTCGATGACGAACCGCTGCAGCTGGATTGGCAGGAACGCAAGAACCCCTGGCCGCGCAGGCTTGGCTGGGGCGCCCTGAATCTGCTCGCGCTGCTGGCCCTGGGCGCCCAGTACGTGGTGTACAACTACGACGAGCTGTCACGGCAGGCGGCTTACCGCCCCTGGTTCGAACGGGTCTGCCCGACGCTGGGCTGCGAGCTACCTGCACTCGTCGACATATCCCAGATCAAGAGCAGCAACCTGGTCGTGCGCAGCCACCCCGACTTCACCGGGGCGCTGGTGGTCGACGCCATCCTCTACAACCGTGCCGCCTTCGCGCAGCCTTTCCCGCTCCTGGAAATCCGCTTCGCCGACATCAACGGCAAGCTGCTGGCGAGCCGCAGCTTCAAGCCCAGCGAATACCTCTCGGGCGAGCTTGCCGGACAAGCACAGATGCCCCCGCAGGTGCCGATCCACATCGCTCTGGACATCCTCGACCCGGGCGCGCAGGCGGTGAACTACAGCCTGGGTTTCCACTCCCCCGATTGATACGACTTGCCGATGCGATGGGCCAGCCATCGCGCTGATGGCACATCCATGCCCTCCAGCAAACCACTGGCGATAAGGCGGCCGCTGTTCAGAATTTGTTCAAAACAGCCTTTAACCCGTCATGCGGAGCGGGTATTATGCCCACCCTTTTTTGCAGTCCCGATCGACCTAACAAGCAGGCCCCAAGCAGGGAATCTTCATGTCAGCGGTGCGCATCGGCCCCTACACCTTATCCAACCGGTTGATTCTCGCGCCCATGGCGGGCGTGACCGATCAACCGTTCCGCCAGCTGTGTCGCCGCTTCGGCGCGGCTCTGGTGGTTTCGGAAATGCTCACCAGTGATGTGCGCCTGTGGAACAGCCGCAAGTCGCGGTTGCGCATGCCCCATGCCGACGAGCCCGAGCCACGCTCGGTGCAGATCGCCGGCGGCGACCCGCAGATGCTCGCCGAAGCCGCACAGCGCAACGTCGAACTGGGCGCACAGATCATCGATATCAACATGGGTTGCCCGGCGAAGAAGGTCTGCAACAAGGCCGCAGGCTCTGCGCTGATGCGCGATGAGCGACTGGTCGCAGACATCCTCGAGGCCGTGGTCGCCGCGGTGGATGTGCCGGTGACGCTGAAGATCCGCACCGGTTGGGACCGCCAGAACAAGAATGGCGCAACCATCGCCCGCATCGCCGAACAGTCCGGCATCGCCGCGTTGGCGGTGCATGGGCGTACCCGCGCCGACCTGTATACCGGCGAGGCCGAGTACGACACCATCGCCGCGATCAAGCAGGCGGTGTCGATCCCGGTTTTCGCCAATGGCGACATCGACTCGCCGCAAAAAGCCGCGCAGGTCCTGCACACGACCGGTGTCGACGGCCTGCTGATCGGACGTGCGGCACAGGGTCGCCCGTGGATATTCCGCGAGGTGGAGCATTATCTGCGCACCGGCCAATTGCTGGCGGCGCCGACGCTGGACGAGATCGAAAGCACCCTGCTGGAGCATGTGCAGGCGTTGCATGAATTCTACGGCGAGGTGATGGGAGTCCGTATCGCCCGCAAACACGTGGGCTGGTATCTCGCAACACTGCCGGGCGCGCGGGACTTCCGCGCCCGTTTCAATCATCTGGAAGACAGGGATGCACAGGGCTTCAGCATTCGGCAGTTCTTTGCCGAACAACGCTCAGGGCCTGGCTCGGTGGATGGAACAGAGGTGGCCGCATGACGCTGTTGAATGAAACATTGGTAAGTGGAACAACATCCGTGAGTGACAACCTGAACCTCAAGCAGCACCTGAACACGCCGAGCGAAGCGGGACAGACGCTGCGTGGTAGCGTCGAGAAGGCGCTGCACAACTATTTCGCACGCCTCGAAGGCGCCGACGTCACGGACGTTTACAACCTCGTGCTCTCCGAGGTGGAAGCACCGCTGCTGGAAACCGTGATGCACTACGTCAAGGGCAACCAGACCAAGGCCTCCGAGCTGCTGGGTCTGAACCGCGGCACCCTGCGCAAGAAACTCAAACAGTACGACCTGCTCTGAAGCGACCGCCGGCAGGCGCGCCTGCCGGCTTCGCGGCCTCAAGCCTGTAGCCTCTAGGAAACGTCAATGACCGACCAAACCACCCGCCTTCCCGTGCGCCGCGCGCTGATCAGTGTGTCCGACAAGACCGGCGTAGTCGATTTCGCCCGCGAGCTCGCCGCCCTCGGCGTCGAGATCCTGTCCACCGGCGGCACCTTCAAGCTGCTGCGCGAAAACGGCATCGCCGCCGTCGAAGTGGCTGATTACACGGGCTTCCCGGAGATGATGGACGGCCGGGTGAAGACCCTGCATCCGAAGATCCACGGCGGCATTCTCGGTCGCCGCGATCTGGACGGCGCGGTCATGGCCGAGCACGGCATCAACCCAATCGATCTGGTGGCGGTCAACCTCTACCCGTTCGCCGCGACCGTGGCCAAGCCCGGCTGCACCCTGCCCGATGCCATCGAGAACATCGACATCGGCGGCCCGACCATGGTCCGCAGCGCCGCGAAGAATCACAAGGACGTGGCCATCGTGGTCAACGCCGAAGACTATGCGGCGGTGATCGACAACCTGAAGCACGGCGGCCTGACCTACGCTCAGCGCTTCGACCTGGCCCTCAAGGCCTTCGAGCACACCTCCGCCTACGACGGCATGATCGCCAACTACCTGGGCGGCATCGACCAGAGCGCCGAGACCCTCACCACCGAAGGCCGCAGCCTCTTCCCACGCACCTACAACATGCAGTTCGTCAAGGCGCAGGACATGCGCTACGGCGAGAACCCGCACCAACAGGCCGCCTTCTATGTTGAGAAGCCGGATGAGGCCAGCGTCGCCACCGCCAAGCAACTGCAGGGCAAGGAACTGTCTTTCAACAACGTGGCTGACACCGATGCCGCGCTGGAATGCGTGAAGAGCTTCACCAAGCCGGCCTGCGTGATCGTCAAGCACGCCAACCCCTGCGGCGTGGCCGTGGTGCCGGAGAACGAAGGCGGCATTCGCAAGGCCTATGATCTGGCCTACGCTACCGACAGCGAATCGGCTTTCGGCGGTATCATCGCCTTCAACCGCGAGCTGGACGGCGAGACCGCACGCGCCATTGTCGAGCGCCAGTTCGTCGAGGTGATCATTGCCCCGAGCGTGTCCGCCGAGGCTCGTGAAGTGGTTGCCGCCAAGGCCAATGTGCGCCTGCTCGAATGCGGCCAGTGGCCGGCCGAGCGTGCGCCGGGCTGGGACTACAAGCGCGTCAACGGCGGCCTGCTGATACAGAGCCGTGACATCGGCATGATCACCGAGGCCGACCTGAAGATCGTCACCCAGCGCGCACCGACCGAGCAGGAGATCCACGACCTGATCTTCGCCTGGAAAGTGGCCAAGTTCGTCAAATCCAACGCCATCGTCTACGCCAAGAACCGCCAGACCGTTGGCGTCGGCGCCGGCCAGATGAGCCGCGTCAACTCCGCGCGCATCGCCGCGATCAAGGCCGAGCATGCCGGCCTGCCGGTACCCGGCGCGGTGATGGCCTCGGATGCTTTCTTCCCCTTCCGCGACGGCATCGACAACGCTGCCAAGGCCGGCATCACCGCGGTGATCCAACCAGGTGGTTCGATGCGCGACAACGAGGTGATCGCCGCGGCCGACGAAGCAAACATCGCCATGGTGTTCACCGGCATGCGCCACTTCCGCCACTAATATCGGCCGTACTCGGACAGGTATCTGCGGCGTTGCCCGACTCTTCCCCATGCTCATTGCCAGAAGGCGACTCCGCTGAGGGAAGAATCGGGCGCCCTGCATCCACCAGCCCGATTGCGATCTCGGAATTCATAAGGGTGGATAACGCTTCGCTTATCCACCAAACGGGCTACCGGCCCGCCTCCATCGGGAGAGAGAAATGAACGTACTGATCATCGGCAGCGGCGGCCGCGAGCATGCCCTGGCCTGGAAGGTCGCGCAGGATCCGCGCGTTGCCAAGGTGTTCGTCGCCCCGGGCAACGCCGGCACCGCCACCGAAGCCAAGTGCGAGAACGTCGCCATCGACGTGCTGGCCATCGAGCAGCTGGCCGATTTCGCCGCTGCCAATGTGCAGCTGACCATCGTCGGCCCCGAGGCACCGCTGGTCAAAGGCGTGGTCGACCTGTTCCGCTCGCGCGGCCTGGACATCTTCGGCCCCACCGCCGCCGCCGCACAGCTGGAAGGCTCCAAGGCGTTCACCAAGGACTTCCTGGCGCGTCACGCCATCCCGACCGCCGACTATCAGAACTTCACCGAAGTCGAACCGGCGCTGGCCTACCTGCGCGAGAAGGGTGCCCCGATCGTGATCAAGGCCGACGGCCTGGCCGCCGGCAAGGGCGTGATCGTTGCCATGACCCTCGAGGAAGCCGAGGAAGCCGTGCGTGACATGCTCTCCGGCAATGCTTTCGGTGACGCAGGCGCGCGCGTGGTGATCGAGGAGTTCCTCGACGGCGAGGAAGCCTCCTTCATCGTCATGGTCGATGGCGAGCATGTACTGCCGATGGCCACCAGCCAGGATCACAAGCGCGTAGGCGATGGCGACACCGGCCCGAACACCGGCGGCATGGGCGCCTACTCCCCCGCCCCGGTGGTCACCCCCGACGTGCATCAGCGGGTGATGGACGAGGTGATTTATCCCACCGTGCGCGGCATGGCGGCCGAAGGCAACGTCTACACCGGCTTCCTCTACGCCGGCCTGATGATCGACCAGAGCGGTGCACCCAAGGTCATCGAGTTCAACTGCCGCTTCGGCGACCCCGAAACCCAGCCGATCATGGTGCGCCTGGAGTCCTCGCTCGTGTTGCTGGTCGAGGCCGCCCTGGCCAAAGCGCTGGACAAGGTCGAAGCGACCTGGGATCCACGCCCGACAGTCGGCGTGGTGCTGGCCGCAGGCGGCTACCCGGGCGACTATGCCAAAGGCGACGTGATCGAGGGACTTAGCGAAGCCGCCTCCCTGGACGGCAAGGTCTTCCATGCCGGGACCGCGCTGAATGCGCAAGGCCAGATCATCACCGCCGGCGGCCGCGTACTGTGCGCCACCGCCATCGGTCGCAGCGTGTCCGAGGCACAGCAGCAGGCCTACCGCCTGGCGGAAAAGATCCGCTGGAACGGCTGTTTCTACCGCAAGGACATCGGCTACCGCGCCATCGCCCGCGAACAGGGCGAAAGCTGAACCCCGCCAGTCACCAGGAATGCGCGCGGCGCCAGATTTTATCGACACCGCGCGCATTACAGGCTGACAACGGCATGGCTATAATCCGCCGTCACACTCATGAACGGACTTCTCCAGTGGGTCGGCTCCGGATCGCCATCGCTCTCATCTTCGGCCTGCTGCTGATCAATCTGATCCCGCTGTCGGCTCAGGCGTCCATTGCCCCGCCGTCCTCTACGCCGCTGGCCGCAACGCCGAATTCACTGCCACAGAACTGGCGCATTCTGGTCGATCAGTCCGGCAAGCTCACACTGGAGGAAGTGGTTGCCCAGCGCGCCCTGTTCCAGCGGCTGGAAAAGCTGTCCTACAGCGCTCCGGCCAGTGATCGGGCGGTCTGGCTGCAAGTCAGCCTGCCCCCTCTGACCAAGCCGAAATGGCTTTCGCTGTTCGCGCCACGTGTGCAGTACCTGGATTTCTACCTGCTGCGCGAAGGCCAGCTTGAGCAGCACGTCGCCACCGGCGAGCTGCGACCGGTCAGCGCGCGCCCGCTGCCGAATCGGGCCTACCTGTTCAGCCTGCCCAATGATGGTCAGGCGAGGGAAGCCTACGTTCGCCTGCAGTCCAGCCATCCGGTGATGACCTGGTTCAAGGTCATCGACGACAGCGGCCTGGTCAGCCAGTCCAGGCCCGCCTACCTGTTCGGCGCCCTGTTCGGCGCCCTGGCACTGCTGATGGTGTACAACCTGCTGCGCTTCGCCTACACGGTCAGCTACACGCATATCTGGCTCAGCCTGCTGCATGGCGCGCTGCTCGCTTGCGCCATGGCGAACCTGGGCGTCCTGGCGGTCTGGTTGCCGGGATTGACCTATAGCCAACCGTTGATCGCCGACCTGTCGGCGCTCGCCGCGAGTTGTGCGCTGCTCGGTTACACGCTGGGCTTTTTCAACCAGCGCCGGCGCACCTGGATTACATGGCTGCTGGGCATCGAACTCAACGTGGTGCTGGCCATCGCCGCCAGCATCCTGCTTGGCCAGTGGCTGTGGCACAGCTGGCTAATCTACTCGCTGGTGCTGGTCGCCTCGTGCAGCGCTCTGGTGGTCGCTCTGTACCACTGGCGTCAGGGTTATCAGCCGGCACGACTGGTAGTCGCCGGCGCGACGCTCTTCAACAGCGGCATGGTGTTCTTCATGCCCATGCTGCTCGGCTTCGACCAGCTCGACCCGGGCTGGCTGACCGGCGGGCTGTTCAGCCTTGCCACGATCGCCGGCCTGCTGCTCAGCTTCGCCCTGCTCGAACGGCAGCGCCAGCGTCAGAGCGACAGCCGCACTCAATTCACCGCAGCTGCAGTCAGCAGTGCGGAGCTCAAGACCAAGGCTGACTTCCTGTCCAAAATCAGTCATGAGCTGCGCACGCCGATGAACGGGGTGCTCGGCATGAGCGAGCTGCTGCTGGGCACCTCGCTCTCGGCGAAACAGCGCGATTACGTGCAGACGATTCACAGCTCCGGCAACGAGCTGCTCAATCTGATCAACGAGATTCTCGACATATCCAAGCTGGAGTCGGGCCAGATCGAGCTGGACGACGTTCAGTTCGACTTCAACGCGCTCATCGAGGATTGTCTGAGCATCTTCCGCGCCAAGGCCGAGCAGCAGAAGATCGAGCTGATCAGCTTCATCCAGCCGCAACTGCCACAGGTCGTGGCCGGCGATCCGACACGCCTGCGCCAGACGTTGCTCAATCTACTGGAGAACGCCTTCAAGCAGACCGAGGAAGGCGAGGTGCTGCTGATCGCCGCGATCGACGGACCGATGGATGCGCCGCGACTGCGCATTACCGTGCAGGACAGCGGTCGGCCGCTGGAGGCATACGAGCGCGATGCCCTGCTCAATGCGGCAGTGGACAGCCAGGACTTCCTCGCCGCGACCCGTCATGGCGGACGGCTCGGCCTGATCATCGCCCGCCAGCTGGTCCAGCTGATGGGTGGCGATTTCGGTATCCAGACCGGTAGCAATCAGGGCAATACGCTTTGGATCAGCCTGCCGCTGGCCGGCGAAGGCCTGGCCCAGAGCAACGCCGACCTGGACGGACCGTTACGAGGCACGCGCCTGCTGATCGTCGATGACAACGATACCTGCCGCAAGGTACTGGTCCAGCAGTGCAGCAGCTGGGGACTGGAGGTCAGTGCGGTGGCGTCGGGCAAAGAGGCGCTGGCGTTGCTGCGCACCAAAGCGCACCTGAAGGAATACTTCGATGTGGTACTGCTCGACCAGGACATGCCCGGCATGACCGGTATGCAGTTGGCGAGCAAGATCAAGGAAGACTCCAGCCTCAACCACGATATCCTGCTGATCATGCTCACCGGCATGAGCAGCGCCCCGAGCAAGATCATCGCGCGCAACGCCGGCATCAAGCGCATCCTGGCTAAACCGGTGGCCGGCTACACCCTCAAGACCACGCTCGCCGACGAACTCGCGCAGCGTCAGCAGGGCAACCAGCAGCGCTCCACGACAGCACCCCAGGCGTCAACGCCACTCGAGGTTCCGGGCGATTTCCGCATCCTGGTCGCCGAAGACAACAGCATCTCCACCAAGGTCATCCGCGGCATGCTGAACAAGCTCAACCTGCAGCCCGATACCGCCTGCAACGGTGAGGAGGCGCTCGAGGCCATCAAGACCACCCCTTACGACCTGGTGCTGATGGACTGTGAAATGCCGGTGCTCGATGGTTTCCAGGCCACCCGCCAATTGCGCGAATGGGAGGCTAACAGCGGTCGGCGGCGCACGCCGGTGGTCGCCCTGACTGCACACATCCTCAGCGAGCACCGTGAACGTGCCCGTGAAGCGGGAATGGACGGGCATATGGCCAAGCCCGTCGAGCTCTCGCACCTGCGCGAGCTGATCGACCACTGGGTGCGCGTCAAGCAGGCCGAGCAGGTCGACTGAGCGGCGCTCGGTACCGGTCTCAGCAGACGCCGCGCATCACGTTTCGGATCAGCATCCCGCTCTCGGGCCTGGCCGGCATGCGCGTCAGATCGATACGCAGATCCTGCGCTGGCACCGCGTAGGCCATTTCGCGCGTCAGCATGCGCAGCGCCATCTTCAGCAACTCGATTGCCAGCCGTTCGCCTGGACAACGATGCCCTTCGGCCGCGTCACCGCCGCCCTGGGTGACAAAGCTGAAGGCATTGCCCGGCCAGTTCAGGAAGCGCTCGGGCTGGAACGCTTCGGGCTGATCCCAACGGCTCGCTTCGCGGTTGGTCCCCCACAGATCCAGCATCACTCGGGTGCCCGCCGGAAAATGCTGGCCCTGCCAGTCGAAGTCCTCTCGTACGCGGGCAGCCGTGAACGGAAAGAACGCGTGCAACCTGCGAACCTCCTGCGCGAAGGGCTCGAGCAGTTCATCGTCCGTACGCAGGCGCGCGGCCCATTGCGGCTGCGCCAGCAGTTCCAGCACGGCATAGGTGATGAAGTAGGAAACCGCCACTGTCGGCCGCAACAGATTGAGCAACTCGACAGCGGCGACCTGCTCATCGAGCGGTGTGCCGTCGAGGTCGCGGTGATGCGCGATCACCATGAGCGCCGTGGTCGGCTCGGCTGGCAGCCGGCCGGCGCGAACCTGCTCGATCAGCTGCCGCGCCCAGGCTTCGGCGTCGCGCCGCGCCTTGCGCGCCTCCCAGTGACGTGCCCCGATGCCACCCGCACCGTCAACCATCGTCGCCAGCTGCTCGGCCCGGATCTCCCGCTCGGCGGGTGCCAGCGGCACGCCGGCCCAGCGACATACCGCTTCGGTCAGAATCAGC
Source organism: Stutzerimonas sp. KH-1 (assembly GCF_054483855.1). Taxonomy (NCBI): domain Bacteria; kingdom Pseudomonadati; phylum Pseudomonadota; class Gammaproteobacteria; order Pseudomonadales; family Pseudomonadaceae; genus Stutzerimonas; species Stutzerimonas sp. KH-1. The sequence continues at coordinate 4,618,733 of NZ_CM137011.1, read as the reverse complement.
TGCACTTCCGTCATCAACCGGACCTCCGGGCGCGCCTGCCACTCACCGATCGCCTGGCGCCAGGCCTGCTCGGCCAGGCTGACCAGCTTCTCGACCGCAGCACCGTCGAGCAACTGCAGGAACATTCGCTTTCGATTCCGGTGCGCCTCACCGTCCAGCCCCTGCACGCCTCCTTGTCCGACCAGCGTCTTTATCAGCATGCGCGGCATGGCATGGGCGCGCTGCAGATAGCGTTCGTCGTAGAACAGGCGCGCGGCGTCTTCGCCGCTGAGACAGATGGTGTTCTGCAGTAGCAGACGCGCCTGGAATACGTTGCTGTGCAAACGAGCACAGCGATCACGGATAAATGGATAGCCTTCGCCCAGCATCGCCAGTGAGCTTTCCAGATGATCATCATGGGGTATTTCGGTCATGCCGCTCTCCAATCAACCAGTCCTGCAATCGACCTCCGTGCGCTCGGAGTGTTATCGCGCGAACGACCCGAAGGTCGGATAACTGAACAAAAAGGGCCGAGCGCTGCCGATTACTGAACGACTCACGAAACGGTGCAGGTCTCGGCATGCCGTGTCCATCACGTCGCAGAACGCGGCGTGGCCGCAGTCCTGCCCCGAGGAGCCACTCGATGATGAAGAGGAGCGATGTCGCCTGGACCCTGATCGGGGTTTCGGCCGTGCTGCTGTCCGGCTATCTGCTGTATCACGAGGTCCGCAACATCTCGCTGAGCGAACTCGCCAACAGCCTGCATGCGATCGGTGCCCATCGCTGGTTGCTGGCGGCCCTGTCGACGCTTGGCGCCTACCTGGCGCTGGCCTGGTACGACCGCATCGCCATGGCCCATCTGGGCCGGAAGATCTCCTGGTGGTTCATCACGCTTTGCTCGTTCACCACCTATGCGCTGGCCCACAACATTGGCGCCTCGGTTTTTTCCGGCGCGCTGGTGCGTTATCGCGCCTACCGCAGCCGCGGCCTGACGCCCCAGGAAATCGGAATCCTGATCGTCTTCTGTTCCTTGACGTTTGTCCTCGGTACCGTCCTGGCAGGTGGCACGGTGTTGATCCTCGAACCGCAGTTGCTGGACCGCCTGATGGACAGCGCGAGTTGGCTATCGACCGCGGTCGGGTGTGGGCTGTTGCTGCTGATCGCGTTGTATGTGTTCGGCGCATGGCGGCAGTTGCCGGCGTGGCGGCTGGGCAAATGGCATATCGAGTATCCGCGGCTGCCGATCGTCGCGCGCCAGTTGCTGGCCGGACCACTGGAGCTGCTATGCGCGGCGGCGATCATCTACTTTGCCCTGCCGGCGGCGAACAACCCAGGCTACCTGACCATCCTCGGCGTGTTCCTCGCGTCCTTCTCGCTGGCCCTGCTCTCCCATGCCCCAGGCGGGCTCGGGGTGCTGGAACTGACCTTCGTCGCCGCACTGCCAGAACTCGCGACCGTCGACGTGCTGGCTGCACTCATCGTGTTTCGTGTCTTCTACCTGCTGCTGCCGTTCGCCATTGCAATGGTGGTCGTGCTGCTGTTCGAACACGGTCAGTGGCGCGCTCGACGAACCGACGCAGTAGGTCGTTGATTCGCGCGCAGCCCTCCATACCTCTCATCCCGACGAAGATGGTCTGGCGCGAAACGGCCACAGAGGCCATCATGCTGCCCTTTCCAACCCAACCCGACGTCATGACCGAAACCACCCATTCCCACGCCGAACACAAACCGCGCCCATTGGTCGACCTGGCTGTAAGCATCCTGATTCCTTCACTGATCCTGATGAAACTCAGTGGCGAGGAGCGCCTGGGTGCCGATGGCGCGCTGCTGCTGGCCCTGGCCTTCCCGCTGGGCTGGGGCCTGTGGGAGCTGGCCCGCTACCGCAAGTTCAACTGGATCGCCCTGCTCGGCCTGATCAGCGTGCTGCTCACCGGCGGCATCGGTCTGTTGCAGCTCGACACCCAATGGCTGGCGATCAAGGAAGCGGCCGTACCGGGGATCATCGGCATCGGCGTGCTGGCCTCAACTCGCACGCGCTACCCGTTGATTCGTACCCTTCTGTACAACCCGAAGGTGCTCAATGTGGACAAGATCCACGAGCAGCTGGAACGCAACGGTCAGGTCGCTCATTTCGAAACCCGCCTGCTACGGGCGACCTACCTGCTCAGCGGCACCTTCTTCTTCTCGTCCTTCATGAACTACGTCCTGGCCAAATGGATCGTGCACAGTCCGGCCGGCAGCGAAGCGTTCAACGCCGAACTGGGACGCATGACCCTGCTCAGCTATCCGATGATCGCCATACCCAGCATGCTGATGATGATGGCGATCTTCTTCTATCTCTGGCGGACCATCCATGGCCTGACCGGCTTGCGCCTGGAGGACATCATGGCCGTCCACGAGCAGCGCGACGGCAAATGAAGCCGCGGAAGCATCCGGCAGCCAGACGCCAAGCCATCAGAACAGCAGTTTGAAGATGCCGATCACCACGATCAGGCCAATGATGAAGATGACGCCCGCGGTACCGCCGATGAACTTCAGCATGCCGTACTCTCCGTATTTTCTGGACTGTGCTCTTGTGACAGTCCGGTTCGGAAGGACGTTCAGCGCCAGACGCCGGGATGTTCGGCAGTCAGCTGGTCGTCAGCAGCATCCATAGCGGCAGGCTGACGGCGGCCGCCAGCGTCGACAGAAATACGGTGGAGCTGACCGCGCGGCTGTCGTCGGCATGCTTGACGAAGGCCAGCACATTTACGCCACTCGGACAGGCTGCCAGCAGCACCAGCACGCTGCGCGCCTCCTGACTCAGCCCGGGCAAGCAACCACTCAGCCACCACACCAGCGCCGGGAACAGGACCAGCTTGGCCAATGTGAGCACGACGACCGACGCGCTAGGCCGCAGGCGATAACGTGACAGACTGATACCCAGCACCATCAACGCGCAGGGCAGCGCCGCCTGCGCGAGCCAGCCAATCACTCGCCACAACGGCTCGGGCAGCAACAGGCCGCTCAGGTTCAACAAGGCTCCGAGCAGCAGGCCGACGATCAAGGGGTTGGCCAGGTTCTTCAACAGCGACGGCGCGCTGACCCTGTCGCCATCACCGAGCGCGGCGTAGAAACTCTGCAAAGAGAACAGCACCAAGCTGTGGAACACCAGAATGGCGAACACGTAGACCAGACTCTCGGCCCCGAGCAGCGTGCTCACCAGGGGAATGCCGACCAGCACGTTGTTCGAGTAGGCTGCGGTCAGCCCCAGAGGGCTCGCTCGCCCCTTCAGGCGATGCGCAACGACGTTCACCAGCAGAAAAATCAGCAGCACCGGGGCGAAGTATGCCAGCAGCAACATCGGCGACATGCCCTCGCCCAGCTCGGCGCGAGCGATGCCATTGAACAGCACCGCAGGCATGAACAGCTTGAAGGTCACGCTGGCCAGCCCGGCGGCACCTTCGTTGCTCAACCACTGGCGCCAGCCAAACAGATAACCGAGCGAGATCAGACCGAAGATCGGCAGGATCGCCAACACCACTACCATGTCGCCCCTCCAGAGCCGAACTTCAGGCCGCGTCGAGGCGCGGGGGCGCAAGAATACACTGGCGAGCGGACGCTCGCACGGAAGCCGGGTCTCCGTCGGGTGGGCGAATCAGACGCGAAAGCTGCGCTGCCTGACGACGGCAGCCGGCTCCGCTTGCTGCAACACGTCGAGCACCTCGGCGAGCTCGAGCTTCCATGGCCGAGGCGCCAGACCAAAGGTCGACTCGAAGCGACGGCAGTCGAGCACTGACCAGGCCGGACGGCGCGCCGGTGTCGGGTATTGTGCAGTCGTGATCGGCGACACCTCGGGCTGCCTGGCTAGCAGTCCGGCCGCCTCACCTTGACGGAAGATCTCTACGGCGAAGTCGTACCACGAGCAGGCCGGTGTACCGCTGTAGTGATAAACGCCCCAGGCCAGCCTGTCGCCGGCGGCATAGCGGCGCGCCAGTTCCAGCAGCACGGCGGCGATACTGCCGGCCTGGGTCGGACATCCCAGCTGGTCGCTCACCACGCCAAGCGCATCGCGCTGACGCGCCAACCGCAACATGGTCTTGACGAAATTGTGCCCGTGGACGCCGTACACCCAACTGGTACGCAGGATCAGGTGCGCGGGCAGGCAGTCACGGATGATCTGCTCGCCGGCCAGCTTGCTCGCCCCATAGACACCCGTCGGAGCGGTTGCATCGTCCTCGGTATAGGGTCTGTCGGCTTCGCCGGAAAACACATAGTCGGTGGAGATGTGGAACAGCGGCACGCCCGCACGCCCGGCAGCCTCGGCAAGATTGCGCGCACCATCGCGGTTGACGGCATAGGCCTGCTCGCTGTGAGACTCGGCGTTGTCCACATGGGTGTAGGCAGCCGCATTGATGATCAGACCGGGGCGCTGCGCCATGGCCGCCGCAATTTGTTCTGACCGGACGATATCCAGCTCGGTGCGATTCGGAGCCAGCACATCCAGGCCGAAACTCGCCGCACGCTCGGCCAGCTCGCGCCCAACCTGACCACCGGCACCGCAAACGAGGATTCGCATTCTCTTTAGCCTCATCGACGACGCTCGCGCCAGGGCGAACGTCCGAAATAATCTTTGCCAACGACACCTCTCGGCGCATCGAATGGCACCGCCGGATATGCCGCCGATGCGGGCGAGGCCGCGTCGACACCGCGCTGCGCGGCGGAGCAGAGCCTCTGCGAGCATGAAGGGATGCATTTTCCAGCTTCGTTGAGGCCAGACAGAAAGCGCTTTGTTCCCCAGCCCGGATAAAAATTTTCATCCACCGAGCCGAGCGTGCTCACAGCAGCACGGGCAGCGGCCGACTCAAGCGCAGCTCGTGCGGGGACAGCTCGACGCCATACGCCAGTACCTCCACTCCCGCCGCAATCGCCTCATGCAGCGCCGCCGCATAGGTCGGGTCGATTTCCACTGCCGGGCGTACCGCCTCGATGCCGCTGAGATTGACGCAGTACAGCTGCACGGCGCGCACCCCGCTGCGCGCGAGCGCAGCCAGCTCTCGCAGATGACGACTGCCGCGTGTTGTCACCGCATCGGGAAAGGCGGCCACGGCGGTGTCGTCGAACCCCAGCGTAACGCTCTTGACCTCGACGTAGGCCGGCAGGCCGGCATAGTCGAGACGGAAATCCACCCGACTGTTTTCCACGCCATAGGCCACCTCGCGCTTGAGCGCTGAGAAGCCTGCCAACTCGGCGATCTGCCCGTTCAGCAACGCTTCCTCGACCAGTGGATTGGCTCGCGCGGTATTCACGCAGGCCAGCCGCCCCTGCGGCGTCTCCACCAGCTCCCAGGTGCCCGGCAACTTGCGTCGCGGATCGCTGCTGCGCTGGAACCACACCCGCGCGCCCTCGCTCATGCAGTTGAGCATCGAGCCGGTGTTGGGACAGTGAATGCACAGCGCCTCGCCTTCGTCAGTCACGACATCGGCGAGAAAACGCTTGTAGCGCCTGACCAGTCGCCCCCGCTCCAGCGGTTGCGCGAAACGCATCAGGATTGCCAGCTGCGCAGGCCGCGGGCGATGCGCTCGACGGCCTGTTCGAGGCGCGGCAGATCCTGCGTGTAGGCGAAACGCACATGGTGTCCGGCCTGGTGACGGCCGAAGTCCAGCCCCGGCGTGATCGCAACGAACTCGGTTTCCAGCATGTGCTGACAGAACGCATACGCATCGCCACCGAAGGCACTGATGTCGGCGTACAGATAGAAGGCGCCCTGCGGTTCGACCGCGATGCCGAAGCCCAGCTCGCGCAGGGCGGGCAGGAGGAAGTCACGGCGACGGGCGAACTCTGCGCGCCGCGCCTCGAGAATTTCCAGGGTCGCCGGTTCGAAACAGGCCAGGGCTGCGTGCTGAGCCATGCTCGGCGCGCTGATGTAGAGGTTCTGCGCCAGCTTCTCCAGCTCCGGCACAGCGGCGGGCGGCGCCACCAGCCAACCCAGGCGCCAACCGGTCATGCCGAAGTATTTGGAAAAGCTGTTGAGCACGAAGGCGTCGTCATCGACCTCCAGCACGCTGGCCGCGTCCGTGCCGTAGGTCAGCCCATGATAGATCTCGTCGACCACCAGATGGCCGCCACGCTCCTTCAGCGCCGCCGAAAGGGCGGCCAGTTCGGCACGCTCGAGCAGCGTTCCGGTGGGGTTGGCCGGTGACGCCACCAGCGCACCGACGCTGTCGCGATCCCAGTAACGCTCGACCAGCTCGGGGGTCAGCTGATAGCGCACCTCCGGGCCGACCGGCACCAGTTGCGCAGCACCTTCCACCAGGCGCAGGAAGTGCCGGTTGCATGGATAGCCCGGATCGGCCAGCAGCCAGTGCTTGCCAGGGTCGACCAGCAGGCTGGAGGCCAGCAGCAGCGCACCGGAGCCACCGGGAGTAATCAGGATGCGCTCGGGGTCAATGCTCAAGTGATAGCGCTGGGCATAGAAGCCGGCAATCGCCTCGCGCAGCTGCGGCAGGCCGCGCGCGGCGGTGTAGCGCGTATGACCGGCCGCCAGCGCGGCCTGCCCGGCGGCGACGATGGGTTGCGCGGTGGTGAAGTCCGGTTCGCCGATTTCCAGGTGAATGACGTCGCGGCCTTGAACTTGCAGCTGGTTGGCCCGCTCCAACAGCGCCATGACGTGGAAAGGTTCGATTGCGCGACTGCGTGCGCTGTACGACGAGGTCATCTGACCTTCCTGTTGACGATAAAACGTGAATTCTACCCAAGGTCCCAAGGCCGCCGCAGCCACTGTCGGATTGGGGAGTAGCGCACCCCGATCCGATCTGGTAAGTTCGCCCGCTTGCAGCCGCAGGGCCGGCACGGGCCGGCAAGGGACAAATCATCCTGCGCAATGGACATAGCGAGAGGCGTTCATCCATGCCCATTACCAAAGAAACACCGTCGAGCAAGCAACTGATTCGCGCCTTCGAGCCCTATAAGGAAAGCAAGGGCGAGGAGTACATGAGCGAGAAGATGCGCGCCCATTTCACCGGCATCCTGAACAAGTGGAAGCAGGAGCTGATGGAAGAAGTCGATCGCACCGTCCATCACATGCAGGACGAGGCAGCCAACTTCCCGGACCCGGCCGACCGCGCCAGCCAGGAAGAAGAGTTCAGCCTGGAACTGCGTGCCCGCGACCGCGAGCGCAAGCTGATCAAGAAGATCGACGAGACGCTGCAACTGATCGAAGACAATGAATACGGCTGGTGCGATTCCTGCGGTGTCGAGATCGGCATCCGTCGCCTGGAAGCCCGCCCCACCGCCACGCTCTGCATCGATTGCAAGACGCTGGCGGAGATCAAGGAAAAGCAGATCGGTTCCTGATCCCGAACGGGGCGCTTCGGCGCCCCGCTTCATTTCCAGGCCCGGCAACCGCCTCACCCGCCCCGCCATCCCTGATCGCGCCGGCCCCGCCATGCCCTTGTCCAGCTCACCCCAACCCGCCCGCTATGTTGGCCGTTTCGCCCCGACGCCGAGCGGCTATCTGCATTTCGGCTCACTGCTCGCCGCCCTTGCCTCCTATCTCGATGCCCGCTCGGTGGGCGGTCGCTGGCTGCTGCGCATGGAAGACATCGACCCGCCCCGAGAGATGCCCGGTGCGCAGCAAGCGATCGTCGAGACACTGCAGAGCTACGGCTTCGAATGGGACGGCGAAATGCTGCGCCAGAGTCAGCGCCATGCCGTCTACCGGGATACGGTCGAGCACTTGCTGGAGGAAGGGTTGGCGTATGCCTGCACCTGCTCGCGCAAGCAGCTCGAAGACTACCCGGGCCCCTACCCCGGCTTCTGCCGCAACGCCGCACACGGCCTCGAAGATGCCGCCATCCGCCTGCGCGTGCCCGATCGTGAGTACGGCTTCGTCGACCGTGTACAGGGCGAATTCCGCCAGCACCTGGGGCGCGAGGTCGGCGACTTCGTCATCCGCCGCCGCGATGGCCTGATCGCCTATCAGCTGGCCGTGGTGCTGGACGACGCCTGGCAAGGCGTCACCGATGTGGTGCGCGGCGCCGACCTGCTCGATTCGACGCCGCGTCAGCTCTACCTGCAGGAAATCCTCGGCTTGCCGCAGCCGCGCTACCTGCATCTGCCGCTGATCATTCAGCCGGACGGCCACAAGCTCGGCAAGCGCTATCGATCACCACCGCTGCAAGCCGAGGAAGCCAGCCCACTGCTGCTGCGCGCACTGCGCGCCCTTGGTCAGCAACCACCGACCGAACTGGACGGTGCCCTGCCGGCGGAGATCCTCGGCTGGGCGATTGGCAATTGGGATGCCGGGCGCATTCCGCGGACCCGAACCCTGGCCGAGGCTCAGCTGCGCTGAGCAGCATTTGCCCGTCACCGGTGGCTAGCAGCGTGCCGCTGCTCTACCATCGCCCTCACTTTCGACACGAGACCCGGCATGTATATCTACCGACTGGTGCTGCTCCTGGTGGTGGGGATCTATCTGTTCTCCCCGGCCATCATGGACTGGTGGATCGACCCCAACGGTGCCTGGTATCGGCCCTACCTGCTGTGGCTGATCCTGATCGTGGTGACCTTCATTCTCCAGAGCCAGCGTGATGCAGACGAGCTTTAGCCTGAGCCACCTGATCCTGATCAGCGCCGCCTACCTGTTCATGCTGTTCGGTGTCGCCTGGGTCAGCGAGCGCGGACTGATTCCGCGCTGGATCATCCGCCACCCACTGACCTACACCCTCTCGCTCGGCGTCTATGCCAGTGCCTGGGCCTTCTACGGCACCGTGGGCCTGGCCTATCAATACGGCTACGGGTTTCTCGCTACCTACCTCGGCGTCTGTGGCGCGTTCCTGCTGGCACCGGTGCTGCTCTACCCGATCCTGCGCATCACCCGCACCTACCAACTGTCGTCCCTGGCCGATCTGGTGGCCTTCCGCTTCCGCAGCACCTGGAGCGGCGCGCTGACCACCATCGTCATGCTGATCGGCATGCTGCCGCTGCTGGCCCTGCAGATCCAGGCGGTCGCCGACGCGATCGGCATCCTCACCCTCGAGCCCCTGCAGGAACGCGTCGCACTGGGCTACTGCCTGATGATCATGCTGTTCACGATCCTCTTCGGGGCCCGCCACATCGCCACGCGGGAGAAGCACGAAGGGCTGGTGTTCGCCATCGCCTTCGAATCGATCGTCAAGCTGGCGACCTTCGGCGCCATCGGTCTGTACGCGCTGTACGTGGTGTTCGGCGGTCCGCACCAGCTGGAGATCTGGCTGCTGCAGAACCAATCGGCGCTGCAGGCGTTGCATACGCCGCTGCAGGAAGGCCCGTGGCGCACCCTGCTGCTGGTGTTCTTCGCTTCGGCCATCGTGATGCCGCACATGTATCACATGACCTTCACCGAAAACCTCAACCCGCGTGGCCTGGTCAGCGCCAGCTGGGGCCTGCCGCTCTATCTGCTATTGATGAGCCTGGCCGTGCCGCTGATTCTCTGGGCCGGGCTGAAGCTGGGCGTAAGCACCAACCCGGAGTATTTCACGCTCGGTCTGGGGATCGCCGCGCAGAGCGAGATGCTGGCACTGCTGGCTTTCGTCGGGGGGCTGTCGGCCTCCAGCGGGCTGATCATCGTCAGCACCCTGGCGCTGTCCGGCATGGCGCTCAACCATCTGGTCCTGCCGCTCTATCAGCCGTCGAGCGAGGGCAACATCTACCGTTGGCTGAAATGGACGCGGCGCAGCCTGATCTTCGCCATCATCATGGCCGGTTACGGCTTCTACCTGCTGCTCGGTGCCGAGCAGGACCTGTCCAATCTCGGCATCGTCGCCTTCGTCGCCACCCTGCAGTTCCTGCCCGGCGTGCTCTCGGTGCTCTACTGGCCGACTGCCAATCGGCGCGGCTACATCGCCGGCCTGCTGGCCGGCATCGGCGTCTGGGTGGTGACCATGCTGCTGCCGCTGGTGGGCAACCTGGATGGCTTCTACATTCCGCTGTTCAACGTCGTCTACGTGCTGGACGACACCAGCTGGCACCTGGCGGCAATCGCTTCGCTGGCGGTCAACGTGCTCGCGTTCTCGCTGTTCTCGATCTTCAGCGAAACCAGCCCGGAGGAGCAGAGCGCCGCCGAGGCCTGCGCCGTGGAGAACGTCCGCCGCCCGCAACGACGCGAGTTGCTGGCTGCCTCGCCGCAGGAATTCGCCACCCAACTGGCCAAGCCGCTGGGAGCCAAGACCGCCCAACGCGAGGTGGAACAGGCCCTGCGTGACCTGCAGTTGCCGTTCGACGAGCACCGACCCTACGCGCTGCGCCGCCTGCGCGACCGCATCGAAGCCAACCTGTCCGGACTCATGGGGCCCAGTGTCGCCCAGGACATCGTCGAGAACTTCCTGCCCTACAAGAACGGCGCCGAGGGCTACATCACCGAGGACATCCACTTCATCGAGAGCCGCCTGGAGGACTATCACTCACGCCTGACCGGCCTGGCCGCCGAACTCGATGCGCTGCGTCGCTACCACCGGCAGACCCTGCAGGAGCTGCCCATGGGCGTCTGCTCGCTGGCCAAGGATCAGGAAATCCTCATGTGGAACCGCGCGCTCGAGGAGCTCACCGGGATCGCGGCGCTGCAGGTGGTCGGCTCGCGCCTCTCGACCATCGCCGAACCTTGGCGGAGCCTGCTGATCGACTTCATCGAACAACCCGATGAGCACCTGCACAAGCAGCGCCTGGCGCACAACGGTCATCGCCGCTGCCTCAACCTGCACAAGGCGGCGATCGCCGAGCCGCTGGCCCCGAGCAACAGCGGCCTGGTTCTGCTGATGGAAGACCTGACCGAAACGCAGGAGCTGGAGGATCGTCTGGTGCACTCCGAGCGCCTGGCCAGCATCGGCCGGCTGGCAGCCGGCGTGGCGCACGAAATCGGCAATCCGATCACCGGTATTGCCTGCCTGGCGCAGAATCTGCGTGATGAACGCGAAGCCGACGAGGAAATCGTCGAAATCAGCGGCCAGATCATCGAACAGACCAAGCGCGTGTCGCGCATCGTGCAGTCGCTGATGAGCTTCGCCCATGCCGGCGAGCGCCAGCAGCGGCAGTATCCGGTGAGCCTGGCACAGGTCACGCAGGATGCCATCGCCCTGCTATCACTCAACCGCAATCGCACCGAGGTGCGCTTCGTCAACGCCTGCGCCCCGGAGCACCTGGCCGAAGGCGACCCGCAGCGACTGGCCCAGGTGCTGATTAACCTGCTTTCCAATGCCCGCGACGCATCGCCGCCGGGCGGCTTGATCCGCATCAGCAGCGAGGTCGCCGAGCAGACCGTGTACCTGGTGGTGGAAGACGAAGGCAGCGGCATTCCCAAGGAAATTCAGGACCGCCTGTTCGAGCCATTCTTCACCACCAAGGATCCGGGCGAAGGCACCGGCCTGGGCCTCGCGCTGGTCTATTCGATCATTGAAGAGCATTATGGCCAGATCGATATCGACAGCCCGGCCGACCCGGAAACACAACGCGGCACCCGTTTTCGCATCACCCTGCCGCGGCATGTCGAAGCGTCACATGCCGTAAGTTGAAGAGGCGACTGCCGTACCGGCCCTGCGCCGGCTCTGCCTCCAGACCGTCGAGAGAGTACTGATGTCACATATTCTGATCGTCGAAGACGAAACCATCATCCGCTCCGCCCTGCGGCGCCTCCTCGAACGCAACCAGTACGAGGTCAGCGAAGCCGGCTCGGTACAGGAGGCGCAGGATCGCTACAGCATCCCGGGTTTCGATCTCATCATCAGCGACCTTAGGCTGCCCGGCGCACCGGGCACCGAATTGATCAAGCTCGCCGAAGGCACACCGGTGCTGATCATGACCAGCTACGCCAGCCTGCGCTCGGCGGTGGATTCGATGAAGATGGGAGCGGTGGATTACATCGCCAAACCGTTCGATCACGACGAGATGCTGCAGACTGTGGCGCGTATCCTCAGCGATCATCAGCAGGCCGCCACCACACAAACCCAAGCTACTCGCAATGCAGGCGCAGCGCCGGGCGCCGCCTCGCGCGACGACATCGGTATCATCGGCCATTGCACGCCGATGCAGGAACTGTTCAGCAAGATCCGCAAGGTTGCGCCGACTGACTCGAATGTCCTTATCCAGGGTGAGTCCGGGACCGGCAAAGAACTGGTGGCGCGGGCCCTGCACAACCTCTCACGCCGGGCCAAGGCACCGATGATCTCGGTGAATTGCGCGGCGATTCCGGAAACCTTGATCGAGTCGGAACTGTTCGGCCATGAGAAAGGCGCCTTCACCGGCGCCAGCGCGGGGCGCGCCGGGCTTGTGGAAGCGGCCGATGGGGGCACGCTGTTCCTCGATGAGATCGGTGAGCTTCCGCTCGAAGCCCAGGCGCGCCTGCTCAGAGTGCTGCAGGAAGGCGAGATCCGCCGCGTCGGCTCGGTGCAGTCGCAGAAAGTCGATGTGCGCCTGATCGCCGCCACCCACCGCGACCTGAAAACGCTGGCCAAGACCGGCCAGTTCCGTGAAGACCTCTACTATCGCCTGCATGTCATCGCCCTCAAGCTTCCGCCGCTGCGTGAACGTGGCAATGACGTGCTGGAAATCGCCAAGGCCTTCCTCGCCCGTCAGGCTGAACGCTTGAACAGTGATGAACTGCGTTTCTCTCGCGACGCCGAACAAGCGATCCGCCACTATTCCTGGCCGGGCAATGTCCGCGAACTGGAGAATGCCATCGAGCGTGCCGCCATCCTCAGCGAGAGCCCGGAGATCGACGCCGAACTGCTGGGCATCGATATCGAGCTGGATGAGCTGGACGATGACTTCGATGAGCCGCTTGGCGCCATGCGTGGCGTGGTCGGCGGCAACGAGCCGACCGAAGACCTTTCGCTGGAAGACTACTTTCAGCATTTCGTGCTCGAGCATCAGGATCACATGACCGAAACCGAACTGGCGCGCAAGCTGGGAATCAGTCGCAAATGCCTGTGGGAGCGACGCCAGCGCCTGGGCATTCCCCGCCGCAAGTCGGGTAGCGTCACCGGGTAATCTGTTACCGCCCTCGCATCGCTCGTAACAGAAACCGGGAGCATCGGTAACGGTGCCCCGGTTTTTTCTTACAGCTCGCACCGCTGAAAATACGCAAATGCTTGAAATAAAAGGCTTTTAAAAAGCTGGCACGGCAACTGCTTACTTAATGGCACAACAACAATAACAAGCAGATCCCACAATAAGAACAAGACGTAACGGCTCCAGCAAAACAACGACAAGAAGGCGGAGGCGCAGCTAACTGATTCTTTTGGAGAGGACTTGCCACGGGGCTAACCCCACGACCAGGCCGAGAACAACAAAAACTGCTAAAGCAGCGCCTGAACTGGTTGGATCGTAGATCGAGGCAAAGTCAGCGACCAAAGAAATCCGTTTGCTATTAGCTCCCAGTGTAGGAGCGCTCCTGATGGCTACGGCCGGACGGAACAGGCGAACAACAAGAACAGCACGCCTGCATGACCAATAACAATAAATAAAGCACGCGACATCATTCAGAGGGGAGCTTCGGCTCCCCTCAGTGCTATCTGACTCCGCGGTTTCCTTCCGCACGCCCCGTCCAGACATTTCCTTCCGCGTTGCACCGGGCAGAACCCTCGTCACGCTACACGCGAAGCTTTTTGACACTACCCTGCGCTTCGTTCACCATCCGGCAGTCCCGGTGCTAGAATCCGCGCAGGTTTCGCGGCTTTCGCGACGCCGGCCCGTCATTCCGCCACACAGTTGCCCCTCATGCTGAAAAAGCTGTTCCAGTCTTTTCGTCTTCCGCTGCGCCGCATCCCGCATCCCCGTCGCACACCTGAAATTCTGTCCAGCCGGCAGCATTCCCTGCATCGCAACGAGATCAGCCGTCATGCGGTGAGCGTGGTCGAGCGCCTGCAGCAGGCCGGCTACGAGGCCTATGTCGTGGGTGGCTGTGTGCGCGATCTGTTGCTGCAGCTCAATCCCAAGGATTACGACGTCGCCACCAGCGCAACGCCCGAGCAGGTTCGAGCCGAATTCCGCAACGCACGCGTGATCGGTCGGCGTTTCAAGCTGGTGCATGTGCATTTCGGGCGCGAGATCATCGAGGTTGCCACCTTCCGCGCCAACCATCCGGAAGAGGATGACGACGACGCCAGCCATCTCGCCTCGCGTAACGAGAGCGGCCGTATCCTGCGCGACAACATCTATGGCACCCTCGAAGACGACGCGCAGCGCCGCGACTTCACCATCAATGCGCTGTACTACGACCCGACCACCGAGCGCATCCTCGACCACACCCGTGGCGTGCACGACATCCGCAATTGCCTGATCCGCCTGATCGGTGACCCCGAGCAGCGCTACCAGGAAGACCCGGTACGCATGCTGCGCGCGGTGCGTTTCGCCGCCAAGCTCGATTTCGAAATCGAGCGCCACAGCGCCGAGCCCATCGTCGACTTGGCAGACCTGCTCGACGGCATTCCCTCGGCACGCCTGTTCGACGAGGTGCTCAAGCTGTTCCTCGGCGGCAAGGCCGAGCGCACCTTCGAACTGCTACTCGAATACGATCTGTTCGCCCCGCTGTTCCCGGCTAGTGCCGCCGCGCTGGAGCGCAACCCCGGGTACGCCGGTACGCTGATTCGCAATGCGCTGGCCAATACCGACCTGCGCATCCAGCAGGGCAAGCCGGTAACACCGGCGTTTCTCTTCGCCGCACTGCTCTGGCCAGCCCTGCCGGCCCGCGTGCTGGAGCTGCAGGACCGCGGCATGCCGCCGATTCCGGCGATGCAGGAAGCCGCCCACGACATCATCTGGGAGCAGTGCCAGCGCACCGCCATTCCGAAGCGTTTTACCATTCCCATGCGCGAGATCTGGGACATGCAGGAGCGTCTGCCACGCCGGCAGGGGCGACGTGCCGACCAGTTGCTGGAGAACCCACGCTTCCGTGCCGGCTACGACTTCCTGCTGCTGCGCGAAAGCGCCGGGGAGAAAACCGGCGGCCTCGGCGACTGGTGGACCGACTATCAGGAAGCCAGTGACAGCGAGCGCCGCAACATGATTCGCGGCCTCAGCGGCAAGGATGACGGCGGCGCCAAGAAGCGTCGTCGCGGCGGTCGCCGGCGGCGCGGCCCGGGCGACACTCCTGCCGGTTCGGCCGACTGAGATGGAGCGCGCCTATATCGGCCTGGGCAGCAACCTGGCCGATCCCCAGCGACAGCTGCGTGGCGCTCTGCAGGCACTGGCCGAGCTGCCGCAGACCAGGCTGGTCGCGGTCTCATCCCTTTATGCCAGCGATCCGCTCGGACCTGCCGACCAGCCACGCTATGTCAATGCCGTCACGGCACTGGATACCGACCTCCAGCCTCTGGACCTGCTCGATGCCCTGCAACGTATCGAGCTGGCCCAGGGCCGCGAGCGCAAGGCCGAACGCTGGGGTCCGCGCACCCTGGATCTGGATATCCTGCTGTTCGGCGAGCGCCTGATCGACGAGCCGCGACTCAAGGTTCCGCACTATCACATGCAGGCCCGCCCTTTCGTGCTCTATCCATTGGCCGAGATCGCCCCGCCGGAGCTGGTGCTGGCCGATGGGCGACGGCTCGTCGACCTGCTCGCAGCCTGCCCGTTCAGCGGGCTGGAGCGACTCGCCGATGCAGGTATCACCGCCGCGGTAACGAACGTAACGCGTAGGTAACACTCGCGATTGACTTAGGCTGCCGCCGCCGGGACTATAAGCGCCCTCTGCCATCCGCGGCCTTGGCACACTATAGGTGCACCGCATGGCAATCCTGACCTCCGAGGCTCGAAGAGGACGGCATTCATGCCAGACGTCACCCTGACCACGCTGCAAGGGCTCAAGCAGAAGGGCGAGAAGATCGTCATGCTCACCTGCTATGACGCCACCTTCGCCAAGACCGCCTGCGACGCAGGCGTCGAGATACTGCTGATCGGCGATTCACTCGGCATGGTCCTGCAAGGTCACGACAGCACCCTGCCGGTCACCGTCGCCGACATGGCCTACCACACCGCCAGCGTCAAGCGCGGCAACCGTGGCGCGATGATCGTCGCCGACCTGCCGTTCATGGCCAACGCCACCACCGAGCAGACCCTGAACAACTCTGCAGTGCTGATGCAGGCCGGAGCCCACATGATCAAGCTGGAAGGCACCGCCTGGCTGGCCGAGTCGATCCGCCTGCTGGCCGACCGCGGCATTCCGGTGTGCGCGCACATGGGGCTGACGCCGCAAGCGGTCAACCTGTTCGGTGGCTACAAGGTACAGGGCCGTGAAGAAGCGCAGGCGCAGCAGATGCTGGAGGATGCCAAGTCGCTTGAAGCCTCCGGCGCCGCCATGTTGCTGCTCGAATGCGTGCCCAGCGAGCTGGCCGCACGCATCACCCGTGCCGTGCAGATTCCGGTAATCGGCATCGGCGCCGGCAGCGACACCGACGGCCAGGTGCTGGTGCTGCACGATATGCTCGGACTGTCGCTCAGTGGCCGCGTACCGAAGTTCGTGAAAAACTTCATGCGTGAGCATGGCGACATCCCCTCGGCCATCGCCGGCTATGTCAAGGCGGTCAAAGCCGCCGAATTCCCTGCAGCCGAACACGGGTTCTCCGCATGAACGTCGTCAAGACCATCGCCGACCTGCGCGCCGCGGTTGCCCGCGCGCGCGGCGAGGGCAAGCGCATCGGCTTCGTGCCAACCATGGGCAACCTGCACGCCGGCCACATCGCGTTGGTGAAGAAAGCCGGTCAGCGTGCCGATTTCGTCGTCGCGAGCATCTTCGTCAACCCGCTGCAGTTCGGCCCCAACGAAGACCTGGACAACTATCCGCGCACCCTCGCCGCAGATCAGGACAAGCTGTTCGACGCCGGCTGCCACCTGCTCTTCGCGCCCAGCGTCGAGGAGATGTACCCCCACGGCCAGGCCAACCAGACCATCGTTCGCGTACCCGGTGTATCCGAAGGCCTCTGCGGCGGCAGTCGTCCCGGCCATTTCGATGGCGTCTCCACGGTGGTCAGCAAGCTGTTCAACATGGTCCTGCCGGACCTCGCCGTGTTCGGCCAGAAGGATTTCCAGCAGCTGGCGGTGATCCGCACCATGGTGCGCGACCTGAACATGCCTGTGCAGATCATCTCCGAGCCCACCGTGCGCGACGTGGATGGCCTGGCGCTGTCCTCGCGAAACGGCTATCTGAGCGCCGACGAGCGTGCCACGGCACCGCTGCTGTACCGAACGCTGACCCAGCTGAAAGATGCGATCCAGAACGGCCGACGCGACTACTCGACACTCGTCGCCGAAGGTCTGGAAAGCCTGCGCGCTGCGGGACTACGGCCGGACTATCTGGAAGTTCGCAATGCGATCGACCTGCAGCCGGTAAGCGACGCGTCTGCCGAGCTGGTCATTCTCGCCGCAGCCTTCCTGGGCAAGACGCGGCTGATCGACAACCTGCTGGTGGACATCCACACATCGGCCTGATCCCAGCCAATTGTCCGCAGCCTTGATCACGTTCGAGGCTTCGGGCACACTCTGCGCCGCTTGCGCACCCGGAGGACCCTGCCATGCACGCCATCATGCTCAAGGCCAAACTGCACCGCGCCCAGGTAACTCACTCGGTGCTCGACTACGAAGGCTCCTGCGCCATCGATGGCGAGTGGCTGGACCTGGCCGGTATCCGCGAATACGAACAGATCCAGATCTATAACGTCGACAACGGCGAGCGCTTCACCACCTACGCCATCCGCGGCGAGGAAGGTTCGAAGATCATTTCGGTCAACGGTGCCGCGGCCCACAAGGCAGGTGTCGGTCATCGCCTGATCATCTGCGCCTATGCGCACTACAGCGAGGCCGAGCTGGCCAATTTCAAACCCCATGTGCTGTACATGGGTGCCGACGGCGAGCTGAGCCATACCAGCAACGCCATCCCGGTACAGGTCGCCTGAGTCACCGTTCAGGTGTCGTCGAATGGAAGCCCGAAGTGTTCTGCACTTCGGGCTTTTTCGTTGTGTGCAGCATCGGCGCCCAGACAGCACGCCGGCGCGAATTGAATAGAAGGCGAAAGCCCGGAACGCAGCAGGGGTTTTCTCTGTCTGAGCTGTCTCTGATGGCATAGGATGTGCCTTCGCCGGCTCGGTGAAAGCCGGGTTCGGCCAGCATCCGCAGCATTCAGGAACGAGTGCCGGCGTGCCAGCACGGTCATACACATCACTGAATCCGCGAGGCAACATGCGCGCTCGCTGCGCGAATTCACGGGGGTTCAGCGGCCTGTCAAAGCAAAGGAAGCCGCATCACCATGAGCTACTACCAGCATCCGCTCGATGTCACCGGCCTGCCGTCCTGGAAGGCCCTGGAAGAACACCGCCTGGCCATGCAGAACTTCAGCATGCGCGAAGCATTCAAGGCCGACCCGACCCGCTTCGCTGACCTGTCGGTTTCCTGCAGCGGCCTGTTTCTGGACTACTCGAAAAACCTCATCACGCCCGAAACCCGCACCCTGCTGGTCAACCTGGCCCGCGAGGCCGGGGTCGAGCAAGCCGCGCACGCCATGTTCGAAGGCGAACGCATCAACGCCTCGGAAAACCGACCGGTGCTGCACACGGCCCTGCGCCGCCCCATGGGCGACTCGGTGATGGTCGACGGCAGGAACGTCATGCGTGACGTGCACACTGCCCTGGCGCAGATGACCGACATCGTTACTCGCATCCACAACAACCTGTGGCGCGGCTTCAGCGACAAGACCATCACCGACGTGGTGAACATCGGTATCGGCGGCTCGTTCCTCGGCCCGCAACTGGTCTCCGAGGCGCTGCTGCCCTTCACCCAGCACGGCGTGCGTACGCACTACCTGGCCAACATCGACGGCAGCGAATTCCGCGAAGTGACCGCCAAGCTGAATGTCGAGACCACGCTGTTCATCATTTCCAGCAAGACCTTCGGTACCCTCGAGACACTGAAGAACGCCCAGGCTGCGCGCACCTGGTATCTAGGCAAGGGCGGCACCGAAGAGAAGCTCTACCGCCACTTCATCGCCGTCACCAGCAACAAGCAGGCGGCCATCGACTTCGGCATTCGCGAAAAGAACATCTTCCCGATGTGGGACTGGGTCGGCGGGCGCTACTCGCTCTGGTCGGCGATCGGTCTGCCCATCGCCCTGGCCATCGGCATGTCCAACTTCAAGGATCTGCTGTCCGGTGCCTACAGCATGGACCAGCACTTCCTCAGCGAGCCTTTCGAAAGCAACATGCCGGTGCTGCTGGCGATGCTCGGCATCTGGTACCACAACTTCTGGGGTGCGCAGAGTTACGCTTTCCTGCCCTACGACCATTACCTGCGTAACTTCGTCAAGCACCTGCAGCAGATGGACATGGAGTCCAACGGCAAGAGCGTGCGCCAGGATGGCACGCCGGTGACTTACAGCACCGGCCCGGTGATCTGGGGCGGCGTCGGCTGCAATGGCCAGCATGCCTACCACCAACTGCTGCACCAAGGCACACCGCTGATTCCGGCCGACTTCATCGTGCCGGTGGTCAGCCACAATCCAGTGGCCGATCACCATGAATGGCTCTACGCCAACTGCCTGTCGCAGAGCCAGGCGCTGATGCGCGGCAAGACCCGCGAGGAAGCCGAAGCAGAACTGCGCGCCAAAGGCCTTAACGAAGATGAGATTCAGCGCCTGGCGCCGCACAAGGTGATCCCGGGCAATCGACCGAGCAACACCTTGGTGATGGAGACCATCAGCCCCGGCCGCCTCGGTGCGCTGATTGCGCTATACGAGCACAAGGTATTCGTCCAGGGCGTGATCTGGGGTATCAACTCCTTTGACCAGTGGGGCGTCGAGCTCGGCAAGGATCTTGGCAAGGCGGTCTACAATCAGATGACCCGCTTCGATGCCGCACCGGCCGAAGACGCTTCGACCCAGGGTCTGATCGACTTCTTCCGCGGTCGCCACCGCGGCTGATAAGCCCTCTCGACCGGACAGCGCGCGCCGCTGTCCGGTCTTCTTGCCCTCCTTTTACCCCGCCAACTGGCGAGCCCTCTGCGCCTCTTCAGGTACCATCGCCGCTTGCCAAGCCACCAGCGCTGTCGCCATGGAATTCCTCCGCCGTCATATCGAAACCCGCGTGCTCAGCCTAACCGGCCTGGCGATTGGCGGTGTCGACTACGAAAACCCTCCGGGCGATCCCGGCCTGTTCGGGCCTGAGTCAGTGTGCTGGCGCGTGCATGGCGACTTCACCTCGATGATGGTCGGCGGGATCTCTGCACTGCTATTGCAAGCGCTGCACCCATTGGCGCTGTCGGGCGTCTGGGATCATTCGAACTTTCGCGAGGACCTGCTCGGCCGTCTGCGGCGTACCGGGCAGTTCATCGCCGCCACGACGTTCGGCAGCCACGCCGATGCCGAACGCCTGATCGAGCGGGTCCGACGCATCCACCTGGACGTGGCCGGGACGGCACCGGATGGTCGACCCTACGCCGCCTCCGATCCCGACCTGCTGACCTGGGTGCATGTCGCCGAAGTCAGCAGCTTTCTCAAATCGCACCTGCGCTACCGCGACCCCAGTCTCTGCGCAGCCGACCAGGATCGCTACTACGCCGAGGTCGCACTGATTGCCGAGCGGCTCGGCGCCAGTGAAGTTCCACGCTCGCGCGCCGAAGTCGAGGCGTACCTCGAACGGCTCCGCCCGCAGCTGCGGATCGACGAACGCGCCCTGGAGATCCTGCGCATACTGCGCACCGCTCCGGCACCAAGCCCACTGCTACGGCCGTTCGGCACGCTAATGTTGCACGCTGGCGTTGAGTTGCTGCCGGAATGGGCCGCAGCCATGTTCGGCATATCGCTGAGCGACGCGCGCCGTCAGCTGCTTCGCAGCGGCGTACGCAGTACCGCACCAGCGCTACGCTGGGCAGTACGCAATGCCTCGGTGCATCGCGCACGCCGACGCATGGGCTTGCCGCCACGCGGCTGAGGCGCATGCCGCGTCCGCCATCGCCAATCTGCGGCGCGCTGCCCAATGCCCATATCGGGCCGATTCGGGAACCGCGCACCCATGCCATACTCCAAGGCAACCATCCGCCAGGAATACTTCCGGTCATGCCCAATGGAATGAAGCGAGCGTTCAGCGGCCTGGCGCTCGTGCTGATCTGCTACAGCCTGCTTGGCTTCCTGATCCTGCCAGGCATTGCCCAGCGCATCGCTAATCAGCAGCTTGCGGCCTACGCGACGGTGCCGGCCAGTCTGCAACGTGTCGAGTTCAATCCCTTCAGCCTTGAGCTCTCCCTGTTCGACCTGCGCATCGGTGACGAGAATGATCGCCCGCTGGCCTTCGAGCAGCTCTACCTCGATCTGCAATGGGCGAGCCTCTGGCAACGTACGCTGCACCTGGCTACCCTCGAGTTGGTGGCACCGCATACCGAAGTCCGTGTTGCCAATGACGGCACCCTGAACCTCAGTCACCTCTTCGATATTCCTCCCGCAGAGCCGTCCGACGACGGCGAACGCGACCTGCTCGCGCTGCGCATCGACCAGTTGCGGCTGGTACGCGGCCACGTCGCTTTCGAGGATCGGCGCCCGAGCGAGCCCATCGAGCTGGTCTACGACTCCCTGGACCTCGAGCTGCACAACCTCGCCACCCGCAGCGACGACAGCGCCGACGCACGCCTCACCGCCAGCGGCGCGAGTGGCGGACGCATCGATTGGCAAGGCGACCTCAGCTTGCAGCCGCTAGCCTCCCGCGGCCAGCTGCAGATCAGCAAGCTACCGCTCGAGGCCTTCTGGCCCTACGTGCGCGACGCAGCGCCACTGGTTCTGCAGGATGGCAACATCGACCTGAGTACCGGCTACCGCCTCGATCTCAGCGACGGCCTGGCCCTGACGCTGGATAACGCCCAGGCCACCCTGGCGCCGCTGGCCCTCGACAGCCCGGACGGGCGCAAGCTGGTGCGCCTGGAGCGCCTGGAGCTGAGCGAAACGACGCTGGACCTGGCCAGGCGGCAGGTCAGTATCGGCAAGCTGCGCAGCCGCAACCTGGAAACCTGGGCCGCCCGTGAAGCCGATGGCGAGCTGGACTGGCAGAAGCTGTTCGCCACAAGTGCGTCCCCGTCGAATGCCGACGACCAGACTCCGGACAGCGAAGCCCGGAAATCTGGCGAACCATGGCAGGTATTGCTGCACGATGCTCAGCTGCGTGATTACCGGGTGCACCTGACCGATCGCGTCCCGGATGAGGAGGTCGAGCTGGAGCTCGGCCCGCTGAACCTGGACATCAGCGATTTCGACAGCCTAGCTACCCGCCCCTTCTCGCTGAAGCTGGACACGGGGGTCGGCAAGCAGGGGACGCTCCAGGCCCAGGGACAGCTGCAGCTCAGCCCGGTCAGCGGTGAGCTGGCAGTAACCACCCGCGACATAGACCTGCGCATCGCTCAGGCCTACCTCAGCCCACTGGTGAGCCTGGAGCTACGCAGCGGCATGCTCAGCAGCGAACTGCAGGTCAACCTGCAGGGCATCGAGCCATTGGCGTTCAACGTTCGCGGTAGTGTCGACGCCACGCAGCTGCACACGCTCGATACCATCAACAATCGCGACTTCATCAAATGGCAGCGGCTGCAGCTCAACGGTCTCGATTACCAGCACCCACGGAGCCTGGAAATCGAACGGATCGATCTGAACCAACCCTACGCCCGCTTCATCATCAACCCAGATCTGAGCACCAACATCAACGACCTGCTGGTCGAGCGCAGCGAATCGACCGCGCAAGAGGCTTCCAAGGAGCAGGCCTCGGAACCATTGGCCATCCGCATCGGCGGCATCGCCATCGTCGACGGATCGGCCAACTTCGCCGACTTCAGCCTGCGCCCGCCCTTCGTCACCGCCATCCAGTCGCTCAATGGCGACATTGGCACGCTGGACAATCGCGAGCAGAAGCCAGCCTCAGTGAACATTGCCGGCAAGGTGGATCAGTACGCACCCGTGAGCATCAAGGGCAGCCTGACGCCCTTCGACCCGCTGCAGCGCCTGGATATCGCCACCAGTTTCCGCCAGGTCGAGCTGACCACCCTGACGCCTTATGCAGGCAAGTTTGCTGGCTATCGGATCCGCAAGGGACGCCTCAACCTGGACCTGCACTATCGCATCCAGAACGGCCAGCTGAACGCCGACAACAAGGTGGTCCTGGAGCAGTTGCAACTCGGCGAAAAGGTGGACAGTCCCGACGCGGTGGATCTGCCGGTACGCTTGGCGGTCGCACTACTGAAGGACAGCAACGGCACGATCTCCATCGAGCTGCCCGTGCAGGGCGACCTGAACAATCCGCAGTTCAGCGTCATGCCGATCATCTGGCAAACGTTGCGCAACCTGATGGTGCGTGCGGCCAAAGCCCCGTTCAAGTTCATCGCCGGGCTGGCTGGTGGCGACCAGAGCGACCTGAGCCACATCGATTTTGCTCCGGGCAACAGCGAACTGGACCCAGCGGCGCGCCAGACCCTGGATACCCTGGCCGCCGGGCTGAAACAGCGACCCGGGCTGCGTCTTGAGATCGAAGGCATGAGCGCCACGGCAACGGACGGCCCGCTCCTCGCCGAACAACGTCTACAGGACGAGTATCGCCAGATTCAGTACCGTATCCTGCAGCGCCGAGGCGACAAGGTACCGTCCGATCCCGCGCAGCTTACCGTGGACGAGCAGGATCAGGCGCCGCTTCTGGAGGGCATCTATCGCAGCCGGCTGAAGCAACAACCTCCAGCGGAATGGAGCGACCTGGAAAGTGAAACCCGAGCCCAGCACCTTCGCCAAGCGATCATCGATTCCTGGGCACAGAGTCCTGCCTTGCTACGCCGTCTGAGTCGTGAGCGCGCTGCCTCGATCAAGAGCTATCTCGTCCAGGCCGGGCTGACACCAGAGCGCATCTACCTGCTGGATACCGGTACTACCGAGGCCGGCAGCGACGGCCGGATTGCTACAACCCTGAATTTGGGAAGCGAAGAATGAAGAAAGGATACTTGCTCGCCGCCCTGCTGATCAGCGCGAGTGCCACGGCCGACACGCTACGCTGCGGCAATCAGCTGGTCACTACCGGCGATCGCACCTTCGAAGTCGAGCGCAAATGCGGTGCGCCGCAACACCGCGACGTCGTCGGCTATCGCCTGGGCCGGCATGACCGTCATGAGCTTATGCTGGAAGAATGGGTCTACGGGCCGCGTAACGGAATGCTCAGCATTCTGACTTTCGAAGGCAACCGCCTGGTACGCATCGAAACCCGTCGAGCCAACTGAGTCTGGAGCCAACCAATGGTCCGTCACCTGTCCGCCGCCCTACTCGCCCTGCTTTCGGCCAGTTTCCTCGCCGAAGCCTCATCGACCTATCGCTGCAACAGCCGGCTGGTGAGCCTGGATGCCAGCACGGCAGAGGTTCGCAGCAAGTGCGGCGAGCCGGCCAGCAGTTCGCTGATCGGCTATAAGCAGGTTATCGACGACTATGGCTACGCTCAGGAGGTGCCGGTCGAAGAGTGGGTCTATGGGCCCAACCACGGCATGCTTCACTTCCTGCGCTTCGAAGGCAACAGGCTCCGACAGATCGAGAGCCAGCGAGGAAACTAGCCCCAATGCAAAACCCCGCCATTTGGCGGGGTTTCTTAATCTGCGCTGAAAACAGAATCAGTCGACGGCTTTCAGGCCATCAGCGGAGACGTCCTTCACGCCTTCGATGCCACGTGCCTTGGCGATGGCTGCTTCTTTCTCCGCCTCGGTTGCCACTGTACCGGACAGCGAAACGACGCCGTCCTTGGTTTCCACTTCGATATCCATACCCGGAGTCGCATCCTCGGCCAGCAGGGTGGATTTCACCTTGGTGGTGATCCAGGTATCGGAAGCGGCATCACCGGCATCATCCATAGTATTGGCGGCCAGCATGACGGTATCGGTCTTGTCGATGGCAGGCGTGGTATCGGCCAGAGCGGCGCCAGCGAACGGCAGGCTAAGAGCAGCGGCAATGGCGGTGGCAGTCAGTGTCTGAATAGTCTTCATAGATGTCACTCCTGTTCTCGTGGTTTCTGCGGTATGACTCCGAACCGCAGACTCGTGAATAACAGGCGCAAGCTGCATGCCAACTTTTGAAAATATTTTTTACCATAAAAATCAATAAGTTAATTAAACGGCACGTCCTTCTCTCAGTTGCACATTGCAAGTTCATGGCTGTGCGCGCGTGCATCTTGCAATCTCGTGACCCCAGAAACGAGAAAAGGCCCCGAAGGGCCCTTTCATCCACTACAGCACGAATCAGACGCCGGAAGCTTCGGCGGCCGCGACGTCCTTGATCGAAAGCTTGATACGACCGCGGTTGTCCACGTCCAGCACCAACACCTTCACTTCCTGACCTTCCTTCAGTACGTCGGTCACCTTCTCGATGCGCTGATCGCTGATCTGCGAGATGTGCACCAGACCGTCCTTGCCCGGCAGAATGTTGACGAAGGCACCGAAGTCGACGATCCGCTCGACCTTACCCACATAGATCTTGCCGATTTCGGCTTCAGCCGTGATCGACAGCACGCGCTGCTTGGCTGCCTCGGCGGCGTCCTTGGTCTCGCCGAAGATCTTGATCGAGCCATCGTCTTCGATGTCGATCGAGGCTTTGGTCTCTTCGCAGATCGCACGGATGGTGGCGCCGCCCTTGCCGATCACGTCGCGGATCTTGTCCTGGTCGATCTTCATCGCCAGCATGGTCGGTGCGTTGGCCGACAGCTCGCTGCGCGACTGGGCAATGACCTGGTTCATCTGGCCGAGGATGTTCAGGCGCGCTTCCAAGGCCTGGCCCAGAGCGATTTCCATGATCTCTTCGGTGATGCCCTGGATCTTGATGTCCATCTGCAGCGCGGTTACGCCCTTGGCGGTACCAGCAACCTTGAAGTCCATGTCGCCGAGGTGGTCCTCGTCACCGAGAATGTCGGTCAGAACGGCAAACTTCTCGCCTTCCTTCACCAGGCCCATGGCGATACCGGCCACCGGCGCCTTCATCGGCACGCCCGCATCCATCAGTGCCAGCGAGGCACCACAGACCGATGCCATGGAGCTGGAACCGTTGGATTCGGTGATCTCGGAAACCACGCGGATGGTGTACGGGAATTCGTCGGCGCTCGGCAGCATGGCGGCGACGCCGCGACGGGCCAGACGACCGTGGCCGATTTCGCGGCGACCGGTAGCACCCATGCGACCACACTCACCAACCGAGTACGGCGGGAAGTTGTAGTGCAGCATGAAGGGGTCTTTCTTCTCGCCTTCCAGGGTGTCGAGCAGCTGCGCGTCACGGGCAGTACCGAGGGTCGCAACGACCAGGGCCTGGGTTTCGCCACGGGTGAACAGAGCCGAACCGTGGGTCTTGTCGAGCACGCCGACTTCGATGTTCAGCCCGCGAACGGTGCGGGTGTCGCGACCGTCGATGCGCGGCTTGCCGTTGACGATGTTCTCGCGAACGGTGCGGTACTCGATCTCACCGAAGGCATCCTTCACTTCGCCGGCAGACGGCTGGCCTTCTTCACCAGAGAACTTGGCAACGACCTGGTCCTTCAGCTCGCCCAGGCGCGCATAGCGATCCTGCTTGATGGTGATGGTGTAGGCCTGGGAGATGGCTTCACCGAACTCGGCACGGATGGCGTCCAACAGCGCGGTGTTGGCCTGCGGAGCAGTCCAGTCCCAGCGCGGCTTGCCGGCTTCGGCGGCGAGTTCTTCGACCGCCTTGATCACGGCCTGGAACTCGTCATGGGCGAACAGCACGGCGCCCAGCATCTGGTCTTCGGTCAGCTCTTTGGCTTCCGACTCGACCATCAGTACGGCGTCCTTGGTGCCGGCCACGACCATGTCCAGGCTGGAAGCCTTGAGCTGCTCGTAGTTCGGGTTCAGCAGGTAGCCGGTTTCCGGGTGGAAAGCCACGCGTGCGGCGCCGATCGGGCCGTCGAACGGAATGCCGGAAACAGCCAGGGCGGCCGAAGTACCGATCATCGCAGCGATGTCCGGATCGGTCTTCTTGCTGGTGGAAACAACGGTGCAGATGACCTGCACTTCATTCTGGAAACCTTCCGGGAACAGCGGACGGATCGGGCGATCGATCAGACGCGAGGTCAGGGTTTCCTTCTCGGAAGGACGCGCCTCACGCTTGAAGAAACCACCGGGGATCTTGCCGGCTGCATAGGTCTTCTCCTGGTAATGCACGGAGAGCGGAAAGAACCCCTTGCTCGGATCGGCGGTCTTGGCACCGACCACGGTCACCAGCACGGTGACGTCGTCATCGACGGTGACCAGCACTGCGCCGGAGGCCTGGCGAGCGATACGGCCCGTTTCCAGGGTTACGGTCGACTGACCGAATTGAAACTTCTTGATTACCGGATTCACGGTTTTTCCTTCTCTTTGTTGCCTTGGGGAAATTGGCAGAACGCTCGGGAGTCGGCCCGAAACGACCTGCAAGAAAGCCAAAAGCTGGAAGACCGAAGCTGATTGCAGGGATGTCCCACTTTCAACTTCAGGCTTCCAGCTTCCGGCTTCCAGCGCGGGCGCGTCTTAGCGACGCAGACCCAGACGACCGATCAGGGTGCTGTAACGAGTGGTGTCCTTACCCTTCAGGTAATCCAGCAGCTTGCGGCGCTGGTTAACCATGCGGATCAGACCACGACGCGAGTGGTGATCTTTGCCGTTGGCCTTGAAGTGGTCCTGCAGCTTGTTGATGTTGGCGGTCAGCAGGGCTACCTGCACTTCCGGGGAACCGGTGTCGCCTTCAGCTTGCTTGTACTCGTTAACGATCTGGGCTTTTTCTTCAACGCTCAGTGCCATGATAGGGCTCCTTGAGTGAACAGGCCGGGAATCATCCCGTGTTTAATAAAGAGAAATGACCGTGCCTGCTGACAGCCACCCTCTGACGCAGCGCGCGAACGCGCTGCGTAACGGTCATTCCGACCGAATCAACCGACGTGGCGCAATGCGCCCGTCTTCGCTCACTTCACCGATACCGATGAAGCGACCATTGTTATCCTGTACGCGAACCATGCCGTACTGCGGCGCCTCCGGTGCCCGCACCGGCTGTCCGTGCAGCCAGTAGTAAGCGCTGTGCTCCGACAACTGCAACAACGGCCAATGCTCCAGCCCGCTGTCCACCGGTTGCAAGAATCCATCCAGGGCCTCGGAGCCGCCGTCAGCATGCGCCCGCTCCAGTGTCTCGAGCGTCACCGTCTGCGAAAGGTCGAACGGACCGGCCTGGGTGCGCCTCAGCTCGGCGACATGCGCGCCGCAGCCGAGCAACCGGCCGATGTCTTCCACCAAGGTCCGGATATAGGTGCCCTTGCTGCAGGTCACAGCCAGTCGCGCCTTGTCGCCTTCGAGCGCGAGCAACTCCAAGCGCGCAATATTAACAGAACGCGGCTCGCGCTCCACCACTTCACCGGCACGCGCCAGCTTGTATAGCGGCTGGCCGTCGCGCTTGAGCGCCGAGTACATCGGCGGCACCTGCAGGATATCGCCGCGAAACTGCGGCAGCAGTGCCTCCAGCTGTTCAGGGGTAACCATCACCGGCTTACGCTCCAGAACCTCGCCCTCGGCATCCGCGGTGGTAGTGGTCACGCCGAGCTGCATCACCGTCTCGTAGGCCTTGTCCGCATCCAGAAGGTACTGCGAGAACTTGGTGGCTTCTCCGAAACACAGCGGCAACACCCCGGTCGCCAGTGGATCGAGGCTGCCGGTATGCCCGGCCTTCTCCGCATTGAGCAGCCAGCGAACCTTCTGCAGCGCCGCGTTGGAGGTGAACCCGCGCGGCTTGTCCAGCAGGATGATGCCACTGACATTGCGTCGTACACGCTTGACCTGTGCCACGCTTACTCTCCGCGCTCGTCACTGTGCTTGCGATCTTCGGCCACGGCGCGCTCGATCAGCGAGCTCAGCTCGACACCGCGACGAATGCTGGCGTCGTAGTTGAAGTGCAGTTGCGGAACAGTACGCAGCTTCATGCTCTTGCCCAGCTGCATGCGCAGGAATCCTGCAGCATCGTTGAGGATGCGCAGGTTACCCTTGACCGCTTCCTGATCGTCGTCCTGCCCCATGATGGTGATGAAGATCTTTGCATGGGACAGATCGCGACTGACGTCGACCGCGGTGATGGTAATCAGGCCCAGACGCGGATCCTTGATCTCACGCTGGATAAGCAGCGCCAATTCGCGCTGCATCTGATCGCCGATACGCTGGGTACGACTGAATTCTTTGGCCATAAATTTCTACCCGATTAAAAGCCGAAAGCTGGAAGCTCGAAGCAGTAACCGCACCCAGGCGACCACCGACTCCTTGCTCCCAGCTTTCAGATTGACGCTTGCTTACAGCGAACGCGCCACTTCGACCTTTTCGAACACTTCGATCTTGTCGCCGACCTTGACGTCGTTGTAGCTCTTCACGCCAATGCCGCACTCCATGCCGGCGCGAACCTCGGCGACGTCGTCCTTGAAACGACGCAGCGATTCCAGCTCGCCTTCGAAGATGACGACGTCGTCGCGCAGCACGCGGATCGGACGATTGCGGTGCACCATGCCCTCGGTGACCATGCAGCCGGCAACCGCGCCGAACTTCGGCGAACGGAAGACGTCACGCACTTCGGCAATGCCAAGGATGTTCTCGCGAACGTCGCTGCCGAGCATACCGGTGAGCGCCTTCTTGACGTCCTCGATGATGTCGTAGATGACGTTGTAGTAGCGCATGTCCAGCCCCTCGGCCTCGACGATCTTGCGCGCACCTGCATCGGCACGGACGTTGAAGCCGAACAGCACTGCGTTGGATGCCAGCGCCAGGTTGGCATCGGACTCGGTGATACCACCGACGCCGCCACCGACCACGCGCACCTGCACCTCGTCGTTGCCCAGCCCGTTGAGCGATCCCTGCAGGGCCTCGAGGGAACCGCGTACGTCGGCCTTGAGGACGATGTTCAGCGTCTTCTTCTCGTCCTGCCCCATGGTTTCGAAGATATTTTCCAGCTTGCCGGCATGCGCACGAGCCAACTTCACCTCGCGGAACTTGCCCTGACGGAACAGCGCAACCTCGCGGGCCTTCTTCTCGTCGGCAACCACAGTCAGGTCGTCACCGGCTTCCGGGGTACCATCCAGACCGAGAATCTCGACCGGAATCGCCGGACCGGCTTCTTTCACCGGCTTGCCGTTCTCGTCGAGCATGGCGCGAACACGACCGAAGTTGACGCCGCAAAGAACCATGTCGCCCTGGCGCAGCGTGCCGTCCTGAACCAGCACGGTAGCGACCGGGCCACGACCCTTGTCCAGACGCGATTCGACCACCACGCCACGACCCGGGGCCGACGGCGTCGCTTTCAGCTCGAGGAGCTCGGCCTGCAGCAGTACAGCTTCGAGCAGCTCGTCGACACCAGTACCCATCTTGGCGGATACCGGGATGAACGGAGTATCGCCGCCCCACTCTTCCGGAATCACATCGAGCGCGGCCAGGCCGTTCTTGATGTTGTCCGGGTTGGCGTCCGGCTTATCGATCTTGTTCACCGCGACCACGATCGGAACACCAGCCGCCTTGGCATGCTGTACCGCTTCCTGGGTCTGCGGCATGACGCCGTCATCGGCCGCCACGACCAGGATCACGATGTCCGTGGCCTTGGCACCGCGAGCACGCATGGCGGTAAACGCCGCGTGGCCCGGGGTATCGAGGAA
The DNA here is from genome assembly GCF_054483855.1 of Stutzerimonas sp. KH-1. Classification (NCBI taxonomy): domain Bacteria; kingdom Pseudomonadati; phylum Pseudomonadota; class Gammaproteobacteria; order Pseudomonadales; family Pseudomonadaceae; genus Stutzerimonas; species Stutzerimonas sp. KH-1. Next base: position 4,588,116 of record NZ_CM137011.1, on the reverse strand, counting down.
GGTGACCATGCCACGCTCGGTTTCGACGTGATAGGCGCCGATGTGCTGGGTGATACCGCCAGCTTCGCCAACAGCTACCTTGGCACGGCGGATGTAGTCGAGCAGCGAGGTCTTACCGTGGTCGACGTGACCCATGACGGTCACTACCGGCGCACGGGCGACCGACTCGCCTTCGAACTTCAGCAGCTCGGCCAGCTGTTCTTCCAGCGCATTGTCGCTGACCAGCTTGACCTTGTGGCCCAGTTCCTCCGCGACCAGCTGCGCGGTCTCCTGATCCAGCACCTGGTTGATGGTGACCGGAGACCCCATCTTGAACATGAACTTGATGACTTCGGCCGCTTTCACCGACATCTGCTGGGCCAGTTCGGCCACAGTGATGGTCTCGCCGATCGACACTTCGCGCACGACTGGTCCTGTTGGGCTCTGGAACCCATGCTGGTTACGCTTCTTGAGCTTGCTCTTGCCACCGCGACCACCGCGACGGAAGCCATCGGCTTCGTCCTCACCGCTACGCACGGTGCGCGCCAGCGGCGCCTTGGTCTTGAGCGACGGCCGATGCTGCGCATGCTTGCGATCACGACGCTCGTCGTCATCGCTGCGCGGCTTCTCGACACGGCGAGGCTCTTCCTTCTTGCGCTCTGGAGCGGGAGCAGCAGGCTCGACCGCTACCGGCACGGGCTCTCCGCTCGCGGGCTCGACAGGCTGGGCAGGCGCCTCGGCCACGGCCTTGGCTGCATCGGCCTGGCGACGCGCCTCCTCTTCGGCGCGCTCGCGGGCTTCCTGTTCGGCCTTGGCACGCGCGGCTTCCTCGGCAGCACGCTGTTCTTCCAGCTCGCGACGCTTTTCCGCTTCGATTTCTTCAGCGCTGCGCTTGACGAAGGTCTTCTTCTTACGGACCTCTACACTGATGGTCTTGCTGCCACCCACCTTCAACTTGGTAGTGGTTTTGCGCTGCAAGGTAATCTTGCGCGGTTCATCCACCTTCGCCCCATGGCTGCTCTTGAGATGGGCAAGCAGGGCCTGCTTTTCGTTATCGGTCACTACTTGCTCGGCGCTGGTGTGCGACAGTCCTGCCTCACGCATCTGCTGAAGCAGTCGCTCGACCGGTGTGTCGACCACCTGGGCCAGTTCTTTCACCGTGACTTGCGTCATGCATTTCTCTCCTCAGGCCGCTAATTACTTACTCGAACCAATGGGCTCGGGCGGCCATGATCAGCTTGCCGGCACGCTCTTCATCGATGCCGTCTATGTCGAGCAGGTCGTCAATAGACTGCTCGGCCAGGTCTTCGCGGGTGATGACGCCCCGCACGGCCAACTCGACCGCCAGTTCTTTGTCCATGCCTTCAAGCGCCAGCAGATCGTCAGCCGGCTGAGCGTCTGCAAGCTTTTCCTCGTTGGCGATGGCCTTGGTCAGCAGGCGATCCTTGGCCCGCGTACGCAGCTCGTTGACGATATCCTCGTCGAAGCCATCGATGCCGAGCATCTCCTCCATCGGGACATAGGCGACTTCTTCCAGCGAAGTGAAGCCCTCTTCTACCAGTACCTGCGCGAGCTCCTCATCTACATCCAGCTCTTCGATGAAGCTGCGCAGAATGTCGCCGGTCTCTTCCTGCTGCTTGGCCTGGATGTCCGCTTCGGTCATGACATTCAGCGTCCAGCCGGTCAGTTGGCTGGCCAGACGTACGTTCTGACCGCCGCGTCCGATGGCCTGGGCCAGGTTGTCCTCGGCGACGGCGATATCCATGGCATGTGCGTCTTCGTCGACGATGATCGCTGCGACTTCGGCAGGCGCCATGGCATTGATGACGAACTGCGCTGGGTTCTCGTCCCACAGCACGATGTCGACCCGCTCACCACCGATTTCGCCGGACACTGCCTGAACCCGCGATCCACGCATACCGATACAGGCGCCCTGGGGATCGATGCGCTTGTCCTTGGAACGAACAGCGATCTTGGCCCGCGAACCTGGGTCACGCGACGCCCCCATCACCTCAATCAAGCCCTCGGCGATCTCAGGCACCTCGATGCGAAACAGCTCGATCAGCATCTGCGGCGCAGTGCGCGACAGGATCAGCTGCGGGCCGCGGTTCTCGGTGCGAATTTCCTTGAGCAAGGCGCGAACACGGGCACCGACGCGGAAGGTTTCACGCGCGATGATGTCTTCCCGGGCCAGCAGCGCTTCGGCGTTGTTGCCCAGATCGACAATGACGCTGTCGCGGGTCACTTTCTTGACCGTTCCGGAGATGATTTCACCCAGACGATCGCGATAGGCCTCGACTACCTGCGCACGCTCGGCCTCGCGTACTTTCTGCACGATGACCTGCTTGGCAGTCTGCGCCGCAATGCGACCGAACTCGATGGACTCGATCTTCTCCTCGAACACATCACCGAGCTTGGCGTCCGGATTACGCTCCTGGGCCTGATCCAAGGCCAATTGGTGGGCCGGATCCTCGAAATGCTCGTCGTCGACCACGGTCCAGCGACGGAAAGTCTCGTAACTGCCGTTGTGGCGATTGATTTCCACACGCAGATCAACGTCGTCTTCGTAGCGTTTCTTGGTCGCTGTGGCCAAAGCCAGCTCCAACGCCTCGAAAATCACACTTGCCGGTACGCCCTTTTCATTGGACACCGACTCCACAACCAGCAGTACTTCTTTGCTCATCGTACGCCTCGCCTTTCGCAATCCATTGGGTCCGCGGGATCCGCTCAGTCAAAACGGGGAACTATGTTGGCCTTATCGATCATGTCGATCGGCAGCAGATACTCATGGTCATCAACCAGCACAACAATGTCCTGCTCTTCCACCCCACGGAGAAGACCCTGGAAATTGCGCCTGCCCTCGAAGGGCGAGCGCAGCTTTATTTTTACTTGTTCACCGACATGGGCGCTGTATTGCTCGATCGTGAACAGCGGCCGGTCCATTCCCGGAGAGGACACCTCAAGGGTGTAGTCCACGCTGATCGGGTCCTCCACATCGAGGACACCGCTCAGTTGCCGGCTGACCTTCTCGCAGTCATCAATGAGAATGCCGTTGGCATGATCGATATAGACACGCAACAGCGAATGACGGCCCTGGGAAATGAACTCGATCCCCCAGCATTGATAGCCAAGCGCCTCAACCACCGGGGCCAACAAGGCCTGCAACTGTTCTAGCTTGCTCGACATCGAAGTCCCTCGCGCATGCTGTACAAATGAAAAATGGGCGAAACGCCCATCCCTTCTGACCGCCTGTAAATGCCGGCGACCTGGCCTCAAGCTAATAAAAAGCCCCTGTACAGGGGCTCTTTATTGACTGGTTGCGGGGGCTGGATTTGAACCAACGACCTTCGGGTTATGAGCCCGACGAGCTACCAGACTGCTCCACCCCGCGTCAAACTGGGCACGAATTATACGACCCATACCCAATACAGGTCAACCGAAACCCTCAAACACAAGAAAGCCCGCACTAGGCGGGCCTGCTTGTTTGGTACCGAGGAGGGGACTCGAACCCCTACAGCCTATGGCCACTACCACCTCAAGGTAGCGTGTCTACCAATTCCACCACCTCGGCAAAAACCTTATTGCCCCTCTCCCACCTCAGGCACGTCGCCAGCAGTCTCCGTCGCCTTTTGCTCTTCGAGCACCGGAACATCTTCTACCGCGGGCTTGCTTACCGGCACTTCCAGAACAGCCGGATCAGGCAGCCCAGCCTGAGACAATTGATCAGCCTGCTGCTTGGCGAAGAACGCCAACCCAAGGCTGGTCAGAAAAAAAACGCCAGCAAGTATAGCAGTAAGTCGACTCAAAAAGGTAGCAGAACCTTGGCTTCCGAAAACGGTTGCCGAAGCACCGGAACCGAAAGACGCACCAGCATCCGCACCCTTGCCCTGCTGCAGCAGCACCAGCGCAACCACACCAAGAGCAACCAGCAGATGCACCACGATCACAACAGTCTGCAACATCTGTTCAGTTCCCCGCGGCGCGACAGATCGCACCGAATTCATCCGCTTTCAGAGAGGCTCCACCAACTAACCCCCCATCAATATCCGCCATGGCGAACAGCTCGGCTGCATTCTCCGCCTTGACGCTACCACCATACAGCAGCCTTACACCCTCAGCGATGCGGCGATCGTTACGGGCCAGCTGCTCACGAATGGCAGCATGTACTTCCTGCGCTTGCCCTGGCGTCGCCGTTAAGCCCGAGCCGATAGCCCAGACAGGCTCGTAAGCGACCACCGCAGACTGAAACGCCTCGACTCCCTGATCATCGAGAACCCGACCCAGCTGCCGCGCCACTACCTCGAGCGTCCTACCGGCTTCGCGCTCCTCGAGCGCCTCACCGACGCACAGCACAGGCATCAAACCACTCGACTGCGCTGCCGCAAACTTCTGGCTGACCACTTCGTCCGTCTCACCCAACAACAGGCGGCGCTCGGAATGCCCAACCAATACCCACTTGCAACCCGCATCAACAAGCTGTTCGGCCGAGACCTCACCGGTCAAAGCACCAAACCCCGACTGCAACGCACAATCCTGGGCACCGACGGACACTTTTGCCCCACCGAGCGCGCTCAAGACCTGACTGACATGCACAAAGGAGGGAAATACCGCAATCTCGACTGCCGCAGGCAATACCTGCTGCTGAAAAGACTCGATCAGCTCTGCGACGCTAGCGCGGGTACCGTTCATTTTCCAGTTACCAGCTACCATGGGGCGACGCATGCTTTACCTCATCGGTCAAAGTGGGCGCAGATGTTACTCAACGACTGCGCCCCTGGCAAGCAGCTTCACGCACAAACTTCGGTTACGACCTTGGCCAACTCTTCCGCCATGCACCGCACCTGAGTCTCGTCATCGCCCTCGACCATTACCCGCACCAGCGGCTCGGTACCAGACTTGCGCAGCAGGACGCGCCCACGCCCACCCATGCGCTCGGTGACGCTATCGCACGCAGCCTTGACACTGGGATGAGCAATCGGATCACGATCGCCTGAGAAGCGCACATTGATCAGTACCTGCGGACACTTGTGCCACGCCAGACGCTCCTGGGCGAGGGTCTGCTCACGGCGACGAAGAGCCAGTACCACCTGCAAGGCCGCGATGATCGCATCACCCGTCGTGGTGTGCTGAGCGCAGACGATGTGCCCGGAATTCTCGCCACCGAGAACCCAGCCACGATCAAGCATTTCCGCGATCACATAGCGATCGCCGACCTTGGCACGCGTGAATGGAATCTCACGCGCCTTCAACGCAAGCTCTAGCCCGAGGTTGCTCATCAGCGTGCCCACCACGCCACCGGCCAGACGCTCGCGCTCCTGCAGATCGGTCGCAATGATGTAAAGCAGCTCATCGCCATCGACGACCGCACCGGTATGGTCGACCATCATCACCCGGTCGCCGTCACCGTCAAAGGCGATGCCGAGGTCTGCGCCATGCTCAACGACCGCTTTCTGCAATTGCCCGACGTGGGTTGAACCAACATCGGCATTGATGTTCAGCCCATCCGGCTGTGCACCAATCACCACGACCTCTGCCCCAAGCTCGCGGAACACGCTGGGCGCGACCTTGTAGGTAGCGCCGTGAGCGCAATCGACTACCAGCTTGAGCCCGGAGAAATCAGTACTGGTCGGCACGCTGCTCTTGCAGAACTCGATATAGCGACCGGCCGCATCGTTGATCCGCGACGCTTTGCCCAACTGAGCCGACTCGACGACCGTCATCGGCGTGTCGATCAGCTCCTCGATCATCAGCTCCACCTCGTCGGGGAGCTTGGTGCCGCGACCGGAAAAGAACTTGATGCCGTTGTCGTGATGGGGATTGTGCGAGGCACTGATAACGATCCCGGCCTCGGCATGAAAGGTACGTGTCAGGTAGGCAACCGCCGGAGTCGGCATCGGCCCTAGCAGCAACACATCGGCTCCAGCAGCGGAGAGCCCAGCCTGCAGTGCCGACTCGAACATGTAGCCCGAGATACGGGTGTCCTTGCCGATCAGGATTCGGCACTTGCCCTGTTTGCGAAAGGCCATGCCCGCCGCCCACCCCAACTTGAGCATGAAGTCAGGGGTAATGGGCGCCTGCCCTACGTGGCCACGAATGCCGTCGGTGCCGAAGTACTTTCTAGTCATGGTGCTTTCCCTACTCTGCCGCCTGCACTGCGGCAATCATTCGAACTACATCAACCGTTTCGGCAACATCATGCACCCGCACGATCTGCGCCCCCTTGCTGACGGCAAGAGCCGCTAGCGCCAGGCTGCCATACAACCGCTCAGCCACCGGGCGCCCTAGCACGCCACCGATCATGCTCTTGCGTGACACACCTACCAGCAGAGGGCGACCCAATTGGTGAAGCGCCTCCAGATGCTTGAACAGCACGAGATTGTGATCCAGCGTCTTGGCAAACCCGAACCCCGGGTCGAGCACGATGCGCTCGGTCGGAATGCCTGCAGCTGCGCAGGCAACCATTCGGTCACCGAGGAAAGACGCTACTTCCTCAGTGATATCGTCGTAACGCGGATCATCCTGCATATCACCTGGCTCGCCGCGCATATGCATGAGACAGACCGGCAGACCGCTGTCGGCCGCAGCATCCAGCGCGCCATCGCGCCGCAGCGAGCGCACGTCGTTGATCAGTCCAGCCCCGAGACGCGCACACTCACGTATCACGGCCGGCGTCGAAGTGTCGACCGAGATGACGACGTCCAGCTCGCGGGCGATGGCCTCGACGATCGGAGCGACTCGCTCCAACTCCTCAGTAGGCGATACCGAGCGCGCGCCCGGACGCGTCGACTCACCCCCGACATCGATCAGCGTGGCGCCAGCCGTGACCATCGCCTGCGCGTGGCGCAAGGCGGCGTCGCGCTCGGCGAAGCGGCCACCGTCGGAGAAGGAATCAGGGGTGACATTGAGAATCCCCATGACATGGGGACGGGATAGATCGAGAACCCGACTGCCGCAGACCAGTCGAGCAGGTGAAGACGAGTTATTCATTCACGAGCCTTGAACGTTGGGACGCCTGGGCAGGCGATCCACACCAGCTGCACCACCATGGCACAGCGGGGAGAACAATTTACACCAGAAGGGGCGCCTATGCGCCCCTTCTGGATTCAGCTCATGACACGTGTTCGGCGCGCTGCCCTCAGTGCTCGCCGGCCGGACCACCGATCGGAGTCTGCGGGCGACTGTCATCCGGTACCACCGGCGTTCCGGATGTTCCAGAACCACCCTCCCAGTCGCGTGGCTCACGCGGCGGGCGTCCGGCCATGATGTCGTCGATCTGCGGCGCATCGATCGTTTCGTACTTCATGAGGGCCTCGGCCATCATGTCCAGCTTGTCGCGATTGTCTGTCAGGATCTGCTTGGCCGTGCCGTAGCAATGATCGATGATGCTGCGCACTTCCTCATCGATGAGCTTGGCGGTCTCGCCGGACACGTTGGCATGCTGACTACCGGCACTGCGACCGAGAAAGACTTCGCCTTCCTCTTCGGCATACATCAGCGGACCAAGCTTTTCGGACAACCCCCACTTGGTCACCATGTTCCGCGCCAGTTGCGTGGCGCGCATGATGTCGTTGGAGGCGCCAGTCGTGACACCTTCGAACCCCAGGGTCATCTCCTCCGCAATCCGGCCGCCAAACAGCGAGCAGATCTGACTGATCAGCGCGCGCTTCGACAGGCTGTAGCGATCCTCTTCCGGGAGGAACATGGTGACGCCCAACGCCCGCCCACGCGGGATGATCGAAACCTTGTACACCGGATCGTGCTCCGGCACTACGCGCCCCACGATGGCATGTCCCGCCTCGTGATAGGCCGTGTTGAGCTTCTCCTTCTCGGACATGACCATGGACTTGCGCTCGGCGCCCATCATGATCTTGTCCTTCGCCAACTCAAACTCGCGCATCTCGACAATGCGCTTGTTCGCCCGCGCAGCGAACAGCGACGCCTCGTTGACCAGATTGGCCAGGTCCGCGCCCGAAAACCCCGGTGTACCGCGGGCGATAACCGCCGGCTCGACGTTCTCGCTGACCGGCACCTTGCGCATATGCACCTTGAGGATCTGCTCGCGACCGCGGATGTCCGGCAAGCCAACAACGACCTGGCGGTCGAAACGGCCCGGACGCAGCAGCGCCGGATCGAGCACGTCTGGGCGGTTGGTAGCCGCGATGACGATAATGCCGTCGTTCATCTCGAAACCGTCCATCTCCACCAGCAACTGGTTGAGGGTCTGCTCGCGCTCGTCATGTCCGCCGCCAAGGCCGGCACCACGATGGCGGCCAACTGCGTCGATCTCGTCGATGAAGATGATGCACGGCGCATGCTTCTTGGCCTGCTCGAACATGTCACGGACACGGCTGGCGCCGACACCGACGAACATCTCGACGAAATCCGAACCCGAAATGGTGAAGAACGGCACCTTGGCTTCGCCGGCGATTGCCTTGGCCAGCAGCGTCTTACCGGTACCGGGCGGGCCGACCATCAACACACCGCGCGGAATACGGCCACCGAGACGCTGGAACTTACCCGGGTCGCGGAGAAACTCCACCAGCTCATGTACTTCTTCCTTGGCCTCGTCGCAACCCGCGACGTCAGCGAAGGTGGTCTTGACCTGATCCTCGGAGAGCAACCGAGCCTTGCTCTTGCCGAAGCTCATCGGCCCGCCCTTGCCGCCGGCACCGCCCTGCATCTGCCGCATGAAGAACATGAACACGGCGATGATCACCAGGATCGGGAAGCTGGCCACCAGCAGCTGGGTCCAGATGCTCTGCTGCTCAGGCTGCTTGCCCTCGATCAGCACATTGTTGTCGAGCAGGTCACCGATCAGGCCGTTGTCCTGGATCGCAGGGCGAATGGTCTTGAAGGTATCGCCGTCGCTCCGTTTGCCAATGATGACGAAGCCATCGACGGTCACGCGCTCGACGCGCCCTTCCTTGACTTGCTCGAGGAAATCCGAGTAGTTCAGCGTCTGCGGCTCGGTCGGGCTGGAGAAGTTATTCATCACCGTGACCAAGACGGCGGCGATGATCAGCCACAGAATCAGGTTTTTTGCCATGTCGTTCAATTCACTACCCTCTGGAGCAAACCCGTTGTCTGCGGGCCCGCATGACGGCCGATAGGTTGCTTGGCCTAACTTACTACACAACTTAATGAAACAGGCAGCCGGTCTGTAACCCTATGAAACAGCCTAGCCCTAGCCTCATGTGCCCGTCCATTGGACTCGCAACCGCTAGAAACGGTCGCCTTGATCTCGGACGCCAGCGTACGCGCTAGTCGTCTTGCCCGCCCCTAAAGCCACGAGCGAGCAGATATTGCTCGCGAGACCGGTCGCGCGACGACAGCGGCTTGCGCATTTGCACTTTCTCGAAGTTCTGCCGAACCTCTCTCAGGTAGGCATCGAAGCCCTCACCCTGAAATATCTTGATCAAAAAATCACCACCCGGACGCAGCACGCGGCTCGCCAGATCGAGCGCCAGCTCGCAGAGAAACATCGCGCGCGGCTGATCCGCCGCCCTCACCCCACTCATATTGGGGGCCATATCCGAAATCACAAGGTCGACGGGATTATCCCCGATGGCCTCCAGGATCTGAGCGAAGACCTCGTCTTCTGTGAAATCGCCTTGAATAAAGGTTACGTCGGCGATGCTGTCCATCGAAAGAATGTCAGACGCGATCAGCCGACCCTTGTCGCCGATGACCCGACTGGTGACCTGAGACCAGCCACCCGGCGCCGCACCGAGGTCGACCACCGTCATGCCAGGGCGCAGGATGCGATCCTTCTCCTGGATTTCCAGCAGCTTGTAGCTGGCGCGCGAACGGTAGCCGTCGCGTTGCGCCATCTTCACGTAAGGATCGTCGAAATGTTCTTTGAGCCACCGTGGGCTGGTCTTGGAGCGTGCCAAGCTGATACCTCATCTGTGCGGCCCTGCACCTCTCGGGTACACTAGCCGCCGTTTTTCAAGGGTTCTGACGCAAGGGTCGAAATATGCCGCTCACCAACGAGCAGAAGAAACAGTACAAGTCCATCGGCCACCATCTGAAACCGGTTCTGATCGTAGCCGAAAACGGGCTGACCGAAGGCGTTCAGGCCGAACTGGAGCGAGCCCTGAACGATCATGAGCTTATCAAGATCCAGTTTCGTCTTACCGAGCGCGAAGATCGTCGTGCCTTGATGGAAGAGCTGTGCGCGATCGGAAAGTGCGAGCTGGTACAAACCATCGGCAAGATGGCACTGGTCTATCGCAAGAATCCGAAGCCGAACAAACAGCTGTCGAACATCCATCGCTTCCAGGCCTGAAACCGCTGCGGCAGCAACCTGCCGCGGCAATTCATTGCGCTCGCCCTGGCGCAGGCTGCAATACCAGCATCAGGCCGCCCAGGGCCATCGCCAGAACGCTGAAACTGCCCCAGTAAATGGACTCGAACCAGCCAGCATTCATCAGCAGATGCGTGCCGGCCAGGGCCATCACTGCCAACAGCACCTGCCCACGCACGTCACGCCACAAACCGCGAAGGCCGACGGCCTGGACCAGCACCAGCGCCTGCAGCGCGGCACAGAATGCGGCGAAGCCGACCATCAGAGGGCGTAGACTTCCGGCAATCTCCTCGACCAGCATTGGCGCCAGGCCGATCCGGCCGAGCGCAGGCAGCACCAGGAACTGCAGCAACCACAGACCGCCGACCCAGAAGGTCTGGGTCAGCTGCCAAGTGATGAAACCGGCGTGCGCAGGCTGCCGATCAGATATGGCGGACTTCGACAATCTCGTACTCGATCAGTCCGCTGGGTGTTTTGACCGCCACCACATCGCCCTCTTCCTTGCCGATCAGTGCCCGCGCGATCGGTGAACTCACCGACAGCTTGCCCTGTTTGATATCGGCCTCGTCGTCACCGACGATCTGGTAGGTGACCTGCTCGTCCGTCTCGACATTGGCGATGTCCACGGTGGTTCCGAAGATCACCTTGCCGGTCGGCGGAATGCTGGCGATGTCGATAACCTGGGCATTCTGCAGACGACCCTCGATGTCACGAATGCGCGCCTCGACCATGCCCTGCTGCTCACGCGCCGCGTGGTACTCGGCGTTTTCCTTGAGGTCACCCAGCTCACGCGCCTCGGCGATGGCCTGGGTGATCTGCGGACGCAGCACGGTTTTCAAATGCTTGAGTTCTTCTTCCAGGGCGCGAGCGCCCTGGATGGTCATGGGGAATTTTGTCATGCGTTGATTCCTGCATGGAGATCCTGCAAGCGGCGCACGGTCTTCTCGGGACCGAACTTGAGCGCCTCACAGATCGCCTGACCACCGGCGATGGTGGTGGTGATGCAGATCTTGTGTTGCAGGGCGTTACGACGAATGGAATACGAATCGGCGATGGACTGACGCCCTTCGGTGGTGTTGATGATCAGCGTGACCTCGTCATTCTTGATCATGTCGACCACGTGCGGACGGCCTTCGGTCACCTTGTTCACGCGACGCACCGGCAGCCCGGCCGCCTCGATGATACGCGCCGTGCCAGCGGTGGCAACGACCTCGAAGCCGAGGCCAACCAGATCACGTGCGACCTGCTCGACGTAGGGCTTGTCGTCTTCGCGCACGCTGAGGAAGGCGCAGCCGGAGGTCGGCAGGATTTCACTGGCACCCAGCTGGGCCTTGGCGAAGGCTTCGGCGAAGCTATCGCCGACACCCATCACCTCGCCGGTGGACTTCATTTCCGGGCCGAGAATGGTATCGACACCCGGGAACTTGGCGAACGGGAACACCGCTTCCTTGACGCTGAAATAGGTCGGGATGATCTCACGGGTGAAGCCGACCTCGGCCAGGCTTTTGCCCGCCATGACGCGCGCAGCGACCTTGGCCAGCGACTCGCCGATGCACTTGGAGACGAACGGCACGGTACGCGAGGCGCGCGGGTTGACCTCGAGCACGTAGATGTCCTCGCCCTGCACGGCCATTTGCACGTTCATCAGACCGACCACGTCGAGCTCCAGGGCCATCTTGCGCACCTGCTCGCGGATCTCGTCCTGGATGTGCTGCGGCAGCGAGTAAGCCGGCAGCGAGCAGGCCGAATCGCCGGAGTGCACGCCGGCCTGCTCGATATGCTGCATGATGCCGCCGATCACCACGGTCTCGCCGTCACAGACGGCATCGACGTCCACCTCGATGGCGCAGTTGAGGAAGTGGTCGAGCAGAACCGGGCTGTCATTGGACACCTGCACCGCTTCGCGCATGTAGCGCTTGAGCTCTTCTTCCTCGTAGACGATTTCCATCGCGCGACCGCCCAGTACGTAGGACGGGCGCACCACCAGCGGATAACCGATGGCCTTGGAAGCCGCGATCGCCTCTTCCTCGCTGCGCGCGGTGGCGTTCTGCGGCTGGCGCAGGTTCAGGCGCTGCACCATCTGCTGGAAACGCTCGCGGTCTTCGGCACGGTCGATCGCGTCCGGGCTGGTGCCGATGATCGGCACGCCGGCTTCTTCCAGGGCGCGACAGATCTTCAGCGGCGTCTGACCACCGTACTGCACGATCACACCCTTGGGCTGCTCGACGCGGACGATTTCCAGCACATCTTCCAGGGTCACCGGCTCGAAATACAGACGGTCGGAAGTGTCGTAATCGGTGGAAACGGTCTCCGGATTGCAGTTGACCATGATGGTCTCGTAACCGTCTTCACGCATGGCCAGCGCGGCATGCACGCAGCAGTAGTCGAACTCGATGCCCTGGCCGATGCGGTTGGGACCGCCGCCGAGAATCATGATCTTCTCGCGGCTCGACGGGTTGGCTTCGCACTCTTCCTCATAGGTCGAGTACATGTAGGCGGTGTCGGTGGCGAACTCGGCGGCGCAGGTGTCGACGCGCTTGTAAACCGGCAGCACCTTGAGCTTGTGGCGATGGCTACGCAGGTTCTTTTCGGTGACGCCGAGCAGCTTGGCCAGACGGGCGTCGGAGAAACCCTTGCGCTTGAGCTTGTACATCAGGTCACGGTCGATGCTGGACAGGCCGAGCGTCTTGACCTGCTCCTCGTCCTTGACCAGATCTTCGATCTGCACCAGGAACCACGGATCGATCTTGGTCAGGGCGAACACGTCTTCGACGCTCTTGCCGGCGCGGAAGGCGTCGGCCACGAACCAGATGCGGTCGGCGCCCGGCACGGTCAGCTCGCGCTTGAGGGTGCTCTCGGCCTCGGCATCGGCCAGGTTCAGCTTCGGATCGAAACCGGTGGCGCCGACTTCCAGACCGCGCAGCGCTTTCTGCATGGATTCCTGGAAGGTACGGCCGATGGCCATGACCTCACCGACCGACTTCATCTGAGTGGTCAGACGGGCGTCGGCCTTGGGGAATTTCTCGAAGGCGAAGCGCGGCACCTTGGTCACGACGTAGTCGATCGCCGGCTCGAACGAGGCAGGCGTGCGACCGCCAGTGATGTCGTTCTGCAGTTCGTCGAGGGTGTAACCGACGGCCAGCTTGGCGGCGATCTTGGCGATCGGGAAGCCGGTGGCCTTGGAGGCCAGCGCCGAGGAACGCGACACGCGCGGGTTCATCTCGATCACGACCATGCGGCCGGTGTTCGGGCAGATGCCGAACTGCACGTTGGAGCCGCCGGTTTCCACACCGATCTCACGCAGCACCGCCAGCGAGGCGTTGCGCATGATCTGATATTCCTTGTCGGTCAGGGTCTGCGCCGGGGCTACGGTGATGGAGTCGCCGGTGTGCACGCCCATCGGATCGAAGTTCTCGATGGAGCAGACGATGATGCAGTTGTCCTTCTTGTCGCGGACCACCTCCATCTCGTATTCCTTCCAGCCGATCAGCGACTCGTCGATCAGCAGCTCGCTGGTCGGAGACAAATCCAGACCACGGGCGCAGATCTCTTCGAACTCTTCACGGTTATAAGCGATGCCGCCACCGGTACCGCCCATTGTGAACGACGGACGGATGATGCACGGGAAGCCGACCTTGTCGAGAACCGCGTAGGCCTCTTCCATGTTGTGCGCAATACCGGATTCTGGGCAGGCCAGGCCGATGTTCTTCATCGCCTTGTCGAAGCGCGAACGGTCTTCGGCCTTGTCGATGGTATCGGCGTTGGCACCGATCATCTCGACACCGAACTTCTCCAGCACACCGTGCTTTTCCAGGTCCAGCGCGCAGTTCAGCGCCGTTTGGCCGCCCATGGTCGGCAGCAGCGCGTCGGGGCGCTCCTTCTCGATGATCTTGGCCACGGTGGCCCACTTGATGGGCTCGATGTAGGTGGCGTCGGCCATGGCCGGGTCGGTCATGATGGTGGCCGGGTTGGAGTTCACCAGGATGACGCGGAAGCCTTCTTCCTTCAGCGCCTTGCACGCCTGCGCACCGGAATAGTCGAACTCGCAGGCTTGGCCGATGACGATGGGGCCAGCGCCGAGGATGAGGATGCTTTTGATATCTGTACGTTTTGGCATTTTCGTTACTCGAATCCTTGGGTCAGTCGGCGAGTCATCTTGAGAGTTACTGCGCGCTGCCTGGGCTGCGTTGCGCGGTACTCACTTCCTCGCCGTACTACCTGTACTGTCTCGTCGTTGCGTTCCGGGCGCCTTGCCCAGACCGCGCTCGCTACACTCTCAAGGCGACTCGTTTACTGTCGCTTGGCCATGGCTTCGATGAAACGGTCGAACAGCGGCGCGACGTCGTGCGGGCCGGGGCTCGCCTCGGGGTGGCCCTGGAAGCTGAAGGCATCCTTGTCGGTACGCTCGATGCCTTGCAGGGTGCCGTCGAACAGCGACTTGTGCGTGGCGCGCACATTGGCCGGCAGGCTGGCTTCGTCCACTGCGAAACCGTGGTTCTGACTGGTAATCATCACCACGCCAGTCTTCAGATCCTGCACCGGGTGGTTCGCACCGTGGTGACCGTTGGGCATCTTCACGGTCTTGGCGCCGGAGGCCAGCGCCAGCAGCTGGTGGCCGAGGCAGATGCCGAATACCGGAATGTCGGTTTCGAGGACTTCCTGAATCGCCTTGATTGCGTAGTCGCACGGCTCGGGGTCACCCGGGCCATTGGCCAGGAAGATGCCGTCCGGATTCAGCGCCAGGGCTTCGCTGGCAGGCGTCTGCGCCGGCAGCACGGTGACGCGGCAACCGCGGGCGACCAGCATGCGCAGGATGTTGTACTTCACGCCGTAGTCGAAGGCGACGACATGGTAGGGCAGCTCGCTGGCCGGGATCTCGGCATGCGCGTCGTCCTTCAGGCACCAGACACTGGAACGCCACTCGTAACGCTCCTTCACGCTGACTTCCTTGGCCAGGTCCATGCCCTTCAGACCGGGGAAGCTGCGCGCCAGCTCCAGCGCCTTCTCTTCGGTCGCGTCGGCGCCAGCCAGGATGCAGCCGTTCTGCGCACCTTTCTCGCGCAGGATACGGGTCAGCCGACGGGTATCGATGCCGGCGATGGCAACGGTGCCGTTGGCCTTGAGGTAATCGGGCAGTGATTGCTTGTTGCGCCAGTTGCTGGAAATCAATGGCAGGTCGCGAATCACCAGACCAGCGGCCCAGACTTTCCAGGACTCGGCGTCTTCCGGCGTAGTGCCGGTGTTGCCGACATGGGGATATGTGAGGGTAACGATCTGCTTGGCGTAGGAGGGATCGGTGAGGATTTCCTGATAGCCGGTCATGGCGGTGTTGAACACCACCTCACCAATGGTTTGCCCATCGGCGCCGATGGATTCGCCGCGAAAGATGCTGCCATCGGCAAGAGCCAGAATGGCTGGCGTAAGGGCTGGCTTAGTCAAGAGACCTCCCGTAGATCAAGGCTGGAGCAAACGCAGATTGTAAAAAAGCGGGATGACGTGTGAAGGTCATCCCGCTTTTTGTTTGATTCATTTCTGCGCAACTTTTAGTGGACACACTAAAGCGGGAAGCTTACACAAAACCGCCTTTCCGGTCCAGCCGAAATCGCCGCCCAGCGCACCCGAACGGGGCACCGCACAGCCAGTGCGCGCAACGAATCATTTCAGCCCGAGCACGTCCTGCATGTCATAGAGGCCCGCCGGCTTCTCGTCCAGCCACAGCGCGGCGCGCACTGCCCCCTTGGCGAAGGTCATGCGGCTGGAAGCCTTGTGGGTGATCTCGACACGCTCGCCATCGGCGGCGAACAGCACGGTGTGGTCACCCACAACATCCCCGGCACGCACTGTGGCGAAGCCGATGGTCTCGCGCGGCCGCGCACCAGTCTGACCTTCGCGACCATAGACGGCGACCTTCTGCAGGTCGCGCCCAAGCGCCTCGGCCACCACCTCACCCATGCGCAGCGCAGTGCCGGACGGCGCATCCACCTTGTGCCGGTGATGGGCCTCGATGATCTCGATGTCCACATCGTCGCCCAGCACCCGCGCCGCCGTATCCAGCAGCTTGAGGCAGAGATTGACGCCAACGCTGAAGTTGGCCGCGAAGACGATCGGAATCTCCCTGGCCGCCGCCGCGAGGCGCTCCTTCTCTTCCGGCGAAAAGCCGGTGGTGCCGATCACCATGGCCTTGCCGGCGCGCCGGCAGACGTCCAGATTCTTCAGCGTCACCGAAGGGTGGGTGAAGTCGATCAGCACGTCGAACTCGTCGACCGCCTTGGCGACATCACCGGTCAGCGGCACGCCCAGCCGCCCGATGGCTGCCAGCTCGCCTGCATCGGCACCGACCAGGGTGCTGTCCGGCCGATCGATGGCCGCGGTCAGACCGGCGACGCCGCCTGTCTGCTGCACCGCCTCGATCAGTGTCTTGCCCATGCGCCCGGCGGCGCCCGTCACTGCAATACGTCGCATAACATCAGCTCCAAGCTGCAAGCCGGAAACCGACGGCGAGGCCGATGCACCAGGCACCGGACCTCAAGCCCTCAGCTCGACTCAAACATCACCGAAAAAGCGCTTCACACCCTCGAACCAGCCGCTGGCCTTGGGTGAATGGGAGGTGTCGCCCTGTAGCGTGCCGCGGAACTCCTCGAGCATCTCGCGCTGGCGCTTGCTCAGGTTGACCGGCGTTTCGACCACGACGCGACACATCAGATCGCCCGCTGCGCCACCGCGCACCGGCGCCACACCCTTACCGCGCAGGCGGAACTGCTTGCCGGTCTGGGTGCCTTCCGGGATCTTCAGCTTGACCCGGCCATCCAGCGTCGGCACCTCGAGCTCACCACCCAGCGCCGCATCGGCGAAGCTGATCGGCACCTCGCAATACAGGTGCTTGCCGTCACGCTGGAAGATCGCGTGCTCGCGCACGTTGACCACCACGTAGAGGTCGCCCGCCGGCCCGCCCTGGGTTCCGGCCTCGCCCTCACCAGACAGGCGAATGCGGTCGCCGGTATCGACGCCCGGCGGCACCTTGACCGAGAGCGTCTTCTGCTCTTCGACGCGACCCTGGCCGTGGCAGCTGCCGCAAGGGTCGGAAATCATCTTGCCGCTGCCATGACAGCGCGGGCAGGTCTGCTGTACGGAGAAGAAGCCCTGCTGCATGCGCACCTGGCCGATGCCGCCACAGGTGGTACAGGTCACCGGACTGGTACCCTTCTTCGCCCCGGAGCCATCGCAGGTCTTGCATTCGACCAGGGTCGGCACGCGAATGGTCACCGTGGTGCCGCGCACAGCTTCTTCCAGATCGAGTTCCAGCGTGTAGCGCAGATCGCTGCCGCGCTGAGCGCCGCCGCGGGAGCCGCCACGACCACCACTGAAGAAATCGCTGAACACGTCGCCAAAGATGTCGGAGAAGTTGGCGCCGCCATAACCGGCTCCGCCCGCCCCCATCTGCGGATCGACGCCGGCGTGTCCGTACTGATCGTAGGCAGCACGCTTGCTCGGATCGGACAGCACCTCATAGGCCTCATTGGCCTCCTTGAAGGCATCCTCAGCCGCCTTGTCGCCCGGGTTGCGGTCGGGGTGATGCTTCATGGCGAGGCGACGGTAAGCCTTTTTCAGCTCCGCCTCGCTGGCGCCGCGCTCGACGCCCAGCACCTCGTAAAAATCGCGTTTGGCCATAACTATCCTGAACCCTCAATTTCATGCCTTCCAGACACGCCGACGCGGGAGCAAGCCCCCGCGTGGCGGTCTTGCCCGCCCCAATGGCGTCGGGGCGGGCTGGAGCGGAAGCAAGCCGGGGCTTACTTGTTGTCCTTGACCTCTTCGAACTCGGCGTCGACCACGTCGTCGCCCGGCTTCGCCTGCTCACCTGCGGGTTGGCCTTCACCGGCCTGAGCCTGCTCGGCGTACATCTTCTGCGCAACCGGAGTGGAGGCCTGGGACACCGCGGCGATCTTCGCTTCGATCTCAGCCTTGTCGTCGCCCTTGATGGCAACTTCCAGCTCGCCAAGCGCCTTCTCGATCGCCGCCTTGTCATCGTCGCTGGCCTTGTCGCCGGCTTCGGTAAGCATCTTGCGGGTGGCGTGCACCAGCTGATCGCCCTGGTTGCGTGCGGTAGCCAGCTCCTCGAACTTGCGGTCTTCCTCGGCATTGGCCTCAGCGTCACGCACCATCTGCTCGATTTCCTCCTCGGACAGACCCGAGTTGGCCTTGATCACGATGGACTGCTGCTTGCCGGTGGCCTTGTCCTTGGCGGACACATGCAGGATGCCGTTGGCGTCGATATCGAAGGTGACTTCGATCTGCGGCATGCCGCGCGGAGCCGGCGGAATCTCGGCCAGATCGAAGCGACCCAGCGACTTGTTCTGCGCGGCCTGCTTGCGCTCGCCCTGCAGCACGTGAATGGTCACGGCGCTCTGGTTGTCGTCGGCAGTGGAGAACACCTGCGACTTCTTGGTCGGGATGGTGGTGTTCTTCTCGATCAGCGGAGTCATCACGCCGCCCAGCGTCTCGATACCCAGGGTCAGCGGCGATACGTCGAGCAGCAGCACGTCCTTGACGTCGCCCGCCAGCACGGCGCCCTGGATGGCAGCACCCATGGCCACGGCTTCGTCCGGGTTGACGTCCTTGCGCGCTTCCTTGCCGAAGAACTCGGCGACCTTCTGCTGCACCAGCGGCATGCGGGTCTGACCACCGACCAGGATCACGTCATTGATCTTCGACACATCGATGCCGGCATCCTTCAGCGCGATGCGGCAAGGCTCGATGGTGCGCTCGACCAGATCCTCGACCAGCGACTCCAGCTTGGCGCGGGAGATCTTCACGTTCAGGTGCTTCGGGCCGGACGCGTCAGCCGTGATGTACGGCAGGTTGACGTCGGTCTGCTGGCTGGAGGACAGCTCGATCTTGGCCTTCTCAGCGGCTTCCTTCAGGCGCTGCATGGCCAGCGGGTCGCCCTTGAGGTTCATGCCGGTTTCTTTCTTGAATTCGTCGACGAGGTAATCGATCAGGCGGATGTCGAAGTCCTCACCACCGAGGAAGGTGTCACCGTTGGTAGCCAGCACCTCGAACTGGTGCTCGCCGTCGACTTCGGCGATCTCGATCACCGACACGTCGAAGGTACCGCCACCCAGGTCATAGACGATCACGGTGTGGTCGCCCTTGGCCTTGTCCATGCCATAGGCCAGCGCGGCCGCAGTCGGCTCGTTGATGATGCGCTTGACGTCCAGACCTGCGATGCGACCGGCATCCTTGGTGGCCTGACGCTGGCTGTCGTTGAAGTAGGCCGGCACGGTGATGACCGCTTCGGTGACCGACTCGCCCAGGTAATCCTCGGCGGTTTTCTTCATCTTTTTCAGCACTTCGGCGGAAATCTGCGGAGGGGCCATCTTCTGACCCTTCACTTCCACCCAGGCATCACCGTTATCGGCCTTGACGATGCTGTAGGGCACCATCTTGATGTCCTTCTGCACGACGTCTTCTTCGAAACGGCGGCCAATCAGGCGCTTGACTGCGTACAGGGTGTTCTGCGGGTTGGTGACTGCCTGGCGCTTGGCCGACTGGCCAACCAGCGTCTCACCATCGTTGGTGTAGGCGATGATGGACGGCGTGGTGCGTCCGCCTTCGGCGTTCTCGATGACTTTGACGTTGCCGTTTTCCATGATGGAGACACAGGAGTTGGTGGTCCCCAGGTCGATACCGATGATCTTGCCCATTTAATTCGCTCTCCAAATTTCGATTGATCCGCGCCCGTCTACCGGCTGCGGGTAACACAAAAACGCTTGGCTACCAGATGGGGTTGGGTACGCCGATTTCAAGCCTTCTCATCGATCGAAGGCGGCGCGTCGGCAGGCGCCTTGCTGACCACGACCATTGCCGGACGCAGCAGGCGGCCGTTGAGCAGATAACCTTTCTGGAACACCTTGAGCACACTGCCCGGCTCGACGTGGGTGCTTTCCTCCATCGCCATGGCCTGGTGATGCTCGGGATTGAACGGCTCGCCATGCGGATCCAGCTGCTCCAGCTGATGGCGCGCCAGGGTGTCGAGCAGCAGCTTGAGGGTCAGTTCGACGCCTTCGCGCATCGGCTTGACCGCCTCGTCGTCCGGATTCGACAGCTCCAGACCGCGCTCCAGGCTGTCGGCGACCGCCAGCAGGTCACCGGCGAACTTTTCCAGCGCGAACTTGTGCGCCTTCTCTACATCCTGCTCGGCACGTCGACGGATGTTCTGCAGCTCTGCCGCCACGCGCAGCGACTGATCCTGCGCAGCCGCCAGCTGCTCCTCCAGCGACTGCACGCGGGCCGCCAGGTCCTCGGCTACGTCCGCTTGCGATTGCTCTGGCGTTTCCGGGTTCTGGTTATCCTGATTCTGCTCGTCGGCCATGGGTCCTCCTCTCAGTACGATCAGCGGGCAGCAGCCCGCGCTTGTGCCGCTATATGGGGGCGCGAAAACCGGCTTCAAGGGCATGAGGCGATGTACAGCGGGGGAAATGACGAGCAACGGCACATTCATCCTTATGCGCTTGTGGGCGGCAGGAAAACCACTGTATAAATAGCCAGCCACGCAAAATCGGGAGCCTCGCCATGCTGGTTCATCTGTCGGTTCACAACTACGCCATCGTCGAACACCTGGACCTCGAGCTGAAACGCGGCATGAGCGTGATCAGCGGTGAAACCGGTGCGGGCAAGTCGATCATGCTCGATGCCCTCGGCCTGACCCTCGGCGACCGGGCCGACAGCAGCGTGGTGCGCATCGGTGCGGACAAAGCCGACATCCTCGCCAGCTTCGACCTGGACGACATCCCCGACGCCCGCGCCTGGCTGGCCGAACGCGATATGGACAGCGAAGGTCCTTGCATCCTGCGCCGGGTGATCACCGCCGAAGGCCGCTCGCGCGGCTACATCAACGGCACGCCCTGCCCGCAGGGAGACCTCAAGGCGCTGGGCGAACTACTGATCGATATCCACAGCCAGCACGAGCACCAGTCGTTGCTCAAGGGCGACACCCACCGGCGCCTACTCGACGAGTACAGCGGCAGCCAGGAACTGGCGCGCCAGGTGCAATTGGCCGCGCAGCGTTGGCGGCAGACGCGCCAGACCCTGGAGCGGCTGAGCAACAGCAGCGACGAGCAGCGCGCACGCCACCAGCTGCTCAGCTATCAACTGGAAGAGCTGGAGAATCTCGCGCTGGGCGAGCACGAACTGGAGCAGCTCGAACAGGAACACAAGAACCTGGCCAACGCCGAACAGCTGCTCGGCGCCTGCCGCCAGGTCATGGAACTGTGCAGCGAAAGCGATGCCGGCAACGTGCTCTCTGTCCTGACCAGCAGCCTGCAGCGGCTGACCGCCTTCCAGAATCAGCCGCAGGCACTGAGCGAAGCGGTCAACCTACTGGCCAGCGCGCAGATCCAGGTCGAAGAGGCGATCGGTGAGCTCAATCGCTTCGTCGACCATTTCGACGCCGATCCGGAACGCCAGCAGATGCTGGAGGAGCGTCTGGACACCATCTACACCCTGGCGCGCAAGCACCGCATACAGCCGAGCGAACTGCCCAACCTGCACCAGCAGCTGCTGGAAGAACTGGAAGGGCTGAATGCCGATGACGAAGCGGTCGAGCGCCTCGGCGAAGAGCTGGCGGCCTACGCTCGCCACTACGAGGAGAAAGCCGGCGAACTGAGCCGCAACCGCCAGGCAGCCGCCGAAGAGCTGGCGAGCGCGGTCGAGGCAGAAATCCAGCGCCTGGGCATGCCCGGCGGGCGCTTCAGCGTACAGCTCAAGCCGGCAGCAGAAGGCGAGTACACGCCCTACGGCCTGGAACAGGTGGAGTTCTTGGTCAGCGCCAACCCCGGCCAGCCACTGCGCCCGCTGGCCAAGGTCGCGTCGGGCGGCGAGCTGTCACGGATCAGCCTGGCGATCCAGGTGATCACGGCACAAACGTCGCGCGTGCCGACGCTGGTGTTCGACGAAGTCGATGTCGGCATCGGCGGCCCTACCGCGGAAATCGTCGGCCAACTGCTGCGCCGCCTCGGCGAGCGCGGCCAGGTCTTGACCGTCACGCACCTGCCGCAGGTGGCTGCGCAAGGACACCACCACCTGTTCGTGCACAAGGCCCGCGGCAACGATGAAACCCGCACGGCCGTGGCCGAGCTGGACCAAGCCGGACGCGTCGAGGAGATCGCACGGATGCTCGGCGGCGTCGACCTGACCGAACAATCCTTGGCTCATGCCCGGCAGATGGTCACTTCCGCACAGGCCTGACGCCCGGCAGAGCGACATAAAAAAGGCGGCCCATGGCCGCCTTTTCAACATCTATGAGGCTCAGTCCTTCTTGCGCACGTAGAGCACCAGGTTGTGATCCACCAGCTCGTAGCCGTGACGCTTGACGATTTCTTTCTGCAGTTTTTCGATTTCCTGGTCGAAGAACTCGATGACATCGCCCGTATCGACGCAGACCATGTGGTCGTGATGCCCGCTATCGGCCAGCTCGAAGACGGCATGACCACCATCGAAGTTGTGCCGAACTACCAGGCCGGCCGCCTCGAACTGAGTCAACACACGGTAGACGGTCGCCAGACCGACATCTTCGCCCGCTTCCATCAATGCCTTGTAGACGTCCTCGGCACTCATGTGACGGCGATCGGTCGTATCCAGCATCTGCAGGATCTTGACCCGCGGCAGCGTTACCTTGAGACCTGCTTTACGTAGTTCGCTATTTTCAACCATGGTTGGCTTTCTCGCTGCTGCTGTTTCGCAGCCTCCTCCAATACGGGTATGATCCGGGTTCTTTGCCCAGCCAAGATAGTGGAAGTCACCCACCGATGCAAAACACCAAGCTCATGCTGGCCAGCCTCACCTTCGTGGGTCTGTTCGCACTCGCCGGTTGTTCATTTCCCGGGGTTTACAAGGTCGACATTCAACAGGGCAATGTCGTCACGCAGGACATGATAGACCAGTTGCGACCTGGAATGACCCGTCAGCAGGTGCGGTTTATCATGGGCAACCCGCTGATCACCGACACCTTCCACCCCAATCGCTGGGATTACCTCTACAGCATTCAGCCCGGCGGCAGTCAGCGCCAGCAGGAGCGCGTAAGCCTGGTGTTCAATGCCAACGATCAGCTCGCAGGCCTGGCCGGTGACTTCATGCCGGGTGTCAGCCGTGACGAACAGATTCTCGGCCGCCAGCCTCAGGCCCCGAGCACGCCCGCAGCCACGCCCCGCCAGCCGGAAGAGCGCCCCGCGCCCGGATCGCTGCTGGAGCAGATCCAGCGCGAAGTGGACGAAGCGGAAGCCGTTCCGGTACCGATTCCAGAACCACTGGAAACCGAATGAAAAAACGCCCGGCGAGTCCGGGCGTTTTGCTATCTAGCGTTCAAGCATCCTCTGCCTTGTTCTTCGCCGCTTTCGCCGCACGCTGCTTACGGACCTCCTTCGGATCGGCTATCAGCGGCCGGTAGATCTCGACGCGCTCGCCCTCTGCCAGCACCCGCTCTTCAGGCTTGGGCACCGCCTTGCCGAATATTCCCAGCGGCGCGCTGGCGAGGTCGAGACCAGGAAAATGTGCATCCAGCCCTGAACGCAGCGCAGCCTCGCGGACGGTGGTGCCGGCAGGCACGGTCATCTGCAGCAGCTTTTGCTTGTCGGCAAGCGCATAGACCACTTCGACGGCAATCGACGGCTTATCCATAGAGCTGTTTCGCTCGCTCGCAAAAGGCGTCCACCAGGGTATTGGCGGCCTGATTGAACAGCGGACCAAGCGTCGCCTTGACCAGCGGCCCGGCGTAATCGAAGGTCAGATCGAGACTGATCTTGCAGGCCTTCTCACCCAGCGCCTTGAATTCCCAGATGCCATGCAGGTGACTGAACGGCCCCTCTTCCAGCTTCATCTCGATGCGCTTGCCAAGCTCCAGCGCGTTGCGCGTCATGAAGCGCTGACTGAGCCCAGCCTTGGCCACGGTCATGCTGGCATGCATTTCGGTCTCGCTACTGGAGAGCACCTCGGTCGCAGAGCACCAGGGCAGGAACTGCGGATAGCTGGCTACGTCGTTGACCATGTCGAACAGCGCGTGTGCGGGATAAGGCAGCAGCGCGGAACGTTGAATGTGCGTCGTCATGCGGACCTTCTACGTCGTCGTTTCATTGCGCGCCATCCAGACGTCGGCGCAGCCAGCCCGCACCCGCGGCTCGACCATTTGCCGAAGCCGCTCAGCGCGAAGCGGGCACATTGTCGGGGATTAGCGGCTGCCCCTCAAGTTTCTGCCGCCGGCGCTGTTGCAGGCTGTCGCCAGCCGCAACGGGACTCCCTATAATGCCGCCCCTATGGCCAAACAGAAGAAACAGTCCCCCGGGACCATCGCGCTGAACAAGAAAGCGCTACACGATTACTTCATCGAGCAGAAGTTCGAGGCCGGCCTCGTCCTCGCCGGCTGGGAAGTGAAGAGCATGCGCGCCGGCAAGGCGCAGCTGGTCGACAGCTATGTGCTGCTCAAAGATGGCGAAGCCTGGCTGATGGGCGCGCACATCACGCCGCTGACCAGCGCCAGCACTCACGTCATCGCCGACCCGACCCGCACTCGCAAGCTACTGCTCAACAAGCGTGAGCTGGGCAAGCTGTTCGGTGCCGTGCAGCAGAAGGGCTACGCCTGCGTAGCACTGTCGCTGTACTGGAAGAAGCACATGATCAAGTGCGAGATCGCCCTGGCCAAGGGCAAGAAGGAATTCGACAAGCGCCACACCGAGAAGGAGCGAGATTCCGATCGGGAAATCCAGCGCGCCATGCGTACCAAGGGCAAGGACGACTGATCGGTCCCGGGCGAGGCAGCACCGCTTCGCCCGCCAGCCTTGCCTCGCTCACGTCTCAGCCTGCCTTCTGCGATGCCCCTACCCGCTCCTGCCGACGCTGCGCGCGCGCCAGCCGCTGGGCTTCCTGCTGACCTTCGGCAAGCACTTCCTGTACATAGTTGATGTGCCGATGGATGACGTCGCGCGCCTCCACCGCACGCCGCGCCATGATCGCCTCGTACAACTCGCGATGCTGGCTCATCAGCATGTCGCGAGTCTCGTCGCGCAGGGCGTACATGCCGCCGATATTGGTCACCACGTTGCGCTTGAGCAGATCGAATAGGCCACGAATGGTGTGCAGCAGCACCGCGTTGTGGCTGGCCTCGGCAATCGCCAGGTGGAACTGCGCGTCGGCCGCGCCCTCTTCCGCGCGAGTCACCTTGCCCTCACGGGTGTAGCAATCCTGCAATGCCGAGAAGGCCTCCGTGAGTCGCTTCTGATCCACCTCGGTCGCACGCAGCGCCGCATAGTACGCACAGCTGCCCTCCAGGGTATGCCGGAACTCCAGCAGGTCGCGCTGGGCATCGCTGTTGTTTTCCAGCAGGTGCAGCAACGGGTCGCTGAAGGTGGAGCCCAGCGACTCGGCGACGAAGGTGCCGCCACCGTGCCGACTGATCAGCAGGCCCTTGGCCGCGAGCTTCTGGATCGCCTCGCGCAGGGAGGGCCGCGACACCCCGAAGCGCTCGGCCAGCATTCGCTCGGCCGGCAGCCGTTCACCGGCCTTGAGGGTGCCTTCCAGAATCATGGTTTCCAACTGCGCGACGATATCGTCGGCCAGCCGCCGCTGACGCACCATGCCCACGTCCATATCCACCTCGAAATGGTCTTACCAGTCGAAGAATGCTAGCCGTCGGCTCACGGCCATACAAGGTCAGCGGCTGCGACCAAAGTCTATGCCCACCTGATTGACGCTCCCAGACGCAGCTCTTACGCTGGCCATTCGCTTCTGGTAATTGGTATTACCAATTTACAGAGGCGACTAACAATAAGAGGACTCAGCATGAGATCTGTGCACGACAACCATTCCACGGTCCACTCAGGGCCCCGTATGAATCGAACCGTAGGGGACGCCTGACATGTCCAACGGACTGCTCGCACTATTCGCCTTCACTCCCATTCTGCTCGCGGCCGTGATGCTGATCGGCCTGCGCTGGCCCGCCAGCCGCGCCATGCCGCTGGTCTACCTGTTCACCGCGGCAATCGGCCTGTTCATCTGGGACATGAGCTTCACCCGCATCATCGCCTCCACGCTGCAGGGCCTGGTGATTACCCTCGGCCTGCTGTGGATCATCTTCGGTGCGATCCTGCTGCTGAACACGCTGAAGCACTCTGGCGGCATCACCGCCATTCGCGCCGGCTTCACCACCATCAGCCCTGACCGCCGCATCCAGGCCATCATCATCGCCTGGCTGTTCGGCTGCTTCATCGAAGGCGCCTCCGGCTTCGGCACCCCGGCCGCCATCGCCGCGCCGCTGCTGGTCGCGGTTGGCTTCCCGGCGATGGCTGCGGTCCTGCTCGGCATGCTGGTACAAAGCACGCCGGTGTCTTTCGGCGCGGTCGGTACGCCGATCGTCGTGGGCATCAATAGCGGTCTGGATACCGCCACCATCGGTGCGCAGCTGGCAGCCCAGGGTTCCAGCTGGCAAGCCTTCCTGCAGCAGATCACCAGCAGTGTGGCGATCACCCATGCCATCGTCGGCACCGTGATGCCGCTGGTCATGGTGCTGATGCTGACGCGCTTCTTCGGCAAGGAGAAGAGCTGGAAAGCCGGCTTCGAAGTGTTGCCGTTCGCGATCTTCGCTGGTCTGGCGTTCACCCTGCCCTACGCCGCCACCGGTATCTTCCTCGGCCCGGAGTTCCCGTCGCTGCTCGGCGGCCTGGTCGGTCTCGCTATCGTCACCACCGCGGCACGCTTCAACTTCCTGACCCCGAAGCGCACCTGGGATTTCGCCGACGCCAAAGAGTGGCCGGCCGAATGGCTGGGTACCATCGAAATGAAGCTGGACGACATCGCGGCGCGCCCGATGAGCGCCTTCCGCGCCTGGCTGCCCTATGTGCTGGTCGGTGCGATCCTGGTCATCAGCCGCGTATTCCCGCAGGTCACTGCCACGCTGAAGTCCGTCTCCATCGCCTTTGCCAACATCCTCGGCGAGACCGGCGTCAGTGCAGGCATCGAGCCGCTGCACCTCCCGGGCGGCATCCTCGTCATGGTGGTGCTGATCACCTTCTTCCTGCACGGCATGCGCGTTTCCGAGCTGAAGGCTGCGGTAAAGGAATCCAGCGGCGTGCTGCTCAGCGCCGGCTTCGTCCTGCTGTTCACCGTGCCGATGGTGCGCATCCTGATCAACTCCGGCGTCAACGGCGCCGAGCTGGCCAGCATGCCGATCGTCATGGCGCGCTACGTCGCCGATAGCGTCGGCGCCATCTACCCGCTGCTCGCCCCCGCCGTAGGCGCACTCGGCGCCTTCCTGGCTGGCTCCAACACCGTCAGCAACATGATGTTCAGCCAGTTCCAGTTTGGTGTCGCACAGTCGCTGGGCATCTCCGGAGCAATGGTAGTCGCCACTCAGGCCGTCGGTGCGGCTGCGGGCAACATGGTTGCGATCCACAACGTGGTCGCCGCATCCGCTACCGTCGGCCTGCTCGGCCGCGAAGGCTCCACGCTGCGCAAGACCGTTTGGCCTACGCTGTACTACGTACTGTTCACGGGGGCGATCGGTCTGATCGCGATCTACGTGATGGGCGTGACCGACCCGCTGGTCGGTAAGTAAGACAACCGTGAAACCTTGCCCCGCTCATGCGGGGCAAGAGCGCTTCAACCTCCCGCAGTTTGCGGATAACCGGGCCCACCCGGAGACCAAGCCGATGAGAGAACTCTTCTACAACGCCGCGCCGAACGCCACCCGCGTCGCGCCGCCGCTGCCCAAACCACGCGAATATCCTGCCAAGCCGAGCCAGGTTTACCTGTTCGGTACCTGCGTGGTGGATCTGTTCTATCCCGAGGCTGGCCTGGATGCCATCCACCTGCTCGAACGCGAAGGATTGACCGTGCACTACCCGCAGGGCCAGACCTGCTGCGGCCAGCCGGCCTACACCACCGGCTATACCGACGAGGCGCGAGAGGTCGCCCGCGCGCAGCTGGAGCTGTTCGCCAACGACTGGCCGGTGGTCGTCCCTTCCGGTTCCTGCGCCGGCATGCTGCGCCACCACTATCTGGACCTGTTCAAGGACGAGCCGGCCACGCTGAAGAAGGCCCAGGCGCTGGCCGAGCGCACCTTCGAGCTGGCCGAGTTCCTGCTCAATGTCTGCAAGGTCGAGTTCAAGGATGCCGGCACGCCGACCAAGGTCGCCCTGCACACCTCCTGCTCGGCCCGCCGCGAGATGAATACCCATCTGCACGGCCGCGCCCTGCTCGCCCAGCTGGGCCAGGTCGAGCGCGTCGAGCATGACCACGAGAGCGAATGCTGCGGCTTCGGCGGCACCTTCAGCGTGCGCATGCCCGATATCTCCGGCGCCATGGTGCTGGACAAGACCCGTGCGCTGAAGGAATCCGGCGCGCACCAGGTGGTCAGCGCCGACTGCGGCTGCCTGATGAACATCAACGGCTCACTGGAAAAGCAGCGTGAAGCCCTGCGCGGCCAGCACCTGGCGAGCTTCCTCTGGCAACGCACCGGAGGTGCCCGATGAACGCCGAACAGCGTATTCCCGCGATTCAGATCGAAAACGCCGGCGACCCGGATTTCCGCGCCCGTGCCCGCAAGTCGCTGAAGGACGAGCAGCTGCGGCGCAACTTCCGCACCGCCATGGACTCGCTGATGACCAAGCGCGCCGCGGCCTTCAGCGATGCCGACGAACGCGAGCGGCTGCGCGAGATGGGCAACCATATCCGCGCCCGCGCACTGTCCAAGCTGCCCGAACTGCTCGAGCGGCTGGAAGCCAACCTGACCCGCAACGGTGTGAAAGTGCACTGGGCGGAGACGGTAGACGAGGCGAACAACATCGTCCTCGAGATCGCCCGCGCTCACGAGGCGCGACAAGTGATCAAGGGCAAATCGATGGTCAGCGAAGAGATGGAGATGAACCATTTCCTCGACGGCCATGGCATCGAATGCCTGGAATCGGACATGGGCGAGTACATCGTCCAGCTCGATCACGAAAAGCCTTCCCATATCATCATGCCGGCAATCCACAAGAACGCCGGCCAGGTCGCGTCCCTGTTCCACGAGAAGCTCGGCGTGGAGTACACCAAGGACGTCGACCAACTCATTCAGATCGGCCGCCGCACGCTGCGGCAGAAGTTCTTCGAGGCCGATATCGGCGTCTCCGGGGTGAACTTCGCGGTGGCCGAGACCGGTACCCTGCTGCTGGTGGAGAACGAAGGCAACGGCCGCATGAGCACCACCGTACCGCCGGTGCATATCGCCGTCACGGGCATCGAAAAGGTGGTGGAGAACCTGCGCGACGTGGTCCCGCTGCTCTCGCTGCTGACCCGCTCGGCGCTGGGCCAGCCGATCACCACCTACGTCAACATGATCTCCGGCCCGCGCAAGGCGCACGAGCTCGACGGCCCGCAGGAAGTGCACCTGATCCTGCTGGACAACGGCCGCAGCCAGGCCTTCGCCGACAGCGAGCTGCGCCAAACGCTGAACTGCATCCGCTGCGGCGCCTGCATGAACCACTGCCCGGTGTACACCCGCGTCGGCGGCCACACCTACGGCGAGGTCTATCCCGGGCCGATCGGCAAGATCATCACCCCGCACATGGTCGGCCTGGACAAGGTGCCGGATCACCCCAGCGCCTCGTCGCTGTGCGGCGCCTGCGGCGAAGTCTGCCCGGTGAAGATTCCGATTCCGACCCTCCTGCGCCGCCTGCGCGAGGAAAACGTCAAGGCGCCGGACGATCCGCACAAGGTCATGCGCGGCCAGGGCAGCAAGTACTCCAGGCAGGAACGGCTGATCTGGGCCGGCTGGCGCCTGCTCAACACCAGCCCGACGCTGTACCGCCTGTTCGGTTTCTTCGCCACACGCCTGCGCGCCCTGACGCCATCGAACATCGGCCCCTGGACGCAGAACCACAGCGCACCGAAACCGGCTGCCCGCTCGCTGCACGAGCTGGCCAAGGAACACCTGGAGGGCAAGCGATGAGCGCCAAGGCCAACATTCTCGCCAAGCTGAAGAAAAGCCTGGAAGGCACCACGCCGATCGTCGATGACTACGACGAGTCGCTGGTGACCCAGCCCTGGAGCTACGCGCCGGAGCAGCGCATCGCCCGCCTGCGTCAGCTGATGGAAGCGGTGCACACCGAGATTCACCTGACCACGGACGCCGATTGGCCCGCCCTGCTCGAACAGCTGCTGCACGATCGCCAGCTGCCGAGCCTGCTGATCGCCCCGACCACACCGTACGGCCAGCGCTTCACCGCGCATTGCGCCGGTCGTGAAGGTCTGCCCACGTTGAAGGCCTACGACCGCTCGGTCGAGGACTGGAAGGACGAGCTGTTCAACGACACCCCAGCCAGCCTCACCGGCACCCTCGGCGCCATCGCCTCCACCGGCAGCCTGATCATGTGGCCGACCCGCGAGGAACCACGCCTGATGAGCCTGGTGCCGCCGGTGCATTTCGCCATCCTCAAGGCCAGCGAAATCCACGACAACTTCTACGAGATCCAGCAGAAGTTCCAGTGGGCCGCCGGCATGCCGACCAATGCCCTGCTGGTCTCCGGCCCGTCGAAAACCGCCGACATCGAACAGGTGCTGGCGTATGGCGCCCACGGGCCGAAAGATCTGGTCCTGCTGATCCTGGAGGACGCATGAACGCGGCCGCCCAGCTCGAACGTGCGCCCTTGCCGGCGGCGTTTCTCCGTGAAGTCGAGCGCCTGATCCCGGTCGAGCGCCGCTTCGACGACCCGCTTTCCACCCTCGCCTTCGGCACCGACGCCAGCTTCTACCGGCTGGTACCCAAGCTGGTGGTACGCGTCGAAACCGAAGCCGAAGTGGTCAGGCTGCTCAAGCTGGCGCATGCCGAGAACGTGCCGGTGACCTTCCGCGCCGCCGGTACCAGCCTGTCCGGCCAGGCGATCAGCGACTCGGTACTGATCGTGCTCGGCGACAACTGGAACGGCCGCGAGATTCGCAACGGCGGAGAGCAGATCCGCCTGCAACCGGGCGTGATCGGCGCCAACGCCAACGCCGTGCTCGCACCCTTCCAGCGCAAGATCGGCCCCGACCCGGCCTCGATCAACGCGGCGAAGATCGGCGGCATCGTCGCCAACAACTCCAGCGGCATGTGTTGCGGCACGGCGCAGAACACCTACAAAACCCTCGCCGGCCTGCGCGTCGTGCTGGCCGACGGCACCGTGGTCGACAGCGAGGATGCCGCCAGCGTCGCCGCGTTCCGCCAGAGCCATGCCGCCCTGCTCGAGCAACTGGCCGAGCTGGGCCGCGAAACCCGCGCCAACGCCGAACTGGCGGCAAAGATCCGCCACAAGTACCGGCTGAAGAACACCACCGGTTTCTCGCTCAATGCGCTGGTCGACCACGACGAGCCGCTGGATATCCTCAACCACCTGATGGTCGGTTCCGAAGGCACGCTGGGCTTCATCAGCGCGGTGACCTACGACACCGTGCCGGACCATCCGCACAAGGCCAGCGCGCTGGTCGTGTTCCCCGACGTGGAAACCTGCTGCCTCGCCGTGCCGGTGCTCAAGCAGCAGCCGGTGTCCGCCGTGGAGCTGCTCGACCGGCGCAGCCTGCGCTCGGTCGAGCACAAGGCCGGCATGCCCGAGTGGGTGAAGGAACTGTCGCCGACCGCCTGCGCGCTCTTGATCGAATCGCGCGCCGCAACCCAGACCCTACTGCACGAGCAGATCAACCAGATCATGGCCTCCATCGCGCACTTCCCGGTGGAAAAGCAGGTCGATTTCAGCGAGGACCCGGTCGTTTACAACCAGCTGTGGAAGATCCGCAAGGACACGTTCCCGGCAGTCGGCGCCGTACGCCAGACCGGCACCACGGTGATCATCGAGGACGTGACCTTCCCGGTCGAGCGTCTGGCCGAGGGCGTCAATCGGCTGATCGAGTTGCTCGACAAGCACCGCTACGACGAGGCGATCCTCTTCGGCCACGCGCTGGAAGGCAACCTGCACTTCGTCTTCACCCAGGGCTTCGACGATCCGGCGCAGGTCGCCCGATACGAGGCTTTCATGGGCGAAGTGGCGCAGCTGGTGGCTGTCGAGTTCGGCGGCGCACTCAAGGCCGAGCACGGCACCGGGCGCAACATGGCGCCCTTCGTCGAGCTGGAATGGGGCAGCGAGGCCTACGCGCTGATGTGGAAGATCAAGCGCCTGCTCGACCCCACCGGCATCCTCAATCCGGACGTGGTGCTCTCCGAAGACCCGGACATCCACCTGAAGAACCTCAAGCCGATGCCGGCCGCCGACGAGATCGTCGACAAGTGCATCGAGTGCGGCTTCTGCGAGCCGGTCTGCCCATCCAACGGGCTGACCCTGACGCCACGCCAGCGTATCGTCATCTGGCGCTATATCCAGGCGCGCAAGCGCGCCGGTGTCGACACCACGGAAATCGAGCGGCTCTACCACTACCACGGCGTCGACACCTGCGCGGCCACCGGCCTCTGCGCCCAGCGCTGCCCCGTCGGCATCAACACCGGCGATCTGGTACGCAAGCTGCGCGGCCGTGAGGCAAGCAAAACCGGTACCGCCAACTGGCTGGCCGAGCATTTCGCCACCGCCGTGCAAGGCACCCGCTTCATGCTGCATGTGGCCAACGGCGCACACCTGATCATGGGCACGCGCAACCTGGCCAAGCTGTCGGCGACCATGACCCGCGCCAGCAAGGGCCGCGTGCCCCAGTGGACGCCGGCTACGCCGCAGCCACTGCAACGTTTGAACCTGCCCAAGGCGCCGCCCACCGACGAGCGCCCTCGGGTCGTCTACCTCGCCGCCTGCGTCACCCGCGCCATGGGTCCGGCCGCGCGCGATCAGGAACAGGAGCCGCTGCTCGACAAGACCCGCAGCCTGCTGGAAAAGGCCGGCTACCAGGTGATCTTCCCCGAACAGCTGAACGACCTGTGCTGCGGCCAGCCGTTCGCCTCCAAGGGCTACGCCGAGCAGGGCGAACGCAAGCGCCAGGAAATGCTCGACGCGCTGCTCAAGGCCAGTCGCGGCGGGCTCGACCCGATCTACTGCGACACCAGCCCCTGCACCCTGCGCCTGGTCCAGGGCCTGACCGATCAACGCCTCGACATGTACGACCCGGTGCGCTTCATCCGCACGCATCTACTCGACAAGCTGGACTTCGTCCCGCAGGACAAGCCGATCGCCGTGCATGTCACCTGCAGCACCCAGCACCTGGGAGAGGCGCAGGCGCTGATCGATATCGCCCGCCGCTGCGCAAACGAGGTGGTCATACCGGAAGGCATCCACTGCTGCGGCTTCGCCGGCGACAAGGGCTTCACCACACCGGAGCTGAACGAGCACGCACTGCGCAGCCTGAAGAACGCCGTGCAGATCTGCGAGGAAGGCATCTCCACCAGCCGCACCTGCGAGATCGGCCTGTCACGTCATGGCGAGATCGACTATCACGGCCTGGTCTATCTTGTGGATCGTGTAACGCGTCGTAAAACTGCCGGCCAGCCTCTCTAGCACCAGCGTTACGGCCCCGCTCAGCGGAGCGGGGCCGTTTCGTTTGTGTCGCTTCGATGAACGCTCTTGCGCAATCGCAGTCGGATTTTTAGAGCCCCTGACGGGTTCGATTCGACTCGGCGCCGCCGTTTCAGCAGTTCTCAGGCAGGCCCGGGAAGTCCACAAGACTGGAGGACCCACAATGAAAGTTCATGCACTGCTCGCATCCGCGGTACTGCTCGCCAGCCCCGCCGTCTTCGCCCAAGACGACCTGTGTCAGCTCAACCTGCAGGAAATTGACGACAACATGGCCGCCAACACCGCCACCCTGGGTGAGCCGGCCAAGAGTCAAGTCGACGAGTACGTAAAACAGGCTCGCCAAGCCCAGCAATCCGGCGATACAGAGGCCTGCATCGCGCACTCCACCAAGGCACTGCAAGAGCTGAAAGGCCCGGGCAGCACCGGTAGCGGCGGTACCAGCGGCTCCGGTTCCGGCGCCGGCAACTAAGCCAGGCCGGCGGGATCGTGCGAGCGATCCTGCCGCTGCCAAGCTGTACATTTTGCAACCAGCATGGCTACAAAATGATCGACAGCGCAGAGAGATCGCCGTACACTCGCGCCCAGCACCACAAGCTGCACCAGGGGCCGATTAGGATTCGACGCCGGTAACGAAACTTGAGGGGCATGCCGAGTTGGTAACAGAACTCGTAAATAAACTGTTGCAAACTTATAGTTGCCAACGACGACAACTACGAAGGGTACGCGCTAGCCGCCTAACCTTCATCTGGTAGCTTCGGCTCCAGCGGTCACTAGGGGATGCCTGTAAACCCGAAATGACCGTCAGATAGAACAGGATCGCCGCCAAGTTCGCTGTAGACGTAACGGCTAAATCTCATACAGCTCGCTCCAAGCACCCTGCCAATCGGGCGGCGCGGAGTTAACTCAGTAGATCTGGCTAAGCATGTAGAACCAATAGCGGAGAGCTGGCGGACGGGGGTTCAAATCCCCCCGGCTCCACCAATTCAACACTGAAACCCGTCTAGAACGCGGGTTTCAGACCAGATTTGATGGCATTGGATTACTCACAGTCCGTCTGTGAATCCAAAAGGTATGCCATCATGTCCCAGCGCCAAAGCAAAACAGGTGTTCCGCACCTCGTCTATCAAGCCAAAACCGGCTTCCAGTACTACCTGACTTTCCCAAAGCATTTCGCAGCCAACCCCAAGCTGCCCGCGCAAATCCGGTGGGCGCTAAGTCACGACGAAGCCCTAGCCCGCGATCTCGCTAAGTACCTGAATGCTTCTTTCGAGCAGTTCCTTGCCAAGGCAACCGAGCACTACGTCGAGCTCTTTTCTGACCGCCTGCTGGTTGACCTCCAAAGGTTTCACCTTGCGGTAGCGGAAGCACTTAAATTCGCCGACCGAGTTTGGAAAGTCCGCCCGTCGCCCATGAAGCTCGCGAACCAAGACCTTTCGGTCGCCGACGCTCGCATGATGAAAGAGAGTGCCGAGCGTGTAGTGCTCTATAGCCACGAGCCAGGGGGCGAAATTTTCTTCGCACTGACACCAACGCCCGCACTGGTAAAAGCGCTTGGCGTTGGGTTCGTACGCTTCGACTGGCCGCTCGGAACCTGCAATCACAACGTCGCCAGCGACGCTGCCCGGTACATTTACGCCGCCCTTGATGTGCTTGAGACTGTCCCACCCTCTCCAGGTCGCTACTCGAAAGAATCTCCTGCGTTTGCAGCGATGACGCTTTATGAATACCTGTGCCATGCCCGCCCAGACCAGGGTCGGAATCTCATGCACATCCCCCCAGCACTACCGCAGTCTCGGCAAGCTTTGCATTTTCATCTTCAACAAGCCAACGCGATGCATTTGAAGCTGCGCATCATTGATCGTGCGTTCCTGATGCAGGAAGAGTCCGGGCTTTATGTGATGCTTATCGAACTCGATCCGCTGTGCATGAAAGCGCATCTGAGAGAAAAGAAAAGCTTTCGGGTTGAGCTGCTCACTAGCTCCATCATCATTGCGGTCCTCATGCTGACGTATACGCTGCAGAAGGTTGATAAGGTGCTGTTGCGTTACTTTCAGGAAGACGATCACCAAGATCCTTACGCCCAAGCCATGCAGGAAATCGGTGACCTGGTTCGGCGGATGTTGGGTTCTGCTGCAACCGCCGAGCCTATGCAGACGATTCCGGAGCTGAACTCGCCGACAGATGCTGTGGCACCGCCACAGGATCCAGGCACGCTCGCGTTGCTGAATGCGCTCGGGAGCGTTCTGCCCGACGCGCAGAAAGCCAAGCTTGAAACCCTCTTTACGCAACCCTCCGTCAACGATCGCATTGTCTCGCCGGCGCGTGGTTCAAACGCAGGGTTGAGCCTCGCAGCTTTGGTAAAGGAATACGAAGAACGGCAAATTCGTGAAGGCGCCTGGGCTAACCCGCGGACTCGCATTACCGCAAAGGCCCGCCTGGAAGGCCTGTGCGAGCTGCTTGGCGGGCACCGGCAAGTCGAGACGCTGACTCGCGCTGAATTCAACACGCTACGCGATCATCTGCGTAGCTATCCGAAGAACCGGCATCGCCTCCGTGCCACGCGTAACCAGCCGCTAAGTAAGATCATTAGCGACGGTAAGTTCGAGCCAATCAACCCTCGCACTGCGAAAAAGTTTTTTGAGCTGGCAAGGGCCCTTGTCACCTACGCTCATGATCAGGGTTACATCACCGAAAATATCGCGGCCGGATTGGCATTCAGCACCAAAGGAGCCGAGGCGCCGAGGAAGCGCACGTATAGCCCAAGCCAGATCGAGAAACTTCTTCACGGTCCGGCCTACACACTGACCACGCCGCCGCGCTGGCGCTTGGATGACTACAAGTTTTGGCTGCCGCTGCTTGGCCTTTTTACAGGCGCAAGGCTAAGTGAGCTGTGCCAGCTACGGCTCGAAGACATTCGGCAAGAACTCGGCGTCTGGCTCATCAGCATCAATCGAAGCGGGTCGAAACAGCTGAAGACGTCCGATTCGGAAAGGTTGGTGCCGATTCACCGGCAGCTTATCGAGTCGGGCTTCCTGGAGTTTCATCAAGCACGCCTGGAAGCTGTCGAGCGAGACGGCAAGGCTCCGCTTTTCGACAATATTCGGGTATACGGCGACCTTTCTCCCGGGCATGTTGCGAGCCGTTGGTTTCTCGGCTCAAGCCAGATTAGCCGGGGTTACCTTGGGCTTTGCGGCCTGGGAGATGACGGCCTGACGTACCACGGTCTGCGCCACACCTTTATCAATCAATTTCGCAGACAGAACCTTGACCTGGCGAAAGCCAAAGCGCTTGTAGGCCACTCGGATAAAAGTACCACCGGTGGGTACGGCGACTGCTATCCGTCTGACGTGCTCAAAGACGAGCTCGACAAGCTCGATTTCGGGCTAGGGCTGGGACACATCCATTACCGGCACTATCAAGAGTTACGAGAACGCCAGGGCGTTTTCAATGTCGGTCGCCCGGTTGGCACCCCCTTCCCCAGCGTGCGGGTTGCTAAGCGACACTGGAAAACGTACGCATAATATTCAGCTAATAAAAGGTAGGGGCTCGCTCTTACCTTTTGCTCATCTTGCGATTATTGACAAGTTGTCAATAAAAACTATCGCATGGTAAATCCTAATAGATTATCTTGACTGTTTATCCATCCAGTAATAATCTCAAGCCTCACCCACTGTGAGGTATATATGAATGTAACTGCCCCCCTCTCCATTCCTTTTTACAAAGGCCTGAGTCTTATCGTCGAACCCGGCCATGAAGAACACTTGCGAATCGCGTTGGCAAACATTTCAGCGATTACGGATGCGATAAACCGCTTTCAGTCTTCTCCTTTGCTTACCGAGTTCATGGACATAACGCTGTCCCGCTTTCTGCGAGAAAACAATTACGCAGGGAAATCCGAGCACATGCTTCGAGCGCGGATGGAGAAACTAAAAATCGCTCTGACGCAAGATAATCCTACCCGCCGAGTTGCTGAGCTTGATCGGGCCGACGTACAGCGTCTGAAGGATCAGCTACCGTCGTTACTCAAGCAGAACGCTGCGTCGGGTAGCAAAGGCGCAAACCTCACGACCTACTATCAGTTGTTCAATCGAATGCTGGACGAAGCACTTGAGAGCAAGCTGATTACCGAGGCGATCAAAGTCGCGACCTGCAATACAAAACACGCCGAAATCACCAAGCCATTTCTGGATAGCAATCTGAATCAGATGTTCTCAGGCTGGCCCTACAGAAAGTATCTCGCAGGCGACCTGCCGAAAATCAACCAGGACGCCAAGCCCTATCGGTTTTGGTTGCTCCCGCTTGGGCTCTATACCGGCGCGCGGCTTAACGAGCTCTGCCAGCTACGTGTGCATGATGTGATCCAGGATGTCCACGGCGTAGACCTTATCGATATCAACGATAATGGCTACAACAAGTCGTTGAAGACGGGGCCGTCGGCTCGGCAGATTCCAATCTGCTCGAAGCTAGTGGAGATGGGCTTTCTAAATTTCGTAGAAGAACGGCGCCAGGCCGATGGCAATGACGCTCTGCTTTTCAACGAGCTGAGCTTCGATCCAAAGCACCTATACTCCCGCGACCCAAGTCGGTTTTTCTGCGGGCCGTGCACGGGTACAGGATACATCGGTCAGCACTGTCCGCCGGCGGTTAATGGCGGGCTCAATTTTAAAAGTCTCCGTCGCTCGTTTGCCGTTCGGCTGGAACGGTCAGGCATATCTCCATCCACGATCGCCTATCTGCTCGGCCATGAGGGTGGTGCACCAGAAGTCACAGCAGACCATTACCTGGAGCAGCCACTGAGTCTGAGATTACTGGAGCAGATGGAACGGGGACTGACATACAACGCACAGACCGAGCAGATCCGCTGGGAGCATTTTAAAAAGCTGCTCGCAAACCAAGCCGGACGCGGAAAGCGAGGAAGGAGAACTAAGCAAAAGCCTTGCTA
Organism: Stutzerimonas sp. KH-1; assembly: GCF_054483855.1. Classification (NCBI taxonomy): domain Bacteria; kingdom Pseudomonadati; phylum Pseudomonadota; class Gammaproteobacteria; order Pseudomonadales; family Pseudomonadaceae; genus Stutzerimonas; species Stutzerimonas sp. KH-1. The sequence continues at coordinate 4,549,382 of NZ_CM137011.1, read as the reverse complement.
GCGCGTAGCGTTCAAAACAATCATCGCCTGGAGATGATTATGAGACAGGATGAATAAAAGGCCGCAGCCAATCTGCGGCCTTTTTCGTTCTGAACACAACAGGAAAGAAACCGAATTTTCACGCAACTCCGGGCATCGCTTGCGGCGACGGTTGGCACGCCCTATCGCTGAGCACAGTCCACCATCGAAGAACTTGCATCCGCTGCGACGAGAATTCCGTGACAGTCGGCTGCTGCCACACAAATTTCAGTTGAAGCGTGGGCGCTTTGGCATCAGACCGGACACCGCTTCATAACGCCACTGTGACAGACACACGGCACGGTCACCCGGCGCATCGACACTCACTAACTGCCGCAAGCCCTACGAGTGACACGGCGAGACTGCAGCACTCGAGTCATGTGACATGGCGGTCGTAAGACAAGTGTGCCGCAGTGATCGGGCTTATGATTGAGGCCGGGGCGGCAGCGCCCGCGAATGGCGCAGCTCACGTCTGTGCACAATCGCCATTTCGGCCAGGCAACGCCTGGCGGCTATGATTTGACAACAAAATTGCGGGGGCATACTTGAAGCAGCGAAGCGTTCCTTCAAGTATGCCCCCGCGCCCCATACTTGAAACCTTCAAGTATGGGGCAGTTGAGCATTTTGGGCGTTTGCAGGTAAGCGAAACGAATGTGGAGCGAGACCGAGCAATAAGACCAAAATGATCAACTGCCTTCGCGAAGCGGCTGCCATTGTTGTCAAAAAAGGCAGCTTTCTTCATTTGCCGCAGGTAAATGGCTAGCTCCAATTTCGATGCTATGCATGGCTACCTCTGCTAAAGCAGAAGAAGCCTGCTCACGTCCGCTTCCTCTACGGGATGCGCGACGTTTCTATGCAACGGCCGCCGCTTGGTCACCTCCCATTTTGCTAACCCACCACTTCATATGTCAGGAAGTACGCACCTCTCTGGCTGACAAACACTCCGCAGCGCCATCCCTGTACCAGCCTTCTCGATGACTGAATTACTCACGAAATCGGTCGGTCCTTAGTTTTCTCCCTCCGTGCCCAAGCGGTAGACTGAGACACACAAAGCAGTTTCGTTCTCCGAAGGTTACCCATGTCCAAACTCGCCGAATTCAAAGCTCTAGAAGCCCAGCTCGCAGCCCAGCTCAAGCAGCTTGATGCTCTTAAGAATGACGACAAACTCAAGCGCGAAATCGAGTTCGAGGAAAAACTCCGCAATTTGATGGGGCAATATGACGTAGGCCTGCGCGAAATTATTTCAATATTGGATCCGCAGCCCAGCCGCACCAGCATCAGCGCCACCCCGACGTCTCAAGCGCCTCGTCGGCAGCGCCAAGTTAAGGTTTACAAAAACCCAGAAACTGGAGAGGTGGTAGAGACGAAGGGTGGCAATCATAAGATTTTGAAAGCTTGGAAAGAAAAGCACGGCGCCGAAAAGGTAGAGGGTTGGCTTCAGTAAGCTATCCGACCAACACAAGAGCCAGGCACTGCCTGGCTTTTTCTTTACGCTTTCAGCGGTCAACGGATGCAAGCGATCGCACTACAACCAGTACCTGGAATTCATCGGTCCTCGCATGCACTCGCCTAGTTGCACCGCACCACCCACAACTGATCCAGCCTGGTCGTGAAACTTTGGCTCATCATCTCCCGTCGCATGCCCCAGTCCGGCGCGGTGGTTACGCGGCCGGGCCGGAGGGTATTGCGGCCCCACTTGGCGTTGATTGCATCGAGCACGCCCATAACGCGCTCCGACGCGGCGGGCTGGGTTTGGGCGAATAGATCGTCGGTGTACTCGCCGCGCTGGCAGAGGTCCATCAGCAGGACCTCTGCCTTGCTGAACGAAAAGCCATCGCGATAGATGTGTTCCAACCCAGCGATCGCCGCCCGGATGATGTAGCGGGTGTCGTTGGTGGGATACGGCAGCTCACACACGACGCCTTTCGCGAACTTGGGCTCGTCGGGATTAAACATGCCGGTACGGATGCTGATTCGGACGCGCTTGCACATGGACTGCTGTGCCCTCAGCTTCTCGCTGGCCCGAGCGGCATATGCCGCCACTGCGTCCTTGATTGGCTCAAGCTCGCGCAGGCGCTTGCCGAACATCCGCGAGCAGCAGATCTCCTGTTTGGGTGACGCGACCTCCTCCAGATCGAGGCACGGCGTCCCGCGCAGTTCGCGTGCGGTTTTCTCGATGACCACGCTGAATTTTTTGCGCAGGGTCCAGGCATCCGCGCTAGCTAGATCCCAAGCAGTACGTATGCCCAACCTGTTCAGGTGCTCGGTCATCCGGCGACCGACACCCCATACATCGCCGACGTCAGTCACGCGCAGCACCTTGTCGCGCCGCACCGGGTCGAGAAGGTCCACTACCCCACCCGTCTGCTTCTGCCAGCGCTTCGCTGAATGGTTCGCCAACTTGGCGAGCGTCTTGGTCCCCCCAATGCCCACCCCGACCGGGATACCTGTGCTGCGCAGTACCTCAGCGCGGATCCGCCTGCCGAGCACTTCGACGTCTGGCACACCGGTAAGGTCGGCAAACGACTCGTCGATTGAGTACACCTCAACCGCAGGCACCAGGCTCTCGATGACCGTCATGACGCGCTCGCTCATGTCGCCGTACAGCGCGTAATTGCTGGAAAACACCCCAACGCCCCAACGCTCCAGGTCGCGCCGGATCTGAAAATACGGCACGCCCATTTTGATACCGAGCTGCTTTGCCTCGGCCGAGCGCGCGATCACGCAGCCGTCATTGTTCGAAAGCACGACGATAGGCGTACGGCGCAAGTCTGGTCGAAAGACACGCTCGCAGCTGGCGTAGAACGAGTTGCAATCAATGAGGGCGATGGCCCGCTCAGTACTTGCCATGGATTCGGATGCTGTATGACACCACGCCCCATACGTAGAGTTCTTCGCTTTCGAGGAGGTACCGCGGCGGGAACTTCGGATTAGCCGAGCGCAGAATGACCTGGCTGCCGGCTCGGTCGAAAATCTTGACCAGAGGCTCGTTATTCAGCGCTGCGATGATCACCTCCCCTTTTTCTGCCTCCCGTCCCCGGTCGATGATCAGAATGTCTCGGTCGAAAATGCCGACCTGGATCATGCTCTCCCCGTCTGCGCGCGCCAGGTAGGTATGCGGAGCTCGGATGTTCATCAGCTCGTCGAGCGAGATGCTCCCCTCCATGTGGTCCTGCGCTGGGCTCGGGAATCCGGCGGGCACGCAGAAACTGAAAAACGGCAGTGCAATTGTGGCGGGAGCAGCAGGTCCCAACATATGGATGGGCATGGCACAGACCTCATAACTGTATGCATATACAGTATTCTGAAGCTAGAGTCCGGTCAATTGAACCAGATGTGCGGGGGCACCCATGTGTGGACGTTTCGCTCAGTACCGAATCGCCTATGAGTACCTGGACAAGATCGCGATGCAGCTGCCCTTGCCATTGCGTGGCAGCGTGAATCCTGAGCCAATCGGACGCTACAACGTGTGTCCGCAATCACTGGTTCAGCTCCTGCACCAGGACGATGATGGCCTGCGCATGGAGCCGGTCAAGTGGGGTTACGCCCCATTGTGGGCACAGGGGAAGCGACCACCAGCGATAAATGCCAGGGTGGAAACGGCCGCGACTAGCAAGTTCTTTCGCGATATCTGGCAAACCGGCCGCGCAATAGTGCCCGCTGATGGTTGGTACGAGTGGAAGAAGGACGCGGCCAACCCGAAGATCAAGCAGCCCTACTACATCACGCTCCGTAGCGGCGAGCCGATGTTTTTCGCTGCGCTCGGGCGGTTTCAGCGAGGCGCCTCGCTGGAACCCCGAGACGGCGACGGCTTTGTTGTCATTACGTCATCTAGCGCTGCCGGCATGCTCGATATTCACGATCGGCGTCCTCTGGTTCTATCGCCAGAGTACGCTGCGCTCTGGATGCAGCAGGAGCTTTTGCCGCTCAAGGCTGAGGAGCTAGCACTGGCGCATGGTTTATGCGTCGAGGAATTCGAGTGGCATCCGGTGGGTAAGGACGTCGGGAACGTGCGGAATGATGGGCCGGAACTTATCAATAGGATCGCCCAGCCGCTGGTATAAAGGCATTTCGCTTCAATGACCGTTGGTGACAACCTAAATCAAGTGCGAGCTTTGCTTTCAGGCCCGCCACTGTATGGGCTCGCGCGACGGTGAGTCGTCAGTTTAGAAAAGTGAGCCAGGGAAATTCGCTAAAGCTCAAACGACGAGCTTGAACACACCTCTTAGGGGCAGATAGCACCGCTTCCGCTTACGGCCAGAAGCGGAAGCTGGCGACAGTGCATCGGGTGCCATGTTGTAGCCATCTGTCGATGGCAGCTTGCTGCAGACTGGTTTGTAGCACCTGTTGACAGCCTGCTGCCCCAGATTGATTAATAGCGGCAGATGAAAGCGCTTTACCGACTTGCCTTAACGTTAGAGAAGAGATTGAAGGCAAACTCGGGCTTTCTTGCGGCCTCTCCGCATGCTCTAACCACTCCAATTTGAATGGATGGTTTTCGCATGCCTGTTCGTCAGACATATCTATGCCTGTTAATCCTCGGAACCGCGTTCTGGGGGATTTCGTTTGCCTTCACCAAAGTGGGTGTTGCGGACGGGTCACCCTTCGTATTCCTGGGGTACAAGTTCGCACTCGCTACGCTAGTGCTTTGCGTGATCTTTTTCAGACGGCTGAAACTGATCAACAAAGAAACGCTCCTGGCCGGCGTGGCCATAGGTCTACCCTTGTGTTTGGGTAACATTTTCCAGACTGTCGGGCTTCAGCACACCAGCATCACCAACACCGCCTTCATCACTGGCCTGGATGTATTGCTCATCCCGGTCTTCAAGTGGGCTCTCTTTCGGAAGCGCGTCGAGCCTCGAATCTGGCTCTGCTGCGCCGTCGCGCTGACAGGGCTCTATCTGATCGTTACGAGGGCCGGGCTTACTCTGAATCCAGGTGACATCTGGATCATGTGCTGTGCAGTCTTTTTTGCCGCATATGTGCTCACGGTTGGCTTCTTCTCGCATAAGTACGACTCGATGCTTACGGTCATCATTGCGCTGGCTACCTGCGCTACTGGATACCTTTTTGCTGCACTTTTCGACGCTAGGGCCGAATGGGCCCCAATGGATTCCTCCTTCTGGGAAGGAGTTCTGTTCTGCGCGTTGCTCGCCACAGCCTTCATGTACGCGGTTCAGAGTGCTGCGCAGAAGTATCTCGAAGAAGAAAAAGTAGCCCTGACCTACCTGTTCGAGCCCATCTTCGCAGCATTCGCGGGAGCGATGCTCCTTGGCGAAACCTTGGATGGAAGAACCCTGGCCGGTGCAGCTCTCATCTTTTCAGCTCTGCTGATCGCCGAGATTGATGTACCCAAGTTCTTATCCCGCCTGCTGCGCGCCCTGTTTGCCCCGTGGGCTAGGCGCCAATGAGTATTTGGATGGAATTCTGTGGAGGCTTTGGTCGGTAGCTGCCGGAGGCAGCATTTGGCCGATTGCCGCCGGTGACGACTGGCAGCTACCGGGCCAGAGCGGCGTTTCGGTTCACGTGCTTCAGCACGGCGCCGGCTCTTCGAGCAGGCTCGCTGAGCACTCTTAAACCCCGCAGCGCTGCTTCACCAATGAATGCCCTCTCTCTGCCGCTCACGAATCAACGCACACACGAATTCCGCGTATGCGTTCTATGGGTACATTGATTGAATGGTATCGGATGGATCTCATCCAATCCAGAGCTCTGGGGTGCTTTGCTGTACGTACTGGCTGGCCAGTTTGAGCACGCTGGGGTTCTTGGGGACATCGTTGTAAGGTCTGACCAGGCGTCGGTCGCCCATGAGCTTGGCGGCAATCCAGACAGAGCTGTGGCAGCACCGCGTAACACTCTTCAGCGTCAGCTCCTCGATGGGCTGCGCTACCTGGTGAAGAACGAGCTCAAGTTGAATCAGCCAGACGCTTCCGATGGCTGGATCACGGCCGATGCGATCTGGCTGGTCAGCAAGACCGTTTCGGATCGGCTGCGTGCTCACCTCCTCAGCCAAGGGATTGAGGGTGTTCCGGACCGCAACTCCACTCTCTTCAATGTCTTTCAGGATAACGGCCTGATTGTTGCGAATCCTGCTGGCAAAGCTATTTGGGATGCCGAAATCCTGAGCCCTACGGGATGGAAGAACGCATTCACGTTCTTGAGAGTTTCACCTTCACTCATATGGGCAGCTGGCGAAGACCGCCCGGAGCCTTTTGGCGGCTCGGTGCAAGTCCTCAACGAAGAAGCAGCCCCTGCCGCAGCTTCCGAAGCGCAGGAGGAAAAGCCCAGCCTTACTGCCGGGGGCGGCGATGCCGTTGCGGCAGAGCCTCAAGGGGACGAACCCGCAAGTGACCATGGACCGCAACCCGATGAGGTAGATGATACGGACTACCTTCTGGATCTGATGGATATGCGTGACGCGCCGACCAATTCGGTACCCGCCCCGGCGATGCCGGCGGCGTCCGAGGTCGAAGCTCAGTCAGACACTGCCGCGACCGCTACCATCGCTGGCCCGATCGGCGACACGCTAGGTCACCTTTTCATGCACTGGCTAAAAGTGGGTGTAGGAACCCACAAGATCATTATCAATGATGCAAAAGCCAAGGTTCACACCGTCAACGGCACGGCTTTTCTGGTGACTCCTGAAATATTCAGAAGGTATGCCCAAGAGCATCCGACCCTCTTCTCAGCGAGGGCTGGCGAAGGACAGCCATGGCTGCAGGTCCAAAAGTCGTTCGAAAAGCTGAAGCTTCACGTTAAGAAGAGCAACGGACATAACATCTGGACGTGCGAAGTCTTTGGACCTCGTAAAACGAAAACACTGAAGGGTTATATGCTCAAAAAACCCGGCGACGTATTCACAACTGAGATGCTGGATAATCCCAATCTCAAACTTTGTGAGAGTCAGGATGATCACTAGCTATCATTGGATAGTTGCGCTGAGGTCTGGACTACCCTAATTATGGCGGATTGACTTTGTTGATGACCGCTTGTGACTGGGCAGCTAGGCCAGCCAAGTAAGCGCCTAGGTCCTGGAAATTGTTTTCCTTGAGAATCCTCGCAACCATGGCAGAGCGCTTCTCCTTTAGCGGTAAAAAAATTGCGCAACGCTGGTGGTTGTGCGGGCGGGGCAATGTCTTCCAATAATACGTTGCCTTGAAGCGAGCCATAGCTTCGTTGAACCCCAACCAAGCATCAGGCTCATGCGACAACACGAACATGCCGTATTCACGCCTGAGTTCTGTTATAGCCTGCTCACATAACCCGTAGATCTTATAGGTTCCGGTCAGCTCAACCGGCTGTTCAAGCCGCGCCGCGATGTACTTGGCAGCTGCGAAGTGATGCGAACCGCCGGAGTTCATCAGAAAGACGCGTCCGTCCCAAGCCCAAGTGGCGAAATAATCGTGATCGACGTGGCTGATGATCCGAATTTCATCCCAGGCCAGATTCTTCGCCAGCTTCGCCGGAGATATCTCGTCGATCATCTCGGGTGAGTTCCTTACCACCATGTCATCCATGGTGGCGAACTCCTTGAGTTCGGATTTCGACGCGGAGAAGCCATCTACCTGTTGGATATCGCACCGCCACCGTTGGATCTGCATCTCGCTGCCAACGCGCAATAGTGGGGCGCATTCGATGCTAGTCGAGCCATACCGACCATAGGTGCGGCAGTGGGTCCATCCATTCAGCTTGTCGCGATATATCCCGCGCTCATAAATAAGAGATCCGAAGTCGTGCCACCTAACAACCGCTCCTGCGCCAATACCTTTTGCTGTTTCCTGGATGGGCGAATTAAGTTTGACTGGGCTCTTAAGGATGGTCTGAAGTAGTCACGTATTTCTGGCTGACTTCAGCCCTGCCAATTTTAAAAGCGGCGATTCGTCTAAAAAACGATCGAATCATCCATTTTTTCTGGATTTTTAGCCGCCGCGAGCACCTCGCGCCGGCCATTTCCCACATTACAGGCGCACCTCTCCTGTATTCGCCAGTAAATGTCGGCGCGCCATCCACAGGTTCGACAGGGCGAACAGCGTCACTAACTGCGCCGTGTTCTTCACCAGCCCTCGAAAGCGAACTTTGGTGTAACCAAACTGGCGCTTGATCACCCGAAACGGGTGCTCGACCTTCGCCCGCACCTGCGCCTTGGCCTTCTCGACCTTGCGCTTGGCTTTGTAGAGCGGGCTGCTCTTGCCAAGCTTCTTGTAAGTGCTGCGGCGTGCCGCGACCTGCCAGATCACCGCCCGGCCTTCATGTTCGGAGCGCTTTTCGACGCCCGTGTAGCCGGCATCGGCGCAAACGACGTTTTCGTCGCCGTGCAGTAACTTGTCGACCTGAGTGACATCCGCCACGTTGGCTGGCGTACCGACTACGCTGTGTACCAGACCCGACTCATCATCCACTCCGATGTGGGCCTTCATGCCGAAGTAATATTGGTTACCCTTCTTGGTCTGGTGCATCTCCGGGTCGCGTTTGCCGTCCTTGTTCTTGGTCGAACTCGGCGCATTGATCAGCGTGGCATCGACGATGGTGCCTTGGCGCAGCGACAGGCCGCGATCTCCCAGGTAGCCATTGATCACGCCAAGGATACCGGCCGCCAACTCACGCTTCTCCAGCAGCCGGCGGAAATTGAGGATGGTGGTCTCGTCCGGAATGCGCTCCAGTCTCAACCCGGCGAACTGACGCAGGATGGTGGTCTCGTACAGCGCTTCCTCCATCGCCGGATCGCTGTAGCCGAACCAGTTTTGCATCAGATGTACGCGCAGCATCGCCATCAGCGGATAGGCGGGTCGGCCGCCTTCGCCCTTGGGGTAATACGGCTCGATCAAGGCAATCAAACCCTTCCATGGCACAACCCGATCCATCTCGATCAGGAACAATTCCTTGCGGGTCTGCTTGCGCTTACCGGCGTACTCGGCGTCGGCGAAGGTCATCTGCTTCATCGGAAACTCGGGCGGGTGGAGAGTCTGGGCATTTTGCCAAATCAGGAAGTCTTCTTCAGAGTTTCCTTAATCAGCTTCATGAGCGTTGCAGGATACCCACAGTCCTCACGCACTGAGTCCCATAGAAATGTTCCTGCTCTGCGCCAGAAAGGGAGGGGCTGATCTATCGACATGCATTCACCATCGTCGGAGGCAGGCGTTCAGTATAAGGATGTACTCAGTAAGCGGGGTGCCGCGAGAGATTGTCCTAATCATAGATCCCACTCGCCAAGGCGTTGCGGGCCGCAACACCGAGCAGCACAGTGACGAATGAGAGGTGTGTTATGTGCAGTCGTTACGAAGCCCCTACCCCAGAGCGTCTCCAAGAAGAGTTTGGTGTCGAGTTCGACGCTCAGGAGAAGCTCGAATTGTGGCCAGGTTATGCCGGGCCGTTCCTGCGCAAGCCTCGCAATGTCGACCCGTACGATGACGCCGTGTTGCCATTTGAAGCTGAGGTGGGAGTGTTTGGGCTCCTGCCCTTCTGGGCCGACAAAAAGCTGGCACGGTCCACCTACAACGCCCGTTCTGAGACGGCCTCGGTCAAGCGGTCATTCAGGGAGGCATGGAAGAAGGCACAGCACTGCATCATCCCTGCGGTGGCGATCTATGAGCCCGACTGGCGAACAGGCAAGGCTATTCCTACTCGAATTTCCCGTGCCGATGGGCGGCTGCTAGGGATAGCGGGCCTATGGGAGGTAGAACGGCAACCTTTTTTGGGTCTGATGAGCGGATTGACCAACTACACCATGGCTGACGAGCTTCGCGTAAAGCAGGCACTCGACATTGCTGTCGCGACCGGTGATCTGCTGGCGGTCGACAAGAACGGCAAAACAAGGCGTCGAAAAGGCACAAGCATCAAGTCGACAGATATCCTGATAGCGCCCCCGCAAAGACCCATCTTCTTCGTGCCACCTCTGAAGAAATCCAGTTCAGAAAACTGAGGGGCGGCATCGCTCTTCGGGTGGTCGGTTCGCCTCCAACGGTAGTGGTACTGGCATGATACAAGCAGTAGTTTTCGATGTGTTTGGCACGCTTCTCCAGATAGATGAGCGTCGCCATCCTTTCCGCCAACTGATGCAGCACCTGCGGCTTCAGGGCAGAACACCAAGGCCGGATGACGCACGGACTCTGATGACTCGAAATCTGGGTTTGGCTGGAGCTGCCGATTATTTCGGTGCGCAGTTGAGCAACTCTGAGTTAGCTAGCCTTGAAAGCGACCTTTTCACCGAGCTGGCCAGCGTTCGCCTTTTCGATGATGCGTTGGAGTCGCTAAATCAGCTAAAGAACGCCGGCCTGAAGCTCGCGTTGTGCTCCAATCTCGCAGCCCCATATGCGATTCCAGCCAAACTGTTACTGCCGTCGTTCGATGTTTACGGATGGAGCTTTGAGGTTGGGGCAATAAAGCCTGAGCCTGCAATCTATCGTCAGATGATCGAACAGCTTGGCTGCGAAGCCTCCGCCATCGCAATGATCGGTGACACGTTGCAAGCCGATATGCTTGGTCCAATTGGGCAAGGCATGCGGGGCTACCACCTACAGCGTGAAGGAAAAGCCGATCAGTGCGGCTTCGTCTCGCTGATGGACTTTGCAGCCCACGTTCTGCAATACCCACCATCCGTTAATGGCTAAAGCTGCGTCGCCAGTTCTAGCTGTCGCCGCTAGACCCGGATGGCTTACAGGCATGACGACACCCTTTTTCTGTAACGGGAGCTCCTTCAGCTCTTGAGCGCCAGAATACGCCGAGCGCCGTTGAGAACGATGAATCCCACAACAGTACCGATAATCAGGTCTGGGTAGTTGGATCCACTCCAAGCGACGAGCGCTCCGGCGACTATGACGCCCACGTTGATGACCACATCATTGGCGGAAAATATCCAGCTCGCTTTCATGTGGGCCCCGCCTTCCCTGTGTTTGGAAATCAGCAGCAAACAACCCATGTTGGCGAGCAATGCCAGGAATGCGACGGCCATCATTATCAGCGACTCGGGCTCGCTGCCGAATACAAAGCGTCTAAATACCTCTACGAGCACGCCGAGAGCCAAAATCAGCTGGAGCACACCAGCAAGGTGTGCAGCACGCACCTGCAGGCTGACGCTACGCCCCACCGCATAAAGGGCTAGGCCGTACACTGCCGCGTCAGCGAACATGTCGAGCGAGTCGGCAATCAGACCCGCGGACCTGGCGACCAGACCAGCAGTCATCTCTACCACGAACATGAAGGCGTTGATGCCTAACAGTAAACGTAGGGAGCGGGACTCCTGTGTAGATTCCGCCGAATTCTCGACGGCTTTAATCATCTCCGGGTCTGCAGTGACGGTTTTCTGAAGTGTGGCGCCTAGCCCTAACGCCGCCAGCTTTGTAGTTATGGGCTCAACGGCCCCGTCATGCATGACGTCTAATCGACGGTCCGATAAATCAAAAGTCAGTTTCCGAATTCCGTCCAAACTATTCAGCGCCAAGCGGATCATTCGCTCTTCTGATGGACAATCCATCTTGGGCACGGCGTAAACACTGACCCATTGCCCCGTCGTATCGGAATGATTTTGCACACCGGCATCGGCGGCTGGTGTCGCATCGCAGCCGCAGGGACCATCGGACTTGCTCATGATACGGCTCCACTTGAAATCGAAGATGGGGTCATTAAAAGCCCTATAGCTACTACAAGGTCAATAATGCAGAGCCGATAAGGATTCACACGATGCGCATTGGTCAATTAGCAAGGCTAATAGGGATTGATACACAGACGATCCGCTTCTATGAGCAGCAGGGCTTGCTGCCACCGCCTGATCGCCAGGCGAACGGCTATCGTGTCTACACCGAGAAGCATGGCGAGCGGCTAGCCTTCATCCGGAGCTGCCGAATCCTGAATCTGTCACTTCCAGAGATTCACGCACTCCAACGCTACCAGGATGACCCTCGCCAGCCTTGTACGGCCGTTAATGCCTTGCTCGATGAACACATTTCTCAAGTCAAGTCGCAGATAACCGCTCTGCAGTCACTCGAACGACAACTCGTATCACTGCGGGCTAATTGCAGTGATGGGCGGGAAGTTGAGGCTTGTGGAATTCTCGCTGGCATTAGCGAGGACGCGTGCATTAAATTAATGGCGTTGGGGCTTACTGGCCTGTTAGCCGTTGTTTATACCAACCGGGGCGCTCAAAAACTCAACCGTATGGATCTTCCCATCAGGGGTCTTAACCTTCATCTCGTACGTTTGAACTTTGCCGTTAGTTCTATAACTCTGAATCATTCCGGTCGTACCGGTCGTCCCTGCAGGTGCTATGCTCAGCACTTTACCTTCTTTAACAAGTATTTTAAGGGTGGGATTTGTTACTGACGCACTCTCAAGGCGCTGCATTGTTAGTTCCCCTCCGTCTTCAGCCATAGCGAGCGAAGAAGCAGCGGCCAGAAAGAACGGCAGGATTACTTTAGCAGGGCGGTTCATTTGTTACCCTCTTGGGTTAGTAGATACCTTTAGATTAAAGGGTTGACCCTTACCAGAAGATGTTCTTCGCATTACAAAGCAGTAATTAACCATCGCTTTCTGCCGATTCGGCTCTGTTTTAAACTCATCGTTTTTGTAGACCATCCCACGCTCGATTAGGCCATGCATGCATTACATGCATGCATTAAATGTATGGCGTTGGTCTGATGGGGAGTGGGTACCAAGCCGTATCACTTTGAATCAGGCGTGCCGAGGAAAGGTGAGTTCGAATGTGGTCCGACCGTCTTTGCTGGCGACGGCCACGTGGCCTTTGTGGAGGTTCATCACTGAACGGACAATAGCTAGCCCCAATCCTGCCCCACGAGGTTGTATGCCGTTAACGCGGTAAAAGCGGTCGAACAGGTGCGGGAGATGATCCGATTCGATAGTCGCGCCATGATTGGTGACAGCCAGCGAGACGATGTCTATGTCCTTCTCAAGTATCTTAATTTCGACCGTGCTGCCAGTATTCGAATGCCGCAACGCGTTGGATAGCAGGTTGGAAATGGCCCGTTGGACCATAAGCCGATTTCCTAGAACTATGGCATCGCCCGTTACCGTCGTTGCGACTCCGGCTTCTTCGGCGAGGACTTCGAGGTATTCACAGACGCGATTCGCCTCACTTCCCAGGGATAGTTGTTCGAGTTTCAGTGCTGGGCTGGCGTGGCTGGCCTGGGCGAGAAACAGCATGTCTGACACGATTCGATCCATGCGTTCGAGCTCTTCGACCGACGATTCGAGCACTTCCCTATATTGCTCCTTGCTTCGCTCACGCACCAATGTCACCTGCGCCTTGCCTATCAGGTTATTTAGGGGAGTCTTCAACTCATGGGCCACATCGTCCGAGAATTGTGACAGTTGCTGAACTCCGTCATCGAGTCGATGAAGCATTACGTTGAGGCTGTGCGCCAATTCCTGAAGCTCTAGTGGAAGCTGATCGCTGCGGATTCGGGGTGACAGATCCTGCGTCGATACCTTTGTCGCCAAGGCCCGAAACTTGCGAAGCGGTCGCAAACCGTTGTTAGCAACTAGCCATCCAGCCAACCCGATCAACATCAGCAGCATCGGCACAGTCACTAAGGCCGAGCGCAGGAATGCAGCCACTAGCAGTTGATCGGCACTGCGATCTTGCGTAAGTAAAAGCGTCATTGGAGCCAGTCCCGGGACCTGTATTTGCTTGCGCCCGGTTAGCATCTGCACGCCGTCTTCCGTGGTCCAGCCTAGGTATTCACCGTCTCTGTTCACAAGATCCATCTGCTGCGGCGCATGGGCGAACCGGCCGATACTAAAAATGGGGGGTTTGGCTCTATCGCCGATGACGGTAATCGAAAGGTTGTCATGGCCGAGTACCGTATCGCTCAGTGCGTGTTGCCAGGAGCGGCCCATACGGGCTTTGGTGTCTTCTAGGAGTCCATGATCGATCTGCGAGAGCTTGGCCGTCACTTCCTCCTGGGCGCGCAGTTCCAGTTGGCGCACAAGTACCCAGTAGCTCAGTGCAATCAACAGCGCGACCAAGACGGCGCCGGTCAATGTGATTTGAAGCGCGAGACGCGATGCGAGGCTGAGTGGCTTCAAGGCCGCGCCTCCAGCACGTAGCCGACACCGCGAATGGTGTGTATCAGGCGATCGCCAAAGGGTTCGTCCACCTTCATCCGTAGGCGACGGATTGCAACATCCACCACATTGGTATCGCAGTCGAAGTTGATGTCCCACACCAGGGCGGTTATTTCGGTACGCGTGAGAACCTCGCCAGTCCGGCGCATGAGCAGATGCAGTAGCGCAAATTCTTTGCTGGTGAGATCAATACGCTGACCGCTCCTGTAGGCCCGATGCCGGCCCGGGTCGAGTTCGAGGTCGGCTACACGCAGATTGCTCGGGAGTGCGACCGCCTCGCCTCGCCGCAACAATGTTCGGATACGAGCGAGCAGCTCGGGGAACTGGAACGGCTTGACCATATAGTCGTCGGCGCCCGACTCCAGGCCGCGGACCTTTTGCTCTAAGCGGCCATTGGCCGTCAGCATGATGACGCGTGTCTGCTTACGTCGCCTGATGAGTTCGAGCACCTCCCACCCGTCCATGGTTGGCAGATTCACGTCTAGCAGCACGATGTCATAGTCGTTCTGCAGTGCCAGGTGGAATCCATCGAGCCCATCACTTACGCAATCGACCGTGTAACCACACTCGATGAGACCCTGCTGCAGGTATTCCGCAGCTTTAATCTCGTCTTCTACAACCAGAATGCGCATGTTTTCAGATGACTCAGCAATGAGGTGCGCGGTAAGCGGAACCAAAAAATTATTCATGTAGCAACTAGGCCAAGACTAACGCGGCTTGCCCAGCATGGAAGGCAGGCCGTAAAGATCAGCCTAGGGAAGCGGGAAGCACTTTAACGCGGTAAAAGTCCTGCGGGGCTGTCTTGCAAATTTGTAATCTACCTGTCATTTGGTTGGCCCGCAGCGCAAGGAGGTGCACTTAAGCAAAAAAAGGCGCCCTACGGGCGCCTGAAACACATCTTCAAACCAAGGGAGCACAAAAAGAAGATGTGGTGTTGCTCGTAGTGCTTCACAGGATCGAGAGCGGGTACTCGGCGATGAATCGAACCTCATTGAGGTCGGACTCGAAAGCAGTCGCCCGTGTTGTAGCCTGGCGCACCCGCAGAGAGAGGTCCTTGAACGAGCCTGTCTGTACAACGTAGCGTGCTTCGACGTCGCGTTCCCAGCGCTTCTGTCCGGACAGAGGCGCGCCGTTATCGTCTTGGCGCATATATACCTCATTTGCGTTGCTGTAATCGGCGCCCCAGCCGCGGGCGTAGCGAGTCATGAACGTAAGCCCAGGTATGCCGTAACCCGCCATGTTCAGGTCATAACGCAGCATCCAGGACTGCTCTTTAGGTGAGTTGAAATCACTGTACTGGATGGAGTTATTCAGGTAGATCGAGTCCGCTTGGCGCAAGTAGTCAAAGTCGTTGTTACCGTTGTTTCGCTGATACGACGCCGTGACGGTGTGCGCGCCGAAGGCGACACCCAGACTGGAACTCCAGATGCTGTTGTTAAACTCGCCCAGCAATTTCCGACCTTCGTCGGTTGCCTTGTAGTAGTTGAAGCTGCCCAGCAGCACGACGGCATCGGAAAGTGGATAGGTGGCCGAGACACCGAAATAATGTTGATCCCAGGCATCCTTCAGCCGGCTGGTATACAGGCTAAGACTGAGGTTTTCGTTCACGCTATAGTCGCCGCCTGCGTAGCCGAGCCAAGGCGAGTCGACGCCGCCGCCATAAAACGTGACGAAGTCATCGTTCGTGTTGCTGGTATTGGGCTGGCTCATCGCGTGCAGGCGGCCGCCCTGGAGGGTGAGGTCGTCCAGCGAGTTGTTCACAACGGTGACACCCTTGAAAGACTCCGGCAGCAGCCGTGCGTCACCAAAGTGCACGACAGGAGTAGCGGGAAATACATCGCCTGCCTTGATCTCGGTGCCCAAGAACCGTGCTTTCACGGCCCCCCCTACTCGAGAAAAGTCATCCTCGGCATCGCCGGCGCTATTGTAGGGGAGAAGATCGACGGTTCCGCCAGCACCGGAACGTCCTGATCCAGAATCGAGTTTGAGGCCGAGCATGGCGAAGGCGTCGACGCCGATCCCCACCGAGCCTTGGGTATATCCGGACTCAAAGAATGCCATCAGTCCGTGAGCCCATTCCTCAGAATAGCCATTGCCGGTGGCGCTCCCACCGTCGCGAAAATCTCGGTTGAAATAAAAGTTGCGATTTATCAGCGAAAGCGTGCTGCCTTCGATGAAGCCCTCCGCTGTTTCCGATTGGGCAAAGACCGGGGCGCTGCCCAGTGCCAGTGAAAGGGCTGTAAGTGAAAGGGCGGCCTTTTTGCTCATGATGATGCTCCTGATATACGGCATGTCAGCGCTCGAATGACGCCTTCGCCTTTTTGTTCGAGTGCCGGGCGATGATCTTCCCCTGTAAATGACCGCAGGATTAGCGGTAAATGACGATCTCGTAATCTTGAGCGGTGCAATCGCAGATATTCCTTGGATTACAAATTTGTAATGTCGTAGTCACCCGGCCGATATCCGCGCTTATCTAAAGTCACGCCGCTTAGCCATCAGCTATCTGGCCGGTTTAGTGCGGCTGAGGAAACGCTATCGACGAAGGGGGCACTGCACTGCAGTGTTGCGTATGTATCAAAAGAAACGCTTGTATCTGCTTGCTAGCGGGCTGCTTGGGCTCGGGCTGGCACTAATGTCGCTCGAGGTGGGCGCGCAAGACGGTCTGACACTGGAGCGGGCCGTGTCCCTTGCGTATGAACGCAACCCAGAATTTTCCGCTGCGCGGTCGGAGATCGGCATCGCAAGCGGTCTGCGCCGCCAAGCTGGGGTTATCCCGAACCCGGAATTAGGGTTCGAGGTGGAAGACACTCAGTCCGACCGCCAGACCCGCTCAATTACAATCACCCAGTCGATCGAGTTGGGCGGCAAGCGCGGCGCTCGAATCGGCGTGGCGGATGCTAATCGCTCGATGGTGGATGCCGATCTCGACCTTCGACGCCAAGGATTACGTGCAGATGTGATCCAGGCATTCTTCGCCGCCCTGCGCGCCCAAGAAGGCATGCGACTGGCCGAGGCCTCTCTGTCATTGGCCGAACGGGCTGCTAAGGTCGCCGATGCACAGGTCGATGCCGGAAAAGTTTCGCCAGTGGAGGCGACGCGCGCCGATATGCAACTGGCGACCGTACAACTGGACCTGCGGCGAGCACGCCAGGAATGGGACAACGCTCGACAGATGCTAGCGCGCCTGCTCGGGACCGACGCACCGGAGTTTGGCAGTTTGCTGGGCAGTTTCGAACACCTGCCAGATGTGCCTAGCGAATCTGCATTATTGGCGCGCGTGCGTGAGAGTGCCGATATGCGTAGGGCTCTGCGCCAAGTGGCCTTGAGTGAAGCCGAGCTGGGGCTTCAGCGAAGCCAGCGCTACCCGGACATAAGCGTCAGTATCGGTAGCCAGTACGACGAAATCGAGCGTGAGCGCGTCAACCTCGTCGGCCTCTCTGTTCCGCTGCCTTTGTTTGATCGTAACCAAGGCAATGTTCTGGCGGCCGCACGGCGGGCGGAACAGGCGCGTGATCTTCGCAATGCGGCCGAGCTGCGTGTGCGTGCGGAGATCCAACAGGCCCTGCGCGACTGGCGCACCGCACGTGCGGACGTCGAGGAGATACGCAACCGGATTCTGCCGGCGGGACAGCGAACCGTGGAAGCGGCAACGCGTGGCTTCGGTCTGGGCCGCTTCGCATTCCTCGACGTGCTCGACGCACAGCGTGCGCTGATCGATGCACGCACGCGCTATCTGCAGTCATTGCAAGCCGTGGTCGACGCCTGGGCGCGTATCGAGCGGCTGTACGGACCTACCACTACCTTCGAATGACCGAAACGCCGCCATTACGTATTGGCGGTGGGGGAGCTTGCATGAAAAAACAGACGGGAATCGCTCTGGCGGTCGCTTTGGTACTGCTGACCGGCGTTGGCGTAAAACAGGGCTTCGTTCTTGAGGCGCAGGCCAGCGATAACAAGGCTGAGCACGCCGAGGATGGCCACGCGCATGAGGATGGAGAAAGCGGTCACGAGGAATCTGAGAACGACCATGGGGACGAAGACGGTCATGACGCTGAAGGCGATGGCCACGGCCATGGTGACGAAAGCGGTCATGGCGGTGAGGAGGACGAGCACGGCAACGAAACGCATGCCGAAGGTGAGATTGAGCTTTCCGAAGAGCAGATACGTGCCGCAGGCATTCAGCTAAGCAAGGCCGGACCGGCTGAAATCGGCTCGTCTGTATCTTTGCCGGGCGAGCTGCGTTTCGACGAAGACCGTACCGCACATGTCGTGCCCCGTGTGGCCGGCGTTGTCGAATCGGTTTCGGTCAACCTGGGTGACCAAGTGAAGAAGGGCCAGTTGCTGGCGGTTATCGCCAGCCAGCAGCTGTCCGAACAGCGTAGTGAGCTGGCTGCCGCCGAGCAGCGCCTCCGACTGGCTCGCATCTTGTTCGAGCGTGAGCGCACCCTGTGGCAGGAGCGTATCTCTGCAGAACAGGACTATTTGCAGGCCCAGCAGAGCCTGCGCGTAGCAGAAATCGACTTGCGTAATGCCCAGGAAAAAACCCGGGCGCTGGGCGGCGGAAGTGACGCCGGTGTGGGTAATCGCTACGAGCTCCGTGCACCTTTCGATGCAGTGGTCGTCGAGAAGCATATTGTGCTGGGCGAACGTGCAGATGAAACGACCAGCGTCTTCACTCTGACTGATTTGTCGCGGGTTTGGGCCACGTTCAGCGTACCTGCCCGTGATTTGATGCGCGTAACCGTCGGCCGAGAAGTCGAAGTTGTTGCCGGCGAGCTAGGCGTGCGAACAATGGGGAAGGTCGCCCATGTGGGCAGCCTGCTGGGCGAGCAGACGCGTGCCGCGACAGCCCGCGTGACCCTGGCCAACCCCGATGGGGCTTGGCGTCCCGGTCTTTTCGTGACGGTCCGAGTTAGCGCCGACGGACGTAGTGTTCCGGTCACGGTTCCAGTCGAGGCGGTCCAGACCGTCGAAAACGCGCCGACGGTTTTCGTTCGCACGCCGCACGGCTTCCAGGCGCACCCGGTTTCGCTGGGCCAGCGCGACGAAAATCGCGTGGAAATTCGTGACGGATTGCAGGCCGGCCAACAGATCGCGACCGCTGGCAGCTTCATCCTGAAATCCGAACTCGGCAAAGGCTCCGCCGAGCACGTTCACTGATCCTCCGGATACCTAACTCATGTTCGAACGTATTCTTCGCTTCGCCATCGAGCAGCGCTGGCTAGTGCTGCTGGCGGTCTTGGGCATGGCGGGCGTCGGGGTTTATAGCTATCAGCGCTTACCTATCGACGCTGTGCCCGACATCACCAATGTACAGGTTCAAATTAACGCCGCAGTCCCAGGCGCGTCGCCGCTTGAAACCGAGCAACGCGTTACCTTCCCCATCGAGACGGCGATGGCCGGCTTGCCCCACCTGCGCCAGACACGTTCATTATCGCGCTCCGGGTTCGCTCAGATCACCGTAATCTTTGATGATGGCACCGATCTCTATTTCGCCCGGCAATTGGTGAGTGAACGGCTGCAGGCCGCGAGCAACGAGCTTCCGCAGGGCGTGGAGGTCACTCTCGGTCCCATCTCCACCGGCCTGGGGGAAATCTTCCTCTGGACGGTCGAGGCCGAGCCCGAGGCGCGCCGTCCTGATGGTCAGCCCTACACGCCGACCGACCTGCGTGAAATCCAGGACTGGATCATCAAGCCGCAGCTGCGAAACGTTCGAGGCGTTGCCGAGATCAACACGATCGGTGGCTTCGCCAAAGAGTATCAGGTAGCGCCCGATCCGAAGCGCATGGCCGCGTACCGAATCACTCTGGAACAACTTGTAGTTGCGCTCGAACGTAACAACGCCAACGTCGGCGCCGGCTTCATCGAGCGTAATGGCGAACAATTGTCGATCCGCACACCCGGCCAGCTCGGCTCCCCCGAGGACATTGGCAATATCGTCCTGAGCAACGCAGGCGGTGCGCCCGTGCGGGTACGCGATATTGCCGAAGTGGGGATCGGTCGCGAGCTGCGCTCTGGCGCGGCCACCGACAATGGACGCGAGGTGGTCCTCGGGACCGCCTTTATGCTGGTGGGAGAAAACAGCCGTAGCGTGTCGCAGGCAGTCGCGCAGCGTTTGGAGATTATCAACCAGAACCTGCCAGAAGGCGTGAGCGCCATAACGGTCTATGACCGGACCGACCTTGTTGACAAGGCCATCGCCACGGTTCGCAAGAACCTAATCGAAGGCGCAATCCTGGTTATCGCCGTGCTGTTTCTGTTCCTCGGCAACCTGCGTGCAGCCCTAATCACAGCGATGGTCATCCCGCTTTCCATGCTATTCACCTTCACCGGCATGGCGACTAATAAGGTCAGTGCCAACCTCATGAGTCTAGGGGCACTCGACTTCGGCATCATCGTCGACGGTGCGGTGGTCATCGTCGAAAACGCAATCCGCCGGCTTGCCCACGCCCAGGAAAAACATGGCAGGATTCTGACCCGCAGTGAGCGTTTCCACGAAGTATTCGCGGCGGCCAAGGAGGCACGGCGTCCGCTGATCTACGGCCAGCTGATCATCATGGTGGTCTACCTGCCGATCTTTGCGCTCACCGGTGTCGAGGGGAAGATGTTCCACCCCATGGCATTCACGGTGGTAATCGCACTGTTGGGCGCCATGATTCTCTCGGTCACCTTCGTACCCGCTGCTGTTGCCCTTTTTGTCACCGGTAAAGTGCAAGAGAAGGACAACCGCCTGATGCGTGCCGCGCGCAATGGCTACGCACCGGTGCTCGACTGGGTCATGCGTCATCGCACATTGGTATTCAGTGGCGCCGTCGCTAGCGTGCTGCTGTCTGCGCTGCTGGCCATGCGAATGGGTAGCGAGTTCGTTCCGAGCCTCAGCGAGGGTGATTTTGCGCTTCAAGCTCTGCGCGTTCCAGGGACCAGCCTCTCCCAATCCGTGGATATGCAGCAGCGGCTCGAAAAGGCAATTGCCGAACAGGTCCCGGAGGTCAAGCGTACGTTTGCCCGAACCGGCACCGCAGAGATCGCGGCTGACCCTATGCCGCCGAATATTTCGGACAGCTATGTGATGCTCAAGCCCAAGGAAGAATGGCCAGATCCGGACAAATCCCGCGAGCAGCTCATTGAGGACATCCAGAAGGCGGCCGCATCTGTACCAGGCAGCAACTATGAGATGTCTCAGCCGATCCAGTTACGCTTCAACGAGCTGATTTCCGGAGTTCGCAGCGATGTGGCCGTTAAGGTGTTCGGGGACGACATGGATATTCTCAACAAAACGGCTGATGACATCGCGGCGATACTTCAGGACGTACCAGGCGCGTCCGAAGTAAAAGTCGAGCAGACAACGGGCCTCCCGCTGCTGAGCGTCAATGTGGATCGCGACAAGGCGGCACGCTTCGGACTCAACATCGGCGATGTGCAGGATACTGTCGCAGCTGCGATCGGCGGACGGGAAGCTGGAACCTTCTTTGAGGGTGACCGCCGTTTCGACATCGTTGTTCGTCTTTCCGATACGCTGCGTGCCGATCCGGATGTGCTAGCTCGCTTGCCGATTCCGGTGCCGGCGGTGGCGGGCGGAGCTAGCGACCGAATCGACTTCATCCCGCTGGCTGAAGTTGCCACGCTGGAATTCGTGCTGGGACCGAACCAGATCAGCCGTGAGGATGGTAAGCGTCTGGTTGTGGTGAGTGCCAACGTTCGGGGGCGTGACATTGGCAGTTTCGTCCAAGACGCGTCTGCGGCAATCGCCGAGCGAAACCCGGTAGCGCCCGCTTATTGGACGACCTGGGGTGGGCAATTCGAGCAGCTACAGGCTGCCGCCAAGCGCCTGCAGCTGGTCGTCCCACTCGCCTTACTGCTGGTCTTCGTGCTTCTGTTCATGATGTTCAACACCCTGCGTGATGGGCTAGTCGTCTTCACCGGCATTCCGTTCGCGCTTACCGGGGGCATTCTTGCGCTCTGGCTGAGAGACATTCCCCTCTCGATTTCGGCTGGCGTCGGGTTCATCGCGTTGTCGGGGGTAGCAGTGCTGAACGGACTAGTGATGATTGCTTTCATTCGGGGGCTGCTAGAGGAGGGCCGGCCTTTATCCGAGGCTGTGCGTGAAGGCGCACTGGTGCGATTACGCCCGGTCCTGATGACGGCGTTGGTGGCGTCGCTCGGCTTCGTCCCGATGGCGTTGGCCACAGGGACCGGCGCGGAAGTCCAACGGCCTCTGGCGACCGTGGTCATTGGCGGCATCCTGTCCTCGACAGCACTGACGCTGCTGGTATTGCCTGCGCTCTATTACACGGCTCTGCAGCGCCGCATGAAACGCAACGAAGAGGATGAGGACGCGAGCTGATATTGGTTTTCTCCCAACGTAGGCCAGGCTTGATGCCTGGCCTTTTTATGAATATCCAATCGAAGCTTCGAAGGGTTCACTGAAAGGATTTGTGGCCCCAATGCGCTGGTAACGACTGACGGGTACGTTATCGAGAAACAAAAAAAGCGCCTCGAAAGGCGCTTAAATACAGCTTTACCAACGGGATTCGGAAGCTATCGGAGGCGAAGATTGTTCGGGTGAAGCGGTTATTCAGTTTTGGATTCTTTCTTTATTTGCATATTGCTCTGATCCGGGCGCGGATTCTTAGCTTCTAGTCCGTCTATTTTTTCTTCACCAGACTCGGTTTCGTGAATCCGTTTTTGTTCTGCACGAAACTTTTCGTTAAATTTCATTGAACGATCGTAGCCGTCTCCTGCATAGGATAATGCGGAGCCGAAGATTACCGATCCAACAATAATAGCTTTCAACAGATTCATATGGGCAGCCCTCGCTAAATTCAAAGTGGCTTGTTGAGCTTTCCCGGTGAGCTCTACAGGTTCTAACGAATTTTGCGCGACTGAAGATAACGGCAGTGTGAGCCAAACATTACATTATTGAAATGTAATCTTCCGCTGTGCAGCTTGAACCACGAAAGATGATGTGAAGATTACAAATCTGTCATATTCAGATCATGACAAGGGTTAGCCAGTTATCGGCGTATTGAAGGCAATGGCGCACGAACTCGGGCGATGATGGTCGGATTTCTGTCAACGGTTTGGAGGCTGTCTCCGTGTCAGACGGTACAAAGGCACTAGTATATTTATTTGTTGCTATAGACGACCGTTTGGCTTCCTGTGCTTAGTCTTTTTTTAGATTTTTAAGGGTGGTTAAAAACCAATGGGCCACGAACATAACCATAACACCGAAGCTATAGGCGATAAGCGTCTAATTGCTGCTATAGGCGTTAACGCCGCATTAACACTGGCACAAATAGTCGGTGGAATACTCTCTGGTAGCTTATCACTCATTGCTGACGCGCTACATAATTTGAGCGATGCCGCATCACTGGTTATTGCGCTGATCGCACGTAAGATCGGTCGCAGACCGCCAGATGCATTTAAAACCTTTGGCTATCGACGCAGTGAAACCATAGCGGCTTTGATCAACTTGGTCACCCTGATCATCGTCGGTCTCTATCTTATTTACGAGGCCATAGGCCGGTTGTTTTCCCCGCAGCCCATTGAAGGTTGGACAGTGGTCGTGGTCGCGGGAATAGCCTTGGTTGTAGATATCGTCACGGCCTTTCTCACCTACACAATGTCCAAGAACAGCATGAATATAAAGGCGGCATTCTTGCACAATGTGTCGGATGCGCTGGCCTCCGTCGGCGTTGTTATCGCCGGGACATTGATACTTCTGTATGGGTGGTACTGGGCGGATACTGTACTGACACTGATGATTGCTGGCTACGTGCTCTGGCAAGGCTTTAGCATGCTGCCTAAAACCATCCATCTGTTAATGGAGGGCGCGCCAGAAGGCGTTTCCGTCGCTGATATAATCAATGTCATGGAACAAGTAAACGACGTCGAGGGCGTTCACCACGTGCATGTTTGGGAAATCGCTGAGCATACAATTGCACTGGAAGCACATGTTGTCATCAAGAAGGCGAGTCTGCCTGGGATCGAACGAGTGAAGACTGATTTGAAACGTGTACTCCATGAGCAATTCAAAATCAGCCACTCGACACTCGAGATGGAGCTAGACGGCAGTGTTTGTCTCGACACCAAGCAGACCGACAATCACTGCAGCGAAGCATAAGCTTACTATGCGCTACAATTAAAACAAGGTATTAACAGAGCGAATAGCCGAATATCACTTATTGGCGCTATGCCCTCGACCTGCGACATATTTCAGGTATATAGATAAGCAGCTCGTCACGATAAAATTCAGCTAACTCAAGTGCACCTGCCGCAGGCTGACGCGATAGCAAGTCTCCTAGCCACTACCACTGACAACGCTCAGATCCAGCGGCGGACGCGGGCGCGGTAGCGAACGAATGATTCGCCGAACAGCGCCTCTAACGCCCACTCTTCGGGTGCGATCTGGAAACGGTTCATGTAGGGGTTTGGGGAGCAATGGAACCAAAAACCAACGTAAGCTCTGAATCCCACCGTAAAGGGGCTTTCCGATCTCCAGCTCACCCGCCAGGCATTACTCTCTGATCAGTGCCTCGATGATCGGGCAGATCGTTCCGCCGTCTCCCGCATCACATTGCTGCACCAGTTCGCCTAACAGTTGCTGCATGACGACCAAGTCGGCCATCTTCTGCTCGATCAACGCGAGCTTGCGTGCAGCCCGTGCTCGCGTTTCGGCACAGGCGCACGACTCATCCAGCGTCAGCAGTCCACCGACTTCCGAGAGCGTGAAACCCAGCGCCTGAGCCCGCTTGATGAAACGCAGTCGCTTCACCATGTCCACCGGATAGCGCCGATGGCCACCCAAGGGTTTGGCTGGTTCATCCAGCAGCCCGCGTCGCTGGTAGTAGCGGATCGTCTCGACGTTCACCCCGGCGGCGTCTGCCAGCTTGCCAATGGTCAGCTCTGTGGCCATCACTTTCTCCTTGATTCCGTACTTTGATACGGAGTTTAGAATAGCACCTAGGCAATCAGGCTCAGGAGATGGGAATGGGGATGCAACTCACCGGGAAAGGCTCGCTGGTCGCGAGTTCGCTGACCGCCATCGGTGCGTCGGTGTGCTGTGTCGGGCCACTGGTGCTGTTGGCACTCGGTGTCGGCGGTACGTGGGTGGGCGCTCTGACCATGATGGAGCCACTACGCCCCCTCTTCATCGGGTTGACTCTACTGTTCCTGGGATTGGCATTCCGCAAGCTCTACCTGGTGCCACAGGTTTGTACGCCAGGTACACCCTGCGCCGATCCGCGCACGCTCGTGCGACAGCGACTCGTGTTCTGGATCGTCAGCGTGCTGCTGCTCGGCCTATTGGCCGTGCCGTGGCTCGCCCCGCTGTTCTACTGAAGGAGATTAACCATGCGCAAACTGCTGATCGCCGTGCTTTTCGCCTTGCCCTTCGTGGCGCTGGCGGCTCCCCCGAAAACCGTCACGCTCGACGTGCAGAACATGACGTGCGGACTCTGTCCGATCACGGTCAAGAAGTCGCTGGAGAAGGTGTCCGGCGTGAGTGACGTCCAGGTCAATTTCGACCAGAAGACGGCGACCGTCACCTACGATCCCGATAAGGCCCAGCCCGAGGCACTGACTGAGGCGACCGCGAACGCGGGATACCCCTCCACAGTGCAGAAGTGAGGTCACGATGAGCGCCATTGTCCTTGAGTCCGTGCTGACTTGCCCGCGCTGCGGCTTCGCCAAGCCGGAAACCATGCCCACGGACGCCTGCCAGTTCTATTACGAGTGCAGCAACTGCAAGGCGCTGCTGCGCCCCAACCCAGGGGATTGCTGCGTTTTCTGTTCGTTCGGCTCGGTGAAGTGCCCGCCGATCCAGCAGCAGCTTGGGTGTTGCTCATAGCGTTTAGGGGGATCACAGGTCGTCGTCTGGATTACGCAGTGGCCGCAGCTCGCCGCGCGCAACTTCTTCCGGTACCGCAAAGGAATACCGCCCGAGCATGTTGATGTGCTCGTAGATCAGCGGCGATAGCCGGGCCAAATCCTCTTCCAGCACTGGATAGCCGTGCTGCTTGAGCCGTTCCACGGCCGCCGTCATGTAGAGGGTGTTCCACAGCACGATGATGTTCACCACCAGGCCCAGAGCACCGAGCTGGTCTTCCTGGCCTTCGCGGTAGCGCTGGCGGAGCTCGCCGCGTTTGCCGTGGAACACGGCGCGGGCCAGGCTGTGCCGGCCTTCGCCTCGGTTCAACTGGGTCAGGGTGGCGCGGCGCTTGGACTCGTCGTCGATATAGGTCAACGTGTGCAGAGTCTTTTCGATCCGCCCGAATTCGGCCAGCGCCTGGGCCAGCCGGGTGGGTCTATCTCCCGTTTGCAGCGTGCGCATGATGCCAGTCGCCGGCACCCGGCCGAGTTTGAGCGAGCCGGCCAGGCGCAGCAGGTCGTCCCAGTGCTCGGCGATCAGGTCGAGTTTGACCGACTGGCGGGCCAGCCCGTTGAGCTTGCCGTAGTCCGCGTCCGGGCGCGTGCGCCAGAAGCGGGTACCGCCGACATCGGCCAGCCGCGGACTGAAGTGGTAGCCAAGTAGGCGGAAGAGCCCGAACACCACATCGCTGTAGGCCCCGGTGTCGGTCATGATTTGCGTCGGCTGCAACTCGGTCTGCTGTTCCAGCACGACCGCCAGCAACACCAGGCTGTCGCGCAGCGTGCCGGGCACGGTGATGGCGTTGAGGCCGGAGAATTGGTCGGAAATCAGGTTGTACCAGGTGACACCCCGGCCGGTGCCGAAATACTTCGGATTGGGGCCGGCATGCACGGTGCGCACCGGTACGACGAAGCGCATGCCATCGGCGGAGGCGACCTCGCCGCCACCCCAGACTTGGGCCAGTTCCAGTTGGCTTTGCGCTCCGACCAGGATGGCGTTAGCCGCTGACAGGGTGTCGTCGCGGATATAATTCTGGCTGACCCAGGACAGCCGGTCACGGCGCAGCGCCGGGTTGTCGGTGCGGATCAAGGGCTCCAGGCCGGTGTTGCAGGCCCCGCCCAACAGCACCGCGCAGAGGCTGGTGACCAGGTTGTCGGCGCGTGCATTGCGTTCGGAGACATGGGTGAAGGCCTCGGAAAAGCCAGTGCGGGCGGCGATTTCCAAGAGGATTTCCGGCAGATCGACACGCGGCATCAGGTCAGACACGGCCGCCCGCAGTTGCAGCAACGAGCAGGGCTCGTCCAGCTTGTCCAGCGCCCCGAGCGACAGTTCGGTCTTGCCCTCGGTGTTCTCGCTCAGTTGAATCGCCGGGTTGTCGGGCAGGCGCGCGGCTACTGCCAGCCAGGTTGCATCCAGCTCGACGGACAAGGCGTCCAGGGTGGTTTTGGCGTCGATGGTCAGGCCCAGTGACCGGCAGATGATCGGTCGCGCCGCCAGCCATTCGGCACCGTCGAGCAGGCCAAGGCGCGGGTCGGCATAGCGCCAACTGGGCGAGACGAAGACATCGCGGCGGCGCAGGGCCGTGCGCAGCGCATCGAGCGTGCAGAACACATAGGCACCCATGTCGAGGGAGCCATCTTCGCGGGTGATGTGCTTCTGCCAAGCCTTGGCCACGATCTCCTGCGGCGCGTCATCCTCTGGCTTCCGGCGCGGCAGGTTCAGTTGCAGCCACTCCAGACTAGCCGCCACGCCCTTGCCGGCCGGGCTGAAGCCGAAGCGGATGTGCTTGAGCAGGTCGGGCAGGAAGCGGCGCACGCTGCGGTAGCGCGCTTCCAATGCAAGAAAATAGACGTCATCTACCGGGCGGATCAGCGCGTTGACCTCTTCCAGGGCCTTTTCCAGGGTGGTCCTCGGCAGGTCGTTGAACAGCCGGGCGCGCACGTTGTCATCGCTGATCGAGCTGTCCAGCACGACCTTGCACGCGGCGGCGAGCGTCGCGGCCGACCGATCCAGGTCTTTCAGGCTGCGCATGCGGGCTTTCTTGTCGGCCTTCTCCGCGTTGCTGAACAGGTCGCGCAGCAAGGCCTCCAGGACTTCCAGTGCGTCGTCGTGCGCAGTCGCCTCCAGGCAGAGTGCGAAGGCCACCAGTGTCGCCATCCGCCGCGACGCCGGCAGCCGATTAATCGCGGTGACCTTGGCCGTGTTGGCGAAGCGGGCCAGGGCGGCGATACGGCTGGGAGGGATGTGCGCCGCCGCCGGCAAGGTGATGCCGATGCCGCGCACGTCATCGAGCCGGCGCAGTGCCCGAATCAACGCGGGGCCACTGACCATGACCGGGCCGGAGCGCAATTGATCCAGCCGGGAGCTGCGGTTGCCTTCGGCCACCGTCAGCAAGTCTTGCAGTTGCAATCGCTGTTCCTCAGTCACGCTGCGGCCCAGCGTAAACCAGAGGCGTTCTTCGACCCGACTGCGCAACTGGGCGATAAAGCGCTCTAGTTGAGACACACCAGGCAGGAGGACTTTCTGTGTGAACAGCCACGAGGTGGCTCGCTCAAACAGCACTCCCGGCCGGTCGGTGCCCGTCCAGCAGAGGGCATACAGCCAGCGGCTCAAGCGAAAGCCGATGCCCGGATCGGTGAAATGACGATAGCCAAAGCGGTTCTGAATATCGGTGGCATGTATCCAGCGGCGATGATCGCTATAGCGCTGGAGGCAGTCGGGGTCTGGAATCGCCAGTTGTCGGCAAAGCACCTGCAGGACTTCCACCGGCACGGCGGCGGGCTTGTCCGGCAGAACGCCAACGAAGCGGACGGTGGTCAGCAGAACGGCATAACCCAGACGGTTATGGTTACCCCGCAGCACCTGGATGGCTTCACGGTCTTCATCGCTCAGGTGGAAGTAACGTTCCAGCTCTTCACGGCTGGGCGAATCAACATAGCGGCCAAAACCGTCGCGTTGCTCTTGAGTCAGAAAACCGACCGGCATTGATCACAGCACCTCGACGCAGAACACGGCGGGCGTGACGATCCGCGTGCGTTCGATGTGCCCGCGTTGCAGCAGGCCGGCGCGGCGATCACCGGTTACCAGGTAGTCCGCATCGCCCGCCAAGGCCATGGCCAGCAAAAACGAGTCATCCGGATCATCGGCTTCGACCTCGATGGTCAGGCGCTCCAGTACCACAGCCCGTTGCAGGTTATTGATCATGGCGCCCACCTTGGCGGGCTGTAGGATGGCCTGAAGCTTGGGATAGCGGCTGGCTCGACGAATTTCATCGAGTTGCATCCGCGAGGTCACCACCTCGAAACGCGCCGCCCGCCAGGCACGGTAGATCGCATCGGGCGCGCCATGTGGCGAGATCAGGGCGCTGAACAGGATGTTGGTATCCAACACGACCCGCATCAGCGCTTACGTGCCCAGTCGAGCGCTTCGTCAACCGCGTTGGTCAATTCTGCCTCACTCAGATGGGCGTTAGCGGCCTTGGCCTGCTCAGCGCTCAGCTCCAGGATGTGTGCCCGTACCGCTTCTTCGATGAAGCGCGACAGGTCGCCCTTACGGCCGCCGCCCTGGCTGGCCAGAAACATCCGAAGCGACTGGTCGGTGTCGGCCGAGACGGCGACATTCCAGCGAATGGTATTCATAGCGTTCTCCGCTAATAGGTGTTTGTGTGTTTATACGCCAATCACAAAGGGCGATGCAATGGTTCGACAAAACGAACAGATACCTGAGCGTTGACGACGTAAAGGTGGAAACCGCTATCAAAACCAGAGCTAGATACAAACGCTCTATAGCCTAAGGAATTCATGATTGTCCGCTGAAATGACCACATCACCTCAGCCGTCAGCGACCTCAGTCCTACGATCCAAGTCTCGCTGATCATTAAGAGCCACGGCGTCCGCACGCATTCGAGCAGGCACTGTATCTCTCACCTTTGAAAAGTCAGCATCGCTTGCAGGCTTAACCTTAACCGCTTCTGCACGTCCAAATCTTTTATCGCCATAGCGGCTAATCGAATCGGTAGCCTGGTGCCCCATGACGTATGCCATTTCTATTGCGGACATGCCTGAGGCTTTCAGATTTGAGCCGAACTGGTGACGAAGTGTGTACATACTCGGCACCTTCCTCCTACCGAATAGCTCAGTAGCGACTTGGTGAAGCGCAACGCGTATTGAATCCATACTGCGCGGCTGACATTTAAAAGCAGCGAGAGCGTTTCTCAAGATATTGCAGACGTCTCCATCAGCCTCAAGCGTTCGGCTAGCGCCGCGTAAACCGTTGTGGCTAAGCTTTGCACCGGATATATGGATGCGCCGGCCATCGATAGAAATTCCGTTAAGCTCGCATGGTCGCGCTCCGGTAAGAGATATCACCATTAAAGCTCCCGCTTCGACAGGCATATCTCGTTCAGCCAGACACCGTAGCCACGCTTCGAAATCAGCGGTAGAAAGCTTCTGCGGACGTAGCTGCTTTTTCTTTCGCGGCAGATTTAACACAGTGACCGGATTGAGCGTACGATTGATTTCTTGGGCAGCCCAGAAATTTCCTCGATGCTTTTGATCAAACGCCAAAGCGTTACGTAGGCGCCGATAATAATCCGGGCGGTAATCAGGGGCCGCCCGTAGTAAAGCACCAATAATATTGAGCTCATCAAGCTCAACGCCCTGCATCCGAGTCGCATAAAAATTACTGGCCAAACTAATATAGGCGCTTTGAGTCTCTGCATTCATATTATTCTTCTAATTATTATTTGCGTGACACATGCCACACAATCAATTATTGCAAATACGAAAACAAAAAAACAACAACCAGAGCATTATTTTTTATATAACCCCAAAAGCCAAACATTGCAAAGGTGCAAAAATTCTATCCTTTCTATATCGCATTCCGGACTTTGGTTCGTTGGCCAAGAACGCACCATGTTACCTGACCCATCAAGACAACCCGCCGGGAGCAGCACATAGACCGACTGGATAGCGTCGGGTATCAGCAGGTGCTTCCACTCTTTCAGCCGATTCACATTTTAAAATGCGAGAACCAAGTAGAGTAATTTTAAATTGCGCTCACAGCCTGGGTCGGCGACGGACTGGCGCGATCGCTTACCGAGACACCACTGCCCACGACATACTGCTTGTGCCACTTTTAAATTATGAGTTTTGGGTCGAACACTCTACTAGATAGCCAGCCGAACGGCCTCCGGGGCGTTAACCAGAGACTGCATAAAAATACAGTTAGCCTATTGCCTTTTTTAAGCAGAGCAACTTAGAATTATGAACAGAACAACAACCTGAGGAAAAATCATGTCTATCCTAATTCTTAACTGCGAGCGCGACGAAGTCGGCGGTCAATACCTAGTAGCAAGCATTCACGGTGTGGAACACTGCGTATCACTTGATGATGACTATCCGGAGAAAATCCCAGATTCAGATGATATAGTCCACCGCATTAATGCAGATGACTTCAATGAGCTTTCTGAGAAGGTACGCTCCTACGTGCGCAAGCACAGCATAGCCCCCATTCATTCACTCGATGACGTTAGGCTGCTGGCGATGCAGCTCGGCGATATGAAAGCAAAGACCTACGAAATCGACGAAGAAGGTCATGGCCTCACGCTCCGTGACTGTAGCGTAGATAAAGGTGTACGCATCCTAGCTCGTAAATTTCAGAGTACATATCAGGCGCATCGCTGGCTGACCGAGCAACTGGATATTTTGAGTTTCAATGCACCACGGTAAGCGTGCACGCGCTAATGTCCCGCCATTGCATTCCCAATCAAAAGCCGCATGCAACCGAGGCGCGCTATATATAAAGACGTTTAATCGACTAAATTGACTTCAATGTGACTCGGTTAGACGTTGGCTTTATTGCAGATCGCCTGATTAGCTTGAAGACTGCCCACTTCAAATCTTTACTGTCTCGGTAGCCTTTCATTTACTAATGCCCGGCAACCGACGCACGCTTATAGATTGCACCAACAAAAGCGCATGGCATGCTGAAAGAGCTGAAGGCACATCAGCCTCGCAATTGGCAGTACCTGATCCAACGCCATCTGTCTGAAGGGATCAAACAGGAAAGCGGTGCCCAGTACATGACCGTGTTCTTCATCCGCCCTGCTGGCAGCAACCCGATGGCCTATTGGTTTATCAATC
The DNA here is from genome assembly GCF_054483855.1 of Stutzerimonas sp. KH-1. NCBI lineage: Bacteria > Pseudomonadati > Pseudomonadota > Gammaproteobacteria > Pseudomonadales > Pseudomonadaceae > Stutzerimonas > Stutzerimonas sp. KH-1. Next base: position 4,517,276 of record NZ_CM137011.1, on the reverse strand, counting down.
TGGCGAACAACTACCGCGCCAACGATGTGATGAAGAAGATCCACTGGAAATACGGCAACAACTTTTCCCATATGCTGTCGCCTTCCAGCTTTTTCGGCTACGACGCCAATCGGGATATCGCCGTGACAGGCCAACACGATTTGCTGTTGGATGAGCATCACTTCGACGATGCCACCGATGACCGCGTCCGAGGAGAACTTTCAGAGCTCTTGCCCAAACAGGTCTACGAGGTAGAACGGCAACCTTTTTTGGGCCTGATGAGCGGATTGACCAACTACACCATGGCTGACGAGTTTCGCGTAAAGCAGGCGCTCGATATCGCTGTTGCGACCGGTGATTTGCTGGCGGTCGGTAAGGATGGCAAGACCAGGCGTCGCAAGGGCACTAGCATCAAATCCAGTGATATTCTGATAGCTCCCCCGCAGAGACCCATCTTCTTCGTGCCACAGCTGAAGAAATCCAGCTCGGAGAACTGAGGTTCGGCACCGCTCCTTGCTCGGTGGCTCGCCTTAACCGCATCGGTACCGGTAGCTTGGCCCATCGCGTGAAATGCCGAGCATTTCGCTCTAGGGGTCTGGCGCGTCGATCAAATAGCCCATCCCACGCGCGGTTTGTATGAGCTTAGGTTCGAACTCATCATCGATTTTTGCTCTCAGCCGTCGTACCGCCACCTCAATCACATTGGTATCGCTGTCGAAATTCATGTCCCATACTTGGGAGGCGATAAGTGACTTTGAGAGCACTTCCCCGCGACGCCGAAGTAATAGCTCAAGAAGTGCGAATTCCTTTGCAGTTAGGTCTATTCGTTTCCCCGATCGCGTAACTCGACGCCTGAGCAGATCGACCTCAAGGTCGAGGAGTTTGAGTATTGTTTGGTTGGGGACATTATTGCCGCGGCGAAGCAACGTACGGATCCTGGCTAGCAATTCGGAGAAGGCAAACGGCTTGATGAGATAATCATCAGCGCCCAACTCCAATCCCTTTACTCGATCCTGAACCCCGTCTCGGGCGGTGAGAAAGAGCACGGGAACCTCATTACCAGCAGCGCGGACTTTCTGTAAAACCTGCCACCCATCCAGGCCAGGCATCATCACGTCTAAGATGAGCAAGTCGTATGTGGTATGAAGCGCGTGCTGAGCAGCATCGGTCCCGTTTTCAACTCTATCGACTGTGAAGCCTGCCTCTGAAAGCCCCTGCTGTAGGTAGGTGCCTGTTTTCGGCTCGTCTTCAGCAACAAGAAGCTTCATGAAAGTATTCCCTCCGGCATTTGGAGCAGTGTGCCGATTGTCAGGGCGTGCAGCCAGTACCTTACAGAAACGTAATGCTCGCATCATCTGTCTGACAGCTTGTAGCGTTAACGTCTACATCAGCAGTTGCTCCCACACTCTGCTTTTTGGCCTTTTCCATGCTCCTTTGGCCTATCGGCGCCTAGATGGCGCCCTTTTTTTGCCCGCTGGAAACAAGACCTATTTGCCTGAACGAAAAGGCACCATGCACGCTACCTGCGCTTTCGCTTGGGCTCACTGCTTTTATGCATTACTGACGAAACCGTAATGTCTAAATCAGGGTTCTGACAGGAACGCTCGGTTAGCTTAGACACAGGACCAAGCCAAAGCCCCTATTTATGGAGCTGCGCTGGGTCTCCCATGTCTTCGAACGAGGTAACAAGTAATGAAATTCTTCAGATCCGTTTCTGTACTGCTCGCCATCGCAGCAAGCTCTTCCTATGCAATGGCAGAAGGTGGTGGTGATCGTACCTTTGCTCGTATGGAGCAGGCTCGCCAAATAGCGATCGCTAGTTATCAGGCTGACCAGAAGGACCAAGCCCAGGAGGTAGCCTCAAAAGCAACTTCAGCGAAGCACGCCCACGCTAATTGCTGAAGCGAAACCTTACGCAACTGTGACCATGCACCTTGAGTATCGTTGCAACCGGATCCTTGCACGGAAATCAAAAGCCATTGCGCAGCTTCCACCTGGAGATTGACATGCTCACAGGCGATTTTTTGGGCGATTTCTGAAGCGCTTTAAGCTTACAAAAATGTAATCCCGCGTCTTTCTTAGGCATGCCATATTTACGATGAAAGGCGAGTCGCTTGATAAGACAGACGGGTTCTACCCCGTCAGCACGGACACTTTCGAGTAAGCTCACACCGAGCTGAAGGAGTGTTCATGAAACGCAAGAAATACAGTCCCGAGTTCAAGCGGGAAGCCATCGAGTTGGTTCGTCGTTCAGGGGCGAGCTGTCGACAGGTGGCCATGGAGATTGGTGTTGCTCCCAACCTGCTCACACGCTGGGTGCGGGAGGCACAACCAGGTACTGAGAAAGCCTTTCCTGGAACGGGAAGCCCGCGGGATGAGGAGCTTGCCCGCCTCAAGCGCGAGTTGGCCCGAGTAACCAAGGAACGTGATTTTTTAAGAGACGCGGCAGCGTACTTTGCCAAGGAGTCATCGAGCGGTACACGGTGATCCAGCGCTGCCGCAACGAGTACCCGGTACGATTGATGTGCCGTTGCCTGAAGGTTTCTGCCAGCGGCTATTACGCCTGGCAGGATCGTGAACCAAGCGCGCGAGCTCAGGAGAATGCGCGCTTGGTGAAGCGCATTCGGGAGATTCACGAGGACAGCCGGGGTGTGATCGGAGCGCCACGAATGCACGAGGATTTGCTCGACGAGGGCGAAGCCGTCAGCCTGAACCGAGTTGCTCGCCTGATGGCGGCTGAGCGAATTCAAGGCTGGCCACGCCGGAAGCGGCGTGGCTTTGGAAGAGTCGCCAGCAGCCGCCCAGCAGGCGTGAAAAACCTGCTGGAGCGCGACTTCACCGCGCAGGAACCAGAGCGCAAGTGGGTCACGGACATCACGGAAATCGCCACCCAGGAAGGCAAACTCTTTCTATGCGTGGTGCTCGACTTGTACAGCAAGCTGGTGATCGGTTGGTCGATGCATCACCGCCAGGATCGGCAGATGGTGATTCGAGCGGTGGAGATGGCGATCTGGCAGCGCCAGGGTGACTGGTCAGTGATCCTGCATTCGGATCGCGGCAGCCAATTCACCAGCGCCGACTACCAGCGCTTTCTGAATCGCAACACGCTGGTGTGCAGTATGAGTGCCGTCGGGCATTGCGGCGACAACGCTGCCTGTGAAGGCTTCTTCGGTCAGCTCAAACGGGAGCGCGTTGTCCATCAGTCGTATCGAACTCGTGATGAGGCTCGGGCGGATCTATTCGACTACATCGAGCGGTTTCATAACCCACGAATGCGTCGTAGAGTCGCCCGGCAAGATCTGAAGTTTTCAGCCCTTTTCAAACCGTCCGTGGAAATGGGGTAGAACCCGACCGCGCGCGAGCCTCTATGATCAATTACCGCTGGCAACACCAACCCGTAGGGCTGGTTTCGGCTTGGCTCCTTAGCTTGATTGGAACCTACACATGCAACGTAAAACCTCTAGGCGAACCTTTGTTAAAGGCTTGACTGCCGCAGGCCTCCTTGGTGGTCTTGGCCTGTGGAGAGCTCCGGTCTGGGCAGTGAGTAGCCCCGGCCAGCCCAGCGTACTAACCGGCACGGAGTTCGACCTGCTGATTGGGGAGACGCCGGTCAATATCACCGGTGCGGCTCGGACGGCGATGACCATCAACGGGACTATCCCAGGGCCGCTTCTACGTTGGCGTGAAGGGGATACCGTCACGCTGCGAGTCAGGAATAAGCTGAGTGAAGATACATCTATTCACTGGCACGGCATGATCTTGCCGGCCAATATGGATGGTGTGCCTGGATTGAGCTTCCAAGGCATCGCTCCCGATGGCATGTATGTATATAAGTTTCAGGTTAAACAGAACGGTACCTATTGGTACCACAGTCATTCAGGGCTACAAGAGCAGCTTGGTGTCTATGGCCCGTTGGTCATCGATGCGAAAGATCCCGAACCGTTCAGCTATGACCGCGATTATGTGGTGATGTTGACTGATTGGTCCGATGAGGATCCCGCTCGTATCCTTTCTAAGCTCAAGAAGCAGTCCGATTATTACAACTTCCACAAGCGCACTGTCGGAGACTTCATTAACGACGTGAGCGAAGACGGCTGGGCCGCTACGATTGCGAATCGGAAAATGTGGGCTCAGATGAAAATGAGTCCCACCGACCTCGCCGACGTAAGCGGCTACACCTATACCTATCTAATGAACGGCCAAGCACCCGACGGGAACTGGACCGGCATCTTTAAGCCCGGCGAGAAGCTTCGTCTGCGGTTCATCAACGGCTCGGCCATGAGCTATTTCGATGTCCGCATTCCAGGGCTGAAGATGACTGTAGTCGCAGCCGATGGCCAATACGTCAACCCAGTTAGCGTCGACGAATTCCGCATTGCCGTGGCAGAAACCTACGATGTGATTGTCGAGCCTGCGACCGAGGAGGCTTACACGATCTTCGCCCAATCGATGGATCGCACAGGATACGCCCGTGGCACGCTAGCGGTTGCCGAAGGGCTGAGCGCTCCTGTTCCAGAAACCGATCCTCGACCACTAATCACCATGGACGACATGGGGATGGATCACGGCAGCATGGGCGGTATGGCGGGCATGGACCATGGCGGCGACATGGGCGCGATGGACCATAGCAACATGTCCGGCATGAACCACGGTGACATGCAAGGGATGGGCGACATGGGCGCAATGGCCGGCATGGATCACAGCAAAATGGGTGGGATGTCCGGGATGGACCACTCTGGAATGGCTGGGATGAGCGCAGGTATGCAATCGCACCCGCCCTCAGAGTCCAATAACCCACTGGTGGACATGCAGACCATGAGCCCAACTCATAGGCTGAACGATCCCGGTATTGGCTTACGAGACAACGGCCGCCGAGTCCTGACCTATAGCGACTTGAGAAGCACTTTCCCCGATCCGGACGGCCGTGAGCCCAGTCGGACGATCGAACTCCATCTCACCGGCCACATGGAGAAGTTCTCCTGGTCATTTGACGGTATAGAGTTCTCTGATTCGGAGCCCCTGCGGCTCAAATATGGCGAGCGGGTACGCATCACTTTGGTCAACGACACCATGATGACCCATCCGATTCATCTGCATGGTATGTGGAGCGATCTTGAAGATGAGAATGGAAAGTTCATGGTTCGCAAGCACACGATCGACATGCCTCCAGGTTCGAAGCGCAGCTACCGCGTGACAGCCGATGCGCTCGGGCGTTGGGCTTATCACTGTCACCTACTGCTTCACATGGAAATGGGCATGTTTCGTGAAGTCCGAGTGGACGAGTAAGAGGAACTTTATATGGGAAATTTTATGAAGCGTAAAACTCTTATCGGCAGCGCGTTAATGTTCAGTCTGCTGGGCGTAATGAATATGTCAGCTGCGTTTGCAGAGCAAAAGCATGATCAGCACAAGCAATCATCGGCTTCATCGCAGAATCCAGGCAACAAGCCGGCATCTCAGACACAAGGCACCTCTAACTCAAAAATGAACCACGACGACATGGATCATGGCTCGATGGACCATGGAGAAATGGAGCACGGCAAGATGGATCATGACCCCAAGGCCACTGATACTGAGGTGGATTCGCACCATGACCACTAGACCTTCTCGCTTTGCTCTGATTGCGCTCGGAGTTTCGTTGAGCGCAGCGGCTGGAGGGACAGCCAACGCTGCCGAGATGATGGATCATTCGATGCATCAAACCCCTCCTGCTGAGGCAGCTCAAGCCCCTGCATCTTCAGCGAAGCCCGCAGCTAAGAATCATGGCTCCGGTGGGCAAACGGACCATTCTGCGATGGGTCATGGTGCGATGGACCATAGCACGATGAACCATGGCCAAATGAAGCATGACGATACGCTCGAAATGCCCGGCATGGTTCATCCCTCGTTCATTCCAGTATTGACCGATGCGGATAGAGAAGCGGCTTTCCTTGGTCTTCAAGGTCATACAGTCCATGACAAGTATCTGGCCTGGTTCCTTCTGCTAGATCAACTTGAGTACCAGAACGCAAATGAAGGTAGCACCCTCAGTTGGGAAGCTACTGCCTGGGTTGGTGGCGATATCAATCGGTTCTGGTTTCGCTCGGAAGGTGAGCGAACGAATGGCGTTACTGAAGATGCGGAAATTCAGGCGCTCTACGGGCGTGCCATCAGCCCCTGGTGGGATGTGGTAGCAGGTGTTCGCCAGGACTTTAAGCCCGAGTCGCCGCAGACGTGGGCGGCTTTAGGCGTCCAGGGGATGGCTCTGTATAACTTTGAGGCGGAAGCCACCGCCTTCGTCGGTGAAGGTGGGCAGACAGCAGCACGTTTTGAAGGCGAGTACGACATTCTCCTCACTAACCGGCTGATCCTCCAACCGACTGCCGAGCTCAATTTCTATGGCAAGGACGATCCTGCGCGCGGAGTAGGCGCTGGTCTCGCAAACACAGAGGTGGGGCTCCGCCTCCGATACGAAATCGTTCGTGAGTTCGCACCGTACATCGGCGTCACGTGGAGCCGGGCATACGGTAATACCGCCGATATGGCGAGAGATGAAGGCGAAGACGTAGATGAGGCGCGGTTCGTTGCTGGCATCAGGCTTTGGTTTTAAGGACCCTAGATGAAAAGAATAATTATTAGCTTCGCTGCCTTCTGCGCACTAGGCCTGTTGGTGGTGGCCGGTGTTGTTTTCTCGGGATTAATAAACGTTGCCGCGGATGATCCTCATACGGGAGCCGTGCACGCTTTCTTGGAAACTGCTCGCAATCGCTCGATTGAGGTTCGCTCCGAAGACATAGTCGTGCCATCTCTCGACGATGAAGACCAAATCCGCGCCGGGGCGGGGAACTACGACTCGATGTGTGTGGGTTGTCACTTGGCGCCAGGCATGGCTGAGACCGAGCTAAGCAATGGCCTTTATCCCGCTCCACCCAGCCTGGCTGAAGCGGGGCTATACGGTGACCCAGCAAAAACATTTTGGGTCATCAAGCATGGCATCAAGGCCACTGGGATGCCTGCGTGGGGTAAAAGCATGGCTGATCCGTACATCTGGGGAATGGTGGCTTTTCTGCAGAAGCTTCCTGAGCTAGATGAAGGAGCGTATCGAGCACTCGTTGCGTCTAGCGGTGGTCACCAGCATGGTGGTGGGGAGACCCCAGCTGGGCATGGTGAGCAACACGGCGAGATGGCCTCGGGCGACCACCATCAGGGCGACAGTGGCGGCTCGGATCACCACGGCTCTAGCAGCTCGGGTGGAGCACCCGGCCAACCAGGCTCCGGGCATCATGGTGGTAAAGAAAGCGATGACCATCATGCGTCAGACCAGCCACAGACGGCGGAGGAAAGCACTGACAATGACCGTGCCGATGCGGAAGGCAAATCCTCTGCAAATAACCATGTGCACGCAGACGGGAAGCAACACGAGCACTAACATCCGATATGTGTGTGCCTAGTCGGTTCTGACTAGGCTCTTTGAAAGGCGCCTCAGCAAAAGCATAAGGGTCGGCTCTAGGCCATCCTGGTCGACGCAACGGTACCGGAGGCCTCTGCAATTGCTTTCTAAAAGTTAGGCCGCAAGGCTAGTTGCCCATATGGTTCAGCGGCTTTCGCTCCGGCCGTTCTCTAATGGATGCTCCCAGTCCTGGCGACAGGGAGCCCCCCATTTCCCACTCAATCATCTCGCACAGACTAGCGAAGCCGTACAGGCAATCTGACTGCCACATCGCCACCAACTGCGCCCGCAGAGCCCCGGTGCGGTTGGATTTAACTTACAACATTGTAATGAAGTTTTTCGAAACGGGCTCGGTAGGAGCGTGTCGTAATTCAGTGTCTGCTAACAGGCTGATGAGCCGTATCGGTCAGTAGGCACCGACGACATACAACTATCGAACCCTGGAGAACGCAATGACAAACTCAATGTTCGCTTCCTGTATCCAAGCTTGTTCGAACTGTGCCCTTGTGTGCGAAACGTGCGCCTCTGCTTGCCTGCGTGAGGATGACGTAAAAATGATGGCACGCTGCATCGAGCTTGACCGCGACTGCGCGGACATTTGTAGGTTGGCCGCCATACTGATGAGTCGCGAAAGTGATTACGCTAAAGAATTTTGTGCCCTTTGCGCCAAGATCTGCCGTGCATGCGGAGAGGAATGCGCGAAACATCAAGTGGATCACTGCCAAGAGTGTGCCAAAGCGTGCATGAAGTGCGCTGAAGAATGCGAGCGCATGGCTGCGTAACATTCGCGACTTGCTGCTCTGGCAAAGCTCGTCATCTCGTTGCCAGAGCAGCTTCGCCGGAATGACCTTATATCCCAGCATGTGCAGTTGAAGCTAAGCCAGCTGACTTGCTAGCAGAAAAGGCCTAGATATCCGCTGGCCGAGCTCACCCAAACCTGCACGCGGTCGCAACACCGTAACGCTTTTTCTCTTGCCGCAACGTAACCAATACTTCAGTGCTGGGGACTAGATCTATGGAGCATCAAGGGGAATATCTACGCCAAGGCGCCATGTCGTCCGATATGGGTATGGATGCGCATATGCAGATGATGGAGCGGCGCCACATCGCGACGCTTTGGTGCCACTTCGTCAATGTATTGCTCGGCTTTTGGGTGCTGAGTGCGCCCTTCATATTCGGCTACATGAACGTAGCGCCGGGCGACCTCGACCTGCCACGCCTCGCAACCGAGCGTGATCTACCCGAGGTCGCCACTCGCGCGCTGCTGATGACCTGGAACGACGTCATCAGCGGCGCGTTGATCGTGTTGTTCGCCATCCTCTCGCTCAAACGGATCAGCTGGGCGCAATGGGCCAACACGATTATGGGATTGTGGTTGATGTTCGCGCCGCTGCTGTTCTGGACTCCTTCCCCGGCGAGCTACGGCAATGCCTTGCTGGTCGGCGGGCTGGTAATTGCCTTCTCCACTCTGGTGCCGATGATGCCCGGCATGAGCATGTCCGGGATGATGCAGAAGGCCGCGGTTCCACCGGGCTGGGATTACAACCCTTCAACCTGGCTGCAACGCCTGCCAATAGCTATTCTCGCCGTGATTGGCATTCTGCTCGCACGTTATCTAACCGCTTATCAGCTTGGCCATACCTCGAATGCCTGGGACCCGTTCTTCGGCACCCAGCCCAACGGCACGGAAACCATCATCACTTCCGACATGTCGCGCGCCTGGCCGGTGTCCGATGCCGGGATCGGTGTGATGGCCTATATGATCGAGCTCCTCATGGCGGTGATGGGCGATGCCCGGCGCTGGCGGACCATGCCGTGGATGGTCGCCGCGTTCGGCGTGGTGGTAGTGCCCCTGGGCGTCGTGAGCATCTTCTTCATCATCGCCCAGCCGATCTTCATCGGTACTTGGTGCACGCTTTGCCTGGCTCAAGCCTTGGCTATGCTGGTGATGATGCCTTACGCGCTGGATGAACTGGTTGCCATGTGCCAGTTCCTCAAGGATGCGCGGCGCCGTGGCAAACCGTTTTGGAGAACTTTCTTCAAAGGCGATGCGATGGAAGGCGCCCGTGAGGACAATACGCCGGAGTTCGACGGCAGCCTCTCCTCGATGACTCTCAGAGGCCTTCGCGGAGTGAACCTTCCCTGGGGGCTCGCGCTGCTGTGCATTCTAGGCGTCTGGCTGATGTCAACCCGCCTGATCTTCGGCACCGACGGCGCGATGGCCAACAGTGATCACCTGATGGGCTCGCTGCTGCTCACCGTCTCGGTCCTGGCGTGCGCCGAAGTGGCACGGCCGCTGCGTTTTCTGAACCTGCCAATCGGTGCCTGGCTACTGGCATCACCCGCCTTCCTCGACGGTGCAGGGTTCGCCGCGACCGTGGGTAGTCTGATCGCCGGCGCGCTGGTGATCGGCCTGAGTCTGCCCAGAGGTCCTATTCACCATCGTTATGCCGGCTGGAATGCGTTGTTGCGGTAGCCAACCTTCACCGAACACAAAGGAGCCCCGGACATGACTGACCGTGAACAGACCGCCGTGATCTGTGGCGGGACCGCAGGCGTAGGCCGCGCGACGGCTCACGCGTTCGCCCAGGCGGGCTACCGCGTCGCCGTGATTGCGCGTGGTGAGCAGGGCCTGGCGGACACTCGCAACGAGCTGGAAGCGGCTGGGGCGAAAGTTCTGGCAATTGCCGCGGATGTCGCCGACCCCGAAGCTATCGATCAGGCGGCCGATCGGATCGAGGCGGAACTGGGGCCGATCGAGATCTGGGTCAACGCGGCGATGGCGACGGTGTTCGGCCCGGTGAACAAGATCAGCGCGGCGGAATTCAAACGTGTGACCGACGTGACCTATCTGGGCTTCGTGCATGGCACGCTGGCGGCGCTGCGGCATATGGAGTCTCGCAACCGCGGCACCATCGTCCAGGTGGGTTCGGCGCTGTCCTATCGCGCGATACCGCTGCAATCGGCCTACTGCGCCGCCAAGTTCGCCATTCGTGGGTTCACCGACTCGCTGCGCTGCGAACTGATCCATACCAACAGCCGGGTGCGGCTGACCATGGTGCAGCTGCCAGCGCACAACACGCCGCAGTTCGACTGGTCGCGCAACAAGATGCAAAAACGACCGCAGCCGGTCCCACCGATCCATACGCCTGCTGTGGCAGCGCGCGCGATTGTCCGCGCGGCAACCGATGCGCCGCGCGAACTGTGGATCGGACGCGCCTCTTTTCAGGCGATTATCGGCAACATGTTCATGCCCGGCCTACTCGACCGGATGATGGCCAAGCAGGCCTGGAGTGGGCAGATGACCGACTCGCCGGCCGGTGATGAACAGCCTGACAACCTGTTCCATCCCGTAGAGGGCCTGCACCGTCTCGAAGGGCGCTTCGGCGCGCAGGCCAAGGACAAGGCACTGGGCCTCAGTTCCGAATCCGTGGGCAAGCTGGCCACGGGCGCCTTGGCACTGGTAATGGTGATTTGTGTAGCGGCAGTAGTTGCCATTGCCCGCTAGCTAGCTGGGTGGCAACGACTAGACCATGCAAGAGCGCGTTATAGACCGGCTACAGCTACGTTAATCAGCAGAGCCGAGGCTCAGGGCGGCGTTTATCAAACCGACATGAGAAAAGGCCTGAGGTACATTCCCTAAATGCTGGCCGCTTCGGGTGTCGAACTCCTCAGCGAACAGGCCGTGCTCACCCTTGCGTTGCAGCAGCTGTTCGTAAAGTTCCTTTGCCTCTCGAGGCCGGCCGGTTTGCACTAATGCCTCGACCAGCCAAAAGCTACAGATGAAGAAGGCGCCTTCTCGGCCCTCTAGCCCATCCGAAATTTCAGCAGGGTAGCGCCGTAGCGCGCCGCCGCCTTCGTCCAGTTGTTTGCGGATCATATCGACCGTATTGACGAAACGTTCATCGCCGCCTTCGACGAAGCCAACACGCGCTAATAACAGGAGGCTAGCATCCAGCCTATCGTCATCGAAGGCCCGGACGAAGTTATTGCCGTCGGCGCTGAGACCACGGCGCAGGACTAACTGACGTAGAGCCTCGGCCTGATTGACCCAACTTTCCTCATCTCCGTCTAGGTCATGGCGGCGCTTCAGCCATAGCGCACGCTGTAGACCGGCCCAGGCCATGACCTTGGAGTGCACATAGTGGCGCGGCGCGCTGCGCATCTCCCAAATGCTTTGGTCAGGCTCCTGCCAGTGCGCTGCAATGAAATCAGCAGCGGCGCGCATATGAGGCCAGTGCGCCCGCATCGCATCGTCGCCCATGCTATCGCAGATGCTCACGCACTCCAGCAACTCGCCATAAACATCCAGCTGAAACTGGCCATCAGCAGCGTTACCCACACGCACCGGCCGCGAGCCGCGATAGCCATCAACCCCTTCGATATTACGTTCTGGCGGTGGCGCAGCTCCGTTTACATCGTATAGCACGGCCAGCGGCGTCCCATGCTGCTCAATGGTTCGCTGCATCCACTGGGCCCAACAATGTGCCTCATCCCGACAACCGAGGCCGAAAAGAGCACCAAGTGTCAGCCCCGCATCTCGAAACCAGGTGTAGCGGTAATCCCAGTTCCGCTCCCCGCCCAGGTGTTCAGGTAGGGAAGTGGTTCCGGCGGCAACGACCGCTCCGCTGGGTGCGTAAATCAATAACTTAAGGCTAATCGCGCTGCGTACCACGGCGCCTCTATATGCTGCGGGGCACTCCAGCGCTGCGCACCAGTCGCGCCACGCAATCAGGGTCGCCTCAATCCGCGCGGGTACAGATTCAATCGACACAGGAACGGGTGGGGCATCTTGCTCTAAGGAAACGCTTAGAGAAACTCCCGCACGCCCTCCTGCATCTACTGAGATCGCTCCCTTCCAGCCTTCGCCGTCCGGATACAGTGCGCAGTCCGCTTGAAGCAACAGCTGTTGACCCATATAAGAATAGGTTAACCCTTCGGCTGAAATGCTTGCCTCACCGGCTACGCTTCCGAAATCTGGACGCGGCTCAAACTGCAGAGTGAACTCACAGCGGCCAGCTAAGCCGTCTACCTGCCAAAGCAAGCGTTGCTGATCGTCCGATCCAGGCCACTCCATACAAAGCGTGACACGGGCGGACCCGGACGCGCTGTGCACTTCGAACTCTAATACTGCAGAATCGTCCAGATAATGCGTTTTGACGTCACCCGGTGTCGACAGCTGTAGCCGCCCGCCACGTTGACGGTCGAGCAGCGGCCAAATCATCGGTGTGGCATCGAAGCGCTGGGGACAGAACCATTCCACGTTGCCATCTGGGCCCACCAATGCCATGGAGCGACCATCACCGATGGCCGCCAGCGAAGCGATCGTTGGATATTCTGCCTTTCCAGCTGCCAGTTGCTGATTAATTCTCATAGTTCTCTTCGTGTCGGTGCGCTTACAGACGGTTCAAAGGCCAGTCTGGACTGCTGCTTCAAAGCGGCAGGCTCGCGTTGAGGTAATAAATGCATTGAAGTTGGCATGAAGAGTAACCCGACGTACGCCGGCTTATTTTTAACCATAACGATGTCGCTTTTCGAAGCGCAAGCCGCGCGAAAATACAAGAAACAGGTTATTAGTCGACTGCACGATTAATCAGTAGTTTCAATTGCGATTGTGAATTGTCAGACTCGATAGATCGAATAGCAAAATCTTTTCCAAGCATGCATTCGTATAGCTCAATAATTCAGTTCTATGCTTACAGAAATGTAATCAAGTTTCCGCGCCATAACTAGATTGATGATCTAGCCTGAAAAGTTCTATTCGCCTGTCCTGCGGCGGCGCTGGCACAAGGCAGTCGTACAACACTGGAGTTACGGACCATTCGGCCGTATGACTTTGCCAGGAGAACCAATAATGGTTTTGCGAATCTTCTCATCGCAGAGATTGGCTTTGCTGCTGCTTCTGCTTACCGCCCTGCAACTCAGTGGCTGCGCCGTTTCCCCACGCCTGAAACCAAGCGACCAGCCAAGCGTAGCTGGCAAAACCTTCGTCATCACTGGTGCCTCCAGTGGCTTCGGTCGCGGCGTGGCGCTCAGGCTTGCCGCTTTGCAAGGCGACGTGGTGCTGGCGGCCCGCCGAACCGCGGTGCTCGAAGAACTGGCTACGCAGATACGCGAGGCAGGAGGGTCGGCACTCGTAGTGACCACCGATGTGAGCAAACCAGCCGACATACAAGGCCTGGCCCAAGCCGCCATCGAACGCTTCGGCAGTATCGACGTGTGGATCAACAACGCAGCGGTCGGAGCACTGGGGCGCTTCGAAGACGTCCCCGTCGAGGACCATGCGCGGGTTGTGGACGTCAATCTCAAGGGCGTGATCTACGGAAGCCACGCGGCCATGCGCCAGTTCAGAACTCAGGGCTTCGGCACGCTGGTCAACGTCGGCTCGGTCGAGAGCGAGATACCGCTGGCTTACCATGCCTCCTACGCAGCGACCAAAGGTGGAGTGATGAATCTCGGGGCAGCAATCGCCGAGGAGATTCGCCTGAGCGGCAGCGAGACTATTAGTGTCGCCACTGTTATGCCCTGGGCTGTGGACACACCGTTCTGGGAACACGCGGCCAACTACACCGGCGGCACGCCACGCATGGCCGCAATGGACGGCCCTGAGCAGGTGGTTGAAGCCATCGCCTGGGTCTCGGTCAACCCGCGCAAACGTCTGCCGGTAGGCTGGAAAGCCCGGGGCGCAGTGATCTCGCATTCGCTGTTCCCCTCTCTCACCGAGCGAATCGCGGCGAACATCGCGCACCGCTGGCAGATCGAAAAAGCTCCGCCAGCACCGCCAACAACGGGTTCGCTTTACAAGCCAATGCACTCTGGCACTGGTGTGGAAGGCGGCGTGCGTGAACGTATGGAGCGGGAAGAGACTGCACGAGAGCAATCGAAATAACGCCGGCTATTACCGGTTGATCGAGCTGGCTTGGGATGAAATACCCGTGCTGGTGATTTCTGGTAATGAGCTACCAGTTTATGCGGGTGAGCGGCCGCTCGGTCAAAAAACCGATAGCTTACAAAAATGTAATCACTAGCTCAGCTTCATGACAGGGTAGATTAACTAATCTGCAGAAGTAGATGGTCCAAGACACGGCATAAAATGGTTCTAGTCCATTGAAACAGGCTCAGTAGCAACGGCCGCAGCTTTCACTACGGAGGTCACCTCTATGAAATCGTTGATACCTTTTTACCTTGTCGGATCGCTGATGCTGTCTCCCATGGCTTTGGCTGAAGGAGGAAGCGACCGCACTCTCGAGCGCCTTCAGCAACTGCGCGATAAAGCTGAAGCGGTTTTGGTTCAAGCAGAGAAAGCGCCAGTCTGCGAGCGCCAAGTGCATATGAAAGAACATATGGGAATGCTCGAAGAAATGATGAGCCAGCTCCATAAAGATCATCCAGGACCAAACGTCTCTACCGAGGAGCATTTGGCTTGGATGGAGAAGCACGACAAATTGGTAGACGACGTACTGGAACAAATGATTCGCGAGCATAAGCTGATGACGGCTGATAGGGAGTGTCATCAGTAATAATTCTCTACTCTTCCAGGATTACGATTACAACGCTCTCTGGCTCTGCACCGCCCGACCAGGTGCCAGGTCGGGCGTAAATCCTATGGGGCTGATCGACGTAATTCTGATCAGCACTGGTTTTCTCCCAACTTGATAGGATCGTTGATGAGGATTAGTTTCGAAAAGGCTGTAGGCGGGCCAGAAAAAACGCTCCTCTACACTGCCAAAAGAGCAGAGGTGCTGAGCAACAATATAGCCAATGCTGATACACCCAATTTCAAAGCCAGGGATTTGAATTTTGCCTCGGTGCTTGCCGCTCAAAACAAGCAGGCAATTAACACTGAGTTTTCACTGGCCAAAACTAACCAGAGTCATATAAATACTGGTGGCTTGGAGGTTACTCTTAGCGATGCGGCCCTACTCTACAGGGTTCCCAATCAACCGTCGCTTGATCAGAACACAGTCGACGTTCAGGTTGAACAAGCAAAATATGCGGAAAATTCGATTCGTTTCCAGGCTGCATTTACTCGGCTGAACGGCGCATTCAAGGGTTTAATGATGGCCCTGAAAGGTGAGTGAAAAAGCAATCTTCCTTTGGCTCTGCGCCCGTAAGGAACCTCTGGGCTGTGCGAGACAGGCTCTCACTCGCTTTTAAACAACAGTCCCTCAATTCGATCGTGTTCTTCCCGTGTCGGTAGAGCGGTTGAATCTACATTGTCATCACCATCCGACTCGTCGTTTTTCGGCGAACCACGTTCAGGGTGGTAACCGCCATCTGCGTCGAACGCTACCCACCCGTACCACTCTCGGATGACCTTAGACGGTTGGCCGTCTTCCATTGCCACATACCAGTCCGCCAATCGAAAACGCTTACCGGCAAGCTTCGAAGTAGCCCTTTCGGCTCGAACCAACGCGAGATAGAGCGGGTGCGGCAGCTTTTCTATGGCTCCGGTTTCGTCGAGCAAGAAAGTGAACGAGGCGTGCGATAGTTGCTTTGTGGAACCGGCCAGCTCCTCTTCCTCGCCTAAGGTAAACACAGGAGCAAAGCCGCCCCCCTCCGTTCGAAAGTTGGTCGTTTGGCCTTGGTAGACCCTGGCAGCGTTCCACTGCACCTCGCCAGCATAAGCGTACGCGCGCAGGTCAAACTTCATTGGTCGTACCTGAGGGTCGGCGACGGTTCTACGCTCGCCAGGAGCTATAAGGGACTGGGCCAAGTAGTTTCCGCCAATGATTTCTTCCCAAACCCGCTTGGTGAGCTTGTCTCCTCGGTACGCACCGCGACTACCAAACCCGCTGACAGGCTTGAAAAAGAGGCTACGGCGGTTTTGCCAGAGGTGCTCCGCATTGCGATGCTCGACAGGAACCGTAAGCGGGACGTACTGGGCCAATACGGCTCGGACTTGCTGATCGACGCCAATCTCTTCCAAAAAAAGTGTGTTGGTTAGGTCAACCAGCCGGCGTTTGTCGGCGTAAAGGGCATAGGCCTGAGGGTGTGGCGTTACCGTCACGACATCAGCCAAATAAGCGCTGCGCAGCGCGCTGCAATTGTCGCGTTCCAGATAGAAATCGGTGAGTCGGTTGTAAACGAGATCCACAGGCTTTCCGTCGATCATGAGGCAATCGTTGTGAAAGGCTAGATCGGCTGGGTCTACGATTATGCAGTCGATTCCTGCTGACTCGAATAACCGCTGAAAAAGAAGAAACTCCGGGTACAGGTATTGGGCTTGTGGGCTTTCATCCAAAATCACCACGCGCTTGAGCGGTGCCTGCTCGCCGCTCGCAGACCATTCCTGGACGAACATATCCAGAATCGACTGCTCGAAGCCGTCGGCCCCTTCCTGACCTGGCGATAGTCCGACTACGCCGCTGCAACAACTGCGCTGAGCGCGGGCGAGCAATACGTTTAGCATTGCTCCGCCCGCATTTGTGTTTATTTCGATAAGCCCCAGCTTGTCCTCTTCCAGATGAAAATCGTAGCCAAAGAAGACGCCCCGCGCACCCCGAGGGTCGTGTCGCGCAATAGGAGGCGCAGAATCCAGAGCATGCTCTCGCCAACCCGGCAAGCTCACGGTCTGCTCGATGGCCTGAATAACCTCACTCACCTGGCTCAGCTGCAAGGATGAAACAAAGACCGGTCGTGCAGCAAATACATGGGGGCAACGTGACTTCAATAGCTCCGACAGCTCTGGATCCCCAAGCTGTTCAGTCAATGCGTCTGCGAGCGCAGCTTGATCTAGGCTTACGCAGAAGCACGCTTCGTTGAGCGCTGCGGCTGTCGTACCGCATTTTCTCGATGAGGACGCTTCCACGGGAACCTCCAGAACCAAACATACAGCTTCGAAAGTCTCGGCCTCTTTCGGTTCAGCCTGGCGTTTCTATGAGCGTAGGTCAGGGTCGTTGCTGGCACTCTGCCATTAACTAGACATAAGCTTTGGAAGCGTCATTGTGAAAGTCGTATGCCCCTCAGCTGATTCGCAAGCGATGCGCCCTTTGTGCGCTTCGACTATCGAACGAGTGATAGCCATGCCGAGGCCCGCATTCATGGTGGTTCCTTCGCGCCTTGCGGTGTCGACCCTATAGAATCGATCAAACACTCGGGCCTGAAGCTCGGCTGGAATCGTTGTGCCTCGGTTGGATATGGCTGTGCAAACCGAGCCACCGCTCTCGCTTATTTCAACGCTGATGGTGCTGCCTTCCTCTGCATATCGAACTGCGTTAGAGACTATGTTTGAGACGGCCCGTCTCAGCATCGATTTATCGCCATGTACCGATCCATCGCCTGAAAGCGCGATTTCTACCTTTTTGTCCTCGGCTGCAAGCTCGTAATATTCGATAACGCTCGCGGTAATCTCAGCCATGCTGGCATCTTCGGCATTGGGCGTAATCTTCCCGTTGTCCGCCTTGGCGAGGAATAGCATGTCATCGACCATCTTTGACATGCGCCTAAGTTCTTCGAGGGCGGAATACAAAATGTCTTTGTAGTCGGTATTCTCGCGGTCGCGCAAGAGCGCGACCTCCATTTGGGTAAGCATGCTGTTCAGCGGCGTTCTTAGCTCATGCGCGATATCCGCTGAGAAACCTGACAATCTGAGAAAAGAGTCGTCCAAGCGCGAAAGCATTTCGTTGAAGTTGTCTACGAGTTCATGCAGCTCGCCTGGCACCGACTCGGTTGGAATTCTGGTATCTAAGCAGTGGGCGGTTACCGTAGAAGAAGTCTTGGACAGTTCGTCTATTGGTTTTAAGCCTTTCCTGATCAGAACAACACCTAACGCGCCACTCAGAAGTGCACTAACGACAAGCGTATAAGCAAACCACTGCTGAATCATATCGAAGAAGTGGATTCGGTGCGTTACATCCAAAGCCAAATAGATAACAGTGTCCTGCCCTTCTACCCACCGATTTACTTTTCTGGTAATTCCGCTGTACTGGTGGCCACCGAAACTTACCGTCCAGCGTTCCTCTTGGATGTCTGTGACAAGAGGTAGCAAGCTCTCAGACAGATTGTGATGGGAGTAAACCGTCTTACCGTCTACTACAACCGCAGTCGCGAAGCCAAAGGAGTGCTCAATAACGGCATCGATCCTTGAAGCGGTCTCAGGCCCGAATGCTGAGCTGTTGAGTAGCGTACGCTCTACTGCAGCGGCCTTTTCATTAAGCACTTGTGCATCTTTGCGTTCGAAATGGAGCTGACAAAAATAATTAAAGCTGATTGCGGCCGCCAGCAGCACAACCGTAACCACGAGCATGAAAGCTATCGCCATTCTGCTCGTCAGTGACACTTTTCCCATCAGTACGGTCCTGGTTAGGCCATCAAGCACAAAAAAGCAGGTGGGGCACCCCCCACCTGCTTCGATCATTGTTACTCACACCCTCATATCCTATGCTGCGTCTGGATTTTCGCCATTTTGCGAGTGGTCGGCTTTGGCGGCCCCCATCATCTCACGACACTCTTTCATCATTCCACGCATGTCACCCATCATTTCCATATGCTTGTCGCCGCTCATCATGCCGGTTTCTGAATGGCTTTGGTCCGCTTTATCTGCCGCTGCGAAACTCAGTCCGCTCGCCAAGGTGATTGCGATTGCTGTAACGGTGATGGCCTTTCGCATGTTAAATCTCCAAGTTCAGTGGGTTATTCGCTTTTGCTTAACAAGGTGTTTTCGCCAACGTTGGGCTCCTTGGGCTTGTCGCACTTACCGCTAGACATATGCTTCATGCATACGACCATCATCAACAAGCAGGGCAAGAGAAAGAGCAGGCTTGGCAGCGTTGTTGCCAACGCCGCAGTGCTTTGGTTCAGTAGCATGTAGCCAACCACAGCTGCGGTTAACCCCGTTACGACCGGATTGCGCTGCAGTACGCTTTTAATCTTGGATATTATGCTGCTCATCTAACTATCCCTCGGATATTAGGCTTGGCAGATTAGCCATTGTTCACGCCAACTGGGGTGCTCAGGAACTCTACCGTATGGATCTTCCCGTCTGGGGTCTTTACCTTCATTTCATATGTCTGAACTTTTGCAGTAGTCCGATAGTTCTGAATCATTTCAGTCGTACCGGTCGCCCCTGCAGGTGCGATGCTCAGCACTTTGCCTTCTTTGACAAGCTCTTTAAGAGTGAGATTGGATCCTGCAGGATCATTTAGGCGATGCATTGTCCGATCGCTTCCGCCTTCGGCCATTGCAAGAGAAGACGCAACGGTCAGAATAAAAGGAACGATTACTTTGGTTATACGGTTCATGGTTTGCACCTCTTGGTTAGTTGATGCCTGTAGATTAAAGGCTTGCTACTTACAAGAAGCTGTTGCCAAGGTTACAAAGCTGTAATCGCTCATTTTTTTGTTGGTACGACCGCCGCGTCTGCGGCGGTCGCTTTCTGTGCTTACCGTTTTTCGATACGCGTAATGGTGGAATCCATGCCCTTCGAGGAGAACTCGAATTCGACCTGGTCCCCTTCTTTCAACTTTTGGAGCTGATCAGGCTTCGCTTTGAAGCCCATCGTCATAGAAGGCCAACCCAGCGCTTCGACCGGGCCGTGTGCAATGGTCACGGTGCCGCTCTCGGTGTTTACTTTCTTGACTGTGCCGATGGCTGTAGCGGTCTGTCCCGCCGACTTCTGGTCCATTGGCATGTTCATGCCTTTGTGATCCATCGGCATGCCGTCCATTGGCTCCTTGTCGGCGGCATAGGCGACTGGCACCA
Source organism: Stutzerimonas sp. KH-1 (assembly GCF_054483855.1). Taxonomy (NCBI): domain Bacteria; kingdom Pseudomonadati; phylum Pseudomonadota; class Gammaproteobacteria; order Pseudomonadales; family Pseudomonadaceae; genus Stutzerimonas; species Stutzerimonas sp. KH-1. Next base: position 4,497,166 of record NZ_CM137011.1, on the reverse strand, counting down.
GGAAGAGTGAGGCAAGGGTGATGTGCTTAATGTTCATGGATGTTCTCCAGTGGGGTTGGTTGCTTGCTGGGTGGTAACTCGCAATTGCCGGCGGCGCATCAGCAGGTAAGCTGCCGGCAGAACGAACAGGGAGAGCAAAGGGGCGGTGATCATCCCGCCCACCATGGGCGCGGCGATGCGGCTCATGATTTCGCTGCCGGTTCCGCTACCCCAGAGGATGGGCAGCAGACCGGCGATAATCACTGCTACGGTCATGGCCTTGGGGCGCACCCGCTGCACAGCGCCTTCGCGGATTGCGTCGAGCAGTACGCCTTCGCCATGGGCTCCAGCGTTAACCCGATCTGTCCATGCGTTCTTCAAATACAGCAGCATAATGACGCCGAACTCAGCAGAAACGCCTGCCAGTGCGATGAAACCGATTCCTGTCGCTACGGATAGGTTGTACCCGAGCAAATAGAGGAACCAGACGCCACCGGTTAGGGCGAATGGCAGCGTGGCCATGATCAGCAACGCCTCCCCAAAGCGCCCAAACGTGAGGTAGAGCAAGACAAAAATGATGAGCAAGGTAGCCGGCACGACGAGCTTCAGCTTCGCGTTAGCTCGCTCCATGAATTCGAATTGGCCGGAATAGCTGATGCTCATGCCGGATTCGAGCTGGACCCCTTTGCTGATCTTTTCCCTCAGATCGCCCACCACAGCCGCCATGTCGCGGCCACGAACATCGACGTAAACCCAGCCCGACAGCCTTGCGTTTTCGCTTTTAAGCATTGGCGGCCCGTCGGTCACCTGTACTTTGGCCACGGTCCCCAACGTGATCTGGCTGCCTTGCGGCGTGTAGATCGGTAGGTTGCGCAGATCGGATATCGAGTCGCGCCACTCGCGGCCATAGCGGAGGTTGATCGGATACCTGGCGAGCCCTTCCACGGTTTCACCAATGGTTTGACCACCGATGGCACCGGCCACGATCGATTGCACGTCCGCGATATTCAGGCCGTAGCGTGCGGCGGCGACACGATCGATATCCACATCGATATACCTGCCGCCGGTCAGTCTCTCAGCAAGCGCCGAACTGACCCCAGGCACCGTTTTGGCGATTTTTTCCACTGCCTGGGTGGCTTTGTCGATCTGTGCCAAGTCAGTGCCATACACTTTCACCCCGATCGGGCTCTTGATACCCGTCGCCAGCATATCGATACGGTTTCGAATCGGCGGGATCCACAGATTGGCCAATCCAGGTACCTGTACGGTGCGATCCAACTCCTCAACCAGCTTGTCAGGCGTCATCCCAGGGCGCCATTGATCCTTCGGCTTGAACTGAATGGTCGTCTCGAACATTTCCAGCGGGGCGGGATCGGTAGCGGTGTCGGCTCGACCAGCCTTACCGAACACGTGTGCAACTTCTGGAACCGTTTTTATGAGCCGGTCCGTCTGCTGCAGTAGCTCAGAAGCCTTCTGAGCGGAGAGGCCTGGAAGCGCAGTGGGCATATAAAGGAGGTCACCTTCATCCAGCGGGGGCAAGAACTCCCCACCAAGGCGAGAGGCCGGCCACAAGCCTGTCAGGAAGACCAGAACAGCCACCAGCAGAGTCATCTTGGGCCAGCGCAGTACCGCGTCCAGGGCCGGCTTGTAGATCCAGATGAGGCCACGGTTGAGTGGATTACGGTGTTCGTCAGGGATTTTGCCCCTGATCCAATACCCCATGAGCACCGGAACCAGCGTGACAGACAGGCCCGCGGCGGCTGCCATTGCATAGGTTTTGGTGAACGCCAGTGGACCGAACAGCCGGCCTTCCTGCGCCTCCAGGGTGAACACTGGAATGAACGACAGCGTGATGATCAGCAGGCTGAAGAACAATGCCGGCCCCACTTCAACAGCCGCGTCAGTAATGACCTTCCAGTGCTCCTGGCCCTTCAAGGTGGAGCCAGGATGCCGCTTGTGCCAGCCCTCGATGTGCTTGTGGGCGTTTTCGATCATGACAATTGCCGCATCGACCATCGCTCCGATCGCGATCGCGATGCCACCCAACGACATGATGTTGGCGTTGATGCCTTGCCGCTGCATGATCACAAAGGCAATCAATATGCCGATCGGCAACGAAACGATCGCGACCAGAGATGAGCGCAGATGCCACAGGAATAGTGCGCAAACCAGCGCAACGACGATGAACTCCTCGATGAGCTTGTGGGTGAGGTTTTCAACGGCACTGTCGATCAGCTTGCTACGGTCGTAAGTCGTGACGATTTCGACGCCTTCGGGAAGGCTCGCTTTGAGCTCATCGAGCTTGGTTTGAACGGCAGCGATGGTTTCCCGAGCGTTCTTGCCGCTACGCAGGATCACCACGCCGCCGACTACCTCACCTTCGCCATCAAGCTCGGCAATACCCCGGCGCATTTCCGGGCCGAGCTGGATATGCGCAACGTCCCCTAGCGTCACGGGCACGCCGGCGTCGAGACGCAAAGGAATGGCTCGAAAGTCGTTGAGTGTCTCCAGATACCCTGTCGCACGAACCATGAACTCGGTTTCTGCAAGTTCCAGAACACTCCCGCCGGTTTCACGGTTGGCCTCATCGATAGCCTGAGCGACTTGCTGCTGCGTCACGCCCCTGCTGGCCATGCGTATAGGATCCAGTACGACCTGGTACTGCTTGACCATCCCGCCTATGGGTGCGACTTCCGCCACGTTGGGCAGTGTCTTGAGTTCATAGCGCAGAAACCAGTCTTGCAAAGAGCGCAGTTGCGAGAGGTCATGTTTGCCCGTTCGGTCTACCAAAGCATATTGGTAGATCCAACCGACCCCCGTGGCGTCAGGGCCCAAGGCGGGTTTGGCGGCGGCGGGAAGCCGGCTCTGCACCTGACTCAGGTACTCCAGTACCCGAGAACGGGCCCAATAGAGGTCTGTGCCATCCTCGAACAAGACGTACACGTAGCTATCCCCGAAGAAGGAATAGCCGCGGACCGTCTTCGCGCCGGGGACAGACAGCATGGTGGTCGTCAGCGGGTAGGTGACCTGATTCTCGACAATCTGGGGCGCCTGCCCTGGGTATGGCGTGCGGATGATGACCTGAACATCGGAAAGGTCAGGCAACGCATCAACAGCGGTGTTCTTGACCGACCAGACACCCCAGGCCACCGCGAACACAGTAGCCAGCAGGATCAGGAAGCGGTTGGCCACCGACCATCGGATTATGGCTGCAATCATTGCTGGCCCCCGAGCTTCTCGATGCGCTCGATGACCAGGCCTTCGTCGCTTTCACGCACGCCGACACGGACGCGGTCGTCGATTTGCAAGCCTGACAGCAGGGATTGATCGGCAACCGGAAAGGACATGGTCATCCCAGGCATGTTCAGCGTCTTGAACGGCCCATGCGACAGGCCAACCATGCCATCTTCCAGGCTGACTATCGTACCTTCAGCCTCGTGCAGCGCAGGTCCGGTAGAAGCTGCAGGCTCCTCCAAACCCTGAGCGGTCAGCCCGCGTAGGCTCGCCTCGGAATCGAGGAGAAACTGACCGGACGCCACCACCTGTTGGCCGGTTTCCAGTCCTTCCAGTACCTCTGTCTGGTCATCGAATTCACGGCCCGTGCGAACTTCAACCGGGCGGTAACGGCCTTCATCCTCAGCCAGCATCACCAATGCTCGCCGTCCGGTGCGAATGACCGCCTCGGACGGAATGACCAAGACATCTTCAACGTTGCGACTCAAGGTCACCTCGGCCGTCATGCCGGGGCGAAGCCGCTGTTGCGGGTTGGGCAGTTCGACCCGGACACGTACCGTGCGGCTATTCAGGTTGGCCTGCGACAGTACCGCCTGGATCGTGCCTTCCAGAGATTGACCTGCAAAAGCGGGTAGGCGCGCTGTGACTGATTGTCCCGGCGCTAAATGTGCAATCTGCGCCTCTGGTACTGCTACTTCTAGCCAAACCGTGTCCAGCCCATTGACGCGCGCAAGAGATGCGCCGGCGGGTACGGTCATGCCCTCGCGGACATCAAGACTTTCTAATACGCCACCGATCGGGCTCGTCACGGTCCAAACGGGGCGTGCCTTGCCGGTCCGTTCCAGCTGCGCAATGACCTCTGCCGGCATGCCAGCAAGGCGCAACCGCTGACGGGCTGCTGCGAGCAGCTGGGGTTCGCCGATCTTTCTCAGTGCCAGGTACTCTTCCTGTGCAGCAGCCCACTCAGGGATAAGCAGATCTGCAAGCGGCGCCCCTTTCTCAATGACGTCTTCCGGCGCTCGGTCGTAGACGCGCTCGACGAAGCCCCCGGCGCGCGCCTGCACGACAGCCACGTCTCGCTCGTCAAACATCAATGCACCTGTGGCTTCGAGCGATTGGCTAATTGACTCACGTGTTGCGGTCGCCAGGCGCATGCCAAGGTTCTGCGTCACGCTCGGGTCGATGCTCATCGACGCCCCGTCGCCTCCCTCATCGGCATAGCGCGGGACTAGATCCATGTCCATGAATGGGGACTTTCCTGGCTCATCGAACTTCTGTTGCGGATACATCGGGTCGTACCAATAAAGCACCTCCTTGCCTTCATCTGCCGCTTGGGCAAAGACAGAAGTAGACAGAGCGACAAGGCTCGCCGTACTGATAATCAGCGGAAAGCTTAGGACGACGGCCAGCCGCTTGAGTTGAAGTGTCATGGTCGGGTATCTCCAAAGGCAAAATGCAGGCGGGCGTTGCTCAGCGATCGGTCGCGGGCTACGTCAATACGACGTAGGCGAGTCTCGACAAGCTGGCGGCGCGCATCGATCACTGCGGTCAGTTCGCCAGTTCCGGCGCGGTAGTCCGCCATGGCAAGGCGGACCTTTTCCTCAGCGAGTGGCAGTAGGGTCTCTTCAACTCGTGCGAATGCGCGGTCAAGGCGTTGATATTCCGCCAGGTCGGCGGCCAGTTCCTGGTTATGCATACGCAACGCCGCTTGGCGCTGCGCCTCGATCTGTGTGAGGCGCGCTCGCTCAGCCGCGATCTTTGGATCCTGTCGAGAGCTGGTAAACAGCGGCAGGTCGAAACTGACGCTGAGGTTGACCATGTCGCCGTACTCTCTGCCGCGACGTAGATAATCGACTCCCCAACTCCAGTCCGGTGTTTTCTCAGCGATGGCCTGGCGAACCTTTGCCTCAGCTTCGCGAGTCATCGGGTCGAAGGCGAGCAAAGCCGGATGGCGGTTCAGGTTGTGCTGATAGTGATCAACGTCGGTAAGCCATCGCGGCCAGTCGCCTGTAAGCGGCTGGTCTGCTGGCTCGCCTATCCAGCGGCGAAGGTCGGCACGCGCAACAATTTGGTTGCGCAGCAGCTCATCCTCTTGTTCAGCAAGCAATGCTGCCTCTTGCTTCGGAAGTACGCTGTCTGCGGTTTGCCCTCCGCCGCCAGCAATGCGCGCCTGAACAGCCCGCGAAAGTAGCTGATTCTCGCTGTAGAGCTGTTTGAAAAGGCTCAGCTTCTGCTCGACCGCGAAGCTGGCGATCCATGCCTCGGCGGTCGCCTGGCGCACACTGAGGCGTTCAATGGTTTGCTGAACGTCTGCGAGTGCAACGCTAGCCTGCGCAGCCTCGACACGGGCGCGCCTTTTTGCTCGGTTTGGCACATCTTGCATGACCCCAACCATTTGCATGGTCATGGCCTCTTGGTCCAATTGCCAGCGCGAGTCACCTTCAATGGGAACGTTTTGCAGCCCAAGCCTAAGTTTAGGGTCAGGGAGCTCGCCGGCAGGGATTGCAGCGCTGCGTGCGGCTTTGAGATTGGCGGCTTGCGCATCCAGCGAAGGCGCGTCTTGCTCAGCCAAGCTCAGGGCTTGTTCTACGGTTAGAGCTGACGCGAGCTCGGGGAATGAGAGCGCGCCGATGATCAAGGCGGCCACGTAGGGAGGCGCCCAGCGGATACGGGGTTTCATTTAGACAGGATTCCTGATCTTCCATGCGAGCCGAAGGCGCGCGGTAGCCGGCCCGAATGCTCACATCCGGGCGGTTCCTAGAATTTGATCGGAATCAGACGCGGGGAGGATGCCAGACGGCGTCCAGATGGCGGGAAAGTACCTGGTCGTTATAGGGCGTATTCGCCGGTTTACCCGCAGGGACCAGCTGCGCCTTTGCAGCAACGATCTGAAGAAGGCTGACGGTTTTGCATTCTTGTCCCGTCTTGCAGACGGTCGTCTTCCCTTGCTCATGCCCTTCACAGCACTCGGGCTCAGCGCCGCTGACGCCAGCCATCAATGCGTGGTTGGCTGCCATGGCGTCCATGCCTTCCATATCAAGCATAACGTGATGCGCTGACGACCCAATCGGCATTAGCAATTGCGCCATCCCGTTGATCGGAAGCGCGAGCACTAGCAGCAGGATAAGGAAGGAGCGCATGTAGGACTTCATATTTTCAGCTTACGGGGCAATTCATGAGCAATCAATGAGGCAATCGGTCGCTTCGCAACCGAAGCCTAAGCCGACAGGCTTCAAATTACACGCGCTTGACGGAGCCGGAGGGCGTTGAACACAACCGATGCTGAGCTGAGGCTCATGGCCAGGGCAGCAATCATCGGAGACAGCAACAGTCCAAAGAACGGATAGAGCAGACCTGCAGCAATCGGGATGCTCAACCCGTTGTACATAAATGCAAACAGAAGGTTCTGACGCATATTGCGAACTGTCGCCACCGAAAGCGTGCGCGCGCGCAGTATCCCCATCAGGTCACCTTTAACGAGCGTAACTTGGGCGCTGTTCATGGCGACGTCAGTGCCCGTGCCCATCGCTATGCCGACATCAGCCCTGGCGAGCGCCGGCGCATCATTTATTCCGTCGCCTGCCATGGCGACTACTTTACCTAGGGCTTGTAGCTTAACCACCAGCGCCTCCTTGTCCTGCGGCTTCACTTCGCCATGCACCTCATCGATCGATAGCTCACGAGCCACCGCGCGGGCAGTGGTAAGCCCGTCGCCGGTGGCCATGATGACTTGCACGCCCTCCGCTTGGAGCCGCGCTACAGCTTCCTTGGAAGTCGGTTTGATTGGGTCCGATACGGCCAGCAAGCCGGCAAGTGCCCCATCAACAGCCAGGTACACAATGCTGGTACCGCTCTCGCGCATTTTTTCTGCCTGATCTCTCAACGGCTCGACGCTCACACCCGCATCTTCCATAAGCGCGGTGTTGCCTAGTTGTAGCTGCTTGCCTTCCACCAGACCACGGACTCCGATACCTGACCCTGACTCGAAGGTCTCTGGCTTCGCCAGCTGGATACCTTCGCTTCTGGCATGGTCTACGATCGCGTGGGCTAGGGGATGCTCACTACCTTGATCCAAGCTGGCAGACAAACGGATGACTTCCTGCGAGTCAAACGGCGTGACGCCTATGGCCCGATCGAAGACAGGTCGGCCCTCGGTCAAGGTTCCTGTTTTATCGACAATCAGCGTGTCTACCTTACGGACGTTCTCGATGGCGCCTGCGTCTCTGAAAAGCACTCCGCTTCCAGCCGCTTTGCCTGTGGCAACCATGATCGACATAGGCGTTGCAAGGCCAAGTGCGCAAGGGCAAGCAATGATCAGAACCGCAACTGCATTGATCAGGCCGAATACCCAGCCCTGCTCGGGTCCAAACAGGCCCCATGCAAAGAATGTCAGCAAGGCGATACCAATGACCGTCAGCACGAAATAACCCGCAACCGTGTCCGCCATTCGCTGCATGGGTGCTTTGGAGCGTTGCGCATTCGCAACCATCTGGACGATTTGTGAAAGCATAGTCCCGGAGCCAACCCTGGTGGCTCGCATGACAAGCGAGCCGCTCGTGTTCATCGTCGCGCCGATAAGCGAATCGCCTGTCCGCTTCGTCACCGGAACCGGCTCGCCCGTTAGCATGGATTCGTCGACGGCGCTCTCGCCCTCTAACACCTCTCCATCAACGGGTACCTTTTCACCAGGACGAACGCGCAGATGGTCGCCCTCGTGAACATGTGTGAGCGGGATGTCCTCCTCGGAACCATCCTTGGCGATACGGCGAGCTGTTTTGGGTGATAAGCCAAGCAGGGACTTGATTGCGGAAGATGTCTGAGAGCGGGCCTTCAGTTCGAGCAGCTGACCTAAAAGCGTCAGTGAAATGATGACCGCTGCGGCTTCGTAGTAAACGCCTATCCGGCCGCCCACAGTGAATGACTCTGGAAATATGCTCGGTAAGACGGTTGCTACGATGCTGTAAATATACGCAGCCCCTGTGCCAAGCCCGATCAACGTCCACATGTTTGGGCTGCGATGCTTAACTGATGCGAAACCGCGCACGAAAAATGGCCAACCTGCCCACAAGACAACCGGGGTCGTAAGGGCTAGTTCAACCCAGTTCTGGCTAGCGCCGTGAAACAGCGGTATCGCATGTCCCGCCATTGCCAACAGGGTTACTGCTACGGTCAGGGGCAGAGACCACCAGAATCGCTTCGAGAAGTCCTTGAGTTCGGGATTCTCCTCCTCGTCGAGTTCAGGGATCAGAGGTTCCAATGACATCCCGCAGATAGGGCAATCACCTGGACCCATTTGGCGGATCTCAGGGTGCATCGGGCAGGTGTACTCTGTCGTTGCATCACCGGCGGGTGGTTTCTGTGCGGGTGGGGTAGATGCCCGAGAGGAGGTCCCATGAGCCTGCGGTGCAGCGAGATATCGAGCAGGGTCGGAACGAAACTTGGTCTGGCAACCCTGGCTGCAGAAGCGGTAAGTGCTTCCCTGATAATGCTCTTGATGCTCGCTATCCTCTTCCACCTTCATCCCGCAGACGGGGTCTGTGAGTGCTGCAGTACCTTTCGTTTGGTCGGGCTGGTGATGGCACTGCTGAGAGGACATACGGGGCACCTTATGGATTGGTTAGCGACGAACTTGGCCTATTGCAGGGACATTTGCGGTTTTTCAATGCTTGCAGCGTCTGACAGCCAATATATGCAAAGCGTCCTGACCAAAGGCTGAAGTAACCATTACATTTCTGTCAGGTTCTCTGGTATGTCAGGTCGTATGTATGTTGAAGCGAGCTGCTGAAAAAGTAGCTCGCGCAGATACCGCCTGCTGGCCTAGCCTATGCCTCCATTGTTCGATGCTCGGCCGCTTCATTTTGATGAATACCGAACCGTGCAAAAGCCTAAGCGCAGGTACTCTGTTTTGATAGAAGCCGTAATTTTTGATGTCTATGGCACGCTCCTGCAAATCGGTGAACGGCGGCGGCCATTTCGCAACCTCTTAAAACAGGCACGCAGCCAAGGTCGTCAACCTAGGGCCGATGATGCCAGGACATTGATGACACAAAACGTGGGGCTGGCCGGCGCCGCCAATCTGTTTGGTACACAACTAGGTAACGTTGAGCTTGCTACTCTGGAGCTTGATCTCTACGCGGAACTGGCAAGCGTGCGTCCCTATGATGACGCTCTGCGGGCACTGGAAAGCCTTAAGAGAGCGGGGCTAAAAGTGGCGCTATGCTCCAACTTGGCTACCCCCTATGCCATACCAGCCATGTTGCTACTGCCTGAGTTTGACGCCTATGCCTGGAGCTTCGAGGTGGGCGCGATCAAACCGGAGCCGGCGATCTACGATCATCTGGTAAAGCGGTTGGATTGCAAAGCGTCTTCCATTGCTATGATTGGCGATACATTGGAGGCCGATGTGCTCGGTCCCGATAGGCTGGGAATACATGGATTCCACCTACAACGCGATGCCATCAGTAGTCCTGAGCGATTCGTTAGCCTGAGCGAATTTGCAGACTACATTTTGGGTCATGGGCGCTCTCGCTAGAAAGCAGCACTAGCACACATTGACGCCACCTCAATCTATCGGCCTTCAGTTCAGACACTCGCAACTCGCTTGCAGTGCTTCCCCTGGGGTTGGCGCTCCTAGAGTCCATTCGCGCGCTGGCCGCGGCGGCTGTGATCACTCAGACACTCGTAGAACTGACTGGTGAGTTGATCTACTTGCGGGCGACTCCAGCCATGGTCAGAAACAGTTGAATCTGGGCGAAATCGGCCAGAGTGCTCATGCCTCGCGGTTTGGTGCAAGACTGATAAGCGGCGCAATGAGGAGCTGAGCAGTGCGAGCCCAGGAAACCAGCGCCTCAAGATCCGTCTGTAGAGATTCGGCCTCTGCCCAGATACAGGCACTCTCGGCAGGCACCGTAAGAGCGATGCCCTCAACTATCGTCAGAACCATCGCATGCAATCTCAGCAGCTCGTCGCGGATGGCGGTGGCTCCGCCCAGTTCCAGCAAGCAGGCATCCAATCGATCAGCCAGCCAGAGCAATTGAGAGGTGTCGAAGGCGGCGCGCAGGTTTTCCAACGCCACCGCATCGACTTCGCCGTACGGCGTAACGCGAAAGGATGGGGGAGGAACATTGATCATGTGGTTTTCTCGGTATCTAGCTGGCGAGGTGTGATCACCCGCAGCGAGCCGGCAGCTTGTTGAAACACCGAGTCCTTGATCCAGGGCTCCGGTGGCCGGTTGAGCTTGAGGTTGAATTCGCCGAAGCGCTTGACGTTGCTGGTCTGGTAGGGGCTGAGGAAGGACACGTCCTCGTCGGTGAATTGCCAACCCTCTCGGGCCAATTTCTGCAGAATACGCATCATATCCACAGTGTTCTGCAGGATCACCGATGAGGCCATCATGTCGTTGTAGCGCAGACGTTTTTGCTGTTCGTCCGGATCGTTCTCAGCAATCACGTCGCCACCGAACGAAAGCCACTTCGAGAAACCGTTGTAGGACTCGATTTTATTGGTGTTCGCAGTGACTTCCTGGCGCAACTCGCGGCTACCGATCCAGTTGAGCAGGAAGATCGTGCGGATCACGCTGCCCAGACGCTCAGATATATCGACGATGCCCCGTGCGACCTTCAGTCTCGGGTTGATCAGTGACGGTTCCGAAGATCCATAGCGCCTGTTTTTATCTTCCCCGACGTAGATCAGGCCAATAGTGATATTTTCGCCCGCCACTTCGATGGTTTCGCCAGCAGAGAGCCACCGCACGTTGGCACTATTCAGGTTCGCCGGCGCGCTCGGAATTCGGTGGGAAGGCCGCTCAGTGGCCTCCAAAGTTACGGTAAAAAAGCCAGAGTCGTCTCGCTTTGCCGAAACCTGCCGGGGCGACGCCGAGACTTGCGCAGGAGCAGAGGGCTCACTTAGTGGCGAGACCTCATCCAATGAAAACGTCAGGCCGGTGCTTATGCCGAGGTCCGAGGAACTTGAACGAGTTCCCCCTTGAGGTGGCCGCATAGTTGTTGCCGAAGACATGACTGACGGTTTGCTGAAGGCCTTTATTACTAGCCACCCGCCTATGCCGACAATGAGTGCTCCGCCCAAGAAAACCCAAACACCCTTGGGAACGGAAGCTAGCCCCCCAATCACTAGGGCACACAGAACCATCGCTCCAGATACACCAGACTTGCTGCTGCGCTTACGCTTCCCTGCCATCGCTTCGACTCCCTATACAAGCATGCTGGCCATTTAGCAGTATCGGCAATTCGGGTGCATCAGCCAATACCTCGCGCCAAGCTACGTGTTGAATCTCTTTATGATGTTATCCAGATGTGTTCCGTATGCACTGGTGAGATGGCGGCTCGATGCGAGCCGGGCGGCCACGGGGTAGAATTGATGAGCAGGCACAGCGCCGTTCGCCCTACTACGTCGGCTGCCTCGCGCTGAGCAGTAACTGCGCTAACCGTGCCAGATTACGCGCATCGGCGATGGCCCTGTGATGCTCACCCTCCCAGGAAAGGCCTATGCTTTCCACTGCACGCTTCAGCCCTAGCGCATGGCAAGCGAAAATTTTCCAAAAGCACTTCTTTAGATTGATATGACGCGCCGGATCCAGCAATACATCTACCCCGGCTCTGATAGCGTCCTCCTTCAGCTGGTTTCGGTCGTAATCGCCCCAAGAGCACCAGCGCCAGCCTTCTGTATTTCGCGGCCTCAGCCAGTCACCAAGCTGATCTTGTACCTCCGCGAAACGCTTTGCAGTATCGATGTCAGATTGAGATATGCCGGTCAGCCCCGTGCAAAACTCAGTTAGCGTGGGGCGAAGTAGCGGCCGGACAAACTGTCCGAAATGATCGACAATCCTGTACTCCAACTGGACATCCAACAGCACGATGCCAATTTCGATCGTCTCCATCTCGTCGCGCTGGACCTCCAATATGTGAGCGTTCCGGGCCGCCTCGTTTAGGCCGGCAGGGTAGTCATCGCAAGTCGCTTCCAGATCCACGCAAAGTAACCAGCGACTTTCTCCAAGTTGTTGACGAAGCGCATCAAGCTGCCCCCAACGCTTTACCTGCATGACACCCCGCCCTTCTTTTCCTCAGAGGATATAAACCTACGAGCATCAGCACGGACCGTGGGCTCAGTTTTATAGTAGTGACACGAGAAACGGATCACTGAATCGTTACTGGGGTTGCGTGTATGCCTTTTGCCCTCTGTGCCAACAGCCAATCCAGTGACAGGCGCCCGCCGTCTTCTTTGAAAGTCACAATAACGTACAAGCTGCCCGTGGCGGTAAACAGCGCCCAAAATCCGCCTTGCTGATGAGCTTTCAGTACATCCGAGGTACGAACCCGGTGACCGTCCTGGAACCTTCCATACACATCCGCCCGCACGTGACGATGAACCACGCCGATACAACAGCCTGAGATTAAATAAGCGTCAGTGAGATACGCCGTAACTTCCCTACCAAAAGACATACCCATTGCTCGCAACAACGCGTCAGATACATCACGTGCTTGGTCGATACTTCGTTTAGTTGAACTCATCGTGTCAGCACCCAAATTCGGATCAAAACTCTTTGCCTACCCCCCAATAACGGCTAGCTGTCCAACCAATAATCGTCTCGAGCAATACGCCCAAACTTGTAGTCTTCATGCTGCGGGGCTTCGCCAAACAAATGATGTATGCGTCGCTCCTGTCGCAAATACGCCAAGGTCATGAAGAAGCAGGTTTCACACATCCGTACGCGATAACGCTCACCGTCATGTCGCGCGCCGTATCCCCAGTGCGCTTGCAGCACACCGAACTGTTCGCCGTACCCAGGCACTCGCATGGAGGTACCACAGACGTCGCAAGGCACATCGGGGTGTCGGTTGTCTGGTACGTCCATGCCCGCCAATATCTGACTACGCATCAAAAAATCTTCAACACAGTAGTGAGCTCGGCGCTTTTGCGAGCCCCTGGGCCAGCAAGCACATATCGCGTATTGCGCGTTCTGAAAATGCACCCATCGGCAAACTCAATCAGTTGTGTTGTACGCACCCAGTCACCCTCTTGGAAACGGTTGGCACTGTCGTACAACACGCGCCCGGCATACACCATCGCGGGCTGTTGCCCGGACGCCTGTAACGTTTCTCGTATCGCGTCAGGCACGATGAGATCGATCCAGATCCAGTCACGCACAACACAGAAAGGCACCTCGTCATGCAACGCAGCCGCTGAACCACGCGCGCACGCCTCTGCTAACGACATCTCGATACCGGGCATTACCTCACCCGGGGCGTATAACAAATGAGATACTTTCTTTAAATCGTCCATACCGTCTCTCTATCTGAGCCATAGATGTCTAAAGGCAGAATCTGGGCAAAACGTCCCTGCCTTGACAAACCTACCAAGTATGAAAAGCTTGTTTCCCAATGAGCGTCAGTTCTGACTTTTAATATATGGTCTGAGTCTAAAAGGCGAGCAGCGCAACCCCATCAACCTCCATTATTAAACCAAGTACTTTATTCATCGATGCAAGCCTATGGCGTCGCTCAATACGCTCAGTATTGGACAAAAAACAGCAACCTGAAACCTATGCAATAAAATAATCCAGCTCCAACGACTGCTCGTCAAGCACTTTTAGAAAAGAAAAAGCCAACCACTGACAATCGGTATTTTTAATACGTATATATTGACAAGGATTGCCAGAACACATGCACCAGAAGAGCAAGAAGATAATCCTTATCGGACTTACCCTGGGCGCGGTCAATGACTATTTGAGATCAAGACATCTCCACGGACGATGCGAGGCTGATCCAACCGGCTCGGAGTCGTCTTTTCGAATTTTGAAATTTCGCACCGTTGGTAATCACCACAAGCGAGGCGCGTCTGTGACGCGGAAGGGTACCGCGACTCCTCGCGACTGCTTAAAATACAAACGAAAGCGGATGATCTGAGTAATTTGTAGCGAGGGGAAGGTTCGAGAAAGTCTGCGTACGCTGAGATCTGCTCACTAACACCTAGCTACCTATCTAGTGCACGCACGAAGCGCGCCACGCGTCGAGCTGTACGGCGAGGCCACAAAATGATGGAAATTATGGCTCAGCAATAATTATGGCTGAGCCATAATTCCATATAACCGCAGCGTCACGGAAAAACCGCAATTGTTTACAGCCTGCAATTGACCATGACAGCTGCCCCTCCAATGAGGGGATAGACTAAGTGGGTTAGCTAACTCGGGGCTGTGGAGATGATCGAGGATCGCGCCAATGAGCTGTTCATCAGCGCCGCTAGCATCTGGGAAATCGGCCAAAACGCGATGGGCAAAGCAAGCTTTCAGTTCGATTCAGGAGTACTAAGAAGGTCTCTTCTGGACGGCGACTACAAGGAGCTGTCCGTGACCAGCCGACACGCCATTACGGCTGCGGCCTCGCCTCTCCTTCACAGCGCCCATTTGATCGGATGCTCATCGGACAAGCAGCTTCGGAAGGCTTCATCCTAGTAACCAATAATCATGCTACAGCGAAGTATTCGGGGCCAATCAAGCACGTCGGTTGAATGCGCCAGCCTTCATACCCTGTCGTAACGGGATGTCTAATGACCATACAAGCCGTCATTTTTGATGCTTTCGGGACACTGATAAAGATTCAAGATGGGTCGCATCCGTACCGACAGTTGATGAAGATCGGAAAGGCGCATGGGCGGCGCCCCCGCCCGGACGACGCGTCTTTCCTGATGAAATCTGCGATAACGTTGACGCAAGCCGCAGCGCATTTGGGGATCACTGCAAGCCCTGAACAATTGAGCACTCTGGAAACTGTCCTGGCAGAAGAGATCGCAGCCGTTGAGGCATATCCTGACGGGCTCGAAGCGGTGAAACTGCTCCAAGAGCAAGGCATTCGAATCGGTGTTTGCTCGAATTTGGCTTTCCCGTACCGGCAAGCCGTCCTGCGTTGCTACCCCATGCTAGACGCATATGCGTTTAGCTGTGATTTAGGCGTAATGAAGCCCGAACCCACCATCTACAGTTGGATTTGCGATCAGCTTGGGGCGTCCCCGACCGCATCGTGGATGATCGGTGACTCCCAACGTTGCGACCGAGATGGGCCAACGGCAGTAGGCATCCGAGGCTTTTTTGTTGACCGAAACAGCACCAACGGTGACTGCCCTGAATTAGTTACGTTCGCTCGTAAGGTATTGGCAACCGCGCGTCGAGCGAGCGATGTCAGCCCCATCCATTTTCGCACCTCGCGATTGAAACCTGGAATCACACCAGGCAATCCTGCTCCATGAACCTCGAACCGCAGTCAAAATAAGACCGTAAATTGAGTTGAGGTGATTATGATCGGGTGCCAACGGGAACACCTTAGAAACCCAAGGCGCCTCCCTAGATCATTGGTAACTTCAAACTCAGGAGCGTTTGGCTTCAACGCAGCCTAAACCCAACCGACTGCGGGCAGCTCTACTCGCCAACGCACGCAAAGCCACTCTCACAGATAGGTGAATGCGATGCTTGACAAGGCTCGAAAGGTTCATATACTCGCGCTCACTGTGAGCAATCCAACAAATCAAGGTTTCTTGCATAATGCGCTGAAGCCTTGATTTGGCCGGGATATTGAAGTTTGGGATTCAAATCCCCCCGGCTCCACCAATTAAAGCAAACATAAACCCCTGATTTTCCTAGCGAATTTCAGGGGTTTTGTGTTTTCAGGGGCCTCGACTGTCCCGAAAGTGTCACACCTGCCAACGGGCTAAGTCTTACCGCCTCAGCCAAATGCTCCGGTGCCAAGTGCGCATAGCGCATAGTCATGGCCAAGCTGGAGTGGCCCAGGATTTTCTGTAGCGTGAGGATGTTCCCGCCCTTCTGCATGAAGTGGCTGGCGAACGTGTGTCGGAGAGCGTGACTAGCCTGCCCTTTCGGCAGCACGATGCCCGACCGGCTCAACGCTCGGCGGAAGGACGTTATAGCGCCGGTGAACTGGCCGTAACGCTTCCAGTGATCACGAATGAATGCCTCCAGCTCGGCTGGGATCGGCACGGTTCGCACCTTGCTGGATTTGGTCTTGCTGTACGTGACAGCACCATTGCGCAGCCTGGACGGCGTGAGCCCTTCCGCTTCCGACCATCGAGCACCAGTAGCCAGACAGAGCAGCACGATAGGTTCGACATGCGGGTTGTCGCAGCCTTCACGAATGGCGGTCAGCAGCTCGGCTATCTGTTCCTGGGTCAGCCAGGACAGTTCCCGTTCTTCAATCCGGTAGGGCTTCATCAACTCCAGCGGGTTCGCATAGTCGATCTGGCCCAAGCCGCGCAGCTCATTGAACACCGCCCGGATGTATCCGAGTTCGTTGTTCAGCGTTTTGGGTGTGATACCAGCTTCCGCCCGCAAACGGCGATCATGAGCGTAGGTGGCCGGGTCGAGCTTCATCGCGATGGGGTCACGTAGACGCACGCAGAGGGCATCGAGCTTGGCCTTTCTGCGCTCGCCATCTTTGAGCATATGTCCGTGCAGATCGAACCACAGGCCAACCAACTCAGATAGTCGGCGACGATCCTTGGCCTTTGGATTCCAGGCAGCGTCAGCCGCTTTGTTGGCGATGATGTACTGCTCGTAGCGCTGGGCTTCTGCCTTCGTCGTGAACAGCTTGCGAAACCGCTGGCCACGGATAGGTTGAACATCTGCCAGCCAACGACCATCAGGGCGCTTCTTGACCGTCATACCGCCCTGCCCCACCTCACATGGCGTTCCTGCAGCAGATCCTTGATGTGCTTGTAGAGATCCCGCTCGGTCATGTCCTTGGCGGCATAGTGATCGCGGATGACCGGCCAGCAATCCCATTGCTTCAGGGTCTCGAATGCTTTCTTAGCGCCCACTCGCTCCCTTGCCAGCAGGCTTACGAAGTTTCCCAGGAACAGTTCCACGTTCTTCCCCGAGAAGCCCCGGCTCGTCTTGTAGTAGCGCTTGTATTCCGTCTCATCGACCAGGGAGTCCACTGGCAGATCAACCCGTGCGTCTTCACGCAACAGCGTCCAGATGGGTTCGAAGTAGCCGGGCCGGGCGAGCAGCTTGAATTGACTCATGCCGTAGCGCCACAGGCCTTCCAGATGGGCCGAGAAGGCGGCAAAGGAGTCTGTATCGATGGCTTGCCCCGTCTTCACGTCTGTCGAGCCGCTGGCGAACTGCTGGATGACGGAGTGGTGATAACGCAGCTCGACGCGCCACACGTCCTGGGTCGGATCGTAGTTGTCGGGATCTTTGGCATCGAACGAATCCCGGCGACGCCAGACGCTTTCCCAGTAGTCGAGCTTGTCATGGGCGCGGGCTTGCAGCGTCTTGTTGTAGATCCCGAGCTGTACGCCACCGGCTGAGCCGAACAGGAAGGACTGGCCTTTGCCGTAGGTGGCCGCTTCCATGGTCCACTGGATCTCCTTGATGCCCGAGATATCGCGGTTGGCACGTGCGCGGCAGTGCATGCGGGCGGTCAGGTCAGCCGGCGGCGTCCAGCCTTGCAGATCCAACGCGAGGTGCACGGCACACTGGTTGCGCTCCCGATGGGTCATCACGGCTGCAGCGTAGTAGTCCATCCGCTCTTGCAGGCGCTCAGGCGACAGCGCATCGATGGCGTGCGGTGACACCTCGATTTTCAAGTGTGGGCCGATCTGTTCGAGCTTGGCGTTGAAGTTCTTGATCAGCAGCACGAACCCGAGATCGGCGTTTTGCAGCTTGTACTGGTAGCCAGAGTCCCGGCCCACTCGCCCCGAGTGCCAGATCTCCCCGGCAAACTCGACCATCGCGCCCGGCTTCTCGAACAGCGCCATGATCTCGGGGCGGATCAGCCCGCGGTACAGCTGACGGACCGTATCGACGCCGCAGCGCAGCAGACGGACCTTGGACAGATCGACGAACGCTGCCGTGCTGGGATCGACGAACAGACGCCCGTTGCGATCTTCACGGGCAAGCATGTCTAGACGGAGAAAATCTTTTGGCTTGGACATTTGGTTTTACTTCCTAATGCTGACTAATGCGGTAGTTCATCTGGGTTTATCTGACGTGCTACAGGGACGTCAGCGCGGGGGCGCGCGCACGCCGGCACAGGCGACGCGCTCGCTACGCTCGGCGTAGAACTGTGCTGCCGTGCGCGCGTTCATTAGCTGCCATGCAGTAACGGCGTCGATGAAGAACTCGATTGGATCTTCCACACAGGGTTGATCCTGGGTGAATGGCGGGAGGTAGGGACGATCAGGCGGCGGCATGCCGGCCAAGGCGATGCAGAGGACGAGGCTGGCCAGCCCGAGAAGCAGGTGCGGAAGGCAGAAATTGGCGCGGCGCGCGAGGACGAATAACACCAAGGGCGCTGCCCTTGTCATCCCGCTCTTGCCGCCGAGGGCTCGGGAGCGTGGGGTGGTGAAGCTACCCCACACTCCCAGCGATAGGCTGTTCATGGTCGTGCAGGGTCAAGGGTGCGCTGCGCCCGTGCTTCCGTTCGACGGGACGGTGAAGCTGTCCCGACGAGCCGGGAGCGCGGCCCTTGACCTTGCAGAGTTAGGAAGGGCGACGCGGTCCAGTACGTTGCCGGAACCACGCCGGTCGCGGTGCCGCATCACCCTGATGGTGCAGATATCGGAGAAGTAGACTTCGTTCGGGTGGTCGAGCTGGCTGGAGACGTTCAGCCCCATGAAATAAGCCAGATCACAGACCCCTTCCATCGGCAAGACAACACCCAGGATGTGCATGCACTGCCAGAAGGATTCAGGTTCTTCGTCCCAGCGCAGCTCCACCAGAACGGTTTGGCCGACATAGGTCAGCGCAGTTTGCGCATCGAGTGCGAGGCGTTGGCTAGACATGGCTGTAGTCTCCCGCTTGAAACTCGGTTTTGCCCTTGAGCAGGTCGTCACGCAGACGGGCCAGATTGACCATGCGAAAGTCCGCCAGCTTCATGCTCGGGATGGCGCCGGAGTCAGCCCAGTTAATGGCCTCCTCAACCGTTACGCCGCTCATTTCGGCAAAGGTCTTGATGCTGCACAGGTCGAGGCTGTCGTCTGCCTTGCTCATAGCGTCCACTCCTGTTCGAGAAGCTGCTGATGCAGCAGGGCCACGTTGACCATTGTGCGCTTGCCCACCTTCTGCGAAGGCAGGTAGCCACGTTCCAACCAGGTGCGTACCACGATGGGTTCGTCGCCCATGCCGATCCACTCGGCGAATCTTGGCCAAGGCATCAGTGGTGGAGCACCATGCAGCTTCTGGGAGTCGATCCCTTCTGGTGGTAGCATTCCTGCGATCTCCGCTTTGTTCTGCTTTATCCAGCATTAAGTGCATTACAAATAGTGCAAGGCACGAACAAGAATATAGGCTAGCCTTCACATAGAAACCACCACTATGTGCAAGCTTTTTTAGACGTTTTCGGAATGATAAGAGAGAGATTGATATCCGTTTGGGACAGCCAAGGACTATCGGCTCCTAAGCTCGAAAAGCTGACGGGTATCGACCGAAGCAGCTGGTATCACCTGCGAAACGGCAAGAGACGTGCAAACGAAGAGGACATAGAGGCCATCGTAAAGATGTTCCCTCAATATGCTTTTTGGATTGCGAGCGGGCAGATAGCCCCGGAGATCGGCCAGACCAGCCCGGCCTATGACGAGGCCAACCGAAACTTGAGCCAACCGAACGCGGGATAGCGAGCACACAAGAAGTAGCTAGACGCTGGCACGCCCAAGTACAGGAATAAGTTTATAAGGGACTATGAAGTATGAAGTTAGTTAGCCTTGAAAAAGAATTTGCCAAAGCTTGCAGCAAGCACCCGAATCTTAAACTTCTTGAGTCTCAGTGGCGCTTTGATAAAGAGCTAATTTCAAAAGCCCTACAAAACATCAGCGCAATATTTCCGCACTATAGCAGGCATGATGCCTCACACTCCAAACAAATAATAGTCAACATAGAGCGACTCCTAGGGAACCGGATAAAACACCTCACCGCTACCGACATGTGGCTAATTTTAGAGGCCGCATATAACCATGATATAGGAATGGTTATAACTCACAAACAAATACAAGACTTAGACACACCTGAGTTCTCTGCTTTTATTAAAGAAATCGCATTACATTCCGAACACAGCCTTAACCTCTTCGCAATTGATTGGTTGGAAAGTAAAGCTAACTTACCGATCGGTTCGAACTCCCATGCATTCTTAAACAAATATATCCAGCTCATAGCCGAGTGGTATAGAAAGAAGCACCCCGAAAATTCCGCAAAAATAATAAGAAACCCTTACGCAGAAATCGGATTGGACTCTCCAAGAAACGAGCTCTTGCCCAGCCGACTATTTGATTGCCTCGCATCAATATGTAATGCGCATGGAGAAAGCTTCGAAGAGACCCTAAGACTTCCTTTCGCAGAAGCTGGCATGGCCACTGAAGATTGCCACCCAAGATATATTGCCTTCTTGCTTCGCTTAGGCGACCTACTGGACATAGATGACAATCGCTTTTGCCCTGTCATGATGCGAATGAGCGGGGCTCAATTACCGGTTGAGAGTCATGCCCACTACGAGAAGCATCGTAGCATTAAGCATTTCCGACTAGATCCTGACAGGATTGAAATCGAAGTAGTCTGCCCCACACCTAGCTCTTATGAACAAGCGTACCAATGGTTCAAATGGTTAGAAGAGGAGCATCACAAGCTTTCGCAGAACTGGAACATAATAGTCCCGCATAAGAAGCTCGGCCCTCTAGCGACATTATCAGCGCCACAGGTTTTGATTGAAAAGCCTTTCCTAACAATTGAGAATGGGAAAAGACCAAGATTCAAAGTAAACGAAGACGCAACACTTAAACTTTTAAGAAGCGTCGGACTATACAGCAAAAAATCCGAAAGCATCCGAGAGATTCTACAAAACGCAGTCGACTCAACCTTACTGGCAATATGGATCAAACACAAAGAAACAATAAAGATTCTAAATCCAGCAAAAGAAGAACTGCACGCAATTTATCAAAAATACCCAATAGAAACCAAACTAACCCAAGATATTGAAGAGCCTGACGTATTCTGGTTAACCGTCAAAGATGCGGGTACTGGCATAAGCGAAAACGATCTTCGATACATGCTCGAAGCAGGAAGCTCGCCAAAAAACAAATGGAAATCCGGCCTAATACAAGATATGCCAGTCTGGTACAGGCCATCTGGAAACTTCGGCATTGGCCTACAAAGCATATACCTTCTCTCTGATCATTTTTCCATAACAACAAAAAGCATACACACCAACGAGGCACTGGAAGTAACGTTTTCATCATCAGACAATAAATCCGTAGTAATTAAACGCATAGCTCCAGAAAGCACTGACTTTGGTGCAAGCATAAAAATTAAAATTCGAATGTCGGGCTTTCCCGAAACCATTCGTTTCCCGGACGGTGTCTATGCAAGCGCGCAAATGGAAAAGCTGCTCGAGTATGACTTCACCCGCGAAGGCTCGAACTTAAGAGGCTATGAGGAGTTATCGATACTAGCTGCCATTTATGAATTCAGCGAAGGAAGCCCTATAAAAATTAGTGCAAAAGGGGCACTTATAGACACTTGCAGAGAAAATCCGTTTTTTTCAGATCGCGAAAATCTCTTACTCTACAACCTCAAATTCGGACAAAACCGCAGCCATATCGATACTTTATTTAGAGGGCAGCGCTTCAACGACTTAACATCAAGAAATGAACTCATATCGGGCACCGTAGATTTCTATGGCTATCAAGCTATAGATTTTCTTTCTTACAATAGAGAGAAAATCCTAACATCAGCCAAAAGACCTGCAACTGAGAGTTTAGAAATGGCAGTCATTGAATACATCGAAGACCGCTTTGACTCACTACCTGATAGCGAACAAGCCTTCGCAGCTGCCTATCACTTTCTTCACTGCACCGAGCAAGAAGTCAAATATCCTGCAGCGCTAATGGACTTTCCCGTACTAATCGACGGAGGAACCACTCGCAGATTAGGAGAAGTGCTGGATGACATAAAAAATCAAACCATAGAAGAAATAGATAAAAGAGACATCAACAGCAACATCCCCACCCCACAAAACACCAAAACACTAATACTGAATCAAAGAGCAAATAGCTCAACACCAAGACTCATAAAACTACTAGCAACTAAAGACGGAATGTTCTGGCAGGAAAGTCATGGATACACTTCTTCATATAAAAAATCCATATGGAGTAAAGACGACATCCAGCCAGTAAGCAATGAAATACTTGCCAGCATCCTAACAGGCAGCAAATTCAGTTTTGAAGTAGGCAGCAGAAGTCTTTTTCCTTCCTGGGGTAAGTATCGAGATCTGGAGATAGAGATCGAGGCGGGCATTCCATGGGCCCGCCTCTATTGGAAAGATGACTTTAACAACAACCACCTAGTACTTCCATGTCTATTTAGATTGGATAACAACGCTCTCATAGAAGCTGATGACACACTTATCAACTGGGCCTATGCACGTCGAAAAAACAAAAACATCCAAATAGAGAAGTATAAAAATCTTTATTCCGAGCTAGCCGAGCATCTTAGAAAAATACAAAACGGCAATGCATAAATACTAAAACAGTAGATCCACACCGGGAGTAGAGTGCGCCAAAATCACTGCCTAACACTACGAAAAATGCGGGTAGACATGAGGCACAAAGCTAGAAAAGCGGTAGTTAGCTGAAAATTCTGCCTTCCGGGAGAGGTTGGATTACCTAAGTCAGTAGATGCGCCCCAAAAGTGTCACAGAGAAAGCAGAGCTATGCAGGCCAATGCCGCAACCCACCAGCAGCCAAACCAGCAAAGCCTGACTATGCAGAGCATTGCAAGCGTGACCGTATGGGTTCAAATCCCCCCGGCAAACAAGCCCCGAGAATCTCAAGACTTTCGGGCTTTTTCTTTGTGATGTCGGAAGATGGCCGCGGGTCCTGGCAAGCATGTCTTGCACGTTTTCCTGGGCAACGGTATTTCGGTGGCGCCGCGGAATCGCCCATTGCCGGCAGTCAGAAGAACACAGCCCGGTCAGCCGTTGCGTTGACGCTCCCGCAGAATGGCACCGAGAAGTTCAGGCAACCACTCAGGCTTGAACGAAGATGGCGCCTCATCCTGCATCTCGCGCAGGCTCCACCACTTCCATTTCTGGATCGTGCTCTGCTCTTCTTCGGTCCATTTTGCAGCGAACACGCTAGTGTTCGCCGGGCACTCTACGAGGAAGTACTTTTCCAACCAACGCGCCGGCGTCGAGCGTGCCACGGCATAGATCTCGTCTCGTTCCTTTAGCAGCTTGCCGATTGGACGAGTAAGGCCGGTCTCTTCATACAGCTCTCTTGCAGCTGCGTCGGTGTAGCTTTCGCCCGGCTTCAGTTCGCCGCCAGCGGTCGCCCAGAACGGCGGTTGGTGTTCGTCCTTGTAGAAAAAAAGCAGCAGCCGCCCATCGGCATCCGCTATGACCAGTCGAGAGCACCTCCTGACTTCCATTGTTACCTCGCAGCAAATTGGCACGTTGTGGCGTAGGTGACCCAGAGGTCCGGATAAGCGCGGGAGCGCTTCGCGGAACGCGCAGAATGGCGTGGCGCTCGGACTGGCCCGCCCCAACCCGTAGACACGCAACAGCCGCCGACCTCCGGGCAGTGCTGTTTCAATGCCTCTCCACCCCGTCCATACGCAGTTCGATCAGCGCCAGGCCTGGGCAGCTTCGATGAATGCTCTATGCTGGTTCATTCCAGCCGCCCCGTAGCAAGGAGTCCCCATGCCCAGCCTCGAATACCTGATTACCTGCCTGGTCGTCGTGCTGATACCTGGCGCGGGTGTGATCTACACGGTATCGACGGCACTGGTGCATGGGCGTCGCGCTGGCATCCTGGCCGCGCTGGCCTGTACGCTCGGGATTCTGCCGCATCTGTTGGCGACCATTCTTGGCGTCGCCGCCATCCTGCATTCCAGTGCGCTGGTTTTCGAGACGCTGCGCTATGCCGGTGCCGCGTACCTGCTCTATCTCGCTTACGCGACCTGGCGCGATCGTTCCGCGCTGGCGGTGGGTGGCGATGGCTCGACACTCGACATTCGATCGCTGGTTGCCAAGGCGCTGCTGGTCAATCTGCTGAACCCGAAGCTGACCATCTTCTTCCTGGCCTTCCTGCCGCAGTTCGTCCGGCCCGGCGCCGGTGACGAGCTTGCGCAACTGCTCGGGCTCAGCGCGACCTTTATGCTGATGACCTTTGTCATCTTTGCCATCTACGGCTTGCTGGCCCATGCTTTTCGCAAGGCGGTCGTCGAGTCGCAGCAGGTTCAGGCCTGGCTCCGTCGCGGGTTTGCGGCGTCCTTTGCCGGACTCGGTGCAAACCTCGCGCTGGCCGACCGATGAACGCCCGGGGCGGCTAAAGCCGACCGAGTACAGCAGTCCGAAACCCTGGGCCAGCGCCTCGATCGTCGGCGATGAGGCCGGCCCGCGCTTCTAATGCGTGACCTGAGTTATGCTGCGGCACGCCCAGCGCTCCAAGCGTTGCGCTTCCATCAGGAACCCTTGCGCCGTGTCGATTCGCTCCCGTCTGGTTTGGCTGGTCATTGCCGTTATAGCCCCGGCATTCGCGTTTGCGCTGTATGGCACCTATGCGGTCTATCGTGCGCAATCGGCGCAAGTCGATCAGGGCATGAAGGAAGTTTCGCGAGCCGTCGCGCTGGCCGTCGATCGCGAGCTGAGTCGGTATGCCACCATCGTCTCGACGCTCGCGGCGTCCCCAACGATCGTCAAAGGTGACGTGCGG
The DNA here is from genome assembly GCF_054483855.1 of Stutzerimonas sp. KH-1. Taxonomy (NCBI): domain Bacteria; kingdom Pseudomonadati; phylum Pseudomonadota; class Gammaproteobacteria; order Pseudomonadales; family Pseudomonadaceae; genus Stutzerimonas; species Stutzerimonas sp. KH-1. Next base: position 4,472,227 of record NZ_CM137011.1, on the reverse strand, counting down.
ACCTTCCACGAGCGCCTTCAGCAGACCGAACATGCGGTGGGCGCCAGCGTGGTGATTTACGATCCGCAAGGCACCCCCTTGGCTGACACGGATCATCCGTTTGGCGCACCCCTGCCAAGCCTGCCGGACTTTCGAACCTTCATAACCACCACGCAGGCCGACGTCAGCCCGGCGTTCCGCGACCCGGTGACGGGGGCGCAGAGCATCGCTATCCGCCACCCGGTGATCCGCGGCGGCGAGGTCGTTTACTACCTGACCATGGACTTTCCGGTTGCAGGCATCGGTGCGCTGTTGGCGCAACAAGCGCTGCCGGAGAAGTGGCTCGGCGTCATCCTGGATCAGGACCACACCGTCGTGGCACGCACACGTGAACCCGACAAACACGTAGGCCGGCATGCCAGTGCCGATTTCGTCAGTCAGCTGGACGCCTCGTCAGGCGTCGATGGGAAAGTGCAGTCCGTCACTCGCGACGACGTGCCGGTGACGACCTTCTTCAGCCAGGCACCAGCGTCCGGTTGGACGGCGTTGATCGCCATTCCGCGCGATGATTTGCTGGCCAGCGCGCTCGCGCCGCTGGGCACTGTCGTGCCGGGCATTCTGGTCGTTCTGGCGTTGGCGATCATACTGGCGATTGCCGTCGGTCGAACCATCACGCGACCGCTGGCGCAGCTCGATGACGCCGCCAGCGCCCTGGCGCGAGGCGAGGTGTTCGATCCGACCAACACCGGAATGAATGAAACCGACCGAACCGCGCAGGTGATGGCCCAGGCCAGCGTGACGATCCACCGCTCCAGCCAAGAGATGGCCCGCAGGGTCAAGGATGCGGTTGCACAGGCCGAGCGCTCGCACCAGGCGCTGCTGCAGGGGCAGAAGCTCGAAGCACTGGGCAACCTGACGGCGGGCATCTCCCACGAGTTCAACAACCTGCTGCAAAGCATGACCATGGGCCTGCAGCTGGCCGAAATGCTGACCTCGCACCCGCGCGCCAAGCGTGCCATCGAGGGCTGCCAGCGCTCCGCGAACCGCGCTACGCGGCTGACACGACATCTGATGACCTTCAGCAGAAGCCGCACCGCCGACGCCGAGCAGGTCGACCTGCGCCTGTTGATCCTGGGCATGCACGAGCTGCTCACCGGTGCCCTTCCCAATCGCGTGACGCTGACGCTGGAGCTGCCAGAAGGGGCGTGGCCGGCGGTACTCGATCCGGTGCAATGCGAGCTGGCCATCCTCAACCTTGCGATCAACGCCCGTGATGCGATGCCGGAAGGCGGCCCGCTGGTCATTGCCCTGCATAAGCTCACCCTGGTGCAGGACAATCCGTTCGGCCTGGTGCCGGGGGCCTATCTGTGCGTGGATGTGGAGGATTCCGGCTGCGGCATGAGCCCGGACGTCCAGGCACACGTGTTCGAACCGTTCTTCACCACCAAGCCGGTCGGCGAAGGGACGGGGCTGGGTCTGGCCCAGGTCTATGGTTTCGTCCGCCAGTCCGGCGGGACGGTGTCGCTCCAGAGCGAGGTCGGCAAGGGAACCCGTGTCTCCCTGCTGCTGCCGCGCAGGGAACACGACGCCGCCGCCGCGCTAGAGGATCAGCAAGTATCCGTGCGCGCCGGGCGCCCGGCGCGGGTGCTGGTGGTCGATGATGACGCCGAGGTGCGCGAGGCGATGGTCGCGATGCTCGACGAGCTGGGCTACCAGGTCGACGAAGCGCCCTCGGCGGATGACGCGCTGGCGAGGCTGGCCGACCGGCGTCAGCCGGCCATCGACATCCTGCTGTCGGACGTGGTCATGCCTGGCCGGCTGGACGGTGTCGGGCTCGCCGAAGAAGTGCAGCGGCTGTACCCAACGATTCCAGTCGTCCTGGCGACCGGCTACACCACGCGGCTCGCGGCTGCGTCAGCGTTTCGCGTGCTGGCGAAACCGTTCAGCCACCAGGCCCTCGCCGAGGCCCTCTCGGAAATCCTCGACTCGAACACGCCCGAGCCATAAGCGTCCGCCCAAGGTGCTGTGATTCCGCCGGTTCCTCTGCTTGCCGTCGGAATCACTCAGACGCACTCAGCCGTAGATCGCCGGCTCCCGATAGTGCCGAGTGCACGCCTCGCCGTTCTCGCGGAACAGGTGGCACTTGTCGGCCTTGAGGCCAGCGGCAAAGGTCTCGCCCTCGGTGACGCGCAGGTTGCCGTCGACGCAGAGGGTGATGACGTCCTGCAGACGCTCGAGGGTGAGGTAGAGCAGGTTGTACTGGCCCAGCCGCTCGGCGACGGCGATCTGGCCGTGGAAGGTGAAGTCGGCTTCTTCCGGCATGACGAAGTGCTCGGGGCGGATGCCGAGGGTGAGCGGGTCGCCTGGGCTGACGTCGCTGCCGTCCACCGGCAGGGTCAGTGGGTAGCCGCTGGGCAGTTCGATGGTGACCGCCTCGGGGCTGGCGGAAATGGCGCGCACCTCGACGAAGTTCATCTGCGGCGAGCCGAGGAAGCCGGCGACGAAGCGGTTCTTCGGGTAGTGATAAAGGTGCAGCGGCTGGCCGACCTGGGCGATCTCGCCGGCGTTGAGCACGACGATCTTGTCGGCCAGGGTCATGGCTTCGACCTGGTCGTGGGTCACGTAGATCATGGTGGAGCGGATGCGCTGGTGCAGGCGGGCGATCTCGATGCGCATCTGCACGCGGAGGAAGGCATCGAGGTTCGACAACGGTTCGTCGAACAGGAAAACCTTCGGCTCGCGGACCATGGTGCGGCCGATGGCGACGCGCTGGCGCTGGCCACCGGAAAGATCCTTGGGCTTGCGTTCGAGCAGCTTGTCCAGCTGCAGGATCGCCGCGGCCGCCTCGACGCGGCGCGCGATCTCGCGCTTGTCGACGCTGGCGAGCTTGAGGCCGAAGGCCATGTTCTCCGCTACCGTCATGTGCGGGTAGAGCGCATAGGACTGGAACACCATGCCCACCGAACGATCCTTCGGCGGCAGGTCGTTGACGCGCTGGTCGCCGATCAGCAGATCGCCCGAAGTGATGTCCTCCAGCCCGGCGATCAATCGCAGCAGCGTGGACTTGCCGCAGCCGGACGGGCCGACGAAGACGACGAACTCACCGTCTTCGATATCCAGGTCGATATGCCGGGTGATCGGCGTACCGTCATAACTCTTGCAGATGTCGCGCAGCGTGACACTGGCCATCGTTGTTGTTCTCCGTTGCTGCGATGCACTCGTTTCGATGGCAGCGGCGGGTCATGCCCACCGCTGCCGGCACGCCGTCAATCCGCGAGCCGCACATAGCCGAAGCCATGCGCCGGCAGCCGCGCCCAATGACCGTCGTACTCGGCGAAGCTCGCCGGCACGTCCACCAGCGGCACCGCTTGCGCCGGCAACTCGTAGCTGCGCGGCAGGTCGCCGAGGTTGAACAGGCAGAGCCAGGCTTCCCCGCCCAGCCGGCGCTCGAACACCAGCAGGGCGTCGTCATGGTAGACCATGCGGATGTCGCCCTCGATCAGCAGGGGCTGCTCGCGCCGCCAGCCGAGGAAGCGCCGGTAGCAGTTGAGCATCGAATGCGGGTCGGCATCCTGCGCGGCCACCGATAGCGAGCGGTGCGAATCATCCACCGGCAACCACGGCTGGCTGCCGGTAAAGCCGGCGTGATGTGCCTCGCTCTGCCACGGCATCGGCGTGCGGCAACCGTCGCGGCCCTTGAATTCCGGCCAGAAGGTGATGCCGTACGGATCGACCAGATCCTCGTAGCGCAGTTCCGCTTCCGGCAGCCCCAACTCCTCGCCCTGATAGAGGCAGACGCTGCCACGCAGGGACAGCAGCAGCGCCATCAGCAGCCGGCCGCGTTCTGGGTCGGGCCGACCATTGAGGGCCCAGCGGGTCATCACCCGCACGACGTCGTGGTTGCCCATGGACCAGCACGACCAGCCATCGGCCAGTTCGCGCTCGATGCCCTCCACCGTGCGGCGGATGTATTCCGGGCTGCACTGTTCGGTCAGCAGGTCGAAGGAATAGGCCATGTGCAGGGTGTCGCCGCCGCTGGTGTAGGCGGCCATAGTGCGCAGCGATTCGTCGCAGCCGATCTCGGCCACCGAGGAGGCACCGGGATAGCGCTGCAGCAAGGCACGCAGACGGCGGAGGAATTCCAGATTTTCCGGCCGCGTCTTGTCGTAGATATGCCGCTGGTAGGCGTAGGGGTTGTCGATGCGTACGCCGATGCTGCCCTCGCGGATCTCCGTGTTCGGCGGGTTGTCGCGCAGTTCGGCGTCGTGGAAGTAGAAGTTCGCGGCATCCAGGCGGAACCCGTCCACGCCGAGCTTGAGCCAGAACTCCATGTCATCGAGCAACTGATCCTGCACGGCCGGGCAGTGGAAATTCAGGTCCGGCTGGCTGGACAGGAAGTTGTGCAGGTAGTACTGCCGGCGCCGGCTGTCCCAGCTCCAGGCCGGGCCACCGAACACCGAGAGCCAGTTGTTCGGTACGCTGCCGTCGGGCTTGGGATCGGCCCAGACGTACCAGTCGGCCTTGTCGTTGTCGCGACTGGAGCGGCTCTCCGCGAACCAGGGGTGCTGGTCCGAGGAATGGTTGAGCACCTGGTCGATCAGCACGCGCATGCCGCGCTCGTGGCAGGCCTCGACCAGGCGGACGAAGTCGTCCAGAGTGCCGAACAGCGGGTCGACGCCACGGTAGTCGGCCACGTCGTAGCCGAAATCCTTCATCGGCGAGGTGAAGAAGGGCGACAGCCAGATGGCGTCGACGTTGAGGCTGGCGATGTAGTCCAGCTTGTGCAGCACGCCGGGCAGGTCGCCCACGCCATCGCCGTTGCTGTCGAAGAAGCTGCGCGGGTAGACCTGATAGATCACCCCGCCGCGCCACCAGTTCTGAAGTTGCTCGGACATACCACGTACCTTGAGTGAGCGTGAAGACGGGGCCACTCTAGGTGCGGCAAGCGGTCGCAACATCCTCCGGCGGCGGGCAGGCGCAGGCGTAACAGGCGGGCGTAGCTGGCCTGCCGAGCGAGGGCGTAGAGCGGCCCAGCGAGCCGGTCAGCGCACCCGCGCCGGGTTGCCGACCACGGTGGCGCCGGCCGGCACGTCGCGGGTGACCACGCTGCCGGCACCGATCACCGCATCGTCGCCCACCGTCACACCCGGGAGGATGATCGCCCCGCCACCGACCCAGACGTTGCGACCGATATGGATCGGCCGACCGAACTCCACGCCCGAACGACGCGCCTCGGGGTCACGCGGATGGTCGGCGGTGTAGAGCTGCACCGCCGGCCCGATCTGCGCACCGGCGCCGATGTGCACCTCGACCACATCGAGAATCACGCAGTTGAAATTGAGAAAGGCGCCTTCGCCCAGGTGGATGTTGTAGCCGTAGTCGCAGTGGAACGGCGGACGGATCACCGCGCCGGCACCGACCGAGGCCAGCCGCTCGGCCAGCAGCGCCCGGCGCTCGTCCGGTGAGGCTGCCAGCGCTGCGTTGTAGCGCACCATCCAGGCCTTGGCCGCGGTCTGATCGGCGAGGATCTCCGGGTCGCCTGGGTGGTACAGCTCGCCCGCCAGCATCTTCTGTTTCTCGCTCATCGCCATGGCAACGCCTCCTTCGCTGAAAGCCCGAGGGTGCCACAGCGCCCGCCGCGCCTTCCTCCTCCCTGACGGCCGCGAGCGGATGAGATGATCGACGGTCGCGCCTTCGCATTAAACGCCGGCCTCGACTAGGGTTGTTGCACCTCTCCCCGTCCGGAGCACTGCCCGTGAAACTGATCGGTCGCTACATGTCGCCATTCGTCCGCCGCGTCGGCGTCAGCCTGCATCTGCTGGATATACCGTTCACCAACGAGCCCCTCAGCGTTCTGACGGATAGTCTGAAGATCCGCGAATACTCACCGCTGGGTCGAGTGCCCGCCTTGGTGCTGGACGATGGCCGGGTGCTGATCGACAGCAACGCCATCCTCGACCATTTCGATCAGCAGGCGGGCGCCGAGCGAGCGCTGCTGCCGCTGTCCGGCGCCGAGCGCAGCGAGGCGATGAACCTGCTGGCCTTCGCCGTCGGTGCCTGCGAGAAAACCGTGGCGGCGTACTACGAACGCGATCGTCGGCCGGAAGGACTGGTGTGGGACGATTGGTACCGCCATTGCGAAGACCAGGCGCGTGGCGCGCTGGCCTTGCTGGACGCACGCCAGGCCGAGCGCGGCGAGCGGCCCTTGCTGGGCGAACGCATGAGCCAGGTGGATATCAGCGCGGTGGTCGCCTATGACTTCGCCCGCCTTACCCTGCCCGACACGCTGGCGCCGGACGGCGCATTCCCCCACCTGGCCTCAGCGTCTCAGCGCGCCAACACCCTGCCCGCCTTCGCTCAGACGCAGTGGAAGGGCTGAGCGTCAGTCCCCCTGAATCTTGCTCAGCAGGTCGCGCGCCAGCTGCACCGCCTCACTGCGGTGGGTGATGTTGAGCTTTTGGTAGAGGCTGCGGATGTGCGTCTTGATGGTGGTCGGCGCGACGTTGAGGTGATCGGCGATCTGCTCGTTGGACTGCCCGGCGTGGATCAGGCTCAGCACCTGCCATTCGCGCCGGGTCAGCGGCGAACGGCGGATCAGCTCGGGCACATCGGGGCGGTTAATGATGTCCTGAATCACCGCCTCGTCCAGCGTGATGCGAATGGCGCGGCTGAAATCGCGCTGCTGCTGCGCCAGCTGGATCAAGCGCGTCGCGCGCTGGGCCTCGGCCTCATCGAGGCTGCGCTCGTGCAGCAGGCACTTGAGCATGCCGATGATCGGCTTGCCGACGCGCAGGAAGCTGCCGATGGCGCCGCTGCCGCTGGCCAGGGTCATGGCCCGCTGCAGGTGATCCAGCGCTTGCTGGCGCTCCTCGCGCAACCAGTGCAGCTGCGCCAGGAGGATGTGGTTGCGGTTGCGATCCATCTCCAGACCGTGGCGCTCGGCGTCGGTCAGCAGCTGGCGCAGGATCGGCAGGGCACGCTCCAGCTGCCCCAGCGCCAGGTGGGCACGGGCGTGGTTGCGCGCATTGAGCTGGGCGAAGTGGTTGGCGCCGCCGCCCACCGGCGGGGCGCTGAGCAGCCACTGGCGGATCGCCTCGCGATCCTGGCTGGAGTCCCAGTAGGCGAGCATGATCGCGTGGGCATTGGCCAGCCAGTCGATGTGGTAGCGGTCGTCGGCGAGCATCGTCTGCAGCTGAGCGATGTAGTCGGCGCAGGCGTGTTGCTGGCCGCGGGCGTAGGCGACGCCGGCCAGCAGCGCGTAGCTCTGCAGGCGCCAGCGTGGGTCGTCCAGTTCGTCGAGTATCTGGATACCCTGCAGCGCGCACTGCTCGGCGGCGTCCAGCTGGTGCCATTCCAGCAGCACCTGGCCGCGCACCCGGTAGATGAACTCGACGATGGGCGTGGCTTGCAGGTTCTGCTGCTCGATGTACTGGATGGCGCGCTCCTGCAGGGTATAGGCCTTCTGCAGATGCCCTTGGGCGATGGCGATTTCCGACAGCTGGCCGAGGCTCCAGACCACCAGGTGCGAGGCGTTGATCTCCCGCGCGCGGCGCTCGGCTTCCTCGTACTGCTTCTGCGCCTGCGGCAGTTCGCCCTGGACGAAATGCGCCTCGGCCAGGCCCGACATCGCCGCTACCCGTGAGGTGCGCATGATCAGCGGCTCGCGGGTCAGCGCCTCCTGGGCCAGGGCGACGGCGCGCTGCTCGTCGCCCTGGTTCATCGCGACCTGGGCGCGGACTGCATTGAACTCGCAGACGATGCGCGCCCAGTCCTGCTCGGAGCAGCTGCGCTGCAGCGCCAGCTCGCCGGCCTTGAACCAGCGCTCGACGTGATCGAACTGATAGGAGTTCTGTGACACCCACGCCTGCAGCAGGGTGAGCAGTGGCGAGCCGGCGATCACCGCTTCCGGCAGGGTTTCCAGGCACTGTTGCAGCAACCCGAGACGACCCTGGCGATAGAACGCCCGGCCGTGGCGCTGCAGTATCTCGTCGACCTGCTGCGGGTCGCCGGCCTGCACGGCATGGCGCGCCGCTTCCTCGGGCATGTTCTCGGCCAGCAGCGCGGAGGCCGCACGCAGGTGCAACTGGTTGACCCGCTGCGGCTGGTGGGTGCGCAGCTCGCCCTGCAGGAACACGGCGAACAGCGGGTGATAGCTGTACCAGCGGCGCAGGCTGTCCAGCGGCTGGATGAACAGGCCGCCACGCTCGAGCCGTTCGAGCATCTCGCGGCCGTGACAGGCTTCGGTCAGGCGATCGGCCAGGGCGGCGTCGAAGCGGTCGAGCAGGCAGGTCGCCTCGAGAAAACCGCGCAGGTCATCGGGCAGCCCCTCGATCACCTGTTCGCGCATGTAGTCGCGGATGTCCGGGTGACCGAGCTGCAGGTTCTCCAGGAACAGGTCCATGCCACGGCTGGTCTGCACTTCCTGCAAGGCCAGCTGCAGCGCGCAGGGCCAGCCACCGATGCGGCGGTTGAGACGCTCGACCTGCTCGCGATTGATGCTGACCGGCACGCCCAGCTCCAGCAGCGCCTGTACCTCGTCATCCTCGAAGGCCAGCTGCCGCGCGTCGAGCAGCAGCAGCTGATGCTTGACCCGCAGCTCGGCGACGCCCAGTTCGGGCAGGCGCCGGCTGCACACCAGCAGGGTCATCCAGCTCGGCACATGGCGCAGGAAGAAGCGCAGGCCGGCGATCAACTCGGCGTCGTGCAGCACCTCGAACTCGTCGAGCACGATCAGGATCGCCTCGTGCTCGCCCGGCAGTTCGGCCAGCAACTGGGTGAACAACGCATCCAGCGATACCCGGCCCTGCTCGGCCAGCGCCACTGCCAGCGGACAGCCGGCGTCCAGCTGGCGGTCCAGCGCCTGGGTCAGGTATCGACCGAACTGCAGCCCCAGGTTGTCGCTGGCATGCAGCTGAAACCAGGCGATACGTCCATCGAAGGCTCGCGCCCACTGCGCCGCCAGGGTGGTCTTGCCGAAACCGCTGGCGGCGTGCAGCACCGCCAGGCGCACCTGCGGCAGGCGCTGCTGCCACTCGTCCAGGCGCGGCCGTTCGAGCAGGCCCGGCGGCAGCATGGGGATCGCCAGCTTGGTGGGGATCAATGGCAGTAGAGGTGGCATCGCGGCATTCATGGACGGTTCCCTGTTCTTGTTCTTGTTCTTGTCGTGGCCTGGCGCACCGGTTCGCACCGCTCCCGCTCCCCGGTTCCGCGCCTCGTTCAACTCAGGTGGTCAGCCCTTCACCCCGCCGGCGGTCAGGCCACCGACGATCCACTTCTGGCAGTAGAGGAACACGGCGGTGATGGGCAGCCCGGAGAGTACCGCGGCGGCGGCGAAGTCTCCCCACAGGTAGTTCTGCGGATAGAGGTACTGCTGCGCGCCGACTGAGAGGGTGAGCTTGTCGACGTCCATCAGCAGCACCGAGGCGATGGGGTATTCGGTGACGCTGGTGATGAAGGCGAGGATGAACACCACCGCCAGGATCGGCACGCTCATCGGCAGCAGAATATGGAAGAACGCCTGCCAGGTGGTCGCCCCATCGACGATAGCAGCCTCCTCCAGCGAGGCGTCGATGCTCTCGAAGTAGCCCTTGATGGTCCAGATGTGCAGCGCCATACCGCCCAGCGATGCAACGATCACCGCGCCGTGGCTGTTCACCCCGAGCCAGCTGACGTGCTGGCCGAGCTGGTCGAACAGCGCGTAGATGGCCACCAGCGAGAGCACCGGCGGGAACATCTGGAAGATCAGCATGCCTTTGAGGATCGGCGCCTTGCCGCCGAAGCGCATGCGCGCGAAGGCGTAGGCACTGGTGGTCGAGAGGAGCAGGATCAGCGCCGAACTGACCAGGGCGATCTTCACCGAGTTCCACAGCCATAGCAGCACCGGGAACGGCGGGTTCGTCACGCTGCCGTCCTCGTGGGTGTAGGGAATGCCGAGGGCCAGCGACCAGTGTTCCAGCGTCGGGTTCTCGGGAAACAGGCTGCCGGTGGCGAAGTTGCCTTCGCGAAAGGAGATCGACACTACCATCAGCAGCGGGAAGAGGATTGCCGCGACGAAGGCCAGCAGCGCCGCGTGGGTCGCCCAGAGCCGGTAACGCGCGGATTTCGGTTGCACCATGGCCATGACCGTCTCCTTATACCTTCACTTTCGAGAGTTTGAGATTCAGCAGCGCCATGGCACCGACGAGGATGAAGATCATCGTGGCGATGGCCGCAGCCAGGGCGAAGTCCTGCCCGGAATCCTGGAAGGCGATGCGGTAGGTGTAGCTGACCAGCAGGTCCGTGGTGCCGGCCGGTGTGGTCGCACCGATGATGTCCGGGCCGCCACGGGTCAGCAGGGTGATCAGCACGAAGTTGTTGAAGTTGAAGGCGAAGCAGGCGATCAACAGCGGCATCAGCGGCTTGATCAGCTGCGGCAGGGTAATGCGCAGCAGGTTGTCCAGCGGACTGGCGCCATCGATGGCCGAGGCCTCGTACTGGTCCCGCGGGATGGCCTGCAAGAGGCCCATGCACAGCAGCAGCATGTAGGGATAGCCGAGCCAGGTGTTGACGATGAGGATCATCGTGCGTGCCAGGGTCGGGTCGCTGAACCAGTCCGGGCGGATGCCGAACAGCCCCTCGAGCAGCAGGTTGATCTCGCCGAAGTTCTGGTTGAACAGGCCGCGGAACACCAGGATGGAAATGAACCCCGGCACCGCGTACGGCAGGATCAGCATCAGCCGGTAAAAGGCCTTGCCGCGCACCAGCTCCCATTGCAGCAGGCTGGCCAGCACCAGCCCCACGGCGAGAGTGAAGACCACGGTGAGCCCGGCGAAGGCGAAGGTCCAGGCGAAGATCTGCACGAAGGGTTCACGGATGCTCGGCTCGCTCAGTACCCGGGTGAAGTTGGCGAAGCCGGCGAACACGGTGAAGCCCGGCGGCACCGCCTTGCCGGTCTCGTCGACATAGAAGCCGCGCTCCATGTCGGCGGTCAGACGAGTACCGCTGCGGGTATCGACCAGCACGCCGGGGCCACCCTGACGGTAGACGGGTTCGACGGCGGCGACTTCACGCAATCCGTACAGCCGCAGCAGGCTGCCGTCCGGCCCCTGCATGACCCATTGCTCCAGGGCCTTGCGCCGCTGAATCACCTCGCGCAGCGGCAGCGCCTCGCCCAGCCCTTCGACGCTTTCGGCCGGCTGCAGCGTCAGCGGTGCTTCCGCATCCGGCTCGCCGGTCAGCGGCGAGCTGACGAACACGCCCTGCTCGCCCTTGTCCACCCGCAGCCGCTCGCCATCGGGGCTCGGGTGCAGGGTGAAGCGAAAACGCTCGCCGGCCAAGTAGGTCTGGCTCAGGTGGTACTGCTCCACTTGGGCCAGGCTCAGCAGGTTGCTGCCGCTGTAGTTGGTAAAGCCGATGCCCACCGTGTACAGCAGCGGAAAGATGACGAACACCAGCATTCCGGCCACCGATGGAAAGATGTAGCGCTGCGCGTACATCCGCCGGTTGATGAACAGGTAGCTGGCGATTCCGGTCACCACCAGCCCGAGCAGGGCGAAGGCCATCTGCCCCTGCACGTAGAGCGCGATCACCAGGTACAGCGCGAAGGCGTTGAAGGTCAGCCACGCCAGCCAGCGCAGGCCGTTGGTCAGGGAGCGGGGCAGGCCCCGGGAGGTCGTACGGGTCATGGCTGGGCTGGGCAACTCGGCACGGGCATTCACGGGAGCGGAACCTTTGAGAACGGAGCATAGTCCGCCGGCGCGCCCGAGGCGGCGGCCGGCGACGGGTTCATCGGGTGATGCGCTTGGCGGCATCGTCCAGGGCGGCGTCGACGTCCTGTCGGCCGGAGGTGATGTTGGTCAGCGCGGCGGCCATGGACGACCAGAACGCGCCCATCTCCGGCACGTTGGGCATCGGCTCGCCCATCTGCGCGTTCTCGAAGGTCGCCTTGATGTGCGGATTGCTGGACAGCTCTTCCATGTAGGCGGTGTTGGCCACCGCACCCAGCGGCACGTCGGCGTTCACAGTCTTCAGGCCGTCGACCTCGAGCAGGTAGTTCTCGAGAAACTCCACGGCCAGGTCCTTGTTCGGGCTGGCGGCGTTGAGCAGCGCGGCGGCGACGCCGACGAAAGGCTTGCCCGGTTCGCCGTCGATGGCGGGAATCGGTGCCACGCCGAAATCGATGCCGCTCTTCTCGATGTTCGACCAGGCCCAGGGACCGCTGATCATCATCGCTGAGTCACCCTTGTTGAAAGCCGCCTCGGCCACGCTGTAGTCGGCGCCCTTGGGCATCACGTCCTTGTCAATCAGCTCGCGCAGCACCTTGGCACCGGCCTTGGCGCCGGCATTGTTGACCCCGGTGGACTTGACGTCGTAACCGCCGTCGGTCTGCTCGAACACGTAGCCGCCCTTGGCCGAGAGCAGCGGCCAGGTGAAGTAGGTGTTGTTGTAGTCCCAGAGGATGGCGCGCTTGCCCTGCGGGGCGAGCTTTTCGTTCAGCGCCAGGACGTCGTCGAAGCTCTTCGGCGGAGTGTCGACCAGAGCCTTGTTGTAGATCAGGCCGATGGTTTCCACCGAGATCGGGTAACCCCACAGCTTGTTGTCGTAGGTCACCGCCTGCCAGGAGAAGTCGGCGATGCCGGACTTGGTCTCGGCGCTGGGGGTGACGGGGGTGAGCAGGCCGCTCTTGGCCCACTCGCCGATACGGTCATGGGCCCAGATGAAGATGTCCGGGCCGTTGCCGGTGGCCGCCGCCTGCTGGAACTTGTCGGTGGCGCTGTCCGGGTGGGCCACTTCCACGGGAATACCGGTCTCGGCGGTGAACCGCTTGCCAACCTCTGCCAGGCCCTTGTAGCCCTTGTCGCCATTGATCCAGACGACCAGCTTGCCTTCCTCGATCGCTGCCAGCGCCGGCAGCGGCAGGCTGAAGGTGGCCGCCAGGCCGACAGTGGCGATACACCAGAATTTCTTGTTCATGCTTCGCTTTCCTCGTGGCTTCTTATTAGTTGTTCCACCTGCTGCCGGCCTGAGGCTCTGACAGTCGTTCCATCCTCGGCGCGTCCCGTGCCATCTACATCCTCCCCTTTCAGGAGGCGGAGGGCGTAGATGTGGGGCGTAGTCAGTGGCCCGCAAGCGCACAAAATACGCCATCAGCCTAGCGCTTACGCCTATACCTGGCAGACAACGCGCAGTCAAATGTGGCGAAAAAGCATAATGGAGCCACTTCGATGCGTGCCCACCGCCTACCCGCCCTGTCGCTGCTGCTCGGACTCACCCTAGCGCTGCCCGTACTGGCCGATCCCGAGCTGGCTGCCGGGCTGGATGGCCAGCCGCTGCCGCTGAACTGGAATACCCTGGCCAGCGACCGCTACGACATCGAGCTCAGTCTCGCGCCCGGCCAGCTGCAGTTGCGCATGCCACAGGCCAGCGGCGAGGCCGTGGCGCTTGCGCCCTTTCGCCGTCAGCCGCTTGGCACAGACAGCATTTACCGCTACGAAGTGCCTGAAGCCGGACGCTATCGGCTGATCGTCGAGACCGGCGCCGCGCCGGCCCTGCGCCTGCTGCCGATCAAGGCCGCCGAGCCGGAGGCAGCCACCGCGGTCTGCAAGCCGTGGGAGGGCGGCGCGGTGGAGTTGGCGGTTGGCGAGGTCTTCGGCGAAGGCGAAACCCTGCGCGACGGACTGTCCGGCGCCACGGCGGTGGTCCGCGACGGCCGGGTCAGGCTGCAGCCCGCCGCCGGCAGTGACGGTCTGCTGCTGCTCGAACGCGCCGAAGCGCCCGAGCAGCCGGTCGCACGCGACTGGCGCAACGCGATCGTCTACTTCGTGCTCACCGACCGCTTCGCCAACGGTGACCCAGGCAACGACCGCAGCTATGGCCGTGCACCGGATGGCGCCGAGGAGATCGGCACCTTCCACGGCGGCGACCTCAAGGGGCTGACCGAACGGCTCGACCATATCGCCAGCCTCGGCGTCGACGCGCTGTGGATCAGCGCGCCCTACGAGCAGATCCACGGCTGGGTCGGCGGCGGCGATCGCGGCGACTTCCGCCACTACGGTTACCACGGCTATTACGCGCTCGACTTCACCCAGCTCGACGCCAACATGGGCAGCGAAGACGACCTGCGCGCGCTCATCAGCGAGGCCCATGCCCGCGGCATCCGCGTGCTGTTCGACGTGGTGCTCAACCATCCGGGCTATTCCACCCTGCAGGACATGCAGCAGCTCGGCTTCGGCGCCCTGCGCGACGGCATGGCCGAGTATCTGCCCGAGCACTGGAGCGCCTGGCAGCCGGAAGCTCACGAGAATCTGCACGCCTACCACAACCTGGTGGATTACGAGCACCCGAGCTGGGCCGCCTGGTGGGGCCGCGACTGGGTCCGTGCCGGCATCGCCGACTACGACACGCCGCCCAGCAGCACCGTCGATCCGCTCAAGGGCTCGCTGGCCTTTCTGCCGGATTTCCGCACCGAATCCGAGGCGGTCGTCGCGCTGCCGGAGTTTCTCGCGCACAAGGCGCAGACCCGCGCCGAGCCGCGCGAGGGCTACCGGGTGCGCGACTACCTGATCGAATGGCTGACCGGCTGGGTCCGCGAGTTCGGCGTCGACGGCTTCCGTGCCGACACCGTCAAGCATGTCGAACCCTCGACCTGGGCCGAGCTGCGCGTGGCCGCCGAGCGCGCCCGCGCCGACTGGGCCCGCGCCAACCCGGACGACCCCATGGCCGACGAGCCGTTCTGGATGGTCGGCGAAGTGTTCGGCCACGGCCCCGAGGCCAGTGACTATCTGGACCAGGGTTTCGACGCGCTGATCAACTTCGCCTTTCAGGATCAGGCGCTGGCCGCCAGCGACTGCCTGGCCGCCGCCGAGCCCAGTTACGCCGACTATGCCCGGCGCCTGGCCGAAAAGCCCGGGCACAACCTGCTGAGCTATGCCTCGTCCCACGACACCGCCCTGTTCAATCAGCTGGCCAAGGGCGATCTGACCCGCCAGCGCGGTCTCGCCGCCGCCCTGCTGCTGGCGCCCGGCGCGGTGCAGATCTACTACGGCGACGAAAGCGCCCGCGCCTTCGGGCCCACAGGTTCGGACCCCTTCCAGGGCACACGCAGCCCGATGAACTGGGACGAACACGAGCGCCCGGAGATCGCCGGACTGATCGATTACTGGCAGCGGGTAGGTCAGTTCCGTGCGCGCCATCCAGCCATCGGCGCGGGTGAACACAAACTGCTGTCGTCCGGCCAGCCCTATGCCTTCGCCCGCACGCTGGGCGACGACCGCATCGTCGTCGTGCAGGCCGGTGCATCGCTCACCCCCTGAATCGCCCGCCCCGGGCCGCAGTCCGGGACGCAGCCGCCCCCTGGAGCCCGCAATGAACGCAACCCTGAACCCGCGCCAGCAGGCGCAGCTGGCCTTTGTCGCCAGCGGAGCGGAACTGCAAGTCGGCCAGCCGCAGGACTGCCCGCTGCCGCTGGCCACGCTGGTCGCCACCGACGGCAGCGAACCCTATGTCAGTCGCACGCTGTCCGGCGGGCTCACCGCCCACGTCTACCGGATCGAAGCGGCCGGCCGTAGCTGGACGCTCAAACGCGCCCGCGAGCGCTGCCTGGTGCAAAACGCCGATGGCCAGACCTCGTTTCTCAACGAGGTCCAGCGGCGTGCCGACCTGCGCGCGCTGAAGGCCCGGCCCGAGCTGGCCGAGCCGCTCGCCGGAATCGTCGACACCTGCTATGCGAGTTTTCGTCACGGCGTGCTGCTGTCGCCCTGGATCGACGGCGAGGTCGTCGGCGACTGGGATGAAACGCGCCTGGCAGACCTGTTCGACTGCGTCATCACGCTCGCCTCGTCCGGCCTGTTCGAGTGGGACCTGTGCCCCGGCAACGTACTCGACGACGGCCGCATCCGGCTGTTCGACTTCGGCTACCTGTACCGCTTCGATCCGCTGCGCGAGTTCAACAGCGATGGCCTCGCCTGCCCAGGCTTCCACCCGGTCGAGCGTTTCGAAACGCGGCAGTTCTTCGCCTGGCTGCTCGGCCAGGAGGCACTCGGCAGCGCCCGTGCGCTGGCGGCGTTCCGCCTGGAGAAGGCGATCGCCCTGGACCGCTACCGGCGCTGGCGGGCCGAACTGGCCGGCCGCGGCGCCAGTCCGGCCGTGCTCGAACGGCTGGACCGACTGATCGACAGCTGGCGCACGGCCCTTGCCGGCTCGGCCGAGGCGCTCTACCTGCGCGAAGCCTGGCGCTCGCATCGTCTCGACCTGGCCGACGATCTCGACGGCCAGACCTGCACGCCGCAAACCCTGCAGCGCCTGACCTGGCTCCGGGAAACGGTTGGCGCGCGCCACGCCGACCTGCTCGCCGCCAACGCCCTGGCCCACGAGCGGGCCCCGCAACGCGCCGCCCTGCTCGACGAGCTGCGCCGCGCCGAAGCGCAGGCCATCGGCTGGCAGGTGCCGCGCGCCTAGGCCAGACGGGGACGACCGGACCGTCGCCGCCGCCCGGTCGCGTTCAGGTGCGGTAGCGCGCGCAGAGCGCCTGCTGCTCGGCGGACATGCGCGCCTGACGTTCGCTGCTGTCGCTGATCGCCACGACGCTGTCCATGTGCAGCTCGGCCGCGGCATCGATCGCATGCATGCCGCGCGACACCTCTTCGGCGGCGAGCCGTTGCTGGCCGGTAGCCGAATCGATTTCCCGCGACATGGCGGCGATGTGCTCGACCTGGCTGCGGATCTCCTGCATCAGCCGGTCGGCCTGCCCGACCTGATCGAGGGTGCCCTGCATCTGCGCGCGACTGGCCTCCACCGAACGCACCGCCGAGCCGATGCCCTGGGCCAGGCGTTCGATGCGCTGCTGGATCTCGCCGGTCGATTGCGCCGTGCGCCGGGCCAGGCCGCGCACCTCGTCGGCGACCACCGCGAAGCCACGTCCCTGATCACCGGCGCGCGCCGCTTCGATGGCTGCATTGAGCGCCAGCAGGTTGGTCTGCTCGGCAATCGCACGGATCACATCGAGAATCTGCCCGATCTGCTCGCTCACCGCCTCCACGTTGGCGATCTCGGCCACGCTGGTTTCCAGCTGCTCGGCCAGGGCTTGCGTGCCGATGCGGGTCGCGGCCATCCGCTGGCTGCCCTGCAGGGTCAGTGCCTCGACACTGCCGACCCGCGTGGCCGTCTCGCCGGCATGCTGCGCCACCTCGCCAAAACTGGTCTCCAGTTCGGCCAGACTGACGGCGAGCGCCCCGATGCTGCTGCGTTGTTTCTCCAGCCCGGCACGCGCCTGGCTGCAGGCCTGGGCATTGCGGCGGGCAATCTGGTCCTGTTCGTCGGCGTTGCGCCCGAGCTGGGCCAGTGCGTCGCGCAGACTACCGGCGACCCGGTTGACCCAATCGCCGACACGCCCGAACTCGTCCGCGCGCTGGTACTCGCAGCCGCCGCGCAGATCACCGTCGGCCAGGTGCCGCAGGCTGCCGCTGACGGCGGCCAGGGCCATGCGCATGGTGCGCCCCAGCCACAGGCCCATGGCCAGCGCCACCGCGATCGACAGCCCGGCCATCGCCAAGAGGCCGGCCACACCCTGACGATAGGTCTGCGCGGCCAGGCCCAGTTGCCTGTCGCTGGCCTGCTGGGCGCTGGCGATGAGCGTGCCGATGTCCTCGCGTGCCTGGTGCTGCAGGTGACCGAGCTGCAGTTTCTGCTCGCGGTTGGCCTGCTGGTCGGACAGCCAGGCGTAGTACTGCGCCACCGCGCCATTGCCGGGCACAGCCAGTTGCTGCTCGATGGCGGCAAACGGCGCCTGGAAGCTGTGCGCGTAATCGGTACGGCTGTCCTGGTGCGGTTCCAGATCGAGGAGAACGTTGTCCAGCTTCTTCTGCAGGGCCGGCAGCCGCTGCGCGATCTGCGCACCGGCTTCATCGAGTGCCTTGATCGAAGACACGCCGACGGCATCGAACAGCAGCGCCTCGACCTGCTCGAGCGGGATGATGAACTGCTTGATGGAATAGGCGACCAGCTCGTCGCCAGTCACGAACTGCGCCTGCAGCAGGTCCTGCTTGAGCCGCGAGAACTGCAGCTGCAGATCGCGCAGCGCGACGGCGTTGCGCCCCACGCGCGCGAGCAGGTCGCGCTGCGCATCGATCAGTGCCAGGCTGCGGCGGTCGAGCTCCGGCAACAGGGCCGCCAGACGCTGCTTGGTCTCGGCGTGTGCCGGCGTCACCCGCTCCAGCTGGGCGAACAGCTCGAGGGCCTGGTCCTGCAGCGTGCGATGCCGGCCGACATAGCCGTCGAGCTGGTCAGGCCGGTCCTCGGCCAGGGCGTCGGAAAGGTTCTGCGTCAGGCTCTGCAACGTACCGAAGAAGCTCTCGCTGACCAGCAGACGCGACGCGGTCGACGAGATTTGCTCGGCATTGCCTTGCAGGCGGCCGATGGCAACCAGGCTGGTGCCGGCTACCAGCATCAGCAAGGCCACCAGTGCGGCGATCAGCAGGTACAGCCGGGCCAGGAAGCCAAGCCGGAAAGGGGTTGAGCGGGTCTGGGCCAACATGAACAGCTCCTGATACGACAGCGCAGCGCGAAGGCTTTTATGGTTGTCGTGCCAGCATCGGCGGCCCGGCCCGTCGCCGGCCTCCTCCCTGCCCACCCTGGTTCGGGAGGAGCCGCCCGGCGTAGGCGTAGCCGAGGCCGGGCGGGCGTGTCGTCAGAACGAGCCGCTGGTGCTCGCGCCGGCGGCCGCCTGGACCTGGTTGTTGCCGCCCGATTGCCACTGACGCACCAGCGTGGCGTCCGCCTCGTTGCGGATCAGGCACTTCCATTCCACGTTCTGGCCGGCTGGCAGGGCGATGCTGCCCTTCCAGGTCGGATAGCTGCTGGTGTCGGTCAGCCGCACCGCGGAGGCCGGGCTCCAGTTGCCGAGCTGGCTGACGTTGCCCACCGCGTAGACGCTGTCGCCCATCTGCGTCACGCCGTTGTCGCAGCGGAAGTTCACATTGACCAGGGCACCGGGCTCACCGCCGCCATTGTCACCGCCACCACTGCCGGTGCCGGTACGCCAGACACGCACCTGACCGTTGCTGGCGTTGACCGCCTCGCTGAAGCTGCCGCTGGCAACCTGGCCGGGACTGCCCAGATCGGAGTTGAGCGCCACCACCAGGGTCTGCTGGGTGCCGCTGACGGTGGCCACCAGGCCGCTGTAGCCGCTATGAAAGCTGATCGCCGAATCGGCGCGCACGCCAGCGGCGCGCCGCACCTGGATCAGCTGGCGGATGAAGTCGCCGTAGCCCCAGTCGTACATGTGCGACCAGTACACCACCGGCGTGCCCGGGCTGGTGAGGATGTAGGCGTAGGCCTGGCGGATCAGCCCGTCCTGCAGCGCCCAGTGGTGCTGGCCGCCGTTCTGCCCGGGCGAATAGCCGGTGTCGTGGTTGTCGACGAAGGTCACCGCCACCTCGCGCCAGCGCGGGTCGGGGTTGCCGTTAAGGCCGTTCTTCCAGTCGGCGACCGAGCCGTTCTGCATGCGCTCCTTGAGGGCGAAGTCGAACACCGGGCACTTGGCC
This sequence comes from Stutzerimonas sp. KH-1, assembly GCF_054483855.1. Lineage (NCBI taxonomy): Bacteria > Pseudomonadati > Pseudomonadota > Gammaproteobacteria > Pseudomonadales > Pseudomonadaceae > Stutzerimonas > Stutzerimonas sp. KH-1. Next base: position 4,452,731 of record NZ_CM137011.1, on the reverse strand, counting down.
CGGTCGGACCAGTCCTTGATGATCTGCTGCCAGCTGGCCGTGTTGCGCCAGTCCCAGCTCGGGTACTCGGACGGGCTTTTCCACAGCTCGCCAACGCAGAAACTGCTGTCGGCGCTGTCGGTCATCCAGCTGTCGACCCGCTCGGGCGCATAGCCGCGAACGAAGTCGAAGCGGAAGCCGCCGGCGCCGTAGCCGCTGCGCAGGTTGGCGAGCTCGTCGCGAAACATGCCGTAGATTTGCGGATGGCCGGTGTTCAGGTCCGACTCGCCGCCGATGAAGCGGTCACCGTCATCGCAGTCGTTGGGGTAGTTGCCCGGGTCGGCGCAGTCGTTGCGCCAGAAGCCCTGGCCGGCCGGCAGGTTGACTTCCTTGTCCGGGTAGCCGCGGTTCATGTGATTGGGCACCACATCGTAGAGCACCTTCACCCCGGCGCCACCGAGTGCGCCGGCGGCCTGGCGCAGCTGGGCGTCGCTGCCGTAGCGGCCGTTCTTGTTGAAGTCGTGCCAGAAGTAGCCTTCGCCGCCGCCGGACTTGCCGCCGTCGGTCCAGCTGGAGAAGTCACGCCAGGGCACCGGCATCCAGATTGCCGAGAAGCCGTCGGCGGCGATCGTCGAGGCCTGCTGGCGCAGCATGTTGTACCAGTCGTTGGGCGCTTCGCGGACGACGTTCCAGTGGAAGCCCTGGAGGATGATTTCGTCGCCGCCGTGGTAGCGCACGCCGGCCGGGCTCTTGCCGGCCTGGTCAGCGAGGGCGGGGAACGGCAGCAGGATCGCCGCCAATACGGCGGCACGTAGGGTCTGGCTCATCGCAATACTCCGGTTCTTGTGCTTGTTCGCGGGTATCCGGCAACGGACTGCCGAATGAGGATGAACGCCGGCCGCACCTTCGACCGACCTGGGCAGGCTGCCCCTGGGCCCGCTCGCGACCAACCCCCCTGCGCGCGTTCGAGGCGGCGTAGTGGCCAGGCGGAAGGCCCGTGGCAATCATCTGCGCCCCACCCGTAGCGACCCCGCCCCTGGGATTACGCCGCACTCATACCGATTACGCCCTCGAGCTGCGCCAGCGAAATCTCTGGCCGGGAGGATGGCGCTCCGGGCCCCATCCCCGACGCTTTGCGCCACCGATCGGCGTTGCCGCAGCAGGCAGCGCCGGCGTGATCGTTCGGCATTAACAAGAAAAACAAGGACCCGTCATGAAGCACACCGCGCACCCTCTATTCGTCCTCAAACCCGCCTGTGTCCTCGCCGCCCTGCTGGTCGGCGGCCCGGCCCTGGCGGTCGATTTCCACGGCTATCTGCGTTCCGGCGTCGGCGCCACGGCCGGCGGCGGCGACCAGGCCTGCTTCCAGGCTGCCGGCGCCCCGGCGAAATATCGCCTGGGCAACGAATGCGAAACCTACGCCGAGATCGGCCTCGGCCAGGAGGTGTGGAGCGAAGGCAACCGCAGCTTCTACGTCGACAGCATGATCGCCTACCGCTCCGACCAGGGTAACGACTGGGAAGCCACCGGCACCGACACCAATGGCGGCGAGAACAACCCCTTCGACGAGGCCGGCACCACCTCCATCCGCCAGTTCAACGTGGTCGGCAAGAACCTGATTCCAAGCCTGCCGGGCGCGGCGATCTGGGCCGGCAAGCGCTACTACAAGCGCCACGACGTGCACATCAACGACTACTACTACTGGGACGTCTCCGGCCCCGGCGCCGGGATCGAGGACATCGACCTGGGCTTTGCCAAGGCCAGCGTGGCGTGGATCCGCAACACCGACGGCGACTGGGTCTACCAGGGCTCGGGCACCGGCACCAACCTGGCCAACGACACCCTCGACTTCCGCCTCGCCGAGATCGACGTCAACCCGAACGGCAAGCTGGAGATCGGCTACGACTACGGCAAGGCCAACCTCACCGACGAACAGGAACGCGATCCCGGCTACGAGGACCAGAAAGGCCATCTGGTCACCCTCGAGCACACCCAGAGCAACTGGTTCGGCGGCTACAACAAGCTCGCCCTGCAGTACGGCACCGACGGCATCATCGGCAGCAGCGGGCGCAACAGCACCGGTAACAGCGACGGCAAGATGCTGCGCCTGGTCAACCAGGGCGTGGTCGGCCTGAGCGACAACATCGAGATGATGTACGTGCAGATATACGAGGACCGCGACTTCGACAACGACTCCGGGCAGACCTGGGCCAGCTTCGGCGTGCGCCCGGTGTACAAGTGGAGCGACGTGATGAGCACCGCGCTGGAGTTCGGCTACGACCGCGTCGATCCACAGGCCGACGGCGAACGCACCCGCGACCTGAAGAAGCTCACCCTGGCCCAGCAGTGGTCAGCCGGCAACAGCTTCTGGGCGCGCCCGCAGATCCGCGTGTTCGCCACCTACGCCCAGTGGGACGGCGGCCGCTATCAGGCCGCCAGCGAATCCATCGACGCCGGTGACGACGACGGCCTCACCTTCGGTATCCAGGCCGAGGCCTGGTGGTAAACCGCGCCGGCTGAACGCCGTTGCACGCAACGGCAGCCTTTCCGCTCCCACCGTCCAGACGGTGCCTTTTGCCCCGACTCTGGCAGGTCGGGGCATTTTTTATCCGGAGAACCGCCATGCATCCTCTATCCCTTCTCGCCGCCGGGCTGATCGCCCTGGCGCTGGCCGGCTGCAGTAGCGAACCGCTGCGTCGGGTCGACGCCCTCGCCGCCAGCCCGGCGCCGCTGCAAGGCTCGGTCGAACAGGCGCGTGCCGCGCTGGCCGCCGCGCCGTCCTGCTGCAGCGGTCTCGACCAGCTGCCGTACCAGCCGCTGGAGGCGGGCTTCAGCGGCAATGTCGTGATCGACAGCCAGGCCCCGGCCTATGCCTTCGAAACCGGCAAGAGTTTCTTGCGCGCTTTCAAACTGCCGGCCGGCGGCCCGTCGTTCGAGCTGCGCCTGTACAGCCAGGCCGGCAGCAGCGTGCTGGCACCCAACGCCATGCTGCTGGACAGCCGCATGCGCCCGACCCGCCTGCTGGATGCCGACGATTTCGTCTACGTTCCGCCGACCGGGCTCAAGGGTGACAGCCTGGACGCGCGCCTGCGCATCGACCGCTCGCAGCCGGAGCACCCGGGCAACGAGCGCTACCTGATCCTCTACACCAGCGAGGCGCAGATGGCCGGGCAGACCGTGCTGCAGCACCCGGCCAAGGCCTACGCCAAGGCGCTGGGCAACGAGCCGCCGAGCATTCCCGATCCGGTGGCGCAGCACTCCCCGGTGGGTGTGATCAAGCTGGTGATGATTCCCGACAGTGCCGCCGGCTCGACCGCCAAGGGCTACGTGCCGGGCTACAGCATCGGCCAGGAGATGGGCAACGAACTGCCCGTCGCGCCGGCCCCGGCAGTGCTGCCGGAAACCTCGGCCTACTACCGCCAGGCGATCGATGCCGCGCTGGCCGAGAAGGATCTCGAACGCGCGCTGCGCCTGGCCGACGAGGCGGCGCGGGTGGGTGATACCACGGCCAAACGCCATTTGCTGGAGCGTATCCAGATCAAATGACCCGTACGGGGCGCCGTGAACGCCCCGATTTCATACGCAGGATGCAGCCATGAAAATAACAAGATCTGCCTTGAGCCTTCTGCTTCTGCTCAGCACGCCGGTACTGGCACTCGAGCGTGATGCCCTGACGATCTGGATCAACCAGGACAAGGGCTACAAGGCCCTGGGCGAAATCGGCAAGGATTTCACCAGGGCCACCGGCATGCCGGTAACCGTCGACACCCCTGACGACCTGGCGGTCCAGTTCGACCGCCTCGCCACGACCAGCCGGGGCCCGGACATCGTCATCTTCGCCCACGATCGCTTCGGCTCCTGGATCAACAACGGGCTACTCGAACCGGTGGAGCCCAGCGCGCAAGCCCTGGCGCGTGCGCCAGCGTTCGCCTGGGAGGCGGTGACCATCGGCGCGCGCTACTACGGTTATCCGCTGGCCACCGAGGCGGTCAGCCTGATCTATAACCTGGACCTGGTACCCGTGCCGCCACGCAGCCTGGCGGAAGTGGCGACGCTGGATCGCCGCCTGCGTGCCGAGGGCAAGCGCGCGATCGAATGGGACTACCGCAACCTCTACTTCTCCTGGCCGATTATTGCCGGCAGCGGCGGCTATAGCCAGAGGAAGAACAACGGCATCTATGACCTCACTGACATCGGCCTCAATACGCCGGGCGCCATCGAAGGCATGGAGTCGATCAAGCGCCTGCTCGACGACGGGCTACTCGATCCCGCCGCGACCTATCAGAGCATGATGGAAGGCTTCAAGGACGGGCGCACGGCCATGATCATCAATGGGCCCTGGGCCTGGAACGAGGTACGCCAGGCCGGTATCCGCTTCGCGGTCGGCGACATTCCCACCGCCGACCCGGCGCGCCAAGGCAAGCCTTTCGTTGGCGTGCTCGCCGCCGCGATCAACAGCAACAGCCCGAACAAGGCCGCAGCCCAGCGCTTCATCGAGGACTACCTGACCAACGCCGACGGCCTGGCGCGGATCAATGCAGAGAAACCCCTCGGCGCAGTGGCCAACCTGGCCTTGATGGAACGCCTGCGGCACGATCCGCTGATCGCCCACACCTATGCTTCGGCACAGGCGGGCGAAATCATGCCGGACATTCCGGAAATGAAGCGCCTCTGGGCGCTGATCACGCCCCGCATGGAACCCATGCTGAGCGGCCGCAAGCCCATTGCGGATACCCTCGACTACATCGCCGAGCGCTTGGCCAAGGGCTCGCAGATGCAATCCTGGCGCCGGCGGCATTATCCGCTGAGCCCCAATCTGGCCGAGCAGCGATAACCGCAGTCACAGTGCTGACGAGAGGGCCAAGCGCATCGGCTGGGCTTCAGCCCACCCGATGCAGAAAGACGCCAGTACCCACCCGCCAACGCGCGAACGAGGCGACTGGCACGCCTGGGCACTGCGGTGGATGGGTGGAGCGTCATCCACCCTACGATCCCTGCTGTAAACGTCGGGTGGCGCTTCAGCCCACCGGATGGGAGATCCCCGTGGCCGAACCGGCTCCTGGGCACAGCGAACCAAAGCGCACTGCCTCAGGCGGTCAGCTTCAACCCCACCAGCCCGGCCAGCAGCAGTACCACGCTCAGCAACCGCGCCGGCGAGGCGCTTTCGCCAAAGATGACGATGCCCAGCGCCACGGTGCCCAGCGCACCGATGCCGACCCATATCGCATAGGCGGTACCCACCGGCAGAACCTGCATGGCACGGGCGAGGAGGAAGAAGCTGGCGGCCATGGCCACCAGGGTGAGCACGCTCGGCAGCGGGCGGGTGAAACCTTCGGAAGCCTTGAGGCCAATGGCCCAACCCACTTCGAGCAGGCCGGCGATGATCAGCATGATCCAGGCCGAATGCATGACGATGACTCCAGCAACGGCAGGGCCGTCCCCGCATGATTCGACACGCCGACGGGTCGTCCCGCGGCGGATGCGACCCTAGCACAGCCGCGCACCGTTTTGGACCACTCGCAGCGCCCGTTGATCAATGGCGTTCCTAAGCGGGGATATGCCGAACCATCGCAGATGCCCGCGGTGGATGGATGAAGCGTCATCCCCCTACGAGCCCCCGTTGGGTGGAAAACTGCAAAGCATTTTCCACCTTGAAAGGGCCGTGTTCCCATCGGGAAGGCCACGCGGTGGATGGATGAATGTAGTGGTCAACTAATTCCGGACACCTCGATAGGTGGTTTCGACGCCATCGCCCGCTCGTAAACGGTCGGTGGCAGATATCCCAGTTTCGAGTGCAGCCGCTCGTTGTTGTAAAACCCAACGATGTATTCCACGATGTCACGTATCGCTTCTGCGTGATTGGCGTAGTCGCGGCGCCATACCCGCTCCATTTTCAAACTCAGAAAAAAGCGTTCCATCACTGAGTTGTCCCAGCAGTTACCTTTACGGCTCATGCTTTGCTGCATGTCATTTCGCGCCAGCAACGCTCTGTAGCTTGCGCTGGCGTACTGGCTACCGCGATCCGAGTGGGCGATCAGGCCAGGTGGCGGTTGACGCTGAGCAATTGCCAGCTGCATTGCACTACACACCAGCTCGGCAGGCATGTTCGGGGCCATGGACCAACCCACGATCTTGCGTGAGAACAAATCCAATACCACAGCCAGGTACAGCCAGCCGCTGCGGGTCCGGATGTAGGTAATGTCCGCTACCCAGGCCTTGTTTACCGCCTCAGGCTCGAATTGACGATTCAGTACATTGTCGGCAACTGGCAGGTCGTGCTTGCTATCGGTCGTGTGCACAAACTTACGCTTCCAAGCCGAACGCAGGCCGTTGGCACGCATCAAGCGACGAATTTTATAAACGCCGATTTCCATACCCTTGGCGCGCAACGCTTTACGTAACGGACGGCTCCCATAGCAGCCGCCACTCGCATCAAACGACGCTTTGAGCTGCACGGTCACGGGGCAAACCGATGCTGGCGTGTCGGCACGCCTGTTTGCCTCGTAGAACCCCGATCGGCTGACCCCCAGCAGCCGACAGACATACGCCACCGAATAAGCCTTCTGTTGCAGCTGCCGAACCAGGCGATACGTTACTTCAGCTCGCGGGCAAAGAAGGCGGTGGCTTTTTTTAATACATCGTTATCCATCTTGAGCTGGCGGTTTTCCTGCTCCAGCTGCCGGATTCGCTGCTGTTCGGATGTTAGTGGTTTACCGATCCCGGGCTGACCCAATTGCTCAGCCTCGTACTGCTGAACCCAGCGCCGGACGGCTGTCTCACCAATATTCAGATCGCGACAGACCTGCGGAGCGGTCAGCCCCTGGTCCTTGATCATCTTCACGACTTGCAGCTTGAAGCTGTCGTCGAATGTCCTGCGTTTGGTGGTCATGAAAAACTCCTCGATAGATGCATTTTCCACCTATCGAGGTGTCCGGGGAAATTAGACCACTACAGAAGCGTCATCCACCCTACGAGTCCCGCGTAGGGTGGAAAACTGCGAAGCATTTTCCACCTTGGATAGCGGACAGACGCCCACTGCCTCAGGCCACCTCATGCCCGCGGGCCGCTTCGCTCAGGTAGAACCAGGCGGGACGGTCCAGCTCCAGCTCGGCGCCCAGCAGCGCCTCCTCGATCCGCTCCCAGCGCAGGCTGCCGAGGATCGGTAACGGCCGGCCGGGCAGCTGCCGCAGCCAGGCCAGCGCCACCTGATTGGCCGTGGCGCCCCGGTCGGCGGCGACTTCATCGAGTGCGCTACACAGCCGATCGCCGAAGCGTCCACCGCCCATGGGCGACCATGCCAGCACCTGCAGACCGGCAGCCTGCAACGCATGCAGGCTGCCATCCCATACCCAGTGCTGGGCCTGCAGTGACAGCTCGATCTGGTTGCAGCGCAGCGGCACGCACTGGGCCAGTACCTGGCAATGCAGGATGCCGGCGTTGGACAGCCCGACCCAGCCGACCTTGCCGCTGGCGATCAGGTCGTTCAGCGTGTCGGCCACCTCGTCGACCTGCAGCAGCGGGTCCGGGCGATGCAGCAGGAAACCATCGAGTCGTTCCACGCCCAGTCGCGCCAGGCTGTCGTCCACCGCCCGGCGCAGGTAGCGGGCACTGGAGTCGTAGTGCTTGACCCGCCAGCGCGAGCAGTCCTGCTCCGCCGGCACGATATCGGCCTTGCCGATGATCTGCAGCCGCTGGCGCAATCCCGGTGCCTGGCGCAGAGCCGCACCGAAGTGCGCCTCGCATTGCCCGCCGGCATAGATGTCGGCATGGTCGAAGCCGTTCAGCCCGCGCTCGACACAGCGTTCGATAAAGCCAAGCAGCGCTTGAGGTTCGCCCAGCTCGGGGTATTCCAGCAGGCGCATCATGCCCAGCAACAGCGGCTGGGCGAGCACGGGTGCGGCCATCGTGGCGCTCCGTCAGAAGATGTAGTCGGTGGTCAGGAAGCTCGACTGGCGGTCACGGATGATCCGGTCGACCAGCTCCTTGTTGGCCTCGTTGAAGCGCGTCGCCACCAGGGTACGGATGGAGAACACGCGCAGGGCGTCATGTACCGACAGCGTGCCCTCGGCGGAATTCTTGCGACCGTTGAACGGATAGCTGTCCGGTCCGCGCTGGCACTGGGCGTTGATGTTGATGCGCCCGACCTGGTTGACGAAAGCATCCACCAGCCGGCCTACCTGCGCCGGGTCGTTGCCGAAGATCGACAGCTGCTGGCCGTAGTCGGAGGCGGTGACGTAGTCGATCACCTCCTGCAGCTCGCGATACGGAACCACCGGCACCAGCGGACCGAACTGCTCTTCGTGATAGACACGCATGGACGAATCCACCGGGCTCAGCACTGCCGGCTGGAAAAAGGTCTGGTGCGACTCGCCGCCGCCGGCGTTGATCACCCGCGCGCCCTTGGCCACGGCGTCTTCCAGCACCGCATGCAGGTAATCGGTCTTGCCCGGCTCCGGCAGCGGCGTCAGCGCCACGCCCGGCTCCCAGGGCATGCCCGCCTTGAGCGCGTTGACCCGCGCAGCGAAGCGTTCGAGGAAACCATCGAGCACCGCCTCATGCACGAAGAGGATCTTCAGCGCGGTGCAGCGCTGGCCGTTGAACGACAGCGCGCCGGTCACCGCCTCTTCCACGGCATTGTCGAGATCGACCTGCGGCAGGACGATGCCCGGGTTCTTCGCATCCAGCCCCAGCGCGGCGCGCAGGCGGTGCGGACGCGGATGCAGTTTCTTCAGGTCGGCGGCGCCCTTGTGCGTGCCGATAAAGGCGAACACGTCGATCTTGCCGCTGGCCATCAGCGCGCTGACCGTCTCGCGACCTCGACCGTAGATGACGTTGATGACCCCGGCCGGGAAGCTGTCGCGAAAGGCTTCGAGCAGCGGGCGGATCAGCAGTACGCCGAACTTGGCCGGTTTGAATACCACGGTGTTGCCCATGATCAGCGCCGGGATCAGCGTGGTGAAGGTTTCGTTCAGCGGATAGTTGTACGGCCCCATGCACAGCGCCACACCCATGGGCACACGGCGGATCTGCCCGAGGGTGCCCTGCTCCAGCTCGAAGCGGCTGGAGCTGCGGTCCAGTTCCTTCAGCGCATGGATGGTGTCGACGATGTAATCGCAGGTGCGGTCGAATTCCTTCTCCGAATCCTTGAGGTTCTTGCCGATCTCCCACATCAGCAGCTTGACCACTGCCTCGCGCTGTTCGCGCATGCGCGCCAGAAAGCTCTCGACATGGGCGATACGCTCGGCCACGCGCATGGTCGGCCAGGCACCGCGACCGTAGTCATAGGCGGCAACGGCGGCATCCAGCGCGCGCAGCGCGGCGTCGGCATCCAGCAGCGGCGTGCTGCCGAGCACCACCTGACGCTCGCTGCCATCGGTCTCACGCAGGAAAACCGGGCTGCGAACTTCCGCCAGCGGGCCGTCCCAGTGCATCAATTCGCCATCGACCAGATAGTCGCGCTGCTCGACGGGTGCGTCCGGACGATAGGCTTCGGGAATCTCATCCAGACGGGGGAAAAGCTCGGAAAGCGGGCGCGCGTTGCTCATGCAACCTCCAGGTAGCGAGAAGATGGGGAAGATGCGGCGGGCCTTGGCCCGCCGCGAGGGGCTGGGACGATTACAGCTCGCGCTGTTCGGCGCGCTCGGCGCGCAGGTCGAAGTCGCGCGGCAGTTCGGCCGCCGGCGCGCTGTCCAGCGCCTGCAGGGCCTGGCGCGTGGCGCTTTCGATGGCGGCCCAGTCGCCGGCACGCACGGCCTTGGCGTCGACCATCCAGGTGCCGCCGACGCACATCACGTTGGCCAGGCTGAGGTAATCCCGCGCATTGCGCGCATTGACGCCGCCGGTCGGGCAGAAACGGATGTCACCGAACGGCCCGCCCAGCGCCTTCAGCGCTGCCACGCCGCCACAGATCTCGGCGGGGAACAGCTTGAAGCGGCGATAGCCCATGGCGTAGCCGAGCATGATTTCCGAAGCGCTGGCCACGCCTGGCAGCAGCGGCAGCGGGCCCTGCAACGCGGCTTCGAGCAACGCCGGCGTGCTGCCGGGCGAGACGATGAACTGTGCACCGGCGGCCTCGGCCTGCTCGAGCATGTTGGCGTCGAGCACGGTGCCGGCGCCGACGATCAGCTCCGGGCGCTGCTCGCGCAGCAGGCGAATGGCGCCCAGGCCCAGCGCCGAACGCAGGGTGATTTCCAGCACGCGCAGGCCACCGGCAGCCAGGGCGTCGGCCAACGGCAGGATGTCCGCCTCACGCTCGATGGTGATCACCGGCAGGATGCGCGCAGCGCTGCACCACTTGTCGATCAGGGCGATCTTGTCGTTCATGGCGTCGGCGCTGGTTTGGATAGATGTCATGGAAGATTCCTTGCGGCCTCAGGGGCACCAGTAGATTTCGAGGGGACGGGCGAGGAAGGCGCGAATCGGCATCGCTTCGTAGGGCTCGCCAGCCAGGGCCTGGTTGAGCGTGGCCAGCTTGCCCGGGCCGTGCAGGGCGAGCAGGGTCAGCCGGGCGCTGGCCAGCAACGACAGGCTCATGCTCAAACGCTGGCGCGGCACGCTCGGTGCCCGCATGGGCAGGCAGCGCCGCGTACCACGCGGGTCGAGCGCCTGCTGCAGATTCGGGCTATCGGGAAACAGCGAGGCGGTGTGGCCGTCCTCGCCCATGCCCAGCACCAGCACGTCGATCGGCGGCAGTTCGGCCAACGCGGCATGGGCGCGGTCGGCGGCCTCTTCCAGGCTCGCCGCGCTCTGGTACAGGCCGACCAGGCGCGCCGCGGCGGCCGGGCCCTGCAGCAGGTGGCGACGCAGCAGACCTTCGTTGCTGTCGGGATGGCTGACCGGCACCCAGCGCTCGTCGGCGAGGCTGACGGTGACATTGGCCCAATCCAGTTCCTGCTGTGCCAGGCGCTCGAAGAAGGCGATCGGGCTGCGGCCGCCGGACACCACCAGGGTCGCCGCACCGCGCTCGGCGATCGCACCGCGCAGGGCGTTGCTCACGGTCAGCGCCAGTTCGCCGGCCAGCTGGTCGGCGTTGCCGAGGCTGAAACCGAGGGTCTGCACGGGCAGATCGAGATTAGAGATCGTCATACCAACTCCTGCCATCACGGCTGATCAGGGCAATCGAGGCAGCCGGTCCCCAGCTGCCTGCTGCATAAGGTTTGGGCGGGGCGCCGACGCGCTGCCAGCCGTCGATCAGCTGGTCGCACCACTTCCAGGCGTATTCGATTTCGTCCTTGCGCACGAAGAGGTTCTGGTTGCCCTTCATCACCTCCAGCAGCAGACGCTCGTAGGCGTCGGGGATGCGCGGGCTCTTGTAGGTTTCCGAGAAGTTCAGCTGCAGCGGGCCGCTGCGCAGCTGCATGCCCTTGTCCAGGCCCTGGTCCTTGGTCATCACCAGCAGCGAGATGCCCTCCTGCGGCTGCAGGCGGATGATCAGCTTGTTGCCGATCAGCTGGCGCTGCTCGGGGGCGAAGATGTAATGCGGCGGCGCCTTGAAGTGGATGACGATCTGCGACAGCTTCTGCGGCATGCGCTTGCCGGTCCGCAGATAGAAGGGCACACCCGCCCAGCGCCAGTTGCAGATCTCGGCCCGCAGGGCAACGAAGGTCTCGGTGTCGCTCTGGGTGTTGGAGTTTTCCTCCTCCAGATAGCCCGGCACCTGACGCCCAAGGATGCTGCCGGCGACGTACTGGCCGCGCACCAGCTGCTGACCAAGATGCTCCGGCGCGATGGGCGCCAGCGCCTTGAGCACCTTGACCTTCTCGTCGCGGATGCTGTCGGCCGAGAGATCGCTGGGCGGGTCCATGGCGATCAGGCAGAGTAGCTGCAGCAGGTGGTTCTGGATCATGTCGCGCAGCTGGCCGGCCTGGTCGAAGTAGCCCCAGCGGCCCTCGATGCCGACGGTTTCGGCGACAGTGATCTCCACATGGGAAATGTGGTTCTGGTTCCACTGCGTCTCGAACAAGCTGTTGGCAAAGCGCAGGGCGATGAGGTTCTGCACCGTGTCCTTGCCCAGGTAATGATCGATGCGATAGGTGCGGTCTTCCGGGAAGAAGCGCGCCACCGCGTCGTTCACTTCGCGGGAAGATTCCAGGTCATGACCGATGGGCTTTTCCAGCACCACGCGGGTGCGCTCGGCCAGCCCCGCCTCGGCCAGCCCGGCGCAGATCGCGCCGTAGACGGAAGCCGGGGTGGCGAAGAAGGCGACGATGCTTTCCGCGTTGCCGGCCTTGTCCGCCAGCGCAGCGAAATCCTCGGCGCGGCGGAAATCCATGCTCAGGTAGTCCAGGCGCGCGATGAAGCGCTGCAGCACGGCTTCGTCGAGTTCGCGCTCGCCGACGTGGCGACGCAGATGTTCTTCGATCATCGCCAGATGGCTCGCCGCCTCGCCGCTCTCACGAGCGAGCGCGAGCAGGCGCGTTTCGGTTGGCAGCAGGCCGGCGCGATCGAGCTGATAGAGCGCGGGAAACAGCTTGCGCAGGGCCAGATCACCGAGGGCGCCGAACAGCGCCAGGGTGCAGGGTTCGACAGATAATGGCGTCATGATGTTTGTTCTTCTACTAAAACTGCACTATGAATACACGGCGACGCCCTGCTATTCAAGTTCAATGTAGTAATAAAAACAACATTTACCGCAAATTTAGATACCTGTGGCCGCTCCGCAGCGCCCTCAGTAGGATAGGCAACCCCTTTGGCAAGCCGCATCAGGACCGACATGGACCGCGTACACAACCTGCTCGAGCAGATCCAGCGCCGCATCGAAGACCTCAACAAGGCCGAGCGCAAGGTCGCCGAGGTGATCCTGCGCAACCCGCAGCAGGCCACCCGCTTCAGCATCGCCACCCTGGCGCAGACCGCGCAGGTCAGCGAGCCGACAGTGAATCGCTTCTGTCGCTCGTTCGGCGTCAGCGGCTACCCGGAACTGAAGATGCAGCTGGCGCAGAGCCTGGCCAGCGGCGCCGCCTACGTCAGTCAGGCAGTGGAACCCGACGACGGCCCGGCGGAGTACACGCGCAAGATCTTCGGCTCGGCCATCGCCTCGCTGGACAGCGCCTGCCAGAGCCTCGATCCGCAACTGGTCAGCCGCGCCGTGGACCTGATGATCCAGGCCAGGCAGATCCACTTCTTCGGCCTCGGCGCCTCGGCCTCGGTGGCGCTGGATGCGCAGCACAAGTTCTTCCGCTTCAACCTGGCGGTCACCGCGCATTCGGACGTGCTGATGCAGCGCATGCTGGCCTCGGTGGCGCACACGGGCGAGCTGTTCGTGATCATTTCCTACACCGGGCGCACCCGCGAGCTCGTGGAGGTGGCGCGCATCGCCCGCCAGAACGGCGCCTCAGTACTCGGCCTGACCGCCGCCGGCTCGCCACTGGCGCAGGCCAGCACGCTGAGCCTGAACATTCCGCTGCCCGAGGACACCGACATCTACATGCCGATGACCTCGCGCATCATCCAGCTCACCGTGCTCGACGTGCTCGCCACCGGCATGACCCTGCGCCGCGGCGTGGATTTCCAGCCGCACCTGCGCAAGGTGAAGGAAAGCCTCAACGCGAGCCGCTATCCGGCGGATGAAGAGCCGAGCTAGAGCAACCGCGCCGGCGGAGATGTTGCTTTAACAATATCCCGCCATCACACACCGGAAAGCGCCGGATCAGCGCGCCAGCGCCTGCTCCAGCGCCACCCCGGCGCCCTCCAGCCCCGGAAACTCAGCAGTCACCAGCCACACCGGCACATCGCCAAGATAGCCGCTCATGCAGCCCTTGCTGGTAAAGCCGTGAGCAAAACCACTGGCCGCGAAGAAATCGGCGAAACGCGGCACGACACCACCGACGATATACACCCCGCCGCGCGCACCGAGCGTGAGCACGTTGTTGCCGGCAACCCGGCCGAGCCACACGCAGAACTGCTCCAGGGTCGCCACCGCCACATGATCGCCCGCGAGCGCGGCCGCGGTGACTTCAGCCGGCGACGCCAGTCGCGGCGACAAACCGGCCAGGGCACAGACCGCCCGGTAGAGCAGCAACAGGCCACCGCCGCTGAGCACGTCTTCGGCACGCACATGGCCAAGCTGCGCAAACAGCATCTGCCACAGCGCCGCCTCGTGCGCATCCGCCACGGGCAGATCGACGTGCCCGCCCTCCCCCGGCAACGCACGCCAGTTGCCACCGCCCAAGGGCATCAGTGCGGCGACGCCAAGCCCGGTACCCGGCCCAATGACCAGCGCTGGCGCGTCCACCTCGGCCGCGCCAGCACAGATCATGCGCCGCCCCGCTTCGCCTACCCGCGTCATGCCCAGCGCCATCGCGGCGAAGTCATTGATCAGCAGCAGCTCGTCCAACTGCAGGGCGCCACAGAAGTCGCGGCGCGTCAGCCGCCAGTGATTGTTGGTGAAGGTGAACTGCTCGCCCTTGACCGGCCCGGCGCAGGCCAGACAGGCCGCCTCGACGCTGCCCGGCGCCAACCCGAGAGATGCCAGGTAATACTCAACCGCCGTTTCGGGCGTGACGAAATCCGCTGTCGCCAGTACCCGCACCGACTCCAGCCGCGAGTCCCGCCACAGCGCGAAGCGCGCGTTGGTGCCACCGATATCACCGACCAGCGCCAGCCTCATCGCAGCACCTCCAGCCCGGCGGTGAACACACTGGCGCCCTGTTCGGCGGAGCTGAACGCCGCCCGCATGAAGCCGAACAGCTCGCGGCCACAACCTTGTACGCCCGCCGCCGGCGCCGCTACCGGCAAGCGATCGGCCAGCTCGGCGGCATCCACCAGCACCTCGAGCACGCCGCCCTGACCGTCGACGCGCAACAGATCACCATCGCGCAGCCGCGCCAGCGGCCCGCCATCGATCGCTTCCGGGCAGACATGGATCGCCGCCGGCACCTTGCCCGACGCACCGGACATGCGCCCGTCGGTGACCAGCGCGACCTTGAAGCCACGATCCTGCAGCACGCCGATATAGGGCGTCAGCTTGTGCAATTCGGGCATGCCATTGGCGCGCGGCCCCTGGAAACGCACCACGGCGACGAAATCACGCTCCAGCTCGCCGGCCTTGAACGCCTCCACCAGCTCCAGCTGATCGGAGAAGATCCGCGCCGGCGCCTCCACGACGCGATGCTCCGGCGCCACGGCGGACACCTTCATCACGCCGCGCCCAAGGTTGCCGCTCATCAGTCGCAATCCGCCCTCGGCGGAGAACGGTCGCGCGACGGGGCGCAGGATGCTGTCGTCAAGGCTTTGCGCAGCCCCTTCACGCCAGGTCAGCCGACCATCCTCGAGGAAGGGCTCCTGGGTATAGCGATGCAGGCCTCGCCCCATCACGGTATGCACATCGTCGTGCAGCAGGCCGGCGTCGAGCAGCTCGCGCACCAGCAGCGCGACACCGCCAGCGGCATGAAAGTGATTGATGTCCGCCGAGCCATTGGGATAGACGCGGGCCAGCGTCGGCACCACCTCGGAGAGGTCGGCCATGTCCTGCCAGGTCAGCTGAATGCCCGCCGCCTGAGCGATGGCCGGCATGTGCAGGGTGTGGTTGGTCGAGCCGCCGGTGGCATGCAGCGCGACCACGGCGTTGACCAGCACGCGCTCGTCGACCAGCTCGCCGAGGGGCGTGTGGCAGCCCCCCTGAGGCGTGAGCCGCGTGACCTGGCGCGCCGCCTCGATGGTCAGCGCATCGCGCAGCGGCGTACCCGGATTGACGAAGGACGAGCCCGGCAGGTGCAGGCCCATCACTTCCATCAGCATCTGATTGGTGTTGGCGGTGCCGTAGAAGGTGCAGGTGCCGGGGCTGTGATAGGCCTGCATCTCGGCAGCGAGCAGCTCGTCGCGGCCAGCCTTGCCTTCGGCGTAACGCTGGCGCACCGCGGCCTTGTCCTTGTTGGCCAGGCCGGAGGGCATCGGCCCGGCCGGCACGAACAGCGCCGGCAGATGACCGAAGCGCAGCGCACCGATCAGCAGGCCAGGAACGATCTTGTCGCAGATGCCGAGCAGCAGCGCGGCGTCGAACAGGTTGTGCGACAGCGCCACCGCCGTGCTCATGGCGATCACCTCGCGGCTGGCAATGGCCAGCTCCATGCCCGGCTCGCCCTGGGTTACGCCATCACACATCGCCGGCACGCCACCGGCCACCTGGCCCACCGAGCCGATCTCGCGCAGCGCCTGGCGCAGGCGCTCGGGGTAGTCCTCGTAGGGTTGGTGCGCCGAGAGCATGTCGTTGTAGGCGGTGACGATGGCGACGTTGGCCGCATCAGGCAGCCGCAGGCGCTGCTTGTCCTGGGCGCCACAACCGGCGACACCATGGGCGAAGTTTGCGCACTGCGCCGCGTTGCGGGCCGGCCCGGCGCTCGCGGCGGCACGAATCATGGCGAGATAGACCTCGCGCGTCGGACGGCTGCGCTCGATCAGGCGCTCGGTGACTTCGACGACCCGGGGATGCATGGAACCTCCAAGATTGTAGTTTTTATAACAAATAGGAGCGCATCATAGCCGCACACACCAGCCATTCGAAGCAATATGTTCGTACAAACAACAAATTCAGCGCCGCAGCAGCTCGATCTGCCGACACAACTGGGCGACGTGGGCCTTTTCCGCGCGCAACCCCGATGTCAGCTCGGCCTTGTCCTTCTCCAGCCGCACGATCACCTGCCCTAAGCCGTCGAGCAGTTCACGCAACACCGTCAGCTCGCAGCGTTGGCTCTTGCGTTCCAGCCACAGCAGCCATAGCAGAACCAGCAGCACCATCACGCTGCACAGCGATCCTCCGATCAGCAGCCAGGCCAGGCTCATCCCGTTCATTCCTTCGCTCCTTCCATAACGGCAGAATGCCAGTCCAGAGCTGCAACGATATGTAGCCTTATACGACAGGTCGATAATGTTTACTTGAACAGGTAAACAAATGCAGCGGGTTCGCGGCGGCGCAATGGCCATCGCGATCAAGCCCGCGCTTGAGGCGTGATGAGAAAGCCGAACGACATGACCTGAAACCTTACATATCAGCGCAAACGGGCGGACCTATTCGCCCACGTCAACCGCGCGCCGCGAGTCATCGTCGTGGCCGGGGTCGCGGGGCTCCAGCTGCAGGAACAGCGCGGCCGCGAGCATGGCCATGGCACCCACGCAGAGGAAGGTCAGCTGGAAGGCGTGCAGCACCTCGCTGTCCGCCGCACCCTCCACGGTGAAGCCGCCGAGCAGCGCGCCGGCGGTGGCGACACCAAGGCTCATCGACAGTTGCACCACCACCGACAGCAGGCTGTTGCCGCTGCTGGCGTCGGCATGGCTGAGACCGATCAGGGTGACGGTGTTCATTGCGGTGAACTGCATGGAGTTGACCATGCCGATCAGCCCGAGATGCACCAGCAGCAGCCAGGTCGGCGTCTGCGTGCCGATGGTCGCCAGGCTGGCGATCAGGCAGCCGAGCAGCAAGGTGTTGCCGATCAGCAGGCGACGATATCCGAGGCGGTCGATGATCGGCTTGGCCAGGGATTTCACCGCCATCGCGCCGAGCGCCAGCGGGATCATGCTCATGCCCGCCTGCGCCGGCGAATAGCCCAACGCCACCTGTAGCAGCAGCGGTACCAGGAATGGCAGAGCGCCGCCGCCCAGGCGCGCGAACAGGTTGCCGAAGATGCCGACCGCGAAGCTGCGAGTATGGAACAGCTTGGGGCTGAACAGTGGCGCCTCGATGCGCCCGGCACGCAGCCAGTAGGCAGCCATGCAGGCGGCACCGCCGAACAGCAGCAGCGTCACCCGCGCATGCGGCATGTGCATCTCACCGAGCCCTTCCAGGGCAATGGTGATCAGCACCATCGCGACACCGAACAGCACGAAACCCAGGGTATCGAAACGCACCCGCTCCGGCCCCTTGAGGTCCGGCATAAAGCGCAACGCGGCGATACAGCCGATCACGCCCACCGGCAGATTGATCAGGAAGATCCAGTGCCAGGAGGCGTACTCCACCAGCCAGCCGCCCAGGGTCGGCCCGAGCAATGGCCCGACCAGCCCCGGCAACGCAATGAAGGCCATGATTCGCACGAATTCACTGCGTGGAAACGCCCGCAGCACCACCAGCCGCCCGACCGGCAGCATCAGCGCGCCGCCCAACGCCTGCAGCACGCGGGATGCGACGAGCTGGTTGAAGCTGGTGGACAGCGCGCAAAGCAGCGAGCCCAGGGAAAACAGCACGATGGCTGCGACGAAGATCCGCCGACTGCCGAAACGATCGGCGATCCAGCCCGATGCCGGAATCAGCAACGCCACCGTGAGCATGTAGGCGATCACCACACCCTGCATGCGCAAAGGGTTCTCGGCCAGGTCGCGGGCCATGGCCGGCAGCGCGGTATTGAGAATGGTGCCGTCCAGCGTCTGCATGAAGAAGGCGATGGCCACCAGCCACGGCAGGATTCGCGCGGTGCGGGCATCGAGAGCTACGGGCGGTTGCATGAAGTCCCCGGAAACGAAAGGTGCACCATCTTAGAGGATTCCCCCGGCGACGGTTCGCGCCGCCAGGGCTTCGACACGGCAGGGACCAGTGCTACGACGCCCCTGTGACGACCGGTCGCAGCAGTCCGCCGACGCCCGCGGAGAGCGGTCTGCAACCGCATACGGGCTTGCATACGGCTACCGGTAACAAAATATTTCTTGGGAAATTGACGCGAATCATTATCATTCGGAAGCGCAGATGCAATCTTCACTCCGTCCTTTTCTGCTTTTCCGGAGGCTTTCCCAATGCGCATCCCCGCCACACTCGCCATCACGTCCCTGCTGCTCACCCCGCTCGCCCAGGCGAAGGAATACCCCATCGGCGAACCGCAGCACTGCGGTGGCATGGAGGTCGGCGCGGTGTACCTGCAGCCGGTCGAAATGGACCCGCCGGGCATGATGCGCGCCGCCGCCGAGTCCGACGTGCATCTCGAGGCCGACATCAGCGCCACCGAAGACAACCGCAACGGCTGGCAGGAAGGCAGCTTCGTGCCCTACCTGAGCATTCACTACACGCTGCGCAAGAAGGGTTCCGACGAAGTGGTCGAAGGCGACTTCCACCCGATGGTCGCCAACGACGGGCCGCATTATGGAGACAACGTCAAGCTGCTCGGCCCCGGCAAGTACCAGCTGACCTACAAGATCCTGCCGCCAGGCTCGGGGCACAACATGTTCGGTCGCCACACCGACAAGGAAACCGGCGTCGCGCCCTGGTTCGAAGGCTGCGAGCTGAACTACGAGTTCACCTACGCCGGCATCGGCAAGAAAGGGGGCTACTGATGGACCGCGCCGGGCGTTCGCTGCTCGGCGCGCTGCCCCTGCTGGCCGGGCTTGCGGGCCCGGTGCAGGCCGCGCTGCCGACCTACGAGCTGACCATCCGTGACGGCCACTTCGAGCCGGCGACCCTGGAGGTGCCGGCCCGTCAGCGCTTCAAGATCATCGTGCACAACGCCGGCAACGGGCCGACCGAGTTCGAGAGCACGCCGCTGCGCGTCGAGAAGGTGCTGTCACCGGGCGTGACCTCCTTCGTCGTGATCCACCCGTTGAAGCCGGGCCGCTATCCGTTCTTCGACGAATTCCATATGGATCTTCCCGAGGGCGAGATCGTCGCCAAGTAGTTAAGGAGCACATCCATGGGCCAATCCATGTTCATCGTCTGGCGCGAAAGCGTCGAGGCCCTGCTGGTCATCGGCATCCTGCATGCCTGGCTACGCCAGCAACCGGGCGCCGGCAACGCCCTGCGCATGCTCTGGGCCGGCGTTGCTGCCGGGCTCGGCCTGGCCGTCGCGCTGGGCTGGGGCGTGCTGCGCGCCGGCGACTGGCTGGCCGGCAGCGGTGGCGAATGGTTCCAGTGCGCGATGCTGCTGGTAGCCAGTCTGCTGATCCTGCACATGGTCGGCTGGATGCATCAGCACGGTCGCACGCTGAAGACCAGCCTGCAGAACAGCGCGGCGGACAAGCTCAGCCAGGGCAGCGGCTTCGGCCTGCTGGTGCTGGCCATGCTCGCCGTCGGGCGCGAAGGCAGCGAGACGGTGGTGTTCCTCTACGGCATCGGCAACCAGCAGCAGGGCCAGGATCTCACCGGCTTCGTCATCGGCGGAGTCCTGGGCTTTGTCCTCGCCCTGCTTAGTTATGCCGCGTTGCAGGCTGGCAGCCGCTACTTCAGCTGGCGGCGTTTCTTCCAGGTCAGCGAGGTGATGTTGCTGCTGCTCGGTGGCGCCCTGCTGATGGCCGCACTGGACCGCTTCAGCGGCCAGCTGATGGGCATGGATGTACCGGAAGTGCTCTACACCGTGTTCGGCGATCCGCTCTGGGATACCTCGGCCCTGCTGGATGACGGCGGCGCGCTGGGCGGCACACTGGCCGGCCTCACCGGCTACCGCGCCATGCCGTCACTGGCCGCGGTGGTGACACTTGCCCTGTACTGGCTCGCCGCATGGGCCTGGCTCAAACCGCGGGCGCAGGTGCAGCTCGCTGCGAGGCCGGCATGATCACCCAGGCGCCGTGGCTGGCGCGACTCGGTGATCTGCTGCGCCAGCATGCGAAGGCCATCCGCACGCTGCAATGGTTGGTGGTGGGGTTCTACCTGACGCTGCTGGTGATTCCGGCCTTTCTCGACCTGCCGCCGGCCCAGGCCGGCATGCTCGACAACCTGACGGTACTGGCGCAGTTCAT
Organism: Stutzerimonas sp. KH-1; assembly: GCF_054483855.1. Lineage (NCBI taxonomy): Bacteria > Pseudomonadati > Pseudomonadota > Gammaproteobacteria > Pseudomonadales > Pseudomonadaceae > Stutzerimonas > Stutzerimonas sp. KH-1. The sequence continues at coordinate 4,432,106 of NZ_CM137011.1, read as the reverse complement.
CTTCTGGGGCCTGTGGTGGCCCTTCGTGCTGCTGTCGATGATCTTCTTTGGCCGCCTGTGGTGCGGTGTGCTCTGCCCCGAAGGTTCGCTCAGCGAATGGATCAGCTGGCGTGGGCTGAACAAGCGCACGCCGCGCTGGGTGCGCTGGAGCGGCTGGCCGACCATCGCCTTCATCCTCACCACCGTCTATGGCCAGCTGATCAGCGTCTACGACTACGCCCAGGCGGCACTGCTGATTCTCGGTGGTTCCACCGTCGCGGCGATGCTGGTGGGCTTTCTCTACGGTCGCGGCAAGCGGGTCTGGTGCCGCCATCTGTGCCCGGTCAGCGGCGTGTTCGCCCTGCTCGCCCGGCTGGCGCCGGTGCATTACAAGGTCGACGAACAGCGCTGGCTGGAGAATCGCGAACCGCACCTGCCGACACCTAACTGCGCCCCGCTGATCGACATTCGCCGCATGCAGGGCAACGCCGATTGCCATGCCTGCGGCCGCTGCAGCGGACAGCGTGGCGCAGTGCAGCTGAGCGCCCGTTCGCCGAACGCGGAAATTCTCATCGTCGGCGGCCAGCGGCAAGGCGAGCACTGGGACAGCACCCTGCTGCTGTTCGGCATGATCGGCCTGGCCATGGGCGCGTTCCAGTGGACCGTCAGCCCCTGGTTCATCGACCTCAAGCAGGCCGCGGCGGAATGGCTGGTGGATCGCGACATCTTCTGGCCGCTGGAAGCCAACGCGCCCTGGTGGCTGCTGACCCATTATCCGCAGGCCAACGACGCCTTCACCTGGCTCGATGGCGCCGTGATCCTCACCTACATCTTCGGTGCCTCGCTGCTGATCGGCGGTGCGCTGTGGCTCCTGCTGCGTGCGGCTGTACGCGTCATGCGCCGCGGCGACAATGTGTTCCAGCACCTGGCGTTGGCGCTGGTACCGCTGGGTGGCGCCGGGCTGTTTCTCGGCCTCTCGGCGACCACGGTCAAGCTGCTGCGCTACGAGGGCTTCCTGCTGGCCTGGGCGCAGCCGGCACGCGCCGCGCTGCTCATCGGCGCCGTGGCTTGGAGTCTGTACCTGGCCTGGAACGTCATCAGCCGGCACGGCGGCAACGGCCTACGCCGGCTACTGGCATTCGCCTGCGTCAACGCCGGCTGTGCGCTGGTCGGCTACGGCTGGTGGTTGCAGTTCTGGGGCTGGTGAGTCGCCTGTTCTAGGTGGGCTGAAGCCCACCCTACAGAGCGTGGAGGGCCATCACGGTAGGAGCGCCTGCGCTCCCTTCCGCACCGCATGCACGACCAGGGGGTGCAGGGAACGCCTGCGACTAACCGCGCAACACGAATGACGGGAACAGCCGATCCATGCGCTCCCACAAGCGCTGCTGGTCGTAGGGTGCGCGGCTCTCGGCGAGGCCGTCGTCGAGCATTCTCGCGGTGCGCACGCATTGCACGGCGAAGCGTTCGACACCCAGCCGGCGCAGGCGCTGGGCCATGTCCCAAAGGCTATCGGCATCGAACAGCTGCCAGTGCACGGTGGTCCGGCATTCATGCTCGACGCCACTTTCAAGTAGATGCTCGAGACTCTTCCAGTTGGCCTTGCCGCTGCCATCCACGCCGGTGATCGCCGTGCTCTGTTCGGGTAGCGCCTTGACGTCGAAACCGACCCAGTCCACCAGTGGCAGAATGTTAGCGAACAGCTTCGGCTTGATGCCGGCGCTGTGCAGGCCGACCTTGTAGCCCAGCGCCCGCACCTGGGCGATGGCCTCGGGCAGCGCGCTCTGCAGGGTGGGCTCGCCGCCGCTGAACACCACCGCCTCGAGCAGGCCGACGCGCTGCTCGAGGAACGCCAGAATCTCCGACCAGGGCTTTTCCTCGTTGCCACAGGCGGGAATCAGCTGCGGGTTGTGGCAGTAACGACAGCGCCAGCCGCAGCCCTGGCAGAACAGCACGCAGGCCAGATGGTCGGGAAAATCCAGCGTGGTCAGGGGGACCAGCCCCCCGACGCGAAGTGCTGCGGTCACCGCGCCGCGGCTTCAGTGAAATGCAGACGCTCGCGGTGCTCGGACTGCTTGCCAGGATTGAAGGCGGCTACCGGGCGGTGATAGCCCATCACGCGGGTCCAGACTTCGCAACGCTGGCGCTGGTCCTGGGGCAGTTGGCTGGCTTGGCTCATGTTGCTTCTCCTTACTTGCTGGGGTGTGAGTATGCAGCGCCGCACGGTGCGGAGCTGCGGGGCAAGGGGTCGCAGCTCAGACGGCCCGGGCCGCTTCGGCCTGCTGCAGCAGCGCCTCATCGCATTTCGGGCAGAACTCGTGCTCGCCGGCGAGATAGCCGTGCACCGGGCAGATCGAGAAGGTCGGCGTCACCGTCAGGTAGGGCAGGCGGAAGCGCGACAGCGCATTGCGTACCAGCTTCTTGCAGGCCTCGGCCGAGGAAATCTGCTCGGCCATATAGAGGTGCAGCACGGTGCCGCCGGTGTACTTGCACTGCAGTTCGTCCTGCAGCGCCAGGGCCTCGAACGGGTCGTCGGTGAAGCCGACCGGCAGCTGCGACGAGTTGGTGTAGTACGGCGCCTCGGCCGTACCCGCCTGGAGGATGTCCGGAAAACGCTTGCGGTCTTCCTTGGCGAAACGATAGGTGGTGCCCTCGGCCGGCGTCGCCTCGAGGTTGTACAGGTGCCCGGTGTCTTCCTGAAACTGCACCAGCCGCGCCCGCACGTGATCGAGCACCTCGAGCGCCAGCGCGCGGCCGGCTTCGCTGTGCAGCCCCTCGGCGTCATCGGTGAAGTTGCGCAGCATCTCGTGCAGGCCGTTCACGCCGATGGTTGAGAAGTGATTGCGCAGGGTGCCGAGGTAACGCTTGGTGTAAGGGTAGAGCCCGGCATCCATATGCTGCTGGATGACCTTGCGCTTGACCTCCAGGCTCTGCCGCGCCATCTCCAGCAGGCGATCCAGCTGCGCCAGCAGGGCCGCCTTGTCGCCTCGGTAGAGGTAACCCAGCCGCGCGCAGTTGATCGTCACGACGCCCAGCGAACCGGTTTGCTCGGCCGAGCCGAACAATCCGCCGCCACGCTTGAGCAGCTCGCGCACGTCCAGCTGCAGGCGGCAGCACATGGAACGCACCTGGTTGGGCTGCATGTCCGAGTTGAGGAAGTTCTGGAAGTACGGCAGCCCGTAGCGCGCGGTCATCTCGAACAGGCGCTCGGCGTTGTCGCTGTCCCAGGGAAAATCGTGGGTGATGTTGTAGGTCGGGATCGGGAAGGTGAACACGCGGCCGAGGCCGTCACCGGCCTGCATGACTTCGATGTAGGCGCGGTTGATCAGCTCCATCTCGGCCTGCAGCTCGCCGTAGGCGAAGGGCATTTCCTCGCCGCCGATGTAGGGGATCTGCTCGCGCAGGTCTTCCGGGCAGACCCAGTCGAAGGTCAGGTTGGTGAACGGCGTTTGCGTGCCCCAGCGCGACGGCACGTTGAGGTTGTAGATGAACTCCTGGATCGCCTGGCGCACCTCATCGAAACCAAGCTGGTCCTTGCGCACGAAGGGCGCGAGATAGGTATCGAAGCTGCTGAACGCCTGGGCGCCGGCCCACTCGTTCTGCAGCGTCCCGAGGAAGTTGACCATCTGCCCCAGGGCGCTGGACAGGTGCTTCGGCGGGCCCGCCTCGACTCGCCCGGGAATGCCGTTGAAGCCCTCGGTAAGCAGCGTGCGCAGCGACCAGCCGGCGCAGTAGCCGGCGAGCATGTCCAGGTCGTGGATATGCAGATCGCCTTCGCGGTGCGCCGTGCCGATCTCCGGGCTGTAGACCTCGTCCAGCCAGTAGTTGGCGGTGACCTTGCCCGACACGTTGAGGATCAACCCACCCAGTGAATAGCCCTGGTTGGCGTTGGCCCGTACGCGCCAGTCTTCGCGCGAGAGGTATTCGTTCATCGAGGCCGCGACGTCCACCACCGCCTTGCGATCGCGGCGCAGCCGCGCGTGGCGCTCGCGGTAGACGATGTAGGCGCGCGCCGTGTCGAAGTGGCCGGCAGCCATCAGCGTGCGCTCGACACCATCCTGTACCTGCTCCACCTCCACCGCCGTGCGATGGGCCAGCTGCAGGCAGACCGCCTCGGCCAGGGCATGAGCCTCCGACGCACCGAATTCGCCCGTGGCCGCGCCGGCGGCCGCGATCGCACGCTCGATCTTCGCCATGTCGAACGCCGCCAGGCGGCCGTCGCGCTTGCGCAATGAAACCGGTTTTGTCACTTCTGCCTGCCTGGGCATCCACGCCTCCATACCATATGTAGTGTTGTTTCTGACTTGAAACACAATATGGTGCGACTTTAGAGGCGGAACCCTGTTACCGAATTGACCATCGTCAAGCCAGCTCAAGCGATTGCCGAGCGGTCGCATCGCCATGGCCGGCAGACTTGTCCAGCGTCAAGGAACTCTCCGCGTGCCGCCTCATAGGATGCAGCCTGGTAAACCCGGTTCGTCCGGGGGAGGACACATGCTCACCGAACATTCGCTGATCGCCGAATTGCGCCGCCATCATCTGTTCAGCCGGTTGCCGGATGCCGCGCTGCAGGAAGTCTGCGCCTCGGCCAACCTGAAGCGCCTGCCGACCGGTGCCTCGCTGTTTCATCAGGGCGACAGGGCTGACCGCTTCTATTTCCTCTTCAGCGGCCAGATCAAGCTGCATCGAGTGGTCTGCGACGGCCAGGAGAAGCTGGTGGAAGTGATGCGCGCCGGTGAGTCCTTCGCCGAAGCGCTGCTGTTCAAGGGCACGCCCAGCTATCCGGTCAGCGCCACGGCGCTCAAGGCCAGCCTGGTGGCCAGCCTGAACGGGCCGCACTACCGGCGCATTCTCGAGCAGCAGCCGGATATCTGCCTCGACATCCTCGCCACCCTGAGCATCCGCCTGCACCAGCGCATGACCGAGATCGACACCCTCACCCTGGCCAACGCCAGTCATCGGGTGGTGCGCTTTCTCGCCCAGTCGCAGCAGGACGACAGCGGCGTGGTGATGCTCGACGTGCCGAAGCGGTTGATCGCTTCGAAGCTGGGCATCCAGCCCGAAACCTTTTCGCGCATCCTGCATCGCCTGATCGACGCCGGGACCATCTCCGTCCAGCGCCGACGCATCGAGATCCTCGACCACCGCAAGCTGGCGGCCTATGACGAATGACCTGCGACAGAGCGCCTCAGCGTTCTTGATTGCTGTCAAAGCCAGCCAGGCATTCGGCTTGGAAAATGGCCAGCGTCAAGACGCTGCCGGGAACATGCCATGACTGTCACCACGCCCCTGCCGCTGGTCTACTCCTGCTCGGGATGCTCGAACGTCGCCCAGCTGGCCAACACCCTGGCGGTACGACTCGATCGCGCCGGACTCGCGGAAATGTCCTGCATAGCCGGCGTCGGTGGTCGTGTCGCGGCGCTGGTGAAAAAGGCCAATTCCGGCCGGCCGATCCTGGCCATCGACGGCTGTCCGATGCATTGCGCGCGTGCCTGCCTGGCGCAGCACGGCGTGACGCCCGACGTGCACATCACCCTTAGCAGCTACGGCCTGCGCAAGCGCTACCGGGAAGACTGCAGCGAGGAAGAGATCATGGCGCTGTTGGAAGACATGAAGGACATCATCGCCAGCGACCGGATGCAGCTGCGCGCGGGATGAGATTCCGCAGGGGTTGGCCTGCTACGCGGAGCGACGCCAATAGCGCACCGGGATAGTCACCGGCGCGCTCAGCGCTCCCTCGCTCAGGCGTTGGCGGCCTGCGCCCGATTGGCCGCGGCCACCTCCTCTCCCGCGCCCTGCAGCAGCTTCCACAGCCAGCTCGGCAGGGTGTCGGGGTCGAGGCTGTCGATCAGGTTCTTGATCGCCAGGCCCAGCTCGGTGTCCCCCTCGATGACCAACCGGCGGCGGAAGAACAGGGTGTCCGGGTCTTCCTGACGGCTGGCCAGCAACAGAAACTCGCGCCAGTTGCCGCGGATGCTCACCTCTACCGGCGCCTGTGCGGCGATGCGCAGCTTGCCGCGCTCGCAGGTCAGGCACCAGGCGAGTCCGAGGTCGGCGACCTCGAGCTTCATCCAGTGGCCATCGAGCACGTCGAACGCACCATCATCCAGAGCTTCGGCGAATACCTGATTGAGGCTACGCTCCAGCGCCAGGCGCTGGAGCAGGAATGGCGTCTTCGCCGCCAGCGGCAGCAGGCGGCCACCGAGATTCACCAGATGGGCTCGCGGCTTCAGCATAAACCGGCCTCCTCGGCACGCAGCATGCCCGGCTGGCCATGCCAATAACCATTGCAACCATCCACCGCCAGCGGCGGCAGCGCACCCTTGCGCACCGTATCGAAGGCGCCAATCACCTCTTCCATGCCGGCGGCCCGCGGGCTCAGGCGCAGCAGGTCGGCGCCGCTGTCGACCAGGCCCGCGTAGTCGGCAAGCAGGTTGCTGACCGCGGCGGACATGGTCTGGATACCGTTGATGGTGAACAGCGCCTCGCCCTCCTGGCTGAGCAGCGGGATGCCCTCGGGATAGTTCTGGCAGCAGAACTGGCAGTCGTCCTTGGGGCGGTTCTCGGCACGCGCGGTGAAGCAACGCGCCGAATAGGCCAGCGGCAAGTGCCCGTAGGCGAAGATTTCGATTTCCGGCAGCGCCACGCCCAGCTCCTGCAGTTGCGCGCGGGCGCTCTTGATCAGCTTGCCGGAGGCTTCCACCGGCGGCACCCAGCGGCTCATGCCGCTGGCCACCAGCTCGGCCAGGGCATGGCCGTTGTAGAGGTTGAGCGCCGGGCCGCCGACGAAGGGCAACTTGCGCTCGGACATCAGCTGCACCGCGCCCATGTCGTTGGCTTCGACCAGCAGCTCGCCGTTGTCGCACAGGCGGCGCAGGCTGGACAGTTCTGAAGCCGCCTCGACCAGTGTCAGACCGGACAGGACCAATTGAGCCGAGGAGGCCTCGGCCAGGTCGCGGGCCAGCCCCAGCCAGTCGTCGAGCATCATGGCGCGGCGCTTGGAGCAGACCGTTTCGCCGAGATAGATCACGTCCAGCGGCTGCTCCGCCATGTTTGCGTAGAAATCCAGCGTCTGCTGGCGATCCCAGTAGAACAGCACCGGGCCGAGAGAGAGTTTCATGCGTGGCTCCTCGTTCATTGCCAGGCGCGGTGGTAGGCACCCAGGGTGGTCTGCGAGCCTTCGGAAAGGCCATCCAGCACCTGCCGCCAGCCGGGTTCGACCGCGTAGCGCTGCGGCGCCTTAAGGTAGCTGTCCAGCGCGGCGCGCCAGACCCGGGTGACCTGCTCGACATAGGCCGGGCTGCGCTGACGACCTTCGATCTTCATCGCGGTGACGCCGATGGCGGAGAGTTCCGGGATCAGGTCCAGGGTGTTCAGGCTGGTCGGTTCCTCCAGCGCATGGAAGCGCTGGCCGTTGACCATGAAGCGGCCCTTGCACAGCGTCGGGTAACCGGCCGATTCGCCTTCGGCGTAGCGGTCGATGAGCACGTTGTTCAGGCGCGAGGTCAGCCCTTCCGGCTCCTCGCTCCAGCGCACCGCCTTGGCCGGCGAGCAGACGCCACAGAGGTTCGGCGACTCGCCGGTGAGATAAGAAGACAGGTGGCAACGCCCCTCGGCCATGATGCACAGGCTGCCGAAGGCGAACACCTCGATGGGCACCGGGCTGCTCGCCGCGACCTGCTTGACCTGCTTGAGCGAAAGCACCCGCGGCAGCACCGCACGGCTGATGCCGTAGCGCTGCTGATAGAAGCCCAGCGCCGCGGCATTGGTCGCCGAGCCCTGTACCGACAGGTGCAGCTTGAGCTTGGGATGGCGCTTGCTGGCATAGCCGAGCACGCCGGGGTCGGCGGCGATCAGCGCATCGACGCCCATGTCGGCGGCCTGGTCGACGGCGCGCTGCCAGCGATTCCAGCCGTCCGGCTGGGCATAGGTGTTGACGGCAATGTATAGCTGCCGGCCCTTTTCACGGATCAGCTGCAGGCCCTTGTCGAGCTGCTTTTCATCGAGATTGAGGCCGGCGAAATGGCGGGCGTTGGTGTCGTCGCGAAAACCGACATAAATGGCATCGGCGCCCTGCTGGACGGCGGCCTTGAGCGCGGGCAGGCTTCCTGCCGGGCAGACCAGGTGCATGACAACTCCTAGACATTCGGGTACATGCGCGCCACGCACAGGCGGCGCGGCGGTCGTTCGGCTGAACGGAAAACAGCCGGCAGTCTAGGCAGCTGACCAGTGGCCAGCATTGATAGGGGTCAAGATTGCTCGGACGTGGCCAATGCGACGAAATGCAGCGGATCGACCTGCATCGCGGTGGGTGCCAAGCGCAGGCAGTCGCTGTCAGATGCCCTCGTCACCCTCGAATTCCTCGGTCGCCCGCGCCACCATCTGCCGCCAGGCGCCGGATTCCTCGCCGAGCAGGCGCATGGCCTTGAGACTGGCAGCGAACGCGTCGCGGTAATGCAGCGGATTGTTCTCGCTGGCGGCGCGCTCGGCAAAGGCTTGCGCCTCGTTCAGCAGCGCTTCGAATTCGTTCTGGTCCAGGGCCATTGGCATCTCCTCGAGGTTGTGCTGTGAGGTTAGACCATGGCGCGCCGACGACGACTCTGGCCGCCCGACAGGCGCTACTTCAGCTTCAGCCGCCGCGCCAGTTTGTGCAGGTTGCTCGGGTCGACATCCAGCAGTCGCGCCGCCTGCGCCCAGTTTTCGGCGGAGGCTTCCAGGGCGCAGACGATGGCCCGGCGCTGCGCTGCATCCACCGTCTGGCGCAGCGACAGTATCTCGTCGACCGCCACCGGCTGCTCGGCCAACGCCGGCGCTTCCGTGCCCGCGGCGTGGCTGTCCAGATCCAGCAAGTCGGGCTCCAGGGTGAGAATTTCGCTGCGCGAGGCGCCGCGGCTGAGCAGGCGCAGGGCCGCGCGACTGACCACATGCTCCAGTTCGCGCACGTTGCCCGGCCAGGAATAAGCCAGCAGCGCCCGCTCGGCCGCTGGCGACAGCCGCATGCTGCGTAGTCCCAGGCGCGCACGGTTGAGTTCAAGGAAGTGCCCGGCGAGGATCAGCACGTCGTTACCACGCTCGCGCAATGGCGGGATCGGCGCCGGATAGACCGACAGCCGGTGATAGAGATCGGCACGGAAATGCCCGTCACGCACGCTGTCGCGCAGGTTGCGGTTGGTCGCGGCGATGATGCGCACGTCCACCTGGCGCGGCTTGTCTGCACCGAGGCGCTGGATCTCGCCGTTCTGCAGGGTACGCAGCAGCTTGGCCTGCACCGTCAGCGGCAGCTCGCCGACCTCGTCGAGCAGCAGCGTGCCGCCGTTGGCTGCATCGAAACGACCCGGACGATCGGTAGTGGCGCCGGAGAAGGCGCCTTTGACGTGGCCGAACAACTCGCTTTCGGCCAGTGATTCCGGCAGCGCCGCGCAATTCACATGCACCAGCGGCTTGTTGCGTCGCCGCGAATGGCGATGCAGCCAGCGCGCGAACAGCTCCTTGCCGACCCCGGTTTCGCCCAGCAGCAGCACCGGCAGCTCGGAATCGGCGACTACCTGCAACTCGCGCAACAGCTCGCGAATCGCGTCGCTCTGACCGAGAATTTCGCCTTCGCCGTGATCCTGCGACGACTCCAGCACATCACTGCGGGCCAGACGCAGGCCGCGGTTCTCGTGCTCCAGGCGGGTGACCCGCACGGCGGCTTCGATGATCAACGTATAGCGCTGCAGGTCGCAGCGGGCGTCGTCGCCGAAGGTGCCGGCGTGCAGCGCATCGAGGGTCAGCGCGCCCCAGAGCTTGCCTTCGACGTAAAGGCTGACGCCCATGCAGTCGTGCACCGGCAAGGGCTCGCCGACGTGCGCGTCGAGCAACCCGTCGTAAGGATCGGGCAGGCGGCTGTTTGGCTCGAACCAGGTCGGCTCGCGTTGCGAGAGGATCGCGGCCAACCGCGGATGCTGGGCGACGACGAAGCGCCGGCCGAGCGCTTCCTGCACCAGCCCGACCGCGGCCAGCGGACGCAGGCTGTCCTCGTCCAGGCGCAACAGCACCACCGCGCCGCAATTGAAATGCTGCTGCAAGGTATGCACGAGGCGTTGCAAGCGCACGGCGTTGGGCAGCTCGGTGGTCAGGTCGGCAAGCAGTGCGTCAGCCATCATGGTTCCAGTTACCCTCCGGGTTTTGAACACCATAACCACTCCGGGTAGATTTCACCAGCGGCCGCGCCAAAACGCCCGCTGGCGCCGGCCCGGCATCTGGCACGCCTGTTGCGATGACCCGTGCATGTTTATCAGGACGCATCAGGATCGCTGCCATGACCGACCTACTCGACCAGACCCTCGGCAATCTCGCCTGTTCAGTGCCAGGCGCCACCCGCGTGTTCCGCCAGTACCGCCTGGATTTCTGCTGCGGCGGTGATCTGTCGCTGCGCGAGGCTGCCCAGCGCATCGAAGCCGATCCGCAACATATCGCCGATGCGTTGCTCGCCCTGGAACCCGACGCCGAAGACAGGGACTGGCGCAGCATGCCCGCGGGGCAGCTGATCGAATACATCCTCGCGCGCTTCCACGAGCGCCACCGCGACCAGTTGCCCGAGCTGATCCGCCTGGCCAGCCGCGTCGAGCAGGTCCACGGCAGCAAGCCGGGCTGCCCCAACGGCCTGGCCGAGCACCTGTGGAACATGCAACAGGAACTGGAAAGCCACATGCTCAAGGAAGAACAGATCCTCTTCCCGATGCTGCAGCGCGGCATGGGCTTTCCACAGGCCCAGGGGCCGATTTCGGTGATGCGCTACGAGCATCAGGAACACGGCAACGCGTTGCAACGACTGGCGCTGCTGACCAACGACATCACCCCACCGGGCAACGCCTGCAACACCTGGCGAGCGCTTTATCGCGGGCTGGAGGAGCTGCGTGACGATCTGATGCAGCACATCCACCTCGAAAACAACGTGCTGTTCCGCAACGCCGAAGCGCCGCTCACCGCCAACGCGGATGAGGCTCAACGCATCGGGGTGACACAGCCATGAAACAGTACCTGCAACCGCTCGCCTGGGGTGTGGCCATGGCCTCCATGGTCGCCATGGCCAGCGGCTTCGCCCTCAGCATGGTGGCCGGCACCGCCCAGGCGGCAATGGCCCACGATCATGGCCAGCATGACCAAGCGGCAGTGATCGAGCCCCGGCCGGGTGTCCGCTGGAGCACTGACGAGGCCCTGCGCGAGGGTATGACGCGCATTCACCAAGCGGTCCAGCGTAGCCTGCCGGATGCCCCGGGCGAATCGATCGGTGACCAGGCGGCCGCCGAGCTACAGCGCGACATCGAGGCGGCGACCAGCTACCTCGTCGCCAACTGCAAGCTGCCGGAAGCCGCGGATGCCGCGCTGCACGGTTTGCTGATCGATCTGCTCCGCGGCGCCGAGGCGCTGTCCGAAGCCGACCAGCGCGAGCTGGGCCTGCAGCGCCTGGTCGACGCACTGGAGCGCTACCCGCAGCTGTTCGCCGCGCCGCTCTGGCGTGACGGTTTCGTCGCCCGCCTGTATTGATCGCACCGGGCGGCGGCGTTCACTCGCACGCCGAACCTTGACGTTGGTCAACGTCCGACATGCGCCACCGACACCACATGCGCTAGGCTGAGGCCGACGTTGTAGTAATCGTTCCACTGAAACAGGACGCCTTGCATGGTGCTTCACCGCGTACACCACCAGATTCTCCGCAGCCATCACCTGTTCGAACCGCTCAACGAAGAGCAGATGGAAGAACTGCTCAACTCCAGCCAGCTGCTCAACCTGGACAAGGGCGACAACCTGTTCCATCAGGGCGAGCCGGCGCACAACTTCTATTTCGTCATCTCCGGCGCAGTGAAGGTCTACCGCCTGACGCCGGACGGCCAGGAGAAGGTCTTCGAGGTCATCGGCAACCGCCAGACCTTCGCCGAAGCCATGATGCTGATGGACACCCCCAACTACGTGGCCTCGGCCCAGGCGGTCTGCCCGTCGCAGGTCTACCGCTTCTCCAACGCGGCCTACATGCGTCTGCTGGAGGCCAACCAGCGGCTGACCTTCGCCCTGCTCGGCAAGCTCTGCGTGCGCCTGCACCAGCGCATCAACGAGATCGAGACCCTGTCGCTGAAGAACGCCACGCACCGCGTGGTGCGCTATCTGCTGACGCAACTGGCACGGGTCAAGGACGACAGCAACAGCTTCGAACTGCCGATGGCCAAGCAGCTGGTGGCCGGGCACCTGTCGATCCAGCCGGAGACCTTTTCGCGAATCATCCGGCGCCTGATCGACGAGGGCATCATCACCCAGGAAGGTCGGCAGATCGCCATCCTCGATCGCCAGCGGCTCGAGCAGTTCGAGTGAGTTGATCGCCATCAAAGTCGGCGGCGCGGGCCGCGTGTCAGGCTTTGCTGGCGAGGAGGAGCACCATATGCCCAAGTGCCTGTACTGCCAGCAAGACAATCCGCCGGGGGAAGCCGAATGCAGCAACTGCGGCATGCCCCTGCCGGAGCACGCCGACAGCGCCCCGGAACGCCGCCAACGGCGCTTCCTCTGGTTCTGCATAGCCCTCAGCATCTTCTGCGCGGTGATGATCGTCTGGCTGCCGCGCTATCTGTTCTGATCGCCAGGGCGAATCACGCTTAACCGATCCGTACGAAGGTGCGCCGCGGGCGTGAACAGCGCCACCCACCCTACATGCCACGCCAGCCGCCCGGCCAACGAACCCCGTCGGTCGCAGGATGGATCGCGCCTCACCGATTTCACGGAATGGCCATCCACCGAGCGGCTGCTCGGTGGACGTGAAAAGCTACATCCACCCTACCGTCCTGCAATACAGAACCGCGGCGGCTGTAGCACACCGCGATATCCGCCATTGCCCGCCTACGGCTGGGTCAGCTGCTTGTACAGCTGCGGCAGGCGGAACGGCAGCTGCTGCGGCTCCTTGATCAGGGTGTAGCCGTTGGCGCCGAACATGTACGGCAGGTAATCGCCGGCCTCGCGGTCGATGGTGATGCAGAACGGCAGCAGGCCCTGCTTGCGTGCCTCCATCACCGCCTGGCGGGTGTCCTCGACACCGTAGCGGCCTTCGTACAGATCCAGATCGTTCGGTTTGCCGTCGGTCACCAGCAGCAACAGCTTACGCCGCTGCTTGCAGGCGCCGAGCAGTTCGGTGGCCTGGCGAATGGCCGCGCCCATGCGCGTGTAATAGCCGGGCTTGAGCGCCTGGATACGGCCGCGGGTCTCGTCGCCGTAGGGCTGGCGGAAGCTCTTCAGCTCCTGCATGCGCACCTGCTGGCGGCGCAGCGAGGAGAAGCCGTACAGCGCAAAGGGATCGCCCACCGCCGACAGCGCCTCGCCGAACAGCAGCAGGCTGTCGGTGACCACATCGATCACCCGGTGCTCGTTGTCCAGGTGCGCATCGGTGGACATCGACAGGTCGGCCAGCAGCAGGCAGGCCAGGTCGCGGCGGTTCTGCCGCTGCTCCATGAACAGACCACGCTCGGCGCACTGGCCGTTCTGCCGCTCGACGTGGAAGTCGAGCCAGGCCTGCATGTCCAGCTCGGAACCCTGGGGTTGCTGGCGCAGCCACTGGCGGTCGTTGCGCAGATGTTCGAACTGCCGACGCAGGCGCCGCGCCAGCGGCGACAGGTGCAGCGGCAACGGCTTGGCTTCCGAGCCGCGCGGCAGCATCAGCTGCAGGTTGACGAAATCCTTCTGCAGACGCTGCTTGCGATAATCCCACTCGGGCAACTTGATGCCCTCGCCCAGCGGCACATCGTCGAAGTCCGCGGCCGGCAGGTCCAGATCCAGCTTGAGCCCGCCGCCCTGCCGCATGCGCTGACGCGACAGCGCCAGTTCGTCGAGATCCTCGGCGACACGGGCCGCGTCCAGGTCCTCGGTGTCGTCGCCGCAGCGGTCCAGCTCGATGTGTTCGGACCAGCTGAACAGGTTCTCCAGACGGAACAGCAGCAGGCCACCCTTGCTCGAGCTTTCCTCGACCCGCCGAGCCCGCTTGCGCTGGCGCGACTCGCCGCCGGGCGGGGTTTCCAGATTGCCCTCGCCTTCCTCAGCGCGCTGGGCGGCCTGGGGCTCGCCTAGGTTGTCCGCCGGATACAGCCACAGCGGCAGCGGCCAAGGCGCGCGCTCGCTGCGCGGGAACTGGCTGACGCTGCCCGGCTCGCGCAGGGCCTGGCACAACGCGCTTTCCAATGCAGCCTCGGCCTTGGGCAGCTGGCTCGGGTCCGGGCGCAGCTGCAGATGGGCCTCGACCAGCCGCCGGTAACGCGCGCGCATGGCCGGAAACTGCTCGAGGATGGCCTGGGTCCAGCGCTGGTTGTCGCGCGCCCAGTGTCGCATCTGCCCAGCCTGCGCGGCGAGCAGCGCCAGCCAGCGATACAGGTCCTGATTCAGCGAGACTTCCGGGTAGACCGCCAGGCTCTGCGGCAGCCGCAGATTGCTGGCGTCGCACCAAGCCACCGGCAGTTGCTTGCAGGTCCCGGCGACCTGTTGCAGCAGGTTGCGCCTGAGCAGCAGATCACGCGCGCTGGCGGCTTCGACGCCGACCCCGCTGGCGCCACCCATAGCGCGGAACAGCAGCGACAGCGGACGCTGCATGCTCTCGAGATCGACCCGTGCTTCCGGGAAATCCGGGCTGGCGCGACGGGTGATGAAGCGGTGCCAGACACTACCGACCCACTCTTCCACTTCGATGGTAAAGGCCATGGCGGGTTACTCCGTGCTGGCAGTTGAAACGCAAAACGGCCCGCTAATACCAGCCGGGCCGTCGATGCTCATTGCGAACCGTCTCAGGCCGCGGCGGCTGCCGCTGCTGCGACCGGTACCCGACCGCGCTGGCGGAAGCTGTACAGGTAGCAGACCAGACCGATCAAGAAGATCACCCCGGCCACCAGACGCAGCCAGAAGAAGATGGCCAGCTGGTCGGCGGTTGCCATGAAGGACATGGCGGCACCATCGGCAGGGATCCGCTGCAGCCAGACCTGCACCACGCCAGCGGCGGTGAGGAACAGGGTGATGGCGACCATCGACAGGGTCATCAGCCAGAAGCCCCAGACCTCGATGCGCTGCGCCCGTGCATCCGGCGCTTCACCCAGGCCACGCAGACGCGGCATCGCGTAGCTGATCATGGTCATGACGATCATCGCGTAGGCGCCGTAGAAGGCCAGGTGACCGTGCGCGGCAGTGATCTGCGAGCCGTGGGTGTAGTAGTTCACCGGAGCCAGGGTGTGCAGGAAGCCCCATACACCTGCGCCGAGGAAGGCAGTCACGGTGGTGCCGATGGCCCACAGCGAGGCGGCCTTGTTCGGATGCTCGCGGCGGCGACGGTTCACCATGTTCAGGGCGAACAGCACCATGGCGAAGAACGGCAGCGGTTCCAGAGCGGAGAAGATCGAGCCCAGCCACAGCCACACGGTCGGTGCGCCGATCCAGAAGAAGTGGTGGCCGGTGCCGATGATGCCGGTGATCAAGGCCATGGCGATGATCACGTAGAGCCACTTCTCGACCACTTCGCGGTCAACGCCGGTGATCTTGATCAGGACGAAGGCGAGCATCGAACCCATGATCAGTTCCCACACGCCTTCCACCCACAGGTGCACGACGAACCACCAGTAGTACTTGTCGCGCGCCAGGTTCTCGGGGTTGTAGAAGGAGAACAGGAAGAACACCGCGAGGCCGATCAGACCGGTCATCATCACCGTGCTGACCACGGTCTTGCGACCCTTGAGCATGGTCATGCCGATGTTGTAGAGGAAGCCCAGGGCGACCACCACGATGCCGATCTTGGTGATCGTCGGCTGCTCGAGGAACTCACGGCCCATGGTCGGCAGCAGCTCGTTCTTGGTCATTTCCGCCAGGCCCGCATAGGGCACGAACAGGTAACCGAGAATGGTCAGCACGCCGGCCGCGGCGAACACCCAGAACAGGATGATGGCCAGTTTCGGACTGTGCAGTTCGCGGTCCGCTTCCTCGGGAATGAGGTAGTAGGCCGCGCCCATGAAGCCGAACAGCAGCCAGACGATCAGCAGGTTGGTGTGAACCATCCGCGCCACGTTGAACGGCAGCAGCGGGAACAGGAAGTCACCCACCACGTACTGCAGACCCATGATCAGACCGAACAGGATCTGACCGACGAACAGCATCAGCGCAAACACGAAGTAGGGTTTGGCGACGGCCTGCGATTGGAATTTGAGATGCGGGTTGAGAATGCTCATCTCGTGGCCCCTCCAGTGAATTCGGAAACAAAGACGTTCATCACTCAACCTTCCTTGTTTGGCGGCCAGTTGTTGGTGTCGATCTTCGAAGTCCACTTGAGGAACTCCGCCATATCGTCAACTTGCTGCTCGGTCAGATTGAATTGCGGCATCGCGCGGCGGCCGGGGGCGCCGAGTGGCTGAGCCTTCATCCAGGCGTGCAGGAAGGGCTTGAAGGCCTCCTCACCACCCCGGCGGACGAACACGTTGCCCAGCTCCGGCGCGAAGTAGGCGCCTTCACCCAGCAGGCTGTGGCAGCCGATGCAGTTGTTGTTTTCCCAGACCGCCTTGCCGCGAACCACCGCCTCGGTCATCTCCGATGCATTGGTTCGTTCGGGGAAAGTCTGCTCTGTGTGGTAGGTAAGGCCGAGGAATACCAGGAAGAAGAACACGCTTCCTCCGAAGTAAATATTCCTGGCCATCCCTTTGGTGAAGGTCTCGGACATGGTCGCCTCCTCATGGCTTGGCGTGGCCAGTTTAAGAAGGGGGCTATCGAAACCTGCTTGATGGCAATCAAGAAAAACCCGAACGCAACAGTCAGGCTTTCCAGGGGGATCGAAGGGAGGTCGCAAGCCCTTGCGGGGCAAGGGTTCCAGCGCTTTTCAGGCGCGCCCGCCGGGCATCGGGCCGCTGTGCAACGGGCTTGTGCACCCGCTGGCCGGCGCTGCCGGCGAGGGCGAACGGCAGCGCCGACGGGGGCTCAGGCGCGGCGCTGAGCGGCCAGGCGCAGGCCGGTCTTCTTCAGGATGCGACTGGACACCAGCATCTCGTTCGCGTGACAGGCACTGCCGAGCAGCGCGCGAATCTGGTTGCGGTAGGCCTCGATGTCGCTGGCATCACGCCCGTGCACCATGGCGAACAGGTTGTAAGGCCAACCCTCGCGGCGTGGCCGTCGATAGCAGTGGCTGACGAAGGGCTGGGCACCGATCAGCGCGCCCAGACGGTCGATCTCGGCATCGTCGACATCCCACACGGTCATGCCGTTGTGCCGGTAACCCAGGCGGTAGTGGTTGGGCACCGCGGCGATCCGCCGAATCGCCCCTTCGGCCTGCAGGCGCTGCAGCAGCGCCAGCGTGTCGTCCACCTCGAGCCCCAGCTCGTCAGCGAGCCAGGCCCAGGGGTCGGCCACCAGCGGCAGTCCGGCCTCGGTCAGCTCGACCAACCGACGCACCAGCGCTTCGTCAGACCGGGAAGTGCAAACCGACATGATAGGTTTTCTCCTTCGGCAGGTTGAGCACCGTCAGGCCGGTCTGCGCCTCGATGCGGGCGATGGCTTCGGTGACACCCGCAGGCGTCTCGCAACCGAGCACGAACCACATGTTCCACTGGTGCTCACGGCGGTAGTTGTGGGCGACCTCGGGCATCGCCTCGAGCTGCGCGGCAACCTCGTCGAAGCGCGCCTCCGGTACCGCCAGCGCGGCCAGGGTGAAGGCGCCACCGAGGCGCTCGACATCGAACATCGGGCCGAAGCGGGTCAGGGTGCCGTCCTCGAGCAATGCCTGGACCCGCTGCCGCAACGTCTCGGAGCTGCTGCCCAACTCCGTAGCCAGCGCTTCCCATGGCTGGCGGACCAGCGGCAAGCCGTGTTGCAGGCGATTGATCAGCAGTCGATCGAAGTCATCCATTGGCGACGTCCGGCAATGGCGGCGCGAAACGTCCGCCACACTGTTTGAAGGCCCGCGTGCTGAACAGCAACTGGTGCGGCACATCGCTCAGACCGTGCTCGGCCAGCAGCCGCTCGATCAGTCCGCAGACCTGTTCACGCTCGCGACCGTGAACCATGCAGAACAGGTTGTAGGGCCACTGTGGCAGGCGCCGTGGCCGCTGGTAACAGAGATTGACCCCGGCAGCCTGGCCCAGGCGGCGGCCGATCGCGTCGACCAGCTCGTCGGGAATATCCATCACCAGCATGGCATTGGCGCGAAACCCCAGCGCCCGGTGTTTCAGCACCAGCCCAACGCGGCGGAACAGCCCGGCCTCCTGCCACTGTTCGACCTGTTCGAGCACCTGTCGCTCGCTGCAGCCGATCTGCTCGGCAAGGCGCTGGTAGGGCCTTGCCGCCAGTGGCAGGCCGGCCTCGAGCAGGCGGCGCAGCTGCATCGCCTGCAAATCGTTTAGGCAGTCGTTCATGACGGTTCTCCCAAGGGAAAGCCCAGATCGATGCGAAACGCGTTGAGCATCGGCAGGTCCAGGGGCACCAGTCCGGTGTCGGCTTCGATCTCGGCGAGCACTCGGTCGATGTGCGCACGGTCCGGCCCGGTCAGCACGAACCAGAGGTTGTAGCGATGCTCGCGCAGATAGTTGTGATTGACCTCGGGGAAGGCATTGATGCGGGCCGCCACCTGCTCCAGCCGCGCTTCGGGCACGGCCAGCGCCACCAGGGTGCTGGCGCCGGCTCGGCTGTGTTCGAACACCGGGCCGACGCGCGAAAGCCCGCCGGCGGCCTGCAGCTGTTCGAGGCGGGCCAGCACCTCGTCCTCGCTGCAGCCGAGTTCCTCGGCCATGGCGCGGTAGGGTTCGGCACACAGCGGCATGCCGTGCTGAAAACGGTCGATCAGGCGGCGACTGAGAGCGTCGATGTGCATGTCACAACCCCGTCTCGTGAGCGCGGCTGCTGAAGAAGATGCCGCTCGGGCTCTGTGCCGGCAGGCGCTTGATCAGCTTCAGGCTGTAGGGGTCCCAGACCTGGACCTCGTTGCCGTCGCGCACCGACAGCCAGAGCTGGTCGCCACGGGCAGTGAATTCCATATGCAGCACGGCCGGACCGGGCTCCAGGGTGGCGATGATCTCGTGGGTTTCGCTGTCGATCACCTGCACCTTGCCGTTGTCCGGGTGCGCGAAGTTGACCCAGATCTGCCGCGCATCCGGCCGCGCCATGACGAAAACCGGCTGGCCGGCGACATCGATGGCGTCGGTCTGCTTCCAGCTCTTCGAATCCATCACCAGCACCCGATGCTGGCCGATGGCGGGGACGAAGGTCTGGTCGCCGGCCACCGTCCAGCCCTCCAGGTGGGGCATCTTGTAGACCGGCAGTTTTTCCTGACCACGGCCGTAACCGTCGATGATCCGCTCGACACCACGGACGGTGTGCCAGAGGTCGATCTTGGCCATGCCGTCCTCGCCGAACAGGCCGGCGATGTAGTAGCGGCCATCAGGGGTCAGCAGCGCATCGTAGGGCTGCTTGCCGACGTTCTCGAAACGCGTGACGGTCGGTGTATCGCCCTGGCTGAAATCCAGCAGCCAGGTCTCGTTGGTGTCGAACAGGCTGTAGATGAAGCGTCGGCCAGGGGCGTCGAGCACGCCGACCACCCGCGAATTGCGGCTGCCATCGGCCAGCGGCGTGGCCGGAATGTCGGCGACCAGCTCAAGGGTCTCGGCATCGAATACCTTGACGCCGCCCGGCTCGTAGTTGCCCACCGCGATCAGCCGGCCATCCTGGCTGATCGCCCCGCCGATGCTGTTGCCTCCCTGAACCACACGGCGGTCGATGCGCTGGCGCAGCAGGTCGACCTTGGTCAGCCCACCGTCGCGCCCGAACACATAGGCGTAACGCTGATCACGGGAGAAGACCACCGAGGCATGGGACAGATCGCCCAGCCCTTCGACGCGCGCCAGCTGGCTCTGGTTGCTGCTCTCGATGATCTGCAGGCTGCCGGTGGCGCGCTCGACCACCACGCCGAGGTCACCGGTACCGCGCAGGGGTTGTTGCGCACAGGCACTGAGCATGGCGGCAGCCGCGAACAGCAGGATCGGGCGAATCATGGCTTTGGATATCCTTGCAGGAGTTGGTCGACCAGCCAGGCGATGTCCTGCTCGTCGAGCAGCGCCTTCCAGCCGGGCATGGCGGTGCCGGGCCGCCCGTGGGTGACGGTGGCGATCAGGCTTTCACGGGGTTTGTCGGCCAGTGCCGCGCGCGTCAGTGGCGGGCCGAGCCCACCGGTCATGCGCAGGCCATGGCAGGAGCCGCAATCCTGCAGGAGCAGGTTGTCGAGCTGGGCCTGGCGTTCTGCCGAAGGAGCAGCGGCCAGCGCGACGGGAATCAGGAGGAAGGACGCCAGGGTCAGCCCCAGACGTGTTACGGCGTGTCGGGCAACTGTCATGGCGTCCTCCGGTGCAGCTTACTTCTGACTAAGAACCCACTCGGCGAGGATCTTGGCTTCTTCTTCGGTAACAGGGTTTGGCGGCATGGGGATCGGACCCCAGACGCCCTGGCTGCCGTTCTTGATGTGGCCGGCCAGCAGATCGGCTGCGCCGTCCTGCCCTGCGTACTTGGCGGCGACTTCCTTGAACGCCGGGCCTACCAGCTTGGCGTCGATGCTGTGGCAGGCCGCGCACGGCTTGCTCTTGAACAGCGCCTCACCGTCTTGCGCTAACGCCGGCTGCAGAGCCAGCGCGCCGCCGATGGCGAGCAACGGGAGCAGAACTTTCTTCATGAGTACTTCCTCAAGGCTAATCGGGGGCGGATCTTGAGGCCCGCCCCCAGGTGGACTCAGTAAACGTCGTACTGAGTGTTGTGGACGTTAAATTTACCGGTTGGGGTAATCAACCTTTTGTCCTTGATCACTGTTTTGAGTTCTAGGGTCTTGTCATCGACCACGACGATTGCCGACTCCTCCTCCTGGCCATTCCAGACCGAGAACCAGACCTCGTCGCCCGCCTCGTTGTACTCAGGCTGCACCACGCGCTTGGCACCTTCCTTCAGGCCGGCCCACTCGCCGATCGGCAGCACCTTGTAGCCGGCCGCCAGGTTGTTGATGTCGAACACCGCAGCCGACTGGCTGATCTTGGCATCCGGGTGGAAGGTGGTGTCCAGGTAAAGGTGCTTGGACTTCGGATGGGTCTTGATGAACAGCGAGCCGCCACCCTGCCCTTTCAGGGTATCGACCACTTTCCAGGCGTTTTCGGGATGCTTCTGCGGATCGGTGCCGATCAGCGAGATGGTCTCGTCGCCCAGGTGACTGGTGGCCCATACCGGTCCGAACTTCGGATGCACGAAGTTGGCGCCACGGCCTGGGTGCGGGATTTTGCCGACATCGACCAGGGCGGCCATCTTGCGCTCTTTCGAGTCGATCACCGCGACCTTGTTGGAGTTGTTCGCCGCCGTCATGAAGTAGCGGTGGCTGACGTCCCAGCCGCCGTCATGCAGGAACGGTGCGGTGCCGATCATGGTGGTGGTCAGGTTGTTGATGTCTTCGTAGTTGACCAGCAGGACCTTGCCGGTTTCCTTGACGTTGACGATGAACTCAGGATGCTCGTGGGAGGCAATGATCGCCGCGACGCGGGGCTCGGGGTGGTATTCCTGGGTACCGACGGTCATGCCGCGGGTGGACACGATCTGCAGCGGCTCCAGGGTCTCTCCATCCATGATGGTGTACTGCGGCGGCCAGTAGTCGCCGGCGATCACGTACTTGTCCTCGTAACCCTTGAACTTCGAGGTCTCCACCGAACGGGCCTCGATGCCGACCTTGATTTCGGCGACCTTGACCGGCTCCTTGCCCCACAGGTCGATCATGTCGATCTTGGCGTCGCGCCCGATGACCAGCAGGTAACGACCGGAAGCGGACATGCGCGAGATGTGCACCGCGTAACCGGTGTCGATGGTCTTGACGATCTTCTTGCTGTCGCCGTCGACGAGGGCGATCTTGCCGTCGTCACGCAGGGTAACGGAGAACAGGTTCGGCAAGTTCAGCTTGTTCATCTGCTTCTTCGGCCGGTCCTCCGGCTTGACCAGCACGTTCCAGGAGTTCTTCATCTCAGCCATGCCCCACTCCGGCGGCGTCGGCGGCGTGTGCTGAATGTACTTGGCCATCAGCGTGATCTGATCCTTGGTCAGCGCGTTGGATGTACCCCAGTTCGGCATCCCGGCAGGCGAGCCATAGGTGATCAGCGCTTCCAGATAGGCCTGACCACGCTCCTGGGTGATGTCCGGGGTCAGCGGCTTGCCGGTCGCGCCCTTGCGCAGCACGCCATGGCAGCCGGCGCAGCGCTGGAAATAGATTTCCTTGGCGTGCTCGAACTCGGCGGAGGTGAGGTCCGGTGCGCCCGGTGAATGCACGACCTGTGCACTGGCCGGATCGACTGCCGACGCTTGCCCCTTGTAGGCAGCCTCGGCTTTGTCTTCCGGATTGTTCTGTGCCTGAGCAATGCCCAGAGCGAGTAACGAGAAGCCGGCGACGAATCCAGCCAGTAGTGGTTTTTTCATGCTGTTTCTCCTCTGGAAACGCGGGATGCGCTTCCTGCTCAGGTGACGGCGGTACGGCAGATCCAGTTGTTGTTGATGCACGGGCATCCTATGAGAGCGGCTTTGCGGGTCCGCTTGACGACAATCAAGAGATCCCTCCTCACCCCCTGAGCGTGACGCCTTGTCGCGGACAAACCTTGCGCTGGGTCTCGCTCCGCCACGCATCCGCAGCGGGCTTGATCGCAATCAAGCTTTGCCGGCAGGCTGCTTGAGCGGCCGGACCCGCATCGGTAGCGTGGCGATCGAGATAACCAACCGCTGCCGTGAGGTATTGCCTGTGAATGCGCTCGAGATCCCAACCGCCGCTGGCACACCGGATGCCCCGTTCTATCAACCACTGGGCAACGAGGAGCAGTTGTTCCAGCAGGCCTGGCAGCACGGCATGCCGGTGCTGATCAAGGGCCCGACCGGCTGCGGCAAGACGCGCTTCGTGCAGCACATGGCGCACCGGCTGAACCTGCCGCTGTACACCGTGGCCTGTCATGACGACCTCTCCGCCGCCGACCTGGTCGGCCGCCATCTGATCGGTGCCCAGGGCACCTGGTGGCAGGACGGACCGCTGACCCGCGCGGTGCGCGAAGGCGGCATCTGCTACCTGGACGAGGTGGTCGAGGCGCGCCAGGACACCGCCGTGGTGCTGCACCCGCTGGCGGACGACCGCCGCGAACTGTTCATCGAGCGCACCGGCGAGGCGCTGAAGGCGCCGCCGGGCTTCATGCTGGTGGTGTCCTACAACCCCGGTTACCAGAACCTGCTCAAGGGCATGAAGCCCAGCACCCGCCAGCGCTTCGTGGCGATGCGCTTCGACTATCCGCCAGCCGCCGAGGAAGAGCGCATCGTCGCCAACGAGGCACAGGTCGATGCCGCGCTCGCCGCCCAGGTGGTCAAGCTTGGCCAGGCACTGCGTCGGCTGGAGCAGCACGATCTGGAGGAAGTCGCCTCGACCCGCCTGCTGATCTTCACCGCACGCATGATCCGCTCCGGCATGACGCCGCGGCAGGCCTGCCTGGCCTGTCTCGCCGAGCCGCTGTCAGATGATCCGCAGACCGTTGCCGCGCTGATGGATGTGGTCGATGTCCACTTCGGCTGAACGCGTCGCCCAGCCGTCCCGGCGCCTGCCGGGTGACCTGGCGATGTGGTTCTTCATCCTCGCCGAGCTGACGGTGTTCGCCATCCTCATCCTGGCGTTCGCGGTCACCCAGATGTTCAACCCGCAGCTGTTCGGCGAAAGCCGCGCGGCACTGGACAGCTCCATCGGCCTGGCGCTGACGCTGAGCCTGTTGACCTCCGGCCTGCTCGCCGCGCTGGCGGTGGAACAGGTCCGTCAGGCGCGGCAGGGTCGTGCGGCGTTGCTGCTGCTCGCAGCGCTGGCCTCGGCGTGCGTCTACGTGGTGCTCAAGCTCAACGAGTATGGCCACCTGTCCGGGCTCGGCCTGGGGATGGAGCACAACACCTTCTTCACCCTGTACTGGATTCTCACCGGCTTTCATTTCCTCCACGTACTGCTGGGCATGGTGATTCTCGGCTGGCTCGCCGAGCGTTGCCGGCGCCGTGCCTACCGCACGGACGCGCACAGCGGGCTGGAATCCGGGGTGCTCTACTGGCACATGGTGGATCTGGTCTGGGTGCTGCTGTTCCCACTGGTCTACGTGCTGAACTGACGAGGTCGTCATGTCCGCTTCCAAGTTGCTGGTCGCCTGCTGGCTCGGCCTGGCCGCGCTTTCGGTCTCCACCGTCGTGCTCGGCAGTGCCGGCGCCACCCTGGCACTGACAGCAGGCGTTCTGCTGGCCGCATTCGGCAAGGCCTGGCTAATCACAGATGGCTTCATGGAACTGCGCCATGCCCCGCCGGCCTGGCGCCTGCTGCTGCTCGGCTGGCCGTTGCTGATGGCGCTCGGCGTGCTGCTGACGCTGCTCTGACCAGCGGTACGGCCTACCCGCCCGGCACCAATAGCCCTGCAACTTTTATTGTTTCTGATCAAGGTCAGCCCTATCTCGCTCGGTGATCCTGCCACTCAAGAGTTGGACGCGCGAGACGGCGCGCCCGGTGTAACACGCTGCCGAAGCGGAGCCGACCATGTTGAGAATCAGCCATTACCTGCGCGCCCTGGCCCGGCCGGCCACCAAGGTGCTCGGTGCCCGCAGCGTCAGCGGCACGCGCCCGCCCGTGGTGATCTGGAACCTGCTGCGCCGTTGCAACCTGACCTGCAAGCACTGCTACGCCACCTCCGCCGACAGCGAGTTCCGCGACGAGCTGGATACCGTCGAGGCGCTGAAGGTGATCGACGATCTGCACGAAGCCGGTGTGCGCGTGCTGATCCTCTCCGGCGGCGAGCCGCTGCTGCGGGCCGACATCTTCCAGCTGGCCGATTACGCTCGCGACAAGGGCTTCTTCGTTGCGCTGTCGACCAACGGCACGCTGATCGACGAGAGCAACATCGAACGTATCGCCGCCGCGCAGTTCGACTACGTCGGCATCAGCATCGACGGTCTGGAGGCGGTGCACGACGAGTGGCGCCAGCTCAAGGGCAGCTTCGCCGCGTCCATGCATGCCATCGACCTGTGCCGCCAGCGCGACATCCGCGTCGGCCTGCGCACCACCCTGACGCAGAACAATTACCCGCAGCTGCCGGCCCTGCTGGCGCTGATGCGCGAACACGACGTGCAGAAGTTCTACCTCTCGCACCTCAACTACAGCGGCCGCGGCAAGCGCAGCCGCAAGGCCGACGCCCATCACCAGATGACCCGCGACGCCATGCGCCAGCTCTTCGAGCAGGCCTGGGACGACGTCCAGCACGGCCGCGAGACCGACTTTGTCAGCGGCAACAACGACGCCGACGCGGTCCTGCTGCTGCAATGGGTCGAGGAGCGCCTGCCGGAACATCGCGAGCGCCTGGAAGGCATGCTGCGCGCCTGGGGTGGCAACGCCTCGGGCAGCGGCATCGCCAACATCGACAACATCGGCGACGTGCACCCGGACACCTACTGGTGGCAGCACACCGTCGGCAACGTGCGCCGGCAGCGCTTCAGCGACATCTGGCTGAACGAACCGGTGCCGCTGCTGCAGGAGCTGCGCCAGCATCCGCGTGCGGTGGGCGGCCGTTGTGCCGAGTGCCGCTGGCTGTCGATCTGCAACGGCAACACCCGCACCCGCGCGTGGGCGCAGGGCGATCTCTGGGCCGAGGACCCGGGTTGCTACCTCTCCGACGAGGAGATCGGCCTGCCCGCCGTCGAGCGCATTCCCAGCATCGCCATCTGACCGATCAAGCGGCCGACCAAGCGCCGCAGCAACGCACTCCGTAAGCCCGATGAGAATTCAGGAGCACCGCATGGACCAGCCACTCACACTTCCCGCCTCGCTGAGCGCGGCGTTCGCCCCGGGCGAGGTCGCTCTGGTCGGTGCCGGTCCGGGCGATCCCGGGCTGCTCACCTTGCGCGCCTGGAGCCTGCTACAGCAGGCCGACGCGGTGGTCTACGACCGCCTGGTCAGCGACAGCCTGATGGCCCTGCTGCCTACCGCCTGCAGTCGCCATTACGTCGGCAAGACCAGCGGCTACCACAGCCTGCCGCAACCGGAGATCAACCAGCTGCTGGCCGACCTGGCCCTGCAGAACAAGCGCGTGGTACGACTCAAGGGCGGCGACCCGTTCATCTTCGGTCGCGGCGCCGAGGAGCTCGAATTCCTTCTGCAGCGCGGCATCGACTGCCAGGTGGTGCCAGGCATCACCGCCGCGGCCGGTTGCAGCGCCTACGCCGGCATCCCGCTGACCCATCGCGACCTGGCGCATTCCTGCCAGTTCATCACCGGCCACCTGCAGAGCAACGGCGAACTGCACCTGCCGTGGGAAGCTCTGGCACAGGGCGGCCAGACCCTGGTGTTCTACATGGGCCTGGCCAGCCTCGGCGAGATCTCGCGCAACCTGATCGCCGCCGGCCTGCCGGTGGATACCCCCGCCGCGCTGATCGGCAACGGCACCCGCGAGAACCAGCAGGTGGTGCGCTGCACGCTGCGCCAGCTGCCGAGCATGGCCGACCAGCAGCATCTCACCCCGCCGACCCTGACCGTGATCGGTCGGGTGGTGGGCCTGTTCGCAGATCGTCAGGTTCAGCACCCGGCACATCTGCAAGGTGATCCGATCAAGATTGCGGAGGCCTCATGCAACTGATTCCTGCCCTGCTGCTGGCGGCGGCGTTGCCGGCCGCCACCTTCGTCGCCCTCGACATGGCCGTCGCGGCCCCCTCGCCGACGGACGCCCAGGCGCTCTACCAAACGCATTGCCAGAGCTGTCACGGCGTCAACCGCCTCGGCGGCGCCGGGCCGGCGCTGCTGCCGGAGAGCCTCAGCCGCATCAAGCCGGCCGAAGCCCAAGCGGTGATCCGTGACGGCCGCCCGGCAAGCCAGATGGCCGCCTATTCGCAGGTGCTGAACGAAGCGCAGATCGCCGGCCTGGTCGATTACCTCTATCAGCCCTCAGCCGTGCCGCCGACCTGGAACGACGCCGACATCCGCGCCAGCCACCGCATTCTCAAGGACCTCGCCACTCTGCCGACCACCCCGCAGCACGACGCCGACCCGCTCAACCTGTTCGTCGTGGTGGAAGCCGGCAATCACCACGTCCGCGTGCTGGACGGCGATCGTTTCGAGGAATTGGCGAACTTCCAGTCGCACTTCGCCCTGCATGGCGGGCCGAAGTTCTCGCCGGATGGCCGCTTCGTCTACTTTGCCTCCCGCGACGGCTGGGTCAGCGTCTACGACTTGCACAACCTGAGCATGATCGCCGAGGTCCGCGCCGGGCTGAACACGCGCAACCTGGCAGTGAGCAACGACGGCCGCTGGGTGCTGGTGGGCAACTACCTGCCGGGCAATCTGGTGCTGCTCGATGCGCGCGACCTGTCGCTGGTCAAGCACATCCCCGCGGTCGGCCAGGATGGCACGCCGTCGCGGGTCAGCGCCGTGTACACCGCACCACCGCGCGACAGCTTCGTGGTCGCGCTGAAAGACGTGAAAGAGGCCTGGGAGCTCTCCTACGCCGGCGAGCCGACCTTCGAACCGCGGCGCATCGAGGCCGCCGACTTCCTCGACGACTTCTCCTTCACCCCTGACTACCGCCACCTGCTGGCCACCTCGCGCAAGGCCCACGGCGGCCAGGTGATCGATCTGGACACCGGCAAGGCGGTCACCGACATCCCGCTGCCGGGCATGCCGCACCTGGGCTCGGGCATCTACTGGAAGCGCGACGGCAAGTGGGTGTTCGCCACGCCCAACGTCAGCAAGGGGCTGATCTCGGTGCTCGATCTGCAAACCTGGAAGCTGATCAAGGAGATCCCCACCGAAGGCCCGGGCTTCTTCATGCGCAGCCAGGCCAACTCGCCCTACGCCTGGACCGACGTATTCTTCGGCCCGAACAACGACGCCGTGCACCTGATCGATAAACAGACCCTGGAAGTCGCTCACACCCTGCGCCCGATGCCGGGCAAGAACGCCGCCCACGTCGAATTCACCAACGACGGCCGCTACGCCCTGCTCAGCGTCTGGGACACCGACGGCGCACTGCTCGTCTACGACGCCAACACCCTGGAGGAGGTCAAACGCATCCCGATGAACAAGCCCTCCGGCAAGTACAACGTCGGCAACAAGATCGAGTTCGCCGAAGGCACCTCGCACTAGCACCCTTCCAGCCCGCGTGAGCGTTGCTTGACGGCAGCGTTCACGGCCGAAAAAGCCGCCTCCGACCCCAGCCAAACTTTGAACTGCGACACAAAATATCGGCCTTTGTGACCGCTCGGTCTATCTTTGACCGTGATGTCACAATAATATTTGTGTGCCATTACTGATTCGACATAGTTCGTCGACTCGTAATGACGGGGAGTTCGCGCTCCCGATGTGATCGGCCTCACTTGGAGAAGTAATGTGGCTCGGTATAAGGCGCGTGGTTTCACCCTGATCGAAGTCATGATCGTCGTGGTCATCATCGGCATCCTCGCCGCCATTGCGCTGCCGAACTATCGCCAGTACGTCATCCGCAGCAACCGTACCGCCGCCCAGGCGCAGATGTTGGAGATCGCCAATCGCCAGCAGCAGTTCCTTCTGGCCAACCGCAGCTACGCAGATACCGCGGCTCTGACTGCCAGCGGCTTCGCTCTTTCCACTGAAGTGAGCCCGCACTACAGCTTCGCCGTGACCGTGGGCAGCGGAACGGTGCCATCGTTTCTCATCACCTTCACGGCTCTCGGCAGCCAGGCCATCGACGGCGATCTGACCCTCAACCACGAGGGCGTCAAGACGCCCAGCGACAAGTGGTGAATGAGTGCCTGACGCAGACCGCCGCCAGGCCGGCGTGAGCCTGATCGAAGTGCTGGTCACCCTGGTGATCCTTGCCGTCGGCCTGCTCGGCGTGATGGCACTGCAGGCGCGCTTGCAGCAATCGGAGATGGAAACCTACCAGCGCTCGCAAGCATTGCTGCTTCTTGATGACCTCGCCGCGCGCATGACGGCCAATCGCACCGCAGCGGCCAGTTACGTGACCGGTACGTCCAGCCCATTAGGTGCAGGCATGACCTGCCCTACCTCCAGCGCAACCCAGCAACAGCGCGATACCGCCGCCTGGTGCGCTGCGCTGCAAGGCGCTAGCGAAAGCACCAGTAGCGGCCTGGCCGGCGGACTCATCGGCGGGCGCGGCTGTGTCGAAGCTCTGGGCAACAATCAGTATCTGCTGACGGTCGCCTGGCAGGGCCTGCTGCCGCTGACAGCGCCGCCTTCCAGCGTCGCCTGTGGCAAGGATGCTTTCGACGGCACCAGCGGCAGTCAGTGCAGTGGCGACCGCTGCCGCCGGGTCGTCACCACGTTGGTGCGGGTGGCGCCGCTATGAGACGAGTCAGTGCTAGCCGCGGCCGTACCGTCAGCGCTGGCTTCGGCCTGATCGAACTGATGGTGGCGATGACCCTCGCCCTGATTCTCAGCGCCGCCACCCTGACCCTGTACCTCAACATGAGCCGCAGCAACAGCGAGCTGGCCAAGACCAACAGCCAGATGGAGCACGGTCGCCTGGCGATTCGTCTGCTGCGCGACGACCTCATGCATGCCGGCTTCCTCGATGGCTACCTGCCGGATTTCGACGACCTGACCGCCACCTCGGCACCAGCCGACTATCCCACGGTGCTCCCGACACCCTGCGCGCCTTATTCGGCCTGGGACGAGCCATACAAGACCCGCCTGCTCGGCGTGCCGGTGCAGCTCTACGCCGCCGTGCCGAGCGACTGCACCGGCATGATGCCTTCGCCCCGCGCGGGCAGCGACGTGCTGCTGGTGCGCCATGTGGCTAATTGCGTGACCGGCGCGGCGAACTGCGAGGCCGATAGCAACGGCAAGCTCTACTGGCAGACCTCGTACTGCGAAGGTGAGCCGCGCTACGTTTTCGATACCAGCGGCTTCACTCTGCACAAGCGCAACTGCACGACCCCGGCCGATAAGCGCCGCTTCCTCAACACGGCGTACTACGTGCGCGACTATGCGGTGAGCGCCGGCGACGGCATCCCTACGTTGATGCAGTCCAGCTTCGATCTGGCAGGTGGCGCGCTCGTCCAGCGGGATGCCGTCGCCATGGTCGAGGGAATCGAAGCCATGCGCTTCGTCTTCGGTGTCGACAACCTCAGCGATACCGGTGCGGCAGTCGACTACAGCCAGCCCGTGCAGTGGGCCAGTGCGCTGAACCGCAACTCGCCGACCAACCGCGGCGATGGCGCGCCGGACACCACCTGTACCTCCAGTACCCCCTGCAACCTGGCGGACCTGACCAATACCGTGGTGATCGAGGTTCATCTGCTGGTGCGCAATCTGGAGCCCACCCCGGGCTACCAGTCAGACAAGACCTACGTCGTCGGTGGCGAGACCTTCGGCCCATACAACGATGCCTTCCAGCGTCACGTCTACTCCACCACCGTGCGTCTGACCAACGTATCGGCCCGCCGGGAGACACCATGAAGCACCGCCACCAACAGGGCTTCGCCCTGATCACCGCGCTGATCATGCTGCTTCTGCTGACCGTACTGGTGACGTCGTCCTTCACCCTGAGCCGGGTCAACCTGGACGTGGTCGGCAACCAGCAATGGCGCAACGAGGCATTGGCCGCGGCGGACAACGCCCTTGAACAGGTTATCCAGTCCATGGCGAGCACCACGCCAACGGCCCAGTCTATCGGTATCGACATCAACCGGGACGGCAGTGACGACTACGAGGTCGGCGTGGCGCAGCCGCAGTGCATCAGGGTCAGCCTTGCTACGGCCGTCGCGCCCAGCAGCCTGACCCTCGAAGGCATGTCCAGCTCGACCTGGAACACCGAATGGGAACTGCTCGCCAGCGTTCAAGACCCCAGCACTGGCGCAGCGGTCAGGGTGCGTTCCGGTATCCGGTTGCTGCTTTCCGACGCCCGCAAGAATCAGCTGTGCCCCTGAAGTCGGCCTCACGAGGTAAGCGCATGAAAACCTATCTGAGCCGGATGTTGCTGGTGCTAAGCGTCAGCCTGGCGCAAGCGGCGAACGCCGAAGATATCGACCTGTTCGTCGGCGTGCCGAGCGATTCGGCCGGCGCGCCGAACGTGCTGATCATCCTCGACAACACCGCGAACTGGAACGACGCATTCGCCAACGAGATAGCCGCCCTGCGCTCGGTGGTCAGCGCCCTGCCGGAGGACAAGTTCCGTTTGGGCATCATGATGTTCACCGAGACCGGCGGTGGAAACTCGGGACCGGACGGCGCATACGTGCGCGCGGCCCTGCGGCCGATGGATGCCGCCAACAAGACGGCCATGGCGAATCTGGTTACCAGCTTCGACAAGCTCGGCGACAAGTCCAACGGCGGCAAGGTCAGCAAGGCGATGGAAGAGGCGTACCTGTATTTCGCCGGCGCCACCCCGCACGCGGGTAACGACAAGGCCAAGACCGACTTTGCCGGCAACCGCGGCGTGTCGACCGCCTCCGATGCCATCTACGCCTTGCCGAACAACGCCCTGGCGAGCAAAGGCGCTACCAGCTACCGCTCGCCCATCGTCTCCGGCTGCGGCAAGAACTACGTGATCTACATCAGCAACGGCCCGGCGCAGGACAACAGCTCCGATATCGTTCAGGCGACCACCGCGCTGGCCGGTCTCGGCGGCTCCACCACGGCCATCCCGATCACCCCCAGCGACTCGCAGGACAACGTCGCCGACGAGTGGGCGCGCTTCATGAAGAAAAGCGCCCAGCAGATCACCACCTACACCATCGACATCAACCGCGGCACCAACCGCCAGGGGCTCGGCTGGACTGCGCTGCTGCAGAGCATGGCGCGCGCGAGCGATGGCAAGTACTTCGACGTTACCAGCAGCGGCACCCAGATCGTCGATGCATTGAATGCAATCTTCTCCGAGGTGCAGGCAACCAACAGTGTGTTCGCCTCGGTGAGTCTGCCGGTCAGCGTGAACGCCCAGGGCACCTATCTGAACCAGGTGTTCATCGGCATGTTCCGTCCGGACGCGGATGGATTTCCGCGTTGGCACGGCAATCTCAAGCAGTACAAGCTGGGCTACATCGGCGCCGACCTGCGTCTGCTCGATGCCGACGGTGTCAGCGCCATCAACGCCAATACCGGCTTCATCACCGAATGCGCGCGCAGCTTCTGGACGCCGGCCGCCGCCGACAACTACTGGAGCTTCAGCGCCCGCGGCAGCTGCCTGACCGGGGCGGATTCGTCGGGCTCCAACACCCCGGATGGCAACATCGTCGAAAAGGGAGGTCAGGGCTATCTGCTGCGGGCTTCCAGCACGCGCAACATGCTCACCTGTGCAGCCGGCGCCTGCACCTCGCTCACCAACTTCTCCACCGCCAATTCGGCGATCACCGCAACGCAACTCGGCGCCGCCGATGATGCCGAGCGCACCGCGCTGATCGACTGGGCGCGTGGCAAGGATCTGCAGGACGAGGACGGCGACGGCAACCTCAACGAGATGCGCCCCTCGGTGCATGGCGACGTGGTGCATTCGCGCCCCGTGGCAATCAACTACGGCAGCGCCGGCAGTCCAGATATCGTCACCTTCTACGGCGGCAACGATGGCGTGCTGCGTGCGGTGGTCGGCAACCGCACCAGCGCATACGGCACCCAGGCGGCCGGCAGCGAGCTCTGGTCGTTCATGCCCCCGGAGTTCTACGGCAAGATCAAACGGCTGTACGGCAACAGCATTCCGATCAGCTTCCCTGGCTTCAGCGGAACCACCACGCCCAAGCCCAAGGACTACGGCATGGACGGCCCAGTGGTGGCCCACCAGGACGGCTCCAGCGCCTGGATCTACGCCACCATGCGTCGTGGCGGACGCGCCCTGTACGCCTTCAACGTAACTGACCCGACCGCGCCGGCACTGAAGTGGAAACGCGGCTGCCCGAGCAACTTCACCAGCAGTGGCACAGTCAGCGACAGCAACTGCAGCGAGGGCTTCGCCGGCATCGGTCAAACCTGGGCGCCACCGAAGCTGCTCAAGGCGAGCGGCTACGGGGCTGGCACTGCGCCCATGCTGATCATGGGCGGCGGCTACGACACCTGCGAGGACGCCGATCCACATGCCTGCAGCAGTACGACCAAGGGCAACAAGGTCTATGTGCTGGACGCCGACAGCGGCGCCCTGCTCAAGACCTTCGACACCCAGCGCAGCGTCGTTTCCGACGTGACGCTGGTGCGTAACAGCGCCGGTCTGGCGCTATATGGCTATCTCGCCGATCTGGGCGGCAACGTCTACCGCATCACCATGGGCGCAGCAGCGCCGGAAAACTGGAGCATCACCCGCATCGCAGCCCTCGGCTGCAGCACGGCGGGGACCTGCACCGCCAATCGCAAGTTCATGTTCGCCCCGGACGTGGTCGCCGATGGCGCCGATTTCGTCCTGCTGCTCGGCTCCGGTGATCGGGAGAAACCGCTGCTCGACTACGACGACGCCGCGGCCACCACCAACTACTTCTTCATGCTGCGTGATCGTCCGAACGACACCGGCTGGCTTGCCAGCGAAGGCCTCAACTGTGGCGCGAACCTGCTCTGCCTGAACTCGCTGCTGGGCATCACCACCCAGAGCGCACCAACCACCACCAGCCTCGGCCAGAAGAAGGGGTGGTACCTGCAGCTCGACAGCACCGAGCAGGTGGTCACCTCGGCGATCACGGTATTCGGCGATGTGACCTTCAGCACCCATCAGCCGAGAGTGCCGTCGGCCAACGTCTGCTCCGGGCTCGGCGAGACCCGCGTCTATACCGTCAACTACCTGACCGGCCAGGGCGTCTATCACGACGTGGTCGGCGATGGCCTACCTCCTTCGCCAGTCGCCGGCATGGTGACCCTGGACGACGGTGTCACCACCGTGCCGTTCGTCATCGGTGCCGACCCGTCCTCGCCGCTGCAGGGTAGCCCGCCGATCAATCCCGCATCGGTCATGCAGCCGACCTCGCGGGTGTTCTGGAATATCGAGCAGTAGGAGCGCCAAATGCCGTATCGCGTTCGGCCGCAGGCCACCGCGGGTGTTCGCCAGGCCGCGTTCACCCTGATCGAACTGATGGTGGCACTCGGCGTGCTGGCCGTGCTGGCTGCGATCGCCGTGCCGGGCTACGACAACATGGTGCTTAACAGCAGGCTGCGCACCTACACCACCGAGTTCGCGGCCAGCGCCCGGCTGGCCCGGAGCGAGGCGATGAAGCGCAACACGCCGATCACGCTATGCACCTCCAGTGACGGCAGCAACTGCGACGACGCCGCAGGCTGGGAACAGGGCTGGGTAATGCGCGCCGGCAGTACGGTGATCCGCAGCTACCCGGCGGCGAAGGATGGCTATCTGCTCGCCTCGACGGTTCGCGAACTGACCTTCCTTCCCAGCGGCTTCGGCGCCACGCCGCTCTCGCTGACCATCTGCCGTGCCTCGCCGCTCGGTGGTCAGGAGCGCGCGCTGACGCTTTCGGTCACGGGCCGCGTCACCGTAGCGCGCACGCACACCGGCAGCTGCTCCTGAGCCCGGCTGGCGCCGTGCGCCACCGGATGCCGGCACGGTTGCTACAATCGCCAGCCCACCCGGCTTGCAAGGCTCGACCATGGACATCGATCTCGCCCGCACCTTTCTCGAGATCATTCGCAGCGGCAGCTTCATCGCCACCGCCGAACGCCTGCACATCACCCAGACGGCCGTCACCGCGCGGGTGCATAACCTCGAAAGCCAGCTCGGTTGCCGCATGTTCGTGCGCAACCGTGCCGGCGCTCGGCTGACTCATGACGGCGAACGCTTCGTCGCCTACGCCAACCAGCTGGTGCAGACCTGGGAAGCCGCGCGCCGCGACCTGCCGCTGTCGCAGGGCAGCGGCAAGCTGCTGACCCTGGGCTCCGAGGTGAGCCTGTGCAACCCGCTGATGCTGGCCTGGGTGCAACGCCTGCGCCAGGGGCTGCCGGGCCATGCGGTGCGGCTGGAGATCGCCAGCGGCGAGGAGCTGCAGAAGAAGCTGGATCTGGGTGTGCTCGACGCCGCGCTGGTGCACCAGCCGGAGTACTGGCCGGGCCTGCAGGTCGAGCAGCTGCTGGAGGAGAAGCTCATCCAGGTGGTGCAGACGGCCAATCCCGATCCGTACCTGTATGTCGACTGGGGCCCGGCATTTCGCAAGCAGCACAACCAGGCGCTGCCCGAATGCACCCGCGCCACGCTTTCGTTCAGCCTCGGCCCGCTGGCGCTGCAGTATCTGGTGCAATGCGGCGGGCGCGGCTACTTCCGCACCCGCGTGGTCCAGCGCTACCTGGAAGAAGGCATTCTCAAGCGAGTGGAGCAGGCACCGGAGTTTTCCTACCCGGTCTATCTGGTACGTGCCCGCGCCAGTGAGTCGCCGGCGCTGGGCAAAGCCATCGAGCTGCTGCGCGAGCTCGCTCTCGACGACTACGACTGGTCGCGCTGGTACTACGAAATCTGACCGGCGCGGGTCAGTCCGGCAGCTGCTTGAGCCAGTTGCGGTACAGCGCGGCGATCAGGTCGGTCTGGGTGATCATGCCGATCAGCCGCTGCTGCGCGTCCACCACCGGCAGGCAATGCAGGCCCCGGTCGGAGAGTAGGTAGACCAGCTCGACCATGTGCGTATCGGCCGTCACCGAAACCACTGGCGAACTCATGATCGCGCGCAGCTTGGTGCCGCGCAGGAAGTTCAGCTGGCCGAAGCTGAGCCGCCCCGGGCGTGGATGGAAGTGCTTGAGCAGATCCACCTGGGTGACGATGCCGACCAGCCGATGGTCATCGCCCTCGACCACCGGCAACGAGCGCAGGCGATGCTGCTGCAGCGTCTGCCAGGCCTGTTCGATGAAGGTATCCGGGGTGTGCCAGTAGAGATCGCGCGACATCACGTGCGCCGCGGTGATCTCGCCCATGCTGCGGCGCAGGGCGTGCTTCTCGGTCTGTTTGATCAGCCGGGCGAGGTCGTCGCGGGTGATGTCGACGTACTCGCCGAATTCGGCCAGCGCCCGGTCGACGTCATCCTGGACAAAGCTCATTCGCTCGCCTGGGCGAGGATCCCGGGTGTGGTGCTCGTTTTCGCGCGGCAAGCGCGCCTTGGGGTAGGGATTACCCGTGAGGTTGTTGAACAGCAGCGCGAAGGTCACCAGCAGCAGCGAGTTGAACATCACTGGCCAGAGCAGGCCGAAGTGCAACTGGTGCAGGTCGGGGCCACCCACTGCGGCCACCAGTGCCAGCGCGATGCTCGGCGGATGCAGGCAGCGTAGCGCAAAGAGACACAGCAGCGTCGCCGCGCCGGCCAGCGTCGCGGCGAGCACGCTGGGCAGGCCACTGAGCCCCAGGGAGACGCCGATCAGCGCGGCGAAAAGGTTGCCACCGATGACAGACCAGGGCTGCGCGAAAGGACTCGACGAAGCGACGAACACCAGCACGGCGGAGGCGCCAACCGGCGCGATCACTTGCAGCGCCAGCCCGGTGCCGACCAGCCAGCGGTCGCTGAGAAACACCAGTGGCATGACCAGGGCGACGCCGATGGCGGCGCGCAGCCAGTGTCGGGGAGCCGCATTCAGGGGAGCGGGAACGAAGGATTTGAACCAGTCGATCAGATTGTCTTGCATGGAGGCTCTTGTCAGACGAAGCACCGGCTATGGGAGCGTAGCCGGGTAAAAAAGGTCCGTCCCTGGACCCTCAGGAGCTACAAGGGTAGCGAGTGGAAATCAAGCGGTCACAGCGGTCAGCTCTGCGTCCCGGGCCGGGGCGCGCCGCGCGTGGCGCACGGTCAGCCAGGTGTTCAATGCCATCAGCAGCATGCCGCAGGCGAAAATGCCGCCGCCGGCCATGCGCACGATGTAGCCGGGATGGCTGGCTTCCAGCGCCTCGATGAAAGAGTAGGTCAGCGTGCCGTCTTCGTTGACTGCGCGCCACATCAAGCCCTGGGTGATGCCGTTGACCCACATCGAGGCGATGTAGAGCACCGTGCCGATGGTGGCCAGCCAGAAGTGCGCGTTGATCAGCCCGATGCTGTGCATCTGCTCGCCCCCCCACAGCCGCGGTATCAGGTGGTACAGCGAGCCGATGGAGATCATCGCCACCCAGCCCAGCGCCCCGGCGTGTACGTGGCCGATGGTCCAGTCGGTGTAGTGCGACAGTGCGTTGACCGTCTTGATCGCCATCATCGGCCCTTCGAAGGTGGACATGCCGTAGAACGCCAGCGAGACCACCAGAAAGCGCAGGATCGGGTCGGTGCGCAGCTTATGCCAGGCACCGGAGAGGGTCATCATGCCGTTGATCATGCCGCCCCAGCTCGGCGCCAGCAGGATGATCGACATCACCATGCCCAGGCTCTGCGCCCAGTCCGGCAGTGCGGTGTAGTGCAGGTGATGTGGGCCGGCCCAGATGTAGATCGAGATGATCGCCCAGAAGTGCACGATGGAAAGGCGATACGAGTAGATCGGCCGCCCCGCCTGTTTGGGCACGAAGTAATACATCATCCCGAGAAAGCCGACCGAGAGAATGAAGCCCACCACGCTGTGCCCGTACCACCACTGCACCATCGCATCGGTGGCGCCCGAATACAGCGAGTAGGACTTGAGCGGCCCTACCGGGACCAGGGCATGGTTGATGATGTGCACCATGCCGGTAACGATGATGAAGGCGCCGAAGAACCAGTTGCCGACATAGATGTGACGGATGCGCCGGCGGGCGATGGTGCCGAAGAACAGATAGGCGTAGAGCACCCAGATCAGCGTCACCCAGAGCGCGATCGGCCACTCCATCTCGGCGTATTCCTTGGACGTGGTGTAGCCCAGCGCGTAGCTGATCGGCATTGCCACGCAGGCTGCCTGCCAGCCCCAGAACACCAGCGCCGCCAGCCGATCGGAAATCAGCCGGGCATGGCTGGTGCGCTGGACGATGTAGAAGGACGAGGCGAACAGCGCGCCGCCACCGAAGGCGAAGATCACCAGATTGGTGTGGATCGGTCGCAGCCGGCCGAAGCTGGTCCAGGGCAGATCGAAGTTCAGCTGCGGCCAGACCAGCTGAGCGGCGATGAAGACGCCGAGGCCCATGCCGAGCACACCCCAGACCAGCGTCATCAGGGTGAACTGGCGCACCACGTGGTAGTTGTAGGCAATCGGTTCGGGACTGTTGTGCAGTTCGCTCATGCTTGCCAGGCGGCCGACGCGGGCGCCCAGGGAACGAACATCGAGATCTGCCAGCGCAGCGCTGGCAATGGTCGACGGGCCGGCACGCCGCATCCGCTCGCCGTTCCTCCTGGGATCGGTTCATATCGAGCGCGACGGAATGCCGCGCAGACGGAATGCGTGCGCATTGTCTGCGGCGAGTTAAATGTTATCTAACGAATAGTATTGATCGATAAGCGCAATATTCTTGCACTAAGCCCGCCATGAGGCAGAAACCGCAGCCTGCAGCATCAAGCCGCGTGGCTCGTCCCTCGCTCGTACTGATCGACCACCGCGGTGACGATACGCATCACCTCCAGGTTGGCGTCCTCCATCTGGCCCAGGTGGCGCAGCGCGGTTTCCAGGGCGTCCTGAGCAAATGCATCCAGCGCCGCCTGCCCTTGGGCATGCACCGCCGTGTGCGGCCGCTCGATCTGCCGGAAGCAGTCCAGCGCCTGGATATCGCGGTTGCCCTCGCCGTAGTACCAGCGGCCGAAACGACAGTCGCGTTCGCTCGGCAGCTGTGGAATTGGCTGTGCCTGGTCGCTCAGCAGGTGGTTGTACACCACGAACTTCAGTGACAGCTCGTCGAGATTGGCCAGCTCGATGCCGGCACGGAAGGAAGACGCGGCGCTGCTGGCGCGCATCGTCCCGGCCAGCTGGTAGAGCGTACGCATCGCCTCGACCGCGACCTCGGTGGTTCGGCTGAAGCCCTTGGCGTGGCTGCCCTGCAGCTGGATATAGTCATGCACGTTGCGGATTTCGGCCTGCACTTCGCCAATCTTGCGCACGATGTCATCGGTCGCCAGCGCGGTCTTTTCCGCCAGGCTGCGAATCTCCCCGGCGACAACCGCGAAACCACGCCCGGCTTCGCCGGCCCGCGCCGCCTCGATCGCGGCATTCAGCGCCAGCAGATTGGTCTGGCTGGCGATGCCGCTGATGAGATCGACGATGCCGTTGATCTCCTGCGAGCGCTCGGCAAGGGTATCGACCTTGCGCGAGGCCAGGCCAAGGCCGCCCTCCATCTCGGCGGCCTTGCCCTGCAGCTCGCCGAAATGCTTCTGGTTGCTCAGCGCCGCGGCGGCGACCTCGCCGGCACGGGCCTTGTTATCGCCCAACTGCCCGGTGAGGAACTCGAACGACTCGCCGAGATGGGCCACCGAGGTGCTGAAGCGAATCAGCTTTTCCGACACGCCGCGGTAATAGTCGAGCTGTCGCTGGCGTTGCTGGCTGGCGGCTTCTGCTACCTGCAGCTGCTGTTCCAGCGCTGCGACGCGCGCCGACTGCTCGGCGTGACTGGACTGCAACGCGCGCAATTCCTGCTCCAGGCGTACCGCGCTGCGCTTCCACTTGAACCACATGCGGGTATCCCTCAGCTGATGGTGTAGCCGTTATCCACCACCCAGTCCTGACCGAACACGCCGCGCGCGCCTTGCGAGAGCTGGAACAGGATGACGTTGGCGACCGCCGCGGACTCGAGGAAATGCCCCGGCAGCAGGCGCTTGGTAACGCCATCGGCAACGCCTTCGAGCTGGTCGTCGGTCAGTCCCAGCGTGCCCCAGATGGCGGTAGCGGTCGGCCCTGGCGAGACCATGTTGATGCGTACATCCAGCGGCGCGAACTCCACCGCCAGCGTACGCGCCTGCGCCGCCAACGCCGCCTTGCTGGCGATGTAGGCGGCCAGGCCGGGGAAGGTCGAACGGATCAGAAAGGTGCCGACGAACACCACCGAAGCCGGCTTGGCCAGCTCGTTACGCATGACCGCGAGGGTGTTCAGCGCACCGGCGCCATTGACTGCCCACTGCCGGTCGAAGGCCGCCATGTCGAGGCCATCGGCCAGCTCGGCGATGCCCGCATTGGGCACCAGATAATGCACGGGGCCGAGCTGGGCCGCGCGCCGGCCCAGCTCGGCCAGGTCTTCGGCCGAAGTGACATCGCCACGCAGCCATTGCAGCTGCTCCGGATGCGTCGCCAACAGCGCCTCGAGACCACCCAGGCTGCGCGACATCGCCAGCACTTGGGCTCCCCGCTGCAACAGGGCAGCACACAGTGCCAGGCCGATTCCGGAGCTGGCACCGGTCACGACCGCAAGACGATCCTGAAACTCGCTTTTCATTCATCATCTCCGAGCTCGACACGTGTCGAGTCACAGGCCGCCTCGCCAGAGGCAGCGGTTTTCAAGCTGGTTAGGTGTGGCAGGTGCGACGGCACCTGCCGATTGCGACTTGCGCTGTTAGCCCGGGTGTCCATCCACACGGGGCGCGACCAGCATCGGCGCGTAGCGCCAGACGTAGAGCGCGAAGGCCAGTGCCCAGCAGGCCGCCGCCAGCCACAGCCCGCCGACCGGCCAGATGACCGAGAGGAATACCCGCGCTGCCGTACCGAGGTTGAACAGCACGAAGGCCCCGATAATGCCCGCCGGTAACTGCAGCGGCCGACCGGTGTGGCCGAGCGTCACCCGGGCGATCATGGCCAGGATCAAGCCACTCATCGAACCGACGCTCAGCGCATGCAGCGACGGGCTGGACTGCGCCAGCAGACCGAAATGCCAGAGCGCCAGGCCGAACGCCGCGACCACCAGCCAGAGCATCGCCAGGTGCAACGACCAGAGCAGGCCGACCTTCCAGATGCCCTTGTCATACCAGCGCGCCAGACGCAGCAGATGGCCGGCGCCGATAGCCGCGAACAACAGGCCCAGCACAGGGTGCGGCTGCATGGCGATGCCGACTGCATGCAACAGGGCGATCACACCGGTGCCCACCAGCAGGGCGACATCCAGCCATACCCAGGGCTTGAGCGCCTCGACCTTGCCCAGCCCGCGCTGGGTGAAGAACGGAATTACCCGCCCGCCGATCAGCGCCATCAATGCGGCCACCAGCCAGAGGCCGGCCAGCACGCCCTGGCGCTGCAGGGCATCGCTGCCTTGCAGCAGGCCGCTCAGCACCAGCAGGTCGGCACCGAACATCAGGCTCAGCACCACCACGATCGGGTAGTTGCGCTTCTGCCGCACGGCCCAGAGCATGCGCGCCATCACCCAGGCCAGGGCCAGCAGGAACAGCAAATCCAGCGGGGCCAGCCACTCGGCGGGCAGGCCGAACAACCAGCCCAGGCGTGCCGCCAGCCAGAGCAGCGCCAGCCCCATCAGACGGTTGCCGGAGGGCGCGGTCTGCCCGGTCCAGGTCTGTACCGCGGTCAGCAGGAAGCCGGCGACGATCGCCATGGCGAAGCCGAACAGCATTTCGTGACGGTGCCAGGCGAGCCAGCCGCCGGTGGGCTGAAAGCCCGGCCAGAGCCCGGTCCAGGCGGCGACCCAGAGCGGGATTGCCAGCAGCGCATAGACGCTGCCGGCGAGAAAGAAGGGGCGAAACGCGAGCCGCCAGATAGGCGGGATACTCAGGGCTTTTCGCCGGTCGATAACTTGCACGGAAGGCCTCCAGTATTGCCATGTCCCGCAGCGCACAGTCATGGGCGCAACAGGCAGATGAGCGCTCCAGAAAGCGGGAGCCAAGGTTACTTTCTACAGGGTAGGAGCGCTCGGCAGACTTGATTGCGATCAGCTTTTTTCCGAGGCGGCGGAAAAGTGACGTGCGGCGCCGAAGACCCGCTCGAAGATGCACCGTTGAGGTGCAAGGCGGCCATACTGCCGCGCGGAGATGCGAAGCTGACCTGCAAGCGCGGACAGGCGCCGGCAGGTCTCGGAGCGGCGACCGGCACGTGAACCGGCGCCGCAGGAGGCAGACGCGCTTACTTGAGTTCCTGCTTCACCGTCTCACTGCTCGCGGTCGTTTCACCGTCGCTCACCGACTTGCGAAAACCGCTGATCGCGCTGCCCAGGTCGGAGCCCAGACCGCGCAGGCGCTTGGTGCCGAACAGCATGACGACGATCAGAAGAATGATCAGAAGTTGCCAGACGCTGATACCCATCATTGTGCTTACCTCGGATGTAGCGGAATTGATCGCGGCTCAGTGACCTGCGTGTGCATTGTGTCGATCGGCCGGCATGTGCTCGTGCATGCCGCCATGCTGCATGCTCGCCGCTTCCTGCAGCAGCGCCTGATCGATCTGATCG
Organism: Stutzerimonas sp. KH-1; assembly: GCF_054483855.1. Lineage (NCBI taxonomy): Bacteria > Pseudomonadati > Pseudomonadota > Gammaproteobacteria > Pseudomonadales > Pseudomonadaceae > Stutzerimonas > Stutzerimonas sp. KH-1. The sequence continues at coordinate 4,389,894 of NZ_CM137011.1, read as the reverse complement.
AAACGCAGCACGCGGCCACCGTGTTCCTCGGCCAGACGCTTGGCCACCTGCTCGTCGGCGAAGGTCGCCAACGATGCCCCCATGGCCCCCTTGAGCGACGTGCCGACCACATAGTAGGCGCTGGTTGCGTCGATCAGGTGACCGTCATCCGGTTTTTCCCAAACGCTGCGGCCCATGTCGTGCACGTACAGCTTGGCGTCGAGCAGGCGGTTTTCCGGCTGCAACCACCAGCCGAGCATCTCGGCGGTGGAACAGAACTTCTTCACCCCACCCTTCTCCACCGCCTGGCCCTTGGGCCCGGGGAAGTCGCTGATGATCATGCCGCAGACATGGCATTCGTCGCTGTCGTGGAAGGCCACCGGGTCCAGCGCCTGCTCGACCTCTTCCTTCTCGCCGCAGCCGGCCAGGCCGACAGCAAGCAGCAGAGCGAGGAAGGTTCCGGCGCCGATGCGATGCAGTGCGTTCATAGAGGGATTTCCTTTTTGATTCATGAGTTCAGGCCAGCCGACGGCGGAAGATGCCGTAGGCCAGCAACAGCGAAACGCCGACCCAGGCCAGCAAACAGAGCCAGAGCACCGCGCCCGGCACTGGCAGGTCGGCACCGAGCGAGAGCACGCCCATGGTGCTGCCGCTGCCCTCGAAGCCGGACAGGTTGATCAGCCGGTAGATGTCGGTGGGGTTGAGCAACAGCAGCCAGGGCAGCAGTTCGGGATTGAACTTGCCTTCGCTGAGCACCAGCAGCGCGAGCAGCACCAGGTCGAACACCAGCACGAAGAGAAACCACACGCCGAGCGCCAGCCCGGCGGCACTGGACTTCTCGTTGACCTTGCCGCTGAGCACGTAGGCCAAGGCGAGGAATACCCAGCCGAGCAGCGTCGAGGAGATCATGAAGCGGCCGAACGCCCAGAACAGCATGCCGAGTTCGACGCCCTCGACCAGCACGGCAATGGCCAGCGCCGCGCAGCCGAAGCCGATCAGCACCGCCAGGGCGAGGATCAGCCCGTGGCCGACGAACTTGCCGAGCAGAATCTGCCCGCGCCCCAGCGGATAGGTCAGCAGCAGCATCAGCGTGCCGCCCTCGTCCTCGCCGACGATGGCGTCGTAGGCCAAGAGCAATGCGATCAGCGGCATCAGAAAGGTGGCCAGACTGGCCAGGCTGGCGATGGTCGCCGGAATCGAGGTGAAGCCGAGCTGGCCGGACGCCGCAGCGCCGAGCCAGGCGATGCCCACCGCGAGCACGGCGAAGAGCAGACTGATGGCGAGCAGCCAGCGGTTGCGCAGGCCGTCGCTGAGTTCCTTGCGGGCGATGTTCCAGACCTGGTTCATGGGCGACCCTCCTGGGCGCGTACGTCACCGGCGCGCTCCATGTAATAGCGGTAGAGGTCTTCCAGCGACGGCTGGTGGATCTCGATGTCCTCCGGCTCGCTCTCGCCGAGCAGCTGGCGCAGCAGCACCAGCTTGTGGCCATTGATGGCAACCACTTCCAGACTCGTCTCGCTGAGGCCGCGGGCGCTGTGCCCGGCATCGGTCCAGCGCTGCAGCCAACTGTCGCGCTCGCTGATGCCGCTGGCGCGGATGCGCACCGGCAGCCCGGCCTCGGCACGCAGTTGCGACAGGCTGCCGACCGCCTGTAAGCGACCCTTGGCGAGGATCGCCGCGCGGTTGATATGCGCCTCGACGCCCGGCAGCACGTGGGAGCAGAGGATGATGCTGGTGCCGCGCTGACGCAGGCGGTCGATCAGCTGGTAGAGATCCTGGGTGGCGATCGGATCTAGGCCCACGGTCGGCTCGTCGAGCAGCAGCAACTTCGGTTCGCCGAGCAGCGCCTGAGCCAGGCCGAGGCGCTGGCGCATACCCTTGGAATAGGTCTTCACCCGGCGGTCGGCGGCATGCGCCAGGCCGACCTGCTCGAGCAGCTCGTCCACCTGGCCAAGCGCCGCGCCCTTGAGGCGAGCGAAGTGGCGCAGGGTTTCGCGGCCGCTCAACTGCGGATAGAAGGTCACGTTCTCCGGCAGATAGCCGAGCTGGCGGCGCACCTGCGGATCGTTCGGCGCGCGGCCGAGCACTTTCACCTGGCCCGCGCTCGGCGAGAGCAGGCCGAGAATCAGCTTCATGCTGGTGGTCTTGCCCGCGCCGTTATGGCCGAACAGCCCCAGCACCTCGCCCTCACCGAGGTTCAGGTTCAGATCGTGCAGCACGGTCATGCTGCCGTAACGCTGGCTTACGCCCTGGATCTCGACGGCGTTCATGACGTTGGTTCCTGCTTTTCGGTTAGGAGTTCTTCAGTGGGCAGCTTCATCAGCGGATGGCTGTCCTGCACGCCCGGCGACTTGACCACCGGGAAGGCACGCTGCACCCAGCGCAGCACCTCGATGCTCGGGCTGTTCATCAGCAGGCGCACCTGCGGGTAGAGCCAGAGCAGGCGATCGACGTTGTCGTTGGGTTCGTAGGCGACATCGCCCAGGCCGTCGTCATTGCGGTCCCAGCCCAGGTAATCGCTCCAGTAGTTGCCACGGCCGTCCACCGACCATTCCTGGGTGCGGGTCGCCACGTACTTGACCTGCTGCTGGTTGCCGACGAAGGCGTTGCCGGAAATGCGGTTGTCTTCGGAGCCGGCGGTCAGGTGGATGCCCAGCGAGCTCTTCTCGAAGTGGTTGTTCTCGATGGTGTTGAACAGCGAGTTGTAGATGAACAGCGCCTTGCCTTCGCCGCCGCTGATCATGCTGTCGCCACCGGTATCGCCACGCTGCACCTCGCTGACGAAGTTGCCGGTGATGGTCGAGTAGGTGATGTAGTTCATCAGGATGCCGTAGTTCTGATCCTGCTCGGAGCGGTTGCCCGTGACGATCAGCTTGCGGCTCTGCATCAGCGCGTAGCCGGTACGGGTACGGCGGGTGACGTTGTTGATCACGCTGTTGTCGTTGGCGAACATGTAATGCACGCCATAGCGCAGATCCTCGAGGACGTTGGCCTCCAGGTGGTTGCCGTTGGAGGTGTCGATATAGATGCCATCGCGGACGTCACGTACCCGATTGCCGACGATGCGTGCACCGTTCACGGCGAACAGGTGAATGCCGTTGCCGCGGTCCTGCGAGCGAATGTCCACCTCGCCGACGATCTCGTTGCCGATCACCTGCACGTCGGCGGCGCCATCGACGAACACGCCGAAGCCCGGCCCCTGCATGCGGTTGTTCCGGATCAGCGCCCGCGGCGCGGCTGGCAGGACGAACACCGCCGAATCCATGGCCGTGAGGTCGGAGCCCCAGTCGCGCAGCGTGCAGCCGTCGACGAGCACGTCGGGCGCGCTGATGACCAGGCTGCTGCCCTGCCCTTGCGACTGGATGGTCGCACCCGGCTCGCAACGCAGCTGCATGGGTTGCTCGATGGTGAACTGCCCCTGATATTCCCCGGCAGGCAGGCGCCAGCGGTTCTCACCGTCGGGCTGCAGCGGCAGGGTGGTAATCGATTGCGGTGCCGCCTGAGCCGCACCACTGAATAGAAGCAGCAGCATGACTGCTGTGGGGTATCGCGAGAAAAAACCAGCCTGAGCTTTGAACACTGCGTTTTGACCTTCTTCAGCTTGCAGGCGAACGGCGGTTGCCGGAAGGGTCGCGGCAGCATGCCGAAACCCTTCGCGGATTGCGACGCCATCGCCCGACCGCAAACGGGCGATGGCTGGAGCCGCTTAGGCGGGCTCGACCATCATGCGGCCGACCATTTCCATGTGCAGCGCGTGACAGAACCAGCTGCAGTAGTACCAGTGCAGCCCCGGCTTGTCAGCGACAAAGGTGATGGAAGAGGTCTGCTGCGGGCTGATCTCCATGCTCACACCATGGTTGACCATGACGAAGCCGTGGGACACGTCTTCGATCTGGTCGATGTTGGTGATGGTCACGGTGACTTCGTCGCCCTGCTTGACGGTGAACTCCTGAACACCGTATGCCGGCGCCATGGACGTCATGTACACGCGCACCTTGTTGCCGTCGCGGATGACCTTGTTGTCGGTGTCGAGGTTGATACCGTCCTTCTTCGCCATTTCCACGGTGCCGGCGAAGAACGGGTCGTTGCGGTCCCAGATCTTCTTGGTCTTGATCTGGTCACGACGGGCCATGACGCAGTCGTGCGGCTCGGCAAAGGTGGGGCCGTCATGCACCAGCTTCATCTCGTCGCCGGAGATGTCGATCAGCTGGTCGTTTTCCGGATGCAGCGGGCCGGTCGGCAGGAAGCGGTCCTTGCCGAACTTGCACAGCGCCACCAGCCACTTGCCGTCGGCTTCGCTGGTCTCGCACAGCGAGGCATGGATGTGGCCCGGCTGATAGTGCACATCCAGCTTCTGCTTGATGTAGTTGACCTTCTCACCCTTGTAGGCGCGGACCGCGTCGGCCATGTTCCACTTGACCACCTGGCTGTCGATGAACAGCGTGGTGTACGCGTTGCCGCGACCGTCGAAGGTGGTGTGCAGCGGGCCGAGGCCCAGTTCCACTTCCGCAGCGATGGTGTCGCGCGGGTCCTTCAGCTTGCCGGCGAACAGGTCGGGCAGCTTGGCGATCTCGATCATCGACACGGTCGGCGACAGCTTGCCGTTGGCGATGAAGTACTTGCCATCGGAGGAGGTGTTGCAGCCGTGCGGGTTCTTCGGTACCGGAATGTAACGAGTGAATTCGCTGTCCTTGTCGCCTTTCTTGCGGCCATCGAGCACCGGCACCTTGGAGTCGCCGAGGGTGATGAACTTGCCAGCCTTGACCGCCTTCTCGGCTGCCTCGATGTCGAACACCACGACCCAGTCACGCTCGTTGCGCATCATGCCGCCGAGGTCGTAGGCCTTTTCCGAGTTGTAGCAGGTGGCAGCGGTGAAGCGGCCGGTGTAGTCGGCGTCGGTGTTATCGAGGTTGCCGTCGACGATGATCTGGAAGGCCATCTCCATCTTTTCAGCGTCGATGACGTTGTACATGGTGTAGCTGTTTTCATCCTGCAGATCGAACACCTTGCCGTCGTTCGGGTGCGGAATGACGAACTCGGCGTTGGCGTATACGTACTTGGTATACGGCACCTTCTGCAGGCGCAGGCCGTGGATCGCCTGGCAGTTCGGCACGGTCAGGATCTTGTCGCACTTCATGATATCCAGGCGGATACGCGCGACACGGGTGTTGGCCTTGTCGTTGATGAATACGTACTTGCCGTCGTACTTGCCGTCCTTCATCGAGATGTGCGGGTGGTGGCAGTCACCGTTGAGGAACTTGGCGCTATCACCCAGCACCGCCTTGCTCTCGTTGGTCAGGCCCCAGCCGGTGGCCGAGTCGACGTTGAATACCGGGATGCGCATCAGCTCACGCATCGACGGAATGCCCAGCACACGCACCTCGCCCTGGTGGCCGCCGCTCCAGAAGCCGTAGTAGTCGTCCAGTTCGCCCGGCGCGACGTGAATGTTCTGCCGCGCGTCCTTGACCGCTGCGGCCCAGGACTCGCGGCTCATCACCGCGCCGCCGAAGGCCGTGGCCGCAACGGCCGCGCCAGTCACCGCGCTGGCGCCGAGGAAGCCACGACGGCTCATGCCGCCCTTCTCCAGCACCTCGGGATTGTTCTTGCTCTTGTCACTCATGGGGTTTTGCTCCTTTGGGACACTGCTTCAAACACATCGATCGAGCGCCTCGCCTGCGGCGACGGCTCAGGGTTCCACCACTTGCACTACGGGAATCAGCGACGGGTCGGCCGGTGCCTTCTTGCCGCGCTTGGCGCGCTTGTTCTTCAGAATCAGCGGCGGGCACTTGTCTTCGTTGTGGTAGGTCATCTGGCAGTCCAGGCAGTAATGGCACTCGTTGTGGTTGATGTGCCCATCCGGGTGGATGGCCTGGATCTCGCATTCCTTGGCGCACAGCTGGCAGGGGCTGCCGCATTCGGGGCGCCGCTTGAGCCAGTCGAACAGGCGCACCTTGCTGCTGATCGACAGCGCCGCCCCCAGCGGGCAGACGTAGCGGCAGTACACCTTGCGGGTGAAGATGTTGATGACCAGCAGGAACACCGCGTAGGCGACGAACCACCACTGGCGGTCGAACTTGAGGGTGATGGCGGTCTTGAACGGCTCAACCTCGGCGGCCTTCTCGGCCATCATCATCGACTCGAGGGAGATGCCGAACAGCACCAGCAGGACGATGTACTTGATCGCCCAGAGCCGCTCATGCACGGCGAAGGGCAGCTCGTACTGCGGAATCTTCAGCTTGCGTGCGGCTTCGTTGATCAGCTCCTGCAGCGCGCCGAAGGGGCACAGCCAGCCGCAGAACACGCCACGGCCCCAGAGCAGGATGCTGGCGGCGGTGAAGGTCCAGATGATGAAGATCACCGGATCGGAGAGGAACAGCTCCCAGCGGAAATCCTGGAACAGCGCGTGGACGAAGGTCAGCACGTTGACCACCGACAGCTGCCCCAGCGCGTACCAACCGATGAACACCACGGTGAACACCAGGTAGCCGCGACGCAGCCAGTGCAGGAACCGCGGCCGCTGAGTGAACTTGTCCTGCAGGAACAGGATGACCGTCAGCAGGCCCAGCGCCGCGAGGATCACGCCAATCTGGAATGACTTCTGGTACCAGATGTTGACCCACATCGGCCGGTTGGCCTCTTCGATGGCGGCCAGCTCCTCGGCGGTCGGCTGCGGACGCTCGATGTACTGCTCGGGCATCTGGTAGGGCAGCTCGAAGCTGGTGAACATGCCGCTGATCGGGCCGGTCTGGCGGCGCACCAGCAGCTCCAGCGTCCAGGGTGAACCGGGATCGAACGCCGCATGCTCGCGGACGATGAAGATCGCCATTTCCCTGAAGTCGGGCATGCCCTCGGCATAGACGTCGTCCAGCCGCTGGAAGTCCATGTCGCGGAAGCTGATCACATTGCCGAACTGGCGCAACTGGACCCGATCGAAAATGCCGCCGCGGACATAACCCGAGCCCTTGAACGAGTACTCACCGCTGCCCATCACCGCGACCGCATGCTCGCCTGGCTTGAGCTCGTCCATCAGCGTGCGGTAGTGCGCGTCGCCGAGCAGGGCGCGACCGATGGTCGGTGGGTTCAGGTGCGTGGCGTAGAGGTCGATGAAAGTGTCCTGCACCTCATCTGCCGCCGCCTCGTCGATGCCTTCGCCCTCGGTGCCCTTGAACGCCTCGTCGATCTCGCCCTTGGTCAGGTGCAGGCGGCGGATTGCGCCGTTGCCGGTCAGGTCGCTCCAGGTTGCCGGCTCGTAATAATCCGCGCGAACGGTGGCCGGCTTCTGCGCGACGCCCGCCTTGCTCTCCACCAGCCCCAGCGACACCGCGACGTCATGCGCCGCGCGCATGACGATCTCGTTGACCACCATCACCGTGACGGTGGCCCCGGTGACCGCATCGATGGTGACCGCATTCTCGTCCCGCGAACGGCCGACCACGACGCGCTGGTCAACGTGGATGCCCTGGTACTTGGCATTGAAGGCGTGCAGCTCTTCTTCGGGGATGCCGATCAGCAGGATCGGTTCATGGTGCTCGAGCACGTAGGCATCGACGATCACGCCCTGGGGATCGAGCAGCACCTGCATGTTGATCGATTTGCCGGAGTAGGCGGGGATGTCCACCACGTTGATGGACTGGAAGGCATAACCGAGGACCTCGTCTCCCTTGGTGATCGTGCGGACCTGGTAATCGCCCTCGGCCGCCGAAACGCTGGCACCGGGGAAGAATTTCTCCAGGCGCTGCTGTTCGGCCGGGTACTCGCGGGCCTGCACCGGCACGGCGCAGACTGCCAGAACAAGGGCGATGAAAAGGCCCGTGACCCAGGCGCTCAGCGCACCGGGCAGCGACCAGAACTCGCGGGAAGCCATCGAAATCACCTGCTTGCACTACTTGAAGTGGCTCGCATGGTAGGGGAGCGCTCTGTCGGCGCCCCTTGACTGCAATCAAGGACGTGGTCGGCCGTCACTTTCGTTGTCCCATGTCAATAAACAACATGAACGCAACCTACGAAGCTTTGATGACCAGCCTAGGCCAGCCACCCCAGAATGCGAGCGAAACGGCGGGTAAAAGCATCAAAGAAGCGGCTGGCCGCACACCGCAGTGGTGATACGGCCGGCAGAAGCGGCACGCTCAGTGACGGCCGGGTGGGGTGAGATAGGCCGCCGTCGCGCCGCGACTGGCTTCACTGGCCTTGATTTCCATTTTCGCGATGCTGCGCAGATGCACCTGATCCGGGCCGTCGGCGAAGCGCAGGGCGCGGCCGCCGGTCCACATGTCGGCCAGCGGCGTGTCCGGCGTCAGGCCCATCGCGCCGTAGACCTGGATGGCGCGGTCGACGACGTTGGTGTGCATACGCGGCACCAACGCCTTGATCATGGAAATCTCCTTGCGCGCGGCCTTGGCGCCGACCTCGTCGATCATCCAGGCGGTCTTGAGTACCAGCAGCCGCGCCTGCTCGATCTCGATGCGCGACTCGGCGATCCAGTCGCCGATGTTGGAATACTGCTGCAGGTACTTGCCGAACGCCTTGCGTTCCTGGCAGCGCTCGACCATCAGCTCCAGGGCCAGCTCGGCCATGCCGATCGAGCGCATGCAGTGGTGGATGCGCCCTGGCCCCAGACGCGCCTGGGCCATCATGAAACCGTCTCCTTCCCTGCCCAGCAGGTTGCTCGCCGGCACCCGCACGTTCTTCAGCAGCAGTTCACTGTGGCCTTCCGGGGCGATGTGGTTCATCACCGGAATGTTGCGCACCAGCTCGACACCGGGCGTGTCGAACGGCACCAGGATCATGCTCTGCTGCTGATGGGTCTCGGCGTCCGGGTCGGTCTTGCCCATGACGATCAACAGCTTGCAGTTGGGATGCGAGGCGTTGGTGATGAACCACTTGCGGCCGTTGATCACGTAGTCGTCGCCGTCGCGGCGAATCAGCGTCTGGATGTTGGTCGCATCGGAGGACGGCACGTCCGGCTCGGTCATGGCGAAGGCCGAGCGGATTTCGCCCTCCAATAGCGGCTTGAGCCAGCGCTCGCGCTGCTCGGGCGTGGCGAACATGTGCAGCAGCTCCATGTTGCCGGTATCCGGCGCGTTGCAGTTGAACACCTCCGAGGCCCAGTGCACGCGCCCCATGATCTCCGCCAGCGGCGCGTATTCGAGATTGCTCAGGCCCATCCCCGGCTCATCCTCGCCGAGCGACGGCAGGAACAGGTTCCACAGCCCTTCCGAACGCGCCAGCGCCTTGAGGTCGTCCATGAAGGAGACGGGATACTGTCCGGCCGCTACCTCGGCATGCCAGGCGCCTATTCGCGGCACGATGTACTGGTCCATGAAGGCGCGCAGTTGCTGACGCAGCGCCTCGACACGTGGGCTGTAGGCAAAATCCATGGGCAACCTCTGCTGATCGGGAAACGATGCAGCCACCTTAGTTCCCGCAGCCGCTAAAGCAACGAGGCTGCGATGACTGAATCAGGCCCGATAAACATGCAACGAAGCCTCAATAGAATTGACCGTGGTCATCACCGCAACCGACGAAACTGGGTATGCAGCGCAGCCTCACCAATGCACGTAGAACATGCCCTTGGCCAACAGCACGATGCCGATCATCTGCACAAAGATGGCCCAGTGGATCGCCCGATAGCGGGCCGGCGTCATGCGCCCCTTGCGCAGCAGGATGGCGACCAGGCCGAAGGTGAAGAACACGCCGATCGCCAGCACGATCTTGAACGTCAGCAAGGTGGCGAAGCTGCTGGCCAGCGGGTCGGCCAGCGCTTCGCGGTGATACCAGCCCAGGCCGATGCCCGCCCCGTAGACGAACAGCACGACCCAGTGCAGCACCACCCGCGAACGCGCACCGACGGCGCGCTCGACCAGCGGCATCGTCTGCTCGCCGACCTGCTCGCGGATACGGCCGAGAATCATCACTTCAAAGAACAGCGTACCGATGAAGAAGATCGCGGCCAGCAGGTGCACCACGTGCAGAACGGAATAACTCATCTGTGCCTCCTCTGGGGATGTCAGCCCCGATCATCCCGCAAACAGCGCGCCACGCACTACCCGCCGGCGATCATTCTGCCGAGGCGGTGATCCGACTGCCGTCGCGCTCGATATGCTGTCCGCGCAGGAAGCGGTCATCGGAGGTACGGATGCGGGCGACGCTGCCGTCCTCACGCCGGACCACATAGCGCGTTTGCTCCAGCCCCGCCGCCTGCTGTGCGCCTTGCCCCAGCAGGTAACCGACGCCGCCGCCAACCAGCGCACCGATCGGGCCGCCCGCCGCCGCCCCGAGCATGAAACCGCTGAGCCCACCGAAACCACCACCAACAGCACGGTCCTGATGCACTTCGAGAATCTCGTCCGCCCTGACCAGGCTGCTGCCCAGAACTGCCACGGTCGCCACCACCACCATTACCTTTTTCATGTCACGCTCCTGTCGGATATAGGTTTTGCCACCCCATCTTCTCTACACAAAGCGTGCCGACATTTAATGCATATAAAATCAAAGGGATAAAGAATTAAGGGTATTTTTAACCTGCAAGGCTTAGGTTTTAATAACCCATAAAACAGTTTTTTATACCCTGAGCAACCCGTATTTTTTACCTATGCTTGACGGATCAGGCTGCGGAGACCCTTTCGATGATTCGCTGCAGACGCGTATATGAGCCAGCAAGCGAGACCGATGGCCAACGTGTGCTGGTCGACCGGCTTTGGCCCAGGGGCTGTCGCAAGGACAGCCTGGCGCTGGCGGCATGGCTGCCGGACATCGCGCCTTCGACCGCGCTACGCCAGGCGTTCAAGGGCGGCACGCTGGACTATGCGGAGTTCCGTCGGCGTTACCAGAAGGAGCTGGCAGCCCGCCCCGACCATTGGTGGCCGCTGCTGGCGATGGCTGAACGCGACCCACTGACGCTGCTCTACGCCGCACGAGACGAACAGCAGAACAATGCCCAGGTGTTGGCCGAATGGCTGGAGGATGAAATGCAGCGACTGGGGCGCCCCAGCTCGCCGGCCTGCCTGGCCGGGGAGCTGGGCGGAACGATCAACGACGACGGTTGACCGTCATGGCGGCGCGGATCAGGTCGGCGCCGATATCCGCTTCGTAGGACTTCCACACCGGCAACATCTGCTCGCGCCAGGCCTGACGCTCGTCCGGCGTCAGGGTGATCAGCTGGCTGCTGCCGCTGGCAAGGATTCGCTCGCGATCACGGCGATTGACCGCAGCAGCCTCGCGGTTCACCGCCTGGGTCACCTCGAGAATGATCCCCTCCAGCTCCGAACGCACGGCGAACGGCATGCTCAGCCAGAACTCGTTGTTGGTGATCAGCATGTAGTCGAGCACGCCATGGTTGCTCTCGGTGATATAGGGCTGAACGCTGTGCATGTTCTGGCTGAGGATGTTCGACCAGGGGTTCTCCGCGCCCTGCACGACACCGCCCTTGAGCGACTCATAGACCTTGGCGAAGGGCAGCACGACGGACTGGGCGCCAACCGCGGCGAACTGCGCCTCAAGCACCGGCGACGGCTGAATACGAAACTTCAGCCCTGCGGCATCGCTCGGCTTGCGCAGAGGTGCGGTAGCCGATAACTGCTTCAAGCCGTTGTTCCAATAGGCAAGCCCGTACACCCCGTGCTCGGCCATCGAGTGCAGCAACTGGCGTGCGGCTTCACGCTTCTGGAAGCGCTGCAGTGCCTCGGCGTCATCGAACAGGAACGGCAGGTCGAACACCTGCAGTTTCTTGGTGTACGGCGCGAACTTGGACATCGACGGCGCCAGCAGCTGCACCTTGTTGTCGAACAGCGCTTGCATCTCTTCGGCGTCCCCGACCAGGGTCGAGTTCGGATAGACCTCGACTTTGATCTTGCCCGCCATGCGCTCCTCGACCAACTGCTTGAGCAGCAGCGCCCCTTTGCCCTTCGGCGTGTCGTCCGCAACCACGTGGGCGAACTTGATGACAATCGGACCCTCTTCGGCGGCCATCGCCGGCGCAGCCATTAGGAACAACGCCGCACCCAGTGCAGCCAAGCAAGACCTGAACATGTAACCCCCAAATGCAAGTGCCCGGCCGGCGCCTCGTGAGCACCGCCGGGTCGTACCATGATGTGTTCGGGACACAAAGCGGTGCGCGTGCACCAGCCCCATCGAGCGGAGGGGCAGCTCATTCCGGGCGCTGTTCGCCGGCGGCTGCCTTTATTGGAATCGGCTGCATCGCAAACGTCCTCTGTCGCCTGCGGCAGCGATGCGAAGTGTTCGGCATCCGCCAGAGCGCTACAAGCACGACGCCATCATGCGATGTCCTTTTGCCAACTGTTTCACGCTAGATCGCTACGGGAGACCGACGTTTCGCAGCCATATCGCACCGCACCATGCAAGCCGCTGACACGATCGGCGCTGGTTTTGTCGGATCTGCCCTCACTGCATTTCAGCCGTTGCCGTGGCCGGCCATCGATTCCGGCGAACTTCACGACCTGGTTGCTCTTCATAACAGACATGTCCCAGACCTCGACGCCCGTTGCCATGACCAGCACATCCCCTGCGCCCACTGCCGTCGGCTACGACTGCCTGATCGTCGGCGGCGGCCCTGCAGGACTGACCGCCGCGCTGTACCTGGCGCGTTTTCGCCGCAGCTGCCTGGTGGTGGATGCCGGTTCGAGCCGGGCGTCCTGGATCCCACGCTCGCGCAACTATCCGGGCTTTCCGCCGGGTATCTCCGGCAACGACCTGCTGATCAGGCTGCGTGAACAGGCCAGCGGTTATGGTGCACAACTCGAACATGGCCGCATCGAACATATCGAACCCGGTGCCGAGGGTTTCAGCGTCCGCTTCGGTGCGACCACCTGCACGGCACGGCGCATCATTCTTGCCACCGGTATCGAAGACACCCTGCCGGACATGCCGGGCGCCGAAGACGCCATCGCCGATGGCAAGCTGAGGCTCTGTGCGATATGCGATGGCTACGAAGTGGATGGCCATAACGTCGCGGTCTACGGCGAAGCGGAGAATGCCATTTCCCATGCGGTCTTCCTGCGCACCTTCACCGACCGGGTCACCGTGGTCGTGCATGGCGAGCAGGACGCCTGCGACCAGGCCATCGCGCTCGCCGAGCACTACGCCATCCAGGTGATCAGTGACCGCGTCGAATCGCTGCATCTCTGCACAACCGGCATCGAATTGCTGACTTGCCGCGGCGAGCGGCATCACTTCGACATCATCTATCCCAGCCTGGGCGCCCGCTTTCGCTCCGAGCTCGCCATCCAGCTCGGCATCGACTGCGATGAATGCGGCGCCCTGCAGGTAGACGCGCACCTGCAGACCTCGCTGCGCGGCCTCTACGCGATCGGCGACGTGACCCCGGGGCTGAAGCAGATCAGTGTCGCCATCGGCCAGGCTGCCCAGGCCGCGACCGCCGTGCACAATAGCCTGGAGGCCAACCCCTGGGGCGGCTCGCGGTGAGCGGCGCAACGGTCATCGCCGGCAGGCACAACGCCTGCCGATGAGCAGCGAGCCAGACCGATCGCGATCAACCTTGTCGACCGCGGAACGGTCTAGGCTGATACAAGCCCTGCCTCGGAGCACCCCATGTCCCTCAGCGTCTTCGACCTGTTCAAGATCGGCATCGGCCCGTCCAGCTCGCACACCGTCGGCCCCATGCGCGCCGCATGGCGCTTCGCCGACGGGTTGCAGCGCGACGAACTGCTGGCCGCCACTGCCAGCCTCAGGGTCGAGCTGTACGGCTCGCTCGGCGCTACCGGCAAGGGCCACGGCAGTGACAAGGCCGTGCTGCTCGGACTGGAGGGCGAGCAGCCCGAATCGGTGGATACCGACAGCATCCCGGCCCGCCTCGCGACGATCCGCGAGCGTGGCGAACTGCAGCTGCTCGGCCGGCATCCGATTCCCTTCGACAGCAAGGCTCAGCTCGCCTTCATTCGCAGGCCGCTGCCGTTCCATCCCAACGGCATGGTGTTCCGCGCCTTCGACGCCGCCGGACTGCAGCTGCGCAGCCGCGAGTACTACTCGGTGGGCGGCGGCTTCGTCGTCGACGAGCAGGCCGCCGGCAGCGACCGCATCGTCGAGGATGCCACCGCGCTGGCGTACCCCTTTCACAGCGCGGCTGAACTGCTCGATCACTGTGCCGCGCAAGACATGAGCATCAGCCAGCTGATGCTGGCCAACGAAGCCGCCTGGCGGCCGGAAGCAGAGACCCGCGACGGACTGCTGCGCATCTGGCAGGTCATGCAGGATTGCGTCGATGCCGGTTGCCGCACCGAAGGCGTGATGCCCGGCGGGCTCAAGGTGCGCCGCCGCGCTGCCGGGCTTTACCGCCAGCTCAGCGAGCATCCCGAGGCCAACCTGCGCGACGCGCTCAATGTCCTCGACTGGGTCGACCTCTATGCGCTGGCGGTCAACGAGGAGAATGCCAGCGGCGGCCGCGTGGTCACCGCGCCGACCAATGGCGCGGCAGGCATCATTCCGGCGCTGCTGCATTACTACATGCGCTTCGTCCCGGGCGCAGACGAGGACGGCGTGGTGCGCTTCCTGCTCACCGCCGCTGCGATCGGAATCCTCTACAAGGAGAATGCCTCGATTTCCGGGGCCGAAGTCGGCTGCCAGGGAGAGGTAGGCGTGGCCTGCTCCATGGGTGCCGGCGCGCTGTGCGAAGTGCTCGGCGGCACCCCGCAGCAGGTCGAGAACGCCGCCGAGATCGGCATGGAGCACAACCTCGGGCTGACCTGCGATCCGGCCGGCGGGCTGGTCCAGGTGCCCTGCATCGAACGCAACGCCATGGGCGCGGTGAAGGCGATCAACGCGGCGCGCATGGCCTTGCGTGGTGATGGTCGGCACTTCGTCTCGCTGGACAAGGTGATCCGCACCATGCGCCAGACCGGCGCCGATATGAAAAGCAAATACAAGGAAACCGCTCGCGGCGGATTGGCGGTAAACATCATCGAGTGCTGAACCGGAGCGCTCCTCCCGGCCTGCGCTCAGTTTTCCGTCTTGCCCACGCCATGCTCGCGCAGCTTGTTGGCGATGGTGGTATGCGACACGCCAAGGCGCTTGCCCAGCTGACGGCTGCTCGGAAACTGCTTGTACAGTCCCTCCAGCACGGCCTTCTCGAAGCGCCCGACGATGCTGGCCAGGTCGCCCTCCAGCGAAAAATCACCCAGTGGCTGCGCCGCGCCGTAGCCCGGCAGACGGATGTGCTCGGGCTTGATGACGCCGCCCTCGCACAGCGAAACCGCCTGGAACAGAGTGTTCTCCAGCTGCCGCACGTTGCCCGGCCAGTGATAGCCGGCCAGGCGCTCCAGCGCCTGCGGCGAGAGCGTCGGCAGCGCACAGCCGATCTGCCGGCTAGCCTGATCGATGAAGTGCAGCGCCAACGGCTGCAGCCCGTCGAGGCAATCGCGCAGCGGCGGAATGTGCAGCGACAACACGTTGAGCCGGTGATACAGGTCCTGACGAAACTGCCCGCTGGCGCAGAGCTCGGACAGATCGACCTGCGTCGCGCAGATCACCCGCACATCGAGATAGACCTCCTCGTCGCTGCCGACCCGACGAAAGCCGCCGTCCTGCAGGAAGCGCAGCAGCTTGGCCTGCAGCCGCGGGCTCATCTCGCCGACGCCATCGAGAAACAGCGTACCGCCGGCGGTCAGCTCCAGCAGGCCGAGCTTGCCTTCCGGCCGCGCGCCTTCGAAGGCGCCGGGGCCGTAGCCGAACAGCTCGGTCTCGGCCATCGACTCCGGCAGGCCGGCGCAGTTGAGCGCCATGAAGGGTGACTGCCCACGCGGGCTCGACAGGTGACAGGCGCGCGCCAGCAGTTCCTTGCCGGTGCCGGTCTCGCCCTCGATCAGCAGCGGCGCATCCAGCGGTGCCATGCGCCGCGCCTCGCGCACCACCGCGGCCATCACTTTCGAGCTCTGGAAGATGCTGTCGAAGCCGCGCAGCTCCTGCTTGCGCACCTGGTAGATGCGTTCACCGACCCGGTCGGCGCGATGCAGGGTCAGCACCGCGCCGGCCAGCGCCTCGCTGTCGTCGTGTTCGGATTGCAGCGGGGCGATGTCGGCGAGAAACACATCGCCCTTGATTTTCACCCGCAGCCCGTTGATCCGCGCCTTGTTGGCGCGCACCAGTTCCGGCAGGTCGAAGTCCTCGGCGTAGCGCGACAGGCTCATGCCCGGGACCTCGTCGACGCGCACGCCGAGCAGCTGCGCAGCGGCACGGTTGGCGGCAACGATGGCACCGCTCATGTCGATGGAGAGGACGGGGAATTCCAGCGCGCCGAGTAGTGCATTGAGCTCTAGGGAATGCCGCTCGCTGGGCATCAGGCTGACCTTGCGCAGCTCGAACACGCCGGGCAGCGCCTCGATCTTCGGCCGTAGCGCCTGCAACTGCAGGTTCATCAGGTTGGGGCAGTGCAGGTAGACGGCATTGGCCTGCTCGCCGCCCACTTCGCCGCGGGCCACGTTGATGCCGTAGTCCACCAGCAGGTTGAGCATGTCGCGCAGAATGCCGACACGGTTCTGGCAGAGAATCTTGATACGCATGGCGGAGCCCTGTTGTCTTGTTGTGGGGCCGGGCGCTGCAGTGCAGCGCAAATTATCGTCAAGATTATTTGACAGTTTGCTCGATTGGCAACGCCGCCGATCCGGCTGCCGACCTCTCTGTCATGTATTTCTTACAGCGCAATACCGCGCACATGCGACATTGCGCCACAGCGCCTCTCCCCTGCGGCACGCCTTCGCGTTCGAATGAGGGCAACAACAAGATGCCCAAGCGGCCCAGGAGAAGCGATGAAGACCACCCACTACGTAGCCCGCGAACCGGACGCGCAGGGGCATATTCATTACCCCGACGCCGAGCACGCGGTGTGGCAGACGCTGGTCGAGCGTCAGCTGAAACTGCTCGACGGGCGCGCCTGCCAGGAATACCTCGACGGCCTCGACCAGCTCGCCCTGCCCCACGAGCGCATCCCGCAGCTCGGCGAGATCAACCGCGTGCTGGCCGCCACCACGGGATGGCAAGTGGAGCGCGTACCGGCGCTGATCCCCTTCCAACGCTTTTTCGAACTGCTGGCGAGCAAGCGTTTTCCCGTCGCGACCTTTATCCGCACCCCGGAAGAGCTGGACTACCTGCAGGAGCCGGACATCTTTCACGAGATCTTCGGTCACTGCCCGCTGCTGACCAACCCCTGGTTCGCCGAATTCACCCACACTTACGGCCAGCTCGGCCTCGAGGCCAGCAAGGAGGAGCGGGTGTTCCTCGCCCGCCTGTACTGGATGACCGTCGAGTTCGGCCTGGTGGATACGCCCGCCGGCCGGCGCATCTATGGCGGCGGCATCCTTTCCTCGCCGAAGGAAACGCTCTACAGCCTGTCCGCCGAACCCGAGCACCAGCCGTTCGACCCGCTGGAGGCGATGCGCACGCCCTATCGCATCGACATCCTGCAGCCGCTGTACTTCGTCCTGCCGGACCTCAAGCAGCTGTTCGACCTCGCCCAGCAGGACATCATGGCGATGGTGCGCGAGGCCATGCGCATGGGCCTGCACCAGCCGAAGTTTCCGCCGAAGGCGGCATGATTCGGCCCTGTGCGGCGCTCGTGGTGGGCTAAGGCTCACCACGGCCGTCATCCGTTCGACAGGGTGGGCGTCAGCCCGCCATCTTGCCTAAGCTTCAACCTTCAAAAACGACTTCGATCATCAAGAAAGGGACCTACACCATGACCGCCCTCGCCCAAGCCCAATGCGAAGCCTGCCGCGCCGATGCACCCAAGGTGTCCGATGAAGAACTGGCCGAGCTGATCCGCGAAATCCCCGACTGGAACATCGAAGTGCGCGGCGACCACATGGAGCTGGAACGTGTCTTCCTGTTCCGCAACTTCCGCCACGCCCTGGCCTTTACCAACGCAGTCGGCGCCATTGCCGAGGAAGTCGGCCACCATCCCGCCCTGCTCACCGAGTGGGGCAAGGTCACCGTCACTTGGTGGAGCCACGAGATGCGCGGCCTGCACCGCAACGACTTCATCATGGCCGCCCGCACCGACCAGCTCGCCGCCAGCGCGGAGGGCCGCAAGTAATGCACTTCGGCCAGATTCCCCGCGTGCCCGGCGACCCGATCCTCGGCCTGATGGACCTGTATCGCGCCGACACCAACCCGGCCAAGCTCGACCTGGGCGTCGGCGTCTATAAGGACGCCCAGGGCCTGACGCCGATCCCGCGCGCGGTGAAGCTGGCCGAGCAGCGCCTGGTGGACAGTGAGCAGACCAAGAGCTACATCGGCGGCCACGGCGACGCCCAGTTCGGTGCCCTCTTGCAGCGTCAGGTGCTCGGCAGCCGCGCCATTGCCCTCGGCGAGCAGCGTGCCGGCTGCACCCAGGCGCCGGGCGGCACCGGCGCGCTGCGCCTGGCCGGCGAGTTCATCGCCAAATGCCTGCCCGGGCGCAGCATCTGGCTGAGCGATCCCACCTGGCCGATCCACGAAACCCTTTTCGCCGCCGCCGGCCTGCGCGTGCAGCACTACCCCTACGTCGGCGCCGACAACCGCCTCGATGTCGACGGCATGCTCGCCACGCTGCAACAGGTGCCGCCTGGCGACGTGGTGCTGCTGCACGCCTGCTGCCACAACCCCACCGGCTTCGACCTGAGTCACGACGATTGGCTGCGGGTACTGGACGTGGTGCGCGCACGCGAATTGCTGCCGCTGTTCGACTTCGCCTACCAGGGCTTCGGCGACGGACTGGAAGAGGACGCCTGGGCGGTACGGCTGTTCGCCGAAACGCTGCCGGAGATGCTCATCACCAGCTCCTGCTCGAAGAACTTCGGCCTCTACCGCGAACGCACCGGCGCGCTGATCGCCGTCACCAGCGATGCCGAGCGCCTGCTCGACGTGCGCAGCCAGCTCGCGTCGCTGGCCCGCAACCTCTGGTCGACGCCACCGGCCCACGGCGCCGCGGTGGTGGCGACGATCCTGGCCGACGAGCCGCTGCGGCAGATCTGGCAGGACGAGGTGGAGCGCATGCGCCGGCGCATCGCCAGCCTGCGTCAGGGGCTGGTCGAGGCGCTGACGCCCTATGGACTGGCCGAGCGCTTCGCCCACATCGCCCGGCAGCGGGGGATGTTCTCCTATACCGGCCTGACCGCCGAGCAGGTACGCCGGCTGCGCGCCGAAGATTCGGTGTATCTGGTGGAAAGCGGTCGCGCCAACGTCGCCGGGCTGGATGCCGAGCGCCTGGACGATCTGGCCAGGGCCATTGCACGGGTGGTGCAGGCCTGAACGATGTGAAGGTGCGCGCCGGTGACGCCGCTTCTGGCGACGCCGCCGGGTGCGCCGGAGCGAGAGAGCAGAGGCGCGGCTCGTGACCACGCGACTGGCTGCCGCAGCAGCGCCGGCACAGTAGCGCCGCAAGCTTTCAACCGGCTTTCAACGGGCGGCCGAGCTGCCTATGCTGGAGTCTGGCGCTCTATCCGGCCGACGCCATGACCGACTCCGTCACCATTCGGCAACAGCTCGCCGCCCTGCATCAGCAGGGCTTCGTGCTGCTGCCTGCCGTACTCGATCCCGCGGGCATCGCGGCGCTGCGCGAAGCCATCGATGGCCTCGAACCCATCCACTGGGATTACCAGGGCCTGGTCGACGACCACTACAAGTGCGTCTTCAATCGCTCGCCGTTCTGGCTGCGCTTTCTTGATCTGCCAGGGGTGATCGAACTGGCCGAGGCGGCACTCGGGACGGACTGCCATATCATCGGCCAGACCGCCTGGCGCAGCCGCCCGGGCTTTATTGGCGGCGAGCTGCATGCCGACTACCTGGCCATGGAGCTGCCGGAAAGCCTGCTGGCCGATCCCGCCTTCGAACTGCCGATGCAGATCTGCACCGCACACCTGTATCTGGATGACATCGACGCCGACCTCTGCCCGACGCTGGTGATCCCCGGCAGCCACCGCGCCGGGCGCAAACCGCAGCCGGGCGAAACCCAGTGGCACGGCCGCTCGGCCGAGCCCGTGCTGTGCAAGGCCGGCGACATGCTGCTGTTTCGCAGCGACCTCTGGCACGCCGGCAGCCGCAACCGCAGCGCCGAGCGCAGCCGCTACCTGCTGCAGATCCACTATGGCCGGCGCATGGTGGCGCAGAAGTTCTCGCCCTACCTGCACTTTCGTTTCAATCCCGAGGTGCTGGCCGCCGCCACACCGCGCCAGCGCCGCCTGCTCGGTGAGCACGAGGCGGCCGAATACGACTGAACCCCCTGGCACCGAACCTGCATCGACCGAGGCCCGCCGCGCCCGCGCGGCCATTGACTCGCATTCGCCAGATGAGGATTCGCCATGATCAGCAGTCGTGAACAGGTCACCCAGATGATCGTCGCCGCCAAGGTGCGCAAGGGCCTGAAGTGGGCGCATGTCGCCGAAAGCATCGGTATGTCCAAGGAGTGGACCACCGCCGGTTGCCTCGGCCAGATGGCCTTCGACAAGGCCCAGGCGGAAACCCTGGGGCAGCTCTTCGAACTCTCCGACGAAGCCGTCGCCTGGCTGCAGATCGTCCCTTACAAGGGCTCCCTGCCCACCGCGGTGCCGACCGATCCGCTGATCTACCGCTGGTACGAGCTGGTCAACGTCTACGGCACCACCATCAAGGAACTGATCCACGAGGAGTTCGGTGACGGCATCATGAGCGCCATCGACTTCTCCATGGATATCCAGCGCCAGAGCGACCCCAAGGGCGATCGCGTCAACGTGGTGCTGTCCGGCAAGTTCCTGCCCTACAAGAGCTACTGAGGGATCAGCGGGTGCGGATCTCCCCGCGCGCCAGGCTTTCCACGCTGTTGCCCAACGGGTCCGCCGCATTCAGGTCCGCACCACGCTCGCGCAGCGCCTGGAGCAATGCCTCGCGCTGGAACAGCGCGGCGTACATCGCCGGCGTCTGCCCGGCGTTGTTGCGCTGGTTGGGATCGCACTCGGTGGCCAGCAGGCGCTTGGCGATGCCGAGCTCACCCTTGAAGATGGCCCCGAGCAGGGCGGTGTTGCCGCGCTTGTCCTCGGCGCAGGCATCGGCCCCGGCGGCGAGCAGGCGCTCCACGGTCTGGCCATGGCCGTTGTAGGCCGCCAGAATCAGGGCGGTATAGCCCTTGTCGTCGGCGCTGTTCAGGTCGTACCCGGCCCGGATGAATTCGTCGAGAACCTCGTTATCGCCGAAGCGCGCGGCGTTGAAGAAGTAGTCACGCAACTGCTGCCGGACCGCCTCGGGCGTGTCCACAGCATCCGTCAGCGGGCCATCGGCGGCCAGGGCGGCCCCGCTGCCCAACAGCAGCGCTGCCATCAGCAAAAGACCTTGCATATAGCCTCCACAAAAAAAGACCCGGGCCATCGCCCGACCCGGGTCGAAACAACCGACGCCCATGCAGCGCAAAGGAGCCTCACTGCATGCCGGGCGCCGGTCCGGGGACCTTAGTCCTTGAGTTCGGCGGCCAGCGTCTTGACCCGCTTGAGGTCGGCCTTGGCGACCTTGGTCAGGCCCTCGCCGTAGTTGGAATCGGCCTTGTAGAAGAACGACAGCAGGATGTGCCTGGCCTCGTCGTCCGCCTTGGCCAGCTCGCCGCCCAGGGTGTTGATCAGGTCGGTCTGCTCCTTCTTGCTGAACGAGCGATACAGATCGCCGGCCTGCTTGAAGTTCTGCTGACGCTGGATCGGCGCCTGCTGGGTGGTGCCGCTCAACTCCAGTTTGCTGAGCACGGCGCGTGGCGTTTCCTCACGGTTCTCGCGGCGGCTCGGCTGGTAGTTGACGCTGCTGGTGGTGTGGCCGGCGTTCAGCTGGCCGTCCTGGTTGCCGTTGTTGACCGGCACCTTCGGGCGGTTGATCGGCAGGCTCATGCCGTTGGCACCGACGCGATACATCTGGGTGTCGGCGTAGGAGAACAGACGGCCCTGCAGCAGGCGGTCCTCGGACGGCTCGATGCCCGGCACCAGGTTGGCCGGCGCCATGGCGACCTGCTCGGTTTCCTGGAAGATGTTGTCCGGGTTCTTGTTCAGCACCATCTGGCCGATCTTGCGCTCGGGCACGTCAGGCCAGATCTTGGTGGCGTCCAGCGGATCGAAGTCGAACCTGGCCAAATCCTCCGGCTTGAGCACCTGGATCATCAGGTCCCACTTGGGATAGTCGCCGTTGTCGATGGCGGTGATCAGGTCACGGGACAGGTGGCTGTAGTCCTTGCCCTGCATCGCCTCGTTCTCTTTCGGGTCGAGGTTCTTCAGGCCCTGCAGGCTCTTCCAGCGGAACTTCACATAGTGGGTTTCACCCTGCTCGTTGACGAACTTGTAGGCATGCACACCGTTGCCATCCATCATCCGGTAGCTGGCCGGGGTGCCCTGGTTGGAGTACAGCAGGGTCAGGGTGCGGGTGGCTTCCGGGTGGTGCGAGAGGAAGTCGAAGCGGCGACTGTCGTCATCCAGGTTGGTGCGCGGGTCCGGCTTGAAGGAGTGGACCATGTCCGGGAACTTGACCGCGTCGCGGATGAAGAAGGTCGGGAAGTTGTTGCCGACCAGGTCCCAGTTGCCATCGGCGGTGTAGAACTTGGTGGCGAAGCCGCGCGGATCGCGCAGGGTTTCCGGCGAGTGCAGGCCATGCACCACGGTGGAGAAGCGCACGAACACCGGTGTGGTGCTGCCCTTCTCGAAGACCTTGGCCAGGGTCAGGTCGGAGATGTCTTCAGTGGCGGTGAACTCGCCATGGGCACCGGTACCACGGGCGTGCACGACGCGCTCGGGGACGCGCTCGCGACCGAAACGCTGCAGCTTCTGCAGCAGCTGCACGTCCTGCAGCAGGGTCGGGCCGTTGGGTCCGGCGGTCTGGGAATTCTGGTTGTTGCCGACCGGCGCGCCATTGTCGCGGGTCAGCGGAGCAGCGTGGGCAGGCAGCGCAAGGAGGCTCGCGGAAAGGACGCCCAGCGCAAGGCGCGCTGGCGTGGAGCCAAAGGTCATACGGGACATGGGTGATTCCTCTTCGATTTTCTGATGCGCTTATGGCGCGTCGGAAAGCCTAAGAGGGGGGCCGACGATGCCCCAATTGAATAAGCCGAACAGCGCGATAGAGAAAATGTCGCTCGGCATGGAGGAACTTCGCGCCAGCGCCATGGCGGTGCAAGGCGACAGCCCGCTGCACCGCGATGAGACATTCGCCGCCACCATCCGACGCGACAGCCCCGCTTGGCCGATCGGTCAGCTATGGCATGGCATCTGCACTCCCAGCGCATTCAACCGGCGCTTGCGGAGCAACCACCATGAAACAGCCCGTCGATACCGACTACCCCCTGAGCGAAGTGCCCGCCGGCGCGCGCAAAGGGCTGTGGTCCACCTCCATCCTGCTGTTCGGCTTCACCTTCTTCACCGCCACCATGTTCGCCGGCGGCAAGATCGGCCTGGCCTTCGACTTCAAGACCATGCTCTGGGCCGCGGTGATCGGCAACCTGCTGCTCGGCCTCTATGCCGCCGCGCTCGGGCTGATCGCCTGCCGCAGCGGGTTGAACTCGGTGCTGATGGGGCGCTTCTGCTTCGGCGAGGTCGGCAGCCGGCTGTCCGACTTCCTGCTCGGCTTCACCCAGATCGGCTGGTACGCCTGGGGCACGGCGACCATGGCCATCGTCCTGGTGCGCCTGCTGGCGTTGCCGGAAAGCTGGACGATGCCGTTGATGGTGCTGTTCGGCTTCGGCTTCTGCCTGACCGCCTTCGTCGGCTACAAGGGCCTCGACCTGCTCTCGCGCATCGCGGTGCCGGCGATGCTGATCCTGTTGATCGCTTCGCTGTGGACCGCGACCCGTGACATTGGCGGGCTGGACGGCCTGCTGGCGGTGCAGCCGGGCGACAGCCTGACCCTCGGCATGGCCATCACCATGATCTTCGGCACCTTCGTCAGCGGCGCGACCCAGGCCACCAACTGGACGCGCTTCGCCCGCAGCAGCAAGGTCGCGGTATGGGCCAGTCTGATCGGCTTCTTCATCGGCAACGGCCTGATGATCGTCGCCGGCGCCTACGGGGCCATCGTCTACCAGCAGCCGGACATCGTCGAAGTGCTGGTGCTGCAGGGCCTGTCGATGGCCGCGGTGGTGATGCTCTTTCTCAACCTCTGGACCACCCAGGACAACACCATCTACAACTTCGCCGCGGCCGGCTGCAACCTGCTGCGCACCGAGCGCCGCCGCCTGGTGACCCTGGGCGGCGCCTTCGTCGGCACGCTGCTGGCGCTCGGCGGCATGTACGAGTTGCTGATCCCCTTTCTGATCCTGCTCGGCTCGATCATCCCGCCCATCGGCGGCGTGATCATGGCCGACTACTTCTACCGCCATCGCGGACAGTACCCGAAGCTGGCCGAAGCGCACCTGCCCAGGTACAACAGCCTGGGCCTGGCGGCCTATGTGCTGGGTGCCGCCTGCGCCTACTTCTCGCCCTGGGTGGCGCCCATCGTCGGCATACTGGTGGCCGCCGCAGCCTATATTGTGCTGTACGAGGGCCAGCGCCTGGCCCTGTCGCGCACGGTGCTGACGCGAACCGACGCACGCTGATCAAGGAGCCACCATGAACATCCTCAACGCCCGGCTGCGCGGCCGCAGCGGCCTGTACCGCATCGAACTGGACGGCGCGCGCATCGCCGCCATCAGCGCGCAGCAGGCGCCGGCCGAAGCCAGCGAGGGCGACATCGACGCCGCCAGCAATCTGGTGGTGCCGCCCTTCATCGAACCGCACATCCACCTGGACGCCACCCTTACCGCCGGCGAGCCAGCCTGGAACATGAGCGGCACGCTGTTCGAAGGCATCGAACGCTGGGGCGAGCGCAAGGCGCTGGTGACCCACGAAGACACCAAGGCGCGGGCGAAGAAAACCATCGACATGCTGGTCGACCACGGCATCCAGCATGTGCGCACCCATGTCGACGTCACCGATCCGACGCTGTCGGCGCTCAAATCCATGCTCGAAGTGCGCGAGGAAACCCGCCACCTGATCGACCTGCAGATCGTCGCCTTTCCGCAGGAGGGCATCGAGTCGTTCAAGGGCGGTCGCGAGCTGATGACCGAGGCGATCGCCATGGGCGCCGATGTGGTCGGCGGCATTCCGCACTTCGAGAACACCCGCGACCAGGGCGTCAGCTCGATCAAGTTCCTCATGGACCTGGCCGAGCGCACCGGCTGTCTGGTGGACGTGCACTGCGACGAAACCGACGACCCGCAGTCGCGCTTTCTCGAAGTGCTCGCCGAAGAGGCGCGGGTACGCGAGATGGGCGAGCGGGTCACCGCCAGCCACACCACGGCAATGGGCTCCTACGACAACGCCTACTGCTCCAAGCTGTTCCGCCTGCTGAAGCTGTCGCAGATCAACTTCGTCTCCTGCCCGACCGAGAGCATCCACCTGCAGGGCCGCTTCGACACCTACCCCAAGCGCCGCGGCCTGACCCGCGTGGCCGAGATCGACCGCGCCGGGATGAACGTATGCTTCGGCCAGGATTCCATCGTCGACCCCTGGTACCCGCTGGGCAACGGCAACATCCTGCGCATACTCGAAGCCGGGCTGCACATCTGCCACATGCTCGGCTACGAGGATCTGCAGCGCGGCCTGGACCTGATCACCGACAACAGCGCGCGCACTCTGAATCTGGGCGAGCGCTACGGACTGGAAGTGGGGCGTCCGGCGAACCTGCTGGTGCTGTCGGCGCCGGACGATTACGAGATGCTGCGCACCCAGGGCCATGCCCTGCTCTCGGTGCGCAACGGTGAGGTGCTGATGCGCCGCACGCCGGCGCAGATCCAGCGTTACTGAGCGGCGGCGGTGGTCTTGCGCAGACGGTTGATGTTGGCCATCTCCTCGGCCGGCGTCAGCTTCAGCTGCGACAGGTAGGCCGCCAGCGCCTCCACGTCCGCTGCGGAAAGCTGCGCAGCGACACCGATCATTACCGAACCTGCGCGGCTCGGGTCGTTCTCGCGGAAGCGCGTCAATGCCTTGCGGATGTATTCGTCAGGCTGCCCCGCCAGCCGCGGCATGGTCTCCATGCCTTCGGCATGAGCCCCGTGGCAACCGGTGCAGGTGGTCTGGAAGATCTTCTCACCGCTTCCGCGCAACGCAGCATTCACCGGACCCTCCGGCGGATTGACCTTCTGCTGGCTGAAGTACACCGCGATGTTCACCCGCTCCTCCATGCTGAGGTTCTGCGCCAGCTTGGACATGACGAAATCGACGCGCTCGCCGCTGGCGAACTTCTCGAAGGCATGGAACAGGTACAGCGGATTCTGCCCAGCCAGATTGGGGATGTGCTTGCGCTTGCTGTTGCCGGTTTCACCGTGGCAGTAGGAACAGAACACCGCACGCTCCTGGCCGGCCAGGCTGGCCTGCTCGCGCCGTTGCTCATCGGCCATGACGTAGTTGAAGCGCTCGACGACCGCCTCGCTGGCATGGGACAGCGGAACGAAGCAGGCGAGCAGGGCAAGAGCGAGCGTACGCATGAGGAGGCATCCGTTGCTGAAGATAGTCAGGGAATCGTTGGGCATCCGACTATAAGAAGCGCCAGGCCAGTGGACCCCGGCACAGGTCAACAAAAGTGCTGTTGAGCGAGGCGCCGGCACCATCCGTGCGTCACGTCACAGATCGCTTCGGCCCGGCCCAGAGAAAAGGACACTCATGCCGTAGCTGGCGCTTTTTCCGCCAAATGACAGCAGTGCGCGCCTTTGCCGCATTGACGATAGAAAAAATCGATGAAGCGTTTTGCTGGAAACGCCAGACAGGAAGGAGGCATTCGACTAAAGTAGCAACCCTTCACCACCGAGGAGCCGTAACCCCCATGCTAGATGGACATGCAGAGCTGACCATGACCGTGCTGATGACGCCGGATAAAGCCAATTTTTCCGGCAACGTACATGGCGGCACGCTGCTCAAGTACCTCGACGAGGTCGCCTACGCCTGCGCCAGCCGCTACGCCGGGCAGTACGTCGTCACCCTCTCGGTGGATCAGGTGGTATTCCGCCAGCCAGTGCATGTCGGTGAACTGGTCACCTTCCTCGCCTCGGTCAACTACACCGGCACCACCTCGATGGAGATCGGCATCAAGGTCATCACCGAAGACATCCGTGAGAAAACCGTGCGTCACACCAACAGCTGCTTCTTCACCATGGTCGCCCTCGGCGAGGACGGCAAGCCGGTGCCGGTGCCGCCGCTGAATCCGAAGACCCCCGAGCAGCAGCGCCGCTTCGCCCAGGCCTACCAGCGCCGCGAGATCCGTCGTGAGCTGGAACACCGCTACAGTGAGCTGCGTGCCGGCAACGAGCGCCTCGCCGCCGTGCAGTAAGCTGCATCCCGGAATCGACGTGGTCCTGGCCGGCCTGGTGGCCACGTCGCCCGCTTTGTAACAAAACCTTATACAATGCACGGCTTTCCGCATCCCGCCCCCTGAGGATCTGCCGTGCGCTCGCTGCCACCCTGCCCCAAATGCAATTCCGAATACACCTACGAAGACGGCCAGATGCTGGTCTGCCCCGAGTGCGCCCATGAGTGGTCTGCGACCGATAGCGCGGCTGCCGCGAACGAAAGCGACAAGGTGATCAAGGACTCGGTAGGCAACACGCTGCAGGACGGCGACACCGTCACGGTGATCAAGGACCTCAAGGTCAAGGGCTCGTCGCTGGTGGTCAAGGTCGGCACCAAGGTGAAGAACATCCGCCTGGTCGATGGCGACCACGACATCGACTGCAAGATCGATGGCATCGGCGCGATGAAGCTGAAGTCCGAGTTCGTCAGAAAAGTCTGAGCCGCGATGCTCGCCCGAAAGCCCGGCATTCGCCGGGCTTTCGCGTTTCACAGCAGCCGCAACAACCAGTCCAGCCGCTCGCGGGTGAAACCGCTGCCGATGAACAGCAGATCGATCCAGAACGCCTGGTGCAGCACGACGATCAGCCAGAAGGTCAGCTGATAGCTCAATTTGCGTGTCTTGTGGCGAAACACCTGCTGCGCGACGAGCGCACCCGGCCAGCCGCCGGCCAGCTCGAAGAAGTGCAGCGTGGTTTCCGGCGTGCGCCAGCGATCCTTCAGCGCGCTGTGCTTGTCGCGCCAGTAGAGGAAGAAGGTCAGCAGGCTGGCGAGGGCATAGATCGCCAACGGCAACACCGCACCGAGGCGCAGAAGGCTGCCCGCCAGCGGCAGCAGGCACAGCAGCGCGAACAGCACCAGCTTGAGCGGAAGCTGCTGGATATTGCCGGCGACCAACTGCCGCGCAGGCTTGCCGGCGGCACGCGCCGTCGCGCGCGGGCGGTCCTGTCGCTCGCTCTTCTGCCGCTGACTGGCCGGGCGCTGCCGAATCGCCGGCTGATCCAGCGTCAGTGGCGCATCCAGCCGCAGATGCTCGGCGCGCAAGCGGCCCTGAGGGTCGCGCCCGGCCACGTAGAGCACGCGGTCGCCGAGCAGTGGCCGGCGCTCACCATGCACGGCCGAGATATGCGCGAAGACATCCTCACCGCCCTGCTCCGGGCGAATGAAGCCGAAGCCCTTCTGGTCGTTCCAGCTTTTCAGCGTGCCTCGCTGTTCCATGCACCGCAATCCATGGGATCAAAGCCGCGCATGCTAACCGAGGCGGGTAAGCGTTGGCTGCACCTCGCTATGGCCACGGCATGGCGGTCGGCGTTATGGTCGGACGATCGACAGCCCAGGGATGAACCATGGCCAGCAAGCCCAGCAGTGCGAACAAGCAGAAACACCTCGCGGTCCTGATCGACGCCGACAACGCGCCGGCGGCCATCGTCGAAGGCCTGTTCGAGGAGATCGCCAAGTACGGCGTCGCCAGCGTCAAGCGCATCTATGGCGACTGGACCAAGCCCAACCTCGGCAGCTGGAAGAAGGTGCTGCTCGACCACTCGATCCAGCCGATCCAGCAGTTCGCCTACACCTCCGGCAAGAACGCCACCGACAGTTCGCTGATCATCGACGCCATGGACCTGCTCTACACCCGTCGCTTCGACGGCTTCTGCCTGGTATCCAGCGACAGCGACTTCACCCGCCTGGCCGCACGCATCCGCGAGGAAGGCCTGACGGTGTATGGCTTCGGCGAACAGAAGACGCCCTCGCCGTTCGTCTCGGCGTGCGACAAGTTCATCTATACCGAGATCCTGCGCGCCGACGCCACCAAGGTCGCTGCCGAGCCGTCGACGGAAAAGCTCGCCGCGGCCGCCGCACAGGTAGAAGAAAGCAGCAAGCCGCCGAAAACAGGCGACAAGGGCGACACCATCAAATGCCAGGCGGTGCCGGTGGACTTCATCGCCAAGATTCTCGACGACCTGACCGAGGAGGACGACTGGATTCAGCTCGGCACGCTCGGGCAGAACATCAGCAAGCTGCGCCCGGCCTTCGATCCGCGCCTGTATGGCTGCAAGAAGCTCAGCGACCTGATCGCCGGCCAGCCCAAACGCTTCGACCTGGAGTCACGCGGCAGCAGCGCCACCGGCGGCAAGGATCTCTACGTCCGCTTGCGCAAGGCCGGCAAGCACTGAACGGCGAAGCGGCCCGGCTACTCGTCCGACGCCAGCCAGCAGACGCGATCACGACCGTCGTGCTTGGCGCGGTAGAGCGCAGCGTCCGCACGCCGTAGCAGGCTATCGGCAGTGTCCACCGGCCCTAGCTCGGCAACCCCGGCGCTGAGGGTCTGACCGCGGCCAGTGCTGAACATGGATGTCCGCGACTGTTCACAGAGGCGCTCGGCGAACGCCAGCGCCTGCTGACCATTGGTTTCCGGACACAGCAGCAGAAACTCCTCGCCACCCCAGCGGCCGACGGCGTCACTGCCGCGCAGACCAGATACCAGCAGGTCGGCGAATTCCTTGAGAACGCGGTCCCCAGTCTGATGACCGAACTCGTCGTTGATGCTCTTGAAGTGATCGATATCCAGCATGACGATCGACAGCGGCCGGTTGTAACGCCGCGCCTGCTCCAGCGCCCTGGCGAAGCGCCGGTCGAGTTCGGCACGATTGGCCAAGCCGGTGAGAGCATCGGTCTGCGATTTGATCTGCAGCTGCTCGTTCAGCCTCCGTAGCCGCCCGATCCAGTACAGGCTGGTCAGCAGCATCACCGAGAAAACCACCACGATCTGCACGACCAGCCGGTAGTCGGTACCCGACTCGATGCGAATCGGCGCATGCCGGTTGGCGATCTGGTTCAGCTCCCACGGCGTAATGGTCGCGATCGCCTTGTCCAGAATGCCGCGCAGCACAGGTTCGCTCTTCAGCACACCGATGCGAAACTGGTTATCGAGACTCGCCAGCTGTCCGGCGATTTTCAGGTTGAACCAGCCCTCGCGGCGCATGGTGTAGGCAGCCACGGTCAGCGACCGTATGGTCAGATCGGCTTTGCGCTCGTTCACCAGTGCCAGCGCCTCGGCGTCCGTGTCGGTGACGATGACGCGTAGCTGGGGGAAGTCCCGCCGAATGCTTTCCTCGACGAACGTGCCCACCGGCAAAGCGACCGTCCCATCTTCAAGGGCGGACAGGTCAGCTACATAGGGATGGTCTTCCCGTGCGATCACCACATTGGCGTCGGTGAACAACGGCTGGGTGAAGATCAGCCAGGCATCACGCGCAGGCGTCTGGTTGAGAAAGCTGAGCAGCTGACAGCGGCCGGCCTGGGAAAACGCCACTGATTGGCCCCAGTCGCTGGTCGCCACGATATCAAGTTGCAGGCCCGCCCGTTGCGCCACGAGACGCAGCAGGTCGGCAGCGATTCCTTCGTGCTCACCACGGGCGTTGAGCATCTCAAACGGCAGCCAGTCCGGATCGACACAGATGCTGACCGAGCGGTTGTCGGCCAGCCAGTCGCGCTCGACAGCGCTCAGGTCGAGCGTCACATCGACCGAAGCCGATACCGTGCCTGACAGGGCGAACAACGCGATGCACAGAAACCTTGTCACTTGAGCCACCCTCGCAAGGACCGCACGCAACCTTGGCACGGCTGGAGTTCAACACGGCACAACCGGCGCGGCAATAGACATCATGGCTTTAAGCCATCATAAATCGTGCCAACCAATTTTTTGACGCCTTTAATCATTTGCAACCATTGACTGACGCAGCGATCGAACCGACCCGTGGCACGCCCTTCTAAAGGGCTGCAGATAGTGGAGGTTCTCATGAGCAAGCATTCATTCCTCGCCGGCGGCCTGGCACTCCTCGCCCCGCTGGTCTTCGCCCAAACGCCGCCACCGGAAGTGGTCAGCCACCTCAACGGTCTCGATGTGGAGATCAGTCCGATGGGCGTGCCGGCCAAATCCGAAGGCGTTGAAGGTGAACTGCTTGGAGTGCGGGCAGTGAAGGTGATGAACCGTACCGGCGGGCAGATTACCTGCGAGTTCCATGTACCGAATGACGCGCGCTCGGATACCTCGGCGTCGCCGGTTTTCACCGTCGCGCCAAATACCCAGCGCACCGAGCGGGTTCCAGGCGAATACTCACCGGACGAGCCCTATGCGGAAATCACCTGCCGCTCAAGCGAACTCGCCCCGACACAGTGACGCCAACCAGCTCAGCGATGCCCTGCATGACGGCGCCGCGCTAGACCGGAGAATGGCATTTTGCTAGCTTGACAGGCGGTGCGGCCGGTCCGACTGGCACGCACGACTTCGAACTACAATGACCGGTTGACCGGCCGCAAGGGCTGGGGCCAAGCCAGGAAGGCTGACACAGCGCTGGTACTTGTCCCGTCTGCTGTCGTCGGGAGAACAGCACGATGCTGACCAAACGCAAGCGCTCCTTTGCGGGATTCATCTTCCTGTCCTTGTTGCTGGTCGGTTTCTCTGCGCAGCTCCTTATCCAGTCCGAAATCCAGCGCTGGGACGCCCGTTTCAGGCAGCACGTGCAGATCGTCACGGGTGCGGTACGCAACCAGCTAGATACGAATGAGGCCGTACTGGCGGGGTTCTCGGCGTTTCTTCAGGCAGTCGACCAGGGAGACGAAACTGCCGCTGCCCGCTACGCGGCAGCCATCGTTGCAGCCTATCCGCAGATCTACATGCTGGAAGTGGCCCGTGCCGTTCCGCGCCACGAACAGCATGCGTTCGAGGAGCTGTTGCGCCTTGGCTGGCGGGCCGACTTCCAGCTTAAGGACTTCTCCAGCCTCACCCACCAGCCCCCTACGAACCCATTGCAGCTGGAAGAAACGTGGCCAGTCCTGTTCATGTACCCACAGCTTCTAGAGGCCAGTGCCCTCTATGGTGTTCGCCTGGAAACAGTCGGTTATCTATCCCATGCACTGGCGCGCGGTCAGCGAACCAGGAAGCCGGTCGCGTCGCCGGTATTCACCATGTACGAAGGCGGCGATGCCTACATCTTGCTGCAACCGGTCAGCCGCCCCGTGCCGCCACGGCGGAGCGAAGGCCCGAACTTCTTCGGCAGCACCATGGTTGCGCTGATCCTGGTCAGAACCGATGCCATGCGACCGGCCTTGCCCTCGGCGAACCTGGACCCGCTGCTGGCCATAGAGGCCTTTCTCGACGCTGGCGCAGAAACCCCGAGCCGGCTCTTCTCGGCGGAGCCCGAGCCTGCCAGTACGCTTGATCGGTTGCTGCTGCCTCGTCTGACAGAGCGCGTGCACATCGACAGCGGCTCGCAGCCAACGACATTGCTTTTCGAGCGGCAGCTGCGTCTGAGCGACGTACTGGCGGTCGAAACGCTGACCGTTCTGCTGATCATCGTTGCAGCACTGGTGGTCCTGCCAGCAGTGCTGATACGGCACTTCCGCGCGGTCGCAGCGGCCGAGCGCGAATACGAACACTCCACCTTTCTTGCCACCCACGACATACTGACGCGCCTGCCAAATCGCCACCTGCTGGCTGACCGCTTCGGCGAGGCGCATGCGTACTGGCGAAGGCACGGCGTGCCTTTCGCGCTGATGGTGCTCGATCTGGACCGCTTCAAGGCGATCAATGACCGACTGGGCCACGAGATCGGCGACCAGGTTCTGCAAGCAATAGCCGAACGGCTGCGCAACGCCGTGCGCGCGTATGACACCGCTGCACGCTACGGCGGCGATGAGTTCATCCTACTGATTCGGGACGTTGCCGGCTCCGCGGATGCCGCGGCGGTCGCGCAGAGCATCCTCCTGGCCACCAGCGCGCCTATTCCCACCAATGCCGGCGAACTGCAGATGGGCTGCAGCATCGGCGTTGCGCTTTGTCCGGACCACGGCAACACCTTCGACGCGTTGCTAAGCGCGGCGGATCAGGCCATGTATCGCGTCAAGCGAGAAGGCCGCAACGGCGTTGCCCTTGCAGGCGCGAGGAAGGAAGAAGCGTCGATCTGACCGGCCACCGCTCGCCGTCGATCAGCACGCCACGAAAGCATCCCGCAGCACTTGGCGCGGTTGCTCGCGCCGTCCTGCCAGAACGCCGGGTTGCCCGCTCGGCCATTGGTGGTGAACTAACAGGCCAATGATGCGATCCCCTCTTAAGCACCGTCAGAGCGACCCGGGCAGCCAGACCATCGTGCTGGGCGGGTCCGATCCGAAGCGATGAGGAGAGCCTCGTGACCGTTATTACCCACCGCACCACCGAAACCACCCACAGCGTTTCCCGCCATGTGCCCGGCCCGCTGCATGCGACGCTGCTGGCCGGGACCGTCCCGCTGTTTCTTGGCGCGCTGCTGAGCGACATCGCCTACTTCCGCAGCTATGAGATCCAGTGGGCCAACTTCGCCTCGTGGCTGATCGCCGGCGCGCTGGTGTTCTGCGGGCTGTCGGTGCTGTTCGCCATCGCCAATCTGGTCAAGGCCAGGCATAGAACAGGCCGACCTTTGATTTATCTGTTGTTGCTCGCCGTGGCCTGGGTGCTTGGTTTCATCAACGCACTGCAGCACGCCAAGGATGCCTGGGCGGTCATGCCGACCGGCCTGGTGCTATCGGTGATCGTCACCCTGCTGGCCTGCGCCGCCGCATGGGTTGGCCTTTCCAATCTGCGCGACGGAGGTGAAGCATGAAGCACACCCATGCCCTCTCCGTACTGACCATCGCCGTGTTGCTGAGCGCCTGCGGTGGCAACGAACAGGACGCTGCCAGCCGCTACGGCGCCAACCCCAAACTGCCGGAGCCCGAGCGCGGGCTGCTGCCGAGCATGACAATCGCCGACCCGGCCCCCTGGGACGATGCGATGCCAACGGTACCGGACGGCTACAGCGTCAGCGCCATTGCCACTGACCTGCAGATTCCACGGCAGACGCTGGTGCTACCCAACGGTGACATCATCGTGGCGGAAGGCCGAGGCGGCAATGCGCCCAAGCTCAAGCCCAAGGACGTGATTGCCGGCTATATCAAGGCCAAAGGCGTCACCTCGGTGAAAAGCGGCAATCGCCTGACGCTCCTGCGCGACGCCGACCGCGACGGCACCTACGAGCTGCAAAAGGTGTTCGCCGAGGACCTCAACGCGCCCTACGGACTGGCGTTCCACGACGGCACGCTGTACGTCGCCAACCAGGACGCACTGGTGCGCTTCGACTACCAGGACGGCCAGACCGAAGCCAGCGGCCCACCGACGAAGATCATCGACCTGCCCTCGGAGATCAACCACCACTGGACCAAGGCGATGACCATCAGCCCCGATGGCCAGTATCTCTACGTCGGCATCGGCTCGAACAGCAACATCACCGAGCGCGGGATGGAAGCCGAGGTCGACCGCGCCATGGTCTGGCAGATCAACACCGAAACCGGCGCCTACAAGCCCTACGCAACCGGCCTGCGCAACCCCACGGCACTGGCGATACTGCCCGGCACCAACCAGCTGTGGTCGGTGGTCAACGAGCGCGACGAACTGGGTGAAAACCTGGTGCCGGACTACCTGACCTCGGTGCAGGAAGGCGGCTTCTATGGCTGGCCCTACAGCTACTGGGGGCAGAACGTCGACGACCGCGTGCGTCCGCAGGACCCGGACAAGGTCAAGCAGGCGATCACGCCGGACTACGCACTGGGCGCCCACGTCGCCGCGCTGGGCCTGGATTTCTCCTCGGAAGTCATGGGTGAGCAATTCGCCGAAGGCGCGTTCGTCGGCGAGCACGGCAGCTGGAACCGTGAAGATCCGTCCGGCTACAAGGTGATCTTCGTGCCGTTCCGCGATGGCCGCCCGGCAGGCGAACCCATCGACTTCGTGACCGGCTTCCGCGAGGACGGCAAGACCCGCGGCCGCCCGGTCGGTGTGACCGTCGACCCCAGCGGTGCGCTGATCGTCGCGGATGATCTGGCCAACATCGTCTGGCGCGTGACACGCATCCAATGACCAGCAGCGCCCCAACCCTCCCGACAGCTTGACTACAGCCGCTGGGAGGGCTGTGGGCCGTTCTTCGCTCGACAGCCCCTAGAGGCGCGGAACAGGCGGGCGGCGGTGACTTCATGAAGAAAGGCCAGCGACGTCGCAGGCATAACGGGCGGGGCAAATGGCGCAGCAGCCGCCGCGACCCAACGTGAAACACCCATCAGGCAAGACGCAAAGCGTCGGGGGGCTATTCGTCGTACTCGCGGCATTGTGCTGGGGGCTGTCGGGCGGAATCGGCGGTGTTCTGACCGCCGAGGGCTGGAGCCCGATCGTGGTCTCGCTCTCCCGCGGCGCGATCGGGCTGCTAGTCGTGCTTCTCTGGCTTGCCTTGCGCCCGGCTGGCAGCGGTCTAATGAACGGGCGACTGTGGCTCTGGTCGGCAGTCGCCGGGGCGGCCGTGGCAGGCAATTTCTCGTTCTATTTTCTCAGCATCGCCGAGGGCAGCGTGGCCGTGGCGGCGACACTCATGTACTCCGCGCCGGTGTTCGTCTATCTCGTCTCGTTCGCGTTTCGGCTGGAGCGGCCCAGCGCATTCAAGTGGACGGCTATCGCGCTGGTGACGCTTGGCGTCATTCTGCTGACCGGCATCTACGACGTCGGAGCGGGCGACATCACACTGCTGGCGGTGGGTGCAGGACTGCTTTCCGGCGTGTCGTACGCCGTTTTCATCTTCGCCTTCAAGTATGCGGCCCCCCATGGCAGCCCTCAGGCGATTCTGGTGATCGCCTTCGCGGTGCTGGTGGCGATATTGCTCGGGCTGAGCGATGCGGAGCAGACTTTGGCCGTGCTGGGCACCTCGAGCTGGCCGCTGTTCGTCACACTAGGCGTACTCGGTGGCGGGCTGTCGTTCGTCTTGTACATCGTCGGGCTCAAGCATACCGCGCCCGCGGCAGCGTCCATCCTGGCCATGGTCGAACCGGTGACCGCCTCGCTCTTCAGCGTCGTGGTGCTAGATGAAAGCCTGGCCGCCATGCAGGTCCTGGGCATGGCGCTGATTCTGCTG
This sequence comes from Stutzerimonas sp. KH-1, assembly GCF_054483855.1. Classification (NCBI taxonomy): domain Bacteria; kingdom Pseudomonadati; phylum Pseudomonadota; class Gammaproteobacteria; order Pseudomonadales; family Pseudomonadaceae; genus Stutzerimonas; species Stutzerimonas sp. KH-1. The sequence goes on along the minus strand of NZ_CM137011.1, from coordinate 4,353,635 downwards.
ACGGTCACGGCGCTGGGCGTTCATTCGAGAAATCCGAATTAACTTATCGCGCTTGCTCAAGCAGATTCTTGAGCCGCTGCAGGTCCGCCGCCACCGCCTGAGCGTCCATCGCAAATTGCTCATCGCTCATGTCCGGCTGGCGGAACAGCGTGAAAACGAACTCACACCCGCCGCTACATGGCATGACCCGCATTGGGTTGCGAACTATCGAACCCGACTCCAGTTCGACTTCGTGGTCCATCACCCCGAACGCATTCGGCGGTGCGAAGCGAATCCTCACTTTTCCAAAAGGCGCGTCAGCCACCCATGCATCGCCCTGCTGCGTGACCTCGGAACGCGCCAGCCCCGCCGCCCACTGCGGAAGATTGCGCGGGTCGGCGGCGAACGCATATACCTGTCCCGGATCACGGGCGATGAAGATGCTGATATGGCGGACGTGGCGGTGCATGGATCAGGCCTTCGATCGTTTCGTGTCGTTCGTTTTTACTCGACACGCACCCTGCCCGCGAGTCCCGAAATGATGGAATGGCGAAGGCCAGGCGAAGAATCCGCTGAGCTGCTTCAAGTTCAGATGCCGGTCAGTCACGCAGAATGCCCGGATGCCGAGCGGTATCCGCCTACATCGAGTGCCGTCCCCACCGGGCGAGCGGACCCGTAAGTGCTCGGCTGGGTGCGCCGCTGAGCGCTACGGATACACTGGATGGGTAAGCCGTCGTCCCTGCCGCCGAGGAGGCTGCACTCATGGATATCCCACGGATCTTCAACATCACCGAGAGCGCCCACCGCATCCATAACCCGATCACGCCAGACAAGCTCGCCACGCTCGGTGCGGCCCTGCGGCTAGAGCCGGGGGATCGCGTGCTCGATCTAGGCAGCGGTTCGGGAGAAATGCTCTGCACCTGGGCGCGCGATCACGGCATCGTCGGCATAGGCATCGATATGAGCCAGCTGTTCAGTGAGCAGGCGACACTCCGCGCAGTGGAGCTGGGTGTTGCCGACCGAGTCGCGTTCATCCATGGCGATGCGGCCGGCCATGTCTCGGACGAGAAGGTCAGCGTAGCCGCCTGTATCGGCGCAAGCTGGATCGCTGGCGGTGTCGCCGGCACGCTCGAGCTGCTGGCGCGCAGCCTGCGCAGCGGCGGGATCATCCTGATCGGCGAGCCCTACTGGCGCCAGTTGCCGCCGACCGAGGAGGTCGCCCGGGGCTGCCTGGCCAATGCGGTCGCAGACTTTCTCGTGCTCCCCGAACTTCTCGCGTCTTTTCGCCAGCTGGGCTATGACGTGGTCGAAATGGTCCTGGCGGACCAGGATGGCTGGGACCGATACGAGGCGGCGAAATGGCTCACCATGCGCCGCTGGCTGGAGGCCAACCCTGACGATGAGCTGGCGCAGGAAGTCCGCGCCCAGCTCAGCTCGGAGCCGGAGCGCTACGCCACTTATACGCGCGAGTACCTCGGCTGGGGCGTCTTCGCACTGATGCCGCACTGATGCGTAGCAAACGGAGCCGGACGCCAGCTGTCCACCCGTATTCTGCTCACTGGAATGCCCATGCTGCTGTCCATCCACCACGCCGCGATCATCTGCTCCGACTATGCCGTCTCGAAGCGCTTCTATACCGAGACGCTGGGCCTTGCGGTGGTCGCCGAGCACTACCGGGAGTCGCGACAGTCCTACAAGCTCGACCTGGCCTTGCCGGACGGTGGGCAGATCGAGCTGTTCTCGTTTCCCGACGCCCCGCCTCGCCCCTCGCGCCCGGAAGCGCAAGGATTGCGGCATCTGGCCTTTGCGGTGGATGACGTCGCGCAGTGCAAGACGTGGTTGGAGCGTCAGGGCGTTGCGGTGGAGCCGATTCGGACAGACGAATACACCGGCCGCCGGTTCACCTTCTTCGCGGACCCGGACGGCTTGCCGCTGGAACTGTACGAGGCCGCCCCTTCCGACGGTTGATGCGATGCGCTTCGTGCGCCTCGGAACGATCAGGCCCTGCGGTCACCGAGAGGACACCTGCGGAGCGGCAGGCCCGCCCCGCATTGCCGCTCAGCTCTCGCGGGCGCGCTTGATGCGATGATCCCAGCGGCGCTTGGCGAAGCGGCGCATGTTCGGGATGTCGTCCGTTTCGTCCATGATCGGCTGGCCGATGATGGTTTCCATGATGTCTTCCAGCGTCACCAGGCCGCGCCAGCTGCCGAATTCGTCGTAGACCAGGCACATGTGCTGGCGCTCGTGCAGCAGCTGGGTCATGAGATTTTCCACGCTGGTCATTTCCGGTGCGACTTTCATCGATTTCATGATCGTCGACACCGGCGCTTCGTCGTCGGCCGCCGACAGGGCGTCATAGCGGAACACCACACCCAGCGGGCTCTCGTTGTCGCCAATCACCGGGTAGCGCGAGAACTGGCTGTTAGCGACCTGTTCCTTGAACGCACCGATGCTGGTCTCCGGCGCGGTGTAGTCGCAGACGGTGCGCGGTGTCATCACGTCGCGCACCTTGATCTCGTGCAAGTCGAGGATATTCCTGATGACGCGCAATTCGTCCTCGTCGAGGCTCTTGTTCTCGCGGCCGAGTACCGTCAGCGCCTTGATCTCCTGACGGATGTCGTGCTCCGGCTCCTTGCCGCCGACCGCCCGCATGATCAGGTCGGACAGGTAGATGAACGGTTTGAGCATCAGGATCATGCCGTTCAGCAACGGCGGCAGGTACGGCGCGAGCGTGCGCCAGTAACGGGCTCCGATGGTCTTGGGCAGGATTTCCGAGAGCACCAGGATCAGCACCGTCATGACAGCCGAGGCGATACCAACGTAGCCGTTGCCAAAGACCACGGTGACCTGGGCGCCGACTCCGGTGGCGCCGACAGTGTGGGCGACGGTGTTCAGCGTGAGGATCGCCGCAAGCGGCTGGTCGACCTTGTCTTTCAGTTCTTTCAGGCGCTCGTACAGCTTCGGACGGGTCGTCTTCTGGTGCGCGATGAAGCTGGGTGTCAGCGAAAGCAGGGCAGCTTCAAGGATCGAACAGATGAATGAAACGAGGATGGATAAGACAGCGAACGCTATCAGGAGGGTCATGTAAGGGTGGTTACGTTGCCAAAGGCAGGCCAATTTACCGCAAAGCCGCCCGACCAGTACGATGGCGCATGCAACATTTCATTTCCCCGCGCGATGATCTGCCCAATACATTGATTTGACTGCTGCTACCGCCGGAGTTCAGGTCGCGCCCGGGGTGACTTTCGCCCATCGGCTTGTTCCGCAGTTTGACCTCGGCTAGGGTGCGGCGCTCGAATAAGCGGACCTCAGGAGTACTGCGAGTGATCAGAACAGGGATGTTGGCGCTGGGATTGTCGCTGGCGCTTCCGGCTCAGGCGGCCGAGCGGCAGGTCTACCTGGTGGCGACGATGCAACTGGACGGCTCCAGCCTGGCACAGAGCATCTTTCTCCACGAACCGGATATCACTGAGTTGCAGGGCTGCCTCGACGCGGTGCGCGACGGCCAGAGCAAGCGTGACTGGCAGCAATACCATCACATCTTCCGCCGCGACCGGATCAAGGGCTTCTCCGGGCATATGCGCTATCACTGCACCTACAGCGAGCAGCGCTTCAGCAGCTGGCACGACGGCCCACGCTACAACAAGCCGTACCTGATCCAGGTGAACGACGACGCCAAGCTCCGTGTGGTGCGCACGCCCAGCCAGGCGCAATGCATGTCCCAGCTGCGCGCGCTGCCGATGGCACGGCGGGCGCAGAGCTTCTGCGCCATGGGTAATCAGGAACTGCAACCCTGAAGCGGAACCACCCGGCCAACAGGCCAGGCGGTTACGCTTGGCTCAACCGGGCTGATAGCTGCCCGGCACCGGCGCGAAAGACACGCCAAAGCGGTTCCAGGCGTTGATGGTGGCGATGGCCAGGGTCAGGTTGGCGAGCTGGGCTTCGGAAAAATACTCGCGCACCTCCTCGAACAGCTGTTGCGAAACGCCCTGGGGCAACAGGGTATTGGCCTCGGCCCAAGCCAGCGCGGCGCGTTCGCGGTCGGTAAAGAACGGGGTTTCGCGCCAGGCACTCAGGGCATAGATGCGCTGCTCGGTTTCGCCCAGGGCGCGGGCGTCCTTGGTGTGCATGTCGAGGCAGTAGGCGCACTGGTTGATCTGCGAAACACGGATCTTGACCAGCTCCATCAGCGGTTTGTCGACGCCATCCTCGCGGCGGCTCTGCCGCGCCAGGTAGGTTTCCAGCCCGATCATCGCGGTCATCACATCGGGGGCGGCGGCCTGGTAGTTCATGCGCATGGGGGTCACTCCTCGGTTTGAATGTGCAACCAAGGCTACGCAGCCGCCATGCTGCGCTATTGTAGATTTTCGACATCTTGCAAGCGGCCCGTCATGACCGAGTCCCTCCACGCCCGCCTGCCCTGTCTTCAGGGTTTCGTCACCCACCCGCCGAGCCCGGCGCTGGCCGCGTACGTGCAGCGTTTCTGGTGGATGGAAGGCGACGGCTCGCAAGCCTACGACGAGCAGCTGCTGCACCCGGACGGCGGCAGCGGCGTGATCTTTAACTTCGCCGATCCGCTGAACTTCGATGGCACCCAGCGCCGCCGGCGGGCCCTGATCGCCGGGCCGCAGCTGGCCAGCACGCGCCTGCAGCTGGTCGGCCGGGTCAGGATGATGGGCGTCCGTTTTCGGCCCGGCATGGGCGCCGCCATGTTCGGGATCGGCCTCGACGAGCTGACGGGATTCCACGACGCGGACTGGCCCAGGCTCGGACTCGCGCACCTGGTCGATCAGCTGGCCGAGCTGGAACGCGGCGCGCAGCAGGCATTGATCGAACGCGAACTGCTCCGCCGTCTCGAGGAAACCCAGGCACGCCGCAACCCGGTACAGCAGCTGCTCAACCGAATCGCCGCCAGCGAAGGCCGGGGCCGCCTGGCCGATCTGCTGCAGAGCGTGCCGCTCGGCCAGCGCCAGCTGGAGCGCCTGTTCCGCCACCAGGTAGGAATGACGCCCAAGCAGTTCAGTCGCATCCAGCGGGTGGCGCTGGTGCGCAACCAACTGCGCACCGGTCAGCCGCTACTGGATACCGCATTGAGCTGTGGTTACAGCGACCAGGCGCACCTCATTCATGACTTCAAGACGGTCGTCGGCATGACGCCGGGGCAGTATCGGTCGCGGGTCAAGAGCAACGCCTGAAGCCCAGGTAGCCATTCGGAGGCCATCTGCAGCAGCGATGCGGGTCGCGGATGACCAAGCCGTGGCATGCATTGGCAAGATCCGTGGGAACCTTGTCATTGCGACAGTGACGCATCGGCAGCAGACTGCAGGCATCTTCCCTGAGAGCTGCACCATGGACGCCACCCGCACCGTCGCCTGCCTGATCTACCCGGATGTGATGAGCCTGGACGTCACCGGCCCGATGCAGGTGTTCGCCTCGGCCAACGTCGAGCGACAGCGCCAGGGTCTGCCCCGTCATTACGGGCTGGTGCTGCTGGGCACCACGGCCGGTCCGGTCGCCACCTCGGCGGGGCTGAAGCTGGTGGCGGATGCCAGCTGGGCCGAATGCGCTCCCGTCACGCTGGATACCCTGCTGATCCCCGGTGGCGTCGGCGTGGATGCGCAAAGGCGCGACCAAGCGCTGCTCGACTGGCTGCGGGCCGCCGAACCCAGGGTGCGGCGCCTGGGCTCGGTCTGTTCCGGCGCGCTGATCCTGGCCGAGGCCGGACTGTTCGACGGGCGCAAGGCGACCACGCACTGGGCGGACCTCGCTGCGCTGGGCGAGTACCCGACCATCGAGGTTCAGGGAGATCGGTTGCACACCTACGACCCGACCGATCCAGAGGCGTCGCACCTGTTCAGCTCCGCGGGCGTCACCGCCGGCATCGACCTGGCGTTGGCCCTGGTGGAAGCCGACCTCGGCCGCGCACTGGCGCTGGCAGTCGCCCAGCGGCTGGTGATGTTCCTGCGCCGTCCCGGCGGGCAGACCCAGTTCAGCCCGATGCTGGCGGCGCCGAGCGGCAACGTGGCGCGCCTCGCCGCGCTGCTGGAATGGATTCCCGGGCATCTGGGCGACGACCTGTCCATCGAGGCGCTAGCCGCCCAGGCGCATATGACGCCACGCACCCTGTGCCGCCTGTTCAGCCAGGAAACCGGCATGGGGCCGGGCCAGTACATCGAACGGGTGCGCCTGGAAGCCGCGCGCAATCTGCTGCTCGACGCCCAGGCCTCGATCGCGACGGTGGCGCGGCTGACCGGTTTCGGCCATCCGGAAAACCTCCGGCGCAGCTTCCAGAAACACCTGTCGGTCAGCCCGCGGGACTTCTACCAGCGTTTCGGCTGACGCAACCGACCTCAATCACCGTTCCCAGCCCGCTCGGCATCTGGCCAGGCAGCGCTGTGCCCGCTCGCCACCCTAAAGGAGCCGCCCATATGCACCTGTTGCTCAGCAATCCCCAGGTCCTGCGCCTGTTCATCGCCCAGGCGCTGTTCTGGTCCTGCTCAATGACCGGGATCATCTTCACCGCCATCGTCGGCCTGCGCCTGGCACCAGCGGCCGGTCTCACCACCCTGCCGCTGGCCCTGCTGATGCTCGGCGGCCTGCTCGCCCTGCAACCACTGGCGGGCCTGATGCAACGCCGCGGTCGCCGCGCCGGCTTTCTCATCGGTGCGTTGGCCGGCGTGCTGGGCGGGCTGATCAGCGCGCTGTCGCTCTGGCTCGACAGCTTCACCCTGCTCTGTCTCGGCGCTCTGCCCATCGGCGCCTATCAGGCCTCGGCGATGTATTACCGCTTCGCCGCACTGGAAGCGGTGAGCGATGCCTTCAAGGGTCGCGCCACGGCCTGCGTGATCGGCGGTGGCGTGCTGGCGGCACTGATCGCGCCCACGCTCGGCCATATGGCGCGTGATCTCGCTGGCGTGCCTTTCGCCGGCACCTATCTGTTGATCGCCAGCCTGGCGGCACTGGGGTTCATGGTCTTGGCCGGGCTGCCGGCGACCTCGGGAATGCCGGCGACCCGGGCCGATGCGGCGACGGTCAGCTGGCAAGCGCTGCTTGCACGGCCGACCATTCGCGCCGCGGTGCTGACCACCGCCGCCGGACACGGCCTGATGATCCTAGTGATGAACGCCACGCCCCTGGCGATGCATGGCGAAGGTCTGGATCTGCACGCCAGCGGCCAGGTCATCCAGTGGCACATGCTCGGCATGTTCCTCCCGGCGTTCGTCGCCGGGCCGCTGGTGGATCGTTTCGGCTGCCGGCTGGTCGCCTGCCTTGGCGGAGGACTGCTGATCCTCAGCGCAGTGGTCGCCCTGCTCGGGGTCAGCCACTGGCACTTCCTGCTCAGCAGCTGCCTGCTCGGCATCGGCTGGAACCTCATGCTGGTCGCCGGCACCACCCAGCTGGGCCAGGGCCACGCCGCGAGCGAACGTGCCCGGGCACAGGGCCTGATGGAGCTGAGCAACGGCAGCGTCGCTGCAGCCATGTCCTTCGCCTCGGGCGCGCTGATCGCGCAGGCGGGCTGGGCGGCGGTGAACATCGGGCTGCTGCCCATCGTGACGCTGGTGGTGCTGGTGCAGGTTGCGCAGGGCTATCGGCACAGGCAGGCGGCGTGACGCTGCGCAGTCGGAGGCGCGTTCAGGACAGCTTCTGCTCGGAAATCAGATGAATGATATTGGCCGGGCTGGATATCCAGAACGCGCGGAATCCGTCAGGCAGGGGTTCGATTTCATCGCGACGGGCGCAGTGCCGGTGCTGTAGGAAGTCCGCAGCGGCATCCAGATCGTCCGTCACCACCTCCAGCCAGATCTCCGCCTGGCTGATGCCCGCCACGCGATCGAGCCAGAGCACCTTGTCGCCGAACGCGAAGCGCGGTGTCTGTTCGCCGTCGGCATCGCTAGGCGTCAGCTCCTTGAGCCTTAGGGTCTCGCGGTAGAAGGCAACGGTGCTCGCGTACTCATGGGCGGGCACCTTCATCGCCATGTTTCGACCAGGCTGGAAAGTCGGGTTCATGGGTCGCTCCACTGGCACGCCGACAAACCGGGCCGGCGCCGGTAGCGAGCCAGTACAGACGTGATCAGCCATGCATGCAAGTGCCCTCGCGCACATCAGCGCCGGCGCTCGCAGCACCTCCTTCGACTGTCGCTCAACCTCATTGGATAAGCTCTCGCAACACTAAATGTTATGTTATAACTATGCGTACGATGTTGCCGGACACCCGCCCATGACCGAAGCCGAACTACTCGCCCAGCCCGCCGAGGCATACATGAACGCCGACCAACAGGCCTTCTTCCGCGACCTGCTGCTACGCCAGCGTGCCGACTTGCAGGCGCGCATCGAGGAGGAATTCCAGGCGCTGCGCGAACAGGAGCCGAGCAGCGATCCCGCCGACGTCGGCAGCGCCGAAGAACAGCGCCACTGGCAGCTGCGCGTGCTGGAGCGGGAGAAAAAGCTGCTCGACAAGATCGACGCCGCGCTGGATGCCATCGCCCGCGGCGAGTACGGCTGGTGCGCCGAAACCGGCGAACCCATCGGCCTGCAGCGCCTGCTGCTGCGCCCCACCACCACGCTGTCCATCGAGGCGAAGCAACGCCAGGAACAGCGCGAAAAACACCAACGATCCGCCTGAGAGACCGCCATGAACCGCCTCCCTGTAACCGTCCTGTCCGGCTTCCTCGGCGCCGGCAAGAGCACCCTACTCAACCACATCCTGAAGAACCGCGACGGCCGCCGCGTGGCTGTGATCGTCAACGACATGAGCGAGATCAACATCGACGGCAACGAGGTGCAGCGCGGCGTCAGCCTCAATCGCGCCGAAGAGAAGCTGGTGGAGCTGAGCAATGGCTGCATCTGCTGCACGTTGCGCGAAGACCTGCTCGAGGAAGTCGGCAAGCTCGCCCGCGAGGGCCGCTTCGACTACCTGCTGATCGAGTCCACCGGGATCTCCGAACCGCTGCCAGTGGCCGAAACCTTCACCTTCCGTGACGAGCAGGGCCAGAGTCTGGCCGATCTGGCACGGCTGGACACCATGGTCACGGTGGTCGACGGGGTGAACTTCGTGCGCGACTTCCACGAGGCCGAGAGCCTGGCCAGTCACGGCGAAACCCTTGGCGAGGACGACGAACGCTCGGTCACCGAGCTGCTGATCGAACAGGTGGAGTTCGCCGACGTCATCCTGATCAGCAAGATCGACCTGATTTCCGCCGCCGAACGCGAGGAGCTGAGCGCCATCCTCGGCCGGCTCAATACCCACGCCGAGATCCTGCCGATGAGCATGGGGCAGGTGCCGCTCGACCGAATCCTCGACACCGGCCGTTTCGATTTCGAACGCGCCGCCCAGGCGCCCGGCTGGCTCAAGGAAATGCGCGGTGAGCATGTGCCGGAAACCGAGGAGTACGGCATCGCCTCCACCGCCTACCTGGCGCGCCGGCCGTTCCATCCGCAGCGTTTCTACAACTTCCTCAACCGCGAGTGGAGCAACGGCCGCCTGCTACGCTCCAAGGGCTTCTTCTGGCTCGCTACCCGCCCCGAAGAAGCCGGCAGCTGGTCGCAGGCCGGTGGGTTGATGCGCTACGACTACGCCGGGCGCTGGTGGCACTTCACCCCGGAGTCGGCCTGGCCGAGCGACCGCGAAAGCCGCACGGCGATCCTCGGCAAGTCCCGCGGCGAGTTCGGCGACTGCCGCCAGGAACTGGTCTTCATCGGGCAGAACATCGACTTCAACCGGCTGCGCCGCGAGCTGGACGCCTGCCTGCTGAACGACAGCGAATGGGCCGTGGGCGTCGACGGCTGGCTGCGCCTGCCGGACCCGTTCGGCCCCTGGCACGAGCAGGTCGCCTGATGCTGGCGCAGCGGATCATCCGTCCACAGCCACGCCAGCTGCTGGGCGATTCTCCGGCGATACTCGGCGAAGCGCTGAACGACGGCGTCAACCTCAGCGTATGGCAGCGCCAGCTGCCGCTGCATATTGCCGAGTTCGCCGAGACACTTCTGGCGCTGAGCGAGCCGCTGGCGGAGTCGCTGACCCTCGAACCGAGCGGCGACGGCGAGCTGCAGCTGCCAACCCTGGCGGCAGCCCATCGGGACGTTCCCGGGCATGCCGGTTTCGTTGCTGACGTGGCCTGGCTGGTGCGGGCGTTCAGCTGTCTGGTCGATGCGCGGCGCATCGGCCTGCGCCTGCGGCTGCTGGACAAGCCCATGTGCCCGCGCTTTCACGTCGATCATGTACCGCTGCGGCTGATCACCACCTATGCCGGCGCGGGTAGCGAATGGCTTCGCGAGGACGGCATGCCACGTTGGCGTCTCGGTGATCCGGCAGCCGAACCGACAGACCCGGCCGCCATCGAGCAGCTCGGGGCTGGCGACGTGGCGTTGTTCAAGGGGGAGAAATGGCTGGGTAACGAAGGCGCCGGGATCATTCACCGCTCGCCGCAGGCAACCAGCACCGAGCGCCGCCTGATCCTGACGCTGGACTGGCTGGCCTGAAGCAGAAGGGCCGACAGCCGCAGCTGCGGCCCTCCAGATCGACGGCCGATCAGGCCGCCATCTTTTCGCACTCTTCAGCGCACTTGCGACAGGCTTCGGCGCAGGCCTGGCAATGGTCATGCTGGTGCTTGCCGCACTCCTCGGCACAGTCGCGGCAGACCTGCGCACAGAGCTTGCAGAACGCTTTGGCATAGGCGCTGTCGCGGGTCATCAGCACTGCCGCGATCGCACACATGTCGGCGCAGTCACGATCGAGTTCGATGCAGCGCGCCATCATTTTCACGTCGTCCTCGCGCAGGCAGGAGGCCGCGCAGGTCTCGCAGACCAGGGCGCAATTGGAACAGGCCTGGATGCATGACTGGTAACTGGAGTTGAGCATGGTGTTTCCTCCTTTTCTCTAGCCGGTAGGAAGTGGCTCTGGTAGGTGCCACTGGCGTCAGGCGCGAGCCACGCCTTACTAACTAGGGGTCCGAGGCGGCAACATAAGTTCAGCCCGTTGGCCGGATGGTCATGGTCGCCCGGCCTTTGCGACGACTCCGACGCGGCTACAATGCTCGCCCCGTTGCGCTATCCGGAAGCTACATTTCTCATGCCCTTCACCCTGTCCGCGCCGTGCGAACTGCTGGAAGTCATCAGCAAGAGCCGTTTCCTGGCCAAGGCCGCACCTGTGCAAAGTCCGGAAGAAGCGCAGGCATTCATCCAGGCGGTCAGCGATCCGACCGCTACGCATAACTGCTGGGCGTGGAAGATCGGCAATCAATACCGCTTCAGCGATGACGGCGAGCCCGGCGGTACGGCGGGAAGACCAATGCTCACGGCCATAGAAGGGCAGGATTTCGATCGGGTTGCGGTGGTGGTGATCCGCTGGTTCGGTGGCATCAAGCTAGGCACCGGCGGCCTCGCCCGTGCCTACGGCGGCACCACCGCCAAATGTCTGCAGGCCGGCGAGCGCAGCGAGCTGGTCTCGCGCTCGCGCTGCCGCTGTCATTGCCGCTTCGCCGAACTGGCGCTGCTCAAGGCGCGCCTAGGGGATTTCGAAGCGCTGCTGGAAGCCGAGCATTTCGATGCCGAAGGCGCGACGCTGGAGATTGCCCTTCCCGCCGCTCAGCTGCAGCCACTGGGCAGATTGCTTGCTGATATCACCCGCGGTCGTAGCCAGCTGGAAACGTCGGACTAGAGCCTGCGTTGCCCACAAATACTGTGGAAGCAACTGTGGATAACATTTGTATGGCGTGCTGCGAAGCGCCTGCCACGGGGGCTGCAGAAATCTGTACATTTTTTAATCAGAGCGCCTTGCAGACCCGCCACTATCACGTTAAACGCTTGAATTGCAGTGTTTTTTGACTGAGCGGTCGCGCGATGACGCAATGCCATCAATCGCGTTCTGCCAGCTGCCAGTTATGCCCGATTCGCGTGGAGAAGTGTGTGGATAACATTGGGAACAACCTTGCCAGGCCGCGCCGTGCTTGGCTCGCAGACCGCTGGTCAAATATTCGCCAAATGAAACGAAGGCTCCATCGCACTGTCATCGACGCCTGCTAGGCGCGGCAAACAGCCGATGGCCATATCCGGATGCGACAACCCGTCGCTAGAATGCCCCCACACCCGCAAGACGAGAATTTCGCGATGCACGACTGGCTCAACAATCTGCCCAAGGCCGAACTCCACTTGCACCTGGAGGGCTCGCTGGAGCCGGAACTGATGTTCCGCCTGGCCGAGCGCAACAAGATCGCCCTGCCCTGGAACGACGTCGAGGCGCTGCGCAGCGCCTACAACTTCGGCAACCTGCAGGAATTCCTCGACCTCTACTATGCCGGCGCCGACGTGCTGCGCACCGAGCAGGACTTCTACGACCTGACCTGGGCCTACCTGCAGAAGTGCGAAGAGCAGAACGTGGTACATACCGAGCCCTTCTTCGACCCGCAGACCCACACCGACCGTGGCGTGCCGTTCGAGGCGGCGCTCAACGGCATCAGCGCGGCGCTGGCCGACGGCCGTGAGCTGCTGGGCATCAGCAGCGGGCTGATTCTCAGCTTCCTGCGCCATCTGCCGGAAGAAGAAGCCTTCAAGACCCTGGAACAGGCGCTGCCCTATCGCAATGCCTTCTTCGCCGTCGGCCTCGACAGCTCCGAGGTCGGCCATCCGCCGAGCAAGTTTCAGCGCGTGTTCGACAAGGCGCGTGGCGAAGGCTTGCTCACCGTTGCCCATGCCGGCGAGGAAGGCCCGCCGGAATACATCTGGCAGGCGCTCGATCTGCTCAAGGTCAGCCGCATCGACCATGGCGTGCGCGCCGCGGAAGATCCGAAGCTGATCGCCCGGCTGATCGAGGAGCAGATCCCGCTCACGGTCTGCCCGCTGTCCAACACCAAGCTCAAGGTGTTCGCCGACATGCGCCAGCACAACATCCTCGACCTGCTGGAGCAGGGCGTGAAAGTCACGGTGAACTCCGACGACCCGGCCTACTTCGGCGGCTACGTGACGGAGAATTTCGTCGCGCTGCACGAGAGCCTGGGGATGACCGAAGCGCAGGCTCGCCGCCTGGCGCAGAACAGCCTGGACGCACGCCTGGCCTACTGAGCCATTCGTCGGCGCAAGGCCGACCTGCGACACCATGGCTCGCCACGCGGGCCGTGGCTGCGCCTAGACTGAGCGGCGCCAACTTGCGAGGAGATCGCCATGAACATTCTCGTCCGCCGCCTGACGCCCTATCCCGACAGCGCCTGGCAGGTCTGCCTGGACCGCCAGCGCGTCACCTTCCGCAGCGAGGCCGAGGCACGCGCCTTCGTCGAAACCCTGCAGCGACGCCTGCAGGCGCCGCATCGCCTGCCACTGAGCGCCTGATACTTCACTCCGTGCTGGCGCGCGCCGTGCCATAGGCGACGAGCGTCGCCAGCAGCCCGCACAGGCTCATGATTGCCGCCAGCGGCACCGCTGTGCCGTTGTGCAAAGCGCCTATCGCCGAAGCGGCAATCGCTGCGATGGCAAACTGCAGGCTGCCAAGCAGAGCCGAAGCACTGCCGGCATTGGCACGCTGGTCAGCCATGGCGCAGGCCGTGGCGTTCGGCAACAGACAGCCCAGGCAGGACACGCAGCAGAACAGCGGGATCAGCAACGGCCAGAGCGATTCGGGCTGCGCCGCCGCTACCGCCAGCAGCGCCAGCGCACTGCCGAAGAAGAACCACACCCAGCGCCGTACCCAGAATTCCGGCCCGCGCCAGCGCACCAGCCGCACGTTCACCTGCGCCATCAGAATGAAGCCCGCGGCATTGATGCCGAACAGCCAGCCGAAATGCTCGGGCTTGACGCCATACAGCTCGATGAAGACGAACGGCGAACCGGTGATGTAGGCGAACATCCCCGCCATGCACAGCGCGCCGGTCAGCACGTGGCCCATGAAGAAGCGATCGCGGAACAGCCGCAGGTACTGTCCCAGCGCACCGGACATCGGCTGGCGCGGCAGCCCGGCCGGATAGGTTTCCGGTAGCCAGAGCGTGACCGCCACCAGGCAGATTGCGCTGAACAGCGTCAGCAGGATGAAGATCGATGGCCAACCGAAGGTAGCCAGCAACGCGCCGCCCGCCACTGGCGCAAGGATCGGCGCCAAGCCCATCACCAGCATCAGCTGCGAGAACACCTTGGCGCTGGTCATCGGATCGCACAGGTCGCGCACCACGGCACGCGCCACCACCATGCCGGCACAGCCGCCGAGCGCCTGGACGAAGCGCACGCCGATCAGCCAGTCCATGGACGGTGCGAAGGCGCTCGCCAGCGAGGCCAGGGTAAACAGGGTCACGCCGACCAGCAGCGGCCCACGCCGGCCGTAGCGATCGGCCAGCGGGCCATAGACCAGCTGACCGATGGCCAGACCGATGAAATAGGCAGCCAGCGACAGTTGGACATGGTCGACGCTGGTATCGAAGGACTCCGCCAGCAAGGGAAAGGCCGGAAGGTACATGTCGATGGCCAGGGGGCCGAACGCACTGAGCGCGCCCAGGATGAGGAGAATCCGCAGAGACATCAGAAGCTCGCAAGCAGGAAAGAGAAGGAGGCGCGAGGGCCACTCGGTGGACCGTTACCTCGTTCGAGGGTTTGCACCGGCGTGCAAGATGCTGTTACATACACCGCCGATTGTAAACATGCATCGCGACGAGATGCGCCGTTACACTGGCCGCCTCCAACGCTGCTGGACGCCCGAAGCAGCCGCTATCTGCCGAACCTGCCCCATGCGCCGAACCAAAGAAGAAGCCGAGAAGACCCGCATCGCCATCCTCGCCTCCGCCGAGCGGCTGTTTCTGGACAAGGGCGTGGCCCACACCAGCCTCGACCAGATCGCCCGTGACGCCGGTGTGACGCGCGGCGCGGTGTACTGGCACTTCCAGAACAAGGCGCACCTGTTCCATGAAATGCTCAACCAGATTCGACTGCCACCGGAGCAGATGACCGAACGCCTGTGCAGCTGCAATCAGCAGCAGCCGCTGCAGGCACTGATCGCCCTGCGCAACCTGACGGTCGAGGCCATCAGCACCCTGGCCAGCAACGAGCAGAAGCGCCGGATCTTCACCATCCTGCTGCACAAATGCGAATTCACCGATGAATTGCGTGAGGCGGAGGAGCGTCACCACGCCTTCATCAACCAGTTCATCGATCTGTGCGAAAACCTGCTGCGCAACGCCTCGGCCTGCCTGCGTCCCGGCGTCACGCCGCGGCTCGCCGCGCTGTCCCTGCACGCCCTGGTGGTCGGGCTGTTCACCGACTGGACGCGGGACACCGAACTGTTCGCCCCCGAGGTCGATACCAGGGCGCTGATCGACCCGCTGTTCCGCGGCCTGGTCCGCGACTGGCCGGACGATCCCGACCAGCCTGCCGGTTGAGCGATCAGCTCACCTGATAACCCTCTTCGCTGATCGCCTGGCGAATCGCCTGCTTGCTGGCGCTGCTCTGGACCTGCACCGTTCCGGCCGCCAGGTCCACCTGCACCTGTGCCTGCGGGTCCAGCGTCTGGATGGCCTGGGTTACCGCACGCTCGCAGTGGCTGCAGGTCATTCCGCTCACCTTGAATTCTTGCATCGTCGTTCTCCTCGTCTGGTGGAGGCGCCGATTCTCGGGCTTGCCACCCGGGCAAGGTCAAGGTCCCAGCTGTCGCAGATCATGGTGTTGACCTTGCCATAGGGTTAAGGTCGATCCTGCAGCCATCGCAATCCGAGGAGTCACTGCCATGTCCAGCGCCACCCATACGCTGCCGGTCAGCGGTATGACCTGCGCCAGCTGCGCCGGCCGCGTCGAACGCGCCCTGCTCAAGGTGCCGGGCGTCGCCGCGGCCAACGTCAACCTGGCCAACGAACAGGTGCGTATCGAAGGCGATGACCTTGGTGTGGCAACGCTGATCGAGGCCGTGGAAAAGGCCGGCTACGGCGTGCCTGTGCAGAACATCGAGCTGAACATCGAAGGCATGACCTGCGCCAGCTGCGTCGGCCGGGTCGAACGCGCCCTGCTCAAGGTGCCCGGTGTACGCAGCGCCGCGGTGAACCTGGCCAGCGAACGCGCGCATGTCGAAGTGATCGGCACGCCCGCCCCCGCCGTGCTGATCCAGGCAGTCGAGGCTGCCGGCTACCAGGCAAGCGCCGGCGACCAGCAGCAACCCGCACAGGATGCCGAACGACGCCTGCAGCGCGAACGCTGGGCGGTGATCGCCGGCCTGCTGCTGGCCGCACCGCTGGTGCTGCCGATGTTCGGCGAACTGTTCGGGCAGCACTGGATGCTGCCGGCATGGATTCAGTTCCTGCTCGCCACGCCGGTGCAATTCATTCTCGGCGCGCGCTTCTATGTCGCCGGCTGGAAGGCGGTGCGCGCTGGTGCCGGCAACATGGACCTGTTGGTCGCCATCGGCACCAGCGCCGGTTACGGCCTGAGCCTCTATCAATGGTGGGCGACGCCGGCCGGGCAGATGCCACACCTGTATTTCGAGGCCTCCGCGGTGGTCATCGCCCTGGTGCTGCTGGGCAAATATCTGGAAAGCCGCGCCAAGCGCCAGACCAGCGCCGCCATTCGTGCGCTGGAAGCCTTGCGTCCGGACCGCGCGACCCGGGTGATCGACGGCCGCGAGGAGGACGTCGCCATCGCCGCGCTGCGCCTGGGCGACCTGGTGCTGGTCAAGCCTGGCGAGCGTTTCCCGGTAGACGGCGAAGTGGTCGAGGGCGAGAGCCAGGCCGACGAAGCACTGATCAGCGGCGAGAGCCTGCCGGTGAACAAGGCGCCGGGCGACCGCATCACCGGCGGCGCGATCAATGGCGAAGGCCGCCTGCTGGTACGCACCACCGCGCTCGGTGGCGAGACCGTGCTGGCGCGGATCATCCGCCTGGTGGAAGACGCTCAGGCGGCCAAGGCGCCGATCCAGAAGCTGGTGGACAAGGTCAGCCAGGTGTTCGTCCCGGCGGTGCTGGTGATCGCCGTGTTCACCCTGATCGGCTGGCTGCTCACTGGCGCGCCGGTCGAGGTCGCGCTGATCAACGCCGTGGCCGTGCTGGTCATCGCCTGCCCCTGCGCCCTCGGCCTGGCGACGCCGGCGGCGATCATGGCCGGCACTGGCGTGGCGGCGCGCCACGGCATCCTGATCAAGGACGCCGAGGCGCTGGAAGTCGCCCATGCGGTGAATGCCGTGGCCTTCGACAAGACCGGCACGCTCACCTCGGGCAAGCCGCAGATCATCCACCTGCATGCCGTGGACGGCGACGAAGCGCGGATACTGCGCCTGGCCGGCGCCCTGCAGCGCGGCAGCGAACACCCGCTGGCGCGTGCGGTGCTGGAGCGCTGCGAAGCCGATGGCATCACGGTGCCGGATGTGCAGAAGAGCCAGGCCCTGAGCGGCCGCGGCATCGCCGGCACGCTGGATGGCCAGCAGCTGGCGCTGGGCAACCGGCGCATGCTCGAAGAGTACGGCCTGCAGCCTGGCGAGCTGCTGGACACCGCCCAGCGCTGGGAAGCCGAGGGCCGCACCCTCTCCTGGCTGGTGGAACAAGCGCCCGAGCCGCGCATCCTCGGTCTGTTCGCTTTCGGTGACAGCCTCAAGGACGGCGCCGCCGCGGCGATTGCCGGGCTCGCGGCGCGGCATATCCGCAGCCACCTGATCACCGGCGACAACCGTGGCAGCGCGCGAGTGGTGGCCGAAGCGCTGCACATCGATGACGTGCATGCCGAGGTGCTGCCGGCGGACAAGGCCGCCACCGTGGCGGAGCTGAAGAAGGGCGGCGCCGTGGTGGCGATGGTCGGCGACGGCATCAACGATGCCCCTGCCCTGGCCGCGGCGGATGTCGGCATCGCCATGGGCGGCGGCACCGACGTGGCCATGCACGCCGCCGGCATCACTCTGATGCGCGGCGATCCGCGCCTGGTGCCGGCCGCACTGGAGATCAGTCGGCGCACCTACCGCAAGATCCAGCAGAACCTGTTCTGGGCCTTTATCTACAACCTGGTGGGCATTCCGCTCGCCGCCTTCGGCTTTCTCAGTCCGGTGGTGGCTGGTGCGGCGATGGCCCTGTCGAGCGTCAGCGTGGTGAGCAACGCCCTGCTGCTGCGCTCCTGGAAACCGGAAGAATGATCGGGAGCACGCCATGAACATCGGTCAGGCAGCCAAGCACAGCGGCCTCACGGCGAAGATGATCCGCTACTACGAATCCATCGGCCTGCTCACGCCCGCCGGGCGTGGTGCCAATGGCTACCGCCACTACAACGAGCGCGACCTGCACCAGCTGGCCTTCATCCGCCGCGCTCGTGATCTGGGCTTCTCCCTCGAGGAGGTCGGCAAGCTGCTGGCGCTGTGGCAGGACCGCCAGCGCGCCAGCGCCGACGTGAAAGCCCTGGCCGGCGCGCATATCGACGAGCTGAACCGCAAGATCGCCGAGCTGGTCGGCCTGCGCGACACGCTGCAGGAGCTGGTCGACCACTGCCAGGGCGATGATCGGCCGGACTGCCCGATTCTGCAGGGCATCGAGAGCGGCTGCTGCGGCGCCCCGTCATCCCGCTCCTCCCCAGTCACTGCGCCTGGCAAAGGCTGATGCCAACGCGGGCCGCCCCGGCCCGCCGCCCCGCGCCAGCGTTCGCTGCGCCATTCCTCGATTTACATTCAAGTTCGTATGCTCACGGCCGAAAGAGGGCCCGAAGACACCGCGGGCCGCCGGCAAGGCACCCGTCCGGATCGAACTATTCATCAGATTGGAATGCCATGAACAACTGGTTTGCAAACATCGGCGTCAGCAGGAAGCTCGCACTGGGCTTCGGTGCCGTGCTGGTCTTGACCCTCATCCTCGCCTGGAACGGTTGGGGCAGCCTCGGCAGCGTGATCCAGCGCAGCGGCTGGATGACCGAAATCTCGTTGCTGAACAAGACGCTAACCGACCTGCGTATCGCCCGCCTGCAATTCATGCTGACCAATGGCGACAACGAGTCCACCGAGCGCCTGGACAAGAACCTGGGCATCTACCTCGCCCAGCAGACCAAGCTGCTGGAAACCTTCAAGAACCCGGTCAACGTCGCCCAGCTCAAGGAGCAAGCCGGCTACAACGCGCAGTATCAGCATTCGCTGAACGACATGCGCAAGGCCTATGCCCAGGCCAACGCCTCGCGGCAGATCATCGACCAGGCCGCCGGCCGTCTGAGCGAGCTGATGGCTGGCGTGAACCGTCAGGTGCTGCAGCTCTCGGACTATGACGAGGGCCGTTTCGCCCAATTCCAGGCGATCACCCAGATCGAGGACGACGTGCAGCGTGCGCAGTACCTGCTGCGCGTCTACATGAGCAGCCCGGGTGCGGAGGCGGCGAAGGCGATCTACGCCCAGCTCGACGCCGCGCAGGCCACCCTCGGCCGTCATGCCGGCGCACTGGACGCCGACAGCGGCGCGGCGCTGCAGCAGATGCGCACGGTGCTCGGCGAGTACCGCAGCGCCATCGAGGCACTGGAGAAAGCCACCCAGGCAATCGCCAAGGCGCGCCAGGAGATGACCGATCAGCAGAAGGAAATCGTCCGCATCAGCGACTCGCTCTATCAGCTTCAGCTCGACCAGCTCGACGTGGAAAGCGCCGCCGCGCGTACACGCCTGATCGTCAGCGCGTTGCTGGCGCTGGTGCTGGGCATCCTGGCCGCCTGGCTGATCACCCGGCAGATCATCCTGCCGCTGCGTGCGACCCTGGCCGACGTCGAGCGCATCGCCTCCGGCGACCTCAGCGCCACCGCACAGATCCAGCGCCGCGACGAGCTGGGCGTGCTGCAGCGCGGCATCCAGCAGATGGGCGCGACCCTGCGCGAACTGATCGGCGGCATCCGCGATGGCGTCAGCCAGATCAGCGCCGCCGCCGAGGAGCTTTCGGCGGTCACCCAGCAGACCAGCGCCGGCGTGAACAGCCAGAAGGAAGAAACCGACCAGGTCGCTACCGCCATGCACGAGATGTCGGCCACCGTTCAGGAAGTGGCGCGCAATGCCGAGCAGGCCGCGCTGGCCGCCACCGAAGCGGATGGCGAAGCCCGCGAAGGCGATCGCGTGGTCACCGAGGTGGTCGCGCAGATCGAACGCGTGGCCAGCGCCGTGGTGCGCTCCACCGAAGCCATGACCGCACTGCAGGAGGAGAGCGACAAGATCGGCAGCGTGATGAACGTGATCCGTGCGGTGGCCGAACAGACCAACCTGCTGGCGCTCAACGCCGCAATCGAAGCTGCCCGCGCCGGCGAGGCCGGTCGCGGCTTCGCCGTGGTCGCCGACGAGGTGCGCGGGCTGGCGCAGCGTACGCAGAAATCCACCGAGGAAATCGAAGGGCTGGTCGCCGCGCTACAGAACGGCACCCAGCAGGTCGCCGCGATCATGCATACCAGCCGCGACCTGACCGACAGCGGGGTCGAGCTGGCGCGCCGTGCCGGTGCGTCGCTGGGCAGCATCACCCGTACTGTGTCGAACATCCAGGCGATGAACCAGCAGATCGCCGCGGCTGCCGAGGAGCAGAGCGCAGTGGCCGAGGAGATCAGCCGCAGTGTGGTGAACGTGCGTGACGTGTCGGAACAGACTGCCGCTGCCAGCGAGGAAACCGCGGCGTCGAGCACCGAGCTGGCCCGTCTCGGCGGTCAGTTGCAGTCGATGGTGAGCCGCTTCCGGCTCTGACGGAACGTCGAAGCGCCCCGCGAGGCAGGCCCTGCCTCGCGGGGTGGAAGGCTCAGCTGGCCTGGGATTGCAGGTAGTTCTGCAGACCGATGCGGTCGATCAGGCCAAGCTGCTGCTCGAGCCAGTAGGCGTGGTCTTCCTCGGTGTCGTGCAGCTGCAGCGCCAGCATGTCACGGGTCGGGTAGTCACCGTGCTGCTCGGCCAGCGCGATGCCCTGGGCGAGCGCGGCGCGCACCTTGTATTCCAGCGCCAGGTCGTTGCGCAGCATATCCGGCACGCTGTGCCCCGGGTTGATCGGTTCCGGTGTCATGTCCGGGGTGCCTTCGAGAAAGAGGATGCGCTTGAGCAGGGCATCGGCATGCTGCGTCTCCTCCTCCATCTCATGGTTGATGCGCTCGTAGAGCTTGCTGAAGCCCCAGTCGGCGTACATCCGCGAATGCAGGAAATACTGATCGCGCGCCGCCAGTTCGCCGCGCAACAGCTCCTTCAGATAGTCGATTACCGGTGCCTGGCCTTGCATTGCGTATTCCCCATGAGTAATGCGCCTTCAACAGCGGGCAAGCATCCCCGCTGAGTTCACGACGGTCAAGCGCTGCAAAGACGCAGCCGCTCATGCGTCAAGTGTGGCAGAGCATTGGCGAAAATCGACCATCCGGTCACCCCGTTGGCAACAATTTGCCGCCGAACTCCTGCGCCGACGCAGGGCTCTACTGTCAGTCCCAACGGGCGTCAGCGCGCCCGCAACGCGAGCAGCCAGGAGCCCCGATGACGTCAACACGAGCATTTCCAGTGACCCTGGCCTGGTTGACGATCATCGCCTGCGCGCTGCCACTGCTCGGCGGCTGCTCCTCGGAAGCCGAGCCGGCACCCCAGCCGCCGCGGGTGGCGCTGGTCGAGCCGCTGCAGGCAGCCGAGCCGCAAGCCGAGGCACTGCGCTTCTCCGGCGTGGTGCAGAGCGTGACGTCCACGCAGCTGTCGTTCGAGGTGGCCGGGCGTATCGAGCGCATCCTCGTCGACGAAGGTACGCGGGTGCACCGCGGGGAACCGCTGGCACAGCTGGATCGCACCGACTACCGCCTGCAGCTGCGCGAGGCCGATGCGCGCCTGCGTCAACTGGAGGCGGATCTGGCACGCAAGCGCACCCTGCTCGCCGAAGGCATCCTCGCTCCCGCCGCCATCGAAGCGCTGCAAGCCAACACGGTGGCGGCACGGGTGGCACGCGACAGCGCCCAGCGCGATCTCGATCAGAGCACGCTGAATGCACCGTTCGACGGCGTGGTGGCGCGCCGTCTGGCCGAGCCGGACATGGTGGTCGCGGTGGGCACGCCGGTCTTCGAGATGCAGGACAACGGTCATATCGAAGTTAGCGTCGACCTGCCGGAAACCGCCGCCTTGAGCATTCCGCTCGGCCCCGGTCTGCAGGCCGAAGGCGAGCTGGTGATCGCCGATGTGCGCCTGCCGCTGCGCTACAAGGAGCACAGCACCCAGCCGCGTGAAGGCGCGCGGACCTACCGCCTGGTGCTGCAGGGCGAGCCGCCGGAGGGGTACAACCTACTGCCAGGCATGGCCATGCGCGTCAGCATCGAACGTCCGCCGCAGCCGCAGACGACCCACGGCGCCTTCCGCCTGCCGCTGTCGGCGCTGCAGACCGGCAGCGACGGCCAGCACTTCATCTGGCAGGCGGACGATGGCCGCGCGCGGCGGCAGCCGGTGCAGCTCGAGCAGGTCGATGGCGATCAGGCGCTGATTCGCGGTGACGGTTTGCAGGCGCGGATGCCGATCATCGTCGCCGGCGGCAGCAAGCTGCACGACGAGCAGCCGATCGAAGCGCAGGAGCGGAACTGAGCCGATGGATTTCGCCCGCTACGCCATCACCCGGCCGGTCAACATCTGGATTCTGGTACTGATCTGCCTGCTCGGCGGCACCCTCGCCTTTTTCGAGATCGGCCGCCTGGAAGACCCGGAATTCACCATCAAGCAGGCCATCGTCAACGTGCAGTACCCCGGCGCCACGGCGCTGGAGGTCGAGCAACAGGTGACCGAACCGCTGGAGAGCGCGATCCAGCAGATGTCGCAGATCAAGGAGATCCGCTCGCGCTCGATGCCGGGCATCGCCGAGATTCGCGTGGAGATGCAGGACCGCTACGACGGCGATGCGCTGCCGCAGATCTGGGACGAGCTGCGCAACAAGATCAACGATGCCCAGGGCGACCTGCCACCGGGGATCGAACCGCCGCAGGTCAACGACGATTTCGGCGACGTCTACGGCATTTTCTATGCGCTGACCGGCGACGGCCTGACGCTCAAGGAGCTGCACGAGACGGCCAAGGATCTGCGCCGCGCGCTGGTGGCCGCCGACGGCGTCGGCAAGGTCGAGATCGCCGGCGTGCAGGAGGAGCGCATCCTCGTGGAAGTCGACCAGGCGCAGCTGGCCGCGATGGGCATCGCCCCCGACGAGATCGCCGCGGCGCTGGCCGACACCGATGCCGCAGTGGATGCCGGCGGCGTGCATGCCGGCGAGTTTTTCGTGCGCCTGCGCCCGAGCGGCGCCTTCGATTCGCTCGACGAGCTGCGCGCATTGCCGGTCGGCCAGGGCCCGCAGCGGGTCGAGCTGGGCGCCATCGCCAAGCTGTCGCGCGACTACGCCGAGCGGCCGCGGCAGATCATCCGCCACAACGGCCAGGCGGCGCTGACTCTGGGTGTCAGCGGTGTCTCGGGCGCGAACATCGTCGAGGTCGGCCACAGCGTCGAGGCGGCGTTGCAGGCCATCGAACACCGCATGCCACTGGGCGCCGAACTGCATCCGCTGTACGAGCAGCACCGGATCGTCGATGAGTCGGTCAACAGCTTCGCGCTCAACGTGTTCCTCTCGGTGGCCATCGTGGTCGGCGTGCTGTGCATCGCCATGGGACTGCGCGCCGGCGTCATCATCGGCGCGGTGCTGTTTCTCACCGTGCTCGGCACGCTGCTGGTGATGTGGCTGGCGGGCATTGAGCTGGAGCGGATTTCCCTCGGCGCGCTGATCATCGCCATGGGCATGCTGGTGGACAACGCGGTGGTGGTCTGTGACGGCATGCTGGTACGCCAGCGCCAGGGCAAGAACATCCTCGAGGCCTCGCAGGAAACGCTGCAACAGACGCAGTGGCCGCTGCTCGGCGCGACCATCATCGGCATCCTCGCCTTCGCCGGCATCGGTCTGTCCCAGGACACTACCGGTGAGTTCCTCTTCTCGCTGTTTTTCGTCATCGCCGTGTCGCTGCTGCTCAGCTGGCTGCTGGCGCTGCTGCTGGTGCCGCTGTTCGGTCATTACCTGCTGCGCAATGCCAAGACCGGCGAAGACCCCGACGCGGCGTACGACGGCCCCTGGTACAACCGTTATCGGCGACTGGCCGTTGGCGTGCTGCACCGGCCCTGGCTGACCATCGGCGTGCTGGTCGTGCTGACGGTGGTCAGCGCGGTGATCTTCACTCGCCTGCCACAGAGTTTCTTCCCGCCTTCGAGCACGCCGCTGTTCTACGTCAACCTGTTCCTGCCGCAGGGCACGCACATTCGCGAGACCGCAGAGACCGCCTCTGACGTGGAGGCGTATCTGGCGGAGCTGGAGGGCGTCAGCGAAGTGTCCAGTTTCATCGGCGCCGGCGCTTCGCGCTTCATGCTGACCTATATGCCGGAGCAGCCGAATTCGGCGCTGATGCACTTTCTCGTGCGCACCGAAGATGCCGAGCTGATCGACGGGCTGGTGCGGCAGATCAACCAGCAGCTACCGCAACGCTATCCCTCGGCCGATGTCTCGGCCGCGCAGTTCATGTTCGGCCCCAATGCCGAGGCCAAGCTGGAAGCGCGCATCAGCGGCCCGGACATCGAGGTGCTGCGGGCCATATCCGCCGAGGGTCGCAAGCGCCTGCAGGATGAGGGCAAGGTGTTCAACGTGCGCGATGACTGGCGCCAGCAGGTGCTGGTGCTGCGCCCGCAACTGGCACTGGATCGCCTCGCCGATGCCGGCCTGACCCGCCAGGCCGTGGCGCGTGCCCTGGCCGCCGGCAGCGAGGGCCAGCGGGTCAGCCTGCTGCGCGAGCGCGACGAGCTGATCCCGGTATTGCTGCGCGCTGCGCCGGAGGATCGCATCGATAGCGGCGAGCTGCTGCAACGGCTGATCTGGAGCCCCGCCGGCACCGGCTACGTGCCACTGGCGCAGGTCGCCGATGGCGTCGAGCCGATCAGCGAGGACAGCATCATCGTGCGCTACGACCGCGAGCGCACCATCTCCATCCGCGCCGAACCACGCGACGGCGAGAACACCAACGCGGCGCACGAGCGCATCCGCCCGCTGATCGAGGGCATCGAACTGCCGGTCAACTACAGCCTGAAATGGGGCGGCGACTACGAACAGTCCTCCGAGGCCCAGCAGGCGCTGGCGAGCACGCTGGCGGTGCCCTACCTGGCAATGGTGCTGGTCACCGTGCTGCTGTTCGCCAGGGTGCGCCAACCGCTGATGATCTGGGCGGTGGTGCCGATGGCCATCTGCGGCGTGAGCTTCGGCCTACTGCTCACCGGTCAGGCATTCGGTTTCATGGCACTGCTCGGCCTGCTCAGCCTCACCGGCATGCTGATCAAGAATGCCGTGGTGCTGGTGGACGAGATCGACCGGCAGATCGACGACGAGGTGCCGCGCCTGACCGCCATCATCGAAGCCTCGGCGTCGCGCCTGCGCCCGGTGATGATGGCCGCCGGCACCACCGTGCTGGGCATGGTGCCGCTGCTGTTCGACCCGTTCTTCGCCAACATGGCAGTGACCATCATGGGCGGCCTGGGCTTCGCCACGCTGCTGACGCTGCTCGCCGTGCCCTGTCTGTACCTGCTATTGATGAAAGTGCGCCAGGAGGAAACCGCATGAGCGCCAAGCCTCTGGCCGTCCCGCTGCTGCTCGTTCTGGCCCTGGGCGCCTGCACCAGCGCACCGCAGCACCCCGAGCCGCCGCTGCCGGAAGCCTGGTTCAGTGCCGCCGGCAGCCACGCGGCGGATGCCGAGACATTGGCTGCCTGGTGGCGCCAGTTCGACGACCCGCAGCTCAGCGCGCTGGTCGGCCGCGCCATGCAGCAGAACCACGATGTGCGCCTGGCCATGGCGCGGGTCGACAGCGCCCGCGCCCAGCTGCGCCAGTCGCGCGCCGGCCTACTGCCGAGCTTCGACCTGCCCGGCTCGGCCAGCCGCCAGTGGAACGAGAACGATCAGGAAGCCGAACCCGACAGCCCACTGGCCGATTTCATCCCCGACGACGACGTGATCAGCTTCGACACCTGGGAGCTGGCGCTGCAGGCGACCTGGGAGCTGGACCTGTTCGGCGCCACCCGCGCCAGGCGCGACAGCGCCGCCCAGCAACTGCGCTCGGCCGAGGCGCAGACGGTGGCCGCACGCCTGGCCGTGGCCGCCAACACCGCGCAGGGCTATCTGCAACTGCGCGCGCTGCAGGGACAGCGCGCCCTGCTGGTGGAAGGCATTGAGGTGGCCCGCGAACTGGAGCGCATCGCCGGGCTGCTGTTTCACGCCGGCGAGGTGACCCGGCTGGACGTCGAGGCCACATCCGCCGAACGCGCGTCGCTGGAAGCCGATCTGGACGAGCTGGACATTCATCTGGCCGAAGCGCAGCTGGCGCTGGACACCCTGCTCGCCGAGCCGCCGGGCAGCACCGCCGCGCGGCTCGCCGCCAGTGCGCCGGTACCACTGGCCGAGCAGCGCATCGCCCCCGGCCAGCCCATTGACCTGCTGCGCCGCCGTCCGGACCTGATCGCCGAAGCCGCACGGCTGGACGCCGCCGAGCTGCAATCGCTGGCCGCCCGTCGTGATCTGTTCCCCAAGCTGGCGGTGCAGGCCGCGGTTGGCCGCTCCGGCTTCGCCCTGGGCGACGCGGTATCCGGCGCCTCCAACTTCGCCAGGGTCGGCGCGACGTTCGGCCTGCCGTTGCTGGACTATCCTCGCCGCGGCGCCGCCATCGAACTCGCCGATGCCGAGGGCGAGACGGCCTACGTCGCCTTCGAGCAGGCGCTGGCCGCCGCGCTGGAGGAAGTCGAACGGGGCCTGACGAGGATGGCCGGTCAGCAGCGCAGGCACGCATCCCTCAGCCGCACCCGCGAGCACCGTGAACGGGCGCATCGGCTGGCGCAGCGCAGCTACGAGCTGGGTGAGGCAAACCTGAGCGAGGTGCTGGACGCCCAGCGCGGTGCGCTACAGGCCCGCCAGCGCGCACTGGAAGGCCGGACCGCGCTGGCGACGGCGCAGGTGGCGTTGTATGTGGCATTGGGGGGTGGGTGGAAGGCGGCGTCCGCGGATAACGCGGAGGCTGGGGCAAGGTCTACAGGGCAATCGACGCACTGAATACCTTGGCTAAGCGGAGTCTTGGGGTCTCCGCTAGCCAATAACTGCACAGAAGCAGCAGTCTTCGGACTTCGCCAGAGACGGCCGATCAGCCCTTCATCCACGGCGGCTCCGGCGGTTCATCCTTCGGTGCATCGTCAGCGCTGCGCAAGGCCTCCCGGCGCTCCTGCTCGGCCAGCGTGGCCTTGATCTCGCGCATTACCGCATCGATATCCGCGGCATCTTCCGGCTCGGCAAATTCCCCGGTCAGCTCGGTTTCGGTGGTCAGCTTGCCCTGCTCGTACAGCGCCCACATCTCCTTGGCGTAACGGGTGAACTTGAGCTCCGGGGCGAACCGACCGAAATAGGCCGACATGTTGCCGACATCGCGCTCGAGCATTTCGAACGCATGGTTGTTGCCGGCGGCATCCACTGCCTGCGGCAGGTCGATAATCACCGGGCCGTGCTCATCGAGCAGTACGTTGAACTCGGACAGGTCACCGTGCACCAGCCCCGCGCAGAGCATCTTCACTACTTCATGGATCATGAACGCATGGAATTCGCGGGCGTCGTCCGGATGCAGGTCGACGTCATTAAGCCGTGGCGCGGCATCGCCATCCTCGCCGGCGATCATCTCCATCAGCAGCACGCCGTCGAGGAAATCGTAGGGCTTGGGCACCCGCACGCCGGCGTCGGCCAGGCGGAACAGGGCCGCGACCTCAGCGTTCTGCCAGTTCTCTTCCTTCTCCTTGCGCCCGTGCTTGGAGCCCTTGGCCATGGCGCGCGCATCGCGACTGCTGCGCACCTTGCGCCCCTCCTGGTATTTCACGGCCTGCCTGAAGCTGCGCTTGTTGGCTTCCTTGTAGACCTTGGCGCAGCGCAGCTCATCGCCGCAGCGCACCACATACACCGCTGCTTCCTTGCCGCTCATCAGCGGCCGCAGCACCTCGTCGATCAGGCCATCCTCGATCAGCGGTTCGAGTCGTTTAGGCGTTTTCATCAGCGGCTTGCAGGTCCTTCAGTGTGGGGCGGGGCTGCAGGTTACGGCAATCGCATAGCGGCTTCCATGCCTCCCATCGAGTTTGAAAGCACGCTTTGGCTTGGCGCACAGCACGCGCAAAGCCGACAATCGGGCCATCATCTCCTGGAGCACCGCCATGCTCGATGAAGACCGCTACTGGCAGGCGCTGTGCGAGCGCGATGCCGCCTTCGATGGGCGTTTCGTTTTCGCCGTGCGCTCGACCGGCATTTTCTGCCGACCCAGCTGCCCGGCACGGCGCCCGGCGCGTGAGCGGGTGGCGTTCTACGCCGATGGCGAAGCAGCGCGAGTCGCCGGCTTTCGCCCGTGTCGACGCTGTTCGCCGCTGGGGCCGAGTCCGAGCCAGCAACTGGACGCGCTGGTCGTCGCTGCCTGCCGCCTGCTCGATGACGCCGTAACGCCGCTGACGCTGCCGCAGCTGGCCGCACGCATCGGTCTGTCACCGGCGCACCTGTCACGCGCGTTCAAGGCGCGCACCGGCCTGACGCCGCATGCCTGGGCCGCCGCGCGCCGGCGTGAACGCCTCGACGCCCAGCTGCCGAAAGCCGATTCGGTACTCGATGCCGCCCTTGCCGTCGGCTACTCCGGCACCCGTGCGCCCTATGCCGAGGCGCAGGCGCTGAGCCCGGCGCAGCGGCGTCGAAAGGGCGCTGGCGAAACCCTGCGTTACGCTCTGGCCCCCTGCCCGCTCGGCCTGCTGCTCATCGCCGCCAGCGACAAGGGTCTCTGCGCGCTGTTGTTCGGCGATGACGAGGCCGCGCTGGAACAGGAGCTGCGCTCACGCTTCGCCGCCGCCACGCTGCAGCGCGATCAGGCCGGACTGGGCAGTTGGTTGCAAGCGATCGTCGGCCAGCTGGAGGAACCGCAGCGCGCCGCCCAACTGCCCCTCGACCTGCGCGGCACGGCCTTCCAGCAGCGCGTCTGGCAGGCGTTGCAGCAGATTCCAGCAGGCCAGACACGCCGCTACGGCGAGCTGGCGGCAAGCCTCGGCAGCCACGCCCGAGCGGTGGCGCGTGCCTGCGCCAGCAACCCGGTCGGTCTGCTGGTGCCCTGTCACCGCGTGGTTGGTAGCCAGAACGCGCTGACCGGCTACCGCTGGGGGCTGGCGCGCAAGGCGGCATTGCTCGAGCGCGAAGGGCAAGGCGAATCGGGAGCCTGAGCGGATTTCGGCGGTCGGATACTGCAGTACCGACCGCCGGAAGCCTGCCATGACCGAACTGAAGCGTTACCGCATCCACTACCGCATCAACGGCGAGCCCGCTTCGCTGCTGATGAGCTCGTTCGAACTGCCCAGCCTGGAACAGGCCGAACTGGAGATTCTCCTGCACCATGTCCGCGAGCCGCGCGCCGCGGTTGATGCGCCCTGGGAGAATCCGGTGCACCCCAGCGAAGCCAGCCGGCTGAGCGAACTGGGCGTCAGCGATGTTCAGATCGAAGAGGAAAACCGCTGACGAGGCTGTAGCATTGCCGCCCGTTCACCGCCGACCGTACGGAGTCTGCTCGTGCAGCTGATCGACACCCACACCCATCTCGATTTCGATCCGTTCGATGAGGACCGCGCCGCGGTGATCGCCCGCAGCCAGGCCGTCGGCGTCGAGCGCATCGTGGTACTCGGCGTGCATGCCGCCAACTGGCAGCGGGTTTGGCAGCTGGCCGGTGACGAGCCATCGGTATACGCGGCGCTGGGCCTGCATCCGGTGTTCCTCGACGAACATCAGGACGCCCATGTCGAGCAGCTGCGCGACTGGCTGGAGCGCTTGCGCGGCGAGCCGAAGCTCTGCGCCATCGGTGAGATCGGCCTGGATTACTACATCGACAATCCGGACGTCGAGCGCCAGCAGCAGCTGCTCGAAGCGCAGCTGGCGCTGGCCGCGGAGTTCTCATTACCGGTATTGCTGCATGTGCGTCGTGCCCATGCGCCGATGATCGCCACGCTCAAGCGCTACAGGCTCGAACGTGCCGGCGTCGTGCACGCGTTCAGCGGCAGCTGGGAAGAGGCGCAGGAGTATCTGCGGCTGGGCTTCAGACTCGGCCTCGGCGGCGCCGGCACCTGGCCACAGGCACAGCGAATGCATCGGGTGCTGCGACAGCTGCCGCTGGAGGCCATCGTGCTGGAAACCGATGCACCGGACATCCCGCCGGCCGGGCATGCCGGCGAGCGCAACAGCCCGGAATTGCTGCCGGAAATCTGCCAACGCCTGGCCGACCTCAAGGGCATCGCTCCCGAAACGCTGGCCACGGCCAGCTATCGCAACAGCTGCGAACTGTTCGGCTGGCGCTGAGCCGGCCCGTCAGACGCGGAAGGCAGCGATCAGCTGCTGCAGCTGGCCAACCAGCTGGCTCAGTTCGCGGCTCGCCTGCTCGGTATGCCCGGCACCTTCGGCGGTTCGCTGCCCGGCTTCGTTGATGGCGACGATGTTGCGATCGATGTCATGCGCCACCGCCGTCTGCTGCTCGGCAGCCGCGGCGATCTGCTGGTTCTGATCGACGATCAGCCCCACCGCGCCGAGAATGTTCTCCAGCGCCTGCTCCACCTGTGCCGACTGCCCGACCGTTTCCTCGGCCAGGGCATGACTGGCGTGCATGGTCTTCACCGCCGCGCCGACGCCGTTCTGCAGGCGCGAGATCATCTGCTCGATTTCTGCGGTGGACTTCTGCGTGCGTTGCGCCAGGCCACGCACCTCGTCGGCAACCACGGCGAACCCGCGGCCCTGCTCGCCGGCCCGCGCCGCTTCGATCGCGGCATTAAGGGCCAGCAGGTTGGTCTGTTCGGCGATCGCCTTGATCACGTCAAGGACCTGGCTGATCGCCTTGCTGTCGCCGGCCAGCTGATTGATCACCCCCACCGATTGCTCGATCTCGCTGGCAAGCCGCTGGATGCCGCCGACCTGCGCGACCACCAGGGAACGGCCGCTTACGGTTTCCTCGTTGACGCTCTGCGCGCTGCCCACTGCGGCCTCGGCGCTGGTGGCGACCGCCTGGGCGGTGGCTGACATCTCGTTCATCGCGGTGGCCACCTGTTCGATCTGGCCACGCTGTTCGGATACCGTCTGGTTGCTCTCGCCGGATACGCTCTCCACCCGCCCGGCCTGGCGCTCCACCTCGGCAACGGTATGGCCGACGCGCTCGATCAGTTCACGGATCTGCGCCACGGTAGTGTTGAACACCTGGCCCAGCTCGCCGAGCTCATCGCGGCTCTGTACCTGATAGCGCGCGGTCATGTCGCCGGCGGCGACCTTGTCCATGATCCTGCCGAGACTGTGCAACGAGGCGCGCGTCGAAGCGTAGAAGCCGGCATACAGGTAGGCCACCAGACACAACACCACCGCCAGGGCCGAGAGCAGCAGCGTCATCAGCAGGCGCTTCTGTTCCAACCGTTCGGCGAGTTCCACATCGAGAAATGTCAGGATGGCGTCGTTCAGCTCGTAGGTCTTGGCCATCTCGGCGCTGATGCGCTCGTAGAACTGTTCCCATGGCTGGTCCAGCGCGTCGGCCATGATCACCTCGTCCTGCAGGATGTCGCTGCTCGCCTGCAGGGACTCGCGGCTGGCCGTAGCGAAAGCGTCGAGCCGGGTTCGCGCGGCCTGGCTCGCGCCGAGGGCGTCCTGCAACTGTGCGGCGTACTGCGCCTGCTGCTTTTCCAGTTCCAGCACGAGGTTGTCCAGCGTATTGCTGGCATCGGAGTTCAGGTAGCCCTGGCCGAAGGTGTAGGAGCCCACCGCACGTCCTTCGCCGAGCGATGCGCTGATGGCCGGGGTTACCGTGGTCAGCAGCTCGGCCAGCTGACGCACCTCACGCTCGAGATCCTGGCTGAGGCCGGACTGACCGGCGACGAGCTTGATCATCACCTGCGACTGACCCAGCAGCGTCTCGGCCATGGCCGCCTTGGACTGCAGCGATTGCTCGGCCTGGGCAGCCCGCAGACCAGCCACCAGTTCGTCGCGCCGGGCATTGAATTCGGCCACCTGCTCGGGCGCATCGCCAACGGGGGCCAGCGCCTGCAGCTGCGCCGTCAGCTCGCTTTCGACACGGTTCAGACGCGTCTGCAACGCCTCGACATTGCCGGTCTGGCCGATGATCGACTCGATGTGCACGAGGTCTTTCCAATCCTCCATGCTGCGCCGCACCTGCAGTGTCGAGCCGAGCAGCTCGAGACTCTGCAACTCGTTGCGGGTACCGACATACGCTCGGTACGAATCGCGCACCAGATAGTAGTTGCTCAGCAGCATGGGAACGAAGAACAGGACGCTGACCAGACTGAACTTCATGCCGAAGCTCAGGCGGTTCATGAACGCGATGGCGGGATACAACAGGCTATTCACACGACGTCTCCCAATTTTATTGGTATTGGCTTGCACGCAAATTGCAACGCGCAGCAGGGCTCGTCAGAGAGTGGCATCTGCCCGGGTTATACGGGATATCGGTAGGGGCTTTTGTAACTTAAGGTAATGGCCAAATCATGGCCAGCAGTTCTGTATTGGATAGGCACCCGGCGAGGCGTCTGGCTCAAGGGTTCCAGCGATTCGACAGGCAAACCTCATACAGCGGCGTTATGGAGGCCCATCAGCGCCGCCGCTGGCGGATAAGGCTCAGACGAGGATCGTCCAGACCGCGATCACCGCGTACCAGAACACGCGTGTGCGCACCAGCAACGCCGCGATCCCGTCGAGCCGCGCGATGCCCGCCTCACCCTCGGTCGCAGGCGGCAGATCGGCGGCCAGCGGACCGGCATCGGCCAGCAGGCGCCGGGCCGGCACATCCCAGCTCAACAGTTCATGCAGCAGCGCCCGGTTGACCGCAACGAAGTTGCCGACCAGGGCGAAACTGCCGAGCAATACGCGTACCGGCAACCAGTCGAAGGCATGCCGCAGCTGCTCGGCCCGCTCGCGCAGCCCTTCGAGTTCGGCGTGCTCGGCGCACAGCGCCAGCAGCCGATAGGCCAGTGCCGCCATCGGCCCGAGCAGCAGGTACCAGAAGATCACCGCAAAGAAACCCTCGTAGCTGCGCCACAGCAGCCAGGTTTGTACCGCCGATAACAGGCTCGGCGGGTCCTGCGCCTGCAGGCCGGCGTCACGCTCGGCCGCCAGCGCGGCGGCCTCCTCATCACCACGACGCCAGGCATCGCGGAACGCGCCGAGTTCAGCCTTGGCATGGCCGCGGCCGAGGCTGTAGAGCAGCACCAGCAAGTGCAGTGGCAGGCTCAACCAGCCGTAGGCCAATGGTTCCAGTGCAACCAACAGCAGGCCAAGCAGCAGTACGGGAATCAGTACCAGCAACGCCAGCGCCAGCCAGGGAGCGCCGCGCAAGCGCGGACTGGCCTCGGCCTGGCGCAGGCGCGCCAGCCAGGGGCGGTCGTACTGCAGCCGTGGTCGCCAATCGGAGAATTTCTCCACCAGCAGCACGAGCAGAATCACCAGAAAGCTCATCGCCGTTTCCTTTCGTCAGCAGGTAACTGAGGCGGCACGCAAGCGCTGCCAGTCGAAGGCCGGTCCGGGATCGGTCTTGCGCCCCGGCGCGATGTCGCTGTGGCCGCACACCCGCTCCGGCGTGATGCCCGGATAGCCGCTCTGCAGCACCCGGCATAGCGCGATCAGCGCCTGGTATTGCGGCTCGCTGAACGGCTGGTCATCGGTACCCTCAAGCTCGATGCCGATGGAAAAATCGTTGCAGCTCTCGCGACCGTCGAAACAGGACACCCCGGCATGCCAGGCCCGGTCCAGACAGGAGACGAACTGGGTAATCGAGCCATCACGCTCGATGAGAAAATGTGCCGAGACCTGCAGTTCGGCGATTTCCTCGAAGAAGGGGTGTTCGTCGCGCTGTAGGCAGTTCTGGAAGAACTGTTGGACCCTGCCGGTACCGAACTGGCCTGGCGGCAGGCTGATGTTGTGGATCACCAGCAGCGAAATCTCGCCGGCTGGCCGCTGGTTGAAGTTGGGTGACGGGCAATGGTGGACGCCATGGCACCAGCCGGTGGCGGTATCCAGATGCATCGTGAAGGTCCATGCTGACGGCAGGCCCGCAGGCTAGCGCTTGCGAGACAGGCGCTGCAAGCGCTGCCGTTGTCACCGGCATTCGCCGTTACAAACCATTCGCTACCCGGCCGTACCGCCCAGGCGCCGTGCCGCGGCTTTCTCTTCGCGACGGGAGGCAAGGCGGTCGGCCAGCCGTGTCGGTTCCGGCAGGCGGTAGCGTGTCACGTAGCGCATGACCAGCTCCGGTGCCGTGGCGATGCTGACCCGGTTGCCCGGCGAGACGATCAACGGCCGCACCTTGTCCTTGCTGCGCAGCACACAGCCGATCACCTCGCCGGTCTTCTTGTCGCGCAGCGCCACCCGGGCACCGCGCTGCAGATCGAGTTCGTCGTGTTCACCGGTGAGCAGCTTCTTCGCTACACCGATGGTGGGCAGGCCGGTCACCACGCCCAGATGCGCAGCGATGCCCAGGCGCCGCGGGTGGGCGATGCCGTGGCCGTCGGAAAAAATCAGGTCGGGAATTGCCGGCAATTCCGCCAGCGCCTGCAGCACGGCCGGCAGCTCGCGAAACGACAGCAGGCCGGGCACATAGGGCATGTTGGTCGGGATTCGCGCCAGGCTGCTGCCCACCAGCTCCAGTGTCTCGGCATGCAGCAGCACCGCCGCCGCCCGGGTGATGCTGCCGCCCTCTTCGAAGCCAACGTCCACCCCGGCGATCAGGTGCAGCGGCGGAAAGTCGTCCTGCAGACGCAGCTGCGCGACCAGCGTCTGCTGCAGCGCTCGCGCCGCGGCCGGGCTGCCATCCCAATCGCCAAAAGGATTCGCTGGAAAGTGGCTGGATTCGTTCATGCATGGCTCCATCGGCTTCTGCGTTTCGACGTGCTGTCGGACCCGGGGTTCAGCCGTCTCGACTCTTCGAGGGCTGGACAACACGGCACAAAAATAGGACGCTCCAGCCGCAAGACGGCAGTTTCGCCTTGTTCAGCCGCAACAATAATTAGAACGCTCATGCCCAACCTCGCCTCGATACAGCACATCAGCATACTGGCCACCGAAGGGGTTTTCGCCTCGACGCTCATGCAGGCCAAGGATTTCTTTCACATGGCCAGCCTGCGCTACGGCCGACAGCTCGGGATGGAGCTGACGCCGGCGTTCGAAACTCGCCTGGTCAGCCCCGGCGGCCAGGCGGTGAGCACGTTCAGCGGAACCTCCTTCGCGGTGGATGCCGCGCTGGACGCTGCCGACATGGTCATTCTGCCGGCGTTCTGGGGCGACTTCGACGCGCTCTGCGCACAGTACCCTGAGGTTGCGCCCTGGTTACGCGAGCGGCACGCCGCCGGCGCAGTTATCTGCGGAGAAGCCACAGGGGCGTTCTGGATGGCTCAGGCGGGACTACTGGATGGCCGGGAAGCGACCACCCATTGGCGCTTCGCAAACGAGTTCGTCGAGCGGTTTCCGGACGTACAGTTCAGCGCCGACAAGCATCTGACCGACAGCGACAACCTGTACTGTGCCGGTGGCACGACATCGGCCTGCGACCTCTACATGTATCTGGTGGAACGCTTCTGCGGTGCGCAGGTGGCGCAGGGCATGGCGCGTGATGTGCTGTTCGAGTTGCAGCGTAGCTACAGCCCCGGCCGGCTGGGCTTTGGCGGGCAGAAACTGCATCTGGATACCCGCATCCTGCAGATCCAGGAATGGCTGGAGACCAACTACGCGGAGAAATTCCGCTTCGAGGACGTGGCCCGCCAGCACTGCATGAGCATTCGCAACTTCATGCGTCGCTTTCAGGCCGCCACCGGCGACAAGCCGCTGCATTATCTGCAACGCCTGCGCATCGAGACGGCCAAGAGCCTGCTGGCCACAACCGGCAAAAGCATCAAGACGATCAGCTATGAAGTGGGCTACGACGATGCCAGCTTCTTCGCCCGGCTGTTCCGCCAGCACACGGAGCTATCGCCGAACCACTATCGGCAGAAGTACCGGCCGGCATCCTAGGGCAAACACGGAAACAGCCATGGCGTGCCGAAGCGGGCAGCCGACTGCAGCGGGCGGCCTGGCAGGGAGACCGCTCCGACAACAGCGCAGTAATCATGCGGGTGACCCCGGCCGCGAAGAACAAGTCTTCGCGACCGGTTCACGGTCAGGGCTTGTGCGGACGCGCCAGATACTCGTGGGACTGCATCTCCAGCAGCCGGCTCAGGGTGCGCTGGAATTCGAACTCCAGGCGGCCACCGGTGTAGAGATCCTTCAGTTCCACTTCGGCGGAGATGATGAGCTTGACGTTGCGGTCGTAGAACTCGTCCACCAGGTTGATGAAGCGACGCGCCATATCATCCTTGGCGACGTTCATCTGCTCGACGTTGGCCAGCAGGATGGCACCGAAAATCTTGCCCAGCTCGATGTAGTCGTTCTGGCTGCGCGGCCCGTCGCAGAGCTCGCGGAACTCGAACCAAGCCACGTCGTTGCCGGTCTTCACCGCGCGGATTTCACGGTTTTCGATCATCAGTGCGTCGTTGTTCACGACCCGGCAGTTCTCCGGCAGCAGGCTCTTGAAGCTGCGTTCCAGGCTCTGCTCGGCCTCGGCATCGAGGGGGAAGTGGAACAGTTCGGCCTGCTCCAGAGCACGCAGACGATAGTCGATGCCGCTGTCGACGTTGACGATCTCGGTGTGCTTCTTCAGCAGGTCGATTGCCGGCAGGAAGCGCGCACGCTGCAGACCGTCCTTGTACAGGCCGTCCGGCACGATGTTGGACGTAGCCACCAGGCTCACGCCGTTCTTGAACAGCTCGTCGAGCAGCGTGGCGAGGATCATCGCGTCGGTGATATCGGAGACGAAGAACTCGTCGAAGCAGATCACCCGGGCCTCGTCGGCGAAGCGCTTGCCGATGATGGTCAGCGGGTTCTTCTCACCCTTGAGGGTTTTCATTTCCTCGTGCACGCGCTTCATGAAGCGGTGGAAGTGCGTGCGCATCTTCTGCTCGAAGGGCAGCGCGTCGAAGAAGGTATCCACCAGGTAGGTCTTGCCGCGGCCGACGCCGCCCCAGAAGTAGATGCCCTTGATGGGGCCCTGCTGCTTCTTGCCGAACAGCTTGCCGAGCAGGCCGCTCTTGTTGCGATCGTCGGCGACCAGGTCGTCGTACAGACGCTGCAGGTGACGCACCGCGTTTTCCTGGGCGGCATCGTGGAAGAAGTCAGGACGTTTCAGGTCGGCCTGATAGCGCTCAAGAGGAGTCATGGCGGAGTCTGGGTAGTGAAACGGGGCCGACACTTTAGCGGCGCCCTCGGTGGTTGGCAATTTACTCAGGTCGTTCAAGCGTCAGCCCTCCTGGGACAGCCGTACTTGGAAATCACCGCGTCGCCGAGCGCACCCATCGGCTGCGCCCGGCCTGCCAGCAGCGTTACTCGACAAGCGTGGCCAGCGCCTCGCGCACCCGCAACATGGCGGCGTCGAGCGCTTCGGCGCTCTCGTAGTGCGGGCTGTCGGCGATGCATTCGTCGTCCAGCCACAGGGTGAATTGATCGCCTTCGTCCTCGCGAAGTTCCAGGGCGTCGGGCCCGCCGGCGATCAGGCGCTGGGTCAGGCTGCCGATGGCCTTCGGATTGCTCAGCGGGCGGGACAGCAGCAGCTCCTCGCCATCAGCGGCGAAGAAGCGGAAACGGAAGGCGCCATCGGCCTCGCGGAAGCTGGCGAAGCGAGCGGTCTTGCTGGACTTCTTCCTCGCCGGCGCCGCGCTTTTCACTTCGCTGGCGAAGTTGCGCAGCCCCACCGCCTCGCGCAGCTCGCCAAGGAACGGGGTAGCAATCTTGCGCGCTTTGGCGGCTCCCGCCTGCAGGATGTCTTCCAGCTCGGCAGGCTTGGTGATGAGCTGGTGATACAGCTCGCGTGCATCGCCCAGTTCGTTGTCGAGCAGCTCGAACAGGCGCTGCTTGGCATCGCCCCAGGCCAGGCCATCGAGCAGCTCCTGGCGGAAGTCCGCCTGCTGCTGCGCAGTGGCAAAGGCCTGGTAAAGCGTGAACAGGTGGGAGTTGTCCGGATCCTTCGGTTCGCCCGGCAGGCGCGAGTCGGTGACGATACGGGCGATCGCTGCCTTCAGCTCCTTGGCGCTGCCGAACAGCGGAATGGTGTTGTCGTAGCTCTTGGACATCTTGCGCCCATCGAGGCCGGGCAGCGTGGCGACGCTTTCCTCGATCACCGCTTCGGGCAGGGTGAAGAACTCGCGGCCGTTGCCGAACAGATGGTTGAAGCGCTGGGCGATGTCACGGGCCATTTCCACGTGCTGGATCTGGTCGCGCCCCACCGGCACCTTGTGCGCGTTGAACATCAGAATGTCCGCCGCCATCAGCACCGGATAGCTGTAGAGGCCCATGGTGACACCGGCGTCCGGGTCCTCGCCGTTCTCCACGTTCTTGTCCACCGAGGCCTTGTAGGCATGGGCGCGGTTGAGCAGGCCCTTGGCGGTAACGCAGGTCAGCAGCCAGGTCAGCTCGGGAATCTCCGGCACATCCGACTGGCGGTAGAAGGTCACGCGCTCGGCATCGAGGCCGCAGGCCAGCCAGGTCGCGGCGATTTCCAGGCGCGAGCGCTGAATACGCAGCGGGTCATCGCACTTGATCAGCGCATGGTAGTCGGCGAGGAAATAAAAGGAGTCGGCTGCCGCGTCGCGGCTGGCGAGGATCGCCGGGCGGATCGCGCCGGCGTAGTTGCCCAGGTGCGGCGTGCCGGTGGTGGTGATACCGGTCAGGATGCGGGTAGTCATTCGGGTCGTTTCTCGATCGTTGCGCACTGAAGAACGAAAGCAGCGGTTAAAGGCGTGGCGCGACCAGCTCTTTCAGCTCCACCAGCTTGCCGTGAAAAAAGTGGCCGCATTCTGCCACTTTCAGCAGCTCGTGGGGGTGCTGCAACTGCGCAGAAAAGGCGTACACGGACTCGGCGTCGATCACCTCGTCCTGTTCCGGCTGGATGATCGTCAGCTGGCAGTCGTCAGCCAACGACAGCTCCGCAAGACGCGACACCGCCGGTGCAACCATTATCAGCCGTTGCACCGCCACGCCCTCGGCATTCAAGCGACCAGCAAGACTGCCGGCAACGAATCCGCCGAACGAGAATCCCAGCAACGTCAGCGGCAGCTCGGGGTTCTGCTGACGCAGCCAGCGCAGCGCGGCCTCGGCGTCATCCACCTCACCCTCGACCATGTCGTGCGCGCCGGCACTGCCGCCGACGCCACGGTAATTGAAGCGCAGCGTACTGTAGCCGGCATCCCGTGCGGTGCGCTGCAGGGTCGAGACCACCTTGTTCAGCATGGTGCCACCCTTGACCGGGTTCGGATGACAGATCAGCGCCAGGCCGCGCGCCTGCGGCTGATCGAAGTACAGCGCTTCCAGCGCTCCGCAGGGGCCGTCGATAGACAGGGGATTTTCGCGTTTCAACAAAACAGGAACTCCGTGACCTTGGGACGAGTCGACTCGTCTTGTCTAACTAGCTGCCGATAACCGCCGCCTCGTGTTGCGGTATACAGAGCAGGGACGAGACGTTAACGTAAGCACAGCCGTTTATATAGAGGAAGGACTCGTGGAACAGACCCTCGCGACCTGGTTGCTCCCGATCGTCGGCCTGATCGCCGGCATCGCCATCGGTTATCTGGTGGCGCGCAGCAGCGCACCCAACCGCACACAGCGTCAGGTCGACGACCTGCAAGAGCGCTTCGACACCTATCAGAGCGAAGTGGTCACCCACTTCAATACCACCGCCAGCCTGCTGCGCAAGCTCACCCAGAACTACCAGGACATCCAGGAGCACCTGTCGGACGGCGCCAACCGCCTGGCCCTCGACGAGCCGACCCGCCAGCGTCTGATGGCCGCACTGCACGAGGAGAACCATGGTTCGCGCGAGCGGCTGTCCTCACCGGCCTTCACCGAACCGCCGAAGGACTATGCCCCCAAAGGCGACGATACCCCTGGCACTCTGCACGAAAACTTCGGCCTTAAGAGCCGTCACTGATCCATCGCCTGGCGCAGCCGCTGCGCCAGGCTCTCCCCCTCTTACTGACGCAAGCGCATCGACAGGTCCACCGCCTGTATATGCTTGGTCAGCGCGCCGATCGAGATGTAGTCGACCCCCGTCTCCGCAACACTGCGCAACGTGTCGTCACTGATGCCACCCGATGCCTCGAGCTTGGCCCGGCCCGCCGTGATCGCCACAGCCGTGCGCATGTCATCGAGCGTCAGCTCGTCGAGCATCACGATATCCGCGCCCGCATCCAGCGCCTGCTCGAGCTCTTCGAGGCTTTCCACTTCGATCTCCACCGGCTTGCCCGGCGCGATGCGATGCGCAGCGGCCACCGCTTCGGCGATCCCGCCACAGGCAGCAATGTGGTTCTCCTTGATCAGAAAGGCGTCGTACAGGCCGATCCGGTGGTTGTGGCAGCCGCCGCAGGTAACCGCGTACTTCTGCGCCAGACGCAGCCCCGGAATGGTCTTGCGCGTATCCAGCAGGCGAACGCCGGTGCCCTCGACCATGTCGGCGTAGTGCCGGCAACGGCTGGCCACCCCAGAGAGCATCTGCAGGAAGTTCAGCGCGCTACGCTCGCCGGTCAGCAGCGCCCGTGCCGGCCCTTCGAGGTGGAAAAGGACTTTGTCCGCACCCACCCTGTCCCCGTCGGCGACCTGCCAGTGGACCGCGACACGCGGGTCCACCTGACGGAACACCGCATCGACCCAGGCGGTTCCGCTGATCACCGCAGCCTCGCGGGTTATCACCGAGGCGTGAGCCAGGCGCTCGGCAGGGATCAGCTGGGCAGTAATGTCACCACTGCCGACATCTTCGGCGAGCGCGCGGCGTGCGTTGGCGTCGATTTCCGCCGACAGATCGGCAAGCGTGAGATTGGGCATGACGGGCTCCTCTGAATTGCCGGATTATAAAGACTCGGACCGCTGCACAGCGACAAGCGCACCCTCGATGACCGCCCCTCATCGAGCTTTCCTTACCTCCTGGCGGAAAAGCCGCGAGTATCTGTGAGCCAGATCATGTCCAACAAAATACCGGCCTTGGCATCGGCCTTAGATGCTTATAATGCCCCTGAAAATTGACGTCACGTAAATGGCGACATCCAGCTGACGGGACGTCGTTGTAAAACCAAAGCGCTCGGCTATGCTGCGGCTGGAATCCGGCTCGATACGAAAGTCTGCCCTAACGCGGGCTCACCGGTACCTTCGCCTTGCCCTGCCAACCTGGTTACCTTTATAAGACGCTGCTCAACATCTGGCGTGTGACCGCCTCAAACAGGCGACCGCAGGAGAGTCTCGATGCGAACCGATGCGAAAGTGGTGCACCTGAACAAGGCCGCCCCTGAGCACAAGCCTTCCTCGCCAGCCGGCCGCCTGCCGGTGGCGCTCATCAGCGTGCGCGACAAGGCTGCCCAACAGCTGCGCCAGGCTCTGCAATCGCTGTTCGACAATGCCGACGACTCGCTCTTCGAAATCGCCGATCGCGCGACCAGCAACTCCGAGCAGAACGCTTTCTTCGAGGCCATGCGCGACCTGCGCATGAAGCGCCGCAACATCGAACGCGGCTTCCTGCAGCAGCTGTTCGAGGCTTTCTCCAAGCTGAACCAGTACGAGATCGGCAAGCCACCGGCGCCGGAAACCGTCTCCTTCGACAGCCTGTCGCTGGTACAGAATGACGAGCTGGAGGAGTCGGTCGCTGTCGACACAATGGTAGCGAAGGTCATGAGCCGAGCAGCGCAGCCGCTAGGCCATCTGACCACCCGCATGAATGCGCTGATCAGCAAGAAGCTCGACGACAAGAGCAACCCGCTCGGCCCGCACGCGCTTTGCGACTACTTCATCGAGGCGAGCAGTAGCCTGGGCGTCGAAATCAAGGTCAAGCTGATCATCTTCAAGCTCTTCGAAAAATACGTACTCGGCGATCTCGACCAGCTCTACGCCGAAGCCAACCAGACACTGGTGGCAGCCGGCATCCTGCCCGAACTCCAATCGGCTCTGCCGCGGCGCCAGCCGCGGCCAGGCGTCCCGGCCGGCAGCCATGCACCATCCGCCCCGTCCGGACAGGCAGTTCAGGTCGACGAGGGCCTGCAGGAGGCCGCGTTCAGCGCCCTGCACAATCTACTTTCCGAGCTGCGTGGCAGCAGCATGCTGCCGGCTCGCAACGTTCCCAGCGATGCCATCCCGATCTCCAGCAGTGATCTGCTTCGCCTGCTGTCGCATATGCAGACCCGCGCTCCACAGACGGTCGATGATTTCGATCTGCAGGAGCAGCTCGGCAGCCTGCTGAGCCGGGTAAGCGCCAAGACCGGCAAATCGCGCGTGGTCGGCGAGATCGATGACGATGTCATCAACCTCGTCTCCATGCTCTTCGAGTTCATCCTCGACGATCGAACCCTGCCGGATTCGCTCAAGGCCCTGATTGGCCGCCTGCAGATCCCGCTGCTGAAGGTCGCGGTACTGGACAAGACATTCTTCAGCCGCGGCAGCCACCCGGCACGCCGCCTGCTCAACGAGATCGCTTCGGCAGCGATGGGCTGGGGAGACCAGGACGAAGCCCAGCGCGACAGCCTGTATCAGAAGATCGAGCAGATCGTGGCTCGCCTGCTCAACGATTTTGTCGACGATCCGGTGATTTTCTCCGAGTTGCTGGCCGACTTCCTGGCATTCGTGGGCGACGAGCGCCGCCGCAGCGAGCTACTCGAGCAACGCACCCGTGACGCTGAGGAAGGCCGCGCCAAGGCGGAGATTGCGCGCCAGGAAGTGGAGTACGCGCTGAACCAGCGCCTACTCGGCAAGACGCTCCCGGAAGTCGTGGTACGCCTGCTGCAAGAGGCCTGGAGCAAGGTGCTGCTGCTCACCTGCCTGAAGCATGGCACCCAGTCCGAGGAATGGCAGGCAGCGCTGGACACCATGGATGATCTGGTCTGGAGCGTTACGCCGCACGAGGACGACGAGTCGCGGGCACGCCTGCTGGAAGTGGTCCCCAGCCTTCTCAAGGCCTTGCGCGAGGGCCTGGTTAGCGCAGCATTCGACCCTTTCTCCACCGGAGACTTCTTCACCCAGCTCGAAGCGCTGCATGTCCAGACCCTACAGCGCATCCAGCAGCCGCAGCCTTCCCCGGACAACGCCGGGGCGGCGAGTGATGCTCCAGAGGAGCCTGCCGCGGCCGCGGTCGAAGACCGCGCACCAGCCATGGTCGAGGTGGTCGATGAGATCGTCCTGCTAGCACCTGGCGAAAGCCGCGAGCAGGAGCCCGAGGTCAGCCTTCCGGACAACGATGAAGCGCTGATCAAGGTCGACAATCTTCGGGTCGGCAGCTGGGTCGAGTTCCAGGAGGACGAAGAGCACAAGCTGCGCTGCAAGCTGGCCGCGGTGATCAAGCCCACCGGCAAGTACATCTTCGTCAACCGTACTGGCATGAAGGTCCTGGAGAAGACCCGCATGGGGCTGGCGAGCGAGTTTCAGCGCGGCGCCATTCGCCTGCTCAACGACACCCTGCTCTTCGACCGCGCCCTCGAATCAGTTATCGGCAACCTGCGCAAGCTGAAGAACACCTGATCGTCCCAACGGGCATGCCGCCCGGCATGCCTGCGCCCCCTCCGCGCGGCAAAGCGCCGCACTTCGCGCTTGGCTTTTGACCCTGCACAGCTAGAATGCCTGCATTCTATTCGAGGTGCCCATGCCCAGCCGCCTTAACCCCGAAGACCAGCAGCGCGTCGATGACTACCTCCGCGCACCGCAGCATCAGGTCGAACGCCGGCCGTTTCGCCCCTGGCTCCTGTTGCTCGTCGTGCTGGCCATCGTAATAGGCCTTGGACTGTTGAGCCGCCTCCTGAGTCGCCTGGTGCTTTGAGCACACACCGGCGCACCGCCCCGATTTCCTTGCAGCTATGAGTCATTCCCATGTCACATCGAATCGTAATCGTCGGCGGCGGTGCCGGCGGGCTAGAGCTTGCTACCCGCCTGGGCAGGACCCTGGGCAAGCGCGGCAAAGCGCGGGTCACCCTGGTCGACGCCAACCTCACCCACATCTGGAAACCGCTGCTGCATGAGGTGGCGGCCGGCTCGCTGAACTCATCGGCCGACGAGCTCAACTACGTGGCGCAAGCCAAGTGGAATCACTTCGAATTCCAGATGGGTCGCATGGCCGGTCTGGATCGCGCAAACAAGTGCATTCGCCTGGAAGCCACGCGTGACGAATTCGGCGTGGAGTTGGTGCCCTCGCGCGCACTGAACTACGACACCCTGGTGATCGCGGTCGGCAGCACGACCAATGATTTCGGCACCCCGGGGGCCGCGGAGCACTGCATCTTCCTCGATACCCGCGAGCAGGCCGAGCGCTTCCACCGTCAGTTGCTCAGCCACTACATGAAGGCGCACGCTGGCGAAAGCGGGCCGCGCGGCATCAATATGGCAATCGTCGGCGCTGGCGCCACCGGCGTCGAACTCGCCGCCGAGTTGCTGCATGCGGCCAAGGAACTGGCCGCCTACGGTCTCGATGGAATCAAGCCGGAAGACGTGAAGATCACCCTGATCGAGGCCGGACCGAAAGTTCTGCCGGCGCTGCCCGAGCGGATCAGCCAGCCCGTGCACCAGACGCTGCTGGACCTGGGCGTCACGGTGCTTACCGGCGCAGCGGTCAGCGAAGTCACCGCCGACGGCCTGCACACCAAGCAGGGCGAGTTCGTTCCCGCCAGCCTCAAGGTGTGGGCAGCCGGCATCAAGG
The DNA here is from genome assembly GCF_054483855.1 of Stutzerimonas sp. KH-1. Classification (NCBI taxonomy): domain Bacteria; kingdom Pseudomonadati; phylum Pseudomonadota; class Gammaproteobacteria; order Pseudomonadales; family Pseudomonadaceae; genus Stutzerimonas; species Stutzerimonas sp. KH-1. The sequence continues at coordinate 4,308,939 of NZ_CM137011.1, read as the reverse complement.
CACCGGCCTTCCTGCACGAGCTTGATGGCCTGGAAACCAACCGCATCAATCAGCTGGTGGTCGACCCGACTCTGCAGAGCACCCGCGACGAGAACATCTTCGCCTTTGGCGACTGCGCCGCCTGCCCGCAGCCGGACAGCGACCGCAATGTGCCGCCTCGCGCCCAGGCGGCTCACCAGCAGGCCTCTATGCTGGCGCGATCAATCCGCAATCGACTGGAAGGCAAGCCACTACCGACCTACCGCTACAAGGATTACGGTTCGCTGATATCGCTCTCGACCTTCTCGGCCGTGGGCAATCTGATGGGCAATCTGACGGGCAATGTCATGCTCGAGGGCTGGCTGGCAAGGATGTTCTACATATCGCTGTACCGCATGCACCAGATCGCGCTGTACGGCATGCCTCGTACGCTGCTGATGATGCTCGGCGACAAGCTCAGCCGCAGTACAGAACCTCGCCTGAAACTCCATTGACGCACCGATGGCGCACCCGCGCGGTGCGCCATCTGGCGAGCACTAAACTAAACTGCAGGCAATAAAAAAGCTGGATGCCCCTGCGGACATCCAGCTTTTCATGCTTGCCAGGCAAGCTCGTATGGTGGGTCGTGTAGGATTCGAACCTACGACCAATTGGTTAAAAGCCAACTGCTCTACCAACTGAGCTAACGACCCAAAAATGGTCGGGGTAGGGGGATTCGAACTCCCGACATCCTGCTCCCAAAGCAGGCGCGCTACCGGACTGCGCTATACCCCGATTGGAATTTGGCTCCGCGACCTGGACTCGAACCAGGGACCCAATGATTAACAGTCATTTGCTCTACCGACTGAGCTATCGCGGAACAACTAACATTCCAGCTCCTTGGCGTTACGTTCCCGCCTCAGAGGCGCGCCATTTTACGGTTCCATACCCTGCTGTCAACCCTAAAAATGCGATTCATGACAACAGTTTGCGTCCGGCTAGCGGCTGCGATCGGCTGATCGGACAACCGCATGGCATTCGCGATGCCATGCGGATTGCCCTTGCCCTCAATCGAAGACGATCTGCTCGCCCTCCACCCGAGCCTTGACGCTGCTGCCCGGGGCGAACTGACCCGCGAGGATCTGCTGCGCCAGCGGGTTCTCGATCCAGCGCTGGATCGCGCGCTTGAGCGGCCGCGCACCGTAAACCGGGTCGTAGCCGACGGCGATCAGCTTGTCCATCGCCTCCTGGCTCAGCTCCAGGCTCAGTTCGCGCTCGGCCAGGCGCTTGCGCAGCCGGCCCAGCTGGATCTCCGCGATGCCGGCGATCTGCTCGCGACCGAGCGGATCGAACACCACCACCTCGTCGATACGGTTGATGAACTCCGGACGGAAGTGGTGCGCCACCGCATCCATCACCGCAGCGCGCTGCGCATCGGGGTCGCCAACCAGCTCCTGGATCTGCGCCGAGCCCAGGTTCGAGGTCATGACGATCACGGTGTTCTTGAAGTCTACGGTCCGCCCATGGCTGTCGGTCAGACGACCATCCTCGAGCACCTGCAGCAGCACGTTGAACACGTCCGGATGAGCCTTCTCCACCTCGTCCATCAGCACGACAGAGTAGGGTTTACGACGCACTGCCTCGGTCAGGTAGCCGCCCTCCTCGTAGCCGACGTAGCCCGGCGGTGCGCCGATCAGACGTGCGACCGAATGTTTCTCCATGAACTCGGACATGTCGATGCGGATCATCGCCTCTTCGGTGTCGAAGAGGAATTCGGCCAGCGCCTTGCACAGCTCGGTCTTACCCACACCGGTCGGGCCGAGGAAGAGGAAGGAACCGCTCGGCCGGTTCGGGTCGGCCAGCCCGGCGCGCGAGCGACGCACGGCATTGGCCACTGCCACTACCGCCTCATGCTGGCCGATGACACGTGTGTGCAGCATGTCTTCCATGCGCAGCAGTTTGTCCCGCTCGCCTTCGAGCATCTTCGACACAGGGATGCCGGTCCACTTGGAAACCACCTCGGCGATCTCCTCGTCGGTCACCTTGTTGCGCAGCAGCTGGTTTTCCTTCTTGCCGTGCTGGTCGACCATCTCCAGGCTGCGCTCGAGGTCTGGGATGATGCCGTACTGCAACTCGGCCATGCGCGCCAGGTCGCCCTTGCGCCGCGCCGCCTCGAGGTCGGCCTTGGCCTGCTCGATCTTCTGCTGGATCTGCGCGGAGCCCTGGACCTCGGCCTTTTCCGACTTCCAGATTTCCTCCAGATCCGAGTATTCCTTCTCCAGCTTGGCGATATCGTCCTCAAGCTTGGCCAGGCGCTTCTTGGTGGCCTCGTCGTCCTCCTTCTTCAGCGCCTCGCGCTCGATCTTCAGCTGGATCAGCCGGCGGTCGAGACGATCCAGCTCTTCCGGCTTGGAGTCGATCTCCATGCGGATGCGGCTGGCGGCCTCGTCGATCAGGTCGATCGCCTTGTCCGGCAGCTGACGATCCGTGATGTAGCGATGGCTGAGCTTGGCCGCGGCGATGATCGCGCCGTCGGTGATGGTCACGCCGTGGTGCACCTCGTAGCGCTCCTTGAGGCCGCGCAGGATGGCAATGGTGTCCTCCTCGCTCGGCTCGTCCACCAGCACCTTCTGGAAGCGCCGTTCCAGCGCGGCATCCTTCTCGATGTACTGGCGGTACTCGTCCAGCGTGGTGGCGCCGACACAGTGCAACTCACCCCGGGCAAGAGCGGGCTTGAGCATGTTGCCGGCATCCATGGCGCCCTCGGCCTTGCCGGCACCGACCATCGTGTGCAGCTCGTCGATGAACAGGATGACCCGGCCTTCCTGCTTGGACAGCTCGTTGAGCACGGCCTTGAGACGCTCCTCGAACTCGCCGCGGAACTTGGCACCGGCGATCAGCGAGCCCATGTCCAGCGCCAGCAGACGCTTGTCCTTCAGGCCATCCGGCACCTCGCCATTGACGATGCGCTGGGCCAGACCTTCGACGATGGCGGTCTTGCCGACACCGGGCTCGCCGATCAGCACCGGGTTGTTCTTGGTGCGCCGTTGCAGGACCTGAATGGTGCGGCGGATTTCGTCGTCACGGCCGATCACCGGATCGAGCTTGCCCTCCTCGGCGCGCTTGGTCATGTCGACGGTGTACTTGTCCAGCGCCTGACGCGACTCCTCGGCATTGGGGTCATTGACCGCCGCGCCACCGCGCAGGTTGCTGATGGCGTTCTCCAGGGCCTTCTTGCTCACGCCCTGGGCCAGCAGCAGCTTGCCCAAACGGGTGTTGTTGTCCAGCGCGGCAAGCAGCACCAGTTCGCTGGAGATGTACTGGTCGCCCTTCTGCTGGGCGAGGCGATCGGCCTGGTTGAGCAGACGCGCCAGATCCTGCGACAGGTTCATGTCACCAGTGGGGTTCTGCAGCTTGGGCAACTGGTCCAGCTCCTTGGTCAGGGCTTGGCGCAGCGCGTTGATGTCGAAGCCGACCTGCATCAGCAGGGGCTTGATCGAACCGCCCTGCTGCTCCAGCAGGGCCTGCATCAGGTGCAACGGCTCGATGGAAGGGTGATCCAGGCCAACGGCAATGGATTGGGCATCGGAGAGCGCAAGCTGAAGCTTGCTGGTCAGACGATCGATACGCATGGATGTTCATCCTCAGGTAAAGCGGGCCGGCACCATGAATCGCGCCTTACAAATAGCCCGCGAGATGGAGCATAGATGAGGATGATTGTTGGAGATTCAAGGCGGATGACATTGATGCAGGTCATGCCGGGACCGCGGAGTCACGCCCCCTGTCGAACCACCAAGCGCAGGCTTAAGGCTCCAGCCAGATCAGGCTGGCGAAGCGCCCCGTGCGTGACGCGCGACGATAGGAATAGAAACGCGGATCGCTGAAGGTGCACAAGCCACCGCCATAGACGGCTTCGACTCCGACCGCGGCCAGGCGAATGCGCGCGAGCTGATACAGATCGGCCATGAAGCGCCCCTCGTTGCGGCTCGGCAGGAATGCCACTGCAGCCGCGGGATGCTGCGCGATGAATGCCTCGCGCACCTCGACGCCCACTTCGAAGGCAGCGGGCCCGATCGCCGGCCCCAGCCAGACCAGTACCTCTTCAGGGCGAAGCGCCAGCGCCTCGAGCGTTGCTTCCAGCACGCCACCAGCCAGCCCGCGCCAGCCCGCGTGCGCCGCCGCGACACGACTGGCGGCGCGGTCGCAGAACAGCACCGGCAGACAGTCTGCGGTGAGCACCGCGCACGCCTCGCCAGGCGCCTCGCTCCAGCTGGCATCGGCGGTGGCGCAAGCACCAGGCGCAGCCCTGACCGCCACGCTGGAATGCACCTGCTCCAGCCAGACCGGCTGACAGCCCAGCGCATCGCGCAGGTGCTGGCGATTCCAGGCCACCGCCGCCGGGTCATCGCCGACATGATCGCCGAGATTGAAACTGTCGAACGGCGCCGCGCTGACGCCACCCTGGCGCGTCGTCACGCAGGCGCGAACGCGGGCCGGTGCCGGCCAGTCAGGCAGCAGCCAATCCGCGTTCCAGCTGGTCACCCGACGAAGGCCTCGCGATCCTGCTGCAGCAGCGTCAGCAGCCAGACGAAGTCGTCCGGCAATGGCGACTCCCACTTCATGCGCTGCCCGGTCACCGGATGATCCAGTTCGAGGAAACGGGCATGCAGCGCCTGCCGCGGGAACTCGCGCAGCGTCTGCACCAGCGTCGGATTGGCCGCCGGCGGAATACGGAAACGCCCGGCGTACAGCGGATCGCCAACCAGCGGGTAGCCGAGGTGGGTCATGTGCACACGAATCTGGTGGGTGCGTCCGGTTTCCAGCTTGACCCGCACATGAGTGTGCGAACGGAAGCGCTCGAGTACGCGATAGTGACTGATCGCCGGCTTGCCCCCCTCCACCACCGCCATGCGCTGGCGCTGCTGGCCGTGACGACCTATCGGCGCATCGACCGTGCCGCCGGTGATGATCACGCCGATGACGATGGCCTCGTAGATGCGGCTGACACTGCGCGCCTGCAGCTGCTCGACCAGTCGGGTCTGCGCCTGCAGCGTCTTGGCCACCACCATCAGGCCGGTGGTGTCCTTGTCCAGACGATGCACGATGCCGGCGCGCGGCACGTTGATCAGATCTGGCACGTGATGCAGCAGCGCATTGAGCAGCGTGCCGTCGGCATGCCCGGCTGCGGGGTGCACCACCAGCCCGGCCGGCTTGTCGATCACCAGAATTTGGTCGTCTTCATAGACGATGTCGAGCGGAATGTCCTGCGCCACCCATTCGCCCTGCGCCTGCTGTTCGGCGCTCAGCTCGAGCACCGCACCGGCATGCACGGTGTCGCGGGGGCGCAGCACGGCGCCATCCACCGTCAGCAGGCCGTCCTTGATCCAGGCCGCAAGGCGTGAACGCGAATGTTCGGAAAAGAGCTGCGCCGCGACCTGATCGAGACGTTGCCCGCCTAGGTCAAACGGCACCTCGGCACGGAGTTGAATGGCCTGTTTGGAGATCGTGGACATACGGCGAGATAGATTCGTCAGAGAGAGGCGAGCGGCATCCGCTGCTGATGGATGCCTGGGGACCGCCGATGGCGGCGCGGCCTTTGGTTTCGGCTACACGCTTGTGTTTAAATACGGCGTCTTTGTCCCGGCGCACCGGGGCGCCCATCATAACAGGACGGCTCCGCGCGAGACAGCCAGCCGTCACAGGGACGCAAGCCGCCATGCAAGTGAAACACCTGCTGCTGATCGCCATTTTCGCCCTTACCGCCGCCTGTTCATCCAACGAAACCGTCGACGAAAACCTGGGCGAGGTCGAGCTGTACCAGCAAGCACAGGCCGACCTGGACAACAAGAGCTATACCAGCGCAATCAGCAAGCTCAAGGCGTTGGAGTCGCGCTATCCCTTCGGCCGCTTCGCCGAGCAGGCACAGCTCGAGCTTATCTACGCCTACTACCGCAACGTCGAGCCGGAAGCCGCGCGCTCGGCAGCAGAGCGCTTCATCCGCCTGCACCCGCAGCATCCGAATGTGGATTACGCCTACTACCTCAAGGGCCTGGCCTCGTTCGATCAGGATCGTGGCCTGCTAGCCCGCTTCCTGCCGTTGGACATGACCAAACGCGACCCCGGCGCCGCGCGTGATTCGTTCAACGAGTTCGCCCAGCTCACCAGCCGCTACCCCAACAGTCGCTACTCCCCCGACGCTAAGGCGCGCATGGTCTATCTGCGCAACCTGCTGGCGGCCAATGAAATCCATGTCGCGCATTACTACCTCAAGCGTCAGGCTTATGTAGCGGCGGCCAACCGCGGCCGCTACGTAGTGGAGAACTTCCAGGGGACGCCCGCGGTAGCCGACGGCCTGGCAGTGATGACCGAGGCGTACCAGCGCCTGGGCCTGGATGACCTCGCCGAGTCCAGCCTGAAAACCCTGCAACTTAATTACCCCGATCACGCCACTCTGGAAGACGGCAAGTTCACTCCCGTCGAGCGCGAAGAAGACACTCGCAGCTGGCTGAGCAAGGCCACACTCGGCCTGATCGAAGGCGAAGCGCCGCGCCCCGACACTTCCCGCGCCAACCGCGACGTGTTGCGCCAGTACGAGAACGCCGCACGTGACCTGCCCGATGAGCTGCGTCCCGTGCTCAAGGAAGTGGAGCAGCAGGAGCCGAAGCGCTCCTGGTGGAGCCGCCTGACTTTCGGCCTGTTCGACTGACTGGACTGACCTGGCGCCGCCCCGACGAGCCCCGCGCACGTCACCGGCGGCGCAAAGGGCCTGGATCGGCCCTGGCTCAAACGATCGCCGGTCGTCACGCTTAAAGGGGAAGGAAACGATATGGGGCTGTTTCGACTGCTGTTCTGGATCGCACTGATCGCCGCCGCCTTCTGGCTCTGGCGGCGCCTGACCCAGAAGAAAGCACCCACCACACAGCAACAGGGCAGCCTGCCAATGGTCCGCTGCGCCCAGTGCGGCGTGCACGTACCGCAGGATCAGGCGCTGCAGTCCCAGGGACGCTGGTACTGCAGCCAGGCCCACCTGGAGCAGGACAGCACGCCTGGTGGGCACTGAAAACCTCGCTTTTCTCGGCGATCAGGGGCGACGCATCCTCCGCCTGTATCACCTCTATCGCCTGACCATCGGCCTGGCACTGGTACTGCTGATAAGCAGTGATCTGCACAATGACCTGTTGCAGATGAGCAATCCGCAGCTGTTCCAGTACGGTGCCTGGCTCTATCTGATCCTGAACATCGTGGTCGCCGTGCTGGTGCAGAACCCTGCGCGTGACCTGCCTGTGCTCGGCCTGGCACTGATGGACGTGATCCTGCTGTCCGGCCTGTTCTATTTCGGTGGAGGCACGCCGAGTGGAATCGGCAACCTGCTGATCATTGCCGTCGCGATCGCCAACATCCTGCTGCGCGGGCGTATCGGGTTCTTTGTTGCCGCCGTGGCAGCGATTGGCCTGATCTACCTGACCTTTTATCTCAGCATCAGCCGGCCTGAAGCCAGCAGCCAGTATGTCCAGGCCGCCGCGCTCGGCACCCTCTGTTTCGCTGCCGCGTTTCTCGTGCAAGGCCTCACGCGGCGCCTGCAGGCGAGCGAAAATCTCGCACGCCAGCGCGCCGAGGACGTCGCCAACCTCGAAGCACTCAACGCGCTTATCCTGCAGCGCATGCGCACCGGCATCATGGTGCTGGGCCCCCAGGAACGCGTGCTGCTGGCCAACCAGGGCGCGCTGCAGCTACTGGGCCAGGACGAGTCGCTGACCGGCGAGCGTCTTGCCCCGCGCTGCCCGGAGTTGCTCAAAGCCCTGCAACAATGGCGCGGCAATCCCACCCTGCGGCCGCAGAATCTCAAGGCAACGCCGGGGGGCCCGACGCTCCAGCCGAGCTTCGCCGCCCTGCAACATGGCAACAAGCTCGACACCCTGGTCTTTCTCGAGGACATCTCGCAGATCGCGCAGAAAGCGCAGCAGCTCAAGCTCGCATCTCTCGGACGACTCACCGCCAGCATTGCCCACGAGATACGCAACCCGCTGGGCGCCATCAGCCATGCCGCACAGCTGCTTCAGGAGTCCGAGGAGCTGGACGGCCCGGACCGCCGCCTGGCGCAGATCATTCAGGACCACTCTCGACGCATGAACCTGGTCATCGAGAACGTCCTGCAGCTTTCGCGGCGCCGGCAGGCCGAGCCACAGTTGCTGGACCTCAAGTATTGGCTGCATCGCTTCGCGAGCGAGTTCCGCCAAGGCCTGACCCCACAACAGACGGTGCATGTGGAAACGATCGGCAGTTCGCTGCAGACCCGCATGGACCCCAATCAGCTGACCCAGGTGCTGACCAACCTGGTGCAGAACGGCCTGCGCTACAGTGGGCAGCAGCATTCGCAGGCGCAGGTCTGGCTGCGACTTTTCCGCGACGAGCAGAGCGATCTGCCGATCGTCGAGGTGCTCGATGACGGCCCCGGCATTGCTGCCGACCAACTGCACAACGTGTTCGAGCCGTTCTTCACCACCGAGAGCAAGGGCACCGGCCTGGGGCTTTACATCTCGCGAGAACTTTGCGAAAGCAATCAGGCTCGACTGGATTATCGCGAACGGCCCGAAGGCGGTAGCTGCTTCCGCATCGTCTTCGCCCACCCGCGTAAGCTGAGTTGAGCCCGCCGCTTGCCGGCAGCGCATCACACATCGACCAAAGCGACAGCCACGGCGACCCTCGGCGGGGTTAACATGCTGCCCTGCCCCTTAGCCGGGGACACCCGCTTCACGAATCAAGAGCAAGACCATGACCGCGCGCCAGAAAGCACTGATCATCGATGACGAGCCCGATATCCGCGAGTTGCTGGAGATCACCCTCGGGCGCATGAAGCTCGATACCCGCAGCGCCCGCAACCTCAAGGAAGCGCGCGAGTGCCTGGCACGCGAGCACTATGATCTGTGCCTGACCGACATGCGCCTGCCCGACGGCAGCGGCTTGGATCTGGTGCAGTACATCCAGCAGCAGCATCCACAACTGCCGGTGGCGATGATCACCGCCTATGGCAGTCTCGACACCGCCATCGGCGCCCTGAAGGCTGGCGCTTTCGATTTTCTGACCAAACCTGTGGATCTCAACCGCCTTCGCGAACTCGTCAGCACCGCCTTGCGGCTGCGCGCACCGGCGGCCGAATCGTCAGTGGACAATCGCCTGCTCGGCAGTTCGCCGCCGATGAAGGTCCTGCGCAAGCAGATCGGCAAGCTCGCCCGCAGCCAGGCACCGGTCTATATCAGCGGCGAATCGGGCAGCGGCAAGGAACTGGTGGCTCGCCTGATTCACGAACAGGGCCCACGCAGCGACAAGCCCTTCGTGCCGGTCAACTGCGGCGCGATCCCTTCGGAACTGATGGAAAGCGAATTCTTCGGCCACAAGAAGGGCAGCTTCAGTGGCGCCATCGAGGACAAACCCGGACTGTTCCAGGCGGCCAATGGCGGCACGCTGTTTCTCGACGAGGTGGCGGACCTGCCGCTGCCGATGCAGGTCAAGTTGCTGCGCGCCATCCAGGAAAAGGCCGTACGCGCGGTCGGCGGTGCGCAGGAAGTGATGGTCGACGTCCGCATCCTCTGCGCCACCCACAAGGATCTGGCCAGCGAAGTGGCCGCAGGCCGCTTCCGCCAGGACCTGTATTACCGTCTGAACGTCATCGAACTGCGTGTGCCGCCACTACGCGAGCGCCGTGAAGACATCGGCCTGCTCGCCGATGCCATGCTGCGCCGGCTGGCACAGGAATGCGGCGACAGCAGTGCCCGGCTGCATCCTGATGCCTTGGCGAAGCTGGAAAACTATCGTTTCCCGGGCAACGTGCGCGAACTGGAGAACATGCTCGAGCGGGCCTACACGCTCTGCGAAGACGACGAGATCAAGGCCGGCGACCTGCGTCTAGCCGACAGCCCGGGCCTGTCGGAGAATGGCGAAGCCAGTCTGGCGCAGATTGATAATCTTGAAGACCACCTGGAAGAGATCGAGCGCAAGCTGATCATGCAGGCCCTTGAGGAAACCCGCTGGAACCGCACCGCGGCGGCCCAGCGGCTTGGCCTGACCTTCCGCTCGATGCGCTACCGGCTGAAAAAGCTCGGCCTGGATTGAACCCAAGCCCAAGTCAGCGTCGAATCAGTCAGACACGACGCTCACCTGAAGCTTGCCGCTTACCGCTTGTAGCTCACCTTACCCCTGCGACAGCAGGTTGCGCAGGTCGATGATCGCCGCGTTGGCGCGGGAGATGTAGTTGGCCATCACCAGCGAGTGATTGGCCAGCACGCCGTAGCCGCTGCCATTTAGCACCATCGGACTCCACAGCGGCTCCTGCGCCGCCTCCAGCTCGCGAATGATCTGCCGTACGCTGATCGTGGCGTTCTTCTTGGCCAGTACGTCGGCGAAATCCACCTCGATCGCCCGCAGCAGATGCGAAAGCGCCCAGGCCTGGCCGCGCGCCTCGAAGAAGACGTTATCGATCTGCATCCAGGGGGTCTCCACCACCTGTTCCTTGACCTGCGGCACGATGCCGGCCCGCTCCTGTTCCGGTGCGATATCGGTGTCCAGCCGCACGCGGCCGACGGAAGCCGAGAGACGTTGGGACAGCGAGCCCAGTCGCGTCGCCGCGTCGCCCAGCCAGTTGTTCAGATTATCGGCGCGGGTATAGAACAAGGCCTTTGGCGCCGGATCGCTCAGCCGTGCCAGATAGCGATCGAGCGCGCGAATGCCGTTGCGATACTCGGATTCCGACGCCGGCAGCGTCCAGCTGCGGTTGTCGAAATTGAACAGCGGCTCGGCCTTGGCCAGGTCCGGATCCTCGGTCGACTGCGATTGCGAGCGAGCGAAGTCCTTGCGCAACGCACGCGCCAGGTCGCGAACCTGCACCAGCACGCCGTACTCCCAGCTCGGCATGTTGTCCAGCCACAGTCCAGGCGGCGCAATATCGTTGCTCAGATAACCGCCGGGCTTGTCCAGCAACGTGCTGGCCACCCGCTTGAGCGTTTCGACCGTGGTGTAGCCGCTGACCAGCTGCAGCTGTGCCGCCTCGGCGCTCTGGCGCGCATGCTGCTGCACAGGGAACAGGTCGGGCTCGCGGCTCCAGTACCAGCCCACGAGCAACGTCACCAGCAAGTAGAGGCCCACCAGAGCGGCGAGGACCAGTAGAAGCGGGTTACCACCCTGACGGGCGGTCCCGGCCGAGCCGTTCGTGCGACCGATACGGGCGAAGCGATTCTTCCAGTCCAACATGTGTTATGTGTCCTTCTCGCGGATTCGGGAGTTCGACCGCAGGTAGCCGGGGGCGTTGCGGAGAGTTTTCTTACTATAACGCAGCGTCCCGCCGTGCTCAGTGTCAAATTGAGAACCACTACCGCGCGCCGCACTTCCAAAGCGCACGGGCGGTGATAGCATGCCGCCACTACAAAGCACCGAGGCAGCGCACCGGGTGCACAGGAATTTCGTCATGTCGGATCAGGAAGAACTCAAGCAGCACTTTGCCCAACGGGTCATTCATCAGGCTCGCGAGGTGCTCGAAGTCTGGCAGCAACTGCAGCGCAGCGAATGGAACGATGGCTACCATACGGCCCTTACCGAAGCGACCTCCCGCCTTCGGCGATTTGCCGACCGCTTCGAGCAGACCGAGCATGCCGAGCTGGCGCTGAACATCGAGGATTGCCTCGGCGACATCAGGGACAACCGCGGCCGCCTGTCCAGCAGCACCATTTCTACGCTCAGCCAGCTGATCTACCGCCTGGCGCGGACCGGCCTGCGCCATAACGACCCGCACAACCAGTCCTTCCTCCCACCGTTGAGCAAACCGGTGTACATCGCACTGCAGGATCAGGAGCGCGCTGAGCATCTGGTGCGTCAGCTGGACTTCTTCAGTATGTCTGCGCAGGCGTTCGGCAATGTCGCGGCGTTTCGCGCCGCCATGCATCGCCGCCACCCTTCCGCCATCGTCATGGAAGTCGATTTCAACGGCCCAGGCGAAGGCCTGCGGCTGGCCGAGCAAATCCAGCAGGGACTCGAGGCGAAGCTGCCATTGCTGTTCTTCAGCCACTGCGAAACGGATACGCCGACCCGGCTCGCCGCCGTTCGTGCCGGCGGTCTGGAGTTCTTCACCGGCACCCTGGATGCCAGCAGTCTGCTGGAGAAGATCGAGATATTCACCCGCACGGCACATTACGAACCGATCCGCGTATTGATCGTCGACGATTCCCGAGCTCAGGCAACGCATACCGAGCGCGTACTGAACAACGCAGGCATCGTCACCCACACCCTGCTGGAGCCGATCCAGGCGATTGGCGCGCTCGCCGAGTTCCAGCCCGACCTGATCATTCTCGACATGTACATGCCCGACTGCCTGGGTACGGAACTGGCCAAGGTGATTCGCCAGCATGAGCGCTATGTCAGCGTCCCGATCATCTATCTGTCCGCCGAGGACGATCTGGACAAGCAGCTCGACGCCATGGGCGAAGGCGGCGACGACTTTCTCACCAAGCCGATCAAGCCAAGCCACTTGATCGCAACCGTGCGCACCCGCGCCACACGCGCGCGAAGCCTGAAGGCGCGCATCGTGCGCGACAGCCTGACCGGCCTGTACAACCACACCCACAGTCTGCAATTGCTCGAGGACGCGCGTTTTCGTGCCCGGCGCGACGACCGTCCGCTCAGTTTCGCGATGCTCGACATCGATCACTTCAAGCGCGTCAACGACACCTTCGGCCACCCCATGGGCGACCGTGTCATCAAGAGCCTCGCGCTGTTTCTCAAGCAACGCCTGCGCAAGACCGATCACATCGGCCGTTACGGTGGTGAGGAGTTCGCCGTTGTGCTGCCCGACACACCCGCCAGCGCAGCCTGCAAGGTACTCGACGATATCCGCCAGCGCTTCGCCGAGATCCACTTCCCCGCGCAACCGGAGGACCTGAGCTGCACCTTCAGCTGCGGCGTGACCGAGCTGACCGCGGATGCCGAGGTCAAGACGCTCACTCAACAGGCGGACGAAGCGCTCTATCGAGCCAAGCACGGTGGTCGCAACCGCGTCGAACGCTACTGAGACAGGGCTCGCCGGCAACACCCGGGGGAGTGGCCCGGGTAACGCTGTCACAAGGCTGACATTAAATTGCCATACCTTTCAGGCCTCTCGATCCATTATGCGAGGCGAGGATGCGCCTGAAGTCGCTCACCACTCTCAATACCCTGTTGCTCGTAGCGGTCTGCCTAGCGCTCGGAGCCACGCTCTGGTGGTCGGAGCGAGCGCTGGAGCGTCCCTACCTGCTGATGGCGCGCTACCTGGGGCTGTCCCAGCAGTTCCAGCATCAGGTCGCAGAGAACATTCACGCCTACCTCGGCAGCGGCGACGCCCTGCGCCATGCCCAGGCGCTGCAGGCCCTCGTCGAGCTGGAGCAGGACATCGGCCAACTGCCCGGCGAACTGGCAGATCAGCTTCGCCCCGGCCTAGAGGAACTGAACCGCTTCAGTGCCGATGACCTGCTTGCTGCCGGCAAGCTGGCAGGTGACCCGCAAGGCCTGCTATTGCAGGCGGAACGGGAGCTGAGCGGCGTCCTTTCGCAGCTGGATGAATACCATAGCCAGGCCAGCCATCCGAGCGCACAGGCGTATCAGGGCCCGCTGTTCGCAGCCGCCCAACAGCTGCAGCGCCTGGGGCACGCCCGGGGCAAGCTGGTGAGCAGCGGTCGCGATGATCTGGCTGGCGAGGTGGAGCAGGTGCTGCACAACCTGGAGCAGGAAGCCGCAAAGCTCGAGGCCCTGCCCTTGCTGGGCGTCGAGGCCGCTACGCAGTCGGCCGCCAGCAGTTTCGCCGCACTGCTGGAGCTGGGCGAGGCCGCAGACCAACACAGCGAAGACCGTGGCATCGCCCTCAAGCGCGAGCTCGCAAGCTTGATCAAGCGCTACCCTGCCGAGCTGCAACGCACCCGCGAGTTGATCCGCCAACGCCGTGCGTTGCTCGACAGCAGCACGCAGAAGATCGCCAGCGTCGAGCAGGCACTGGCCGAATTGGAGCCCGCCGTGCGCGCCGAGCACAGCCGCATCCAGGGCGAGGTGCGCCTGATACAGATGGGCATCATCGCGCTGATACTGCTTATCGCTCTGGCGATCGACCGCCTGCAACGCCAGCTGACCCGCGCCCTTGGCCAACTGGTGCCGGCCCTCTCCAGCTGGGCGAAGGGCGACTTCGCCAGCGCGGTGCGCATCGAGACGAAAATAACTGAAATCACCGACATCGAGACCTCGCTCAACCGCCTGCGCAGCTACCTGCTGGAGCTGGTTGGAACGCTGCGCCAGCAGGCGACCCAGGTTGCAGCCAGCAGCCGCAACCTCGATGAGATGAGCAGCGATCTGCATGACGGAGCCCAGCGCCAGACCGGCGATACGGCGCAGATTCGCGATTCGCTGGGCGAGCTGGAAGCGACCATCCAACAGGTGGCCGATGGCGCTGGAGAAGCGGCTGAAGCGAGTCGCGCCGCCGCCCGGGCGGTGCAGCACGGCCAGCAGGTGATCGGCCAGAGCCTGACCGGCCTGCATGGTCTGGTCAGCGAAGTGCAGGACAATGCCGCTGCCATCGAGCGCCTCGCCGACGAGACCACCACCATCGGCAACGTGCTGACGGTGATCCGCGCCATCGCCGAGCAGACCAATCTGCTCGCGCTGAACGCTGCTATCGAGGCCGCCCGCGCCGGCGGGCATGGCCGCGGATTCGCCGTGGTGGCCGACGAGGTTCGCTCGCTGGCGCAGCGCACCAGCGGCGCCACCGAGGAGATCCAACAGCTGATCGGCCGCCTGCAGCAGGCCGCACGGCAATCGGTCGAGGCGATGCGCAGCCAGGTCGAGCATGCCGAAAGCACCGCGAGTCTCGCCCAGAGTGCCGATCAGGCGCTGGACGAGATCGTCTCGACCATCGCCACCATCAGTCGCATGGCCGAACAGATCGCCCAGGCGACCGCGCAACAGGGCGAGGCGGTGGGCGAGATTCGCGGGCACAGCGAACGCATCCACCAACTGGGCGACGCCAACCTGAACCACATCAGCCGGGGCCGTGAGCAGAGTGCGCAGATGCTACAGCTGGGCAGCGAACTGGATCGTGCGACCCAGGCGTTCAGGTTCTAAAAAAGAAAACGGAGCCTGGCGCTCCGTTTTCCTATGCCGAAGAACCGCTACCGCTAACGGGGTGCAACCGGGCGCTGCGGCTTGCCACCCTTGCCAGCCGGTTTGCCGCTCTTCTGCGCCTTGCGCCGGGCCTCGGCGGCGGCCTTGGCCTGCTCGCGCTTGTCCCAGGCGTTGCCGTCGTGGCTGCGCGGCGGCAAGCCGTTGTGCTGGGTGAGGATCTTGCCACCCTGCCCGGCCTTCTTGCTGCCGACCGGCGTGGAGTTCTTGCGTCGCGCGCTCTGGTAGCCGTCCACCGCCGGCTGGTGCGCCGGAATCAGCTGGTGCTTGCCGCTGCCGATCAGGTCGGCGCGACCCATGCGAATCAGAGCCTCGCGCAAGAGCGGCCAGCCCTTGGGGTCGTGATAGCGCAGGAAGGCCTTGTGCAGGCGACGCTGCTCCTCGCTCTTGACGATGGTTACACCCTCGCTCTTGTAGGTCACCTTGCGCAGCGGGTTCTTGCCGCTGTGGTACATCGCGGTGGCGGTGGCCATTGGCGAGGGATAGAAGGCCTGCACCTGGTCGGCGCGGAAGCCGTTGGCCTTGAGCCACAGTGCCAGGTTGAGCATGTCCTCGTCGGTGGTGCCCGGATGCGCGGCAATGAAGTACGGGATCAGGTACTGCTCCTTGCCCGCCTCTTTCGAGTACTTCTCGAACATGCGCTTGAAGCGGTCATAGGTGCCGATGCCCGGCTTCATCATCTTGTCCAGCGGACCACGCTCGGTGTGCTCCGGCGCAATCTTCAGGTAACCGCCGACATGGTGGGTGACCAGCTCCTTGACATACTCCGGCGACTCGACGGCGAGGTCGTAACGCAGGCCGGAGGCGATCAGTATCTTCTTCACGCCCGGCAGTGCACGCGCCTTGCGGTACAGCTCGATCAGCGAGCTGTGATCGGTATTGAGGTTCTCGCAGATGCCGGGGAACACGCAGGACGGCTTGCGGCAGTGCTTCTCGATTTCGTGGCTCTTGCAGGCCAGGCGATACATGTTGGCAGTCGGCCCGCCGAGATCGGAGACCACACCGGTGAAGCCCGGCACGTTCTTCATTTCCTCGATCTCGTGGAGGATCGACTCGTGGGAGCGGCTCTGGATGATGCGTCCCTCGTGCTCGGTGATCGAGCAGAAGGTGCAGCCGCCGAAACAGCCGCGCATGATGTTCACCGAGAAGCGGATCATTTCGTAGGCGGGAATCTTCGCGCCGTTGTATGCCGGGTGCGGCACGCGCGCATAGGGCGCGGCGAACACGTAGTCCATTTCCTCGGTGGTCAGCGGAATCGGCGGCGGATTGAGCCACAGCTCACGGTCGTCGTGACGCTGCACCAGCGCGCGGGCGTTGCCTGGATTGGTTTCCAGGTGCAGCACCCGGTTGGCGTGAGCGTACAGCGCCGGATCGTTGCGCACCTTTTCGAAGGACGGCAGACGGATCACCGTGCGGTCACGCTCCAGCTTCGGGTGCGGCAGCAGCTCCACCGGCCGGGCTTCGTTCGGGTCGTCCTGCGGCCCCTTGTCCTTTTCGATGGCGCAGGCGGATAGGTCCTGCGTGTTGACGTAGGGGTTGATGATCTTGTCTATCTTGCCCGGGCGGTCGATGCGAGTGGAGTCGATCTCGAACCAGCCTTCGGGGGTGTCCTTGCGGATGAAGGCGGTGCCGCGCACATCGGTGATGGCCTCGATCGTCTCGCCACGCGCCAGGCGCTGCGCCACCTCGACGATGGCACGCTCGGCGTTGCCGTAGAGCAGCATGTCCGCGGTGGCGTCCATCAGGATCGAGCGGCGCACCTTGTCCGACCAGTAGTCATAATGGGCTATGCGGCGCAGCGAGGCCTCGATGCCGCCAAGCACCACCGGCACATGCTTGTAGGCTTCCTTGCAGCGCTGGCTATAGACCAGGCTGGCACGATCCGGTCGCTTGCCGGCCAGGCCGCCCGCGGTATAGGCATCGTCGGAGCGGACCTTGCGATCGGCGGTGTAGCGATTGATCATCGAGTCCATGTTGCCGGCAGCGACGCCGAAGAACAGATTCGGCTCGCCGAGCTTCATGAAGTCGTCTTTGCTCTGCCAGTCCGGCTGGCTGATGATGCCGACGCGAAAGCCCTGGGCCTCGAGCAAACGGCCGATGATCGCCATGCCGAAGGACGGATGATCAACATAGGCATCACCGGTGACGATGATGATGTCGCACGAGTCCCAGCCGAGCTGATCCATCTCCTCCCTGCTCATCGGCAGGAACGGCGCCGGACCGAAACACTCGGCCCAGTACTTGGGATAGTCGAACAGTGGCTTGGCGGCGTGCATGGCGGAAAACCGGGGCAACGAAAACGGGCGCGGAATATAGCACAAAAAATAACCAAGCCCGACCACCGTGCAGGGTCTTTATCGACCTTGCCGACAGGCGCGCGCTGCGCTTTCGTCTCCCGCTATACTCGCGCCACCCGACCCACGTATCGAGCCCGGGAGATCCTGGTGCACGCCGTCCTCCTCGCCCTGCTGCTGTGCCTTGGCACGCTCTTGCCCGCCCATGCCGATACAGCCGTGATCGGCGCACGTGACAGCGGCCGTAATCTGAATGCCCACGTCGAACTGCTGATGGACCCCGGCGCCGAGCTGCAGGTGACCGATCTGCAGCGCGCCGAAGTACTGGCGCGCTTTCAGCCGGCGCAAGGCAAGGCCAGCGTCGGCCAGAGCCCGCACCCCTGGTGGGTCAAGGTCACGCTGCAGCGGACCAGCGACGCGCCGGCGCATTGGTGGCTGGAGGTCGGCTCGGTAACGCTGAAGGACCTGCGCCTCTATTTGCCGGACGGTGAGGGTGGCTGGCACGAGCGCCAGTCCGGCGAGCTGGTCGGCTTCCATGAAGGGCGCGACCATCCCTACCGGCGCATGCTGCTCCGCCTTCCCGAGCTGAGCGACCAGCGCCCGCTGACCTTTTACCTGCGCAGCTACGACCCGGCCGGCAACTCCTTTCCGCTCAAGGTTTGGCAGCTCGATGCCCTGCAGGAGCAGGCGGTGGGCGAGAACCTGTTTCTCGGCCTGATCTATGGCCTGATCCTGGCCATGCTGCTGTACAACCTGTTCATCTTCCTCAGCCTGCGCGATACCGCCTATTTCTGGTACGTGATGACCACCAGCGGCGCGCTGCTGATGATTCTGGGCATGACCGGACATGGCTTTCAGTACCTCTGGCCGAACGGACCGGTGCCCTTCTGGCTGGATCGCATCAGCATCCCGGCGCTCTGGGGTTTCAGCGCCTGCCGCTTCACCCAGACCCTGCTGCAGACCCGCCGTTTCGTGCCCTGGGCCCACCGCCTGCTGACCTTTGCCTTGTGCCTCTATGTCACAGCCGTACTGCTCAACATCTTCGGGTTGCGTGCGTTCGGCGCCTGGGTCTTCGTCGTGCTGGCCCTGACCGCGATCCCGGCGTCGCTGTGGGCCTCGTTCCGCCGCTGGCGTCAGGGCTACTTTCCCGCCCTGCTCTACCTCTGCGGCTTCGGCGTGATCCTGGGCAGCGTCAACCTGCTGTTGCTGCGCGCCACCGGCGTGATCCAACCGGCGGCCTGGAGCGGCTACGTCTTTCCGCTGGCGGTGGCTGCCGAGTCCATCCTGTTCTCCTTCGCCCTGGCCTCGCGCATCCAGATACTCAAGCAGGAGCGCGCGGCGGCACTGGAACACGCCGACCGGGAAAAGTCCGCGCGACTGAAGCAGGTCCAGGCCAGCGCCGAACAACTCAGCCTGGCGGTGGAGGCGCGTACCGCCGAGCTGGCGCAGGCCAACCGCGACCTCAGCGAACGGGAAATCGAGCTCAAACAGGCCGCCTTCCACGACCCGCTGACCGAGCTGCCCAACCGGCGCTACCTCATCGAGCGGGTCGAAGCGGCCATGGCCGAGGCCGCGCGGCGCGGTGAGTCGATCGCGCTGCTGCTGATCGATCTGGATCACTTCAAGCCGATCAACGACGGTCACGGCCATGATGCCGGAGATCTGCTGTTGCGCACGCTGGGCCAGCGACTGCGCGGTCTGGTGCGCAGCAGCGACATGGCGGCCCGGCTGGGTGGGGATGAGTTCGCAATACTGCTGACCGGGCCGAACGTCGAGCAGGACGCCGGCCAGGTCGCCGAACGGCTGCTGCACGAGCTGTCGCTACCGGTGCGCTACCGGGGTACCAGCCTGGCGGTGACCGTGAGCGTCGGTGCCGCGTTCTTTCCGCAGCATGCCGACGAATTCGCCCGACTCTACAAGGCCGCTGACGAGGCGCTCTATCGCGCCAAGCAGCAGGGCCGGGCGAGCTGGGTCCAGCAGGACGGGCGCACGCCGGCCGATCAGCCGATATAGCGGCGCGGCACGCGCCCGGTCACCTTGGTCAGCAGCTCGTAGCCGATGGTGCCGCAGGCCTGGGCGAGCTCGTCAATGGGCATCTGCGTCCCCCACAGCTCCACCGCGTCGCCAAGCTGCGCCTGCGGCAAGTCGGTCAGGTCCACGGCGAGCATGTCCATCGACACTCGCCCGGCCAGCGGCACGCGTCGTCCATGGATCACCACCGAGGTGCCGGAAGGCGCGGTACGCGGATAACCATCGGCGTAGCCACAGCTGACGGTGCCGATACGCGAAGGACGCTGCGCCACCCAGCTCGCGCCATAACCGACGCTGTCGCCGACCGGCACCTCGCGCACCGCGATCAGCGCGCCAGTCAGCGTCATCACTGGTTTCAGTCCAAGCTCCCGGGCGCTCAGCTCGGCGAACGGCGTCGCACCGTAGAGCATGATGCCAGGCCGGATCCAGGCCATATGCGCCTGCGGCAGGGTCAGTACGGCGGCGGAATTGGCCAGCGAGCAGTTGTCGAACGAGAGCTCCAGCAGCTCTGCGTAGCGCTCCAGCTGGGTGTCGGTCAGGGCGTGGCCACGCTCGTCGGCACAGGCGAAGTGACTGATCAGATTGAGTTCGCCGACCTGGGCCGCGCCCTTGAGCCGCGCGTGACACTCGCGCAGGCCGTCCACGCCGAAGCCCAGCCGGTGCATGCCCGAATCCAGCTTGAGCCAGACGTTCAGCGGGCGCACCAGCTCGGCAGCCAGCAGCCAGTCGGCCTGGCGCTCGTCCTGAACAGCGATGTCCAGCCCCAGCTCAGCCGCTCGTTGGTACTCGGATGGCTCGAAGCAGCCCTCCAGCAGCAGGATGCGCGCGTCGGGTGCGCAGCCACGGATCACCTCTGCCTCTTCCAGGCAGGCCACGGCGAAACCATCGGCAATTTCGCGCAATGCCGCCACCGCCTCCGGTGCGCCATGCCCATAGGCGTTGGCCTTGACCACGGCGAAGGCCTTGCGCTGTGGTGCGCATTGCTTGGTGAGCAGGTAGTTGTGACGAAGCGCGGTCAGGTCGACCGTGGCAACCAGCGGACGCATGGGACTGTTCCTGTACAACGGCGGGTGAGGCTGGAATCTTACTCCGCTCGGCACGACCGTGCAGACCGGAACTCGGTGAGGGGCATGGACGACGCCCTCCCCCGCCGCCTGGCGAGACGGCCGACTACTCGTCGTCGAACTGATAGCTGCCCGGCGCGAGGTTCTCGAAGCGCGAGTACTTGCCGAGGAACGCCAGCCGGGTGGTGCCGATCGGACCGTTCCGTTGCTTGCCGATGATGATCTCGGCGACGCCCTTGTACTCGGTTTCCGGGTGATACACCTCGTCGCGGTAGACGAACATGATGATGTCCGCGTCCTGCTCGATTGCCCCCGATTCACGAAGGTCGGAGTTCACCGGGCGCTTGTTGGGTCGCTGCTCCAGCGAGCGGTTGAGCTGAGACAGGGCGATCACCGGGCAATTGAACTCCTTCGCCAGGCCTTTCAGCGAGCGCGAGATCTCGGAAATCTCGTTGACCCGGCTGTCACCGCTGGAGCCAGGAATCTGCATCAGCTGCAGGTAGTCGACCATGATCATGGCGATCTCACCGTGCTCGCGAGCCAGGCGCCGTGTGCGCGCACGCATCTCCGACGGGCTGATGCCGGCGGTATCGTCGATGAACAGCTTGCGGTCATTGAGCAGATTCACCGCCGAGGTCAGCCGCGGCCAGTCGTCATCATCGAGCTTACCGGCCCGCACCTTGGTCTGGTCGATGCGCCCGAGCGAAGCGAGCATACGAATGACGATGGAGTCGGCGGGCATCTCCAGCGAGAACACCAGCACCGCCTTGTCGGTACGCAGCACGGCATTCTCCACCAGGTTCATGGCGAAGGTGGTCTTGCCCATCGACGGACGGCCGGCAACGATGATCAGGTCGGCCGGCTGCAGGCCGCTGGTGGCTTCATCCAGATCGGTGAAGCCAGTGGACAGGCCGGTGATCGCCTCGCCGGCGTTGAACAGCGTGTCGATGCGATCGATGGCCTTGACCAGGATGTCGTTGATGCCGACCGGGCCGCCGGTCTTCGGCCGCGCTTCGGCGATCTGGAAGATCAGCCGCTCGGCTTCATCGAGGATTTCCTCGCCGGTACGGCCCTGCGGAGCATAGGCGCTGTCAGCGATTTCGTTGCTGATGCCGATTAGCTGGCGCAGCGTGGCGCGCTCGCGAATGATCTGCGCGTAGGCCTTGATGTTCGCCACCGACGGCGTGTTCTTCGCCAGCTCGCCAAGATAGGCCAGACCGCCGACCTGGGACAGGTGCCCCTCCTTGTCCAGCTGCTCGGACAGGGTGACCACGTCGAACGGCGAATTGCGTTCGGCCAGGGCGAAGATGGCGCGGAAGATGAGGCGATGATCGTGACGATAGAAATCACCGTCGGAGACCTGGTCGAGCACACGCTCCCAGGCATTGTTGTCCAGCATCAGACCGCCAAGCACCGCCTGCTCAGCCTCGATGGAGTGTGGCGGCACCTTGAGCGCGGCGGTTTCCAGATCGTATTGTTGGGGGACACTGATGTCGTTCATGGCACTCGAAATTCGAAACTACGGAAAAAACAAAGGGCACGTTCCACTCGCGCGGAAACGTGCCCGATGTTACTCGTCAGGCACCAGCGGTGCCAGACGACGGCTTAGCCGGCTACGACGATCAGCTTGACGGTCGCTTCGACGTCGGTGTGCAGGTGCACAGCCACGTCGTATTCGCCGGTCTGGCGAATGGTGCCGTTCGGCAGACGAACTTCGCTCTTGGCCACTTCGACGCCGGAGGCGGTCAGGGCGTCGGCGATGTCGGCAGTACCGATGGAACCGAACAGCTTGCCCTCATCGCCCGCGGTAGCGGTGATGGTGACTTCCAGTTCGGCCAGCTGAGCAGCGCGAGTTTCGGCAGAAGCCTTCTTCTCGGCAGCCGCTTTTTCCAGCTCGGCGCGGCGGGCTTCGAACTCGGCGATGTTGGCCGGGGTCGCAGCGGTAGCCTTGCCTTGCGGCAGCAGGTAGTTACGGCCGTAACCGGCCTTGACGTTTACCTTGTCGCCCAGGTTGCCCAGGTTGGCGATCTTTTCCAGCAGGATGACTTCCATTTGAGTCTTACCTCTTAACTTTTAACCTTCACCGTTCGCAGGTCCCGCGCCGTTCTTGCCGGCCGCGCGACCACGAAAATCAAACAGACTGTCGACAATGGCCAAAACGGCCAGTAGCGGATAAACCAACTGCATGAACAGCACCAGCGTGACGTACAGCCCCACCAGCCAGAACCGCGGCAAGCGCCCCTGAGCGACCAACCCGTGCATCAGTGCGAGACCGGCAAACACCAGCGGCACGCTGCACAGGGGCGCCAGTACGGCCAACTGCGCACCGAGATTCGGCCCCAGCAGCATGCCCAGCAACAGCAGTGTCGCCAGTAGCGGCGGAAACCGCAGCGCTCGAAACTCGCTGCCGAAACCGCCCGGGTTGTAAAGCGCGGCTTGCCAGTAGCGCCCAAGCATCAGGCTCAGCAGGGTGACGATTTGCAGCAGCGCAGCCAGCAGGCCGGTCAGCACCGGTATCAGCAGCGCCTCAAACCGACCACGCTCTTCCACCGACAGCTGCTCGTAGGCACCCGACAACGCATCGGGCAACACCTTCTGCAGCTCACCAGCCAACGCCGCGATCGGCTCGCCGAATACCGCACCGAGCGCCCAGACATACAGCAGTCCCAGGCCCACGCTGCTTAACATCACCCGCACCCATGACGCCTGACCGCGCAGTACCAGGGCCAAGCCCAGCGTACCCAGCAATACCAGCAGGGTCCGCGGATCGCCGAAGTACCACCAGGCCAGGGCCGGTATCACGGCCCAAACCAGCACACTCAACGCATCGTTCAGCCCGCGTCGCAGCAGCACGAGACTGCCTGCGGCAGCGCTCAGCCAGAACAACATGGGCAGTGCCGCAGCACCGGCCACCACGAAGATGGCCTGCATGCGGCCGCGCATGATGAACTCAGCCAGGGCGCGCATGCGATTTATCCTTTACTTCTGTCGACCAGCCGGATCAACGGCCGTGGCTGTCGGTGTAGGGCAGCAGGGCCAGGTAGCGGGCGCGCTTGATAGCGGTGGCCAGCTGACGCTGATAACGTGCCTTGGTTCCGGTGATGCGGCTAGGAACGATCTTGCCGGTCTCGGAGATGTAGGCCTTCAGGGTGTTGAGATCCTTGTAATCGATCTCTTTCACGCCCTCGGCGGTGAAACGGCAGAACTTACGACGACGGAAAAAACGTGCCATGAAATAGGCTCCTCAATAGATCCGTGGATTACTCGTCAGCGTTGTTATCGCTGCTGTCACTGTCGCTCTCGTTGGAGCCGTCAGTGTTTTCAGGGCGATCACGACGCTCGCGGCGCTCGCTACGGTTTTCCTCGGCCTTGAGCATTTCGGACTGCTCGGTCACGGCCTCGTCGCGACGAATGATCAGGTTGCGGATGACAGCGTCGTTGTAGCGGAAGTTGTCTTCCAGCTCGGCCAGAGCCTTGCCGCTGCACTCGACGTTCAGCATCACGTAGTGAGCCTTGTGCACGTTGTTGATGGCATAAGCCAGCTGACGACGGCCCCAGTCTTCCAGGCGATGGATCTTGCCACCGTCTTCTTCGATCAGCTTGGTGTAACGCTCCACCATGCCGCCGACCTGCTCGCTCTGGTCCGGGTGAACCAGAAAGATGATTTCGTAATGACGCATAACTGCTCCTTACGGGTTGCAGCCTGCCGACGATGCGGTCAGGCAAGGAGTGAATGACTTGTTGTCTTGTCTGTAGAAAGGCGCGCAAACGCCTGCCATCCAGGCAAGGGGCGCCATTCTAGAGAAGGGCCGGCAGTGGCGCAAGGCAAGCTGGTGATTATTTGACCAGCCGGAGCAGGTTAGCGGCTTGCCGCAGCCCTTTCGCTACGAATCGCGTCGAGCAGCTCGCGAACCTGATGGATATCGTAGGGCTTGATCATCGTGCGCAGTCGATCGATCCCCACCTCGGCAGGACTGACGGCATACCCCGAGGCAATCACCAGCGCAAGCTCAGGATGACGGGCGCCAGCCTGGCGCGCGAGGTCGATTCCACTCATTCCTGCCAAACCGACATCGGTAAGCAGCACATCGAACGGCTGCCGATCCAGGAATCCCAGCGCCTCCTCAGCCGTCTCGCTGACCTCGACCCGATGGCCAAGCTCCGTCAAGACCTCCCCGGTCAGCATGCGCAACGTGGGATCGTCCTCGACGAACAGAATCCTCAGTCCTGCATCGTCGACGGTCAACGAGCCGTCCGACTCCGGCTGCGCGGGCTCGCGCTCGCTGACGGCGTCGGACTCTGCGTTCTCGCCCGCACTGCGCGGCAGATGAACATGCACCGCCGCACCACCGTTGTCACCGCTGCCCAGCGTCACGAAACCGCCACTCTGCTTGACGAATCCGTAGACCATGCTCAAGCCGAGACCCGACGCGTTGCTCTCATGCTTGGTGGTAAAAAAGGGCTCGAACGCCCGGGCTCGAACCTCGTCACTCATACCACTGCCCTGGTCGATGACGCTGAGCAGTACATAATCCCCAGGCTGCTCCAACGCTTCGTCATTCAGCGAGCGATTCTCAAGACGCAGCACCAACCGGCCGCGCCCGGCCATCGCGTCACGCGCGTTGGCCGCCAGGTTCAGCACCACGCTCTGCAGGTTTCCGACATCGACAAAGACCGGCCAGGGCCGACCTACGACATCCAATTCAACCTGCACCGCAGACCCGAGAGCGCCATCGAGCAACTCATGCATCTGCTCCAGCAGATCGGGCAGATACACCTGTCGGGGCAGCAGCGGCTGCCGGCTGGCGAATGCCAGCAGCTGCGAGGCAAGGCGCGCGCCCTTCTCGACCCCACTGACCGCCGAGTTCAGACGTCTTGCAGCCGTTTCATCGTTGCCGAGGCTGCGACGCAAAAGCTGCAGGTTGCCTCCGATGATCTGCAGCATGTTATTGAAGTCATGGGCGATACCGCCTGTCAGCTTGCCCACCGCCTCAAGGCGCTGAGCCTGCTGCAGAGCCTGTTCGGCGACCTGCCGCTCCGCCTCGCTCTGCTCGAGCGCTTGGGTCCGCTCGCGTACCAGCTCCTCGAGATGTTCACGATAGCGCTGCAATTCCGTTTCGTTGCGCTGCTGCTCGGTAACGTCCTGGCCCTGAACGAAGATGCCGACCACCTGCCCATCGTTCTCGACGATCGGCTGCAGGACGAAATCGAGGATGACCTCTTCGGGCTCCCGCTCCGGCTGCCGCCTCAGAAACAGTGACACGCGCTTGCCGATATACGGTCGGCCGCTGCGGTAGACCTCGTCGAGCAGACCGATCAGCGGCTGCCCTTCTAGCTCGGGCAGCCCTTCGCGGACTGTCTTGCCCAGCAGCTGGCGCTGCCCGATGACCTTCCGGTATGCATCGTTAACCAGTTCGTAGACGTGATTCGGCCCGCGCAGGAAACAGACGAATCCAGGCGCCTGAGCGAAGAGGCGCCGCAACTGCTCGCCCTCGGATTGCAGCAGCCTGGCGCGGGACATGACGCCTTGCTCGAGCTGCTGCACAGGCTGATGCCCGGCAGCCTGCTTCAGCGAATCCTTCATGGCCTGCAGCTCGGTGATGTCGGAGGTGTGCTGCAGGATGGCCACGACTTCACCCTGCTCATCCAGGATCGGCGTGTGCGTGGCGCTCCAGTAGCGATCCTCGTAGACAGGCCCGAGCGGCGTGTGGCGGGAGATGGAATAACGGATTACCGGCAGCGTATCGATGGCCTTGCGGCTGAGCACGCGGGCAAAGGAGTCGAGCAGTTCCTGCACACGAGTCGTCTCGGGGCTGAGCGGGTCTGCTGCGAACGCTTCGTGAAGGCGCTGCCCCTGGATCTCCTCCAGCCTGCGGCCGGTCAGGGCCAGGTAAGCCGCGTTGGCATCGAGGATGACCAGATCGCGATCGAGCAGAACATAGGCGTTCGGCGACAGCCGGAACAGACTCTCGAAAGACGGGCGCTGCTGCATACAACCTCCATGGTACGAGACTGACGCCGCGTAACGAACTCAGCGAGACCCCGGCAGCACTCCGGGGCCCTCAAGCGAAAAATCGAACAGCCGCTATCCGGCGGGCCTGGGACAGCGATTGACCACAAAAAGACCGATCGGTTTCAGAACATGCGTCGCCTGGAGCTAACGAGCCGGTTGGCCAAGGCCGCGCTGACGCAGTGCCTCGAACAGGCAGACGCCGGTGGCAACCGAGACATTCAGACTGCTGACGCTACCCGCCATCGGCAGACGCACCAGATAGTCGCAGTGCTCGCGGGTCAACCGGCGCATGCCGCGACCTTCCGCCCCCATGACCAGGACGATTGGACCAGTGAGATCCTGCTCGTAGAGTGACTGCTCGGCTTCGCCGGCGGTGCCCACGATCCAAAGGCCCTTTTGCTGCAGCTTCTCCAGAGTCCGCGCCAGATTGGTCACCGCCACCAGCGGGATGACCTCGGCAGCACCGCAGGCGACCTTGCGCACCGTGGCATTGAGAGTAGCGGACTTGTCCTTCGGCACGATCACCGCCAGCGCACCGGCCGCATCGGCCGTACGCAGGCAGGCGCCGAGGTTGTGCGGGTCGGTCACCCCATCGAGCACCAGCAGCAGGGGCGAACCCTCGGCGCGATCGAGCAGCTCGTCGAGCATCGCCTCACCCCACACCTGGCTGGGGCTGACCTCGGCCACCACCCCCTGGTGCACGCCCTCGACCCAGGCATCCATCTCGCGACGCTCGCACTGGCCGACACTGACGCGCGCCTGCGCGGCCAGCTCGATCAGCACCTGCGCACGCGGATCGCCCCGGCCTTCAGCCAGCCAGACCTGCTTGACGCGCTTGGGATGATGCCGCAGCAATGCCTCCACGGCGTGCAGGCCATAGATCTTTTCCAGCTGACTCATGACTTGGCCTTGCGCTTTCGGGGACCACTGCTGGAGGCTGAAGACTTGCTCGTCGACTTCGCAGCGGATTTTGCCTTGGATGTGCCGGACCGGGACTTGCTACCGCCAGCCTTGTCGGACTTGCCCTTCCTGCCACCAACCTTGGCTTCGGCAATCAATGCCTTCTTCAGCTCGCGACTCTTGCGAATGTCGGCGTTGCCCGGTTCGCGACCACGCTCTGCGCCGTCACGCTGACCGGCGGCCTTGGTGCCGCCAGCGATCAGCTCGAAGTCGATCTTGCGTTCGTCCAGGTCGACGCGCATGACACGCACCTCGACGCTGTCGCCAAGGCGGAAACTGCGCCCGCTGCGCTCGCCGGAGAGGCGATGATGCAGCGGGTCGAAGTGGTAGTAGTCGCCCGGCATCGCCGTGACGTGCACCAGCCCTTCCACGTAGATGTCGGTCAGCTCGACGAACAGGCCGAAGCCGGTCACCGCGGTGATCACACCAGGGAATGTCTCGCCGACGCGATCCTTCATGAACTCGCACTTGAGCCAGTTGACCACGTCGCGGGTGGCCTCGTCGGCGCGCCGCTCGGTCATCGAACACTGTTCGCCCAGTTGCTCCAGCGCCGCCTCGTCATACGGGTAGATGCGCGCCTTGGGCATGCTCGGGGCGCCTTCACGCCGCACGTGCGGCGTGTCCCGCCGGGACCGGATGACGCTGCGAATGGCGCGATGCACCAGCAGGTCCGGATAGCGCCGGATCGGCGAAGTGAAGTGTGCGTAGGCTTCGTAGTTCAGACCGAAGTGACCATGGTTCTCGGCACTGTAGACCGCCTGGCTCAGCGAGCGCAGCATTACCGTCTGGATCACATGAAAATCCGGGCGCCCCTGGATCTTCTCCAGCAGCGCCTGGTAATCCTTGGGCGTCGGCCCCTCCTTGCCCTTGTGCAGGGAAAGCCCCAGCTCACCGAGGAAGGCGCGCAGCTTCTCCTGACGCTCCAGCGGCGGTGCGTCGTGCACGCGATACAGCGCCGGAATCTCATGCTTCTGCAGGAACGCCGCGGTGGCGACGTTGGCGCAGAGCATGCACTCCTCGATCAGCTTGTGCGCATCGTTGCGCTCGGTGGGCTTGATCTCGGCGATCTTGCGATCGGCACCGAAGACGATGCGGGTTTCCTGAGTCTCGAAATCGATCGCACCGCGGGTATGGCGCGCCTTGAGCAGCACCTTATAAAGCGAATAGAGCTGCTTGAGGTGCGGTAGCACTTCGGCGTACTCGGCGCTCAGCCGCTTGCCTTCGGCAGACTTGGGCTGCTCCAGCATCGCGCTGACCTTGTTGTAGGTCAGCCGTGCATGGGAGTGGATCACCGCTTCGTAGAACTGGTAGTCGGTCATCTTCCCCGACTTGCTCAGGGTGATCTCGCAGACCATGGCCAGACGATCGACATGGGGATTCAGCGAGCAGAGGCCGTTGGACAGCTCCTCGGGCAGCATCGGCACCACGCGCTCGGGGAAGTACACCGAGTTGCCGCGGACCACGGCTTCCTTGTCGAGCGCCGAATCCACCTTCACGTAGTGCGACACATCGGCAATGGCCACATACAGACGGAACCCGCCGGTCAGCAGCTTCCAGCCGCCCGGCTTCTCGCAGTAGACCGCATCGTCGAAGTCGCGGGCATCCTCGCCATCGATGGTGACGAAGGGCAGATGGCGCAGGTCGACGCGCTTGTGCTTGTCCTTCTCCTCCACCTCGGGCTTGAGCCGCGCAGCCTCCTTGAGCACCGCCTCGGGCCATACGTGCGGAATATCGAAGCTGCGCAGCGCGACGTCGATTTCCATGCCCGGCGCCATGTAGTTGCCGATCACCTCGACGATATCGCCCTGCGGCTGGAAGCGCTGCGTCGGCCAGTGAGTGATCTTCACCTCGACGAACTGACCCGGCTTGGCATCCAGCGCCCGCCCGGGCGTGACCAGCACTTCCTGCTGAATCTTGGGGTTGTCCGGAACGACGAAACCGACATCGCTCTCGATGTGATAACGGCCCACGATGCTCTCGTGCGCGCGGCTGATCACCTCGACGATGGCGCCTTCGCGGCGCCCACGGCGATCGAGACCCGCGACGCGCGCCAGGCAGCGGTCACCATCGAACACCAGGCGCATCTGCGCCGGGCTGAGGAACAGGTCGTCACTGCCATCATCGGGAATGAGGAAACCAAAACCGTCACGATGGCCGCTGACGCGCCCGCAGACCAGGTCCAGCTTGTCCACCGGGGCATAGGTGCCGCGCCGGGTGTAGATCAGCTGGCCGTCTCGCTCCATCGCGCGCAGGCGGCGACGCAGCGCTTCGATATCTTCGTCGGACTCCAGCCCGAACTCTTCCACCAACTCTTCACGGGCAGCTGGCGAGCCACGTTCGCCGAGATGCTGAAGAATCAGCTCACGGCTGGGAATAGGGTTTTCGTACTTTTCCGCTTCACGAGCGGCCTCGGGATCGAGGGATTGCCAATCGGCCATTAAGAGATGTCACCTTTCATTCATTTATAGAGGCAGAACGCCCTTTTTCTATTGAAGCGCGAATCGCTGCCGGACGGCAGCTTTCATGCGAATTATTTTTCGCCATCAGGGGTTTACAAGGCCAAACCTCGGCCGTATAGTTCGCGCCCACAATGTCTGGCAGACGTTGTAACACGGAAACGGCCAAGTATCATCGTTTCTCGTGCCCAGGTGGCGGAATTGGTAGACGCACTAGGTTCAGGTCCTAGCGGTGGCAACACCGTGGAAGTTCGAGTCTTCTCCTGGGCACCACTCTTCAAATGAAACCCGCATCATCGATGCGTGTCTCAGGCAGTAACGAAGATTGCCGACTTCGGCCGATGTGAATCGGCAAAATGGCAAAAAAGTCGGTGAGCAATCATCGCAATGTGCCCAGGTGGCGGAATTGGTAGACGCACTAGGTTCAGGTCCTAGCGGTGGCAACACCGTGGAAGTTCGAGTCTTCTCCTGGGCACCACTCTTCAAGAAAAAACCGAGCCCCTGGCTCGGTTTTTTCGTTTCAGTCCGATAAAAATCCCCGTCGACCCAGACTCGCGCTGTCGCCAGCCCCAAACAGCAAAAGACCGCCCGAAGGCGGTCTTTCTACCATGCGCGCTATCAGGCGTACGGATGACGCAACACGATGGTCTCGTTGCGGTCCGGACCGGTGGAGATGATATCCACTGGCGCCTCGATCAGCTCTTCCAGTCGCTTGATGTAGGCGCGAGCATTGGCCGGCAGCTCGTCAAGACTCTTGGCGCCAACGGTCGACTCGCTCCAACCCGGCATGTCCTCGTACACCGGCTGCAGACCGTCGTAGCTGTCGGCATCGGTCGGCGCATCGACCAACACTTCGCCATTGCGATCCTTGTAGCCGACGCAGATGCGGATGGTCTCCAGCCCGTCGAGCACGTCGAGTTTGGTCAGGCAGATCCCGGAGATGCTGTTGATCTCGATCGCACGGCGCAGGATGACGGCATCGAACCAGCCGCAACGACGCGCACGCCCGGTGGTCGAGCCGAACTCGTGACCACGCTCGGCCAGGCGCGCACCGACATCATCGAACAGCTCGGTGGGGAACGGACCGGAGCCCACGCGCGTGGTATAGGCCTTGGTAATGCCGAGGATGTAATCCAGATACAGCGGACCGAAGCCGGAACCAGTCGCCGTGCCGCCAGCCGTTGTGCTGGAGCTGGTCACGTACGGATAGGTGCCATGGTCGATGTCCAGCAGCGAGCCCTGCGCACCTTCGAACATGATGCAGGCACCCTGCTTGCGCAGCTCGTGCAGACGGGCGGTGACATCGGTGATCAGCGGCTTGAGGATCTCGGCGTAGCCGAGGGCCTCGTCGAGGGTCTTCTGGAAATCTACCGGCTCGACCTTATAGAAGTTCTGCAGCACGAAGTTGTGGTAGTCCAGCAACTCACGCAGCTTGACCGTGAAGCGCTCTGGATTGAACAGGTCAGCGATGCGCAGGCCGCGACGCGCCACCTTGTCCTCGTAGGCCGGACCGATGCCGCGCCCGGTGGTACCGATCTTGCCCTCCGAACGCGAGGCCTCGCGGGCCTGATCCAGCGCCACATGGTACGGCAGGATCAGGGTGCAGGACGGGCTGATGCGCAGGCGCTCGCGCACCGGTACACCCTTCTCTTCCAGCTTGGTGATTTCCCGCAGCAACGCATCAGGCGCGACCACCACGCCATTGCCGATCAGGCATTGCACGTTGTCGCGCAGGATGCCGGACGGAATCAGGTGCAGCACGGTCTTCTCGCCATCGATGACCAGGGTATGACCGGCATTGTGGCCGCCCTGATAACGCACGACCGCAGCCGCCTGATCGGTCAGCAGATCGACGATCTTGCCCTTGCCCTCATCACCCCATTGGGTGCCCAGGACCACGACATTCTTACCCATAACCCTTTGTCCTCTTCGGCGAAGCATACCGGCCGCAACCGGCGATAATCGAAACCTGGCCGGCACCGCGAGCGCGCGGCGCCATAGCCGTCAGGACGCCAGCGAAGCCACCGTCCAGACACCATTACTCAACCGCAACTGCCGGTCGCAGCCCAGCTGCGCGGCATCGGCCCGCGACTGGCCATCCAGCGCCTGCACCACGCGCTCGCCCTGGCGCCGCAGCTCGCGAATCGCATTCCAAAGACCCGACTCATCGCCGTGCGGAGCCCAGATCCCGGAAACTGGCGTGCTCAGATCGGCATTTCCGAGACTGACGAGCGTTTTCAAATCAGTGGAGAAGCCGGTCGCCGGACGGGCACGCCCGAAATCGGCACCGATATCGTCGTAACGCCCGCCCTGGGCAATCGACTGTCCCATGCCCGGCACGAATACGGCGAACACCACTCCAGTATGGTAGTGATAGCCGCGCAATTCGCCCAAGTCGAAGTACAGCGGCACCTGCGGGTAGCGCAGCGCGAGCTGGTCGGCCACCACCGAAAGGGTCTCCAGCGCCGCCTGCACATCCGCGGGCGCGCCAGCCAGAGCCTGCCGAGCATCATCGAGCGTCTCGCGACCACCGCACAGACGCGCCAGCGAGCGCAGCATCGCGGCAAGCGCCGGATCAAGTGACGCGGTCAGCTGCTCGATCTCGTCCATAGCCTTGCGCTGCAGCGCGTCGAACAGGCGCTGCTCGGCCTCACCGCTCAGCGCAGCGGCCTTTGCCAGACCGCGGTAGATGCCGACATGACCGAGGTCCATGTGCACGTCGGGCACATCGGCCAGCTCGAGCATTTCCAGCATCAGACTGATGACTTCGAGATCGCTGGAAGCGGAGGCATCGCCATACAGTTCGGCACCGAGCTGAATGGGGCTGCGCGAAGTGGAAAGCGCCTGCGGCTTGGCATGCAGCACGCTACCGGCATAGCACAGCCGGCTCGGGCCTTCACGACGCAGGGTATGCGCATCGACGCGGGCCACCTGGGGCGTGATATCGGCACGCAAACCCATCTGGCGACCGGAAAGCGGATCGATGACCTTGAAGGTGCGCAGATCCAGATCCTGCCCGGAACCGGTGAGCAATGACTCGAGGAATTCCACATGCGGGGTGATGACCAGCTCGTAGCCCCAGCGCTGGAACAGATCCAGCACGCGCCGACGCGCCGTTTCGATACGCGCCGCCTCGGGCGGCAGCACTTCTTCGATGCCATCTGGCAAGAGCCAGCGGTCTACCGTTGCCATTCGCGAAATCACCTCTCGTTCCGGTAAGCCCAGACGAAAACCGCGGCTGCAGCCTCAGCTGGCCTCCGGTTGCGTGCAGTTGTGTTCGAACCATGGCATCCGAGCCATGCCCCTGAGGGGTCGGCATGACCACCGCATGCCTGGGATAGCCTGCGACCTCAAGGGCACAGACGCAAAAAAGCCGGGATTTCCCCGGCCGGCGGATCATAGCAACCTTTTCCCCATGGGTCACCCGGCGACACGCGCGTGTCGCCGGAGAACCTTAGCCATCTGGCGGTGAGATGCTATTTGTTGCTCTGCAGATAACGGAAGAAGTCGCTCTTCGGATCAAGTACCAGCACGTCTTCCTTGCTGGAGAAGCTCTCACGGTAAGCCTGCAGGCTACGGTGGAAGGCGTAGAACTCCTGATCCTGGCCGTACGCGGCGGCATAGATTGCAGCAGCTTTGGCGTCACCGTCACCACGCAGCTCTTCGGCTTCGCGGAATGCTTCGGCCAGCAGGACACGGCGCTGGCGATCGGCGTCGGCGCGGATACCCTCGGCAAGCTCCTTACCCTTGGCGCGATGCTCGCGCGCCTCACGCTCCCGCTCGGAACTCATACGCTCGAAGACACTGCGATTGACTTCACGCGGCAGGTCGATGCCCTTGACGCGGACGTCGACGACTTCGATCCCCAGCTCTTGCTGAGCCGCACGATTCAAGCTTCGAGTGACCTGAGCCATCAGCTCATCACGCTGGCCGGAGACCGACTCATGCAGCGTGCGCTTACCGAACTGATCGCGCAGCGCCGCCTCGAGGCGACGCGCCAGGCGCTCATCGGCGATCTGCTTCATGCCCGAGGTCGCGGTATAGAAGCGTTCGGCATCGTCCACACGCCACTTGGCATAGGAGTCGACCATCAGCGCCTTCTTCTCCAGCGTCAGGAAACGCGAGGTGGTGGTATCCAGCGTCAGCAGCCGCGCATCGAACTTGCGCACCGAGTTCACGTACGGAATCTTCATGTGCAGACCCGGCTTCACGTCCGGCTCGACGATACGCCCGAACCGCAGCAGTACCGCGCGCTCGGTCTGCGAAACGATGTAAAAACTGTTCCACAGAACGATTGCCGCCACTACGCCCACGATCAGGGCGGTAAGGGATTTATTGCTCATCAGCGGCTCTCCCTCGTACGAACTTCACGCGGATCCAGCTCTGGCGGCAGTCGGGTGCCCTGCGTAGCCGCGCCCGACGCAACTCCAGCCGGAGCTGGCGTGCTTGCGCCACGGCTGTTGATCATCTTGTCCAGCGGCAGATAGAGCAGGTTCTGCCCGCTGTCGCCACTCACCATGACCTTGCTGGTATTGCTCATGACTTCCTGCATGGTTTCCAGATACAGACGCTCGCGCGTGACTTCCGGCGCCTTGCGATACTCGGCGACCAGCTTGCTGAAGCGATCCGCCTCACCCTGGGCACGGGAGATCACCGCGTCGCGGTAACCACTGGCTTCTTCCAGCATGCGCTGGGCCTGACCACGCGCCTCGGGAATCACACCGTTGGCGTAGGACTCGGCCTGGTTCTTCTCGCGCTGCTCGTCCTCGCGCGCCCGAATGACGTCATCGAAGGCTTCCTGGACTTCACGCGGCGCGGCCGCACTCTGCAGGTTGACCTGGGTAACGACGATGCCGGTACCGTAGTTGTCGAGGAACCGCTGCAGACGCTCCTTGACCTCACCGGCCATGACCTCACGCCCCTCGGTGAGCACCTGATCCATGGCCGTCGAGCCCACGACATGCCGCACGGCGCTGTCGGTGGCGTGCTGCAGGCTCACTTCAGGCTGATCGACATTCAGCACGAAAGACTGCAGGTTGCTGATCTTGTACTGAACGGTCAGCGGCACCTCGATGATGTTCTCGTCCTCGGTGAGCATCTGCCCCTGCTTGCTGTACGAGCGCTCGCGAGTGACGTTCTCCTGGAACTTGCGATCGATCGGCGGGAAATAGATGTTCAGGCCAGGCCCGACAGTCTCGTGGTACTTGCCGAAGCGCAGCACCACGGCCTGCTCCTGCTCGTCGACGATGTAGATGGCATTGAACAGCCACACAGCCAGCAGTACGACCAGGGCGACCCATACCAAGCCGAATCCGCCGCGCTTGCCACTGCCACCGAAGTTGCCGCCACCACGTTTCTTGCCGCCGAACATGCCGTTCAGGCTGTCCTGCAGCTTGCGGAAAGCCTCATCGAGATCCGGTGGACCCTTCTGGTCGCCACCGCCGCCACGACGGCCGCCGCCACCACTGCCCCAGGGATCCTGGTTGTTCGAGTTGCCACCCGGCTCATTCCAAGCCATAGCGCTCTCCATTCAAATAAAGCTAAAGACGCGCCCACGGCGCGCCCGCCAATGCTACAGAAAGCCCCGAACGACCGGCAAAATTGCCGATCGAGGCTTTATTGCAAAGTGTGTTGCTCGATGAACTCGTCCACCCGCAACCCTTCGCGGCTGATCAAGCGATTCAGTTCGACCCGCGGCAAGCGAACCTCGAGCAGGCTGCCACCCTCCTCGTCGTGCGTCTCGCGCTGCACCGCACCCAGCTCGAAGAACTGCGCACGCAAGCGGCCCAGCCTCTGCGGCAGGCGCAAGGTGCCGACGAAGAGGTCGTCGCCGAGCAGCTCGGCGACGGCCTGACGCAGCAGGTCCAGCCCCAAACCGTCACGGGCGGACACCCAGACGCGCTGCGGCTTGCCATCGGCATCGCGCTGTATCTGCGGCTCGATACCCTCGAGAAGGTCGAGCTTGTTGTACACCTCGAGCATCGGCAGCTCGTTGGCGCCGATCTCGCCAAGCACCGCGAGCACCTGCTCGATCTGCTGATCACGTTCGGGCTCGTGAGCATCGATCACATGCAGCAGGAGGTCGGCGTTGCTGGACTCCTCCAGCGTCGCCCGAAAGGATTCCACCAATTTGTGCGGCAGATGACGAATGAAGCCCACCGTGTCGGCCAGGATCACCGGACCGACATCCTCGAGCTCGAGGCGGCGCAGCGTGGGATCGAGCGTGGCGAACAGCTGATTGGCAGCGTAGACCTCGGATTCGGTGAGGGCATTGAACAGAGTGGACTTACCGGCGTTGGTGTAGCCCACCAGCGACACGGAAGGAATATCCGCGCGACGCCGCCCGCGACGGGCCTGCTCACGCTGGCCGCGCACTTTTTCCAGGCGCTGCTTGATCTGCCGAATACGGACACGCAACAGACGACGGTCGGTTTCCAGCTGGGTTTCACCCGGCCCCCGCAGACCGATACCGCCCTTCTGCCGCTCGAGGTGAGTCCAGCCGCGAACCAGCCGCGTGCTCATGTGTTCCAGCTGTGCCAGTTCGACCTGCAGCTTGCCCTCATGGGTACGCGCACGCTGGGCGAAGATGTCCAGGATCAGACCGGTGCGATCGAGCACGCGACACTCGAGGGCACGCTCGAGGTTGCGCTCCTGGCTGGGGGTAAGCGTGTGATTGAAGATCACCAACTCGACCTCGCCATCCTTGACGAGGTCATGCAACTCTTCGACCTTGCCACTGCCGATCAGAAACTTGGCGGACGGCTGGTGGCGGGACACATTGACGAAGCCAACCGTTTCTGCACCTGCCGAACGCGCCAGTTCCTGGAACTCCTGAGGATCCTCGCGCGCCGCGGGATCCTGGCCGTCCAGGTGCACCAGGATAGCCCGCTCACCACCACCGGGACGTTCGAAGAACAAAGAAACCTACCTCAGTCGTTGCTCGACTCGGATTGCTCGGCATCGCCAGCGGTCGGCAGACGCACAGGACGCCCGGGAACAACGGTGGAGATCGCATGCTTGTACACCATCTGGCTGACGGTGTTCTTCAGCAGAATGACGAACTGGTCGAAGGATTCGATCTGACCCTGCAGCTTGATGCCATTGACCAGATAGATGGAGACCGGGACGCGTTCCTTACGCAGTGTGTTGAGGTAAGGGTCTTGTAGCGAATGCCCTTTTGACATGTGCCGCACTCCTTAGAGGATCTGTTTCATTAGTGTTCTATAAAGTACAACCGACGATCCACTTGTCTGAGAATAGACGGTCAGCTTGCAGTGTCAGCTCAATATGGAGAGCGATTGCAGGTATTTCAATGCGCGCGGCAGATTGTCGCGGGACAAACTGTCCAACCAATAACTTTCCCCCCAACTCCGCAACCAGGTGAATTGCCGCTTGGCGAGTTGCCGGGTCGCGACGATGCCGCGCTCTACCATCTCGTCCCGGCTCGACCGACCGTCCAGGTACTCCCAGACTTGCCGATAACCAACCGAGCGAATCGATGGCATGCCGGGATGCAGATCACCGCGGCACCTCAGGGCTTCGACCTCTTCGATGAACCCCTGTTCAACCATCCCTAGGAAACGCCTTTCGATACGTTCATGAAGAATGCTGCGCTGCGCCGGAGCAATGCACAGATGCGCCACAGTATAAGGCAAGACACCGGAGCCTGGAGCGTCTGCAACGGCTTTTTGCGACCTTTGTCGGGCACGGTGTTCGCTCATGGTCGAACCGCTGACACGATAGACCTCAAGGGCACGAACCAACCGCTGCGGATCGTTGGGATGTATGCGCGCCGCCGACTCGGGATCGATCCGCGCCAGCTCGTCGTGCAACGCCTGCAGCCCCTCAGCCGCCGCCTGCGCTTCCAGATCGGCACGCACCGACGGATCGGCACCCGGCATGTCGGCCAGACCATCGCGCAACGCCTTGAAATACAACATGGTTCCGCCGACCAGCAGCGGAATGCGGCCGGCGGCGCTGATCTCCGCCATGGCCGCCAGGGCATCACTGCTGAATTCGGCTGCCGAGTAACTCTCGGCCGGATCGAGAATATCCACTAGCCGATGCGGGAACTCTGCCAGCAGCTCTGGGGAAGGCTTCGCCGTGCCGATGTCCATGCCACGGTAGACCAGCGCCGAATCGACGCTGATCAGCTCGCAGGGCAGCACACGCGCCAGCTCCAGCGCCAGATCGGTCTTGCCCGAGGCGGTGGGACCCATGAGAAAGATGGCGGGAGGCAGAGAAGACATCGGCGGGCTCGGCAGGCGTGGCCGGATAGTTTCCAGTGGCGGACGGCTGGCCGCAAGCACGGCCTGCCGCCCGGAGCCGGTCAGCGACCGCGCAGAAACAGCTTGTCCAGATCGTCCATGCCCAGTTGCGTCCAGGTCGGACGGCCGTGGTTGCACTGTCCGCTACGCTCGGTGTGCTCCATGTCACGCAGCAAGGCGTTCATCTCCGGCAGCGTCAGCCGGCGATTGGCGCGAACCGCGCCATGGCAAGCCATGGTCGCCAGTAACTCGTTGAGGTGGGCCTGGATACGATCACTGGTGCCGTATTCCAGAAGATCGGCGAGCACATCGCGCACCAGTTGGGTCGCTTCGGCCTGCTTGAGCAGCGAGGGAATCTGACGGATCGCCAGGGTTTCCGGGCCGAGGCGCTGCAGCTCGAAGCCGAGCATCTGGAACCACTGCGCATGCTCTTCCGCGCAGTCGGCCTCGCGCTGGCTGAGGGCGATGGCTTCAGGCACCAGCAGCGGCTGGCCGCGCAGCCCTTCGCTGGCCATGGCGGTCTTCAGGCGCTCATAGGTAATTCGTTCGTGGGCGGCGTGCATGTCTACCAGCACCATGCCCTGGGCATTCTCGGCGAGGATGTAGACCCCCTTGAGCTGCGCCAGCGCGTAGCCCAGCGGGGGTACGTCATCCTGACTGGCAGGCAGTGGCGCCGGGGTGCTTTCGGGCAGCGGAGTAAAGAACTCGCGGTAGGCGCCCTGGGCTTCGGCGGTATAGCCGGTCGATGCCGGGCGTGGCGCCTGATAGCCCGCGCCGGCACCGCGCCAGGCGGGTGTCTCCCCCTGTGGCCGCTCGAGCACGCTGGCCGACAGGCTCATTTCGTTCTGCCCGGCGAACTCGCCGGCAGCCAGCCCGGAGACTTGGGTCATCGGCGCCACGCTCGCCGGCGCGGCCAGCTGGTCCTCGGGACGCACATCGCCCAGCGCGCGATGCAGCGTGCCGTAGAGGAAGTCGTGGACCATACGGCTGTCGCGGAAACGCACCTCGTGCTTGGTGGGATGCACATTGACATCCACCACTGCCGGATCGACGTCGAGGAACAGCACGAAGGTCGGGTGTCGGCCATTGAACAGCACGTCGCGATAGGCCTGACGCACCGCATGGGCGACTAGTTTGTCGCGCACCATGCGCCCGTTGACATAGAAGTACTGCAGGTCCGCCTGACTGCGCGAGAAGGTCGGCAGTCCGACCCAACCCCACAGTCGCAAGCCGTTACGCTCGATCTCGATGGGCAGCGCCTGCTCGAGGAAGGCCGGCCCGCACACCGCAGCGACGCGCCGCGCACGGGCGCTGTCGTCGTTGGCCTGATGCAACGCCAGCACACCCTTGCCGTTGTGGCGCAGATGGAAGGCCACATCGAAGCGCGCCAGCGCCAGGCGCTTGATGACCTCCTGCAGGTGGTCGAACTCGGTCTTCTCGGTGCGCAGGAACTTGCGCCGCGCTGGCGTGTTGAAAAACAGGTCACGCACTTCCACCGAGGTACCCACCGGATGAGCCGCCGGCTGCACCCGCGCTTCCATTTCGCGCCCCTCGGTTTCCACCTGCCAGGCCTCGCTGGCATCGGCGGTACGCGAGGTCAGGGTCAGCCGCGAGACGGAGCTGATCGAGGCCAGCGCTTCGCCGCGAAAGCCCAGGCTCATGACTCGCTCGAGATCTTCCAGATCGCGAATCTTGCTGGTGGCATGGCGGGCCAGGGCCAGCGGTAGGTCGTCCGGAGGGATGCCGCAGCCGTCGTCGCGCACACGCAGCAGTTTGACGCCACCCTGCTCGACGTCTACTTCGATGCGGCCGGCGCCGGAGTCCAGGCTGTTTTCCAGCAACTCCTTGATTACCGAGGCCGGGCGTTCAACCACCTCGCCAGCGGCGATCTGGTTCGCCAGCCGCGGGCTGAGCAGCTGGATGCGTGGCGCTTGTGTCATGGCTGCGAAGCCAGGGTGGTGGCGGGAATGTTCAGCGTCTGGCCGATCTTGATCACGTCGTTGCGCAGATTGTTGGCACTGCGCAGCGAGGTCAGGCTGACCTGATAGCGCTGGGCGAGCAGGGCCAGGCTTTCGCCCGAGCGCACGACATGCTCGCGAGGACCGGCCGCTATCTTGCCGGAATCGCGCAACCAGGCGACGTAGGTTCCCGGAGGCGGATTCTCGTGGAAGAACTGCCGCACGCCACTGTGAATGGAGCGTGCCAGCGCCTGCTGATGGCCGGACGTCTGCAGCTTCTTGGCTTCCGACGGATTGGAGATGAAGCCGGTCTCGACCAGGATCGACGGGATGTCCGGCGACTTCAGCACCATGAAGCCGGCCTGCTCCACGCGCCGTTTGTGCAGCGGCGTGATGCGGCCCATGTTGCTCAGCACCTTCTGCCCGACGTTCAGACTCGAGGACAGCGAGGCGGTCATCGACAGGTCCAGCAGCACGCCTGCGAGCATCTGGTCCTTGTCGCCGAGGCTGACGTTGCCGGCACCGCCGATGAGGTCGGAACGGTTTTCGCTGTCGGCCAGCCAACGCGCGGTTTCCGAGGTGGCGCCGCGATCCGACAGGGCAAATACGGAAGCGCCATAGGCCGCTGAACGCGGCGCGGCATCGGCATGGATCGAGACGAACAGGTCGGCGCCCTTCTTGCGGGCGATCTCGGTGCGTTTGCGCAGCGGAATGAAGTAATCGCCGGTGCGCACCAGCTCGGCGCGGAAGCCTTTATCGGCATTGATCTGGCGCTGCAACTCCTTGGAAATCTGTAGTACGACGTGTTTTTCGTAGACCTTGCCGGGGCCAATGGCGCCTGGGTCTTCGCCACCATGACCGGCATCGATCGCGATCACGATGTCACGCTTGCCACCGATCGGAGCGGGCAGCTTGACCGCAGGCAGCGTCGGCGAGACCGGTGCGACAGGTTTGGACGGCGTTGCCGTGACCGGCGGTTGAGTGGCGGCGCGGGCGGCCGTTGCCTGATCGAACAGATCGACCACCAGCCGGTGGCCATACTGCTGGTTCGGCGCCAGGCTGAAGCTCTTAGGCGTAACCGGCGCATGCAGATCAACGACTACGCGCAGCGTATCGGCATCGTGTTGACCGGCGCGCAGGGAGGCAACGGGCGTATTGCTCAGCGGCAACTGATCGAGCTGCGCCTTGAGCGTGGCGTTGGTGACGTCGATGACCAGCCGATCGGGTGCGGTGAGTGTGAAGATCTTGTGCTCGACCGGCCCTGACAGGTCGAACACCAGGCGGGTGTTGTCCGGCGCACGCCACAGACGCACGCTCTGTACATCGCTGGCAGCAAACAGGTCCGCCGTCATCAGCGACAGCAGCAGGCCAACAACCAGGGTGCGCATGCGCATCCCCAAACCCATGTTATTCATAGCTCTCCGTCGGTCAGGGCGACACACCAGGCTTCGCCCCTCGCGGTATGGGGCGATAGGCGCAGCGTTCGGCCGGCCTCATGCGGCGTAATGGTAATGTCCATGTCGGCCTTTGGCAAAATGCCGGCCCCGCGTTCCGGCCACTCGATCAGGCACAGTGCATTGCCCTCGAAGTAGTCGCGGATGCCGAGGAACTCCAGCTCCTCCGGATCGACCAGGCGATACAAGTCGAAATGGAACACCTGAACCTCGCCCAGCTCGTAGGGCTCGACCAGAGTGAAGGTCGGGCTCTTGACCTTGCCCTCGTGGCCGAAACCACGGATCAGGCCGCGTGACAGTGTGGTCTTGCCGGCGCCGAGGTCACCATGCAGATAGATGACGCCCCGACCACCGGTTGCACGAGCGATGCGCGCACCCAGCGCGAGCATAGCCGCCTCGTCACCGGCATACAGATTCATTTCAGGCATGGCGACTGCTCCTCGAACAACTGACGGATCACCGGAATCAGATCACTGGCAGCCAGGCCGCGCCCCAGCGGGCTAAGGCGCTCACCCGCGGTGGCGTGCAGCCAGGCGCCCAGGCAGGCCGCCTCGAACGGTGCCAGCTGCTGTGCCAGCAAGGCACCGAGCACACCGGCCAGCACGTCGCCGAGCCCGGCACTGGCCATCGCCGGATGGCCGCGATCACACAGGGCCAGCCGGCCATCCGGCGCCGCGATCAGCGTGCCGGCCCCCTTGAGCAACGCGACGCACCCATAACGCTGCGCCAGCGCCCGCACGGCCGCCGGGCGATCGGCCTGAACCTCGTCGACCGAGCACTGCAGCAGTCGCGCGGCCTCGCCCGGATGCGGGGTGATCAGGCAGCCGGACGGCAATTCGACGGTGCCGCTCGCCAGCAGGTTCAACGCATCGGCATCCCAGACCTGCGGCTGCTCGCGCTGCGCAGCCGCGGAAATCAGGCTGCGCCCCCACGGCGCCTGGCCGAGGCCGGGGCCGACCACCAGCACATCGGCACGCTCCAGCAGCGCCGTCAGGCTGTAGGTGGACTCCACACCGCTGCACATGACCTCCGGGCGGCGCACCAGCGAAGCGCCGACGTGCTCCGGCCGGGTAGCCAGGGTCACCATGCCGGCCCCACAACGCAGCGCCGCCTCGGCGCTGAGCAGCGCGGCGCCGCCGGTACCGAGGTCGCCGCCGATCACCAGTACCTGGCCGAAACTGCCCTTGTGCGCAGTCGGCGAACGAGGTGCGACCCGCGCCAGCGAGCCGTGGTCGAGGCGCACGGCCTCGCTGGCCACCTGCGCGACGATTCCCGGGTCGGCCTGCAGGTCGTCGAATACCAGCGCGCCGACGCGATCCGGACCGTCAGCAGTGAACAGGCCGAGCTTGAGACCAATGAAGGTCACGCTGAGATCGGCCCGCACCGCGCGCCCCAGCACCTGACCGGTGTTGGCGCAGAGTCCGCTGGGCAGGTCGATCGCCAGCACTGGCAGGCCGCTGGCGTTGATCGCCGCTATCGCGCTCGCATAGGGCTCACGCACCGCCCCGCTCAGGCCGGTGCCGAGCAGCGCATCCACCAGCACGCCCTGCAGCGGCGCCTCTGCTCGCCAGGGTTCGATGCTCACCCCACAATCACGCGCTTCGGCGCAGGCCAGCGCCGCGTCGCCCTGCAGCGCCTGCGGATCGCCCACCGCCAGCACCCGTACCTGCCAGCCAGCGCGCTGCGCCAGCGCCGCCACCAGGTAGCCATCGCCGGCGTTGTTGCCACGCCCGGCGAGCACGGTGACAGCCCCTGCGTCGGGCCAACGCCGGCGCAGCGCACGCCAGGCTACATGGGCGGCACGCTGCATCAGTTCGAAACCGGGCGTGCCGGCGGCAATCAGGCGCGTATCGAGTTCGCGCACCTGGGCGGCGTTGAACAGGGCGACGGGCAGGGAGTCGGTCATCGGTGCAGGGATCATCGCGGCGGAATGTCTGGCAGAATTATACGCACCCGCTCACTTCCCGCCGCAGTCTCCGATGTCCAGCTCCGCTCTCGACCCCGTCGCCCTCGCCAACTCCATCAAGGAGTGGGGCCGCGAGCTCGGCTTCCAGCAGGTGGGCATCACCGGCGTCGACCTCGGCGAGCACGAGGCGCATCTCGAGGCC
Organism: Stutzerimonas sp. KH-1; assembly: GCF_054483855.1. Taxonomy (NCBI): domain Bacteria; kingdom Pseudomonadati; phylum Pseudomonadota; class Gammaproteobacteria; order Pseudomonadales; family Pseudomonadaceae; genus Stutzerimonas; species Stutzerimonas sp. KH-1. The sequence goes on along the minus strand of NZ_CM137011.1, from coordinate 4,265,193 downwards.
TGGCTCGCGGCGGGCTACCAAGGCGAGATGGACTACATGGCCGCCCACGGCAGCAAGCGCTCGCGGCCGGACGAACTGGTGCCCGGCACGCTGCGGGTCATCTCGCTGCGCATGGACTACCTGCCCGGCGACACGCGCATGAGCGAGCAGCTGGCCGACCCGGAGAAGGCCTATGTGTCGCGCTATGCGCTGGGCCGCGATTATCACAAGCTGATCCGCAAGCGCATCCAGCAGCTTGCCGAGCGCATTCAGCAGGTGGTCGGCCCGTTCGGCTTTCGTGCGTTCGTCGACAGCGCGCCAGTGCTGGAGAAGGCCGCCGGCCAGCAGGCCGGGCTCGGCTGGATCGGCAAGAACACCCTCCTGCTCAACCGCAAGGCCGGCAGCTGGTTCTTTCTCGGCGAGCTGTTCGTCGACATCGCGCTGCCGGTCGACGAGCCGGTAACCCGCGATCACTGCGGCAGCTGCCACGCCTGTCTGGACATCTGCCCCACCGACGCTTTCGCCGGTGAACGGCTGCTGGACGCGCGGCGCTGCATTTCCTACCTCACCATCGAGCTCAAGGGGCCGATCCCGGTCGAGCTGCGCGACAAGATCGGCAACCGCGTATTCGGTTGCGACGATTGCCAGATCGTCTGCCCCTGGAACCGCTTCGCACGCCCCACCGAGCAGAGCGACTTTCAGCCGCGCCATAGCCTGGACAACGCTGAACTGGCGACCTTGTTCCGCTGGACGGAAGAGGAATTTCTCAGCCGCACCGAGGGCTCGCCGCTACGCCGCGCCGGCTACGAACGCTGGCTACGTAATCTCGCGGTGGGCCTGGGCAATGCGCCGTCGAGCATTCCGGTGCTGGAGGCACTCGAGGCGCGCCGCGACGACCCGTCGGAGCTGGTGCGCGAGCATGTGGAGTGGGCCCTGGCTCAGCACGCCAAGCGGGCAGGCTAGTCCGACAACGGCAACTGAGCGCCGAGCTCGGCGCTCAACGCACGCAGTTGTCCGGCATCCAGCGTCTCCTGTTGCAGCAGCTGCCGGGCGCAGCGCTCGAGCAGTGCACGACGCGCCTGCAGCAGATCGACGCTACGCTGGAAGGCCGACTGAACCAGCTCCTGCACTTCCTCGTCGATCGCCGTCGCCGTGCTCTCGGCATAGTCGTGTTGCGGCTTGAGGCCGAGCATCGCCTCGTTGCCGAGGAAGGAATTGGGCTCGCGCTCCAGCGCCAGGTGGCCGAGACGCTTGGACATGCCGTAGCGCGTCACCATGGCGCGGGCGATATCGGTGACCTTGGCCAGGTCGTCCGCCGCCCCGGTGGACAGATGCGCGAAGATCAGCCACTCCGCCGCACGCCCGCCGAGCAATACCGCCATCTTGTTCTCCAACTCCTCACGGGTCATCAGGAAGCGATCCTCGATCGGCCGCTGGATGGTGTAACCCAGCGCCCCCATGCCGCGCGGAATGATCGACACCTTGTGCACCGGATCGACGCCCGGCAGCGCCATTGCCACCAGCGCATGGCCCATCTCGTGATAGGCGACGATCTCGCGCTCGCGCGGGTTGAGCAGGCGATTGCGTTTCTCCAGCCCGGCGATGATGCGCTCGATGGCCGCGGTAAAGTCCTCCATCGCCACCGCGTCGGCATTGCGCCGGGTCGCCAGTAGCGTCGCCTCGTTGACCAGGTTGGCCAGGTCGGCGCCGGTGAAGCCCGGGGTCAGCGCGGCGATGGCCTGCGGATCGACATCGGTGCCCAGGCGCGACTTCTTCAGGTGCACGTTGAGAATCTGCAACCGCCCGACCTTGTCCGGACGATCGACCAGCACCTGACGGTCGAAGCGGCCGGCACGCAGCAGTGCCGGATCGAGGATTTCCGGGCGATTGGTGGCCGCCAAGAGGACGAGTCCGCTGGAGGTGTCGAAGCCGTCCATCTCCACCAGTAGCTGGTTGAGCGTCTGCTCCTTCTCGTCATGCCCGCCGGACAGCGGCCCGGCACCGCGGGCGCGGCCGAGCGCGTCCAGCTCGTCGATGAAGATGATCGCCGGCGCCTGGGCCCGCGCCTGCTCGAACAGATCACGCACCCGCGCGGCGCCGACGCCGACGAACATCTCGACGAACTCGGAACCGGAAATGGAGAAGAATGGCACCTTCGCCTCGCCGGCCACCGCGCGCGCCAGGAGCGTCTTGCCGGTGCCGGGCGGGCCGACCAGCAGCACGCCCTTGGGCATGCGTCCGCCGAGGCGACCGTAGGTCTGCGGATCGCGGAGAAAGTCGATGATTTCCTTGAGCTCGTCCTTGGCCTCGTCCACACCGGCTACATCGGCGAAGGTCACCTTCATATCGGTCTCGACGTAGACCCGCGCCTTGCTCTTGCCGATCTGCATCATGCCGCCGCCCCCCAGGCCGCTGCCGATGCGCTTGAGCAGGAACAGCCAGATGCCGAAGAACAGCATGGCCGGCACGATCCACGACAGCAGGTCGCGCACCAGCGTGCTTTCCACCTTGCCGGTGTAGCGTACCGGGTACTGCTGCAGATGCTCGGCCAGCTGCGGCTCGACGCGGTTGGTGATGAAACGGCGCTGGCCGCCGGCCAGGGGCTCCTTGAGCCGGCCTTCGATGCGCCGGTCCGTGATGGCCAGTTCGTCGATACGCCCGTCCTTGAGGTGCTGCTCGAACTCGCTGTAAGGGATGGTCGCCACTTGCTGCTGGGTCGACAGCAGGTACTGAAGGCCGAGAAACACCAGGATGGCGATCATCCAGTAGTTGAAGTGGAACTGAGCGCGGTCTTTCACACCGGTTCTCCTTGTGGCGCGGACCTGCCAACTATGCCTGTTCGGCGAAGACGTCGCCTGGACTCAGATCAGTTATGCCACGGTTGCTGCAATCAGAGCCCGCCGCGCACGCCGAGGCCGACGCCCAGCTCCGCCGCGACGGCGAAGGGCAGCAACAGCGTGTCCAGCAGGGCGCTGGCCGGCAGATCGAGCGCGGCACGCTTGGGCGCCACGGCACCGAAGCGATCCAGCGGGCAGCAGCCACCGTTGAGGCTGTACCAGTCCAGACGCGTGCCGGAATAGATGATCGGCGCACCGGGCTTGGCCGCGTCCAGCGTGCGCACCGTGGCGCAGCCACCCAGCAGGCTCAGCGTCGTCAGTACCAGCAGCGCCCGACCGATCATCTCAGTCGTCGCTGACGATATGGTGCTCGCCCCAGCGCGGCAGCATGTCCTGGGGAATGTTGAGCAGGTTGAGGATGCGCGCGACGACGAAATCGACCAGGTCGTCGATGCTCTGCGGCTGGTGATAGAAGCCGGGCGAGGCCGGCAGGATCACCGCGCCCAGGTTCGACAGCTTGAGCATGTTTTCCAGATGAATGCTCGAATAGGGCGCCTCGCGCGGGACCAAGATCAGCTGGCGGCGCTCCTTGAGGGTGACGTCGGCGGCGCGTTCGATCAGATTGTTGCAGGCGCCGGTGGCGATTGCCGACAGGGTGCCGGTGGAACAGGGCACCACCACCATCGCCGTCGGTGCGCCGGAACCGGACGCCGGCGGGGCCATCCAGTCCTCCTTGGCGAACACACGGATCTGCCCGGCGGCGGCACCGGTGTACTCGGAGAGGAAGGCCTGCATGGCCTGCGGCTTGGCCGGCAGCACCACGTCGGTCTCGGTGGCCATCACCAGTTGCGCGGCCTTGGAAATCAGGAAGTGCACCTCGCGGTCTTCCTGGATCAGGCAGTCGAGCAGGCGCAGACCGTACTGCGCGCCGGAGGCGCCGGTCATGGCCAAGGTGATGCGTTCCGGTCCGCTCATTCAATTTGCTCCTGATGCCATTCGCGTGGAAATGCCTGCGGCGATTTCCACCCTACGCCAGTGCGGCGGCCAATTGGCCGTGCAACCCACCGAAACCGCCATTGCTCATCACCACCACCTGCGTGCCCGGCACGGCATCGGCTTTCACTTTGGCAATGATCGCCTCCAGCGAATCGCAGACCGTGGTCGGCACCGGCGAGCCGGCGACGGTCGCGGCGAGATCCCAGCCAAGGTTGGCCGGTGCGTACCAGATCGCCTGATCGGCCAGCGCCACCGACTCGGCCAGGCCCTCGCGGTGCGCGCCGAGCTTCATCGAGTTCGAACGCGGCTCGACCACCGCGATGATCGGCGTATCGCCGACGCGCTTGCGCAGGCCGTCGAGGGTGGTGGCGATGGCGGTCGGGTGATGGGCGAAGTCGTCATAGATCGTCACGCCATTGACCTCGGCGACCTTCTCCATGCGCCGCTTGACGCTACGGAATTCGCTCAGCGCCTCGGCGCCCTGCTTCGGCAGCACGCCGACATGCCGTGCCGCTGCCAGCGTCGCCAGCGCATTGTTGACGTTGTGTTGGCCGGTCAGCTCCCACTCCACCACGCCCTGCACCTCGCCGTCGAAGATCACCTCGAAGCGCGAGCCGTCGGCGCTGAGCAGCTTCGCCTGCCACTGGCCGCCGTCGCCGGTGGTCTGCACCGGCGTCCAACAGCCCATGCCGATGACGCGTTTGAGCGCCGTTTCCGACTCGGGATGGATGATCAGCCCCTCGCCTGGCACGGTGCGCACCAGATGATGGAACTGCCGCTCAATGGCGGCGAGATCCGGGAAGATATCCGCGTGATCGAACTCCAGATTGTTCAGGATCGCGGTGCGCGGGCGGTAATGGACGAATTTGCTGCGCTTGTCGAAGAAGGCGCTGTCGTACTCGTCGGCCTCCACCACGAAGAACGGCGTACCGCCGAGCCGTGCGGAGATGCCGAAGTTCTGCGGCACACCACCGATGAGAAAGCCCGGGCTCATGCCGGCATGTTCCAGCACCCAGGCCAGCATGCTGCTGGTGGTGGTCTTGCCATGGGTGCCGGCCGCCGCCAGTACCCAGCGACCCTGCAGCACGTGATCGGCCAGCCATTGCGGGCCGGAGACATAGGGCAGCCCCTTGTTCAGCACGTATTCCACTGCCGGGTTGCCACGCGACATGGCGTTGCCCACCACCACCAGATCGGGTGCCGGTTCCAGATGCGCCGGCTCGTAGCCCTGCATCAGCTCGATGCCCTGAGCCTCGAGCTGGGTGCTCATCGGCGGATAGACGTTGGCATCGGAGCCGGTGACGCGATGGCCGAGTTCCTTGGCCAGCACCGCGAGCGAACCCATGAAGGTGCCGCAGATGCCGAGAATATGGATATGCATTGATGACCTCTGAAAGACGCCGCGCCAGACGGCATGGCCGCGCATTCGACGCTGGAAAACTGCGGCGCAGATTAGCACAGGGTCCGCTGCGGGGCGGTCGCACCGCACGTCGCCTCGCCTGCCGACGAACGGAGCCTGTTCTACGCTGAAAGACAGCAGTCATCACAATTACAAGACCGGAGACTCATCATGCGTTACGCCCATCCCGGCAGCGAAGGCGCTGTCGTTTCCTTCAAATCCCGCTACGGCAATTACATCAACGGCCAGTTCGTCGAGCCGGCCGGTGGTCAGTATTTCACCAACCTTTCCCCGGTCAACGGTCAGCCCATCGCCGAGTTCCCGCGCTCCGACGCCGCCGACATCGAGAAGGCCCTGGACGCCGCCCATGCCGCCGCCGATGCCTGGGGCAAGACCAGCGTCCAGGCGCGTTCGCTGATCCTGTTGCAGATCGCCGACCGCATCGAGCAGAACCTGGAGATGCTCGCCATCACCGAGACCTGGGACAACGGCAAGGCGGTGCGCGAGACGCTCAACGCCGATATCCCGCTGGCCGCCGACCACTTCCGCTATTTCGCCGGTTGCATCCGTGCCCAGGAAGGCACCAGCGCGGAGATCGACGAACACACCGCGGCCTACCATTTCCACGAGCCGCTGGGCGTGGTGGGGCAGATCATCCCGTGGAACTTCCCGATCCTGATGGCCGCCTGGAAGCTCGCCCCGGCGCTGGCCGCTGGGAACTGCGTGGTGCTCAAACCGGCCGAGCAGACCCCGCTGGGCATCAACGTGCTGCTCGAATGCATCGGCGACCTGCTGCCGCCGGGGGTGCTCAACGTGGTGCACGGCTACGGCCGGGAAGCCGGCGAAGCACTGGCCTCGAGCAAGCGCATCGCCAAGATCGCCTTCACCGGCTCTACCCCGGTGGGCTCGCACATCATGAAGCGCGCCGCCGAGCACATCATCCCGAGCACCGTGGAGCTGGGCGGCAAGAGCCCGAACATCTACTTCGAGGACATCATGCAGGCCGAACCGGCCTTCATCGAGAAGGCCGCCGAGGGGCTGGTGCTTGGCTTCTTCAACCAGGGCGAGGTGTGCACCTGCCCGTCCCGCGCACTGGTGCAGGAGTCGATCTACGCGCCGTTCATGGAAGCGGTGATGAAAAAGGTCGCGCAGATCAAGCGCGGCGACCCGCTGGACACCGACACCATGGTTGGCGCCCAGGCCAGCCAGCAGCAGTTCGACAAGATCATGTCCTACCTGAAGATCGCCCAGGAAGAAGGCGCCGAAGTGCTCACCGGCGGGGCGGCCGAGAAACTCGAAGGCTCGCTCGCCACCGGTTATTACATCCAGCCGACCCTGCTCAAGGGCACCAACAAGATGCGAGTGTTCCAGGAGGAGATCTTCGGCCCGGTGATCGGCGTCACCACCTTCAAGGACGAGGCCGAGGCGCTGGCCATCGCCAACGACACCGAATATGGCCTCGGCGCTGGCGTCTGGACCCGCGACATCAACCGCGCCTACCGCATGGGCCGGGCGATCAAGGCCGGCCGTGTCTGGACCAACTGCTACCACCTCTACCCGGCGCACGCGGCGTTCGGTGGTTACAAGAAGTCGGGCGTCGGTCGCGAGACGCACAAGATGATCCTCGACAGCTATCAGCAGACCAAGAACCTGCTGGTGAGCTACGACATCAATCCGCTGGGCTTCTTCTGATGGGCTGAGCGCGGTGGGCTTTGGCTCACCGCGCGTTCGAACAAGACACCTGCCGGGCTCCGCCGTGGTGCTGTGGAGCCCGCAAAAGGTGCGTTCCTGCCGACATCCACCGACAAAACACCGGGAATCCCGTATTCCGGTGCCGGGGCATGACGCTTGCTAGGGAGAGAGGTGCCAACCCGTCCAAGAGGATTCCCCCATGGCTCTCGAACACAGCAGTTCAACGCCACCGCACCACGCAATCGATTTCGAAACCGTTGGCAGTAGCTATTTCCAGGAACGCGAACTGAAGAAAGGCGCCGCCGGCTGGGTGCTGCTGGTCGGCCTTGGCGTCGCCTATGTGATTTCCGGCGACTACGCCGGCTGGAACTTCGGCCTCGCCCAGGGCGGTTGGGGCGGGCTGTTCATCGCCACGCTGCTGATGGCGACCATGTACCTGTGCATGTGCTTCTCGCTGGCCGAGCTGTCCTCGATGGTCCCGACCGCGGGCGGCGGCTACGGTTTTGCCCGCACCGCCTTCGGCCCATTGGGCGGCTTCCTCACCGGCACGGCGATCCTCATCGAATACGCCATCGCGCCGGCGGCGATCGCCGTGTTCATCGGCGCCTATTGCGAGTCACTGTTCGGCATCGGCGGCTGGATGATCTATCTGGCCTTCTACATCGTCTTCATCGGCATCCATATCTTCGGCGTCGGCGAGGCGCTGAAGCTGATGTTCATCATCACCGCCGTCGCCGCCCTTGCCCTGGCGGTGTTCATCGTCGCCATGGTGCCGCACTTCTCGGTGGACAAGCTGCTCGATATCGCGCCGACCACCGCTGCCGGTGCCAGTAACTTCCTGCCCTATGGCTATGTCGGCATCTGGGCGGCGATTCCCTACGCGATCTGGTTCTTCCTCGCCGTCGAAGGCGTGCCGCTGGCCGCCGAGGAAACCAAGAACCCGCAGCGCGACATGCCCCGCGGGCTGATCGGCGCCATGCTGATTCTGGTCGCCTTTGCCGGCCTGATCTTGCTGGTCGGCCCGGGCGGCGCCGGTTCCAGCACCCTGGTGGCATCCGGCAACCCGCTGGTGGAAGCGCTGACCACGGCCTATGGTTCGTCCACCTGGATGAGCGGCTTCGTCAACCTGGTTGGCCTGGCCGGGCTGATCGCCAGCTTCTTCTCGATCATCTTCGCCTACTCGCGGCAGATCTTTGCCCTGTCGCGGGCCGGCTACCTGCCACGCAACCTCTCGCTGACCAACAAGAACAAGGCGCCGGTGCTGGCCCTGGTAATCCCCGGTGTGATTGGTTTCCTGCTCTCGCTGACCGGTCAGGGCGACCTGCTGATCCTCGTCGCGGTGTTCGGCGCGACCATCTCCTACGTGTTGATGATGGCTTCGCACATCGTGCTGCGCCTGCGCCGGCCGGATCTGCATCGCCCGTACAGGACACCCGGCGGCATCGTCACCTCGGGCGTGGCGCTGGTACTGGCCTGCATCGCGGTCATCGCGGGCTTCCTGGTCGACCCGCGGGTGGTGATCGGCGCCGCGATCATCTACGGGATCTTCATCGCCTATTTCGCGATCTACAGTCGACACCATCTGGTGGCCGGCACGCCGGAAGAGGAATTCGCGGCGATCGAGCAGGCCGAGGCGACACTCAAGTAGGGAGAGCAGCCATGACGTACTCGCACAGCGTGGGCGGCACCACCTGGCGCTTCGACGATCTGCGCGAGGTGATGGCCAAGGCCAGCCCGGCGCGCTCCGGCGACCTGCTCGCCGGGGTCGCGGCGGGCAGCGACGCCGAGCGAGTGGCGGCGCAGATGTGCCTGGCCGATGTGCCGCTCAGGCGTTTTCTCGAAGAAGCACTGATCCCCTACGAACGCGATGAAGTCACCCGGCTGATCATCGACAGCCATGACGCCGCCGCCTTCGCGCCGATCAGCCACCTGACCGTGGGCGATTTCCGCAACTGGCTGCTCGGCGAGGAGGCGGACGAGTCGTCGCTGAAAGCCCTCGCACCGGGGCTGACGCCGGAAATGGTCGCCGCGGTGTCGAAGATCATGCGCGTGCAGGACCTGATCCTGGTCGCGCAGAAGGTCCGCGTCGTCACCCGCTTTCGCAACAGCATCGGCCTGGCCGGACGCATGTCCACCCGACTGCAGCCGAACCATCCCACCGACGACGGCGCCGGCATCGCCGCGAGCATTCTCGACGGCCTGCTCTACGGCAACGGCGACGCGGTGATCGGCATCAACCCGGCCACCGACAGCACCGCCGGCATCTGCGAGCTGCTGAAAATGCTCGACGCCGTGATCAGTCGCTACGAGATCCCGACCCAGGGTTGCATCCTCACCCACGTCACCACCTCCATCGAGGCGATCAACCGCGGCGCGCCGCTGGACCTGGTGTTCCAGTCCATCGCCGGCACCGAGGCGGCCAACGCCAGCTTCGGCATCAACCTGTCAACGCTGCAGGAAGGCTACGAGGCCGGCCTGTCGCAGAAGCGCGGCACCCTCGGCGACAACCTCATGTATTTCGAGACCGGCCAGGGCAGTGCGCTCTCGGCCAACGCCCATCACGGCGTCGATCAGCAGACCTGCGAAGCCCGCGCCTACGCCGTCGCGCGCCGCTACAAGCCGCTGCTGGTGAACACCGTGGTCGGCTTCATCGGCCCGGAATACCTCTACAACGGCAAGCAGATCATCCGCGCCGGGCTGGAGGACCACTTCTGCGGCAAGCTGCTCGGCGTGCCCATGGGTTGCGACATCTGCTACACCAACCACGCCGAAGCCGACCAGGACGACATGGACATGCTGTTGACCCTGCTCGGCACGGCGGGCATCAACTTCATCATGGGCATCCCGGGCTCGGACGACGTGATGCTCAACTACCAGACCACCTCCTTCCACGACGCCCTCTACGTGCGTCAGGTGCTCGGCCTGCGGCCCGCACCGGAATTCGAGGAATGGCTGGCGAAGATGCAGATCCTCCGACAGGACGGCAATCGCCTGCAGCTCGGCCGTGACCTGCCCGAAGCCTTCCGCCGGGCGCTGGAGCAGCAGGCATGAGATGCCAGGGCAAATCCGGCAGCGGCCTCGACCGCACAGTGGCCGCGCACGGCTTCGCCGACGAGGCCGCCGCCATGAGCGTCCGACGCCTGGGCCTGCGTATCGACTATCGGGAGCCGCAATGAACCACATCCCCAATCCCTGGCAGCACCTGCGCCAGCTGACCCCGGCGCGCATCGCCCTTGGCCGTGCCGGCACCAGTCTGCCGACGGTGGCGCAACTGGATTTCCAGTTCGCCCACGCGCAGGCCCGTGATGCCGTGCACCTGCCGCTGGACTGCGCCGCGCTGACCGCCGAACTGGACAAGCACGGCCTCGCCTGCCTGCCGCTACACAGCGCCGCCAGCGACCGCCAGACCTACCTGCAACGCCCTGACCTCGGCCGACGCCTCGACGAAACCAGCGCCGCCACGCTCGACGCCGAGGCCGGCGACGGCTGCGACCTGGCGCTGGTGATCGCCGATGGCCTCTCGGCCCTGGCCGTGCAGCGTCATGCGGCACCCATGGCACTGAAGATCGCCGAACAATGCCAGGCCGAAGGCTGGTCCCTCGGTCCCGTCGCGTTGGTGGAACAGGGCCGCGTGGCGGTGGCCGACGAGATTGGTCAGCGCCTCAAGGCGCGCATGGTGGTGATCCTGCTCGGTGAGCGACCGGGCCTCAGCTCGCCGGACAGCCTGGGCCTTTACTTCACCTGGGCACCGCAGGTCGGCCGGCACGATGCGCAGCGCAACTGCATCTCCAACATCCGCCCCGAGGGGCTGAGCTACAACCTGGCCGCGCACCGCCTGCTCTACCTGATGCGCGAAGCCAGCCGCCGACAGCTCTCCGGCGTCCAGCTCAAGGACGAAGCCGACGTGCCGGCGCTGGACGGTCAGCCGCGCGCCGGCAACTTCCTGCTCGGCTAGCCGGCATCAGGCCGGCTGCCAGGGCTCCAGCGTCTGGCTGTAGACCACCGCGCCGTCGATGTCGCGCAGGCTCACGCTCAGCGCACCGCTCTGCGCGTCGATCTCCACCTCGCCGAAGAACTGGAAGCCTGCCCGCGGCGAGCTGTTCGCCGTCGGCGGCGCCTTCTGGAACACCACTTCCGGGCCGAAGGTGCCGTCCAGCGGATTCGGCCCGAAGCTGCCGGCGTTCAAAGGGCCTGCGACGAACTCCCAGAACGGCTCGAACTGCTGGAAAGCGGCGCGGTTGGGGTGGTAGTGGTGCGCGGCGCAATAGTGCACATCGGCGGTCAGCCAGACGGTGTTGCGCACCCGCGCACGCTGGATGAAGGCGAGAAGCTCGGCGATTTCCAGCTCGCGACCGAGCGCCTGACCGTCGTCACCGTTGGCGATCGCCTCCCAGCGACGCATGCCCTGGGCATCCACGCCGTCCGGCACATGCAGGCCGATGGGCATGTCGGCGGCGATCACTTTCCAGGTCGCCCGCGAGGCGCGCAGCTCGCGTTTGAGCCAGCGCAACTGCTCACGGCCGAGGAAAGCCGTCTGCGCGCCCTGCTCGCTCTGCAGATTATCGGTGTTCGGCCCGCGGTAGCTGCGCATGTCCAGCACGAACACGTCCAGCAACGGCCCGTAGCTGACCTTGCGATAGATGCGCCCGAGCTTGTCGCCGCGGGCCACGCGCATCGGCGCATATTCCAGGTAGGCCTGACGCGCACGGCGGACCAGGGTATCGATGTCGCGAACCTGCCGGTAGCGGTCGTCCAGCTCCTTGCTCGGCGACCAGTTGTTGGTCACCTCGTGATCGTCCCACTGCCAGATCTGCGGTACCTCGGCATTGAAGGCCCGCAGGTTCTCGTCCAGCAGGTTGTAGCGGTAGTTGCCGCGAAACTCGTGCAGCGTCTCGGCAACCTTGCTCTTCTCTTCGGTGACCAGGTTGCGCCAGATGCTGCCGTCCTCGGCGGTCACCTCGGCGGGAATCGGCCCGTCGGCGTAGATCACGTCGCCACTGTGCAGGAAAAAGTCCGGCCGCCGCCGACGCATGCTTTCGTAGATGCGCATGCCGCCGAAGTCCGGGTTGATACCGTAGCCCTGGCCGCAGGTGTCGCCGCCCCAGACGAAGCGGATATCGCGCGGGCGCTTCGCGGCGCTGCGCAGGTGGCCGAACCAGGGCTCGCTGAGCACGCCGCTGCGGGCATCCTCGAAACGTGCCCGGTAGAAGATCGACTGATCCGCCGGCAGCCCACGCAGGTCGACGCGGGCGGTGAAGTCCTGACCGGCATCGGTTACGGAGGACACCATGCGCCGCGGGTTGCCGAAGCGGCTGCGCGTATCCCACTCGACGATCAACCGGCCAGGGCGGTCGCAGCGGCTCCAGATCAGCGCGCGATCGTCCGTCACGTCGCCGGACTGCACGCCGTCAAGCATCTGCGGGCGCGCCCGCGGCGCGGCGATGATGGCAGGCGCGACGCCCAGGGCCGGCAGGGCGAGGCCGGCGCCGATACCCTGCAGCAGTTGGCGGCGCTTTTGATCCGGTGCGGTCATTTCGGAAGTCTCCTGGCGAGTGGGGGGTCATTCCGATGTACCCGTCCCGCTTGACAGTCCCGTGACGCGCCGACCGACGGCACGCTCAGCCGGCCGCCAGCAACAGCACCGCGTCGATCTCGAACAGCATGCCGTCCAGTGCCAGACGCGGCACGGGAATCAGCGTACAGGCCGGCTTCGGACCCGGCCCCAGCGCCCGCGCGAGTTCGTCGCCGAACACCTGCAGCCGCGCTTCGCTGTGATCGACGATCAGTACACCGAGCCTGGCAATCTGCTGCGGTGTACCGCCCGCGGCCTCGATGGCGATACACAGGTTGCGCAGCGCCTGGCGCACCTGCTGGCGGAAGTCCTCGGACAGCTGTCCGTCGGCGGTTTCACCGCCCTGCCCGGCGATAAAGGCCAGTCGCGCGCCGGGCGGCAACAGCGCCACATGGGAATAGCCGTTCGGGGCGGGGTCGTACAAGCCCGGCGGGTTGATCAGGGAAAGTCCCCCTGGGCGGTTCTGTTCACGCATGGCAGGCTCCTCGTCTACAGGGTTCGGCGGGCAAGGCCAGCAGTAGCGCCACTCGCCCGGAGTACTCACCGTAGCAGCCGCCCGGCGATCCCACCGGTGTTTCGCAGAGGCGGTCGCGGGCTTTCATGGCAGCCGAGGTCCGGCTTGCCGCTGGTGAGCGCCGCGCTTATGGTGAGCGCCCCGCCCCGCTGGAAACATCAGCCATGTGGTCCTTTCGCGCCTGGCAGCGCAAACGCATCCTCGCTCGCAACCCGGTCGATGCCGATCTGTGGCAGCGGGTGCTCGACAGCCTGCCGATTCTCGACGGTCTCAGCGACGACGAACTCGCCCGCCTGCGTGAGCGCGCCGTGCTGTTCCTGCACGACAAGCGCCTCACCGCGCTGCCCGGCGTCGAGCTGCAGGCCGAGGACCGTCTGCGCCTGGCGCTGCAGGCGCAACTGCCCCTGCTGCACCTGGCGGACCTCGGCTGGTATCACGGCTTCCACGAGATCGTGATCTACCCCGATGATTTCCTCAGCCCGCAGAAGCACCGCGATGCTGCCGGCGTCGAGCATGAATGGGACGCCGAACACAGCGGCGAAGCCTGGCTGCAGGGCCCGGTGATCCTGGCCTGGCCCGGGGTGCAGGAAAGCGGCGGCTGGGAGGCCTACAACCTGGTGATCCACGAACTGGCGCACAAGCTGGACATGCTCAACGGCGATGCCAACGGCCTGCCGCCGCTGCATCGGCAGATGCGCATCGATGCCTGGGCCAGCGCCATGCAGGGCGCCTACGACCGACTCAACGCCGCGCTGGACGCCGACCCGGAAGCCGAGACGCCGATCGACCCCTACGCCGCGGAAAACCCGGCGGAATTCTTCGCCGTCACCAGCGAGTACTTCTTCAGCGCCCCGGACGTGCTGCAGCAGAGCTTTCCCGACGTCTACGCGCAGCTGGCGGCGTTCTACCGGCAGGACCCGCTCGCTCGACTGCAACGCCTGCAGGCCGAACATCCCGCCTATCGGGAACCTGCGTAGGCCTGGCGCGTCGAAGCCGGCGTGCATTGCGCGCGACATTGCGCCTATAATCGCGCCCACTTTTTTTCCGCCCCCAGGCCGCGCTGGCCGATCAGGAGCCCATCGTTCATGAGCTACAGCAAAGTCCCGGCTGGCAAAGACCTGCCGAACGACATCTACGTCGCCATCGAGATCCCGGCCAACCATGCGCCGATCAAGTACGAGATCGATCACGACACCGACTGCCTGTTCGTCGACCGCTTCATGGCCACCCCGATGTTCTACCCGGCCAACTACGGTTTCATCCCGCATACCCTGGCCGATGACGGCGACCCCCTCGACGTGCTGGTCGTGACCCCCTATCCGGTTGCCCCGGGCTCGGTCATCCGCTGCCGTCCGGTCGGCGTGCTGAACATGACCGACGAAGCCGGCGGTGACGCCAAGCTGATCGCCGTCCCGCACGACAAGCTGACCCAGCTGTACAAGGACGTTAAGGAATACACCGACCTGCCGCCGCTGCTGATCGAGCAGATCAAGCACTTCTTCGAGAACTACAAGGATCTCGAGAAGGGCAAGTGGGTCAAGGTCGAAGGCTGGGAAGGCGCCGACGCCGCCCGCGCCGCAATCACCAAGGCGGTTGCGGCTTACCAAAAATAAGCCAACGCCACCCCCTGAAAGCCGGCCACAAGCCGGCTTTTTAATGCCTGCAGTTCGGCACGCTTTCCTCTGCTACGTCCCGGTCTCTCGGCGCTCGCCGCCGCAGTCTGTCGGCTCCCAAGTCGGGAACGACTTGATACAAATCAGCCTCTTAATCTGCATCGCTGCGAACAGCGTTATCGCTAAGATTCGCCGCCCCGTGCAGCTACGTGCGGAGGCTGACTGCCACCAACCCGAGATTTCCGATGGAATCGCTCATCCAGCTTTTTTCCGAACCCACCACCTGGGTGGCCCTTGCCACACTGATCGCCATGGAGGTGGTACTCGGCATCGACAACCTGATCTTCATCTCGATCCTGACCAACAAGCTGCCGGAGCAGCATCGTGAACGGGCCAGACGCATCGGCATCGGCCTGGCCCTGATCATGCGCCTGGGCCTGCTGGGGACCGTGGCCTGGATCGTCCAGTTGACCGAGCCGGTCTTCGAGGCGTTCGGCCATGCCTTCTCCTGGAAGGACATGATCCTGATCGCCGGCGGCCTGTTCCTGCTGTGGAAGGCGACCAAGGAAATCCACCACAGCATGGACCCGACGCCGGGCGGCGACATGTTCGAGGGCAAGTCGGTCGGCAATGCGGTCACCATGGGCTTCGGCTCGGCAATCGCGCAGATCCTGCTGCTGGACCTGGTGTTTTCCATCGACAGCATCATCACCGCCGTCGGCATGACCGACCATGTGGCCATCATGGTGGTCGCGGTAATCGTTGCGGTGACCGTGATGCTGGTGGCGGCCAACCCGCTCGCCAAGTTCATCAACGACAACCCGACAGTGGTCATGCTGGCCCTGGGGTTCCTGCTGATGATCGGCATGACCCTGATCGCCGAAGGCTTCGGCGCCCACGTGCCGAAAGGCTACGTCTATGCCGCCATGGCGTTCTCGGCGGGCATCGAGGTGCTGAACATGCTGGCGCGACGGGCCAAGCGCAAGCAGCTCGAAGGGGCACGCTGACGGCTGTCTAGGTGCCGGTGAGCCGGGCACTGCTCGGCTCTCCTACCCGGCACCACCGTCTGGACGGTTCTGCGGCGCCCGAGCGAGCACCTGCACGCTGGCCTGGGCGGACAGCGCGTTCGGGCCTCTCACAGAGGATCAGCCGCAGCGGCGGTCGGCTTTCGCATGCCGTCGGAACATCCATCCGGCGCCCGCCTTGCAGCACAGACCTGGTTGCGCCCGTCGCGCTTGGCCTGGTAGAGCGCGCCATCAGCGCGGGCAATCAACTGCTCGACCTCGACGTTTCCCGTCTCCAGCTGCGCCAGACCGATGCTGACCGTGATCGCAATCGGGCCGGCGGAGGTCGGAATAGGCGTCTGCGCGACGGCGGCGCGAATCTTTTCGCCGACGCTATGCGCACCCTCGATATCAGTGTGCGGCAAGACGATGGCGAATTCCTCGCCGCCAAGGCGGCCAAACAGGTCATGCCCTCTCAGCATGCCGGCACAGGTGCTGGTGAACTGTTTGAGGACTGCATCGCCGATGGGGTGGCCATAGACGTCGTTGACCCGCTTGAAGTGGTCGATATCGAGCATCAGCAGGCTCAGGCATTGCTTATGGCGATGCGCCCGGGCGATCTCCGCTTCGAGGCTGGCAAGAAAGGCGCGGCGGCTGCCGACGCCGGTCAGTACATCGGTGTTGGCCAGCAGGGTCAGCTGATCATGAGCCTGTCGCAGCCGGTCGGCATTCTGGAAATACCGGTTGCTCAACACGAACACCAGCAAGGCGACCGCCGACAGCAGCAACGAAATGATGCCTGCCGAAGCGATCAGCAGCTCCTTGCGTTCATGGAACGCAGCCATGAAGTCCTTCGGCGACAACAGCACCAGGACCACGACGCCATCGTCGGCGAGTCGCCGGTAGGCGCCCAGGCGATACTCGCCATCGATCGAGCTCACCCCTTCGTAGTAGCCGTGCGCAGGGGCATTCGGATCGAAGTAGGGCTTGTCTTCCGGCACCTTGAAGCGTCCGTAGCGGCCGACGACGGGCTCTCCCGAGGCAATCGCACGCAAGCTGCGATCGGTACCGACCAGCGCGATGCTGCCGTTCGGGCCCACGTTGATCTGCTGGTAATAATCGGCAAAGAAGCTGGTGGGGATGGAGAGCACCAGCACCCCGGCGAACTCGCCATTCTGGTGAATGGGACGGGTGAACTGGATGGTCCACTGCTTCGACACCCGTCCCAGCACCGGTTTGCTGATGAACAGGCGGTCCTCGCCAGGGTGATCGCGATGTACGCGGAAGTGCTCGCGATCACTCAGGTCCACAGGCTTGATATTCGCGTCGAGGTTGGAAAAAACCAGTCGACCGTCCTTGTCGATCACTGCCAGCTGCGTGAGGAAATCGCCGTAGATAGCCAGCTCCTCGTCCACGTAGCTCGCGAAGTCGGCGTGTTCCAGCACGTCCTCGCGCATATCCAGGAGCACCATGTCCATCAGCCTTATCACGCTGTGTACGTGCGCCTCGAACGCAGTGGCCAGGTTCATCGCGTCGTTACGGGCGGCGTCCGTGGCCAGAATGCGCTCGTGCTTTATCTCATTGATAACGAAGACCCACATTGGCACCAGCGTCAGGGTCAATATCAGTGCTGCCAGAAGTCCTGCCTTGCGTTTCAAGCTTCACTCCGTCGCGTCCTACGCGAAGTTCTTGTTCTCGAAGCTAACAGACGAACGGTAGCGCCGGCCAGACACGTGACCGCACAACGCACCGGCATGAAGCGCGCTCGGCCGCGCTGTGTACGCAAGGGCAACACAGCCATCAGGCTGGAATCAGGCCATCGCCACTGGCTGGCGCACCGGAAGAAGTTCGTGGACGACCAGCACCTGCCGGGTCAGCGTACTCATCAGCAAGGCCGAGCTCTGGTACGCGCGCCGCTGACCATCACGGCCGTGCTCGTAGCTGAAGACGAACGGATCGCCAGTGCCGGCGAGCAGCGCCTCGATGCCGTCTGCCAGCCTGGCACCGGCATCGAACCCGTCGCCAGTGGCCGCACGGCAGCGCGCCAGGTAATCCAGCGACTTGCATCCGGACAAGGCAGCCGGAGCGTTGCCGCCGGCCATCCAGACCTGATTGGCGGTGATCAGCCTGCCGTTGCCATCGACCACCCCGATGGCTAGCGGCAAGGCATCGATGATCCCGCGGGTGAACGCCTCGGCGTCTTCCAGACGTGCCTCGCGCCGCTGCTGCTCGGTCACATCCTGCAGGCAGCCGACCAGCAAACCGGCTGGGTGGGCCTTGGTCCGAATCACCGTGCCGGCAAAATGAAAGTGGCGCCAATCCGCGGCGTCGGTGTCGCTCAGACGAACCCACGCATCGAACCCGGTCTGCCCCTCGGCCAGATCGAGCATGGCGGCAACGAACCCCAGCCGGTCCTGCGGGTGCAGACGCTCCAGCAACGCCTGGCCGGCAGCGGAGCCCGGCGGCATGCGCAGCAGTTGCAGGGCCTGGTCGGAGAGCTCCAGGCGTTGGTTCGCCAGGTCGAATTGCCAGTCGCCGAACAACCCGACCTGCTGGGTCAGGCGCAGGCGCGCCTGCACCGCCTGGGCGATCTGGGCGCTCGCCACGTCGCGACTGATGTCGCTGAAGAACAGGTACAGGCCGTCGGCATGCGGATAGGCATGAATGCGATACCAGCCCTGATACTGCGGCGAAAAGGTCTCGATGCGCCGAGCGATGCCCAGGTCCATCACCTCCTGCAACGCAACACCAAGCTCGGCGCCACTCGCCTGCGGCAGCAGATCCCAGAGCACGGTGCCGAGCAGTTCGCTGCGCGGACGCTGCAGAAGGGCGACCGCCCGGCCGTTGAGTTCCACCAGCCGCCACGAGCGATCGAGCCGGCAGAAACCGTCGTCCAGGTGCTCCAGCAAGGTGGTGAGTTCGTCGTTGGTGGCCTGCAGCTGGCACGTACGTTGCCGCACTTCGGTGACGTCCCAGGACAGCACCAGCATCGATGCTGCGCCGGTGGCCCCGGGCAGCGGCATGATCAGCACATCCCACCATTTCGCAACGCCGGCCAGCGTCGGACAAAAGCCGGAGAAGCGTGCAAGCTCACCGGCACGGGCGCGCGCGAAGGCGTCTCGCGCGGCGACAGCGGCTTCGCCGGGCCAGACCCCGAGCCAGTCCGAGCCGTGCAGCGCATCGAAATCGCATACGTCCATCAGTTGCCGGCCGCGTTCACTCATCGCCAGCAGTCGTCCGTGGGCATCGACCTCTTTCAGGCAGGCGCCCTCGGATTGCGCCCATAGCGAACAGAGCTGGCGCAGCAAGGCGACCTCCCCGTGCGCCCGCATCAGCCGCTTCCGCTGCTTCAGCAAGCGCGCGCAGAGGTAGACCGGCAAGGCGCCAGCCACGGCGATACCCGGCAGCACCAGCACGGGCCCGGCCGGCAGGCCGAGCGATCGCCACAGCACGCCGGCCAGCAGGCTCAATGCAGCCGCGACCAGAGCCAGCAGCCATGGCGCCTGCCAGAGCGGGCGTTGCGCGATTGCCGTGGGGCCGGCGTGCCGTGCCAGATAGGCGTCGACGAACACGTCGGCTGAGTGGGGATGCATGGTGAATCTCGCTTGCCGGGGCCAGGCCACACTGTGGCGCCGGAGCGGCCGGCGCGCTATCAGGCAAACCCCTAGTCGTCGGGGCTGATCAGCCCCTGCCGCACCGCGTAGAGCACCAGCGACGGTACGTCGTGCAGGTTCAGCCGCGCCATGATCTGCGCGCGGTGGGTGTCCACGGTTTTAACGCTGAGTCCAAGGCCGCCGGCGATATCGCGGGTCGATACGCCACGTGCGATCAGGCGCAGGATCTCGATCTGTCGCGGCGTCAGCGCCGGGGTCACGCCTGTTTCGCGGCTGCGCCCCTCGACGATCGCCGAGCTGATCACCGTTTGCGCGATCCCCGGACTCAGGTAGGACTCGTTGCGCGACAGCGCCTGCAGCGCCATGTCCAGTTCCTGCGCGGCGGCGTCCTTGAGCAGATAGCCACGGGCACCCAGGCGCAACGCTGCCAGCACGTAGTCGGCGGTGGCATGCATGGACAGGATCAACACCTGCACGTGCGGATACTGGCCGTGCCATTGGCGCAGCGCATCCAGCCCGCCCATGTGCTTCATGCTGAGGTCCAGCAGCAGAATGTCCGGACGCGCCTGGCGCAGGATCGCCTCCACGTCCTGGCCGTCGCCGCCCTCGGCGACCACCTCGTAGCCGGGCTGATCCTCGACCAGCGCTCGCAGACCGGCCCGCACCAGGGCGTGATCGTCTACCAGGGCAACACGCTTGTTCAAAAGCTCATCCTCATCAGTCGTTCGGCGCCGGCAGAAGCGCGGTGATGCGCGTCCCCATGCCCGGCAGGCTGGAAATCCGCAGGTCGCCACCGAATGAGGCGACTCGCTCGTGCATGCTGGTCAGCCCCAGGCTCTGGGCGCCCTGCAGCGCGTCTGGCACGTCGAAGCCGCAGCCATCGTCGAGGATTTCCAGACGCAATTCGTGTTCGTCGCAGACCATCAGGATGCGCACCGTGCGCGCCCGTGCATGCCGCGCGACGTTGTTCACCGCCTCCTGCACCAGCCGGAATGCCGCCACCGCCCGGCCGGGCGGGATTTCCGTGGTCGAGCCGCGAACCTCCAGCTCCCAGCTCGTGCCGCTGGCTTCGAGGAAATGCTGCAGGTGCCAGCGCACGGCTGCTTCCAGCCCGAGCGCTTCCAGCTGCAGCGGGTGCAGCGACAGCGACAGGCTGCGCACCTTGGCCAGCGCCGCATCCACGCCGGCTACCAGCGGTTGCGACAGGCGTTCGAACTCGCTGTCGCCAGCCTGGCGGCGGATCAGCCGCTGCAAATGCAGTTTCAAGCCGGTCAGGTGCTGGCCGACGTCGTCGTGCAGGTCACGCGCCACCTCGCGCCGCTCGATTTCCTGCACCTCGATCAGCCGCTGCGAAAGATGCTGCAGCCGCTGGTTGGCGTCCTCCAGATCGCGCCGCAGCTGCTCGGCCTGGCTGATATCGCGGATCAGCAGTTGCACCTCGGCGTCGCCATCGGCGGGCAACAGCGTTTCGGTCACCTCCGCCTCGAACGGCCGGCCATCTCGGCATACCAGCAGCAAGCGCTGCGGCTGACCGCCCGCAAGTCCGCGCTGCAGGGTCTCCAGCCGGGCAGCTTCGCGGGCGCGCTGATGTTCGGCGACGAAGTCGAGGAACGGCTGGGCGTTCAGCGGCTGCAGCGGATCGCCGGCCAGCAGACGGCGCGCAGCTGCATTGGCGTAGTAGATACAGCCCTGGCGCAACATCAGCACGCCGTCGGGCAGGCCGTCGACCATGCGTTCGTAGCGGCGCTTCTCGTCGGCCAGGTTGCTGTCTGCGGCCTTGAGTTCGGTGACGTCCATCAGCGCGCCAAACAGCGCCCGCTGGCGGCCGCCGAGAAGCTGTATGCGCTCGAACATCCAGCGCTGCTCGCCATCCGCGCCCAGCACACGGAACTCATGAGCGAGACTGCCGTGCCGCTCGGCCCGCTCATGGGCAGCGGCGACCGCTGAGCGATCATCCGGATGCAGGCGATCGAGAAAGGCCGTCCAGCTCAGCGCACGAGCGTTGGCGACGCCGAACACGTCAGCCATCTCCGGCGCCCAGTCGATCTGCTCGCTACCCGGCAGCCGCTGCCAATGCCCCATCCGGGCGACCTGCTGCGCCAGCTCCAGCTTCCCCAGACGACCGGCCAGCTGCGTTTCGGTCTGGAAATGCGCGCTGACATCCTGCGCCATCAACAGCGTGAAAGGCGACTCGTCGACATCCAGCGCACTGCAGAGCACTTCGACATTCAGCTCCCGGCCGTCGCGCGCCACATGCTGACGCAGCCCGGCCAACTGCTGCGGCGTTGCCGGCTGAGCAAGCGCCTCCAGCCGTTCACGCTCGTGGGCCGCATACAGATCGAGGACTTCCAGCTGGGCGAATTCCTCGGTGCTGTAGCCGTAGGCCGCCACCGCCTGGCGATTGCCGCGGACGATGCTCAGGGTGCGCGTGTCGAACAGCCACATCGGTGCTGGATGCCGATCGAAGAGCATGCGGTAGCTGTTCTCGGCGCGGCCCACCAGCTTCTGCGAGCGCATCACCCCATCCGCCAGGCGCCGCGTGTACCACCAGATTCCCAGTGCGGTGAGCAGCACGAACAGTGCGATGCGCAGGGTATAGCTCGACTCGGGCAAGCCCAGCGCGGTGATGATCAGGTTCGTCACGAAGATCCACACCGCCGCCACCAGGGCATAGGCGAGGACTATCTTCCACGGCGCCACCCTCAGCGCACGGCGTGAGGCATGAAGACTCGCAGCGACATCGGCAGCATTGGGGATCATTCGATGCTGTCACTCCTCGAAGGCGCCCCCGGCATGAGGCGGTGGGGACGCGCATTGCGCAAGTCTCACTGTAGACAGCCCACTGCGCCGCTTGATCGCCAACGGGCGTAGCCGAGTTGCTCAGGACCGATGCCCGGCAGATTCGCGGAAAACTTTAGCCCCCGTGTGCCCTAGGCCACCCTAGGGGTTTGCCCGATACCCGCCCCGCTCCCGGCTGCCTATCGTTCGCCGCACATGAACCGGGAGGCAGGGTGAGATGATCGCCTACAGCGCACTTTGGATTGCAATCGCCGCAGGGCTCGCAGGCGTGGGCCTTGGCTGGCCATGGATGACCGTCGTCGGGCTGCTCGGCAGCGCCGGCGCCGCGCTGCTGCTGCGCCCGGCCGCACCGACGCCGCAGGCAAACCCCGAGCCGGCAAGCGCACCGGTAGCGCCGGCCAGCTCGGCAGTCGAAGCGCTGCTGCTGGCCGTGGTTCCCACCTGGCGCAGCAACGTGGATCAGGTGCGCCAGGTGCAGCAAGGCAGTATCGGCGAACTGTTCAGCCGCTTCTCCGGCATGACGCAACGCCTGCAGCAGACCCTGAACACTTCCGAAGCGGTGGTCGGCGGCAACGGCATGGCCAGCAGCCTGCGTCAGGCACGCGATCAGCTGAATACCGTAACGGGTGCCTTTCATGCCGCCAGCGAGCGCAAGGCCGAACTGCTCGGCACCATCGGCGAGTTGAATCAGCACGCCAGCGAATTGCAGAACATGTCGCGGCTGGTTCAGGACATCGCCCGCCAGACCAACCTGCTGGCGCTCAACGCCGCCATCGAGGCCGCCCGTGCCGGCGACTACGGCCGCGGTTTCTCGGTGGTCGCCGATGAAGTGCGCAAGCTGTCCACGCTGTCCGCCGAAACCGGCCAGGACATGGACCAGAAGGTCGGTGAAATCAACCAGGCGATCAGCGCCACGGTCAGCGCCGCCGAGGAATTGAGCAATACCGAACAGAGCAACCTGCACTACCTCGATGAAGTGACCGGAGAGGTCATGCAGGGCCTGAGTGCCAGCCTGGAAGAGCTCTCCGACACCTCGCTGCTGCTGCAGCAGGACACCCGCCACACCCAGGCGGACATCGAAGAGATCGTCGTCAACCTGCAGTTCCAGGATCGCACCGACCAGATGCTCGACCACCTGCAGCAGGACATGCAGCGCCTGCACGAGGCCGTCGAGCATCAGGACAGCGCCGTGCTCGACCCGCAACGCTGGCTGCGCGAGCTGCGCCAGCGCTTCACCACCGACGAAGAGCGCCACGGCGTCAAACGCAGCAGCGCCTCGACCGACGACGTGATCTTTTTCTGACCCCGCCAAGGAGACATTTTCATGGGCAAGACCATTCTCATCGTCGACGACTCGCAGTCCATGCGCCAGCTGGTGAAGATGACCCTCACCGGCGCCGGCCATCAGGTGATCGAGGCGGTCGATGGCCGCGATGCACTGACCAAGCTCACCGGGCAGAAGATCAACCTGATCATCAGCGACGTGAACATGCCCAACCTCGACGGCATCGGTCTGGTCAAGGCGGTCAAGGCCAACCCGGCCTACCGTTTCACGCCGATCTGCATGCTCACCACCGAAAGCGAGCAGGGCAAGAAGGCCGAAGGCCAGGCCGCGGGAGCCAAGGCCTGGATCGTCAAACCGTTCCAGCCGCAGCAGCTGCTGTCGGCCGTCGAAAAACTGGCCGGCTGAAATGTTCACACTCGAGCAGCAGGCCAGCGAGGCCGGCACGTGCCTGGTCCTGAGCGGCAGCCTGACCATCTATGAAGTGCGCGACGCCCGCGACGCGCTGCTGCGCGCGTTCGGCGCGCAGCCCAGCGGCCACTGGCAGCTGGACCTCAGCGCACTCGACGAACTGGATACCGCCGGCGCTCAGCTGCTGCTCGCCGCGCAGCGCCAGCTGCGTCTGAGCGACGCCATCCTGGAAGTCTGCAACCCAAGCGCCAGCGCGCTCGAACTGCTCCAGCTGCTGCGTCTGCAGGCGCTGTTCTCCAGCCACGGGCCGGCAGCCAGCGGAGATCGCCATGCTCAATGACCAACAATGGAGCCAACTGCTGCTGAGCTTCGTCGAAGAAGCTCATGACCTGGCCAAGCAGGCCGAGGAATACCTGCTGCAGCTCGAGCAGACGCCGACCGACGAGGACGCCATCAACGGGCTGTTCCGCGCCATGCACACCCTGAAGGGGTCGGCCGGCCTGTTCTCGCTGACGCCTCTGGTGAACTTCACTCATCACCTGGAAAGCCTGCTGATGAAGGTCCGCGAGGGCCAGCAGGCGCTCACGCCGGTGCTGCTCGACCTGCTGCTGCGCGGCCTCGACGAGATCAATGCGATGGTCGAGCTAATCGACGCCGAGAGCGGCGAGCTGACCGTGGACGAAGCGCGTCATGCCGGACTGATCGCGGCCCTGACCGGCCATGACGCCAGCCCGCTCATTCCGCTGACCGTGATCGAGCCAGACGCCTGCAAGGCTTTCGGGCGCCTCGACAAATGCGCCAGCTGCGACCAGGAGGCGGCCTGGCACATCTCCTTGCGCCTGCAGCCGGAGATCCTCGGCAATGGTTTCGACCCGGCCTCCTTTCTTCGCTACCTCGGCCGGCTGGGCGACATCCTGCAGCTCGAAGTGATCGACGACGCGCTGCCGGCGCTGGCCGATATGGACCCCGAAAGCTGCTACCTGGGCATGGAGATCGACCTGTGCACGACGGCCGGCAAGGCCGAGATCGAGGAAGTCTTCGAGTTCATCCGCGACTTCTGCACACTGCGCATCCTGCCGCCGAACGCCGCGCTGGAAGATTACCTGCAGCTGATCCACGACCTGCCGGAAACCGACCAGAAGATCGGCCGCATCCTCGTCGCCAGTGGTCTGCTCACCGAGCTGGAACTGGACCAGGCACTGCGCCTGCAGGCAGCCGAAGCGCAGCAGCCCCGTCCGCTGGGCAGCGTGCTGGTGGAGCAAGGCATGGTGCCGGCCCAGGGCGTCAATGCAGCGCTGGCCAAGCAACAGACGGTACGCGAGAAGCGCAACCAGGAGAGCAGCCAGATCCGCGTCGCGGCGCACAAGCTCGACGAGCTGATCAACCTGGTCGGCGAACTGGTGATCAGCGCCGCCGGTGCCCAGCTGCGGGCCCAGCTGAAGGGCGACGCCGCCTGCATCGAAAGCACGCAGACGGTCAATCTGCATGTCGAACAGATCCGTGAGGCGGCGCTGAAGCTGCGCATGATCGAGATCGGCGACACCTTCAACCGCTTCCACCGCGTGGTGCGCGACGTCAGCCAGCAGCTGGGCAAGGACATCCGCCTGGAAATCCAGGGCGCCGACACCGAACTGGACAAGGCGGTGATCGATCGACTGGCCGACCCGCTGACCCACCTGGTGCGTAACGCCATCGACCACGGCATCGAGCCGGCCGCTCAGCGCCTCGCCGCCGGCAAACCGGCCGAAGGGCATCTGCGCCTGGACGCCTATCACGAGTCGGGGATGATCGTCATCGAAGTCGCCGACGACGGCCGCGGCCTGAACACCCAGCGCATCCGCGAGAAGGCCGTTGCCCGCGGCCTGATCGATGCCCAGGCCAACCTCAGCGATCACGATGTGCAGATGCTGATCTTCGCCGCCGGCTTCTCCACCGCCGACAACGTTTCCGACCTCTCCGGGCGTGGCGTGGGCATGGATGTGGTGCGCAGTGCCATCGATGCGCTGCGCGGCACCATCGAGATCGACTCGCGCCCCGGCGAAGGCTGCACCTTCCGCATCCGCCTGCCGCTGACCCTGGCCATCATCGATGGCTTCCTGATCAGCCTTGGCGACGACTACTTCGTCATTCCGCTGGACATGGTCACCGAATGCCTGGAGCTGGAAGCCGATCAGCTCGATGGCACCGCCTACGGCTACCTCGACCTGCGCGGCCGACCGCTGCCGTGCCTGTCACTGGCCGCGCATTTCAAACTGCGCGAAGCGCCCAGCAAGCGCCGCAACATCATTGTCGTCAGTCACGGCCGGCAACAGGCCGGGCTGATCGTCGATCACCTGCACGGTGAACTGCAAACCGTCATCAAGCCCCTCGGCCAGCTGTTCCAGCATCTGCAGGGTATTGGCGGCTCAACCATTCTCGGGAACGGGCAAGTCGCCCTGATCCTGGATATTCCCAGTCTGTTCCGTCATCTGCACACCCACGTCGAAGCGAGCCCTGCTGATCTGCGTACCAGCCAGCCCCGCCAGATCGCCGCAGGTCAGCAAGGAGAAAACCCATGCAACTCTTCCGCAACATGAAAATCGGCGCGCGCCTGACTCTGGGCTTCCTGGTGGTGGTCGCGCTTACCGTCACCGTGGGCCTGTTGGGCATTCGCAACCTCGAGCACGTCAACGACCTGTCAGACCAGATGTATTCGCGCGAAATGATCGCCCTGAACAACATCCAGTCGGCCAACGTACAGCTGGTCTACGTCGGTCGCGGTATGCGTTCGAGCCTTCTGGCAACGAGCCTGGAAGAACGTGACGCGGCCATCAAGCAGACCCGTGAAGCCATCAGGAAAATGTATGAATACATAGAGCTGACTCGCCCGAGCTTCGTGACGCCGGAAGGCAAGGCGCAATTCGAGTCGCTTAGCGAGCCGATGCAGGCGTATGTGCAGATGGTCGAGCAGGTGCTCAAGCTGCGTGAAGCGTCCAGCGAGGTGCGGCCGGCCGACGAGCTGACCGTCATGCTTCCACGCCTGCGCGAAACCGGCAGCAAGGCAGACGATCTGCTGACCGCGCTGGTCGAGCGCAAGGTCGCCAATGCCAAGCAGGCCAACGAGCAGATCACCGGCATCTACCTCGGCTCGCGGACTCAGATGATCGGCCTGGTGATCATCGCCGCCGTGCTCGGCTTCGGCATCGGTATCCTGGTCACCCGCAGCATCACCCGTCCGCTCAATCGTGCCGTCAGCGTCGCCGACAGCCTCGCCGCCGGCGATCTGGGCGTGCAGCTGGAGGTCAACAGCAAGGATGAAACCGGGCGCCTGCTCAGTTCGATGAACAACATGGCCGAACGCCTGCGCAACGTCATCAGCGACGTTCGCAGCGCCGCCGACTCGCTGTCGTCGGCCTCCGAGGAAGTCAGCGCCACCTCGCAATCGCTCAGCCAGGCCGCCAGCGAGCAGGCCGCCAGCGTCGAGGAAACCACCGCCTCGGTGGAGCAGATGTCCGCCTCGATCGCACAGAACACCGAAAGCGCGAAGATCACCGACAACATTGCCGGCAAGGCCGCCAATGATGCCGTCGAAGGCGGCCGTGCGGTACGCGACATGGTCCAGGCGATGAAGCAGATCGCCGACAAGATCGGCATCATCGACGACATCGCCTACCAGACCAACCTGCTGGCCCTCAACGCCGCCATCGAGGCCGCGCGCGCGGGCGATCACGGCAAGGGATTCGCGGTGGTCGCCGCCGAAGTGCGCAAGCTGGCCGAGCGCAGTCAGGTCGCTGCCCAGGAGATCGGCGGTGTCGCCAGCAACAGCGTGCAACTGGCCGAGCAGGCCGGGTCGCTGCTCGACGAGATCGTGCCGAACATCCAGAAGACATCCGACCTGGTGCAGGAGATCACCGCCGCCTCGCAGGAGCAGAGCAGCGGAGCCGAGCAGATCAACATCGCCATGGGCCAGATGAACCAGATCACCCAGCAGAACGCCTCGGCTTCCGAGGAGCTGGCCGCCACCTCCGAGGAGATGAACGCCCAGGCCGGACAGCTGCTCGAGCTGATCAGTTTCTTCCGCTTCGACGCCACCAACACCGCCTCGCAGCCGCTGCGGCGCCCGGTGCCGTTCGCCAGCCCACGCCCCGCCGCCAAGAGCCCGCGTGGCGAGCAGCGGGCACTGGCGTCGGTGGACGACAGCCAGTTCGTCAGCTTCAGCTGAGGGTGCGCGCATGAACCAGATCGCCAACACCGAGCACAGCATCCAGCACCTCTCGTTCCGGGTTCGCCAGGCGCGCTATGCCCTGCCGATCGAGCTGGTCCGGGAAATCATCGAGTACGGCCAGATCACCAGCGTGCCGATGATGCCTGCGTGCATCCACGGGGTAATCAACCTGCGCGGCAACGTGGTGCCTGTGCTGGACCTGGCGGCGCGCTTCGGCATGGAGCGCACCGCCGCGGGCAAGCGCACCTGCATCGTGATCATCGAACTGGAGCTCAACGAGGTGCAGCAGCGCATCGGCCTGGTGGTCGATGCGGTGGATGCGGTGCTGGACATCGAAGGGCATGAAGTCGAGCCGGCGCCGCCCTTCGGCACCGGCATCCGCACCGACTTCATCGCCGGCATGGCGCGCAACGAGCAGGGCTTCACCATCATTCTCGACGTGCGCCGGGTGCTCTCGCTGGACGACATCCTGCAACTCAATCGCGCCATGGCGCTGGCAGGCTGAAGTGACGACGTCCCACCTGCCGTCGCTGGGCGATCGGGAGTTCCGCTATCTGCAGAAGATGATGGCCGAGGCTTCCGGCATACGCATGAGCGAAGGCAAGCGCCCGCTGGTGGCCGGCCGGCTGATGCGCCGGCTCAGGGCGCTGGGCCTGCGCGACTATGCGCAGTATCTGGATCTGCTGCGCGCACCGGAGCAGCAGGTCGAGCGGCGGCTGGTGGTCGACCTGCTGACCACCAACGAAACCTACTTCTTCCGCGAGCCACAGCACTTCCGCTTTCTCGCCCAGTGGCTGGAACGCCGCAGCGGGCCGCTGCGCTGCTGGAGCGCCGCCTGCTCCAGCGGCGAAGAGCCCTACAGCCTGGCCATGGTACTGGCCGAGCACGCCAGCTCCGACTGGTCGATCCTTGCCAGTGACCTGAGCCAGAGCGTTTTGCACAAGGCTCGCGAGGCGGTCTATCCGATGACCGATACCGACGCTTTCCCACCCGGCTGGCTCAAGCGCCACTGCCTGCGTGGTGTCGGCGCCCAGGATGGCAACTTTCGTATCAGCCAGGCGCTGCGCGAGCGGGTCAGCTTTCGCGAGATCAACCTCATGCGGCCGCTGCCGCAGGATCTCGAACCGATGGACCTGATCCTGCTGCGCAACGTGCTGATCTACTTCACCGCCGACGACAAGCGCGCCATCACGGCTCGTCTGTTGCAGCACCTGCGCCCGGGCGGTCTGCTGTTGATCGGCCACGCCGAAAGCGTGCAAGGCTTCGGCTTGCCGCTGCGCGGTCTGGCGCCTTCGGTATTCGAGCGTCTATGAGCCGCTCAGCCCCCTCCGCGACGTTCCGACGCACCGGGTCGAACCGCGTCTTGCCGCCCAGGAGTCGCTCATGATCAAAGTCTTCATCGTTGACGACTCCGCGCTGGTGCGCCAGGTACTGACCGCCTGCCTGGATCGTCACCCCGGCATCCAGGTCATCGGCCAGGCTGCCGACCCGCTGTTCGCCCTGGAGAAGATGCAGCGCGACTGGCCGGACGTGCTGGTGCTGGACGTGGAAATGCCGCGCATGGACGGCATCACCTTTCTGCGCAAGATCATGGCTGAACGACCGACACCGGCGATCATCTGCTCGACCCTCACCGAGGCCGGTGCGGCGATCACTCTGGAAGCGCTGGCAGCCGGAGCCGTCGGTGTGTTCACCAAGGCCAGGCTGGGCCTCAAGGAAAGCCTGCAGCAGCTCTCCAGCGAGCTGATCCGGCAGATCGAACAGGCAGCCCGCAGCCGGCCGCGCGCCGCCGTGCGTGCGCAGCCGAAACCCAGCAGCCCGTCCCGGGAGCCCTCCCGGGAGCCATTGCCCGCGGCGGGGCTGACCACCACCGATCGTGTCATCGCGCTTGGCACGTCGACCGGCGGTACGCAGGCACTGGAACTGGTGCTGCGCCAGTTGCCGGCGGACAGCCCGGGCATCGTCATCGTCCAGCACATGCCGGAGAAATTCACCGCAGCCTTCGCCCAGCGCCTGAACCACCTGTGCCAGATCGAAGTGCGCGAGGCGCGCCACCTCGATCGCGTGCGCGCCGGGCTGGCGCTGGTCGCGCCCGGCGGGCGGCACATGCAGCTCAAGCGCAGCGGCGCGCAGTACTTCGTCGAAGTGCTCGACGGGCCGCCGGTCAACCGCCACAAACCCTCGGTGGATGTGCTGTTTCGCTCGGTGGCGCGGCATGCCGGGCACAACGCACTGGGCATCATCATGACCGGCATGGGCGACGACGGCGCACGCGGCCTGCTGAACATGCGCGAGGCCGGTGCCCGCACCGTGGCCCAGGACGAAGCCAGCTGCGTGGTTTTCGGCATGCCCAAGGAGGCCCTGCAGATCGGTGCCGCCCAGAGCACCGAGGCCCTGGAAAACCTGCCCAGGTTGATCACCGACTATGCCCGTGCCACTTGCCGGAGTTGAGCACGGTGCCGCTGCAGACGAGCGTCGCTGATGCGATTCAGCGCACCGCCGATACGTCGCGCCTATATCCCCTGCTTTCGAAGGGATTCCCGTGACCGTACGGTTTCGCTATGGTGGCTAACAGGTATCACGGAGTGATCGCATGGTTCGGGGCTCAATCCTCTTGCTGTTGTTTGTCGCCTTGCTCGGCTGCCAGCCCGAATCGGATTCGATCCGTATCGGCAGCAACCGCTGGCTTGGCTATGCGCCGATCTATCTGGCGGACGATCTGGGCTGGACTGCCCCCAGTGGCATCCGTCTGGTGGAATACCCGAACACCACAGGTGTGCTGCGCGGCTTTCGCAACGGCATGCTGGACGCCGCCATGCTCACCCTCGACGAAACGCTGCTGCTGCAGGACAGCGCGGCGGAGCTCGACCTGGAGATCATTCTGGTCACCAACGTCTCAGCTGGCGCCGATGCGCTGTTCGCCCGCGCGCCGCTGACCAACCTCAAGGACCTGGCCGGCCAGCGCATCGGCGTCGAAAACACTGCGCTGGGCGCCTACTTCCTGTCCCGCGTGCTGGATCAGGCCGGGCTGCGGATCGACGATCTGCAGGTGGTCAGCCTGCCAGTGCATGAGCAGGCCGCCGCCTTCGCCGCCGGCGATGTCGACGCTGTCATCACCTTCGCTTCGGAGGGCCCGACGCTGGAAAGCAAGGGCGCCCGGCGCATCTTCGACAGCCGCCGGCTGCCGGGCGAGATCGTCGACGTACTGGTCGTCGACCGGCAACGCGTCACCCGCGAGCAGCGTCGGCGCCTCCGGGCCCTCTGGTTCGACGCGCTGCGCACCTGGCAGGACAATCGCGGCGAAACCGATCCGCGCCTGCATGCGCGCCTGGGCCTGACGCCGATGGCACTGCAGGTCACCCTCGACGGCCTGTTGATGGGTGATCGCGCCGTCAACCGTGAGTGGTTCGACGAGGGCCAGTTGCAGCAGAGCATCGGCCAGCTCAGCCAGTATCTGCGCGAACGCCGGCTGCTCAACGGTTCGAACCCGGTCAATCTGATCGCTCGCTGCGAGGGTCGAAAATGCTGACAAGTTTGTCGCTGCGTCGATCACTGCCCCTGCTGCTGGGCATCTTCGGTCTGCTGTTCACGGTCATGCTGACCGCCTGGCACCTGCCGACCCGTATCGAGGAAACCCTCGCCGGCTGGCGCAATCACACCTCGCAGCATCTTGCCCTGCTGCAGAGCAGCCTGAGCGATCATCGCCGCCTCGGCCGCAACGCCGAGCTGGAAACCGAGCTGGCCGATCTGGCCAGCCTGGAAGGTGTACGCTGGGCGATGGTGATCGACCGCGGGCTACAGGTGATCGCCACGACCCAGCTGGGCCTGTCCCCCGAGCGCCTGACGCTGATCGATGCCAGCGAACTCGCTAAACAGGTGAACGGCGGCCGCGCGGGTTGGTTCGGCGAAGGCTCCAGGCAGCTGGCGATCTACCCGCTGGACCGCGTCGCCCAGGACGGCACGCCGCTGCGCGAAGCGCTGCTGGTGGAGTACGACTTCGCGCCGATGCTGGCGCAGACCAAGCGCGAGGCCTGGTTCTACCTGGCGCAGACGCTGACCCTGTTGCTGCTGCTCGGCTTGATCCTCAACCGCCTCTATGGCCGCCTGCTGACGCGCCGCCTGGCCCGCATCGACCAGGCCGCACGCCAGTTCGCCATTGATCAGCAACCGCAGAACCTGTCGGTCGACGGCCGCGACGAGATCGGCCGGCTGGCCAGAACCCTCAATCAGATGATGAACCAGCTGCACGAGCG
This sequence comes from Stutzerimonas sp. KH-1, assembly GCF_054483855.1. Lineage (NCBI taxonomy): Bacteria > Pseudomonadati > Pseudomonadota > Gammaproteobacteria > Pseudomonadales > Pseudomonadaceae > Stutzerimonas > Stutzerimonas sp. KH-1. Next base: position 4,233,024 of record NZ_CM137011.1, on the reverse strand, counting down.
CCAGCTGGCGCTCAGCGAAAGCGAGCAGCTGTTCCGCGACCTGGTGGACACCGCGCCAATCGGCATGCTGGTGGTCGACCGCGAGCTGCGCGTGCTGCAGGCCAACCCTGCGGCGGCAGCGCTGTTCGGCTGTACCCCGGCGGAGCTGTTGGGCAATCTGCCGAGTGATCGCCTGCTGGAAAGCGACGCCACCACCCGGCTGCTGAGCACCCCGGCGAACACGCCGCTGGAGCTGACCGGTCGCCGTCATGATCAGGAGGTGCCGCTGGAGATCAGCTGCACGCCATTCCAGCGCTACGGCGTTCGCCATTTCCTCGTGCTGCTGCGCGACATCAGCGACCGCCTGCGCGCCGAACAGCGTCTGCGCTTTCTTGCCCACTTCGATCCGCTGACGCAGCTGGCCAATCGCAACTACCTGGTGCAGCGCCTCGAACAGCTGCTCGCGGCGCGCCTGCCGCTGACGCTGCTCTACCTCGACCTGGACCACTTCAAGCGCATCAACGACAGTCTCGGCCATGAGATCGGCGACAAGCTGCTGGTGCAGATCGGCGACCGCCTGGGCCGGCTGATGCCCGAGCATGCGCTGCTGTCACGCAGCGGCGGCGACGAATTCATGCTGCTGCTCGACGGCAGCGACCACGCCCGCGCCGAGCAGCTGGCCCAGTGCATCATCGAAGGCTTCCAGCCGCCGGTGCGCATCGGCCAGTACGAGTGCTACGTCAGCCCGAGCATCGGCGTTGCCATCAGCGACGGCCGGCACAGTGCCAGCGACCTGCTCAAGCAGGTGGACCTCGCGCTGTATGCGGCCAAGGATGCCGGCCGCAACTGCACGGTGTTCTACAACGAGTCGCTCAGCGATGCCGCCGCCGGCCGCCGCGCCCTCGAGCAGGCTCTGCGCCGGGCGCTGGACCGGGACGAGTTCGTGCTGCATTACCAGGCCCAGGTCAACGCCCAGGGCGAGCCCGAAGTCATGGAAGCGCTGCTGCGCTGGAATTCGCCGGAGCGCGGACTGGTACCGCCCGGAGAGTTCATCCCGGTGCTGGAAGAGAGCGGCATGATCATCGAGGCGACCCGCTGGGTGTTTCGCGAGGCCTGCCGCCAGGCCTGCCGCTGGCACGCCATGGGCCATCCGCTTCGCATCGCGGTCAACCTGTCGCCGCTGGACTTCCGCCAGGCCGATCTGGCCGGCAGCCTGCTGGCGATCCTCGCCGAAGAGGGTGCGTCGCCCGCCATGCTGGAGCTGGAGATCACCGAAAGCGCGCTGCTGGAGGCCGACGAGCATGTGCAGCAGACCCTCGGCCGTCTCAAGGCCGCCGGTTTGCCACTGCTACTCGATGACTTCGGCACCGGCTATGCCTCGCTGACGTACCTGCAGCGCTTCCGCTTCGATGGCATCAAGATCGATCGCGAATTCGTCAGCGGGCTGCCGGATAGCGAGCAGTCCGTCGCGCTGGTGCGTGGCATCCTCACCATGGCCAGTCACCTCGGCCTGCACGTGGTCGCCGAAGGGGTGGAGAACGAGCGTCAGGCGGCCTTCCTGCGCCTCAACGGCTGCCCCAGCCTGCAAGGCTTCCACTATGCGCGACCGCAGCCGGCAGCGCAGTGCCGTCTGCAGCTGAATGGCCGGCCGGTCAATCTGCAGCTGCCGCTGGACGGCTGATCGGCATCGATAGCGGCAAAGCGCCTGCAATTGCGAAGCGTTCGCATCTGAGTTAGGTTCGTGCCCCCTCCCGGTGGCACGCACTCATGCGCAACAACAACAACAACAAGATTCCCGATGCCTGTCTGCAATGCTATGTCCATCACCGCCAACGGCTGGTAGCCCATCTGACCCGCCTCGGCGGCTGCCGAGCACTGGCCGAGGACCTGGCTCAGGATGCCTGGCTGAAACTGGCGCAGGTCATGCCCGAGCAGAGCCTCGCCAACCCCAAGGCCTATCTCTTTCGCATCGCCACCAATCTCTTGCGCGATGCCCTGCGCCGCCGCGCGCTTGTCGGTGCCGGCGACGAGGCACCGCTGGAACTGATCGAGGCCGTGCAGGCCGACCCCTGCGGGCTGGTGGAACACCAGTGTGCGCTGCGATGCGTCCTGCGCCAGCTCGACGACTTGCCGCCACGCTGTCGCCAGGTGTTCGAACTGGCGCGGCTGGAAGGGCTCAGCCAGGCGGAGATCGCCGAGCGCCTGGGCATTTCGGTGAACACCGTGATCGCTCAGCTGGCCAAGGCGCGCCAGCGGCTGGAGCGGCCGTAATTTTTTTTCTGTCACCCGTAATGGTTTTTCCGCGCTGATTCGTCTTGCCTGTGCCCTTGCGCAATTGAGAGTAATTCTCGATTAAACGGCATCCTCGCAGATGCTTTCGTGCGGCCACGCCGCCAGACAAGAAACCACCGACGCCGCGAAAACGGCCCGCTCCGGGTCGCGGCCGCGCTCGGCCCGAGGAATGTGCATGGCCCCGTCCAGTACCGTAGTGCCCTTCGCCCCCGGCCCCGCCAGCAACGGGCTGTTCACCCGCAGCAATCATGATGACTACCGCCGGCTCCTGCAGCAGGGTCTGAACCTGGTGCAGCAGTGCCTGCAGCGTCAGCAGCAGCCGTTCAGCGGCATCCTTCCGCAGGAGCTGGCCGCCGACTTCGAACGCGTCGATCTCGAGCGCCCGCTGGGCGACGCCGGCGCCGCGCTGCGCGAGCTGGATCAGCTCTATCTGCGCGACGCGGTGTATTTCCACCATCCGCGCTACGTCGCCCATCTCAACTGCCCGGTGGTGCTGCCGGCGCTGCTCGCCGAAGTGCTGGTGTCATCGCTCAATTCCTCGCTCGACACCTGGGACCAGAGCGCCGGCGGCACGCTGATCGAACAACGCCTGATCGACTGGACCTGCGCGCGCATCGGCCTCGGCAGTCAGGCCGACGGCGTCTTCACCAGCGGCGGCACCCAGTCCAACCTGATGGGGCTGCTGCTGGCCCGTGAGCACGTCTGCAACCGCTTGCCCGGCCACGGCGGCAACCTCCAGCACGGGCTACCGCCGGACGCGGGCCGACTGCGCATCCTCGCCTCCCGCGCCAGCCACTTCAGCGTGCAGAAATCCGCCGCGCTGCTGGGGCTGGGCTACGACGCCGTGCGCAGCATCGAAACCGACAGTGCCCAATGCATGAGCGTGCCGGCGCTGGCCCAGGCGCTGGCGGACTGTCAGCGCCTGGGCGAGCTGCCCATGGCCGTGGTCGCCACCGCCGGCACCACCGACTTCGGCAGCATCGACCCGCTGGCGGAGATCGCCGCGCTGTGCCAGCACTACGGCGTCTGGTTGCACGTCGATGCGGCCTATGGCGGCGGCCTGCTGGTCGCGCCGCGCTACCGCGGCTGGCTAGCCGGCATCGAGCACGCCGACTCGGTCACCGTGGACTACCACAAGTCGTTCTTCCAGCCGGTCAGCTGCAGCGGCTTCTTCGTCCGCCAGCGTCAGCACCTGAGCTACATCACCCACCACGCCGACTACCTCAACCCGCGCAGCCAGACCCGCGAGGGCACGCCGAACCTGGTCAACAAGAGTATCCAGACCACCCGCCGCTTCGACGCGCTGAAGCTCTGGCTGACCCTGCGCATCCTCGGTGCCGAGCATCTCGGCGCGATGTTCGAGGAGGTCATCGACCGCGCCGCCGACACCCATCGCCTGCTCGCCGACGACCCGGCCTTCGAGGTCTTCGCCCCGCGCCTGAGCACGCTGGTGTTCCGCTTCGTCGCCGCAGGCGTGGCGGACGAGCGCCTGGACGAGATCAACCGCGAGATCCGCAAGGCGATCTTCCGCTCCGGCGCAGCGGTCATTGCCGCCACCGTGGTCGAGGGTCGGCAGTACCTCAAGTTCACCCTGCTCAACCCGGAAACCACGCTGGACGACCTGCGCGCCATCGTCGAGCTGATTCGTGACCACGGCGCCCGCCTGCTCGACGACCGCCAACCAGTAGGAGATCGCTCATGAACAAGATCTACGACTTCATAGGCATCGGCATCGGCCCGTTCAACCTTGGCCTGGCCTGCCTGGCAGAGCCCATCGACGGACTCGACTGCCTGTTCCTCGACCGCGCCGAGGGCTTCAACTGGCATCCCGGCATGATGCTCGACAGCGCCACCCTGCAGACGCCGTTCATGGCCGATCTGGTGACCCTGGCCGACCCCACCAGCCGTTTCAGCTTTCTCAACTACGCCAAGCAGATCGGGCGGCTGTACGCCTTCTACATCAAGGAAGACTTCTTCCTGATGCGCCGCGAATACAACCAGTACTGCCAGTGGGTGGTGGAGCAGCTCGACAGCCTGCGCTTCGGGCATTTCGTCCAGTACGTCGACTACCTCGACGAGCGTCGCTGCTACCGCGTGCGCGGGGTACATGCGCGCAGCGGCGAGGGTTTCGAGTTCCTCACCCGCCGCCTGGTACTCGGCACCGGCACCACGCCCTATCTGCCGAGTTGCTGCGAAGGCGTGGCCGACCACGTCAGCCACAGCGGCAACTACCTGCAGGACAAGCCACGCCTGCAGGGCAAGCGCTCGATCACGGTGGTCGGCAGCGGCCAGAGCGCGGCGGAGATCTACTACGACCTGCTGCAGGAAATCGACCGCAACGACTATCAGCTGAACTGGATCACCCGCGCGCCGCGCTTCTTCCCGCTGGAATACACCAAGCTGACGCTGGAAATGACCAGCCCCGAGTACATCGACTACTTCCACAGTCTGCCGCGTAGCACCCGGGAAAAGCTCATCGACAGCCAGAAGGGCCTGTACAAGGGCATCAACGGTACGCTGATCAACGCCATCTACGACGAGCTGTACAACCAGAGCCTCAAGGGCGAGGTGCCGACCCAGCTGCTGACCAACGCCGAACTGCGCCGCTGCCAACGCCTGGCCGACGGCACGCTGGAGCTGGAGTTCTTCCAGCACGAACTGCAGCAGAGCTACCGGCACCGCTGCGAGGCGCTGGTGATGGCCAGCGGGTATCAGTACCGCCTGCCACGCTTCATCCAGCCGATCGCCGAACGCATCGTCTGGCAGGCGCCGGAGCGCTTCGCCGTGGCGCGCAACTACAGCATCGACCGCAACGGCGGCGAGGTCTTCGTGCAGAACGCCGGGCTTGCCGATCACGGCCTGGTGACGCCGGATCTCGGCATGGGCTGCTACCGCAACGCCTGCATCCTGCGCGAGATCTGCGGGCGCGAGCACTACCCAGTGGAGACGAAGATCGCCTTCCAGCAGTTCAGCCTGCCGCAGCCGCTCACACCCCAGGGCGCGGTGGCGGCGCGATGACGCTGCGACGCGCACTGATCGGCATGACGCTGCTGGCCGTGCTCGGCGACAGCCTGCTGATGCCGTTCTACCCGCAATACTTCGCCGAGCGTTTCGGCGAGTTGCGCAGCGAGCAGGTCGGGCTGTACCTGGCCGCGGTGTGCCTAGTGGCGATGCTCGCACTGCCCGTGTGGGTGCGCCTTGCACGCCATGCTCACCCGCTGCGGCTGCTGATCCTCGGTCAGCTGGTAGCCGGCGTGCTGGCACTGGCCTGCGCGGCCATCGACCGGCAGTGGCTGTTCTGGCCGGTGTCGCTGGCGATGATCGCCTTCAAGGCCAGCTACCTGCTGATGTATCCCTACGTCATGGGCCTGGTAGGCACCGACCAGCAGGTACGCACCATCGGCCTGCTTTCGGTGGTGGTGCACCTGGGCGCAATCGCCGGCGCGACGCTGGGCGGCGGCGTGCTGCACTACCTCAGTCCGGCGCGGATGTTCGTGCTGATGGGGCTGATGGACTTCGTGCAGATGGCCGTCAGCCTGCTGCTGTTGCGCCACGCGCCGCAACCGGCACGGGTCGATGCGAGCACGCCGCCACGGGCTGCGCAGGAACACCTGGCGATCATCCGCCTGTGCCTGCTGATGCTGGCCTTCTACTTCTGCGTCTACCTGGCGCGGCCGTTCTTCACGCTGTACTGGGAACAGCTCGGCGGACCACAGGCCAGCTGGATCACCGGCCTGGTCTATGCCATTCCCGGCATGCTGGCACTGCTCGCCCTCGCCCTGCACTACCACGCCGGGCAGCACCTGACCGCCTGGCTGCTGCTCGGTGCCGCCGGGCTGGCGTTGCAGGGCGTCGAGCAGATGCCGCTGGTGCTGGCCGGGCGCGTGCTGTTCGGCTGGGCGCTATACCAGCTCACCGTGGCGCTGGATGCGCGACTGTTCGCCCTCAGCCGGCCGGAGCACTACGGCCGCGACTACAGCCTGATCAACATCTTCCAGAACCTCGGCGTACTCACCGCCTCCTGGCTGGCCGGCGTGGTGGTACGTGATGCCGGCCTCGCCGCGCCGTTCCTGCTCTCGGCACTGGGCCTCGTTCTCACCGCATGCACCCTGCGCTGGCTGCTGGTTTCGGCACCGGCCGGGGCGCCTCTCTGTGGAGCCAAACCATGAACACCGCTCTCTCCCGCGCGGAAGGTCCGCGCTTCGTCCGCTACTGCGCCCTCGGCGCCATGCACTTCGAAACCCTGCAACCCGAGCACCTGCCGCTGCTGCAGGACTGGCTGCGCCGCGACTACGCGCGCTTCTGGGGCATGGGCCACATGAGTCTGACGCAGCTGGCCGACTACGTTGACGAGATCCAGCGCAGCAGTCACCGCGACATCGCCCTCGGCCTGTGGAACGGCGAGCCTGCCTTCCTGTTCGAGGGCTACCACCCTGCCCACGACCGGCTCGCCGACCACTATCAGGTGCGCCCCGGCGACCGCGGCATGCACCTGCTGCTCGCCCCCTGCGAGCGCCCGGTGCACGGCTTCAGCCTGGAGGTGATGCGCAGCATCCTCGCCTATCAGTTCGCCGACCCGTTCGCCCGCCGCATCGTCGTCGAGCCCGACGCCCGCAACGCCAAGGTACATGCGCTCAACCGCCGGGTCGGCTTCGTCTACCAGTGCCTGCTGCATCTGCCGGAGAAGGACGCCTGTCTGGCGTTCTGCACCCGTGCGCAGTTCCTCGCCACCCTTCAGGAGAACCCGCAATGAATCAGCTCGTACGCCTGCCGACCGCTACCAGCGACCTGGCCACCGACCATCTGCAAGCCGAACTCTGGGCCCGCGCCAATCGCCTGCTGCTGAAAAAGGCGCTGGCCGAGTTCAGCCACGAGAAGCTGCTCAGCCCCGAGCCGCTGGGTGACAGCCACTACCGCGTCGCCGTGCCGGACAGCTCGACGGAGTACCGCTTCAGGGCGCGGCGGCTGGCGCTGGATCACTGGTCGATCGCCACCGACTCCATCGAAAAGCTCAGCGACGGGGAACCACAGCCGCTGGATGCCCTTGCGTTCATCATCGAATTCAGCGACGTCCTCGGCCTTTCCGAAGCCAACCTGCCGCTCTACCTGGACGAGATCAGCAGCACCCTGTTCGGCAGCGCCTACAAACTCGCCAACAGCCCGCTGAGCGCGGCCCAGCTGGCCCTGTCGGACTTCCAGCAAATCGAGACCGGCATGCGCGAAGGTCATCCGGGATTCGTCGCCAACAACGGGCGGATGGGGTTCGACGCCCAGGATTACCGCGCCTACGCGCCGGAAGCCGCCAGCCCGGTGCGTCTGGTCTGGCTCGCCGTGCACCGCAGCCGCGCCAGCTACAGCGCCATCGACGGGCTCGACCAGGCGACCCTGTTGCGCGAGGAACTGGGTGGCCAGCTCGGCGTGTTCCACAACCAGCTGCAGGCGCTGCAGCTCGACCCGGACGACTATCTGCTGATGCCGGCGCATCCCTGGCAGTGGCACAACATCCTGGCCATCGGTTTCGCCGCGGAGATCGCCAACCGGCAGATCGTCTATCTCGGCCTGAGCAACGATCGTTACCTGGCGCAGCAGTCGATCCGCACCTTCTTCAACCAGAGCGAGCCGCAGCGGCGCTACGTGAAGACCGCCCTGTCGATCCTCAACATGGGCTTCATGCGCGGGCTGTCGCCCTATTACATGCAGGCGACCCCGGCGATCAACGCCTACCTCGCCGGCCGCGTGGCGCGCGACCCGCTGCTGCGCGACTGCGGCTTCCAGCTGCTGCGCGAGGTGGCGGCGATCGGCTATCGCAACCCTTACTACGAGCAGGCGCTGCCGGCCAGCAGCCCCTACCGCAAGATGCTCTCGGCGCTCTGGCGCGAGAGCCCGCTGGGCCACATCGAACCTGGCCAGCGGCTGATGACCATGGCCGCGCTGCTGCACAGCGACGGCGACGAGCGCGCCCTGCTGCCGACGCTGATCAGCGCCTCGGGACTCACCGCAGACCGCTGGCTGCGGCAGTACCTCAATGCCTACCTGAAGCCGCTGCTGCACTGCTTCTATGCCCATGACCTGGTCTTCATGCCCCATGGCGAAAACCTGATCCTGGTGCTGGAAGACCATGTGCCGGTCCGCGTGCTGATGAAGGACATCGGTGAGGAAGCGGTGATCCTCGATGCCGAGGCGAAGATTCCCGAAGCGGTCGGCCGTCTCGCCGTCTCGGTGCCGGAAGAGCTCAAGGTGCTGTCGATCTTCACCGACGTGTTCGACGGCTTCTTCCGCTACCTGGCGCAGATTCTCGACGAACAGGGCGGCCTGCCGGAGCAGCGCTTCTGGCAGCAGGTCGCCGACTGCATCGCCGACTACCAGGCCAGCCAGCCGCAGCTGCGCGACAAGTTCGCCCGTTACGACCTGTTCGCCGAGGAATTCGCCCGCTCCTGCCTGAACCGCCTGCAGCTGGGCAACAACCGACAGATGCTCGACCTCGCCGATCCGGCCGGAGCGCTGAAATTCGCGGGCACCCTGAAGAACCCCGTGGCGCGCTATGCACCGGAGCGCTGAAGCGCGCTGGCCGCCCACGGATGCGCTGGGCAGCCTGCTGCTGCGCCTGCGTCGCGTGCTGCCGGGCCTCGATGGCCGGGTCGGCGCACCCCGCGCCGACGAGCTGACGCTGGAGCATCCGCAGTCTGTGGCCAGGCTGCTGGCGCACTGGCAGGCGGCCTGGCCGGAAGCGGGCCGCCACTACTGGGCGGCGCGCTGCTGGACGCTGCTGGTCTGGCAGCCCATCTACCTGCAGGTGCTCGCGGTGCGCCTGGCCGGCCAGGCCCCGTGCCTGGACGGACTGGCGCAGGGCGTCGAACAGGGCTTCGTCGCCGGGTTCTGCCTGCCCGATCACCAGCCACTGCAGGGCGAGTCCCAGCGCCTGCTGCGCCATGCCGGCGCCCAGATCCGTGGCTTCTGTGAACAGGCCCAGGCCGTCAGCGGGCCGCTGCTCGGGCTGCACCCCAAACTGGCGCAGAGGCTGGCGGCCGACTGCGTCATGGCCGCACTGCTGCATAGCCAGCGCCTCGACGGTTGCGGCAACCTGCAACTTTGCCGGGCGGCTGACGTCTGGCTGGCGGCTTGCGCCATGTCCGGCGCCAGCGGCCTGCTCGCGGTACCGCTGGCTGAAGGCGGTACGCGCCTGGGCCTGCAGCGCAAGGCGTGCTGCCAGCACTTTCGCCGCGCCGATGGCGAACTCTGCGACAGCTGCCCGAAGCTGCCGCTCGCCGAACGGGAAAGGCGACTGCGCGAGCAGGACCACTGAGCGGCGGAGCGGGTTGACGGGCACCCCGCCGGCCTACGCAGGTTGATACACATCACGCGGGCAAACCTTGTGGCTGCCACGGGCGTTTCTTTGCTAATGTCGCGCCCGTTTCCGACTCGCCGCCGACGACAGGTTCCCGCCATGGCCCGCAAGAAAGCTGCACTCGATTTCGAACAATCCCTTGCCGAGCTGCAACAGCTGGTGGAGCGCCTGGAGAGCGGCGAGCTGTCGCTGGAAGACTCGCTGACCTGCTTCGAACAGGGCATCGGCCTGACCCGCGACTGCCAGGCGGCGCTGAGCCAGGCCGAGCAGAAGGTGCAGATCTTGCTGGAACGCGACGGCAGCCTGCAGGAAGCCCCCTTCGAGTCGGACCCCGAAGCATGATGATCGGCGACTACCAGAAAGGCTGTCAGCAGCGCGTCGACGGCTGCCTCGAAGCCCTCTTCGTCCCGCCGCTGCCGCAGCTCGAGCGGCTCTACCAGGCCATGCGCTACAGCGTGATGAACGGTGGCAAGCGCGTCCGCCCGCTGCTGGTCTACGCCGCCTGCGAAGCATTGAATGGTGACAAGGCCAGCGCCGACGGCGCTGCCTGCGCGGTCGAGCTGATCCATGCCTATTCGCTGGTGCACGACGATCTGCCGGCGATGGACGACGACGACCTGCGTCGCGGCCAGCCCACCACCCACAAGGCTTTCGACGAGGCCTGCGCCATCCTTGCCGGCGACGGCCTGCAGAGTCTGGCCTTCGAGGCCATGGCCCAGGCCGAACACAATCCGCAGGACGCCACGCTGCGCCTGCGCATGTTCGCCGTGCTGGCGCGCGCCGCCGGGCCGGCGGGCATGGTCGGCGGTCAGGCCATCGACCTCGGTTCGGTGGGCCTCAAGCTCGATCGCGACGCCCTCGAGCTGATGCACCGACACAAGACCGGGGCGCTGATCGAGGCCAGCGTGCAGCTCGGCGCGCTGGCCAGTGGCCGTGCCGATGCCGACAACCTCGCCTCGCTGAGCCAGTACGCCCGCGCCATCGGCCTGGCCTTCCAGGTCCAGGACGACATTCTCGACGTGGAAAGCGACACCGCGACGCTCGGCAAGCACCAAGGTGCCGACATCGCCCGGGACAAACCCACCTACCCGGCCCTGCTCGGCATGGACGCGGCCAAGGCCTATGCACTGGAGTTGCGCGACCAGGCACTGCACGCCCTGCGGCCGTTCGATACCGCCGCCGAGCCGCTGCGCGAGCTGGCGCGCTACATTGTCGAACGACGCAATTGACCTTTCGCCGAAATCGCAGTCAAACCCCTACCGGACCCGGGGCCGTTCTTATCGAGGGGCCCATCGGGTAAACTGCCGCTCTTTTTTCCAACGACAACGATCCGCCTGATGCCCAAGACGTTCCATGAGATTCCTCGGGTGCGCCCCGCGACGCCCGTTCTTGACCGAGCGGCGACCCCCGAGCAGCTGCGCCGACTGGGCGAGGCGGAACTCGAAGAGCTTGCCAACGAACTGCGCCAGGAGCTGCTGTACAGCGTCGGCCGCACCGGTGGGCACTTCGGCGCCGGCCTCGGCGTGGTCGAACTGACCATCGCCCTGCACTACGTCTACGACACACCGGACGACCGGTTGGTCTGGGACGTCGGCCACCAGGCCTATCCGCACAAGATCCTCACCGGCCGCCGTGAGCGCATGGCCACCCTGCGCCAGAAGGATGGCCTGGCCGCCTTCCCGCGTCGCTCGGAAAGCGAATACGACACCTTCGGCGTCGGTCATTCCAGCACCTCGATCAGCGCCGCCCTGGGCATGGCGGTCGCCGCCCGTCTGAAAGGCGAGCAGCGCAAGTCCATCGCGGTGATCGGCGACGGTGCCCTCACCGCCGGCATGGCCTTCGAGGCGCTCAACCACGCCCCGGAAGTCGGCGCCAACATGCTGGTCGTGCTCAACGACAACGACATGTCGATCTCGCGCAACGTCGGCGGCCTGTCCAACTACCTGGCCAAGATCCTCTCCAGCCGCACCTATTCGAGCATGCGCGAAGGCAGCAAGAAGATCCTCTCGCGCCTACCGGGTGCCTGGGAAATCGCCCGCCGCACCGAGGAATACGCCAAGGGCATGCTGGTGCCCGGCACGCTGTTCGAGGAACTGGGCTGGAACTACATCGGCCCCATCGACGGCCACGACCTGCCGACCCTGATCGCCACCTTGCGCAACATGCGCGACCTCGACGGCCCGCAGTTCCTCCATGTGGTGACGAAGAAGGGCAAGGGCTTCGCCCCGGCCGAGGCCGACCCCATCACCTGGCATGCAATCAGCAAATTGGAGCCAGTCGGCGCGCCGCCAGCGCCGAAGAAGCCCACGGGGCCGAAATACTCCAACGTCTTCGGCCAGTGGCTATGCGACATGGCCGCCGCCGACCCGCGCCTGGCCGGCATAACCCCGGCGATGAAGGAAGGTTCGGACCTGGTGGCCTTCAGCGAGCGCTACCCGGAGCGTTACTTCGATGTCGCCATCGCCGAGCAGCATGCCGTGACGCTGGCGGCCGGCATGGCCTGCGAAGGCATGAAGCCGGTGGTGGCGATCTACTCGACGTTCCTCCAGCGCGCCTACGATCAGCTGATCCATGACGTCGCGGTGCAGAACCTCGATGTGCTGTTTGCCATCGACCGCGCCGGCCTGGTCGGCGAGGACGGCCCGACCCATGCCGGCAGTTTCGACCTCTCCTACCTGCGCTGCATCCCCGGCATGCTGGTGATGACGCCCAGCGACGAGAACGAGATGCGCCGCATGCTCACCACCGGCTACCACTTCGAAGGCCCGGCCGCGGTGCGCTACCCGCGCGGCAGCGGCCCCAATGCCGCCATCGAACCAGGGCTGGAACCGCTGGAAATCGGCAAGGCCGTGGTACGCCGTCAGGGCAGCAAGGTGGCGCTACTGGTGTTCGGCGTGCAGCTGCCGGAGGCGCTGCAGGTCGGCGAGGCGCTGGACGCCACGGTGGTCGACATGCGTTTCGTCAAGCCGCTGGACGAAGCCCTGCTGCGCGAACTGGCGGGCAGCCACGAGCTGCTGGTGACGGTAGAGGAGAACAGCATCATGGGCGGTGCCGGCAGTGCGGTGGCCGAGTTCCTCGCTGCCGAAGGCGTGCTGCGACCGATCCTGCATCTGGGCCTGCCGGACTACTACGTCGAGCACGCCAAGCCCAGCGAAATGCTCGCCGAGTGCGGCCTGGATGCCGCCGGCATCGAGGCAGCGGTGCGCAAGCGCCTGGCGGCGCTGGGCAAAGCCTGAGGTCGTTTTGGTGGATGGGTGAAGCGTCATCCACCCTACGATCACAGCGCCGCTGAGTGGGAGGCGTAGGGTGGAAAACTGCGCAGCATTTTCCACGACGTGGCTCCGCTGCGGTGGATGGGTGGAGCATCATCCATCCTACACTGGCAACTCCGAGTCGCCCCGTTGGCAGACAATCCCGTTCTCTCAAAGCGGCGGATTTCAGCCACGCAACAACAAGTTACCCTCGATTGGCACATAACGCGTCGCCGCGCGAATCAACGACTGCGCGGTGAGCCCCGGAACGCCGTAGGCTGTGGCTTCGGCGCCACCGGCACGCACCCGTTCGAGCAGCAGGTCGAAATCACCGTCACCGGATGCCAGCACCACCTCGTCGACCCGCGCCGCTGCATCCAGCACATCGATGGTGATACCCACGTCCCAGTCGCCCTTGGCCGAGCCGTCGCTGCGCTGGATATAGGGTTTGAGCTTCACCGTGAAGCCCAGCTTGCGCAGGATCTGCTGAAACTGCTGCTGGCGCGGATCGCCGCGCTCGATGGCGTAGGCATAGGCCTCGACGATGCTGCCACGGCGGCTGACATCGGCCCACAGCGCCGAATAATCGAAATGACAGCCATGGGCCTGGCGCACGGTGTAGTAGAGGTTCTGCACATCGGCGAACAGGGCGATCTTCTTCACGCGGCAGCCTGAAATCTGAATGGACCGCCAGTATGGACGGCGAAATCGCGCATGTCCCGTCCTTGCCGCATCCGTTACAGTGGCGCCCCGAAACGACTACCTCACCTTCGGTCTGCAATGAACGTTCTTGCCATCCTGCGCGACGCCTGGTTTTTCTACTCCCGCCACTTCCTGACCATCGTCCGGCTCTGCCTGCCGCTGATCCTGCTGGAAAGTCTGACCCGTCGGGCGCTCGACCACTGGCTCGGCGAAGACGTCCTGCCCGCGCTGGACCTGCTGGTGGGCCTGATCTTCTATCCGCTGTACGTCGGCGCGCTGATCCTCTTTCTGGACGCGCGCAGCCGTGGCCATGATCCGGCTCTGGGCGCGGTCTATGCCCGGGCGCTGCCATTGTGGCCAGCATTGGCTGTGCTTTCGGGGCTGGGCACGCTGTTGATCCTGCTCGGCGCCTCGCTGTTCGTGCTGCCGGGCATCTGGGTAATGGTCAAGATCGCCTTCGCCGAGTACCTGCTGGTGCTGCGCGGGCTGACACCGCTGGCAGCGCTGAAGCAGAGCTTCCTCCTCACCCGCGGGCATTTTCTGCTGATCCTGGGCTGTGTGATGACCGTGCTGTTGCCGGTCTGGATGCTCGAGGTCTGGATCGCCGCTCAACTGTTCGCTGACGAGACCCCACCGCTATTGCCGGCGATGCTGCTGGATGGCGTGGTCGGCCTGCTGCAACTGCTGCCGACCATCATGCTGTTCCGCTGCTTCATGCTCTGCAGCGAACCGCCGGCAAGGCAGTCGGAGCCCGGCTGAGTCGCCGTTCGGCTGGTCCCGCGGCCAGGCGCCGATGGCCTGCTAGGCTTGCTTGGCCATTCAAGGAGAACGCACCATGGCCGAACAGAACCCCAGCATCCTTTCCCACATTTCCCTGGGCAGCAATCGCTTCGACGAGGCGGTTGCCTTCTATGACCAGGTCCTCGCCACCCTCGGCTGCAAACGCATCCTCGAACATCCGGGCGCGGTCGCCTGGGGCCGCGAATACCCGGAATTCTGGGTCCAACGCCCGTTCGACGGCGGCACGGCCTCCGTCGGCAACGGCACCCATGTAGGCTTCTTCGCTGCCGATCAGGCTGCCGTGGACGCCTTCCACCGAGCCGCCATTGCCGCCGGCGCGGTCGATGAAGGCGCCCCGGGACCACGGCCGGAGTATGGCGAGCCCTATTACGGGTGCTTCGTCCGTGATCTGGACGGCCACAAGATCGAGGCAGCCTACTGGGACGCCGCGCTGATGGAGCAGCTCTACGGCAGCGGCGAGTGACCGCGGGGCATCAGGTTCGACTGCCGAGCAGCCGTGGCAGCAGCAGCTGCTGGTACAGGCGCGGACACCAGCGCGCCAGCAGCCGCGCCTTCCAGTCCAGATTGGAGTGCACCAGCAGCGGGCGCCGACGCAGCGCGCCCTGGTAGATCGCCTCGGCGACATCCTGTGGCGAGGCGACCCGGCCGATGTCCAGCACCGGCGACGGTGCGGTGGAGCCGTCGCCGACCAGCACGTTCTTGCGCAGGTCGGTGGCGGTGTAACCGGGGCAGACCAGCATCACATGCACCCCGGTATCGCTCAGCTCGCCGCGCAGCGTCTCGAACAGCCCGTGCAGCGCGTGCTTGCTGGCGTTGTAGGCGGCGCGGTTGGGCACAGGGGCATACTGCGAAAGCGAGCTGAGCACGATGATCTGCCCGTCCCGGGCGATCAGGCTGGGCAGTGCCGCCTGGGTGCAATGCAGCGCGCCGTAGAAATTCACCGCCATCACCCGCTGGAACACCGCCAGGCTGGTGCTCGCCACCGGGCTGCGATGGGTGATGCCGGCGTTGTTGACCAGCACATCAATGCCGCCGTAACGCTCGATCACCAGCGTCACCGCGCGCTGCACCGCCTCGGCGTCACTGACGTCGCAGCACAGCCCCAGCGCTTCGGCGTTGTGGTGATCGGCCAGATGCTGCACCAGGCCATCCAGCGCATCCTGATGCAGATCGAAGATCACCAGCCGCGCGCCGGCCTGGGCCATACGCACCGCCAGGGCACGGCCGATTCCGGCACAGCCACCGGTGATCAGCACCAGCTTGCGGTTGAACACCTTGCGATCGAACACCTTGCGCTGCATATCTTTACTCCTCGCCCGCGACATCGCGCCTTGCCTTGAGCATAGGTCGAGATAAGCAGACATACCTCACGCCGCCGCAATATGCCTCATGGACAACGGCGCAACGGCTGCGCATGCTTGCCGGAACAGCGCAAGCCAGTGATCGATCCTTTGAACGCATTCCTCCAACTGGGCGTGGCCCTGCTCTGCAGCCTGTCTGCCGGGGCGATGGCAGACTCCGTTTCGCCGCGAGCCCTCAATATCGGCTATTACGAATTCGCGCCTGCCATCTATACCGACGCCCACGGCACGGCGCGCGGCGAGCTGGCCGAGCTGACCCGCCGCGTGGCGCGCCAGGCCGGCTATGAGGCACGCTTCCGACCGCTGCCCAGTGCGCGCCTGTATGCGGCCCTGGAAAACGGCAGTATCGACGTCTGGCCCGGTGCCCGGGGCAAGCCTGAGCTCGCCGCGCATACCCTGGAGGGGCGGCATACCCTCAGTCAGATCAACCTCAACCTGTACCGCCGTGCGGGCACACCGGCGCCACGCATTCCCGAGGATCTGGCCGGCAAGTCGCTGATCCTGATCGGCGGCTACAGCTACTGGCCGAACGTCAACACGATGCTCGAGAACCCGGCGCTCGATCTGCGTCTGCTGCGCACCAGCAACCACCTTTCGGCGCTGGAAATGCTGCGGCGCAAGCGTGGCGACTATCTGCTCGACTACCAGATCCCGGTGGAGCAGGCGCGGCAGCGGCTGCAGATGGAAGAGCTGCCCTACCTGCGCCTGACCCAGGTGCCGATCCACTTCATCGTTTCGCGCCACGCGCACGACGCCGAAACCATCGTCGATGCACTGGACCAGGCCTACGAAACGCTGCGCCAGGCCGGCGAAGACCTCAGCCTGCCCTCCGACTGAGCCTCACTGCCCGCGTGGCTTGGCCCGGGCGGTGGGCTCGGCGACCAGCGGGTCGTCCGGCCAGTAGTGCTTGGGATAGCGCCCCTTCAGATCCTTCTTCACCTCGGCATAGGTATTGGCCCAGAAGCTCGCCAGGTCCTGGGTGACCTGTACCGGCCGGCGCGCCGGTGACAGCAGGTGCAGCTTGACGACCTGCCGGCCGCCGGCGATACGCGGCGTGTCGGCCAGGCCGAACAGTTCCTGCAGGCGCACCGCCAGCACCGGCGGCTGCTCGCTGTAGTCCAACCGAATACGCGAGCCGGAGGGCACCGTGATGGCCACCGGTGCCTGCTCCTCCAGGCGCTGCGGCAGCGGCCAGGGCAGCAGGGTGGCGAGCATCGCGGCGAGATCCAGCTGGGCGAAGTGCGCCAGCCGCGTGACCTTGCCCAGGTAAGGCAGCAGCCAGTCCTCCAGGCGTGCCAGCAGCGCGGCGTCGCTGACATCCGGCCAGTCGCTGGTGCCACCCGCAGCCAGATCGAGCTGGCGCAGCAAGCCGATACGCGCCTGCCACTGGCGCAGCTCCGGCGTCCAGGCCAGCAGCTCCAGCCCCTTGCGCCGCACCAGCGCGAGCAGCGCCTTGCCGCGTTCCGCTTCATCCAGCGTCGGCAGCGGTTCGCGGCTGAGCACCAGCTCGCCGACCCGCCGCTGTCGCTCGGCGCGCAGCACGCCCTCGCGCTCGTCCCATTCCAGCTCGTCACGCACGACGACCTGCTCGGCCAACGCCCCCTCGAACAGCGCCGGGTCCAATGCCACGGCGCGATAGATGCGCTCCTCGCGCTGGCCCTGATGACTGCCCAGTTCGGCGATCACCAACCAGGACTCCTTCATCAGCGCATCCGGCTCGCCGAACTGCGCCGCGCGGCCGTTGGCCAGCCGATAGCCACCGCCGCCCTCGCGGCGCTGTCGGGCCACCCGGTCCGGATAGGCGAAGGCCAGCAGTGCGGCCAGGGCGTGTTGCTCATCGAGTTGAGCAGCCGGCGCCGCCGCGCCACCGCGCAGCAAGCTGCGAAACTGCCGGGCCATCTGCCGGACGCGCTGTACCCCAGCACCACGACCATCCTGCAACTGATGCAGGCGCAGGGCGAGATCGGCTCCGCCGCCGCGCTGCCCGCCGGGTTGAATGTCGCGCTCGACCAGCAGCGCCGCCACGTCGGCAGCCAACGCAGCCACGCCCAACGCCTGCCCGCGCAGCAGCATATGCGCCAGCCGCGGGTGCGCCGGCAACTCGGCCATGGCCTGGCCGTGGCGGGTCAGCTGCCAGCCGCGATGTTCGTTGCGCTGCAATGCGCCAAGGCGCTCGAGCAGTGCCTGAGCCTGGGCGTAAGCCGCCGCCGGCGGGCGATCAAGCCAGGCTAGCTCGTCCGGCTCGACACCCCAGCGCGCCAGTTGCAGCGCGACACCAGCAAGGTCAGCCTGGAGGATTTCCGCCTCGCCATAGGCAGCTAGCTGCACATGCTGATCCTCGGACCACAGCCGATAGCAGACACCCGGCTCCAGCCGCCCGGCCCGCCCCGCCCGTTGCGTGGCCGAGGCGCGCGAGATGCGACGGGTTTCCAGACGGGTCATGCCACTGCCGGGGTCGAAGCGCGGCACCCGCGCCAGCCCGGCATCCACCACCACGCGCACGCCTTCGATGGTCAGGCTGGTCTCGGCGATATTGGTCGCCAGTACCACCTTGCGCAGGCCCGCCGGTGCCGGCTCGATCGCCGCGCGCTGCTGGGCCAGCTCCAGCTCGCCGTGCAGCGGGCAGAGCAGAATGTCGCCGCGCCCCTCCAGCTGTTCGGCCAGCGCCTCGTTCACCCGGCGGATCTCGGCCTGCCCGGGCAGAAACACCAGCACGCTGCCCGGCTCTTCGTTCAGTGCCTGCAGCACCGTCTGCACCACGCGCGGCTCGATACGTTCATTCGCAGGGACGACGCGTCCCCAGCGCTGCGCGACTGGATGCATGCGGCCCTCGCTGCGCACCACCGGGGCATTGTCGAGCAACGCCGACAGGCGCTGGCCCTCCAGCGTCGCCGACATCAGCAGCAGCTTCAGCGGCTCGTCGCGCAGCAGCTGACGCGCATTGAGCGTCAGCGCCAGGGCCAGATCGGCATCCAGGCTGCGCTCGTGGAATTCGTCGAAGATCACCAGCCCGACGCCTTCCAGTGCCGGATCGTCCTGCAGGCGGCGCGCAAGGATGCCCTCGGTGACCACCTCGATGCGGGTGTTCGGCCCGACCTTGCTGTCCAGGCGGATGCGATAGCCCACCGTCTCGCCGACCCGCTCGCCGAGCTCGCTGGCCAGGCGCTCGGCAGCGGCGCGGGCGGCCAGCCGGCGGGGTTCGAGCATGATGATGGTCTGCCCGGCCAACCAAGTTTCGCCTAGCAGCGCCAGCGGCACGCGGGTGGTCTTGCCGGCGCCGGGCGGCGCCTCGAGCACGGCTTCGTCGCACTGCTGCAGAGCCTGGCGCAACGCCGGCAGAACTTCGTCGATCGGTAGGGAATTCATGAGCACTCGCTTCGGGCAGACGATTCAACAACCGAAGCGCCCGCCCGAAGCTGGGCGCATCAGTTGACGCTGTAGCCGCGTCCGGTCAGGCAGGCACCGAGGGCGCGCTTGTAGGTATCGGCAACGCTGGCCGCCGGAGCCGTCCGGGCGCTGGCCGGGTCGAAACCGCTCTGGCTGACCGCCCAGCTATGGCACTCGTAGCGGTCGCGGCTCTGCTGCTCGGCACTCTGGCCCTTGGCCGGATAGGCGATGACATCATATCGCGTGGCCTCGCTGGCCAGCAGCGGCGGCTGACTGACCGGCTCGTAGACATTGCGCTCGGCATTCCACAGGTAATAGGTTCCGGCGGCGATGAAGTAGAGCATGCTGCCGATCCAGATTTCCCGCGCGCCGGCCGGCAGACCGTGGCCGTGACGCGGGCCCGGATGAAAATAACGGACTTTGGGTGGATCGTGCCGCACTTTCGGGCCTGGCGCGGCGAATGCTGGTGCACTGAGGAAAGCTGCAAGTAGCGCGGCGAAGCTTGTATGCGAAATGAACCAGGGCATGGTGTGCCTCCAGATGAAGACGAGGTTGCTACGGCGCTGATTATCCGCGCGACGAGACGAGGAAATCGTCAACCAAACGTAAGCTCTTGGTAAAAGCATCGAAGCCTTTACGAATTTCGGACCAAACGGATTGGTCGCCCACCGTTAAGATGCCCAAGCCAGCCCCGCGGCTCCAGACCAGGGTGGTTTCGCCGCATCTGCACGCGTCGCACCGCGCGCGAACGCTGAGCCTTAAGAAACGGTCTGATATCGGGAAAACATCACGCAGCCCTTGTATAGTTGCGCCACTTTTCCCGGAGGTCTTTATGCGTACCCGTAACCGAATCATCGGCGGCGTGTTGGCCGCTTCCCTGTTCACCCAACTGACCGCCTGCGGCACGCTGTTCTATCCCGATCGCCGCGGGCAGATCGAAGGCCGCATCGACCCGGCCATCGCCGTGCTCAACGCCGTCGGCCTGCTGTTCTATGTCATTCCCGGCCTGATCGCCTTCGGTATCGACTTCGCCACTGGCGCGATCTACCTGCCCGACGACCAGTACTCCGTTGCGCCGGAGAAACTGCAGGAAGCCATTGGTGCCGACGGCGTGATCGATCAGGCCCGTCTGAAAGCCATCATCGAGGCGGAAACCGGCCGCAGTCTGCCGCTGGACGACCCACGACTGATCCAGCACAACGGCAGCACCGAGCAGCTGGCCGCTTTCGGCCTGCGCCCGGCCGCCTGACGCGCACAGGGATAGCCGCCGCCGATGAGCATCAATCGTGACCACGCCCGGCTCATGCGTCGGGCCACCGCTGCGGCATTGGCGACGGCCATCCTGCTGGCGCTGAGCAAGGCGGTGGCCTGGTGGCTGAGCGGCTCGGTGAGCCTGCTGGCCGGCCTCACCGACTCGCTGCTGGACGGCGCCGCCTCGCTGCTCAACCTGCTGGCGGTGCACTACTCGCTGCGCCCGGCGGACGACGACCACCGCTACGGCCATGGCAAGGCCGAGGCCCTGGCCGGGCTGGGCCAGGCGGCATTCATCTGTGTCAGCGCGATCCTCGTCGGCGTGCAAGGCGTCGACCGCCTGCTGCACCCGCAACCGTTGGGCGCGCAGGGCGTCGGCATCGCGGTGATGATTTTCTCACTGGTGATGACCGCCGTGCTGCTGACCTACCAGCACCACGTGGTCAAGCTCACCGGCTCCACCGCCATCCGCGCCGATTCGCTGCACTACCGCTCCGATCTCCTGCTGAATACCAGCATCCTGCTCGCGCTGGTGCTGGCCAGCTTTGGTTGGGAGCGAGTGGACGCGCTGTTCGGCATCGCTATCGCGCTGTACATCTTCTGGAGCGCGATCAGCATCGTCCGCGAGGCCGGTGCCGTGCTGATGGATACCGAGCTGTCGCCAGAAATCAGCGAACAGATGCAGCAACTGGTCTGCGAAGTGCCCGGCGTGCATGGCTGTCATGATTTCCGCACACGTGTTTCTGGCACGCGCTGGTTCGTGCAGTTGCACCTGGAGCTGCCCGGTGAACTGCCACTGTCGCAGGCACATGATCTGTGTGTGGCGGTGGAGAATACGATTCACGACCGCTATCCGAACGCGGAGGTGCTGGTGCATGCCGACCCGCTTGAGGTGGCGCCGCCGAGGCGGTAAGCAGTTCGACCACCACAACGCTCACAACGAAAAAGACCACGCCTGGGCGTGGTCTCTTCGATTCGTCTGGCCGATGGTAACGGCTGCTTCGCACGGTGCCTCGTGAGCGCCGGAGGCCCGGACCGTCGGTCTCGGTAAGACTTTCGGTGACCGCGGCGGGGATCGCGTGCCGTGGTCGTTCTGCCGGGGGCTGAAGTTGAGATAAAGTTTACGCCGCCCCGACCGGCATCGGATTGCGAACATTGCTGATCACAGCACCTCTTGCGCAATCGACAGCCCTGGACTCATCATCCCGCGCAATCCGATCCCAAAGGTCTCCCTCCATGAGCAAACTCGACCGCTACGACCTGCGCATTCTCGCCGAATTGCAGCACGACGCCCGCATCTCGAACCAGGAGTTGGCCGAACGCATCGGACTGTCGCCCTCGCCCTGCTCGCGCCGCGTCAAGCAGCTGGAAGACGACGGCTATATCGCGCGCCAGGTCGCCCTGCTCGACCGCAAGAAGCTCGGTCTGACGCTGACCGCCTACGTGCTGATCGGCATGGACCGGCACACCCCGGAGCGCTTCGAGCATTTCGAGGGGGTGATCGGACGCTGCCCGGAGGTGCTGGAATGCAGCCTGGTCACCGGCATGGATGCCGACTACCAGCTCAAGGTAGTCGTGCCCGACATGGACCACTACCAGCAGTTCCTGCTCGGCACCCTGACGCGTATCGAAGGCGTCTCCAGCGTGCGTTCCAGCTTCGTCCTGCGTCAGGTAGCGTCGAGCACAGAGCTGCCGCTGGAGCATTTGCGCAGCTGAGACGCAGCGCACAGCTTGCACCCTACTTTTCGCAGGGTTACTGCCTATAATCCGCGCCCTTGTTTTCCGGCCCGCCTAGGCGAGCCGGACTGCCGAATGCGACGCCCCATGCAGGCGCCGTTCCAGATCCTTCGTGCAAGGGACGCCCCATGAACGACACCAACCGCGTCATGCAAAGCTATGGCCGCTGCTGCGCGAGCCCCAGCTTCTTCGACGATTTCTACGTGACTTTCCTCGCCAGCTCGCCGGCGATACGGGAGAAGTTCGCCCGCACCGACATGACCGCGCAAAAGCAGCTGCTACGCGCCGGCATTCTCAACCTGGTGCTGTTCGCCCGCGGCATGCCGGATACCAAGCTCCGCGCACTGGGCGAGAGCCATTCACGGGCGCGGCTGGACATCCGCCCGGAGCTCTATGACCTATGGATCGATGCGCTGCTCAAGACCATCCGCCAGCACGATGGCGAGCTGCAGCAACAGGACCTGAAGGCCTGGCACATGGTGTTGAACAAGGGCATCGACGTGATCAAGGCGGCCTACTGAATATCGGTGAGACATTTCGCCGCACCGGCGCCCGGCCGGCGCGACCCGAACGCTTTCCGAGCTCGACCGTCCAACCAGCGGTGGCACACCCGCCACTCGCTGGCGGCGTATACTGCGCCGCTTTCGCGCCCGGCCTGCCACGGGCGCATTCGTCGAAGTCACTCAGGAGATCCCTGTGGAGCCCGAAGTTTTCGAAAAGTGGATGATGATCGTGCTCGTCGGCGGGCTGATGGCCTTCATGGCGTTCATCATCTGGGACCTGGCCAAGAAGTCGAAGGCCGGTCGCCTCGGCACCGCCATTCTCTTCCTCGGCCTAGGCCTGTGCCTGTTCGCCTTTCTCGCCAAGCCGGTCATCGGTTACGTCATCGAAGTGACTCAGGGCATCCCGCACTGAGTTGAGGCACCGGCCGGCGCGCTACAGCTGCGCCGGCACCTCCCGCCACTCCCCCGGCTGCAGGCCATCCAGCGTCCAAGGGCCGATGCGCACCCGCACCAGGCGCAGGGTCGGCAACCCGACTGCCGCCGTCATGCGCCTGACCTGGCGATTGCGTCCTTCGCGAATCACCAGTTCCAGCCAGCAGGTCGGCACGCTCTTGCGAAAGCGTACCGGCGGGTTGCGTGGCCATAGCTCGGGCTCATCGAGCTGCCGCGCTTCGGCCGGCAGGGTCATGCCGTCGTTCAGCTCGACGCCCTGACGCAGCCGCTCCAGCTGTGTCTCGTCCACCTCGCCCTCCACCTGCACCCAGTAGGTCTTGGGCAGCTTGTGCTTCGGGTCGGCGATGCGCGCCTGCAACCGACCGTCGTTGGTCAAGAGCAGCAGCCCCTCGCTGTCGCGATCCAGGCGCCCGGCGGGGTAGACGCCCGGCACCTGCACGAAATCCTTCAGCGTCGCGCGGCCATCGGCATCGTTGAATTGCGTCAGTACATCGAACGGCTTGTTCAGCAGCAACAGCCGCGGCTCGGCC
Source organism: Stutzerimonas sp. KH-1 (assembly GCF_054483855.1). NCBI lineage: Bacteria > Pseudomonadati > Pseudomonadota > Gammaproteobacteria > Pseudomonadales > Pseudomonadaceae > Stutzerimonas > Stutzerimonas sp. KH-1. The sequence goes on along the minus strand of NZ_CM137011.1, from coordinate 4,209,432 downwards.
GGCGGCGCCTTGGCGACGCGCCGCGGCGCAGGCGGTCTGGCAGGCGATCGCGAGGATGGAGAACGCGGTGGACGGGGCATGGCGACGGGTCTCGGAGCGGGCCGGCCATGCTAGAAGCCAGGCCTGCAACGGGCAAGTGGCGGGCCGGCACCGAAATCGGGCAAAGCGGGCCCTGGCAGTGCACCAGGCGCCCTGCGATGCACCAGCATGGCTCACCACGCAAGCTGCCGGATCAACCCAGGATCGGCGCAAAGCGGCGTCGTAGAAGGCTTTGCGCCATTTGGCACGGATGCTGCCATTGCTCCAGGCGTTCCGATGTACCCAGCCCACAGTTGCGCACGGACAGCCAAGGAGCCCCAAATGAAACGCCGTCCTCTGATCAAGACCACCCTCGCCGCCAGTGCCCTGATGCTCAGCGGCCTGTTCCCTTTCACCCTGCAGGCCGCCGAAACCATCAAGGTCGGCATCCTGCATTCGCTGTCCGGCACCATGGCCATCTCCGAGACCTCGCTCAAGGACATGGCGCTGATGACCATCGACGAGATCAACGCCAAGGGCGGCGTGCTCGGCAAGCAGCTCGAGCCGGTAGTGGTCGATCCGGCGTCCAACTGGCCGCTGTTCGCCGAGAAAGGCCGTCAGCTGCTGACCCAGGACAAGGTCGCGGTGACCTTTGGTTGCTGGACTTCGGTTTCGCGCAAATCCGTGCTGCCGGTCTATGAAGAGCTCAACGGCCTCTTGTTCTACCCGGTGCAGTACGAAGGCGAGGAACTGTCGCCGAACGTCTTCTACACCGGCGCCGCACCGAACCAGCAGGCCATCCCGGCCGTCGAGTACCTGATGAGCGAAGACGGCGGCAGCGCCGAGCGCTTCTTCCTGCTCGGTACCGACTACGTCTACCCGCGCACCACCAACAAGATCCTGCGCGCCTTCCTGATCAGCAAGGGCGTGCCGGAATCCAGCATCGAAGAGGTCTACACCCCCTTCGGTCACAGCGATTACCAGACCATCGTCGCCAACATCAAGAAGTTCTCCGCCGGCGGCAAGACCGCCGTAGTGTCGACCATCAACGGCGACTCCAACGTGCCCTTCTACAAGGAGCTGGCCAACCAGGGCCTGGACGCCACCGACGTTCCGGTCGTCGCCTTCTCGGTCGGCGAAGAAGAGCTGCGCGGCATCGACACCAAGCCGCTGGTCGGTCACCTGGCCGCCTGGAACTACTTCCAGTCGGTTGAAAACCCGGTCAACGAAGCCTTCGTCAGCAAGTGGAAGGCTTACGCCAAGGCCCAGAACCTGCCGGGCGCCGACAAGGCGGTGACCAACGACCCGATGGAAGCCACCTACGTCGGCATCCACATGTGGGCGCAGGCGGTCGAGAAAGCCGGCAGCACCGAGGTGGACAAGGTGCGCGATGCCCTCGCCGGGCAGACCTTCGAGGCGCCGAGCGGCTACACCCTGACCATGGACGAGAAGAACCACCACCTGCACAAGCCGGTGATGATCGGCGAGGTCCAGGAGGACGGCCAGTTCTCGGTGGTCTGGGAAACCGAAAGCCCGGTCCGCGCCCAGCCGTGGAGCCCCTACATCCCGGGCAACGACAAGAAGCCGGATTACGCGGTGAAGTCGAACTAACCGCTGCGGTCGTCGCGGTGGATGGGGTGACGCGCCTACAGCGCGCCCCGATCCACCCCACGATCACTCGGGTTTCGTTGGGCGGAACGGGACGCGTAGTCGAGACGTTCTCATCCGCCCGCCCATCGCCGCCACCTCCATCAAGAGAGCCCGCGGCGCCCCCTGGGGAATGCACAGATGAACACTGCCCTGCACCGATTATTGCTGCTGCTCCTGCTCGCCCTGCCCTGGGCGGCCCAGGCCGGAGACGCGGCCGACTACGCCAAGGCCAGCCCGGCCAAACAGGCCAGGCTGCTGGAAAGCTGGGCCGCCGCGCCCGCACCTGAGCGCCTCGAACTGATCGAAGCGCTGCGCGCCAATCGCGTCGCCATCGACCAGAACAAGACGCCCTTCATCGAGGAAAACGGAGCCTACCGTGCCGTCGAAGGTGATGCCGAGCCGGTCGGCACGCCGAAGAAGCTGCGCCTGAACAACCGCCTGCGCGGCCTGCTCAACACCGCTCTGGCGAGCCACCAGCTGTTCGCCGAAGACCCCGCCCAGCGCCTCGCCGCGGCCAAGCGCCTGCAGCGCAGCGGCCAACCGGAACAGCTCGAGCTGCTCCAGCAGCGCCTGGACGCCGAGGACGATGCCGCCGTCAGCGAAGCGCTGACCCTGGCGCTGGCCAACCTGCAGCTGACCGCAAGCGACCCCGCAGTACGCCTCGCCGCGGTGCGCCTGCTCGGCGAAACCGGCGCGCCCATGGCCCGGGTGCGCCTGGAGAACCTGCTGGCCAACGAGGCGGAAACCGACGCCAACGTGCGCAAGGCCGCCGAGACCAGCCTGGCTCAGGTCAAGCGCAAGCTCCTGATCGGCGAGCTGCTCGGCCAGGCCTTCAGCGGTCTGTCGCTGGGCTCGATCCTGCTGCTCGCCGCCCTCGGCCTGGCAATCACCTTCGGCCTGCTCGGGGTGATCAACATGGCCCACGGCGAGATGCTCATGCTCGGGGCCTACACCACTTACATGGTGCAGGTGCTGATGGCGCGGCTCGCCCCGGAAGCCCTCGCCTTCTACCCGCTGGTGGCGTTGCCGGTGGCCTTCTTCGTCACCGCCGCGATCGGCATGGCGCTGGAACGCACGGTGATCCGCCATCTGTACGGCCGCCCACTGGAAACCCTGTTGGCGACCTGGGGCATCAGCCTGATCCTGATCCAGCTGGTGCGGGTGCTGTTCGGCGCGCAGAATGTCGAGGTCGCCAACCCGGCCTGGCTGTCCGGTGGCCTGCAGGTGCTGCCGAACCTGGTGCTGCCGTACAACCGCATGGTGATCATCGGCTTCGCGCTGTTCGTGGTGCTCCTGACCTGGCTCTTGCTGAACAAGACGCGCCTGGGCCTGAACGTGCGCGCGGTAACGCAGAACCGCAACATGGCCGCCTGCTGCGGCGTGCCCACCGGGCGCATCGACATGATGGCCTTCGGGCTGGGTTCCGGCATCGCCGGGCTCGGCGGCGTGGCCCTGAGCCAGATCGGCAACGTCGGCCCTGACCTCGGCCAGAGCTACATCATCGATTCCTTCCTGGTGGTGGTGCTCGGCGGTGTCGGTCAGCTGGCCGGCAGCATCTTCGCCGCCTTCGGCCTCGGCATCGCCAACAAGATCCTCGAACCGCAGATCGGCGCCGTGCTGGGCAAGATCCTCATCCTCGCGCTGATCATCCTCTTCATCCAGAAGCGTCCGCAGGGGCTCTTCGCTCTCAAGGGGAGGGTCATCGATTGAACCAGCCACTTACCCTCACCGCCGCGCAGAAAGCCGGGCCGAAAGCCACGATCATCGCCCTCGGCCTGGCGCTGGCCGTCCTCGTCGCCATGCCGCTGCTGCACCTGCTTCCGGCCGAGCATGCCCTGCACGTTTCGGCCTACACCCTGACCCTGGTGGGCAAGATTCTCTGCTACGCCATCGTCGCCCTGGCGCTGGATCTGGTCTGGGGTTACGCGGGGCTCTTGTCCCTCGGCCACGGCCTGTTCTTCGCCCTCGGCGGTTACGCCATGGGCATGTACCTGATGCGCCAGAGCGCCGGTGACGGCCTGCCGGCATTCATGAGCTTCCTCGCCTGGAACGAGCTGCCCTGGTATTGGTATGGCACGTCGAGCTTTCTCTGGGCCATGTGCCTGGTGGTGCTGGTGCCCGGCGTGCTGGCCTTCGTCTTCGGCTTCTTCGCCTTCCGCTCGCGGATCAAGGGCGTGTACTTCTCGATCATGACCCAGGCGCTGACCTTCGCCGGCATGCTCCTGTTCTTCCGCAACGAGACCGGCTTCGGCGGCAACAACGGCTTCACCGATTTCAAGACCATTCTCGGTTTCTCGATCTCGGCGCCGGCGACCCGCGCCACGCTGTTTCTCGCCACCGTGGCGCTCCTGGCCGGCAGCCTGTACCTGGGCTTTCGCCTGGCGCGCAGCAAGTTCGGCCGGGTGCTCACCGCCCTGCGCGATGCCGAGAACCGGCTGATGTTCTGCGGCTACGACCCGCGCGGCTACAAGCTGTTCATCTGGACGCTGTCGGCGGTGCTCTGCGGCCTGGCCGGTGCGCTCTACGTGCCGCAGGTGGGGATCATCAACCCCAGCGAGATGGCGCCGACGCAATCCATCGAGGCCGCCGTCTGGGTCGCCCTCGGCGGACGCGGCACGCTGATCGGCCCGCTGCTCGGCGCCGGCCTCGTCAACGGCATGAAGAGCTGGTTCACCGTGGCCTTCCCCGAATACTGGCTGTTCGCCCTCGGTGCGCTGTTCATCGTCGTCACCCTGTACCTGCCCAAGGGCGTCATCGGCCTCATCAAGCGGAGGGGCGAAGAATGAAAACCGTACCCTGCAGCGCCGTCATCGACGGCTTCGACCCCACCGGGGGCGGCCTGACCCGCGATGCCATCGGCCTCGGCCGGGTCGCCGAGAAGGGCCTGGACGTACGCCACGGCACCATCCTCAGCCTGGAAGACATCAACGTCAGCTTCGACGGCTTCAAGGCGCTGACGGATCTCAGCCTGTACATCGGCGTCGGCGAGCTGCGCTGCATCATCGGCCCCAACGGCGCCGGCAAGACCACCATGATGGACGTCATCACCGGCAAGACGCGCCCCACCAGCGGCAGCGCCTGGTTCGGCGAAACCCTGGACCTGACCCGCATGAGCGAGGTGGACATCGCTCAGGCCGGCATCGGCCGTAAATTCCAGAAGCCCACGGTGTTCGAAGCGCTTTCAGTGTTCGAGAACCTGGAGCTGGCGCAGAAGACCGACAAGTCGGTGTGGGCGAGCCTCAGGGCCAGGCTTTCCGGCGAGCAGAAGGACCGCATCGACGAAGTGCTGGAGACCATTCGCCTCGGCCAGTCGCGTCATCGCCCGGCCGGGCTGCTGTCCCACGGGCAGAAGCAGTTCCTCGAGATCGGCATGCTGCTGATGCAGTCGCCGCAGCTCTTGCTGCTCGACGAGCCGGTGGCCGGCATGACCGACGCCGAGACCGAGTTCACCGCCGAGCTGTTCAAGTCCTTGGCGCGCAAGCATTCGCTGATGGTGGTCGAGCACGACATGGGCTTCGTCGAGACCATCGCCGACCACGTCACCGTGCTGCATCAGGGCCAGGTGCTGGCCGAGGGTTCGCTGCAACAGGTGCAGGAGGACGAGCGGGTGATCGAGGTGTACCTGGGGCGTTGAGCAAAAAAGGTGGCAGGCTTCGGCCGTCCACCCTACGCCCACCGAAAACGGCGCAGCCTTTTCCACGCGTCACGAAAGAAACAAGGACATCGACATGCTGCAAGTCCAGCAACTGCACCAGTACTACGGCGGCAGCCATATCCTGCGCGGCCTCTCGTTCGAGGCGAAGGTCGGCGAAGTCACCTGCCTGCTCGGACGCAACGGCGTCGGCAAGACCACCCTGCTCAAGTGCTTGATGGGCCTGATCCCGGCCAAGGAAGGCGCGGTGAACTGGGAGGGCAAGCCGATCACCGGCTTCAAGCCGCACCAGCGCGTGCACGCCGGCATCGCCTACGTGCCGCAGGGGCGCGAGATCTTCGGCCGCCTGACCGTCGAGGAAAACCTGCTGATGGGCCTGTCCCGCTTCAACGCCAGGGAAGCCAAGGAAGTACCCCTGTTCATCTACGAGCTGTTCCCGGTTTTGCAGGAAATGAAGCACCGTCGCGGCGGCGACCTCTCTGGCGGCCAGCAACAGCAGCTCGCCATCGGCCGCGCGCTGGCGAGCAAGCCGCGCCTGTTGATCCTCGACGAACCCACCGAAGGCATCCAGCCCTCGGTGATCAAGGAGATCGGCGCGGTGATCAAGAAGCTCGCGGCCCGCGGCGACATGGCGATCCTCCTGGTGGAGCAGTTCTACGACTTCGCCGCCGAACTGGCCGACCAGTACCTGGTGATGAGCCGCGGCGAGATCATCCAGCAGGGCCGTGGCGAAAACATGGCCGCCGAGGGTGTGCAACGCCTGGTGGCGATCTAGCCTTGCTGCAGCGCCCCCACGGGGGCGCCTGATCGGTGTCAATGTCCGGTTCTCCCGCCGGGCCGATGATTGACAGCGTTGGCTCCAGCAGGGGGTGCACGGCATGCACGATGCGTTCGACTCTTCCGCCCCGACCGAACATGCCAGGCCGCTGATCTGGCTGTCCTGGCTGTTGGGCGCGGCCATGCTCGGCGCGCTGGTGGTCGGCGTCCTGCAGTTGGCCGACGCCAGCCACTTCGCCCTGGTTCTCAGCCAGGCCGAGCCGGCCTGGCTGCTGGTCGCCATCGCGCTGCAGGGGCTGACTTACGTCGTCCAGGGCCAACTGTATCGCCAGGTACTGACGGCCGCGGGCACGTCGCTGCCGTTGTGGGACGCCACCAAACTCAGCCTGACCAAGCTGTTCATCGACCAGGCCCTGCCTTCCTCCGGATTCAGCGGAGCGGTGGCAGTGGTCGCCCTGCTGCAACGCCGCGGCATCGCTGCGTCTCAGGTTTCCAGCTGCTTCATCGTCAGCGTGTCGGCCTATTTCGTGGCCTACCTGCTGGCGCTCGGCGCCGCCCTCTTCATCGCGATCGACAGCGGCCATGGCAGTCTCGCCGTGATCGCCACCAGCGCAGCCTTCATGCTGTTCTGCGGCCTCATGGCGATCGCCGCGCCGCTGATCGCCGGGCTGCCGCAGGGCGCCCTGGCCAGGCGCCTGCAACACGTGCGCTGGATGCAACGCCTGCTGGCGATGGTGTTCGCGGCCGAGCCCCGGCTCACTCGCAATCCGCGCCTGCTGAGCTGGGCCAGCGGCTATTCACTGCTGATCATCCTGCTTGACGCCCTGACCCTCTGGGCGCTGCTTCACGCGGTCGGCCACGCGGCGCCCTTCGCCGGCATCTTCGCCAGCTTCATGCTGGCCAGCGTGTTGCGCAGTGTCGGCATCGTGCCGGGTGGGCTGGGGGCGTTCGAGGCCGCCGCGGTGGCGACCCTCAGCTGGGCCGGCGTGCCGCTGGCGGCCGGCCTGTCGGCAACGCTGCTGTTTCGCGTATTGAGCTTCTGGCTGCCGATGCTGCCCGGCTTCTGGCTCTCCCGGGACGCCTTGCGGGCCGGGGCCGCAGACCACCACGAGACGGTCACGCCGGACTACTGGAGCCAGCCGCTGGATGAGCTCTACGCCAGCCTGAAGAGCGGCCCGAACGGGCTCGCCAGCGACGCTGCCGCCGCGCGTCAGCCGTCGGTCAGGCGTACGTACCGGCCGAACCTGGCGCGGCAGTTCGGCGCCTCGCTGCTGCGCCAGCTGTCCAGCCCGCTGGTGCTGATCCTGTTGATCGGCGCGCTGGTGGCGCTGATCGCCCATGACTGGCTGGATGCCCTGATCGTGCTGGCCATCGTCATCGCCAGCGCGCTGGTCGGCAGCCTGCACGAGGTCCGTTCCAACCGCGCGATTGCGCGCCTGCGCGAACAGGTGGCCAGCCGCGCCGATGTCTGGCGCGACGGGCGCCTGCAGAGCCTGGCCGCGGATGAAGTGGTGCCCGGCGATATCGTCGAGCTCTCGGCCGGCAGCCTGATTCCGGCCGATGGCCGGCTGGTCGAGGCGCGCGACTGCTTCGTCAACCAGGCCCTGCTGACCGGCGAGACCTTTCCGGTGCAAAAGCAGGCGATCCGGGTCGCCAGCGACGCCGCCCTGGCGCAGCGCGACAACTGCCTGTTCCGCGGCACCTCGCTGCGCAGCGGCACGGCGCGCCTGCTGGCCGTGCGCTGCGGCCTGCATACCGAGCTCGGCCATATCGAGCGCTCGCTGGTGTTGCGCCCGCCGGAAACCGAGTTCGAGCGTGGCCTGCGCCAGTTCGGCGGTCTGCTGCTGCGGGTGATGCTGGTGATGGTCACGGCGGTGCTCGGGCTCAACCTGTTTCTCGACCGACCGCCGCTGGACACCCTGATGTTCGCCATCGCCCTGGCCGTCGGGCTGTCGCCGGAGCTGTTGCCGGCGATCCTCAGCGCGACCCTTTCGGCCGGCGCGCGACGCATGGCGGGGCGCGGCGTGATCGTGCGCCATCTCAACGCCATCGAGAATCTCGGCGCGATGGACACCCTCTGCACCGACAAGACCGGCACCCTCACCCGCGGCGTGGTGGCCCTCGACGGCGCGCTGGACGCCGACGGCCAGCCCAGCACCACGGTGCTGCGCATGGCCTGGCTCAACGCATCGCTGCAGACCGGCCTGCGCAACCCGCTGGACGAGGCGATCGGCGACTACGCCCGCGACAAGGCGCCGGCCATGACTGGCGCCGACAAGCTCGATGAAATTCCCTACGACTTCGTCCGCAAGCGCCTGAGCGTGCTGCTGCGCGACGCCGGCGAGCCCACACCACGGCTGATCTGCAAGGGTGCGCTGGATAACGTGCTGCAGGTGTCGGCGTTCGTGCAACAGGGCGATGCCGTGCTGCCGTTGACCGCCGAGCGGCGTGAGGCGCTGGCGGCCCGCTTCGCTGCCTGGAGCGCCGCCGGCTATCGGGTGCTCGGCCTGGCCTGGCGCTCCATGGAAGGCGAGCGCTGCACCGTCGATGATGAGCAGGCGCTGGTCTTCGCCGGCTTCCTGCTGTTCTTCGACCCACCCGAGCCCGGTGTGCGCGAGGAACTGGCGGCGCTGCGCGAGCTTGGCGTGGCGGTGAAGATCATCAGCGGCGACAACCGCCTGATCGCCCGGCAGGTGGCCGAGAGCGTCGGCATCGATGTCGAGCGCGTCATCACTGGCGCCGAGATCGGGCAGATGCGCGACGAGGCGCTGATCAACCTGGCGCCGCGGGTCAGCCTGTTCGCCGAGGTCGATCCCAACCAGAAGGAGCGCATCATCCGCGCGCTGCAGAAGACCGGCCACGTGGTGGGCTTTCTCGGCGACGGCATCAACGACGCGCCGGCACTGCATGCCGCGGACGTCGGCATCTCGGTGGACAACGCGGTGGACGTGGCCAAGGAGGCGGCCGATTTCGTCCTGCTGCGCCACGAGCTGGGCCTGGTCCGTCAGGGCATCGACGAAGGCCGACGTACCTTCGCCAACACGCTGAAGTACATCTACCTGACCACCAGCGCCAACTTCGGCAACATGATCAGCATGGCCGTGGCCTCGTTCTTCCTGCCCTTCCTGCCGCTGCTGGCCAAGCAGATCCTGCTCAACAACTTCCTCTCCGACATCCCGGCCATCGGCATCGCCGGTGACCGCGTCGATGCCGACTGGTCACGCACGCCGCACCGCTGGGACATCGGCGAGGTGCGTCGCTTCATGATCCTGTTCGGCCTGATCAGCTCGGCCTTCGATCTGCTCACCTTCGGCGTGCTGCTGTACCTGGTGGGCGAGCAACCGGAGCTGTTTCGCAGCGGCTGGTTCGTCGAATCGCTGATCACCGAACTCGCCATCATCTTCGTGGTGCGCACGCACAAGCCGTTCTACCGCAGCCGGCCGGGGCGCTTCCTGCTGGTCAGTTCACTGCTCATCGCGCTGCTGACCGTGCTGCTGCCCTACACGCCGGTGGGCGGCTGGTTCGCCCTGCAGCCGCTGCCAGCCACGGTGCTCGGGGCGGTTCTGCTGATCACGCTGCTCTATGCGGCCTGTTCGGAATGGACCAAGCAACGCTTCTTTGCCCGGCTCGGCGCATCCCGTCAGCCCTGAGCAAGAGCGCAGCAAGCGCACCACGAAAGGGCGTGGCGAAACGGGCGGCAGCAGATCGCACCGTAACGGTGCATATCCCACGGGTCTCATCGTCGACGAGGCCTCGCACGCCCCGAAGCTGCGCATACCGATGGATGGAGGCACGACTATTGCTGTCTGCCCAGTCAACTACCACCGGCAGCCGCGCATGACCGTTCTGACTCACCCCTTCACCCCGCACTGGCAGGCCGAGCTCGAGCTCGGCTATACCCGCATCGGCGACGCGACGCGCCCGGTGCTGCGCCGCCATAGCGGACCGCTACGGGTGCAGAAGCATCTGTATCCCGAAGGGTCGGAAGTCTGCCAGCACATCATCGTCCACCCCCCGGGCGGCATCGCCGGCGGGGATCGGCTGGACATCAGCGTCACGCTCGGCCCCGGCGCCTGGGCGCAGCTGACCAGCCCTGGTGCAGCCAAGTGGTATCGCGCCGCCAGCCCGGCCTTTCAGGACCTGCAGCTGCGCGTCGAGGCCGGTGCCACGCTGGAATGGCTGCCGCAGGAGACCATCGTCTATTCCGCGGCTCAGGCCGAGCTGAACACTCGCATCGAGCTGCACGGCGACGCCCGGCTGTTCTACTGGGACATCGTCGCCCTCGGCCGGCCGGCAGCAGGCGAGCGCTTCGACGCCGGGCATTTCCAGGCGCGCCTGGGTATCCGTCGCGACGACCGACTGATCTGGCACGAGCGCCAGCGCATCGCCGGCGCCGATGCGTTGCTCGACTCACTGATCGGCCTCGACGGGCGTTCGGTGTTCGCCACCCTCATTGCCAGCGGCGAGCTCGACGCGGACCTGCTGGAGCGCTGCCGTGAACTGCCCAGCCGCGTGCGCGGTGACCTGACGCAACTGCCGGGGCTCATCGTGGCGCGCTGTCTGGCCGACGAGGCGCTGCACGCCCGCGCCTGGCTGATCGACCTGTGGCGGCTGTTGCGTCCCGCACTGCTGGGCCGCGAAGCGGTACCGCCGCGAATCTGGAGTACCTGAATGATCGATGGGCACGGCTGCGCCGCTGCCCTCACTACGCCGGCGCGCCTGCGTGCACGTCGCCCTGAACAACGCTGCGTGGTCTCGACCACCGGCCGGTGGATACGAAGAGCGACATCCACCCTACGACTGGAGCGGTTATGGATCTGTCACCAAGAGAGAAGGACAAGCTGCTGATCTTCACCGCCGGCCTGGTGGCCGAGCGCCGGCTGGCCCGCGGTGTGAAGCTCAACTACCCGGAGGCCATGGCCTACATCTCCGCCGCGCTGCTCGAAGGCGCGCGCGACGGCCAGACGGTCGCCGAGCTGATGCACTACGGCACCACCCTGCTCAGCCGCGAGCAGGTGATGGAAGGCGTGCCCGAGATGATTCCGGAAATCCAGGTCGAGGCGACCTTCCCGGACGGCACCAAGCTGGTCACGGTGCATCAACCAATCGCCTGAAATATCGGTCAATGTCTACTGCCCACGACCTTGAACCGTTCTTGAAGGAAACCAACGTGCAGATACGCGACGCCCTGGACACCGACCTCGAAGGCATCCTGCAGATCTACAACGACGCGGTGCAGAACAGCACGGCGATCTGGAACGACCACTGCGTCGACCTCGCCAACCGCCAGGCCTGGCTGGCCGAGCGTCACGCGCAGGGCTACCCCGTGCTGGTCGCAATCGACGAGCTGGGCCGCGTGGCCGGCTATGCCTCCTTCGGCCCCTGGCGCCCCCACGACGGCTTTCGTCATACCGTGGAGAACTCGGTCTACGTCAGCCCCGACCATCGCGGCAGCGGCATCGGCCGCAGCCTGATGAAGGCACTGATCGAGCGCGCCCGCATGCTCGAGAAGCATGTGATGGTCGCCTTCATCGAAAGCGAGAACCGCGCCTCGGTGCATATGCACCAGCAACTGGGCTTCATCCATGTCGGCCAGATGCGCCAGGTCGGCTGCAAGTTCGGCCGCTGGCTGGACCTGACCATGATGCAACTGACCCTGAACAGGACCTCGAAACCATGATTCCCGGCGAATACCAGATCCAGGACGGCGATATCGAGCTCAACGCCGGCCGCCGCACCCTGACCCTCTGCGTGGCCAACAGCGGCGACCGGCCGATTCAGGTCGGTTCGCACTACCACTTCTTCGAAACCAACGACGCGCTCACCTTCGATCGCGCCGCCTCGCGCGGCATGCGCCTGAACATCCCGGCCGGCACTGCGGTGCGCTTCGAACCGGGCCAGAGCCGCGAGGTGGAGCTGGTCGAGCTGGCCGGCGAGCGCCGGGTGTTCGGCTTCGCCGGGCGGGTAATGGGCGCGCTCTAGGGCACAGCGCTTTTCGTAGGGTGGAGAACGCCGAAGGCTTTTCCACCGTGAACAGGATCGGTGGATGGCTTCGGCCATCCACCCTACGCGAGACGATACGGATGAAGATTTCCCGCCAAGCCTATGCCGACATGTTCGGCCCCACCGTTGGCGACAAGGTGCGCCTGGCCGACACCGACCTGTGGATCGAAGTCGAAAAAGACTTCACCACCTATGGCGAAGAGGTGAAGTTCGGCGGCGGCAAGGTGATCCGCGACGGCATGGGCCAGAGCCAGCTGTGCGCCGCCGAGGTGGTCGATACCCTGATCACCAACGCGCTGATCCTCGACCACTGGGGCATCGTCAAGGCCGACGTGGGTCTCAAGGACGGCCGCATCGCCGCCATCGGCAAGGCCGGCAACCCGGACATCCAGCCCGATGTGACCATCGCCATCGGCGCCAGCACCGAAGTGATCGCTGGCGAAGGCATGATCCTCACCGCCGGCGGCATCGACTCGCACATCCACTTCATCTGCCCGCAGCAGATCGAAGAGGCGCTGATGAGCGGCGTGACCACCATGATCGGTGGCGGCACCGGGCCTGCTACCGGCACCAACGCCACCACGGTGACGCCCGGCCCCTGGCACATGGCGATGATGCTCAAGGCCGCCGACGCCTTTCCGATGAACATCGGCTTTACCGGCAAGGGCAACGCCTCGCTGCCCGAACCGCTGATCGAGCAGGTCAAGGCCGGTGCCATCGGCCTCAAGCTGCACGAGGACTGGGGCACCACCCCGGCCGCCATCGACAACTGCCTGTCGGTCGCCGACCAGTACGACGTGCAGGTGGCCATCCATACCGACACGCTGAACGAATCGGGCTTCGTCGAGACGACCCTCGGCGCGTTCAAGGGCCGCACCATCCACACCTACCACACCGAAGGCGCCGGTGGCGGCCACGCGCCCGACATCATCAAGGCCTGCGGCTTCGCCAACGTGCTGCCCAGCTCCACTAATCCGACCCGGCCGTTCACCCGCAACACCATCGACGAGCACCTGGACATGCTCATGGTCTGCCACCACCTCGACCCGAGCATCGCCGAGGACGTCGCCTTCGCCGAGAGCCGCATCCGCCGCGAGACCATCGCCGCCGAAGACATCCTGCATGATCTCGGCGCGTTCTCCATGATCAGCTCCGACAGCCAGGCCATGGGCCGCGTCGGCGAGGTAATCACCCGCACCTGGCAGACCGCCGACAAGATGAAGAAGCAGCGCGGCGCCCTGCCGGGCGACGGCGCGGGCAACGACAACTTCCGCGCCAAACGCTACATCGCCAAGTACACCATCAACCCGGCGATTACCCACGGCGTCAGCCACGAGGTGGGCTCGATCGAAGTGGGCAAGTGGGCCGACCTGGTGCTCTGGCGCCCGGCGTTCTTCGGCGTGAAGCCGAGCCTGATCCTCAAGGGCGGCGCCATTGCCGCGAGCCTGATGGGCGACGCCAACGCCTCGATCCCGACGCCGCAGCCGGTGCACTACCGGCCGATGTTCGCCAGCTTTGGCGGTTCGCTGCATGCGTCGAGCTTCACCTTCATCAGCCAGGCCGCCTTCGAGGCCGGCGTACCGGAACAGCTGGGACTGAAGAAGAAGATCGGCGTGGTCCGGGGTTGCCGTCAGGTGCAGAAGAAGGACCTGATCCACAACGACTACACGCCGGACATCCAGGTCGACCCGCAGAACTATCAGGTGCGCGCCGATGGCCAGCTGCTCTGGTGCGAGCCGGCCGAAGTGCTGCCGATGGCGCAGCGCTACTTTCTGTTCTGATCGACTGATGCGTAACCAGTCGCCGCTCACCGGCGCGGCGCAACCCGCTCCGCTCGGCTGAGCGCCGCCTGCAGAAGAGGTCGGCCATGTTAAAGTGGCCGGCCTTTTTTCGCCGCTCAGGGCCTGCAGATGGTGCGATCCATCCTCGACGACCTGCTCACCGTCCAGCGCATCAGCGCCGTCCCGGCCATCCTGCAGGTGGTCAGCGAAACCACCGGCCTGCGCTTCGCTGCGGTTGCCCGCGTCACCGAGACGAACTGGACCGCATGCGCCGTGCTCGATCGCATCGAGTTCGGCCTGAAGGTCGGTGGCGAGCTGGATATCACCACGACGCTGTGCAGCGAGATCCACGCCTCGCACCAGCCGATCATCATCAGCCAGGTCAGCGCCGACCCCGATTACTGCAACCATCACACGCCGCAGATGTATGGCTTCGAAAGCTATATCTCGGTGCCGGTGCTGCGCGCCGACGGTAGTTTCTTCGGCACGCTCTGTGCGCTCGATCCACTGCCACGCGACCTGTCCAGCCCGGCAACGCGGGCAATGTTCGAATCCTTCGCGCGCCTGCTGACCCTGCAGATCGAAGCCGAGGAGCAGCAGCAGGCCACCCGTGCAGCGTTGGCCGACGAGCGCATCACTGGCCACCAGCGCGAGCAGTTCATCGCCCTGCTCGGGCACGACCTGCGCACCCCGCTCGCCTCGATCCAGGCGGCCAGCGATCTGCTGGTCCGGCGCTCGACGGAACGCGGCACGCAGCAGCTCGCCGAGCATGTGCGCACGTCCAGCCAGCGCGCCTCGCGCATGGTCGATGATCTGATGGATTTCGCGCGCGGCCAGCTGGGCAATGGCATACCGCTGAACTGGACCGCCGCAGCCAACCTGCATCTCACGCTGATGCAGGTGGTCACCGAACTGCGCACCGCCCATCCACGCCGAGTCATTCTCGAACAGGTGCCGGAGCTGCCGGTGTTCGAATGCGACCCGGACCGGATCGCCCAGCTGCTGGCCAACCTGATCACCAACGCGCTGCACCATGGCGCCAGCACTGGTCCGGTGATCGTGAAGGCCGAGGTGATCGACGAGCACTTCCAGCTGGCGGTGCACAATCGCGGCACGCCAATCCCGGCGCAACGGCTGGGACGACTGTTCCATGCCTATTCCCAGGAAGACGACACCTCGCGCAACGGGCTTGGACTGGGGCTGTTCATCGTTGACCAGGTGGCCAAAGCCCATGGCGGCGGCATGCAGGTAACCTCCAGCGCCGAGGCCGGTACCACCTTCACCTTCCGCATGCCGCTGCAGCGCGCCTGATCAGCGCAGCTGGCTGTCCTTGCTGCCACGGCGGTTATAGCCGCTGAACCTGGCGTCTTCCTTGTCCTGCTCGGCCTGGCACTTGATGCACAGCCTGACGCCGGGTACCGCTAGACGCCGTGCTTCGGGAATGGCCGCGCCGCACTCCTCGCAATGCTTGAGGCTCTCGCCGCGGGCGAGCTTGCTGCGGGCACGCTGCACCGCGTCTTCGACCGTGCTGTCGATCTGCTCCTGGACGGCACCATCACCTGCCCAACCTGTCGCCATTGCTCACCTCCCGCATCGGCTCTCGATGCTGTTCTGCTTTGGAGTCATTGCGCGGGCGGATGCTCACCCCAGGCGATACCGCCCATCGAATGACGCCGGGCAATCGACGGATGGCGCAACCCGAGCGGCACAGTCACCTATCCTGCCTCGGTTTACGCCGACGGCTTAGTGCCTCGGGCCTTTGCGAACCGGCAGGGCAGCCAGCATGAAGCGCATCTTACCGATCATAACCAGCGTGCTCCTGGCAGCGGGCTGCGCCAGCGAACCACAGGTGCTCGAACGCGAACTGGGCACCTTCGATCTCAAGCTGGGCACCGAGCCCGCCCGCAGCATGGCTCAGGGGCTGGTGCAACCGAGTACCGGCAATGCATTCCATGGCGGGCTCGATCTCACCCATGCCAGCGGGCTGTATGTCGGGCAGTGGTCCCCCAGCGTCGGTCTGGTCGAGGGAAGGCAACTCGAGGTGAACTCCTATCTCGGCTACGCCCAGCAGAACGATCATGACCAACTCGGCTACGAGATCGGCCTGATGCGCTACAGCTTTCCGGAACTGCCCGAATGGGATCGACACGAATACTACGGTGGCCTGACGCTGGGCGATCGCCGCCTCGGTGCGGCGCTTAACAGTGCCGCCGGGCGCACCGACAGCACCTTCTACTTGGACTTGGGCACGGTGACGCCATTCGCCGTCGGCGTCCGCGTGAAGTACTCGAGCCACGCGCTGGCCACACCGCATTATCTCGACGGTGGCGGCAGCGTGGACATGTTCAGCGACTGGTCGCTCGACCTCTCGCGGCCCTGGCTGGGCCTGCAACTGAACCTGTCCTACAGCGACTCCAGCCTGAGCGGCCAGGCCTGCAGCGCCTACTCGGGACAGAACCCGCGTTGCGACGGCCTGCTGACCTTCCGTGCCGAGCGGCAGCTGTTCTGAGCGCGGCTATTCCTTGACCTGCATGTACTCCTCGGCCCAGACGACGTATTCATCGGCCGTGGAGTATTTGACCGACAGCTGCGAAGCGTTCAGGTCCAGCGCATCGACCTGGCGTTGTTCGCGCAGGCAGTCGTAGGTCGCCTTGATCGCCGCGAAGTAGGCCGCGTGACCGTTGACCACGATGCGTACGCCGAGCGCCGCCAGCCGCGCGTTGTCGCGCAGGTTGGGGTTGCCGTAGGTGACCAGCATCAGTGGCTTGCTGAGTTGGCTGGCGATGCTCTCCAGGTGGTCGAAATCTTCGATGCCGACCAGGCAGATGGCATCGGCGCCGGCCTTTTCGTAGGCCTGGGCGCGGGCGATGACTTCCTCGAAGCCGATCACGCCAGCATTGGTACGGCCGATGATGGCCATTTCCGGATCGACTCGCGCCTCCAGCGCCGCGCGGATCTTGCCGACGGCCTCGAACATGCCGATGAGGTCGGTGGAGCGGCGGCCGAATTTGGGCGGCAGCAGGGTGTCCTCGATGGTCAGCGCGGAAATCCCGGCGCGCTCCAGTTCGGAAACGGTGCGCATCACGTTCAGCGCGTTGCCGTAGCCATGATCGGCGTCGGCCAGCACCGGCAACTGGGCGACACGGCAGATACGCGTGGCCTGCTCGACGAATTCGCTCAAGGTGATGAGGTTGAAGTCCGGCGCGGCGAGGACCTGCAGCGAGGCCACCGAGCCACCGAGGATGCCCACTTCGAAGCCGAGGTCGGCGGCGATGCGCGCGGACATCGGGTCGAACACCGAGGCGGTGTGGAAGCAGCGGTCGGCGTTCAGCAGCTCGCGAAAGTTGCGGCGCAGGTCGTGATGAGAGAGTCGCGGCATATAGGCTCCAAGGGTGCACGCAAGGGTCGATTCGCCCTGTCTTTTCATTTCAGTGTTGTTGAGAAGCTGCCTGGTCGGCCGAATGGCACATTTTCGCTGGTTATCCCTCGACCGGCCCCTGGCGGCGCTGCACATAAGCCATGCACAGGCCACTGGCCATGATCACCGCCATACCGAACAGCGCTCCGGCATCCGGCGCGTGATCGAAGGCGACATAGCCGACCACCCCGGCAAACACGATCTGCCCGTAGGTGAACGGCGCCAGCGTCGCCGCGCTGGCGAAGCGGAAGGCATTGGTCAGCAGCAGGTGGCCGAGCATCGCCATGCCGCCGAGCGCACCCATCAGCAGCGCGTCGTGCAGCGTTGGCGTCCGCCAGTTGAAGACCACCAGCACGCTCAGTGTCACGCAGCCGACCAGGCTGGTCAGGTAGTTGCTGGTCACCGGGTGGTCGGTACCGGCCAGGCGCCGGGTCACCAGCTGATACACGGTGAACGACAGCGCCGCGCCGAAGGGCAACAGCACCGCCGGGGTGAACAGCGCCGAACCGGGGCGCACGATGATCACCACCCCGAGCAGACCGAAGGCCACGGCGAGCCACTGGCTGCGACTGACCCGCTCGCCCAGCAGCGCCGAGGCGATGGTTACCAGCACCGGGGTCAGAAAGATCACTGCGGTGGCTTCGGCCAGCGGGATGAAATGCAGGCCGTTGATGAACAGCAGGCTGACGCTGACCAGGCTCAGCCCGCGCAGCAATTGTGGCCACGGGCGCAGGGTGCGAAACACGCGCTGGCCCATGCGCGGCACGAACAGCGCGGTCATCAGCACCGTCTGCGCGACGTAACGAGCCCAGATGACCAGAAACACCGGGTAGATTTCCGAGAGGTGTTTGGCCAGCCCGTCATGACTGGCCAGCAACAGACCCGACAGCAATATCAGCAGGACGCCGTAGAGCGGGTGATGGTGATCGTTCAACGCAGGCCTCAGCCACTTGTTAGCAGGCTAACCATTATGCCTGTCATCTTGTCGCACCGCTGCACCAATCAGCTGAAACCTTTCAGCCCAGCGAGGACGGGGGGTGCCACTGCCCTGTCCGTCCCGCTGCGTGGGCTGACGGGGCGCGGACGCGCCGCCTGACGGCAAGCGGAACGCCGGCAATTGGCGTATGATCGCCGGCTTTTTGCCGAGCCGCGCGGCGTTTCGCGGCGTCCGAGTGTAGTCGTGATGTACCAGTTGAGAGCGATGCAGGAGCGCGATATCCCTGCCGTCCTGGCGATCCAGGAAGAATCCTATGCCGCCGAGGTCCTGGAAGGCGAGGCGGTGATCCGTTCGCGTCTGGCGGCATTTCCGCAGCTGGCGTGGGTGGCCGAGGATGACGACGGCGTATGCGCCTACCTGTTCGCCTATCACTCGCGCCTGGGCAAAGTGACCCCGCTGGACGGGGAGTTCTGCACCGACGGCGAACCCGATTGCCTCTACCTGCATGACCTCGCCGTGGCCGGACGAGCCGCAGGCCGCGGCATAGGCCCGGCACTGGTGCGGCACAACCTGCAACAGGCCGGCACCGCACAGCTGCGCTATTCGGCACTGGTCTCGGTGCAGGATTCCACCGGCTTCTGGTCGCGCCTGGGCTACGAAGCCCACGACGAACTCGACCCGCCGCAGGCCGGCAACCTGGCCAGTTACCAGATCCCGGCGGTGTATATGGTGCGCGATCTGCACCAGTAAGGCGCACGCATCAGACCCGCCCCCGACACGTGCACCGTGAAGGTGCGCCCAAAGCCCCATTATCAGGCACGCAGGCCCGACAGCCGCAGTGATCGCGATACATGGGCTCGGTTGGCAAGCCACTTGCTCTTGTTCCGGAAACGATCCGACCGGAACTCTGCACATGCTGGTGATTCGCCAACGCATCGACGCCCGCCCCGAGTGGCAGGCCGAACTCGAACTGACCTACGACGCGCGCAGCAAGAGTCGCCTGCGCTGCTTCAGTACCAGCGGCGAAGACGTCGGCCTGTTTCTCGAACGCGGCCAGCCGCCGCTGCACGATGGCGAATGCCTGCTCGCCGGTGATGGCCGTGTCGTGCGCGTACGCGCACGCCCCGAGCAGCTGCTGCATGTCACCTGCGCCAGTGCTTTCGAGCTGACCCGCGCGGCCTACCACCTGGGCAACCGCCATGTCGCCCTGCAGGTCGGTGACGGCTGGCTGCGGCTGCTCGACGACTACGTGCTCAAGGACATGCTGTTGCAGCTGGGCGCCAGCGTCGAACACATCGAGGCGCCCTTCCAGCCGGAGCATGGCGCCTACGGTGGCGGCCATCACCATTCCCACGCTGGCGAAGCGGAGTTCAGCTACGCACCGCGCCTGCACCAGTTCGGCGTGCGCCCGTGAACGCGGCCGCTACTCCCGGCCTGGCCTGGGCGCTGCTGCGGCTGGCCAGCCCGCAGCTGCCGATCGGCGGCTACAGCTATTCCCAGGGGCTGGAAATGGCGGTGGAAAACGGCTTGGTGAACGATCCGGACAGCGCCCGGCGTTGGCTGGAGGATCAGTTGCTGCTCAACCTCGCCCGCTTCGAGGCGCCGCTGCTGCTCGCGCATTGCGAAGCAGCGGCACAGGACGACTGGCCGCGCCTGTTGCAACTGGCTGCCGAACACCGCGCCAGCCGCGAAACCCGCGAGCTGCAGCTGGAAAGCCGGCAGATGGGCTATTCCCTCGCGCAGTTGCTCGACGGCCTGCCGGAACTCGACCAGCCGGCCCGCGATTGCCTCGCGGCCGCCGACGAGCCCGGCCTGGCCCTGGCCTGGGCGCTGGCCGCCCGCGCCTGGCGGATCGAACCCGCCGATGCACTGGCCGCCTGGTTGTGGGGCTGGCTGGAAAATCAGCTGGCGGTGCTGATGAAGACCCTGCCGCTGGGGCAGCAGGCGGCGCAGCGCTTGACCTCGCAGTTGTTGCCGGTCCTGAGCCAGGCGCAGCGGGAAGCCAGCGAGCTGCCGGAGCGGGAATGGGGCAGTGCGCCGTTTGGACTGGTGCTGACCAGCATGGCGCATGAGCGGCAGTACAGTCGGTTGTTTAGGTCATGAGAGAACTGGCGCGAGCCCCGTGCTACGGGCGCAGCTGCACAGGAGCAGGCCGAGGCGGTGCACAGGTGGTGGCGGGAGCAGCTTCCCTCGACGGCGCGGCGTCGTTATGGGCACTGACCTTAGGTTTCGCCCTGTTGGGCGACTCACTTTTTTCAGTCGCGAAAAAAGTAAGCAAAAACGCTTGCCCCTGCATTCGGCCCTTCGCTTCGCGAAGGGTTCGTTCTCTCCGCCGCCGCTCCGAGGGTCGCCGTACAAGGGCCATCCATGGCCCTTTACGGCTCTTGCGGCATCCATGCCGCTCGCCCCTCTCCACAACGACTCCGTTCACCCTCCTGAAGGGGCAATTGATGTCGCCTGATCGTCCGTATAAGAAAAAACAAGCTGAGGGTAACGCCAGCGACCTACAGACAGCCCTGCCGCTATCTCTCGCCCGCGATGTAGGGTGGAAAACTGCGCAGCATTTTCCACCGCAGGCTACAAGCACGCTCTCGCCGAGCCATGGCGTATTACTTTTCAAACCGGTGGGTAAGCTTCGCGTTACCCACCCTACGGACCCGTTTAGAAACTTCCAACCGGCTCGGACCACATCCCCCGGAGTAATGCCGGAGGGAGGGGAGTTTTGCGCAGCAAACCGGGGACGCCCAGTCCGGATGTCGGGGTCGCCTTTTCTTTGGTTACTTTCTCTTGGCGAGACAAGAGAAAGTGACGCGCCGTGCAAGGCGCAACCAGTAGTCCCAGCCGAGGAAAGCGCGGCGCCTGACAACACTGCGTACGCCACCATCGATCACCCAACGATTTCTATTCCCCCCTGCCCCAATCGGCAGCGGCACGCCCTTCGCATCAACCCCGAGGCAGCCTCTCTGCCTTCCAGAGGAGAACTCCCATGAACACCCAACCCCTGCGCGTCGGTATTGGCGGGCCGGTCGGTTCCGGCAAGACCGCCCTGACCCTCGCCCTGTGCCAGGCCCTGCGCGACCGCTACAACCTCGCCGTGGTGACCAACGACATCTACACCCAGGAAGACGCCCAGTTCCTCGTGCGTAACGAGGCCCTGGCGCCCGAGCGGATCATCGGCGTGGAAACCGGCGGCTGTCCGCACACGGCGATCCGCGAGGACGCCTCGATCAACCTCGAAGCCGTGGAGCAGCTTAACCGGCGCTTTCCCGGCCTGGATCTGATCATCGTCGAGTCCGGCGGCGACAACCTCTCGGCCACCTTCAGCCCGGAGCTGTCGGACCTGACCATCTACGTGATCGACGTCTCCGCCGGCGACAAGCTGCCGCGCAAGGGCGGCCCGGGCATCTGCAAGTCCGACCTGCTGGTGATCAACAAGATCGACCTCGCACCCATGGTCGGCGCCTCGCTGGAGGTGATGGATCGCGACGCCCGCAAGATGCGCGGCGAGCGCCCGTTCGTCTTCAGCAACCAGAAGGTCGGCCAGGGTCTCGAGGAAATCATCGCCTTTATCGAAAAACAGGGAATGCTCAGAGCCGCGTGACCTCACCCATCAAACGGACATCGACCGAGTGCCAGCTTCTCGGTCCAGCTCTCAGCCTTGCAATCAGAGGAACTCGCATGAACGTACAGAAAATCCTAGCCACCTCGGCCCTGTTGCTCAGCCCTGCGCTGGCCTTGGCTCACCCCGGGCATGACCATGCCGGCGTGATGTCCGGTATCGCCCACCCTATCTTCGGCCTCGACCACCTGCTGGCGATGGTTGCCGTCGGACTGTGGGCCGCCCAACAGACTGGCAAGGCGCGCTGGGCGCTGCCGCTGACCTTCGTAGCCACCATGCTGCTCGGCGGCCTGGCCGGTTTCGCCGGAATCGAAATGCCGCTGATGGAAACCGGTATTGCCGGCTCGGTTCTGGCCCTCGGCCTGCTGGTAGCCCTGGCAATTCGCCCGCCGCTGGTCGTCGCCGCAGCGCTGACCGCGCTGTTCGCCGCCAGCCATGGCGTCGCCCACGGACTGGAACTGCCGGAGCTGTCCAGTCCATGGGGTTATGCCGCCGGTTTCATTGTTGCCACCGTTGCTCTGCATGCCGCCGGTTACACAATGGTGCGCTTGCTGCCGCAGACAGCCGCACCGCTGGTACGCATCGCCGGTGGCGCCTCGGCAGTCACGGGCGCCTGGCTGCTGGCCGGCTGAAAACCAGCCATGCCTCAGTGATAGCGCCGCCGCAGCGCGACATTGAGGCGATCGACCACCTCGGCCCAGTCGGCATCCTCGAGAATCTCCTCGCGCAGGAATGCCGCCTGGGCCGGCGTCCAGAACGACGCGTCGGCCAGATAGACATCGTCTGCCAGCGGCGAATGGGTTTCGATGAATCGCCTGATCGAGACATCGTCGTTGGGCAGGCCCAACTGCTCGAACAGGTTATGGAAGGCGTGGATCGACTGTTCCATGTTGACCTCCGGTGCTCGCGGGAATGAACGCTATGAGTATTGCTCATTCCCGCGAAAGCGCCGGCGTCAGCGGAACGGCGGCTCGTCGAAACTGCGCAGCTTGCGCGAGTGCAGCGAGTTGAGCTGGTTGCGCAGCAGTTCGAGTGCGGTGATACCGATCTTCAGGTGCTGGGTCACGGCCCGCTCGTAGAACGCGTTGGCCGAGCCGGGCAGCTTGATCTCGCTGTGCAGCGGCTTGTCCGATACGCACAGCAGTGTCCCGTAGGGCACCCGCAGGCGGTAGCCCTGGGCGGCGATGGTGCCGCTCTCCATGTCCACCGCAACGGCCCGCGACAGGTTGATCAGCGGTCGCTCCTGCGCCCAGCGCAGCTCCCAGTTGCGGTCGTCATAGGTCAGCACGGTGCCGGTCCGCAGGCGCTTCTTCAACGCTTCGCCCTGCTCGCCGGTTACCGTCGCGGCCGATTCCTGCAGCGCCTGCTGCACCTCGGCCAGCGCCGGCAGCGGGATGTGCGGCGGCAACACCCGATCGAGGATGCCGTCGCGGCGCATGTAGGCGTGGGCCAGCACGTAGTCGCCGATGGACTGCGACTGCCGTAGCCCGCCGCAGTGACCGATCATCAGCCAGCAATGCGGGCGCAGCACGGCCAGGTGGTCGGTGATGTTCTTTGCGTTGGAAGGACCGACGCCGATGTTGACCAGGGTGATGCCATGGCCATCGTCGGCGATCAGGTGATAAGCCGGCATCTGGTAGCGATGCCAGAGCACGCCGCCGATGATCGCCTGCGCCTCGCCCTCCTCCATGCCACGCTCGATGATCACATTGCCCGGCAGCACCATGCGGGTGAAACGGGTGTCGTCACGCAGCATGTCCAGGCCGTGGCGAATGAATTGGTCGACGTAGCGGTGGTAGTTGGTCAGCAGGATCCAGGGCTGCACATGGCGCCAGTCGCTGCCGGTGTAGTGCACCAGCCGGCGCAGCGAGAAGTCCACCCGCGCGCCATCGAACAGTGCCAGCGGATAGGGATCGGCGTTCTCCCAGTCATAGAGCCCGTCAGCGATGTCGTCGGTCGCGGCGGACAGGTCGGTACTGGGGAATACCCGCGCCAGCTCGGCGGCGGTCACGCCGCTACCGGCCAGCTCGTCGCCCTGCTCGATGACGTAGGGATAAGGGATGTTGCGGTCGCTCATGCCGACCTCAACGGTGACGTTGAAGTCCTGGATCAGCGGTTTCAGCTGATCGAGCAGATAGGCACGGAACGCTGCCGGATGGGTCACCGTGACGCTGTATACGCCGGGTGCCTGCACCTTGGCGTAGGCGCGGGTCGAGGCCGGCACTTCGCCATGGCATTCATAGGTCAGGCGCAGCTGCGGATAGCGGAACAGGCTGCGCTCCTGCTGGCTCGGCTCGGTGCGGCTGGCCACGTAGCGCTTGAGCGCCTGGTTGAGCGCTGCGGTGGCCTGCGCGTGCAGCTCGGCCAGCTTGTCGACCGCCTCCTCAGCGCAGGTGGCGACGGTGAAGGATCTGGATTCGTTGGAAGTCATGGCTCATCCTGGCTTAACACATCGGCCTATCTTGGCCGCATTTGGTGACGGATGTATACGCAGCCGAGCGGATGGAGTCGCATCAGAGACGCCGGCGCGCTGCAAATGTGCACCGTCACGGGCAAAAAAAATCCGACGCCAGCGCCTGGCGTCGGATTTGGGCACCGCTTCGAGCCCGCCGCCGATGCATTGCTGCATCAGCCGCACAGGCTCCTACCGATTACTTGTCCAGCAGCATGGTGCCGTTCTTGGCGAAGTTGGCGTGCCAGGAGAAGGCTTTTTCCAGCACGTGCGGGGTGTGGCCGCCACGCTGCTTCGCCTCTTCGAGGTAGGCGAGCGCCTGGGCCCGGTAATCCGGGTGCATGCAGTTGTTGATGATTCGCGCCGCCGCCTCGACGGGCGCCAGCCCGCGCAGATCGGCATAGCCCTGCTCGGTGATGATCACGTCGACGTCGTGGTTGGTGTGATCCACATGCGTGACGAACGGCACGATGGAGGAGATCTTGCCGTCCTTCGCCGTCGAGGTCGTCACGAAGATGCTGATACGTGCGTTGCGGGCGAAGTCACCCGAGCCGCCGATACCATTCATCATGTGGGTGCCGTTGACGTGCGTGGAGTTCACGTTGCCGTAGATGTCGGCTTCCAGCGCGGTATTGAAGGAGATGATCCCCAGTCGGCGGATCACTTCCGGATGGTTGGAGATCTCCTGCGGACGGAACACCACCTTGCCGGCGTACTTGGCTAGGTCAGAGGCCAGGTTGTCCACGCGCTTCTTCGACAGCGAGAAGGCGGTCGCGGCGGCGAACTTCACCACTCCGGCGTCGATCAGGTCGAAAACGCCGTCCTGCAGCACCTCGGAAGCGACTGTCAGGTCCTTGAACTCGGAGGTCTTCATGCCGGCCAGCACCGCGTTGGCCACCGAGCCCACACCGGACTGCAATGGAGCCAGGCTGTTGGTCAGGCGCCCCAGCCGCACTTCTTCACGCAGGAAGTCCAGCAGGTTGTCAGCGATCTTCTGGGTTTCGGCGTTCGGCTCGAACAGTGGGGAAGGAATGTCCGGCTCGCTGGACAGCACGATGCCACGCACCTTGGCCGGATCGACCGGGATACCGATCGAGCCGATGCGCTTGCTGACGTTATAGACCGGGATGTCCTTGCGCGAATCCTCGCCGGCCGGACCGGGAATGTAGATGTCGTGCATGCCTTCGTACTCGCGCGGAGCAGAAGTGTTCAGCTCGATGATCACGTGCTTGGCGTTCTGCACGAAGATCGGCGAGTTACCGACCGAACCGGTCGGGATGATCTGGCCGTCTTCGGTGATGGCCGCCGCTTCGATGATGGCGTAGTCGACCTGCGGCAGCACGCCCTGACGCAGCAGCTCGGCGGTGTGGGACAGATGCTGGTCGATGTAGAGCACCTCTCCGGCGTTGATCTTCTTGCGCTGTACCGGGTTGCCCTGATACGGGATGCGCTTGTTGATGATGCCGGCTTCGGCCATCGACTGGTCGGCCGCCGGGCCCATGGACGCGCCGGTGAACAGGTTGACCTTGAATTTCTCGCGCTGGCCGCGCTCGGACAGCGCCTTCGGGAACACCTTCGGCTCCCCGAACAGGGTGAAGCCGCTCATGCCCAGCGTCATGCCGTCCTCGATCCACGACGCGGCCTCTTCTGCCGAGACGACCTTGTCGAGAAACGCTGCGTTGCGGATGTACTTGTTTAGATCGGTTGCCATGAACTCACCTCAGAAACTCATCGAATGCTCGTCCGTGAAGGCTCTGCAAAGAAATTCGCCAGGCCTGACGAGGCAGGGAGACGGCCACTTGATGTCCGGAGACAAAGCGCCCATGTCTTTTGCCGCTCAATATCGGAACCTCAAAAAATCATGCGGCACTTGCAACCCCGTAACGTAGTCGCTCGCCCCATTCTAGGAGCACCAGCTCTTTTGGCTGTTATACAAAGGTACTAGCAGGCCGCCGCACAGGAGAGGTCATAGCCGGTATCCGCGCCCAGCGCAACCACGAGCGGCCGACTGTGCAGCATTCACCCGCCGCCGTACGCCGTGGAATCGGGGCGCCCGGTCTGTCACCGCGCTCAAAGCGCCGCCCGACCTCTGTCAAATCTGGAAACGAACCGGACACCGCCGTCACTTCCCGAGCAGGTCTTCGTCGCCATGCTCGCACCCGGCCGGGCGTTTACAACGGCAGAGTCCCACGTCCCCCATCACAGCTGCGGAGCGCTCCGGGCCAGCACTGCGTCGATGTCGAGCCCGCGCGGCAACGTCCCATAGACCCGTCCGCGCCCTGCAAGGCGGCTGGCGATGAAGGCATCGGATACGGCCGCGTTGCCGGCTTCGAGCAGCAGCTTGCCCTGCAGGCCAACGGCAACGTCCTCGGTGAGCTGGCGGGCGCGGTGCTGGATGTCCTCGGTGTCGCCGAAGGCCGCCTTCAAACGCTGGATATGCGCCTTCAGCCGTGCATCACCGTGGCCGTCGCCTAGTTCGGCGAACAGCACCTCCAGCACGCCCGGCTCCTTCGATAGCGCGCGCAAGACGTCGAGGCACTGCACGTTGCCGGAACCTTCCCAGATGGAATTCACCGGCGCCTCGCGGTACAGCCGCGGCAGGATGGTTTCCTCGACATAACCAGCGCCGCCCAGGCATTCGCTGGCCTCGGCGATCATGTTCGGTGCGCGCTTGCAGATCCAGTATTTGCCGACAGCGGTGACCAGCCGGGCGAACTTGTCTTCGTGCTCGTCATGGCGATTGTCCTGGGCGCGGCCCATGCGCAGGGTCAGCGCCAGCGCCGCCTCGCTTTCCAGCGCGAGATCGGCCAGCACGTTCTGCATCAGCGGCTGCTTTAGCAGGACCCGGCCGCCGACCTGGCGGTGCGCGCAGTGATGCAGGGCCTGGGTCAGTGCCTGACGCATCAGCGAGCTGGAGCCGATCATGCAGTCGAAACGGGTCGAGGAGACCATTTCGATGATGGTCGGCATGCCGCGCCCTTCCTCACCGACCATCCAGGCCAGCGCGCCACGGTACTCGACTTCGCTGGAGGCGTTGGCCCAATTGCCCAGCTTGTTCTTCAGGCGCTGGATGTAGAACTGGTTGCGCGTGCCGTCCGGGCGATGCCGCGGCAGCAGGAAGCAGGTCAGCCCCTTGTCGGTCTGCGCCAGGGTGAGGAAGGCATCGCACATCGGCGCCGAGCAGAACCACTTGTGCCCGGTCAGCTCGTAGGCCTGGCCGGGGCCCCCGGCACCGACTGCAAAGGCACGGGTCGTGTTGGCGCGCACATCGGTGCCGCCCTGTTTCTCGGTCATGGCCATGCCGATGGTGACGCCGGCCTTCTGCTCCATCGGCAGGTTGCGTGGGTCATATTGGCGGGCAAGGATCTTCGGCAGCCAGCGCTCGGCGAGATCCGGCTGCAGGCGCAGCGCCGGCACGCTGGCGTAGGTCATGGTCAGCGGGCAACTGCTGCCGGCTTCGGCCTGGTTGTGCAGGTACATCAGGGCGGCGCGCGCCACCTGCGCGCCGGGCTGCGGATCGGTCCACGGCAGCGAGGGGATGCCGTGCTCGATAGCCGCACGCATCAGCTCGTGATAGGCCGGGTGAAACTCCACCAGATCAATGCGATGACCGTAGCGGTCATGGCTCTTGAACACCGGCTTGTTCTCGTTGGCGAGAAAACCGGCCTGCATCAACGGGCCACCGGCAAGCGCACCGTAGGCGTCCAGGCGTTCCGCCGCCCAGCCGGCATGATAGCGCTGCACCCATTGCTGCAGCGGCAGGTCGAGACGGTAGAGGTTGGCGCCGTCGAGGGGCGGCACCTGGTTGGTGACCTCGTGGGTTTCGGCGCAGCTTTGCGGATTCATCCAGGCGTCCTCCTTCTTGACCGATGCGGCGGTTGCCAGCAAGCGTAGCCGGCAACCGGCGACGCACAGCCAGTGAAGCATGTGCTGACGCGACGGTTGAAGCGAGGTATCGGCCAAAAGGTCCGCGCGTCAGGCAATCGCCTGGTGCGGATCGATGAGCGCCAGGCGAACGCTGATGCGGAAACGGCTGCCCAGGCCGGGACGCGACTGCTGGTCGAGCTGTCCGCCGATCACCTCCAGCAGACCGCGACTGATCGCCAGGCCGATGCCGAGGCCGCCATAACGCCGGGTCATGGAACCATCCACCTGGCGGAACTGGTGGTAGAGGAACGCCTCATCGGCGTCGCTGAAGCCGATGCCCGTGTCGATGACCTCGGCCTGCAGCAGCAGGTGATGCTCCCCTGGTTCGCCACCGAAGCGCAGCGTGATGTGGCCGCGCGACGTGAACTTGAGCGCGTTGTCGAGCAGGTGGGTCAGGCTCTGTTCGAGCTTTTCGCCGTCGCCGAAGACGCGGTCCGGCAGGTTGGCGGCGACCTCCAGCTCGAACTCCAGGCCCTTTTCCTGCGCCGCGGGAGCGAATTGCTGGTGCAAGCGCTCGGCCATCTGGCGCAGGCGGAACTCTCCGATACGGGGCCGCAGCTTGCCTGCACGCAGCTCGCTCAGCGCCAGGATGTTGTTGACCAGGCGCATCATGTCCCGCGCCGAGCCGGTAGCGATGTGCTGGTACTGCTGCAGCTCGTCAGCCGACTCTGACGTAGGCAGCAGCTCGAGCGCGCCCATCACGCCCATCATCGGCGTGCGCAGCTCGTGGCTGATGTTGGAGAGAAACTCGTCCTTGAGCCGGTTGCTCTCGGCCAGCTCGCGGTTCAGCTGTTCCAGGTCGGAGCGGGCGTTCTCCAGGATCTTTGCCCGCTCGTCCTTCAGCGCGTTGATGCGATCGGCCAGCGCCATCGAAAGCAGCACCACCTCCAGCGCCGCCCCCAGCTGGCTGGCGTACATCGTCAGGAAGTTGTGCGGCAGGTGGCCGAGCACCATCAGGGTGTTGATCTGCCCTCCGACCAGCAACGCGCTCCAGGCGATGATGAAATAGCGCGCCACACGCATGCCGCGCAGCCAGGCCAGGATGCCGGCGGCGAACACCGCCAGGGTGAAGAGCAGCGCCAGCGCGGTGGCCAGGCGCAGCGACAGGCCATAGTCGGTGGTCAGCGCCAGCACCATGACCACCACCGAAAAACCGATGATCAGCCGCAACAGCCGGTCCATCCAACGGCTGTGCTCGGCGGTGCGCAGGAAGCTGCGGGTGAACAGGCAGCCGAACAACCCGGTGGCGCCGATCAGAAGGGGCGTCGCAGCGTTGGCCCACCAGGGCCGATCCGGCCAGAGAAACTGCACCCCGGCGCCGTTCACCGAGACCTGGTAGAGGCCAAACGCGGCGATGTAGAGGATGTAGAACAGGTAGCTCTGGTCGCGGATGCTGATATAGATGAACAGGTTGTAGACCAGCATCGCCAGCAGCACGCCATAGATCATGCCCAGTACGTAGATGCGTCCCGGCTGCGCCTCCAGATAGGCGTGCTGCGACCAGAGGCTCAACGGCACCTGAATCGAGCCTTCGCTCTCCACCCGCAGGTAGACGCGCTGCGGCTGCTCGGGCTGGAGCTCGAGTTCGAACAGGTAGTTGCCCTGACGGATCTCGCGACTGGCCCAGGGCCGGGTGTCGCCGGTATCCCGGGCGAGGCGGTAGCCACCCTGCCCGTCGGACAGATAGAGCTGCAGGCTGTCCAGTGGCGGATACGCCACTTCCAGCAACCAGCGCCTCGCCCCCTGGGCGATCTGCGGTCGGTAGCTCAGATCGATGCGAACCCAGTGCACGGAGCGTGAATAGCCGGCGTTGAAAACCGGCGTGCGATTGCGCTGGAAATGGCTTTCGAATGCGGGCGACGCGATGTCCTCTATGCCGATCTCCCCGCGCGGGTCCTCGAACACTTCCATCATCTGCCCGAGCGGCAAATGACGGGTGTGTTCGTCGAGCTCGACGGCGGCGGCCAAGGCAGGCAGAACAGCCAGGAAGAAGAGGAAGACGTACCGCATGATGCCTCGTGCAGGCCAGGCGACTACTGCGAACCCACCGTCGGTGAACTCCGTCGCCCGGTCCGAAAACCAAAGTGCCAGCAATCTACCACAGCGGCGTGCGCACCCGGAAAAAGCCGATTCGCCAGGATGACTTGGCCGATGACCGGTGCGCGCGGCGGTGGCGGATAGACGCACAACTGCCGCGTCCCGCCAGCGCGGTTTGGTGATAAGCTCGCACGCCATGAAAAACTTCACTTCCCGTCCCGTCGTCCTCTGTCTGTCCGGCCACGATCCCAGTGGCGGCGCCGGCCTGCAGGCGGACATCGAAGCCCTGCTGGCACAGGCCTGCCACGCCGCGCCGACCGTCACCGCGCTCACCGTGCAGGACACCGTCAACGTTTCCGACTTCCGCGTGCTCGACCGCGAGTGGGTACTCGCCCAGGCCAACGCAGTGATCGCCGACCTGCCCATCGCCGCCGTCAAGCTGGGCATGCTCGGCTCGGTGGAGATGGTCGAGACGGTGCTCAAGGTCATGGCCCGGCTGCCGGGCGTGCCGCTGGTCTGCGACCCGGTGCTGCGCGCCGGCGGTGGCGGTGCGCTGGGCAAGGAGGATGTCGGCTATGCCATGCGCGAGCGGCTGTTCCCGGTTTCCACCATCGCCACGCCGAATCTGCCGGAAGCTCGGATCCTTGCCGAACTGCCGGAGGGCAGCGCCGACGAGTGTGCCGAGCGCCTGCTGCCGCATATCCGCCACCTGCTGATCACCGGCGGCCATGGCGACGAGAGCGAAGTGCACAACCGCCTGTATTGCCGCGACGGCAGTCGTCACGACTTCACTTGCGCGCGCCTGCCGGGCAGCTATCACGGCTCCGGCTGCACGCTTGCCAGCGCCCTGGCCGGTCGTCTGGCACTGGGCGAGGAGCTGACCAGCGCGGTCCGCTCGGCGCTCGACTACACCTGGCGCACGCTGCGCGATGCCGAGGCCCCCGGCCACGGCCAGTACGTGCCGCGCCGCCTGCCCCTGGACCTGGCCTGACTGGAGAGCAGCGCATGAAGGAATCGTCCCGCCTGCGCGGCCTGTACGCCATCACCGACAGCAAGTTGCTGGCCGATGGCCACCTGCTGCCCTATGTCGAGGCGGCACTGAAGGGCGGCGCCCGCCTGCTGCAGTATCGAGACAAGACCAGCGACGAAGCGCGGCGGCTGCGCGAGGCCGATGCGCTGCAGGAGCTCTGCGCCCGCCACGGTGCTCAGCTGATCATCAACGATGATGCCGAGCTGGCCGCGCGCTTGGGCGTAGGCCTGCACCTGGGCCAGGAAGATGGTTCGCTGGCAGCCGCGCGGGCCCTGCTCGGCCGCCAGGCGATCATCGGCGCCACCTGCCATGCGCAACTGCCGCTAGCCGAGCAGGCGGCGCGTGACGGCGCCAGCTACGTCGCCTTCGGCCGTTTCTTCCAGTCCCACACCAAACCCGGCGCACCGGCAGCCAATCAAGACCTGCTGCGTGAAGCCCGCGCCCGTATCGGCCTGCCCATCGTCGCCATCGGTGGCATCACGCTGGACACCGCGCCGTCACTGATCGCCGAAGGCGTGCAGATGATCGCCGTGATCCACGCCCTGTTCGCCGCCGACAGCGCCGCCGAGGTCGAGCGCCGCGCCCAGGCCTTCAGCCAACTGTTCAACACGCCCTGATTCCGCCACGGTGGGTCGCTGATGCCGGCCCGCCCCTGTTTTGCGAGGCCCGCATGTCCCGTTCCGAAACCCTCTTTGCCAGCGCCCAGACCCACATCCCCGGCGGCGTCAACTCGCCGGTTCGCGCCTTCCGCAGCGTCGGCGGCACCCCGCTGTTCCTCAAGCACGCCGAAGGCGCCTATGTCATCGACGAGGACGACAAGCGCTACGTCGACTACGTCGGCTCCTGGGGCCCGATGATCCTCGGCCACAGCCATCCGCAGGTGCTCGATGCGGTGCGTCGCCAGCTCGAGCACGGGCTGTCCTACGGCGCGCCGACCGCGATGGAAACCGAGATGGCCGAACTGGTCTGCCGCCTGGTGCCGTCCATGGAGATGGTGCGCATGGTCAGCTCCGGCACCGAAGCGACCATGAGTGCGATCCGCCTGGCCCGCGGCTACACCGGGCGCGACGCCATCATCAAGTTCGAAGGCTGCTACCACGGCCACTCCGACAGCCTGCTGGTGAAAGCCGGTTCTGGCGCCCTGACCCAGGGCGTACCCAGCTCAGCGGGCGTGCCGGCGGACTTCGCCAAGCACACCCTGACACTGGCCTACAACGACCTCGCCGAAGTCGAAGCCACGCTGAAGGAAAAGGGCGAGCAGGTCGCCTGCATCATCGTCGAGCCGGTCGCCGGCAACATGAACTGCGTGCCGCCGGCGCCGGGCTTCCTCGAAGGCCTGCGCCGCCTGTGCGACGCGCACGGCGTGGTGCTGATCTTCGACGAGGTGATGACCGGCTTCCGCGTCGCCCTCGGCGGCGCCCAGGCCTACTACGGCGTGACGCCGGACCTGTCGACCTTCGGCAAGATCATCGGTGGCGGCATGCCGGTCGGCTGCTTCGGCGGCAAGCGCGCCATCATGGAACGCATCGCCCCGCTCGGCC
Organism: Stutzerimonas sp. KH-1; assembly: GCF_054483855.1. Lineage (NCBI taxonomy): Bacteria > Pseudomonadati > Pseudomonadota > Gammaproteobacteria > Pseudomonadales > Pseudomonadaceae > Stutzerimonas > Stutzerimonas sp. KH-1. The sequence goes on along the minus strand of NZ_CM137011.1, from coordinate 4,176,590 downwards.
CGGTCTACCAGGCTGGCACGCTATCGGGCAACCCACTGGCCATGGCCGCCGGCCTGACCACCCTCGAGCTGATCAGCCGCCCCGGCTTCCATGATGCCCTGAGCGCCTATACCAGCCGCATGCTGCAGGGTCTGCAGGATCGCGCCGACGCCGCCGGCATTCCCTTCGTCACCACTCAGGTCGGCGGCATGTTCGGCCTGTATTTCAGCGGCGCCGACGACATCGTGACCTTTGCCGACGTCATGGCCAGCGATGCCGATCGCTTCAAGCGCTTCTTCCACCTGATGCTCGAGGGCGGCGTGTACCTGGCGCCGAGCGCGTTCGAGGCCGGTTTCACCTCCATCGCCCATGGCGATAAGGAGCTGGCCATCACCCTCGACGCCGCCGAGCGCGCCTTCGCCAAGCTCAAGTGAACACGCCGATGGAACTGCTGCAGGCCCTGCTACTGACAGTTGCCGCGGCCACCAGCGCGATCCTTGTCGGTCGCGCCCGGCGCCGTTACGGCGAAGCGGATCAACCGGCGCTGTTCAGCGCGATGCTCGCCTTCATCCTTGCCGCGGCCAGCGGGGCGACCGGCCTCGCCGGCGGAATGGCCGAGGCCCAGCAGTGGCTGGAACGCGCCAGCCTGCTACTCGGTTTGCCCCTGCTCGCCCTGGCCGCACTGACCCTGGCGCGACGCTGGGCCTGGAGCCGTCCGAACTGGGGCCGCGTGGTGCTGGGCCTGTGCGTGTTCTTCGAACTGGCACGACAGCTCGGCTGGAGCGAGCCCTATGCGCTCGGCCTGCTGCTCGCCAGCGCGTTGCTAGTGATCTATGCCGCCGTGCTGCAATGGCCGGAGCGCTTGCCGAGTGGCGCCGGCGTCGCGGCAGGCGTGCTGTTGCTGCTCATGCTGCCGTTGCCTGGCAGCATGGCGATCGGCAACCCGTTCGCCGGGGCACAGCCGTTGCTGCTGGCGATCGCCAGTCCGCTGCTGGCAGTCCTGCTGCTGCGCTTGCCGGGCAGCGCGCGCGAGCAACAGCCAACGGCCGCATAAAAAGCCGATGGCAGGCCGTTAAAGGCTTTGTAAGCAGACAGCAGCTTATCCATAATGTGACGGCTGGCTCGTTCCAGTCTTTCATTATCGCCCTGCTCCTCGAGGCGCCAGATTTTCATGATCCGCACCGGCCGCATCCTGTCTTTGGGCTGTCTGCTGCTTCTCTCGCCTCTCACGGCTTTGGCTGGCGGGAACACCCTGCTGATCCCGGCGACCGCCCGTTGTGCCCTCGATACGCTGCCCGAGGAACTGCCTGAAGCGCTGCGCAGCTGCCAGCAGGCAGCCAGCGATGGCGACGTGCAGGCCGCCTACGAGCTGGGCGAATTCCTCTACGACGGCAAACGTGCGCCACGCGATCTGGCCAAGGCGCTGTACTGGTTCGAACAGGCATCGCTGCGCGGCCATGCGGCGGCGCAGCACCGCCTCGGCGTGATGTTCTTCCGCGGCGAAGGCGTCAAGGCCAACAATGTGCAGGCCTATATTGTGCTGAAGATGGCCGCGGTCAACGGCGAAGACGAAGCGCTGGATACCGCCGACCGCGTCTCCGCGCAGATGCGCCGGGATGAGCTGGAGATTGCCAGCCAGGTGCTCGGCCAGATCTTCCGCGACTACCTGATGCAGTTGCAGGCCGCCGACGCCCCACAGATCCCCTGAGAAACCGGTGCCCCCCTGCGGCATCCGTCCGCGCTTTCCCCTGCCCGGCCATGGGCATATAATCGCCGGTCATTTTTTGCACAACGCCGGCCCGTAACATGACCCGCAAGCTTTTCATCGAAACCCACGGCTGCCAGATGAACGAGTACGACAGCTCGCGCATGGTGGACCTGCTGGGCGAACACCAGGCCATGGAGATCACCGAGAATCCGGCAGAAGCCGACGTGATTCTTCTCAATACCTGCTCGATCCGCGAAAAGGCCCAGGAAAAGGTCTTTTCGCAGCTGGGCCGCTGGCGCGAACTGAAACAGGATAATCCGCAACTGGTCATCGGCGTCGGTGGCTGCGTCGCCAGCCAGGAAGGCGCGGCGATCCGCGACCGCGCGCCTTACGTCGATGTGGTCTTCGGCCCGCAGACGCTGCACCGCCTGCCGGAAATGATCGACGCCGCACGCACAACCAAGACGCCGCAGGTGGACATTTCCTTCCCCGAGATCGAGAAATTCGACCGCCTGCCCGAACCCCGCGTCGACGGCCCCAGCGCCTTCGTCTCGGTCATGGAAGGCTGCAGCAAGTACTGCACCTTCTGCGTGGTGCCCTACACCCGCGGCGAGGAGGTCAGCCGGCCGCTGGCCGATGTGCTGGCGGAAATCGTGCACCTGGCCGAGAACGGCGTGAAGGAAGTCACCCTGCTGGGGCAGAACGTCAACGGCTATCGCCATGACGGCCACGACTTCGCCGACCTGCTGCACGCGGTAGCGGCGATCGAAGGTATCGGTCGCATCCGTTACACGACCAGCCACCCGCTGGAGTTCTCCGACGCCATCATTCAGGCCCATGCGGACATCCCGCAGCTGGTGAAGTACCTGCACCTTCCGGTGCAGGCCGGCTCCGACCGAATCCTCGCGGCGATGAAGCGCAACCACACCGCGCTCGAGTACAAGTCGCGCATCCGTCGGCTCAAGGCCGCCGTGCCGGATATCCTGATCAGCTCGGATTTCATCGTCGGCTTCCCCGGCGAGACCGATAAGGACTTCGAGCAGACCATGAAGCTGATCGAGGACGTCGGCTTCGACTTCTCCTACTCCTTCGTCTACAGCGCACGCCCCGGCACCCCGGCAGCGGACCTCGCCGACGACACGCCGGAAGAGGTCAAGAAGCAGCGTCTGGCCATCTTGCAGCAGCGCATCAATCAGCAGGGTTTCGAGAATAGCCGACGAATGGTCGGCACCACCCAGCGCATCCTCGTCAGCGACTATTCGAAGAAGGACCCAGGCATGCTGCAGGGCCGTACCGAGCACAATCGCATCGTCAACTTCCGCTGCGACAACCCGCGACTGATCGGCCAGTTCGTCGACGTACACATCGATGACGCGCTGCCACACTCGCTGCGTGGCACCTTGCTAGCTTGAGAAGCCGGAATGCGGCCCCCATGTGAATGCATCCGGGCCGCGACTGCGCTTTTCGCTTCGCGCCCGCAGCGCTATTCTTCTTTCATCATTTCGCCGATATCGGCCACATATAAAAGCCCTTGAACGCACCCATAGAACCGCATCGTTTCACCCTCGAACCCTTTGAAGCCCGTCGCTTCGCCAATCTCTGCGGCCAGTTCGACGAGCATCTGCGCCTGATCGAACAGCGCCTGGAGCTGGAAATCCGCAACCGCGGCAATCAGTTCGAACTGGTCGGCCCGAGCAACGTGGCCAAATCCGCCGAGAATCTCCTGCGCCGCCTGTACCGCGAGACCAAGACCACCGAGCTGTCCCCGGACATGGTGCACCTGTACCTGCAGGAATCCGGCATGGAGGAACTGGCCAACCCGAACGCCCACCAGGGCGTGGCGCTGCGCACCAAGAAAGGCATGATCCGCCCGCGCGGTGCCAACCAGCAGCGCTATGTAAAGGCCATTCTCGACAACGACATCAACTTCGGTGTTGGCCCGGCCGGTACCGGCAAGACCTACCTGGCGGTGGCCTGCGCGGTGGACGCACTGGAACGCGAGCAGGTGCGCCGCATCCTCTTGGTGCGTCCGGCGGTGGAAGCCGGCGAGAAGCTCGGTTTCCTGCCCGGTGACCTGGCGCAGAAGATCGACCCCTATCTGCGCCCGCTCTATGACGCGCTCTACGAAATGCTTGGCTTCGAGCACGTGGCGCGACTGATCGAGAAACAGGTGATCGAGATCGCCCCGCTGGCCTACATGCGCGGGCGCACGCTGAACAACAGCTTCATCATCCTCGATGAAAGCCAGAACACCACCCAGGAACAGATGAAGATGTTCCTCACGCGGATCGGCTTCGGCTCCACCGCGGTGATCACCGGCGACATCACCCAGGTCGACCTGCCGCGGGGTACCAAGAGCGGCCTGGCGCATGTCATCGAGGTGCTCAAGGACGTCAACGGCATCAGCTTCACCCACTTCAAGCCCAAGGACGTGGTGCGCCACCCGCTGGTGCAACGCATCGTCGAGGCGTACGAGTCGTTCGAGGATCGTCAGTCGCCGGCCAGCAAGCGCGCCGCGCGGGATGCCGCCGATGATTGAACTCGACCTGCAATGCGCCAGCGATGGCGCCACGCCCGCTGCGGCAGACCTGCAACGCTGGTGCGAACTGGCGTTGCGCCAGCGCAGCGGCGATTCAGAACTGACCATTCGCCTGGTCGACGAAGCCGAAGGCCGCGAGCTGAACCGCACCTGGCGGCAGAAGGACTACGCCACCAACGTGCTGTCGTTCCCGGCCGACGTGCCGGACGAGTTTCTCGACATCCCGCTGCTCGGCGACCTGGTGATCTGCGTGCCGGTGGTCGAGCGCGAGGCGGCGGAACAGGGCAAGGCCCTCGACGCGCACTGGGCCCACCTGGTCATCCACGGCTGCCTGCATCTGCTCGGCTACGACCACATCGAGGATGCCGAAGCCGAGGAAATGGAAGCGCTGGAGCGCCAGCTGCTGACCGAACTGGGGCATCCCGACCCCTATGCTGAAGATTCGCCCGATACGGGCATTTGCAAGGACTCTTGAGTCAAACGACATGAGCGAAGATCGATCGATCAGCGGGCAGAAGACCTGGCTGGAAAGAATCACCCAGGCTTTTGCCCATGAACCCAAGAATCGCCAGGAGCTTCTGGAGATCCTGCGCGAAGCCCACCAGAACAAGCTGCTCGACAACGAGGCGCTAGCCATCGTCGAAGGCGCCATCCAGGTCGCCGACCTGCAGGTACGCGACATCATGGTGCCGCGGTCGCAGGTGATCAGCATCAAGGCCGACCAGTCGCCACGCGAATTTCTACCCGCCATCATCGCCGCCGCGCATTCGCGCTACCCGGTGGTCGGCGAGAGCCTCGACGAGGTGATCGGCGTGCTGCTGGCCAAGGATCTGCTGCCGCTGATTCTCAAGGATGAGCATCACAACTTCGACATCAAGGACCTGCTGCGCCCGGCCACCTTCGTGCCCGAATCCAAGCGTCTCAATGTGCTGCTGCGCGAGTTCCGCGCCAACCACAATCACATGGCCATCGTCATCGACGAGTACGGCGGCGTGGCCGGCCTGGTGACCATCGAGGACGTGCTCGAGCAGATCGTCGGCGACATCGAGGACGAGCACGACGTCGAGGAAGACAGCTATATCCGCCCGCTGCCCAGTGGCGACTTCCTGGTCAAGGCGCTGACACCGATCGACAGCTTCAACGAGTACTTCGGCAGCGCCTTCCCCGACGATGAGTTCGATACTGTCGCCGGCCTGGTGATGAGCACCTTCGGCCATCTGCCCAAGCGCAACGAGGTGACCGAGATCGACGGCTTCCGCGTTCGCGTATTGAACGCCGACAGCCGCCGCGTGCACATGCTGCGCCTGAGCCGCCTGGAAAGCGCATGACCCGCGACTTGTCGCCCGCCTATGGGCGGCGAGTCGCCGGGCAGCTTGCCCGATCGCGACGTTGCCCGTAGCCTGCGCCGCAATCCCCGCGCAAGGAAACCCCATGCACTGGTTCACCCGCCCCGGCTGGCCGGGCAATCTGCTGGCCCTGCTGGCCGGCACGCTGACCACCCTCTCCCTGGCGCCCTTCGACATCTGGCCACTGGCCCTGCTGTCGGTCGCGCTGCTCTACCTCGGCCTGCGCGAAACCGGGCCAAAGCAGGCGGCGCAGCGCGGCTGGTGCTACGGCTTTGGCCTGTTCGCCTCGGGCGTCAGCTGGGTCTATGTCAGCATCCATGATTTCGGCGCGGCGTCGCCGCCACTGGCCGGCCTGCTCACGCTCGGCTTCGTCGCCGGCCTGGCGCTGTTCTTCGCCCTGCTCGGCTGGCTTTGGGTGCGGCTGCTGCGCAATCGCCATTCCGCGCTCGGTGACGCGCTGGCCTTCGCCGCGCTCTGGCTAGCCTTCGACGCACTGCGTGGCTGGCTGCTCACTGGCTTTCCCTGGCTCTATATCGGCTATAGCCAGCTCGACGGCCCGCTATCCGGGCTGGCGCCGGTGGGTGGCGTCTGGCTGCTGAGCTTCGCCATCGCCCTGAGCGCCACCCTGCTGGTCGCGCTGCCGCGACTGCGTGCCGACAAGCCGCGCCTGCTGGCCGGCGTCCTGTTGCTGATCGCCCCCTGGCTGACCGGCCTGGCACTCAAGGATCGCGCCTGGACCCAAGACAAGGGCGAGCCCTTGAGCGTGGTTGCAGTGCAGGGCAACGTCGAGCAGAGCATGAAGTGGGACCCGAAGAAGCTCGAGATGCAGCTGCTGCTGTATCGCGACATGACCTTTCGCAGCCGTCCGGCGGACCTGATCGTCTGGCCGGAAACCGCCGTGCCGATCCTCAAGGAACACGCCGAAGGCTACCTGACAATGATGGCCGGCTTCGCCAAGCAGCGCGGATCGGCTCTCATCACCGGCGTGCCGGTGCGCCAGCCCAACGCCGAGGGCGAGCTGCGCTACTACAACGGCCTGACCACCGCTGGCGAGGGTGCCGGTACCTACCTCAAGCAGAAGCTGGTGCCGTTCGGCGAGTATGTGCCGCTGCAGGAACTGTTGCGCGGGCTGATCGCCTTCTTCGACCTGCCGATGTCCGATTTCGCCCGCGGCGAACCCGGCCAGCCGCTGCTACAGGCCAGAGGCCTGCAGATCGCGCCCTACATCTGCTATGAGGTGGTCTATCCGGAGTTCGCCGCGGGCCTCGCGGCGCAGAGCGACCTGCTGCTGACGGTGAGCAACGACGCCTGGTTCGGCCGCTCCATCGGCCCACTGCAGCACCTGCAGATGGCGCAGATGCGCGCCCTGGAGGCCGGACGCTGGATGATCCGCGCAACCAACAACGGCATCACCGTGCTGATCGACCCCTATGGGCGCATCACCGAGCAGGTTCCGCAGTTCGAACAGGCTGTGCTGTATGGCGAGGTCACGCCGATGCAGGGGCTGACGCCCTACCTGCGCTGGCGCTCCTGGCCGCTGATCGCGGCATGCGTGTTGCTGCTCGGCTGGGCGCTGGTCAGACGCAAGTCCGCATAGGGGCACCCTAAGCCCCTACGAATGAAAGCGTTCCGCTCAATCGTTCGCCGAGCGATAAACCAGCGGGTACACCGCCATGCCGACGATTTCATTGAGCAGCATGCCGTTCTGCCAGTAAGCCTTGGCCTCCGGCAGCCAGCCGTTCAAAGGGCGGCCGTTGGGCACGCCCATGAAGCCCACTGGCGCGGCAATCACTTCGATGCCGTTCTGCTCGAAGCACCAACGCGAACGAGGCATGTGCGCGGCCGAGGTGACCAGCACCACCCGCTCGATGCCAGCCGAGCGCAGCAGCTCGGCACTGAGCACGGCGTTCTCCCAGGTCGTACGGCTGCGCTCCTCCAGCCAGCGGGTGGCGACGCCTAGATCGCGCTGCAACACCTCGGCGCCAAGCATAGCTTCGCTGGGCGGCTGGCCGTAGTGCAGACCGCCACTGGTGAGAATCGGCAGGCCAGATGCCTTGGCGACGCGCGCGGCATAGCGCAGGCGCTCCAGCGCTACGTAGCCTGGCTGATCACCGCCCCAGGCCGGATCGTTCTGCTCCCGGCCGGCGCCCAGTACCACGATGGCACCGGCCTGCCCGCTCAATTTCGGCCAGCGCGCCTCGGCCAATGCCGGCTCGCGCTCCACCGCGCGCGCCGTCCATTCGACGACGATCGGCAGGCTCATCAGCCAGAGCCCACCGAAGCCGGTGACGAAACACAGCGCCGCCAGCCTCGGCGCGCGTCGGCGCAGCCACCAGCCCAGCAGCAACAGGAGCAGCAGCCCCCCCGGCGGCAACAGCAGTTGCTTGAAGAAATAACGAATGGGCATCCCAGCTCTCCGGCAAAGGTCGACACTCTAGCGGCTGTCGGCCGATTTGTCGGCGCAGGGGGCGGTCAATGGCGCGGGTAGGTCTGCAGACGTTGCCGTGCACGTAGCAGCTGCGAGCCGCAGGCCGGACACGTCGCAGGCCCGGCACCTTCCGGCCAGGTCACCTTGGTATTGCAAAGCGCGCAACTGAGGCTCTGCTGCAGGTGCAGCGGCGCATGCCTGAGGCGTGCGCCATGGCGCTGCCGCCCGCCACCACGCACGGCTGGCCGCATCGCCTGGCGCGTGAGATGAGCCTGTTCCTCGGCAGCCGCATGCCAGCCGGAAAGCCATTGGGAATCACGTTGCAGATAGGCGCGAATCAACTCGAATTCCGCCGGCGTCAACCCGCCGACCTCCAGTTCGCCAGCGGCACCTGATTCGCCACGCTCTGCCTCCTGCAGCGCCGAACTCAAGCGCTGCAGCACCCGCGCATACAGACTGCTGTCCTCTGATTGCGACTCTCTTTCCATTGGACATACCTCGCATTTGTCCGGCCCCTGGATCAAGCGTAGCTCAGCCTGGCTCGCTCAAGCCGGACGCGACAGACGGAACCCTCGGTGCTGACGGCAAATCGGGTTTCCCTAGGCTGCGGGGGGTCATGTATGCTACGGCGCTTCCATGCCTCCGTCCGCCACCCGCCGGGTCGCGTTTGCACAAGGTCGTGCCGACCTGCCAGCCGAGCCTGCGCCAGCGCATTCGCGGAGAGCCAGCCCCTATCCAACGCCAGTAGCCATGCACGAACAGTATCAGCCCCGCGAGATCGAAGCCGCCGCGCAATCCCACTGGGATTCGCAGAAATCCTTTGAAGTGAGCGAACAGCCCGGCAAGGACACCTTCTATTGCCTGTCGATGTTCCCCTACCCCAGCGGCAAGCTGCACATGGGCCACGTGCGCAACTACACCATTGGCGACGTGATCGCCCGCTACCAGCGCATGCAGGGCAAGAACGTCCTGCAGCCCATGGGCTGGGACGCCTTCGGCATGCCGGCCGAGAACGCCGCGATGAAAAATCAGGTGGCGCCGGCGAAGTGGACTTACGAGAACATCGCCTACATGAAGGCCCAGCTGAAAAGCCTGGGCCTGGCCGTCGACTGGACCCGTGAAGTCACCACCTGCAAGCCTGACTATTACCGTTGGGAGCAGTGGCTGTTCACCCGCCTGTACGAAAAGGGCGTGATCTATCGCAAGAACGGCACCGTGAACTGGGACCCGGTGGACCAGACCGTGCTGGCCAACGAGCAGGTCATCGATGGCCGCGGCTGGCGTTCGGGCGCGCTGATCGAGAAGCGCGAAATCCCGATGTACTACTTCAAGATCACCGCCTACGCGGATGAGCTGCTGGAGAGTCTGGACGAGCTGGACGGCTGGCCCGAGCAGGTCAAGACCATGCAGCGCAACTGGATCGGCAAGTCGCGCGGCATGGAGATCAGCTTCCCCTACGACGTCGCCAGCATCGGCAGCGAAGGCGTGATGAAGGTCTTCACCACCCGCCCCGATACGCTGATGGGTGCGACCTACGTGGCCGTTGCAGCGGAACATCCGCTGGCCACTCTCGCCGCGCAGAACAACCCCGAGCTGCAGGCCTTCATCGACGAGTGCAAGCGCGGCGGCGTCGCCGAAGCCGACATCGCCACCCAAGAGAAGAAAGGCCTGGCCACTTCCCTGCGTGTGCAACACCCGCTGACCGGCGAGCTGTTGCCGGTGTGGGTCGCCAACTACGTGCTGATGAACTACGGCGAGGGCGCGGTCATGGCCGTGCCGGCGCATGACGAGCGCGACTTCGAATTCGCCAGCAAATACGGCCTGCCGATCAAGCCGGTGGTGCGCACCAGCGCCGGCGACGAGACGCCCGCGCCCTGGCAGGACGCCTACGGCGAGCACGGCCAGCTGATCAACTCCGGCGTCTATGACGGCCTGGATTTCGAAGGCGCCTTCGACGCCATCGAAGTGGCGCTGCAGAAGAAAGGCCTCGGCCAGGCGCGCACCCAGTTCCGCCTGCGCGACTGGGGCATCAGCCGCCAGCGCTACTGGGGCTGCCCGATCCCGATCATCCATTGCGACAGCTGCGGCGACGTGCCGGTGCCGGAAGACCAGCTGCCGGTCGTGCTGCCCGAAGACGTGGTGCCGGATGGCGCCGGCTCGCCGCTGGCGAAGATGCCCGAGTTCTACGAGTGCAGCTGCCCGAAGTGCGGCGCACCTGCCAAGCGCGAAACCGACACCATGGACACCTTCGTCGAGTCGTCCTGGTACTTCGCCCGCTACGCCAGCCCGAACTACGACCAGGGCATGGTCGACCCGCAGGCGGCCAACCACTGGTTGCCGGTGGATCAGTACATCGGCGGCATCGAACACGCCATCCTGCACCTGCTCTACGCGCGCTTCTTCCACAAGCTGATGCGCGACGAGGGCCTGGTCAGCTCCAACGAGCCGTTCAAGAATCTGCTGACCCAGGGCATGGTGGTCGCCGAGACCTACTACCGCACCCTGGAAAACGGCGGCAAGGACTGGTTCAACCCGGCCGACGTCGAGGTCGAGCGTGATGCCAAGGCCAAGGTCATCGGTGCCAGGCTGAAGACCGACGGGCAGCCGGTGGAAATCGGCGGCACCGAGAAGATGTCCAAGTCGAAGAACAACGGCGTCGACCCGCAGGCGATGATCGATGCCTACGGCGCCGACACCTGCCGCCTGTTCATGATGTTCGCCTCGCCGCCGGACATGAGCCTGGAATGGTCCGACTCCGGCGTCGAGGGCGCCAGCCGCTTCCTGCGCCGCGTCTGGCGTCTGGCCCATGCGCATGTCAGCGCCGGGCTGCCGGGTACGCTCGATCTGGCCACGCTGAGCGACGAGCAGAAGGCCGTGCGCCGCGCGATTCACCTGGCGATCAAGCAGGCCAGCACCGATGTCGGCCAGCACCACAAGTTCAATACCGCCATTGCCCAGGTGATGACACTGATGAACGTGCTGGAGAAGGCGCCGACCGCCAGCGAGCAGGACCGTGCTCTGCTGCAGGAAGGCCTGGAAACGGTCGCCCTGCTGCTGGCCCCGATCACCCCGCACATCTCTCACGAACTCTGGCAGCGGCTGGGCAAGAGCGGCGCGATCATCGATGCGCAATGGCCGAAGGTCGACGAATCCGCCCTCGTGCAGGACAGCCTGACTCTGGTGGTTCAGGTCAACGGCAAGCTGCGTGGCCAGATCGAAGTGCCGGCCAGCGCCAGCCGCGAAGAGGTGGAGACCGCCGCGCGCGGCAACGAGAACGTGCTGCGCTTCACCGAAGGTCTGACCATCCGCAAGGTCATCGTGGTGCCGGGCAAGCTGGTCAACATCGTCGCTAACTGATTCGGTCCCGGCGCCTGCGCCGGGTCTGCAAGGGGATAACAAGATGAACAAACGGAATCTGGTGGTGCTGGGTCTGACATTGCTGCTGAGCGCCTGCGGTTTCCAGCTGCGCGGCACCGGTGATGTGGAGTTCGGTCTCAAGGAAATCGATCTGCAGGCCCGCAACAGCTATGGCGAGACGGTCCAGCAGCTCGAAGCGCTGCTCGAAAGCAACGACGTGCGGGTTTACCCGGGGGCCAAGTACAGCCTCAACCTGGCCCGCGAGCAGACCCGCCAGCGCACCGCCAGCTACACCAGCTCGGCACGCAGCGCCGAGTACGAGCTGACCAGCACACTCGATTACGAATTCCGTGGCCCGCGGAACCTGCTGCTGCTCGAAGACAGCATCGAGGTGCAGAAGGTCTACGTGCACGACAGCAACAACCTGATCGGCTCGTCCCAGGAAGGCGACCAGTTGCGCCAGGAAATGCGTCGCGAGCTGCTTCAGCAGCTCGCCCTACGTATCCAGCGCATCACCCCGGCACAGCTCGACCGCCTGCAGCAGGAGGCCGAAGCCAAGGCCCGTGCCGAAGCGGAGGCCGTCGAAGCCGCCCGCCGCGCCCAGGATGCGCAACCGCAGCAGTCGCCCATCCAGCTACCCGTCCGCTGAGTCTGCACGGGGGCCTCGCGCCCCCGTTTCCGCACCCATGAAGCTCTCTCCCGCTCAACTCGGCAAGCATCTGCAAGGCACCCTTGCGCCCATCTACGTGGTCTGCGGTGACGAGCACCTGTTGTGTCAGGAAGCCTGCGATGCGATTCGCGCGGCAACCCGCGCGCAGGGTTTCAGTGAGCGTCAGGTCTTCCACGTCGAGACCGGCTTCGACTGGGGCCAGCTCATCGAGGCCGGCGCCAGCCTGTCGCTGTTCGCGGAGAAACGTCTGATCGAACTGCGCATTCCCAATGGCAAGCCGGGGGACAAGGGCGCTGCGGCGTTGCTGGACTACCTGGCGCGCCCGGCCGAAGACACGGCGCTGTTGATCAGCCTGCCCAAGCTTGATGGCAGCACGCAGAAGACAAAGTGGGCCAAGGCGCTGATCGACGGCAAGGACGTGCAGTTTCTGCAGATCTGGCCGGTAGACGCCGCGCAGCTACCGCAATGGATCCGCCAGCGGCTGGCCCAGGCCGGTCTGTCCGCCGATCAGGAAGCCGTCGAGCTGATCGCGGCACGGGTCGAGGGTAATCTGCTCGCCGCCGCGCAGGAGATCGAAAAGCTGAAACTGCTGGCCGACGCCGGCCAGATCAGTGCTGACACTGTGCAAGCAGCCGTAGCCGACAGCGCCCGCTACGACGTCTTCGGCCTGATCGACGCGGCACTCCACGGCCAGGCCGCCCACGCGCTGCACATGCTCGAAGGCCTGCGTGGCGAGGGCGTGGAAGCGCCGGTGGTCCTCTGGGCCTTGGCGCGCGAGCTGCGCCTGCTGGCCAATATCGCCCAGCAGTACGGGCAGGGCGTTCCGCTCGAGCGCGCCTTCAGCCAGGCACGTCCGCCGGTCTGGGACAAACGACGCCCGCTGGTCTCCAAGGCACTGCAACGGCACGACGCCGCCGGCTGGAGCCGCTTGCTGATGGCTGCACAGCGCATAGACGAGCAGATCAAAGGCCAGGCCGAAGGCGATCCCTGGATCGGGCTGGCCAATATCTGCCTGCAGCTGAGCGGTCGCCGGCTGGGCGCAAGCTGACAACGCCAGTCTGCTGGACATTTTTTGTACAAACCCTATGATGCCGCTGTCCGATACCGGGCTACTCAGGGATACGTCATGAGCACACGCAAGAAAAGAACGAACAAGGCCAAACGCCTGGTCGCGCAACCACTGTTCCGCCAGCGCCAGGAAACGCCAAAGAAAGGCAAAGGCAGCTACCGCCGCGAAGCCTCCCAGTCCACCAACTGGGAGGCTTCGGTCCTTCTGGCGGCCTGAAAACCCAACACCCCGAAAGCGTGATAATGTCTGCGGCCGACGACACCTTTCGAGAGTGGTGCATGTTTTACACCTTCGTTCCCGTTCTGCTGCTGCGAACGCTGGTCGCCGCCTCGGCGATGAGCCTGGTGGTCGCCTGTGCCGCCGAACCCCTTGCGCAGTCCTCCCTTGTCAGCAACGCACCCGCGCCCTCTGTCCAGCGTAGCGACAAGCCCGTCGTCGACGCGCCAGCAGAAGCCACTCATCTCAGCTTCAGCCAGTGGCGCGAGCAATTCCGTGCCGAAGCCCTGGAAGCGGGCATCTCCGCCACGACCTTCGACCGCGCCTTCGCCGGCGTGCAGCCCGATCCTGCGGTGATCGAAGCTGATCGCAGCCAGCCGGAATTCACGCGCCCCGTCTGGCAATATCTGGAAAGCGCGATTTCAGCCCAGCGAGTCCGCAGCGGACAACGCCTGCTAAACCAGCACGCCGCGACCCTGGACCGCATCGAAGCCCGCTACGGCGTCGATCGCGAGACCCTGGTTGCCGTCTGGGGCCTGGAGAGCAGTTTCGGCCAGATCATGGGCGACAAGTCGGTGATCCGCTCGCTGGCCACCCTCGCCCATGAAGGACGCCGTCCGGCCTTTGCCAAGAGCCAGCTGATCGCCGCGTTGGAAATCCTCCAGCACGGCGACGTGTCGCCGCAGCAGATGCGCGGTTCCTGGGCTGGCGCCATGGGCCAGACGCAATTCATCCCGACCACCTACAACACCCATGCGGTGGACTTCGACGGTGACGGCAAGCGCGATATCTGGAACAGCTCGGCCGACGCCCTGGCATCCGCTGCGCACTACCTGCAGGCCTCCGGTTGGAAGCAAGGTCAGCCCTGGGGTTTCGAGGTGCAGCTGCCCAGTGGCTTCGACTATGCCCTGGCCGATAGCGAGATTCGCAAGCCGCTGGCCGAATGGCGTCGCCTCGGCCTGCGCGGACTACCCCAAGGAGTGGACGAGGCCAATGCCAGTCTGCTGCTGCCTGCCGGCCACCGCGGCCCCGCGTTCCTGATCATGGACAACTTCCGCGCGATCCTGCGCTACAACAATTCCTCGGCCTATGCGCTGGCCATCGGTCTGCTGTCTGAGAACTTTCAGGGCAAGGGCCAGGTTGCCGGCAGCTGGCCACGTGGTGAGCAACCGCTCAGCCGCTCGGAACGCCTGGAGCTGCAGGAGCGCCTGGTCGCCCAAGGCTTCGACCCGGGCACGCCGGACGGCATCATCGGCGCCAATACACGCAAGGCCATTCGCGGCTTCCAGCAGCAGCTGGGTTGGCCGGCCGACGGCCATCCCACTCAGGAGCTGCTCGGTCGCCTACGCGCCCAGCCTTGAGCGCAGCCTGCGCTTCGAGCGGGGCGAAAACTCGGCAAACAAAAAAGCCCGGCATGATGGCCGGGCTTTTTCGTTATGGCAGGTCGCTTCTCAGTGCTTGACCGCCACCTCGTAGAGGTAGTCCGGTAGCGGATCGATGACCACTTGCTGCCCCTGATAGTGTGCCTGCACAGCCTCGCGCGGAACGACGCCATGGGGCACACGCTGATCGCCACCCAGCCGCTGGCGCGCTCGGTAATCGATCACACAGCCATCAGCCTCGACCCAGAAGTGTGGCGACAGCACCTTACCGTCCAACTCCACCTGCCCCAACATCGCACGATATGGAATGTGCTGCTTGGCCAGACGCGTCACCACCAGACGGCTCATCGCGTCGCACTCGACCTTGGCGGCATCCAGATCATCAAGCAGGTTCTTCAACTGGGGTTCGTTCATCTGCTGTGGCCCTCGGTTGGCCTCGTAGTGTAAACCGGGCCACTATAGACCAAAGTCTAATGCGGTGAAATGCCGCAATTTTCCTGCCAACGCTTCGGCTGCAGCCTTCGCCGACTACAGTGTGCGGGCAGAAAAAAAGCCGCGGAGGCAATCTTGATTACCTTCGCGGCTTCCTTTTCAACGGCAGAACGCCGGTACGGATCAGTCGTGCTTGGCGCCGTGGGCCTGCTGATCGGCATGGTACGAGGAACGCACCAGCGGGCCGGACGCAATGTTCTTGAAGCCCATCTTCATGCCTTCCTCGGCGAACCAGGCGAAGGTGTCGGGATGGACGAAACGCTGCACCGGCAGGTGATTGCGTGACGGCTGCAGGTACTGGCCGAGGGTCAGCATGTCGATGTCGTGCTCGCGCATACGCTGCATGACCTCGATGACCTCTTCATCGGTCTCGCCAAGACCGAGCATCAGTCCTGACTTGGTCGGCACGCCCGGCACGCGCTGCTTGAACTTCTCCAGCAGATCCAGCGACCACTCGAAATCCGACCCCGGCCGCGAGGACTTGTACAACCGCGGCACGGTTTCGAGATTGTGGTTGAACACATCCGGCGGCTCAGTGGCAGTGATATCCAGGGCGATTTCCATGCGCCCGCGATAATCCGGCACCAGGGTCTCCAGCTGAATGGACGGCGACAGCTTGCGGATCTCGCGCAAGCAGTCGGCGAAATGCTGGGCACCGCCGTCGCGCAGGTCGTCGCGGTCCACCGAGGTGATCACCACGTACTTCAGGCGCATGTCGGCAATGGCCTGGGCCAGGTTCTTCGGTTCGTCCGGGTCCAGCGCGTTCGGCCGGCCATGGCCGACGTCGCAGAATGGGCAGCGACGGGTGCAGATGTCGCCCATGATCATGAAGGTCGCGGTGCCGCTGGAGAAGCACTCGCCCAGGTTCGGGCAGGACGCCTCCTCACAGACGCTGTGCAGCTTGTGCTTGCGCAGGGTCTGCTTGATCTGGTCGACCTCCGGCGATACCGGGATGCGCACGCGGATCCAATCAGGCTTCTTCGGCAGTTCATCGGTGGGGATGATCTTCACCGGAATCCGCGCGACCTTTTCGGCACCGCGCAGTTTGACGCCGGCCTCTACCTTGGCCGGGCGCTTGCCTGCCGTTTCTACACTACTCATAAGCTTCGATTCCGCCCGCGAGGGTCTTCTGTTGCGCGTATCCGAGCTGCCGGACCAGATGATCACGCAGTCGATCGGCCACTTCAGAGATGTCGATCGGCCCGATCAGGTCACGCAACTGGGTCATGGGCAGCCCTGCATAACCGCAGGGGTTGATGCGCCGGAAAGGTTCGAGATCCATGTCCACGTTCAGCGCCAGGCCGTGGAAGGACCGGCCATTGCGAATGCGCAGGCCCAGAGACGCGATCTTTGCACCATCGACATAAACGCCCGGTGCATCCGCTTTGGCAGCCGCCTCGACACCATAGCCGGCGAGCAGATCGATCAGACTCTGCTCGATGCGACTGACCAGCTCCCGTACACCGATACCGAGTCGGCGTACATCCAGCAGCAGGTAGCCAACCAGCTGGCCGGGCCCGTGATAGGTCACCTGACCGCCGCGGTCCACCTGCACCACCGGAATATCGCCGGGGAACAGCAGATGTTCGGCCTTGCCGGCCTGGCCCTGGGTGAACACGGGCGGGTGCTGCAGCAGCCAGATTTCGTCGCCACTGGCGGCATCGCGCGTATTGGTGAAATGCTGCATGGCCTGCCAGGCCGCCCGATACTCGATCAGGCCGAGCTCACGCACACCCACTTCGTGGGTCATCACAGCACCATGTGGACACGACCAGTGGCCCGCAGGTCGACATGGATCGCCTGCAGCTGTTCGACGCCGGTGGCAGTGATCAGCACCTGCAGCGAAAGGAAGCGTCCGTTGCGGCTGTCACGGGTGACCACGGTGGTCTCGTCGAAGTCCGGCGCGTGGCGCTGGATGACTTCGATCACCACCTCACGGAAGCCTTCGCCCGCGTCGCCGATCACCTTGATCGGGTAGCGCTCGCAGGGAAAGTCGATCTTGGGTGCAGCGACATCTTGATTATCGGTCATGGCGTAACGGACTCGTGATCCGCACGTGCGCCGCGGCGGGATCAGCCGCGGCGCACGCGAGCGTGGTCAGTTGAACAGGCTGTAGAAGAACAGGCGAATGCTATCCCAAAAACGGCGGAACAGCCCACCCTCTTCAACCGTTTCCAGCGCCACCAGGTCGGTGCTACGCACGACCTTGTCATCCAACTTGACCTCGACCTTGCCAACGACATCGCCCTGCTGGATCGGCGCGGTCAGCGTACCGTTGAAGCTCATGACGGCTTGCAGCTTCTCCACTTGGCCGCGCGGCAGCGTCATGGTCAGGTCCTGGGCCAGGCCGGCCTTGAGCTTGCTCTGCTGCCCCTTCCAGACCTGGGCTTCGGCCAGCTCGGTGCCCTTCTGGTAGAAGGTGCGGGTCTCGAAGAAGCGGAAGCCGTACGTCAGCAGTTTTTGCGTTTCCGCGGCACGCGCCTGCTCGCTGTCGGTGCCGAACACCACCGAGATCAGACGCATGTTGTCACGCACCGCAGAGGCCACCAGGCAGTAGCCAGCCTCCTCGGTATGACCGGTCTTCAGACCGTCGACAGTCTTGTCGCGCCACAGCAGCAGGTTGCGGTTGGGCTGCTTGATGTTGTTCCAGAGGAACTCCTTCTGCGCATAGATGGCGTAGTGCGCCGGATCCTCGTAGATGATCGCGCGGGCCAGCTTGGCCATGTCGTTCGCCGAGGAGTAGTGCTCCGGATCCGGCAGACCGGTGGCGTTCATGAAATGACTATTGGTCATGCCCAGGCGCTGAGCCGTCGCGTTCATCAGGTCAGCGAAAGCCTCTTCGCTACCGGCGATATGCTCGGCCATTGCCACGCTGGCATCGTTGCCAGACTGAATGATGATGCCGTGCAACAGATCATCCACCGAAACCTGGGTATTGACCTGGATGAACATCCGGGAGCCACCGGTACGCCAGGCCTTCTCGCTGACGGTAACCATGTCGCTATCGCTGATCTGGCCCTTCTGTATTTCCAGGGTGGCGATGTAGGCGGTCATCAGCTTGGTCAGACTGGCGGGAGGCAGGCGCTCGTCACCGTTGTGCTCGACCAGCACCTCACCACTGGCCGCATCCATCAGCATGTAGGACTTGGCCGCCAGCTGTGGCGGTGACGGCAGGATCTGCGCCGCCCAGACGGTAGGAGCGACCGCCAGCAGAATCAGGACTAGGGAGCGTTGCACGAGGCTGGTGATGTTCATCCGAATCTCAAGTTAGTCAGGTAAAACAAGGCAAGAATTGCAGAAGGCTCAGTCGACCGCGACGCGGCGCGGCTGTCCGAGATTGGCCAGGCGTACGCTCTGCTCGAGCTGCAAGGCCTCATCCGGCGTGTCGATGGGTCCCAGCCGCACCCGGTGCAGGGTCTGCTGGTTGTGTACCACCGAGCTGATGAACACCGGTGCAGACACCACGCCGCTCAGCTTGTCCTTGAGCAGCTGCGCCGCATCCGGATTGGCGAAGGCGCCAACCTGGAGAAACAGGCCAGAGGCTGCGGGCGAAGCGTTTTTTTTTGCTTCGATTTCCAGCGGCACCGTCGCCGCGGCGTGCTGCTGCGGCGGCGGGGTGTACTGCTCGATCGGTTGCGCCATGTTGCTGGCCGGCTTGGCCGCGGCAACCTGCGGCTGCGCCATCATGCTGGGCACCGGTCGGCCCTGCTCGGCCCACCACTGTTGCGGATCGATCCCCTCGACCTTGACCTTGGCGGTGCCACGTTCGGCGTAGCCGAGCTTTTTTGCAGCGGCAAACGACAGGTCGATGATTCTGTCCGAGTAGAATGGCCCCCGGTCGTTGACGCGCAGCGTCACGGTGCGTCCGTTTTCCAGGTTGGTGACCTTTACATAGGTCGGCAATGGCAGTGTCTTGTGCGCTGCGCTCATGCCGTACAGGTCATACTTCTCGCCATTGGCGGTGGGCTGCCCGTGAAACTTGGTGCCGTACCAGGACGCCGTCCCGGTCGCCGAATAACGGCGTCCGTCGCTGATGGGGAAATAGGTCTTGCCGAGCACCGTATACGGGTTGGCCTTGTATGGCCCGTAATGCGGCATCGGCACCGCGTCCGGAATCTGCGAGACGTCCACGTCCCACCAGGGCGCGCCATCCTTGTGCGGACGAGCGTAATCACCTGGACCGCTGATGCCGCTGCCCTTGCTCGGCGTAGTGCTCGGTGCAGGAGTCGACGAGCAGCTCGCCAGCAGTGCTGCCGTCATGCTCAGGGCAAACACTCTTGTCCAGAGAAGGCTCATTGATCGCCTCGCGCTTCAGCCAGCTGCTGGGACAGCTGATGCACGGCCATGGCGTACATCACGCTGCGGTTATAGCGGGTGATCACGTAGAAATTCGGCAGGCCCAGCCAGTATTCATCGCCATCGGCACCTTCCAGACGGAACGCTGTGACGGCGGTCTCGTTGGCCACAGATTTGTCGAACTGCCAACCCAGGGCGCGCATCTCGCCGGCGTTCTTCTGTGATTCGAGGCCAACGGTCAGGCCTTCCTCGACACGCTCGCCGGAGACCTTGGCCCGCGCCACCACCGGTTCGCCGGCAGCCCAGCCATGCTGTTTGAAGTAACTGGCGGCACTGCCGATGGCATCGGTGGGGTTGTTCCAGATGTCGATATGGCCGTCACTGTCGAAGTCCACCGCGTAGGCGCGGAAGCTGCTCGGCATGAACTGCGGCAGGCCCATGGCTCCAGCGTAGGATCCCTTGAGCGTCAGCGGGTCGACCTGCTCCTCGCGGGTCAGTAGCAGAAACTCCTTGAGCTGCTGGCGGAAGAAAGGCTGCCGCGGCGGATAGTCGAAGCCCAGAGTCGACAGTGCATCGATCACGCGATGGCTGCCGGTGTTGCGCCCGTAGAAGGTTTCCACGCCGATGATCGCCACGATGATCTCGGCCGGCACGCCGTACTCGGCTTCGGCACGGGCCAGCGCCGCCTCGTTCTCGCGCCAGAAGTCGACGCCCTGGGCGACACGCGAGTCGGTGAGGAAGATCGGCCGGTATTCCTTCCACGGCTTGACTCGTTCGGCTGGCCGCGAAATCGCATCGAGAATGGCCTGCTTACGCTCGGCCTTTGCAAACAGCTCGTGCAGCTGCTCGCTGGCGAATCCGTAGTCGCGCGTCATTTCAGCGACAAACTCGTCCACGTTGGGACCGACGTAGTCAGCGGCCTGTAGCGGCAGGCTTCCCAGCACGGCACCAGCCAAGCCCACGCCCCCCAGCATTCGCACCACCCAACCACGCCGTAATGAAGTCAACAAATTCACTCTCGTCAAACCTGTGCGATCCACTTGCGATGGGTGTGGATCGACATCAAAACCCCGAACCCTGACAGCAGGGTCACCAATGAAGTTCCACCGTAACTGATGAAGGGCAACGGCACCCCCACCACGGGCAACAGCCCACTGACCATACCGATATTGACGAAAACGTAAACGAAGAATGTCATCGTCAAGGCGCCAGCCAGCAGTTTTCCGAACAATGTTTGCGCCTGCACCGTGATCACCAGCCCGCGCGTGATCAATAGCAGATAGACCAGCAGGAGCAAGCAGACACCGACCAGGCCGAACTCTTCGGCAAGCACGGCGATGATAAAGTCAGTGTGGCTTTCCGGCAAAAAATCCAGGTGCGACTGCGTCCCGGCCAGCCAGCCCTTGCCGAACACACCGCCCGAGCCAATCGCGGCCTTCGACTGAATGATGTTCCACCCCGTGCCCAGCGGATCGCTTTCCGGATCGAGAAAGGTCAGTACGCGCTGCTTCTGATAGTTGTGCAGGACGAAGTACCACATCGCCACGGCGATGGGCACGACCGCCGCCACCGCACCGATGATCCAGCGCCAGCGCAGACCGGCGATGAACAGCACGAACGCGCCGGACGCCAGAATCAGTAGCGAGGTGCCCAAGTCAGGCTGCTTGAGGATCAGCACGAACGGCACGAAGATCAGCGACAGGCTGATTGCCGTATGCTTGAGACTTGGCGGCAGGCTGCGGGTCGAAAGGTACCAGGCGATCGTCATCGGCATGATGATCTTCATGAACTCCGACGGTTGGAAGCGAATCACCCCCGGAATGTTGATCCAGCGCGTGGCGCCCATCGCCGTGTGCCCGACCACCTCGACCGCGACCAGCAGCGCCACCACGCCCAGATAGCCCAGCGGTACCCAGCGCGCCATGAAACGCGGCTCGAACTGTGCAATCACCAGCATGGCACCGAGGCCGAGACCGAAGGAAGTTGCCTGCTTGATCACCAGATCCCAGTTCTTGCCACTGGCCGAATAAAGAATGAACAGGCTGCCGGCGGCCAGTACCAAGAGCAGCACCAGCAGCAGCCCGTCGATGTGCAGGCGCTGCAGCAGGCTGGCGCGGCGGCGCAATACATCCTCGCGGGACAGGGTGCGGTCGAAATTGCCGCTCATGGCTTCTTCCCTTCGGCAGTCAGCGGCGGTGCGAACTCGGGCTTGAGCTTGCCCTCTTCGTCCAGCAACCAGGCATCCATGACCTGCTTGGCCACTGGCGCGGCGACACCGGAACCGGACTCTCCGTTTTCCACCATCACCGCCACGGCAATCTGCGGGTCGTGCACCGGCGCGAACGCGACGAACAGCGCGTGGTCGCGATGGCGCTCGGCCAGTTTGGCGCTGTCGTACTTCTCGCCCTGGCGAATCGCCACGACCTGGGCGGTGCCGCTCTTGCCAGCGATGCGATAGACCGAATCGTCTCCGACCTTGCGCGCCGTACCGCGCGCGCCATGCAGCACCTGCTCCATGCCGTGGGTCGCATAATCCCAGAAACGCGGATCGCGCAACTGAATGTCCGGAATCGGTTCCGGGTCCACCGGCGCCTTGCCACCGATGCTGCGCGCCAAATGCGGACGAATCCATTTACCGCGCGTGGCCACCAGCGCCGTGGCCTGGGCCAGCTGCAGTGGCGTGGCCTGCATGTAGCCCTGACCAATGCCGAGAATGACCGTCTCGCCGGGATACCAGGGCTGCCGGTAGCGCGCCCGCTTCCAGTCGCGCGAGGGCATCAGGCCTGCGGTCTCTTCGTACATGTCCAGCGATACCCGCTGACCCAGGCCGAATCGGGTCATGTAATCGTGCATGCGGTCGACGCCCAGCTTGTGCGCCATGTCGTAGAAGTAGGTGTCATTGGAACGGGCAATGGCCAGATCGAGATCGACCCAGCCGTCGCCACTGCGATTCCAGTTGCGGTACTTGTGCTTGACGTTGGGCAGCTGGAAGAAGCCCGGATCGAACACCCTGCTGGTCGGCGTGATCACCCCGGCATCGAGCCCGGCCACCGCCATCATCGGCTTGATCGTCGAGCCCGGCGGGTACAGGCCGCGCAGCACGCGGTTGTACAGTGGCCGGTCGATCGAGTCGCGCAGCTCGCCGTAGTCCTTGAAGCTGATTCCCGTGACGAACAGGTTGGGATCGAAGCTCGGCTGGCTGACCATGGCGACCACCTCGCCGGTGTCCGGCAGCAGCGCGACGATGGCGCCACGGCGCCCGCCCAGGGCCGCCTCGGCCGCCTCCTGCAGATCCAGGTCGAGCGACAGGGTGATGTCCTTGCCCGGGATCGGATCGGTTCGCTTGAGCACGCGCAGGACCCGCCCACGGGCGTTGGTCTCGACCTCCTCGTAACCGACCTGGCCGTGCAGCTCGTCCTCGTAGAACTTCTCGATTCCGGTCTTGCCGACGTGGTGCGTACCGCTGTAGTTGACCGGATCGAGCTGCTTGAGCTCCTGTTCATTGATCCGCCCGACGTAGCCGACCGAATGCGCGAAATGCGGCCCTTGCGGGTAATGACGCACCAGCTGCGCCGCGACCTCGACGCCGGGTAGACGGAACTGGTTCACCGCGATACGGGCGATCTGTTCCTCGGACAGTTCGTACATGATCGGCACCGGCTCGAACGGCCGCCGTCCCTGCAGCACGCGCTTCTCGAACAACCCGCGCTCTTCCTCGCCCAGTTCGAGAATCTCCACCACCGAGTCGAGCACGCCCCGCCAGTCGCCGGCACGTTCGCGGGTCACGGTCAGGCTGAAACTCGGCCGGTTGTCGGCGATGACCCGTCCCTGGCGATCGAAGATCAGCCCGCGGTTGGGCGGGATCGGCTGAACGTGGACGCGGTTGTTCTCCGACAGCGTCGAGTGATGCTCGAACTGCACCACCTGCAGGTAGTACATGCGCGCCACCAGCACGCCGATCAGCAGCAGCACGACGGCAAGCCCCACGATCACGCGTCGGCGTACCAGCACGGCGTCCTTTTCGTGATCCTTGAGCTGAATCGGTTGCGGCATATCGGAAGTGTTCGCGTACTACTTGTGATAGGGATGACCGGACAGCAACGTCCAGGCGCGATAGATCTGCTCGCCAATGAGAATACGCACCAGCGGATGCGGCAGGGTCAGCGGCGAAAGCGACCAGCGCTGCTCGCTGCGTGCACAGACCTCGGGTGCCAGTCCCTCCGGGCCGCCAACCATGAGATTGACGTTGCGCGCATCGAGCCGCCAGCGTTCCAGCTCGGCGGCCAGCTGCTCGGTGCTCCAGGGCTTGCCGTGCACCTCGAGCGTGACGATGCGCTCGCCCGGCTGCACTTTGCCCAGCATGGCCTCGCCTTCCTGGCGGATCAACCGCGCCACATCAGCGTTCTTGCCACGAGTGTTGAGCGGAATCTCGTGCAGCTCCAGCGGCAGCTCGGAGGGCAGGCGCTTGGCGTATTCCTGCCAACCGTCCTCGACCCAGCGCGGCATCTTCGAGCCAACCGCGACCAGCTTGATCCGCACAGCTTACTCCGCGTCGTGGACGTGCTGCGCGCGGCTCTGCTCGGCGCCCTGCCACAGGCGCTCGAGGTCGTAGAACTGGCGGGTCGGCACCTGCATCACATGCACCACCACATCGCCCAGGTCGAGCAGCGCCCATTCGCCGCCATCCAGACCTTCGCTGCCGAGCGGGCGTACGCCCTGCTCCTTGGCCTTCTCCAGAACGTTCTCGGCCAGCGACTTGACGTGCCGGCTGGAGCTGCCGCTGGCGATGATCATGTAATCGGTGACACTGGTCTTGCCGCGAACATCGATGGTGGTGATGTCCTGGCCTTTCAGATCTTCCAGGGCGGCGACCGCCAGCTGGACCAAAGCTTCAGTTTGCATAACGTGAAAACAACCTCAGTTCGACGCCCGGTACAGTCCGTGCGCGTTGATATAAGCCAGTACGGCATCGGGAACCAGGAATCGGACCGACTTGCCGCTGGCCAACAATTGGCGAATCTGTGTGGCCGATACTTCCAGCGGCGTCTGCCAGACGAAAGCGATCTGCCCTGCCCCACCGCACAGCGCCTGCGGATCGGTCACGCTGCGCGCCGCGAGCAGATCACGCAGTGCCTGCGGCGCCTCGGTGCCGGCATCCGGCCGCTGCAGCACGAGGATATGGCAGTAATCGAGCAGCTCCTCCCAGCGATGCCAGGTGGGCAGACCACAGAAGGCGTCCCAGCCCACCACCAGCAGCAGCTGGTCGTCGGCACCGAGCTCGGCACGCAAGGAAATCAGCGTATCGATGGTGTAGGACGGTCTTTCGCGCTCCAGCTCCCGTGCATCCACACACAGCGGCGGCAGGTCCTGCACCGCCAGGCGGACCATCGCCAGGCGATCCTGTGCCGAGCAATTGGGCGTATCGCGGTGCGGCGGCCGCGCATTGGGTATCAACCGCAGCTCGTCGAGCCCGAACATCTCGGCCACTTCGAGCGCGCCGCGCAGGTGGCCGATGTGCACCGGATCGAAGGTGCCACCGAGAATGCCGATGCGCCGGGCGCCGCCTGCGTGATTCATCAGGTACGGACGTGACCGTCGCCGAAGACCACGTACTTCTCGCTGGTCAACCCTTCCAGGCCGACCGGACCGCGCGCGTGCAGCTTGTCGGTGGAGATACCGATCTCCGCCCCCAGCCCGTACTCGAAGCCATCGGCGAAGCGGGTCGAGGCGTTGATCATCACCGATGCCGAATCGACCTCGGTGAGGAAGCGACGGGCGTCGGTGAAGTTCTCCGTGACGATCGCATCGGTGTGCTGCGAGCCGTAACGATTGATGTGTTCGATCGCCTCGTCCAGCGAGTCGAGGATGCGGACCGACAGGATCGGCGCGTTGTACTCAGTGGACCAGTCTTCTTCGCTGGCCTGCAGCACATCACTGCCGAGTAGCGCTCGCGTGCGCGGGCAGCCACGCAGCTCAACGCCCTTGTCGCGATAAATGGCGGCCAGGGGCGGCAGCACTTGCTCGGCGATGCCCTGGTGCACCAGCAGCGTTTCCATGGTGTTGCACGGCGCGAAGCGCTGGGTCTTGGCGTTGTCGGCGATGCGGATGGC
Source organism: Stutzerimonas sp. KH-1 (assembly GCF_054483855.1). Lineage (NCBI taxonomy): Bacteria > Pseudomonadati > Pseudomonadota > Gammaproteobacteria > Pseudomonadales > Pseudomonadaceae > Stutzerimonas > Stutzerimonas sp. KH-1. The sequence goes on along the minus strand of NZ_CM137011.1, from coordinate 4,150,998 downwards.
CTTGTCCACATCCGCCGCGACGTCGACATAGACGTGGCAGATGCCGTCCAGGTGCTTGATCACCGGCACCCGGGCGTCGCGACTGATGCGCTCGATCAGACCCTTGCCACCACGCGGCACGATCACGTCGACATATTCCGGCATGCTGATCAGGGCGCCCACCGCGGCGCGGTCAGTGGTATCCACCACCTGCACGGCAGCAGCCGGCAATCCGGCTTCGGCGAGGCCGAGCTGGATGCAACGGGCAATCGCCTGATTGGAATGGATCGCCTCGGAGCCGCCACGCAGGATGGTCGCATTGCCCGACTTCAGGCACAGGCTGGCGGCGTCGATGGTCACGTTGGGCCGCGATTCGTAGATGATGCCCACCACGCCCAGCGGTACGCGCATCTTGCCGACCTGGATGCCGGACGGCATGTAGCGCATGTCGCGGATCGCGCCGATCGGGTCCGGTAGCGTGGCGACCTGGCGCAGGCCCTCGATCATGCCGTCGATGACCTTGGGCGTCAGTGCCAGGCGATCGAGCATGGCTGCATCGAGGCCGTTGGCACGGCCGCCGGCCAGGTCCAGTTCATTGGCCCGCACCAGCTCGTCGCGGGCAGCGTCGAGCGCCGCGGCGGCGGCCTGCAGGGCACGATTCTTCTGCGCCGTGCTGGCACGCGCAAGCACTCGCGAGGCCTCGCGCGCGGCGCGGCCCAGGCGGGTCATGTAGTCGAGTACGGACTCGGTCATGGATCTAGCTGGCCTGACTGAAGGGAAAGCGGCTGATTATAGCCGTCCCGGCAGCCTACGCACAGCGACGACGGGGCGAAAGGGCTCCGATCGCGCCCGCTCTGCATGACACCAGCGGGGTATTATCGGCGCACAGGAAACCCGCCGCCCTTTCGTCAGGTCGAAAGGCGACCCCGATCCAAGGAAGCATGCATGGGCCAGTGGCTCGACCCCCTTACTCAATGGCTGGCAAGCCACCCGCACTGGCTGGGCCTGGCACTGCTGCTCGTTGCCTGCATGGAGAGCCTGGCAGTCGTCGGCTTGCTGATCCCGGGTACCGTACTGACCTTTTCCATCGCCCTGCTGGCTGGTAACGGCGTCCTCACGCTCGGCGAAACCCTGCTGCTGGGTTTCATTGGCGGCCTGATCGGCGACCTGCTCTCGTATGGCCTGGGCCGTCGATACCATCAGGGCATACGTCGCCTGCCCGGCCTGCGCAACCATCCCGAGTGGCTGCTGCGCGCCGAGCATTACTTCCAGCGCTACGGCGTTGCCAGCCTGCTGGTCGGCCGCTTCATCGGGCCGCTGCGACCGATGCTACCGATGACCGCTGGCATGCTCGACATGCCCTTCGGCCGCTTCTTGCTGGTCAGCCTGTGCGCCGCCGCTGGCTGGTCGATGGCCTATCTGCTGCCCGGCTGGAGCGCTGGCGCGGCCATGCGCCTGCCGCTGCAGGAAGGTTTCTGGAGCGAGGCGGCGATCGTCGCAGGCGGCCTGCTGGTTCTGGCCGCCAGTACCGCGTACGGCAGCCTGCGCCAGCTGCGCTGGGTCAGTGCCCTGTCGGCAGCAGTCAGCATAGCGATCCTGCTCGGGCTGTTTTTCGGCTGGCCACATTTCAAGGAGCTCGACGAAGGACTGCTCGCGGTAATCCAGAGCGAGCGCAGCAGCGTGCTCGATCGCATCATGGTGGTCATCACCCGCTTAGGCGACTTCCACACCCAGCTCTGGGCCGGCGTCTTGCTGTGCGTGCTGCTCCTGATGCTGCGCCAGTGGCGTGCAGCAATCTTTTCCATCCTCACGCTGCTGGGCACGGCCACGGCCAACGGTGCGCTCAAGGCCTCCTTCGCCCGCGTTCGACCAGAGGTCTTGATGGAGCCGCTGAGCAGCTACAGCTTTCCCAGTGGCCACAGCTCGGCCGCGTTTGCCTTCTTTCTCACCCTCGGCGTACTCGCCGGTCGCGACCAACCACCGCGCCTACGCCTGGCCTGGCTGGTGCTGGCCAGCCTGCCGGCCACGGCGATCGCGCTGTCACGGGTCTACCTGGGGGTGCACTGGATGACCGACGTCACCGCCGGTGCACTGCTCGCGGCGAGCATCTGCGCGCTCAGCCTGACCCTGGTGCAATGGCGCGCCCCGATGGCAGCACTACCAGCCAAGGTATGGTGGCTGATCCTGCCCGCCTGCCTGGGACTGATCGGCGCGTTCAGCGTGTGGGCGCTGCCGGCCGCGATGCAAATGTATCGGTACCAGTGAGCATCTAGCGAAGGTGTGATCAGCTAGATTTCTGGTCACGAGCCAAGAATGTGCGACGTGTCGTTGCGCATATCACACCACCGGTGGTTAGTGCGCATCTAGCGCCGAGCAACCTTCCGACGTTGAGTTTCGGATAACTCAACAAGTGTCCAGGGAACTAGGATTAGTCCGATGCGAGAGTCACACCTTCTAACATTCAGCAGCCACGATGCCGTACCACTTTCCTACCGCCATTGGCCCGCGCTCTTGTCGGTAGAGACAACGAAAAGGCGGGCCGTCGTAATGTTCCATCGAGGACATGAGCATTCGGGTCGACTGGCCCACCTCGTTGATGAACTCGACCTTCCTGACTGTGATTTCTTTGCCTGGGATGCGCGCGGGCACGGTCTGTCGCCTGGCGCTCGCGGAGACAGCCCGAGCTTCGCGACGAGCGTGCGAGATGTGCAAACGTTCATTGAACACATCGGCTCGACCCACAACTTCGACGAGGAGGACTTAGCCATTGTCGCGCAAAGCGTAGGGGCAGTTGTCGTTGCGACATGGGCCCACGACTATGCGCCCAAAGTTCGCGCGCTGATACTGGCCTCACCGGCGTTCAGCGTGAAGCTGTACGTACCGTTCGCACGGGCGGCTTTGAGGCTGATACGAGCGTTTCGCGGCAACTTCTTCGTTGACAGCTACGTCAAGGCACGCTTCCTGACGCACGATCCCGCGCGGATTCAGAGCTATCAGCAGGACCCGCTTATTACCAAGGCCATTTCCGTCAACATGCTCCTTGGACTGCATGAAGCGGCGCGGCGCGTGGTTGCAGATGCGCAGGCGATCCAAATCCCGACGCAGCTCCTCATCTCAGGCGCGGACTTCGTCGTCGAGCGCAAACCGCAGGTGATGTTTTTCGAAAGACTCGGCTGCTTACGGAAAGAAAAACACCTTCTCCCGGCTTCTTTCACGACACGCTTGGTGAGCGAGATCGTGAACGGGCAGTAAGCCAGGCCCGTCGCTTCATTCTTCACAACTTTGATACGCCGACGGCACCTCCATCGCTCTTAGATGCGGACCGAATCGGCCCGATGCGTGCGGAAGCAGAAGCACTGGCCGCCCCTGTTGCCCCAAACTCAATACAAGAATGTTACTGGCGCGCCATGCGTGCAGGAATGCGCCTTGGTGCCCGGCTTTCCCATGGAATGAAGCTCGGCTTCGAGACCGGTTTCGATTCCGGCAGCACGCTCGATTATGTCTACAGAAACGAACCAGCAGGCCTGACTCTGCTAGGGCGCAAGATCGACCAGCTCTATTTGAATTCCATAGGCTGGCGAGCAATACGCCCGAGAAAAGCGCATGTAGAAGAGCTGTTACGCGGAGCGATAAGTCGGCTGCGAAGCACCGATCAGCCAGTACATATCGTAGACATCGCTGCCGGCCACGGTCGCTACATTCTTGAGGCAGTACAGAGCCTCGAAGAGCGCCCTGCTTCGATTGTTCTACGCGATTACAGCGACATCAACGTACGCGATGGTAGCGCCCTGATCCAGGCAAAGGGTTTCGAAGACGTCGCTCGGTTCATCAAGGCTGACGCATTCGATCAGGCCAGTCTGGCCTCACTCTCGCCGCGCCCAACGCTTGTAGTGGTATCGGGACTCTACGAGTTGTTCGGCGACAATCAGATGATCAGCCGCTCTTTGGCCGGCATCGCCGAAGCACTGCAACCGGGCGGTTACATCGTTTACACAGGACAACCCTGGCACCCACAGCTGAATCTCATCGCCCGAGTGCTGACCAGCCACCGAGATGGACAGGCATGGGTGATGCGGCGGCGTACCCAAGCAGAGATGGACCAATTGGTAGCAGCGGCAGGCCTGGTTAAAATCACCCAGCGCATAGACGATTGGGGGATCTTTACGGTGTCGTTGGCACAAAAGCCGCACTGACAAAGCCGACCCTTTTCTAGCGACACCAATTGGCCGGTGCGGCTCCAGGTCAAGTCGCCCAACACACGGGGCGACAGGCCTAAGCCCCGTCCTGCAATTGCTCGAGCAGGCTTTGAATCTGCTCCAACTGGAGATCCGGCTTGTCCAGCCTCAGCAACTCGATCTTCTGCGTGGCCTCGAATGGCAGCAGGTAAGCCAGCTGATTGGCCAGGGTGGCCTGATCGTCGACGGGGCCGCCGAGCCCCAGCGTCTTGACCATCGGATGCTGACCGAGCGCCTCGAGCAGTACCAGCAGGTCGGCGTGCCGCTCGTTCAGCGGTTGCAGGGCGGGCTCAGCGCGCCAGGCGACCTGGGCGACGGTCAGCTGATCGTCCTGCACTTCGGACGACTGAACATCGAAGCGTCGCCCGCCTTCCACGCGTATGCCCAACAGGCCATTGGACAATTGCTGCCAGTCGCGAATATGCGCCTCGCAGCCGATGCTGGCGAAGGCCGTTGGCGCCGCGCCGACTTCACGACCATCCAGAATGTGCACCACGCCAAAGCCATGACCAGCCTTTAAGCACTGGCTGACCATGTCCAGATAGCGCGCCTCGAATATCTGTAATTCGAGCGCACAACCGGGAAACAGCACGGTATCCAGCGGGAACAGCGGCAATCTCATGCGGACTCCATCACAGCAGCAGGGCGACCACCAGCGGCAACAGCACCGCGGTCAGCACCCCCATCAGACTCATGGCCAGCGCCGCGAAAGCACCGCACTCGTCGCTTTCCTGCAGCGCCTGCGCCGTGCCCACGGCGTGAGCGGTCAGCCCCAGCGCGATGCCGCGGGCTGCAGGATGCTGAACGCCAAACCGGCGCAACAGTTCCGGACCGATAATCGCGCCGAGCACACCGGTGATCATCACGAACACCGCGGCCAGGGCCACCACGCCACCGATCTGTTCGGCAACCAGCATGGCGATCGGCGAGGTCACGGATTTCGGCGCAAGGGTCATGAGGATCATCTCGTCGGCGCCGAACGCCCAGGCCAGGGCCATGCCCAGCGCCGTGGCGAATACGCCGGCGACCAGCAGGGTGACCACGATCGGCCCGAACAGCTCGCGGATGCGCCGCAGGTTGAGGTAAAGCGGCACGGCCAGGGCCACGGTGGCCGGCCCCAGCAGGATGGTCAGCCACTGGGCGCTGATGCGGTACTCCTCGTAGGCGATACCGCATGCCAAGAGGATGCCGACCACCAGCGCCATCGACACCAGCACCGGCTGTAGAAATACCCAGCGAGTCTTCTCGTAGGCGGCAAACGCCAGCTGGAACGCCGCCAGGGTGATGCCCACGCCGAACAGCGGATGGTGGATCAGCGCCTGCCAGGCCGCATACCAATGCAACTCGATCATGTCCCCTCCTGACGGCGCTGCTTGCGCCGGATCAGCGCCTGCATCAGCCAACCGGTGAAGACCAGCGAGATCACCAGCGAAATCACCAGCACGCCGATGATGGCCCAGAAATCGTCCAGGATCGCCTCGGTATAGGCCATCACACCCACTGCCGGGGGCACCAGCAGAAGCGGCAGATAGCGCAGCAGGCTACTCGCCGCCAGCTGAAGCGATTCGTTTGCCCTGCCACGCGCCAGCAGACCAGCGAACAACAGCACCATCCCAATGATCGGGCCTGGCAGCATGGGCAGAAACAGCACGTTCAGCACGGTGCCAAGCAGCTGGAATGCGACCAGCCAGGTCAGGCCTCTGAGCAGCATGGGAGCCTCCTGCAAAAATGCGGACAGTATAAGGGCCAATGCTGTCAGCTGCCCGCGCGGCGCTATGACGGGCCATTCGCGCTGCCGATGCTGGTTTGCAGTTGCTAGTGCACGTGCTGATCTAGCCCCGGTGCAGTCGCCTACTGCCCATGGCCGCTCATCCTGCAATCACAAGAACAACCCGGAGGATTCATGCCACAGGTACCCGTCGCACAACTGAAGGACTTCATCGGCAAGGAACTCGGTCACTCCGACTGGCTGACCATCGACCAGCAGCGTGTCGATCAGTTTGCCGACTGCACCGGTGACCACCAGTTCATCCATGTCGACGCCGAGAAGGCCGCGCAGACCCCGTTCGGCGGCACCATCGCCCACGGCTTCCTGTCACTGTCGCTGCTGCCGATGCTCTCCGGTGACCTGATGGTGGTTCCCGAAGGCACGCGGATGGGTGTCAACTATGGCCTGGACAGCCTGCGCTTCATCCAGCCGGTACGCGTCGGCTCGCGGGTGCGGCTGGGGCTGACGCTGATCGATGCCCACGAAAAAAATCCCGGCCAGTGGCTGCTCAAGGCCCGCGCGGTGATGGAGATCGAAGGCTCGGAGAAACCGGCCTACATCGCCGAAACCCTGGCTCTGTGCATCCTCTGAGCGGCAACCCTGCGCGATTGTCGCAGCCCGCCCGGTTTGCGGCATACTGCGGACGTCCTGCCTGAGCGGATGTCCGCATGCTGCGTCTTATTCCCTTCCTGTTACTCGGTCTGCTCACCGCCTGCGGCGAGGGCGAGCCTCTCACCCCTGCCGATGGAGTGCTGCCGGACGGCGGCCGCTACCGCGGCGAGATCGTCGACAGCCTGCTGCAGGGCAGCGGACGTATCGATTACCCGAACGGCAGCTACTACTTCGGCGAGTTCAAGGACGGCCAATGGCATGGCTTCGGTACCTGGAACGGCGCCACCGGCGATCGCTACGAGGGCGAGTTCAAGCATGGCCTGTTCGACGGCCTCGGCCGCTTCAGCTACGCCGAGGGCGGCGTCTACGAAGGCGAATTCCAGGCCGGTCGCATGCACGGCCACGGCCGTTTCAGCCAGGACGGCACGGTCTACGAAGGCGAGTTCCGCAACAATCTCTACCACGGCCAAGGCAAGCTCGAGTATGCCGATGGCTACGTCCATCAGGGCCAGTTCAGCCGAGGCCAGCCGGATGGTCCTGGTACCCGCAGCGACGTCGATGGCCAGCTCAGCGGCGAGTTCAGCGCCGGCAGCCTGAACGGCGAAGGTAGCTACGTGACCGGCCAGGGCGAACGCTACAGCGGCCAGTTCGAGAATGACCAGTTCCATGGCCAGGGCCGCTACGAGGACAGCGACGGCAACGTCTGGAGCGGTACCTTCGTCCATGGCGAACTGAGTGGCACCGGCAGCCACCTCGCCAGCGATGGCAGCCGTTACGTCGGCCAGTTCCGCGGCTGGCGCTACCACGGCCAGGGTCGGCTCGACCGTGCCGATGGCAGCTTCTACACCGGCGGCTTCCGCCAGGGACGCTTCGCCGGCGAGGGTGCGCTGACCGATGCCGTAGGCCGCGAACTGCGCGGCACCTGGCGCAACGGCCGGCGCATCCGCGACGAACAGGGCCACGCCCTGCCCGACCCGCTGGAGATCGCCCTGCTGGAGCAGGGTGACCTGCTCGACAGCGCCATCGAGGCACTACCGCCATCCACCCCGGCGGCCGAACTCTATACGCTGACGTTCGCCGGCGACGGTCGCCAGAGCGTGTTCATGCGCGAAGCGGATTACGTGCAGCGGCTGCTGGCCGAGCGCTTCGAGGCCCGCGGCCAGCTCAGCCTGGTCAACCATCGCGACCACCTGGCCGACCGCCCGCTGGCGACCCGGGAGAACCTGGCGCGGGCCATCCGTGCCCTGGCCGAGCGCAGCGGCGAGGAAGACCTGATCTTCCTCTACTTCACCAGCCACGGCTCGGCCGAGCACGAACTGGTGCTGAGCCAGCCGCGTCTGAGCCTGGACGACTTGCCCGCCGGCGACCTTGCCGGGCTGCTCACGCCGCTGGCCGGGCGCAAGGCGGTGGTGGTGATATCCGCCTGCTATTCCGGCGGTTTCATCGAGCCACTGAAGAATCAGCAGACGCTGATCATGACTGCCGCGCGTGCCGACCGGGTGTCGTTCGGCTGCTCCGAGCAGAGCGACTTCACCTACTTCGGCCGCGCGCTGTTCGCCGAAGCATTGCAGGAAACCGACGATATCGTGCAGGCCTTCACGCTGGCGGCGGCAAAGGTTGCCGAACGCGAGCAGGCCGACGACTATCAGGCATCGGAACCGCAATTATGGGCGCCGGAACCGGTCGTCCAACGCTGGCAGGAACTGCAGCAGCGGCGCGCCGCCCAATGATCGCCACAGGAGCACAACCATGTATTTGACGCCACAGCGCATTCTGCTTGCCGGCGCCACCGGACTCACTGGCGAGCACCTGCTCGATCGACTGCTCAACGAACCCACCGTAGAACGCGTGCTGGCGCCGACGCGCAAGCCGTTGGCCGCGCACCCACGCCTGGAAAACCCGGTCGGCGAGCTGCTAACAGTGCTGCCAACTCTGAGCGGCGCGATCGACACGGCCTTCTGCTGCCTGGGCAGCACACTCAAGCAGGCCGGCACTCAGGAAGCCTTCCGTGCCATTGATCATGACCTGGTGCTGGCATTCGCCCGCCGCGCCAAGGAAATGGGCGCCCGCCATCTGCTGGTGATCAGCTCACTGGGCGCCAGCACGGACAGCTCGATCTTCTATCTCAAGGTAAAGGGCGAGACCGAGGCCGCACTACAGCAGCAGGACTGGCCGCAACTGACCATCGCGCGCCCTTCACAACTCATCGGCCCACGCCTGGAGTCGCGCCTGAGCGAGCGCATCGCCGCGCCGCTGTCGCAACTGCTTCCAGGCAAGTACCACGGAATCGAGGCCTGCACACTGGCGCGAGCGCTCTGGCGCCTGGCGCTGGAAGAAGGCGACGGCCTGCGCATCGTCGAGTCGGACGAACTGCGCAAATTGGGCAAGTAGCTTTCGGCCGGACTTCTGGCCGTGAGCGTCGCGAGGGCCGGCTTGCTGCCGGCTCGCAGGCGTAGCGCGGATGTCGCTATTTACTTCCGGCTAGCCCGGCCGGGCGGATCGGTGCCGCGCGATCCACCCAACGACCTGCGTGAGCCCTAGTGGCTGCTCATACCTTGATGAAGTGCTCGCGGTAATGCCGCAGCTCGGCGATGGAATCGCGGATGTCGTCCAGCGCCAGGTGAGTACCACCCTTCTTGAAACCTTCCATGATTTGTGGCGCCCAGCGTGCCGCCAGCTCCTTGAGCGTCGAGACATCCAGGTTGCGGTAGTGGAAGTAGGCTTCCAGCGTTGGCATCTGCCGATAAAGGAAACGACGGTCCTGGCAAATGCTGTTGCCACAGATCGGCGACTTGCCCTTGGGCACCCACTGCTCGAGGAATTCCAGGGTTAGGCGCTCGGCCTCCGCCGTGGAAATCCGGCTCTCGCGCACACGCTGGGTCAGCCCCGAACCGCCATGCTGGCGGGTGTTCCACTCATCCATGCCGGCGAGGACTTCGTCGCTCTGGTGCACGGCGATGACCGGTCCCTCGGCCAGCACATTGAGCTGGCTGTCGGTGACGATGGTGGCCATCTCGATGATGACGTCGTTGTCCGGATCCAGACCGGTCATTTCCAGGTCGATCCAGATCAGGTTCTGCGGGTTCTGCATGAGGGGCTCCTTGGCTGTGCGGCGCAGTTTAGCCGCTCGCGCCGGCGTCGTCAGGTGGGCCGGCCGGGTACCAGATCAGCAAGCGTGAGCCGCGCCAGTCGCCGATCGACAGCACTTCAGCCGGCTCGACACCGGGCACCGCGAAACTGTTACTGATCAGCATCGCGCCGGGGCGCATTTCCGCTTGCGCCTTTTCCCAGAGCGCCGCCATGGGCGCCGGTGAAAGGAAGCAGTAGACAACATCGTACTCGCCGAGATCGACGCGCCACAGGCTGAGCGGCTGGACCTGGCAGTTGCGCCGAGGCAGGCAGCGCAGCCAGGACAGGGCGAAGGTCAGCGGTGCGGTTTCCACTCCGACGAAGCGCGCCGCCGGATATGCCCGTGCCAGCCGCACCAGGGTACCGGCCAGCCCACTGCCCAGATCGATCAGACGAAAATCGTTCGGCAGCACCGCCAGCCGCGCACGCAACCGGCGCTCGGTCTGCGAGCCGGTCAGGTAGAGCGGCACCCGCTCGCCGAAGGCGTTCCAGTTGAGCAGCAAGAGCAGCGCGAGGCCGCTCAGCGGCGCCCATGCCGGCACATTGAGGTCGCCGGACAGCAGCAGACCAGGCACGAAGAGCAGGTTGATCGGCAACCACCAGACCGACAGGCCGAGTCGCGCCCCGATCAGTGCGGCCAGAGCGCCCTGTGCGAGCGCGGTGGGGAGCAGCCCCGGGCGCACGGCAAAGCCCCAGGCCAAGCCGAACGCCAGTAGCCAGACGAGCAACAGCGCCAGCAACTGGGCCAGCAGCGCGCGCAGAACAGGCAAGCGGGTAAGCGTGGTGGCGGACATGATCAGCGATCGTCGAACCAGGGCCGGCCAGTCTAACCGTCTGCCGACGCGCCATACAGGCCGCAGCCAGCCGGCATGCTAGACTCGCCCACCAAAACTGCGAGACAACCCCCACCCATGGCCAAACGCCAACTCAACCGCCGGCAAAGCTGGCGCATCGAGAAGATCCAGGAAGAGCGCGCCGCCCGTGCCGCGCGTCGCGAGAGCCGTGCCCTCGAGGAGCTGGAGGGCGGAGATCTCGGTCCGGAGCAGACCGGACTGGTCATCGCGCATTTCGGTGTGCAGGTCGAGGTCGAGGCACTGGAGGGCGAACACAGCGGGCAGGTGTTCCGCTGCCACTTGCGGGCCAACCTGCCGGCACTGGTCACCGGCGACCGCGTGGTCTGGCGCCCGGGCAACCAGGGCATCGGCGTCATCGTCGCGCAGCTGCCGCGGCATTCGGAGCTTTGCCGGCCGGACATGCGTGGCCAGCTCAAGCCGGTGGCGGCCAATGTCGACCTGATCGTCATCGTCTTCGCCCCGCTCCCCGAGCCGCACGCCAACCTGATCGACCGCTATCTCATCGCCGCCGAGCACGCTGGCATCGCGCCGCTGCTGCTGCTGAACAAGGCCGACCTGATCGACGAGCAGAACGAGGCAGCACTGAACCGCCTCCTCGACGTGTATCGCCAGCTGAGTTATCCGCTGCTGGAGGTCTCCGCCCATGGGGGCGCCGGCATGGATGAGCTGAAGGCGCGCCTCGACGGTCACGTCAGCGTGTTCGTCGGGCAATCCGGGGTCGGCAAGTCGTCGCTGGTCAACAGCTTGCTGCCGGGCGTCGACACCCGTGTCGGCGCGCTGTCGGAAATGACCGGCAAGGGTACGCATACCACCACCACCGCGCGGCTGTTCCACTTCCCTGGGGGCGGCGAGCTGATCGACTCACCCGGCATTCGCGAATTCGGCCTCGGCCACGTCAGCCGCGCCGATGTGGAGGCGGGCTTCATCGAATTCCAGGAGCTGCTCGGGCACTGCCGTTTCCGCGACTGCAAGCATGATCGCGAACCGGGCTGCGCGCTGCTCAAGGCACTGGAGGAGGGGCGTATCCAGCCGCAGCGCATGGCCAGCTATCGACATATTCTCAGCAGCCTGCCGGAATCGGACTACTGATAAACGGGCTGATCAGCGCGCACCGGGCTCGCTGAACTTCAGCACTCCGTCTTCGAAGATATTCAACCGCTCGCGCAGCTGTTCGGGCTGCAACGGCTCCTCGACGGGTGCCGTCGCGCCGGGCGAAGACTGGGCAGGCGCCGCACCGCCCTCATCGTCGGGCTGCGCGCCGGGCTGCTCGCCCTCGATCGAACGCTGCGCTTTCTTCGTCAGCACCAGGATGTCGATGCGACGGTTCACCGGGTTGAACGGATCCTTGCGATCGAACAGTGCCGATGAGGCATAGCCCACCACCCGCGCAATCTGCTCCTCGGGATACCCCCCTGCTACGAGCGTGCGGCGCGCGGCATTGGCGCGGCTGGCCGATAGCTCCCAGTTGCCGAAATCGCCGCGCCCGGAAAACGGCTTGGCATCGGTGTGTCCGCTGATGCTGATCTTGTTCGGCACGGCGGCGATGGTGTCCACCAGCGCCAGCAGGATGTCCTCGAAGTAAGGCTGCAGCTGGGCACTGCCGAGGGCGAACATCGGCCGGTTCTCGGCATCCATGATCTGGATGCGCAAACCGTCCTGGGTGATCTCGAAGAGGATCTGATCCTTGAACTTCTGCAGTTCGGGGTTCTCATCGACCTTGTTCTGCAGTTCCTGCAGCAGCAGCTCCAGCCGCTCGCGCTCGATCTGCTCGGCGAAGGTCTCGGCCTGCTGCGCGTCGATCTGCGCCTCGCTCTGCGCCGGCTCCAGCTCGGGGTTGAGGGTGCGATCCGGTGACGGCGTCGGCGTGCCGCCCAGGTCGATCACATGCGGACTGGCGCTTTCGGTGAAACCGATGGGGTCCTGGAAATAGCCGGAGATGAGCTTCTTCTGCTCCGGCGTGGCCGAACTCATCAGCCACATCACCAGGAAGAACGCCATCATCGCCGTGGCGAAGTCGGCGAAAGCGATCTTCCAGGCGCCACCGTGATGACCGCCCGCGACCTTCTTGACCCGCTTGACGATGATCGGTTGGGTATTGTCCATGGCGAACCTTTAGCTGCCACGCATGGCTTGCTCGAGCTCGGCGAAGCTCGGGCGGTGCGCCGGATAGAGAACCTTGCGGCCGAACTCGACGGCCAGCGTCGGCGGCATACCCGAGGCCGAGGCGACCAACGTCGCTTTGATTGCCTCGTAGACGTTGAGCTCTTCCTTGGCGTCGTGCTCCAACGCCGCGGCCAGCGGTCCAAAGAATCCGTAGGAAGCAAGAATGCCAAGGAAGGTACCGACCAGCGCCGAGCCGACCTTGTAGCCGATCATGGCGTTATCCGCCTCGGCGAGGATCGACATGGTGATCACGATACCCAGTACCGCCGCGACGATACCCATCGCCGGCAAACCATCAGCGACCTTGCTGACGGCGTGAGATGGGTGCTCGAGTTCTTCCTTCAGGCTGTTGAGCTCCATGTCGAACAAGCCTTCGAGTTCGTGCGGCGCCATGTTGCCGGAGGACATGATGCGCAGGTAATCGCAGGTGAAGGCGGTCATCCGCTCGTCCTGCAGGAAGCCGGGGTACTTGCTGAACAGCGGACTGGCGGCCGGATCCTCAAGATCGGCCTCGATGGCCATCATGCCCTCGCGGCGGCTCTTGTTCAGGATTGAATAGAGCAGGCTGAGCACTTCCAGATAATAGGTATGGGTGAAGCGCGTGCTGAACATCTTCAGCGACTTCTTGAAAACGATCTTGGTGGTACTGCCGGGGTTGGCCTGCAGGAAGCCGCCCAGGGCGGCGCCGCCAATGATCATCACCTCGAATGGATGGATCAGCGCGCCGATCTTGCCGCCCGAAAGCACGAATCCGCCCAGCACACTGGCGAACACCACGATGATGCCGATTATCTTGACCATAGGAGGTACGTCTGAAACCTGGTTACGAGCCGTCCGGATCAGGGCAAAACAGCGCCCCGAGTCGTTACCAGACGACCTTGCAAAAGGAATGTTGGAAGAATTGTTCTGGTTATCGGAACTTTTGCGCCAGACTAAAGGCCATCCCGATGAAAAGCTAGTTCGGCCATGACCACCACGCCCCCGCTACCACGCACCCTGCCCGCCTGGATCAAGGCACTCGACGATGCTCCCCTGCCCGCCTTTGCTGCCGTTCATGAACGGGTTCGCCTGGCGTTGCGCGACAGCAGCAAGTCGATGCGGCAGATCGCCGAACTCATCCAGGACAGCCCGGTGCTGGCGCTGCGCTTCATTCAGGAGGCCAACCGCGGCATCGGCGATGGCCAGCCGGCCGAAAGCCTGGAGGTCGCACTCAGCCGCATCGGCGTGCAGCGCGCCGAAGCATTACTGGCGCGCATTCCGGCCATGGAGGCGGCCGACATGCCGCGACCGCTGCGGCAACTGGTGCTGATCAGCCGCCATGCCAGCCAGCAGGCCAACGGACTGTTCGCCGCCCGCCTGGCCCGGCTGTGGCAGGAGATCCACTGGGGCAGCCTGCTGTTTCTGGCGCCGGCCTGGGCACTGATCGGCACCTATCCGCATCTGCTGGAAAGCTGGGAACAGCGGGTATTGGTCAAGGGCGAACCAGCCAGCCGCGTCGAGCGCGAACTGCTCGGCGTTTCACTTTTGGAGCTGTGCCTCAGGCTTGCCGAGCATTGGCGCCTACCCGACTGGATCGCTCAGGGCTATCGGCTGCTCGGTGCCGATCGGCGCCGGCTGATCAGGGCCCTGCATATCGCCCACGACAACGAACACCCGCTGCACCAGCAGCAGATGCTCGACGCCGACCCCGAGCTACGCCGCTGGCTTACATTGCCGAGCAACACCATCGTGCTGGCCAACGGCTTGGCGCTATCGGCACACCACAGCTGGAGCGGCGTGCACAGCCTGCGCTGGCAGCGGCTGGCCGGACTGTACCTGCAGGTGCCACTGGACGAGATGCAACAAATGGTGCACCAGCAAGCGGTCATCAGTGCCCGCGAGTTCGGCCCGACCGACCTCTGGCACCCGGCCCAGGGCCTGCTGTGGCCAACCGGCAGCCGCTTCCAGACCCTGCGCGAAGCACCGACCCCGAGCGCGGCCGACCTGGCAGAGTGGCGCGACCAATGTCGCCGCCTGCTGGGCGATCCCTCACCGTTCAGCAACATCCTGCAACTGACTGCCACAGCCAGCCGCGCACTGAACTGCGCCGGCCTTCAGCGCTCACTGGTGATGCTGGTCGACCGCAAGCAGAATCGCCTGGTCAGCCAGCAGGGCAACGGCCTGCCTGCCGATGCCGGGCGCCTGACGCTCGCTCCGGAGCAGAGCCAGATTGTTCGGCGCCTGCTGGAAAAACCTGCCCAGCTGCGACTGCAACCATCCAACATGGCGCAGTTCTCGGCCCTCCTGCCCGGCACGCTCAAGAAACTGTTCGCCGGCGAGCACCTGCTGTTGCGCTCGCTGGGAGTCGACGGGCGAGTACTGATGCTCATCGTTGCCGATCAGAACGGCGCGCCCATGTCGGACACGGTACTGCAAACATTCGTTAAAACATCCCAGTGCATCGAGCGCGCACTGAACAACCTCAGCAGGCGCGGGGGCTGATCTTTTTCGCTAGACTTCGTCCCTTCCATGACTGAGTCGAGGCCCGCCGTGTCCGTCTTTTCCCACCTGCCGCTGGTGATCGAGCCTGCCGATCTGGCCGCTCGCCTCGATGCGCCGGAACTGATTCTGGTCGATCTGACGAGCGCCGCTCGCTATGCCGAAGGCCATCTGCCGGGTGCTCGATTCGTCGACCCGAAGCAAACCCAGCTCGGCCAGCCGCCAGCGCCCGGCCTGCTTCCCGACATCGCGCAGCTGCAGCAGCTGTTCGGCGCACTGGGACATCGCCCCGACGCGGTCTATGTGGTCTACGACGACGAGGGCGGCGGCTGGGCCGGGCGCTTCGTCTGGCTGCTGGATGTGATCGGCCATCACCACTACCACTACCTCAACGGCGGCCTGCACGCCTGGCTGGCCGAGGGCCGGTCACTCACCCAGCAGGTGCCCGCAGCCGCCGCCGGCCACCCGAGCCTAACGCTCGACGAAGCGCCCACAGCCACCCGCACCTACATCGAGAGCCGCCTCGGCGCGGACGATCTGGCTATATGGGACGCTCGCTCACCGGCTGAATACCGCGGCGAAAAACTGTTCGCCGCCCGCGGTGGCCACATCCCCGGGGCGGTCAACTTCGAGTGGACCGCCGCCATGGACCCAGCACGTTCGCTGCGCATCCGCGAGGACATCGCCGAGCACCTGCGGGCACTCGGGATCGTGCCGGAGAAGGAAATCATCACCCATTGTCAAACCCACCATCGCTCAGGCCTCACCTACCTGATAGCCAAGGCGCTGGGCTATCCGCGCGTCAAAGGCTACGCAGGCTCCTGGGCCGAATGGGGCAACCTGCCTGACACCCCGGTGCAGCAATGAAAAGGACCAACATGAAAGAACGCCTGTTCGTCGCCAGCCAGTATGTGCTGCCGCATCACCTGATCTCACGACTGGCCGGCTGCCTGGCCGAATGCCGGCTGCCCTGGGTGAAGAACACCTTCATCAAGTGGTTCGTTCGACATTTCCAGGTCGACATGCGCGAGGCCCAGACGGAAGAACCTACGGCCTACGAACATTTCAACGCCTTTTTCACCCGCGCGTTGAAAGATGGCGCGCGCCCTCTAGATACCACGCCTGGCGCCATCCTCAACCCCTGCGACGGGGCCATCAGCCAGCTAGGCCGCATCGAGCAGGGCCGCATCTTCCAGGCCAAGGGGCACAGCTTCAGCGCCATGGAGTTGCTCGGCGGCGATCATGAGCGCGCGGCGCCGTTCATGGGCGGCGCATTCGCTACCGTGTACCTGTCGCCCAAGGATTATCACCGTGTGCATATGCCGGTCAGCGGCACGCTGCGCGAGATGGTCTATGTACCGGGACGGATCTTCTCGGTGAACACCGTTACCGCCCAGGGGGTACCGGAGCTGTTCGCACGCAACGAGCGGGTGGTCTGCCTGTTCGACACCGAGCATGGGCCGATGGCGATGGTGCTGGTCGGCGCGATGATCGTTGCCAGCATCGAAACGGTCTGGGCCGGACTGGTCACGCCGCCCAAGCGCAGCCTCCGGACCTTCCGTTACGACGAAACCGCGCGCGCACCGATCCACCTGGAAAAGGGCGCGGAGATGGGACGCTTCAAGCTCGGCTCGACCGTCATCCTGCTGTTCGGTCCGGACCGTGTTCGCTGGGCCGAGCAGCTCGGCCCGCTTAGTCCCGTATGCATGGGCCAAGCCCTGGGGCAGGCGGAATCGAGCGCAGTGGTCGCCGAGCCGCTCGACCAGCTCTAACGGCCCCAACCGACGTTCGGCCGCCAGCCGCTGCCGAATGTCGGCTAATATCACCAGGCCATTATTCAGTCCTGCCCGCTGCGGCAGATATTGATAGAGTTCTCATTACTCATGCCTTGAATCGCTGCGGAGCCATCGTTGGATAGACAGAGCCATCATCTGCTGTTGCGCGCACCCGCACCGACTCGGCAGAGCCTGTCCTTCTGCGATGCCAGCGTGCGCGGCGTATCCGCCTGGCTCGCCGGGCTGCCCAAAGCCAACATCGGTGAGACCGCACGTCAGCTGTATCAGGCCCTGATCGAGCTCAACCAGCTTCGCATTGGGTCCGAAACCAGGCTGCAGATACTCGAGCTGCTGCGCCCGGACGTGCACTTCGTCTGCCGGCAGCTGGAAAAGCACTACGTCAACCAGCCAATCGTGCTGGCCGAGCGCCCGCGCAAGGTCGCCGGCCTTTGCCAGGCACTGCAGAACCACCTGGCGGTCGGCTACAAGCTGATCGTCGTTCGCGTGGTCTCCCAACCCAACCGCGACCGCCACCAGCTGTTTTCCGTCGCACTGCAGCGTGCTGTTCACAGTCTGGGCGCGCTGCTCGTGCGCTCGACTCAACTCTACGGGCCGCCCGCACCCGGTCTCTGGCTGGAGATGCATCAGCTCTATCAGTTGGCGGTCGAACACGGCGTCGAGCGTCTCCTGGTCCGCGATCCGCTGGCGCAGCACGGCCCCGGCCTGAGCACCGAGCAGAGCTATATCGCCGCGCTGCTGCTCGGCTGTGCGCGCTGCAACCAGATGCGTCAGCAAAACATCATCAAGCTGGCCGCGGCGCTCGAAGCCTGGAGCGCGCTGCCATTGATCCAGGCCGGCAGCCTGGCCAGCAGCCTGTTCCTGTTTTCCCCGACGGTAGACGGCCCACCACGCTATCGCTCGTTGTTGCCAGATGCACAACAGCTGCATCTGCTCGGTATCGATACCCGTCCACTGGTCAGCCTGATCGAGGAACATCTGCGCCTGGCTCAGGAAAACCGCCAGCTGACCAACCTCCCGGCGGCTGACGGTCTCGATGACGATCTGCTGCGCCATCTGAGCTCGGCATGGGGCGCGATTTCCGAACGCACCTTCCAGCGCACCCCGGCACAGGGTGTACTCAGCCTGTGCATCGGCATGACCGCGCTGCATTTTCAGCTAGCCGGCCAGCGACCGTTCAATGAGGTACTGGAGCAGCCCGACGCATCGAACCGCGCGGTATTCAAGCTGCACAATGGCGCAACAGATGTCTGGGCCAGCGCTTTCGACGCCCAGAGCACCGCTACCGAGCTGCCGCCGGACCAGGATCATATCGAGTTCATCAGCCCTACCCGCGTACGCGCCACTCCCACTCCAGCGGCTCGCGCAAACAACACCGATCCGGTCCCGGCAAGCAGATCGACAACATGCGAAAGCCACCCGATTCATCAGGTCCAGCTGGTCGATCACAGCCCGGGCGGCTACTGCCTGGCCTGGGAAGGCGAAGTCCCCGGCCTGCTGCAGACTGGCGAGTTGCTGGGGCTGCGCGAAGGTGACGGGCAGAGCTGGAGCATCGCCGTGGTGCGCTGGATTCGCCAAGTCCGCGGGGGCGTCACGCAGATGGGGGTCCAGCTGATCGCACCGCAGGCCCAACCCTGCGGCCTGCGCCTGCTGCGCAAGGTCGATCAGGGCAGCGAGTACCTTCGTGCCCTGCTGTTGCCCGAGATCGGCGCCATCTCCCAGCCAGCGATGCTGATTGCGCCACGCCTGCCCTTCCAGGAGGGGCACAAGGTCCTGATCAATCACAACGGCGAGGAACAGCGCGCCATTCTGCACCGACGCCGTGGCAGCAGCGGAAACTACAACCAGTTCGAGTATCGCTCACTTGGCCAGCTGGCACCGGAGCGAGAGACCTCGTTCACAGGCTGGAAAGCCCACACGAGCGGCGGGGATGAAGATTTTGACTCACTCTGGAAGTCGCTGTAGATTGCCGACTCTCGCATTCTTGCCTGCCCGCGCCGCACCGGCGCGCACTTAAGCTGTTGCCATGGCCCTGCAAAAGAAAACCATCCGCCTGCTGATTCTTGAAGACTCGCAGAACGAAGCCGAGCGCCTGGTTAGCCTCTTCCGCAATGCCGGACAGGCGACCCGGGTGCATCGACTCACCTCCAGCGACGATCTGGCCGAAGCCCTGAAACAAATCTGGGATCTGCTGATCAGTGCGCCGCAGAGCGAGAATCTCGACCCCAGCGAGGCGATCAGTGCTATTCGCCGGCAGGCCAAGGACATCCCGATCATCCAGCTGACCGCCGGCAACGACGCCGAAGCGATCACCGATGCGCTGATGCTCGGCGCCCAGGACGCGTTGCCACAGGGCGAGGATGAATGGCTGCTGCTGGTGGCCAACCGCGAACTGGCCAATCTCGAGGAGCGACGCGCCCGACGCTCGGCCGAAGTCGCGCTGCGCGAGGCGGAGAAACGTTGCCAGCTGCTGCTCGACAGCTCCGTCGACGCCATCGCCTACGTTCATGACGGCATGCATATCTATGCCAACCGTGCCTACCTCGAGCTGTTCGGCTACGACGACGTCGACGATTTGGAAGGCATGCCGATGATCGACCTGATCGGCGGTGCCGACCAGAGCCGGTTCAAGACCTTCCTGAAAAACTACCAGACCCTCGAAGGCAGCGCCGAATTGGCCTGCGGCGGGGTTCGCGCCGACGGCGAAGCGCTGAAGATGCGCATGAGCTTCTCGCCAGCCGCCTATGACGGCGAGCCTTGCATCCAGGTGGTGATCCGCGCCGAGAGCGACAGCGCCGAACTGCAGAAGCTCCGCGAGATCAGCAGCCAGGATCCGGTGACCGGCCTGCTCAACCGCAACAGCTTTGTCGAAGTCATGGATACCGCGGTCGAGCGCGCGGTCAACGCAGGCCAGAGCGCGACCCTGGCATACATCCGCATCGACCGTTTCGCTGCATTGCAGGCCGATATCGGCCTGACCGACTCCGACCAGCTGCTCAGCCAGCTGGCCACCCTGCTGCGCGGGCACTTCCCGAGCGACACCCAGCTGGCGCGCTTCGCCGATGATGTGTTCACCGTGCTGCAACCCGGCGTCATACCGCAGCAGGCCGAAGCGGAACTGCGTGCGCTGCTTGGCAAGGTCGAAGGGCATCTGCTCGATGTAGGCGGGCGCACGGTGCAGGTCACCCTCAGCATCGGTGTCGCCGGCCTCGACGAAAAGACCGCCAAGGCCCAGGACGCCATCGAGCGCGCGCACCGCTGCGCCGATGAGCTGAGCGACGGCAATGCGCTGAAGATCTATAACCCCGCCGACGAGCTGGCCGCCGCGGCGAACCGCGGCGATATCGCCGCCATGCTCAAGCAGGCACTGGAGAACAACAGCTTCCGGTTGCTGTTCCAGCCGATCATCAGCCTGCGCGGCGACAACTTCGAGCATTACGAAGTCCTGCTGCGACTGCTCGATCCCCAAGGCGCGGAAGTACCGCCCAACGAGTTTCTCAGCGCCGCCAGCGAGGCCGGCCTGGCCAGCAAGATCGACCGCTGGGTCATTCTCAATTCCATCAAGCTGCTCGCCGAACATCGCGCCAAGGGCCATAGCACCCGCTTGTTCCTGCACCTGTCCGCCGCCAGCATCCAGGACTCCAGTCTGCTGCCCTGGCTCGGCGTCGTACTCAAGGCCTCGCGCCTGCCCGGCGACTCACTGGCCTTCGAGTTCGGCGAAGCCGATGCCGTCGCCTATCTCAAACCAGCCAAGGCATTAGCACAGGGCCTGAGCGGCCTCGGTTGCCGAATTGCCCTGGCCCAGTTCGGTTGCGTGCTGAACCCCTTCAACACGCTCAAACACCTGGATGCCGAGTTCATCAAGGTCGACGGCTCCTATACCCAGGATCTGAGCCGCCAGGAAAATCAGGAAGCGCTCAAGACGCTGCTGGCCGAGCTACACGAGCAGCGCAAGCAGAGCATCGTGCCTTTCGTCGAAAGCGCCACGGTACTCGCCACGCTCTGGCAGGCCGGCGTCAGCTATATCCAGGGGCATTACCTGCAGGGCCCCAGCCAGTCGATGGATTACGACTTCTCCTCCGACGAGGAGTGAGCCCGGCTGGCCCAGCGGCCAAAACAGACTCCTCCTGCCAACTCGCCCTGAGTTGATCGTGGTCATCCGCTGGCCGCAACGCTGGGCTAGAGTGTCCGGACGTCTTCACTTTCAGAAGGAGTCGTGCCATGGCCATGATGAAAGCCGCCGTGTTCGTCGAACCCGGGCGCATCGAACTGCAGGACAAACCCATACCCGAGATCGGCCCGAACGATGCGCTGTTGCGGATCACCACGACAACCATCTGTGGCACCGATGTTCACATTCTCAAGGGCGAGTACCCGGTTGCCCCGGGACTGACCATTGGCCACGAGCCGGTGGGCGTCATCGAAAAGCTGGGCAGCAATGTCAGGGGCTACCAGGAGGGCCAGCGCGTGATCGCTGGCGCCATCTGCCCGAGCTTCACCTCCTACGCCTGCCAGGACGGCCTGCCGTCGCAGGATGGCGGCTGCTCGTGCCACGGTTACAAGCCCATGGGCGGCTGGCGCTTCGGCAATACCATCGACGGCACCCAGGCCGAGTACGTGCTGGTACCCGACGCCCAGGCCAACCTGGCGCCGGTGCCGGACGGCCTGACCGACGAGCAGGTGTTGATGTGTCCGGACATCATGTCCACCGGGTTCGCCGGCGCCGAGGCCGCCAACATCAAGATCGGCGACATCGTGGTGGTCTTCGCCCAAGGCCCCATCGGCCTGTGTGCTACTGCCGGAGCCAGACTGCGTGGCGCCGGCACCATCATCGCAGTGGACGGCGTCGATGCGCGGCTGGATATCGCGCGCAAGATGGGTGCGGATGTGACGCTCAACTTCCGCAATGTCGACGTGGTGGACGAGGTGCTCAAGCTGACCGGCGGCCGCGGCGTCGACGCTTCCATCGAGGCGCTGGGCCTGCAATCGACATTCGAGAGCGCGTTGCGAGTACTCAAGCCGGGCGGCACGCTGTCCAGCCTCGGCGTCTATTCCAGTGACCTGACCATTCCGCTCGGCGCCTTCCACGCCGGCCTGGGCGACAACAATATCGTCACCTCGCTCTGCCCCGGCGGCAAGGAGCGCATGCGCCGGCTGCTCAACGTGGTGGCTTCAGGAAGAGTCGATCTCGGCCCGCTGGTGACCCATCAGTATGCGCTGGCCGATATCAATGACGCCTACGATCTCTTCGCCAACCAGCGCGACGGGGTATTGAAGGTAGCGATCAAGCCATGAGACCTGACCGCGACGGGCTGATGCCGCAGTATCAGCCCGTCGCCGTCACTCGGAGCCTTCGCGATCGCGGAAGCCCAGCAGATAGAGGATGCCGTCCAGCCCCAGCGTGGAGATCGCCTGCTTGGCCGACTGCTTGACCAGCGGCTTGGCGCGGAAGGCGACGCCGAGGCCGGCCAGACCGAGCATCGGCAGATCGTTGGCGCCATCGCCAACGGCAATGGTCTGCTCCAGACACAACCCTTCCTGCTCGGCCAGCTGACGCAACAGATCGGCCTTGCGCTGGGCATCGACGATGGGCTCGACCGCCACGCCGGTGACCTTGCCATTCTCGATCTGCAATTCGTTGGCGAATACGTAGTCGATGCCCAGCTTGGCCTGCAGCTGCTTGGCGAAGTAGCTGAAGCCGCCGGACAGAATCGCGGTCTTGTAGCCCAGACGCTTGAGCTCGGCGAACAGCACCTCGGCACCCTCGGTCAGCCGCAGGCTGGCGCCGATATCGGCGAGGACGTTCTCTGACAGCCCCTCGAGCAGCGCCAGGCGCTCCTTGAAGCTGGCGCGAAAGTCCAGTTCGCCGCGCATGGCGCGCTCGGTGATCTCGGACACCTGTTCACCGACGCCAGCGGCCTTGGCCAGCTCGTCGATGACCTCAGCCTCGATCAGCGTCGAATCCATGTCGAACACGGCCAGGCGGCGGTTGCGCCGGTAGACCGAGTCGCGCTGGAAGGCGATGTCGACGTTCAGCTCCTGAGCCACGCTGAGAAACTCGGCGCGCAATGCGGCGGTGTCGGCAGGCTCGCCACGCACCGAAAACTCGATGCAGCCCTTACCTTGTTCTTCGGGCATGTCCAGCGGCATGCGTCCGGACAGACGATCTATGTGATCGATGTTGAGGCCATACTTGGCGGTGATCGAACTGACCCGCTGCAGCTGCTCGGCGGTGACCTTGCGAGTCAGCAGCGTGACGATGTGCCGAGCCTTGCCCTGGCCGGCCACCCAGTGCTGATAATCGGCCTCGGCGACCGGCGTGAAGCGCACCTGCTGGTCGTGCTTGTACCCCATGAACAGCACGTCCTTGAGCACCGACGAGGCGCGCTCATTGTCGGGTATCTCGATCAGGATGCCGAACGACAGGGTGTCATGGATCACTGCCTGGCCGATGTCGAGAATGTTCACGCCTCCCTGGGCGAGCACGCCGGTGATGGCCGCGGTCAGGCCCGGACGGTCTTCACCGGTGATGTTGATCAGGACGATTTCGCGCAAGGCGCAGCTCCCATGACAGGCAATGAAGGCCGGCATTCTACATCAGCTCGCCGTGCGCCAGGACAGCGTCTACGACTCCCGCTAGCAAGCCCTGCGTGCCGCGTCCTCTTTAGCTAGACGCTCCCACGCAATTCGTCAGCTGATAGCTGCAGACCTTCAGCGCCCACCGTGCTTTCCGTATACTGCTCGGCAATTTCCCGACGAGAAGAGCCGCGCTCTGTGAACCGGCCCGCATCCGTAAAGCCCGACAACTTCTTTCTCATGCTCTACCGCGCAGTGCGCCAGCATCGCGTGCCACTGGTGCTGCGTATCGCCAGCCACACGCTGCTGCTGGTGGCGCTGGCGCTGATCATCTATGCCTGGGTGATCGGCATGCAGTTCAAGCACGCCATGGAACAGCAGGCCGATGCCCTCGGCCAGAGTCTGGTGACACAGACGGCGGCGTCGGCCACCGACCTGCTGGTGGCCAACGACATCCTCAGCCTCAACGTGCTGCTGAGCAATCTGGTGAAGAACCCGCTGGTCGCCCATGCGGCGATCTACAGCGTGGACAATCGCGTGCTGGCGGAGTCCGGCACGCGCCCACAGCAGGGCTTGCTAGGGGACGACAATGGCCTCTACTCGACGCCGATCAGCTTTCAGGAGGTGATCGCCGGGCACCTGCGTGTCAGCCTCGACATGCAGCAGTTCCAGCAGCCGATGACCATCAGTCTGCAAAGCATGGGCCTGCTCAGCCTGATTCTGCTGGCGCTGACCCTTACCCTGAGCATGCGCCTCGGCCGCCAGCTATCCACGCCGCTGATGCAGATGCGCCTCTGGCTACGCGATCCGGACGACCCGGCACCGGGCGCCGGGCGGCAGGACGAAATCGGCGACCTTGCCCGGCAGCTCCAGGCACGTCTGGTGCCGGAAAAACCCGAGCCGGAGCTTGACCTCAGTGATGCACTGGACGAGGACTATTTCGAGCAGGACGAAGACCGCACCAGCCATGACAGCCCGAGCCTATCTCGCCCCGAGCGCTTCGAGGTCGACCTGGACGAAGACCAGCCGCAGCGTCAGGTGCGGCTGTCGGCGAGCACCGACGATGATCTGGAGATAGCGCACGACGAACCGCCATTCGACAGCCCCGCTCCCGCCAGCCGAGCTCCGCAGCCGACGGCCGCGCCACGCTCGACGCGCAGCGCCGTGCTGGCCATCCAGCTCGGCAATCAGGATCAGCTGCGCCGCCTGCCGCGCGAGCGCCTGACCGAACTGCTGCAACGCTATCGTGATTGCCTGCAGCAGGCGGCGACGCTCTACCAGGCCGAGCTGCATACGCTCAACGACGGCAGCAGTCTGATGCTGTTCCATAGTCAGGACGACGAGCAGAATTACCTCACCCATGCCATCTGCTGCGGCGAGCTGATGCGCGCGCTTGGCCATGCCCTGCAGATCGACCTCGCCGACAGTGGTATCACCCTGCAGCTGCAGCTGGGCCTGACCCAGGGCGACAACCTGTTCGATCTCGGCCAGGGCGACCTGCTGCTCAGCGAAGCGGCACAGGCCGCACTGGAGATGTCGCTGCACAGCCGTAATCTGCTGCTGGTCGAGCGCAGCATCAGCGACGACCGCCTGATCCAGCAACGTGCCCGCATCCGCCCGATCGCCAGCCCGGAAGGCGCCTGCTGCGTCGAGCGCCTGCTCGACCCCTACCCGTCATTGCTGGAGCGTCAGCTCGCACGCATGCACGAGCTACGTAGCCGCACCCACTGACGCAAGCCATACGATCGCTTTCAAGCGAGTCGCGCGGCGAGCATGCCCGCAGTGGCAACCAAGCCCGAGAGAACGAAAAAGCCCGACCAGATCGCTGGCCGGGCTTTTTCATTGCGCTGGCTGCAACAGCAGCCGCGACAGGGTCAGAAGCGAAACACTTCCATGTCGGTGCGGATAGGTTCGGCGGCCGGGATCCGCGGTGCCGGCGCTTCGGCAGATTTGACCGGCGGCTTGGCTGGCGCAGGCTTGGGCGCCGTCTTCGCCACCAGGGTCGGCTCAACCGCCTGCGCCAACATCTCGCTCAGTCGCTGAAGCAACTGACTCTGCGCACGTACCTGGTCGGTTGCCGTGCCCTGATGCTCCTCCTGCAGCCGCACCAGGCGAGTGCCCAGATGCTTGCCCGCCTTGTCCCTGAGCCGCCACTGCGCCTCGAGCACCGCCGGGTACTGCGGACCGGAATCCAGACGCGAGATCGACAGCTCGATCTGTACCTCCGCCGCGAAACCCTCTTCAGCCGGGCCGAGCACGAGGCTCTGGGTGTCCAGGCGCCAGGCCAGCTGACGCAGCAACACCTGCTCGATGTCACCCTTCAGGCTGCCCGCCCAGCGTGCCTGCTGATCATCGGCAGCCAGGCTGCCATCGGCCAGGCGCTGCAGCAGAGCATCGCGCTGCAGGTAGTCGGCCAACGCCACCGGCGCCAGCAGCACGGACGCTCCATCGGTTCTTTCAGGCACCTCGGTCGTACCGCTGTCGAGCCGATACATCGGCGCCGGCTTGAGCCCGATGCAGCCTGTCAAGCCAATGCTGGCCAGCAACAAAACAGTCGGAACACGCAGCAAGTTCTTCATTACCGTCATAACACCATAATTCTTCTGGCCGCCTGCGGCCCTACGGCCAGCAATGCCTCGTGCATATGTAGCGCGCCGGAAAACGAATAAGCGACGCGAAAGAAAAGCACCGGAGACATGCCGCAGGCTGGAAAGGCAGCTATCTTCCGTGAAAGCGGCCGTCGATTCCAGCGCCAATGCGCTTGTCAGACCTCGACCTGCAGCCCTTCGACACGCTGGAAGCCGCGTGGCAGCTTGTTGCCGCGCCGCCCGCGCTCGCCCTTGTAATGCTCGAGATCTTCGGCCTTGAGCGACAGCGTGCGCTTACCGGCCTGCAACAGCAACGTCGCACCGGCGGGCAATACCGCCAGATCGACCAGATACTCCTCGCGGCTGGCCACCCGCTCGCCGGGAATGCCAATGATCTTGTTGCCCTTGCCCTTGCCCAGCTGAGGCAAATCGCGCACCGGGAACACCAGCAGGCGGCCTTCGGTCGTCACGGCAGCCAGCCAGTCCTCCTCGCGGTTGGCCAACGGCCGCGGCGCGACGACCTTGGCGCCTTTCGGCAGCGAGAGCAGCGCCTTGCCGGCCTTGTTCTTGGCCTGCAGGTCCTCACCCTTGACGACGAAACCGTAGCCGGCGTCCGAAGCGATCACATAGAGCGCCTCGTCATCGGGCAACAGCACGCATTCGAAGCTGGCGCCTGGCGGCGGGGTCAGCCGGCCGGTGAGCGGCTCGCCCTGGCCACGTGCCGAAGGCAACGAGTGCGCCGCCAGCGAATAACTGCGTCCAGTGGAGTCGATGAACACCGCATATTGATTCGAGCGCCCGGCCGCAGCCGCCTTGAAGCCATCCCCGGCCTTGTAGGACAGGCCGCTGGCATCGACATCGTGGCCCTTGGCGCAGCGCGCCCAGCCCTTGTCGGAGATCACCACGGTGACCGGCTCGGACGGCAGCAGCTCGTTCTCCGACAGCGCACGGGCCTCGGCACGCTCAACGATCGGCGAGCGACGGTCATCGCCGTAGGTTTCCGCGTCCTCGATCAGCTCCTTGCGCACCAGCTTCTTCAGCTTGCTTTCGCTGCCGAGCAGCGCCAGCAGCCGCTCGCGCTCCTTGGCCAGCTCGTCCTGCTCGCCGCGGATCTTCATCTCCTCCAGGCGCGCCAGCTGGCGCAGGCGGGTATCGAGGATGTAGTCGGCTTGCAGTTCGGACAATTCGAAACGCGCCATCAGCACCGGCTTGGGCTGATCCTCGGTCCGGATGATGTGGATCACCTCATCCAGATTGAGGAAGGCCACCAGCAAGCCTTCCAACAGGTGCAGGCGCTTCTCGACCTTGTCCAGGCGGAACTGCAGACGACGGCGCACGGTACCGATGCGGTAGGTCAGCCACTCGCTGAGCAGGGTGCGCAGGTTCTTCACCTGTGGACGCCCATCGAGCCCGATGACGTTGGTGTTGACCCGGTAACTGGACTCCAGATCGGTGGTGGCGAACAGGTGCTGCATCAGCGCCTCGACATCGACCCGGTTGGAGCGCGGGATGATGACGATGCGACAGGGGTTCTCGTGGTCCGACTCATCACGCAGGTCGGCGACCATTGGCAGCTTCTTGGCCTGCATCTGCCCGGCGATCTGCTCGAGCACCTTGGAGCCGGACACCTGGTGCGGTAGCGCGGTGACCACCACGTCGCCGTCCTCGACCCGGTACACCGCACGCATGCGCACGGAGCCGCGGCCGGTTTCGTAGATCTTCAGCAGGTCCGCGCGCGGCGTGACGATCTCGGCCTCGGTCGGGAAATCCGGCCCCTGCACATGCTCGCAGAGCTGCTCGACGCTGGCACTCGGCTCGTCGAGCAGACGCACGCAGGCGGCGGCGACTTCACGCAGGTTGTGCGGCGGCACGTCGGTGGCCATGCCCACGGCGATGCCGGTGGTGCCGTTGAGCAGCAGGTTGGGCAGCCGCGCCGGCAGGGTCGCCGGTTCGTCGAGGGTGCCATCGAAGTTCGGTACCCAGTCCACCGTGCCCTGCCCCAGCTCGGACAGCAACACCTCGGAATAGCGTGACAGGCGCGCCTCGGTGTAGCGCATGGCGGCGAAGGACTTGGGATCGTCCGGTGCACCCCAGTTGCCCTGACCGTCGACCAGCGTGTAGCGGTAGCTGAACGGCTGTGCCATCAGCACCATGGCCTCGTAGCAGGCGCTGTCGCCGTGCGGGTGGAACTTGCCGAGCACGTCACCGACGGTACGCGCGGACTTCTTGTGCTTGGCGTCGGCGTTCAGGCCGAGTTCGCTCATGGCATAGACGATGCGTCGCTGCACCGGCTTCAAGCCATCGCCGATATGCGGCAGTGCGCGATCCATGATCACGTACATGGAGTAATTGAGGTAGGCCTGCTCGGTGAAGTCGGCGAGGGAGCGCCGCTCCACGCCATCGAGGCTCAGGTCGAGGGATTCGCTCATGGTCGATCCGTTACATGCTGGCGCAGCACCAGGGTGCCGGCGCGCTGGGTGAATTCAAGTTGTTTCAGGGCGCTCATGCCGAGCAGAACCTGTTCGCTGCGAAAGCCGGGGGCGACGATGGCGCGCACATCGCGCAGCCTGATTTCGCCAAGTTCGAGACTTGGCAGCACGGTGCGATAGCCGGTGGTCTGGCCATTGGCGGTGTGCAGCATCACCGGTGCGCCACGCTCCAGCCCCAGCCGTTCGGCCAGCTCGGCCGGCACCGCGACATCGGTGGCGCCGGTGTCGAGCAGAAAGGTGACCGCCTCGCCGTTGATCTTGCCGCTGGCGACGAAATGTCCTTGGACGTTGCCAGCCAGCTGCACCTCGATCTGCTCGCCCTGCAGCTGGGATACGGGTTGGCGGTTGGGGTTGACGCGATCTGCCTCCCAGGCGGCGAAGAAGCGTGTGGCCAGGAACAGCCCGATACCCCAGGCGAGCACCAGCATCACCCGCCCGGCACGACGCCCGGCCGTCTGGCTCAAGGCTTCGAACTCCAGCCGCCTTTCGGCGCGGAGAATCGCCAGACAATGGGACGCTTCTCGCCGTCACCGCGAGCCTTGCCGTTGTTGTCGACGCCAATCCAGGCGCCCTCTTCGTCGATCCACAACGCTTCGGCATTACCGTAGGGCTCTGCGTAACGGCGCTCCTCGGTCAAAGCCTCCTCGGCGAATGACCAGCAGCGCTCGACCGCACCAGTGGTGAGGCTTCGACGGCAGACGCGGTAGGCCGAGGGTTCCAGCACGAAGACCTTGTCGCCGAAGAACGCCACCGCCGAGAAGCTTTTCGGCAGTGGTGCATCGCCCAGTGCAGGGGGCGGCGGCTGATCGCCACCCTCGGCCATCAGCACGCAGCCGCCCGTACACTGCCAACTGCTCTGCTGGCGATGTAGAACCAGCAACCCTCGGCGCTCACGCTCGGCGGCAAGCCAGAGGCGCTCGGCCTTCGGATCGACGGCGATGCCCTCGAACAATGCATTGAAATGCCAGAGCATGCCGCTGGCCCGCGCCTGGCGCACCAGCGATTCGGGCAGGCGCAGCCACTCCGCCGTGCCCGCCGGGCTCACCCGCAGCACCGCGGCATGCGCCTCGCTGACCAGATAGCGATTGCCCAGGCTGTCGCAGCTCAGCCCTTCGAAATCCAGGTGACCACCGCGTACGTGGCCACTGAGCCAGGTGCGCATGCGCATGCCCCAAGGCAAACCGCTATCCGGCGGAGGGCCGGCTTCGAAACGCTCGGGCTCCGCCTGCCAGGGCGATACGCTGGTATCCAGACGATAGAGAACGTCATCTTCGCGGTCGGAAACGGCCCACAGCGCATCGCCGCACCAGGCTATTCCGGACAGGTTGCCACCGCTCATACCCATCACCGGGTGCTCGCTCAACAGCTTCAGCTCGGGCGCCGGCTCATTGGCCCAGAGCGGTGCCGAGGCCAGACTCAGCAGCGCCAGCCAGCGACGGATCAAACCAGCACCTCCGCCAGGTTGCCCTTGGACTCGAGCCAGCTCTTGCGATC
The DNA here is from genome assembly GCF_054483855.1 of Stutzerimonas sp. KH-1. NCBI lineage: Bacteria > Pseudomonadati > Pseudomonadota > Gammaproteobacteria > Pseudomonadales > Pseudomonadaceae > Stutzerimonas > Stutzerimonas sp. KH-1. The sequence continues at coordinate 4,120,840 of NZ_CM137011.1, read as the reverse complement.
GCCGGCGCGCTTCTTCGCCAGCAGCATGTCCATGATTTCCCGGGTACCCTCGAAATCATCCAGGGTCAGCTGCACCAGGCGGCGAGTATTGGGGTCCATGGTGGTTTCCCGCAGCTGCGGCGGGTTCATTTCACCAAGGCCCTTGAAGCGCGTCACCTGAGGTTTGCCGCGGCGTTTCTCGGCCACCAGCCGCTCGAGGATACCGTCGCGCTCGGCCTCGTCGAGCGCATAGAAGATGTCCTTGCCCAGGTCGATGCGATACAGCGGCGGCATGGCGACATAGACATGGCCTGCCTCGACCAAAGGGCGGAAATGCTGAACGAACAGGGCACAGAGCAACGTGGCGATGTGCAGGCCGTCGGAGTCGGCATCGGCGAGGATGCAGATCTTGCCGTAGCGCAGCTGGGCCAGATCGGTGGCGCCCGGGTCGACGCCGATGGCCACGGCGATGTCGTGCACCTCCTGGCTGGCAAGCACCTCGCCGCCGTCGACTTCCCAAGTGTTCAGGATCTTGCCGCGCAGCGGCATGATCGCCTGGAACTCCTTGTCCCGTGCCTGCTTGGCGGAGCCGCCGGCCGAGTCGCCTTCGACCAGGAACAGCTCGGCGCGCATCGGGTCCTGCCCGGCGCAGTCGGCCAGCTTGCCGGGCAGCGCCGGGCCCTGGGTGATCTTCTTGCGTTCGACCTTCTTGCCGGCCTTGAGGCGGCGCCCGGCGTTGCTGATTGCCAGCTCTGCCAGTTGCATGCCCAGCTCCGGGTGGGCATTGAGCCAGAGGCTGAAGGCATCCTTGACCACGCCCGAGACGAACGCCGCCGCCTCGCGGGACGACAGGCGCTCCTTGGTCTGCCCGGAGAACTGCGGCTCCTGCATCTTCATCGAGAGGACGAAGGCGATGCGCTCCCAGATGTCTTCCGGCGCCAGCTTGAGCCCACGCGGCAGCAGGTTGCGGAACTCGCAGAACTCGCGCATGGCATCCAGCAGCCCCTGGCGCAGACCGTTGACATGGGTGCCGCCCTGAGCCGTTGGAATCAGGTTGACGTAGCTCTCCTGAACGCTCTCGCCACCTTCCGGCAGCCACAGCAGCGCCCAGTCCACCGCCTCGGTATTGCCGGCCAGGGCACCGACAAAGGGTTCGTCCGGCAGGCGCAGATACTCGCTGACCGAGTCCACCAAGTACGAACGAAGACCATCCTCGTAATGCCACTCGACCTTCTCACCGCTGGCCTTGTCCTCGAAGCTGACGCTCAGCCCCGGACAGAGCACAGCCTTGGCCTTGAGTACATGCTTGAGCCGGCTGATGGAGAATTTGGGGGAATCGAAGTATTTCGGATCGGCCCAAAAGCGCACGCTGGTACCGGTGTTGCGCTTGCCGACGCTGCCGATGACTTCCAGGTCGGTGGCCTTGAAGCCATCGGCGAAGCTCATGCGGTACTCGTTGCCGTCGCGCTTGACGGTCACTTCGACCCGCGTCGACAACGCGTTGACCACCGAGATGCCGACGCCGTGCAGACCACCGGAGAACTGATAGTTCTTGTTGGAGAACTTACCGCCCGCGTGCAGCTTGGTGAGGATCAGCTCGACGCCCGGCACGCCCTCTTCCGGGTGAATGTCCACTGGCATGCCACGGCCGTCGTCGATCACTTCCAGCGAGTTGTCTTGATGCAGGATCACCTGGACCGAGCGGGCATGGCCGGCGAGGGCTTCGTCGACGCTGTTGTCGATGACTTCCTGGGCCAGGTGATTGGGCCGCGAGGTGTCGGTGTACATGCCGGGGCGCTTGCGCACCGGATCGAGGCCGGAAAGAACCTCGATGGCTTCTGCGGTATAAGACATCTGTCTGGCACTGTCCTTATGTTCTGAACAATCGGCCCATGCGAGCCACGAATAATCGGCAAGTCATGCGGTATCGCCAGTGGCGCACTCGCGCTGCCGTTGCCGCCGCGACACGCTGTCAGAGCCGCCCAACCAAAGCTGCGGGTCGAAACCGGCGAAGGCCAGCAATGCCGGCAGGCGCTCCTCGAACCCCTGGAAACCGTGGTCGCCACCTGCCTGGATACGCAGCGCACAGCCACGATAGAACTGCGCCGCGTCACGGTAATCCAGCGTCTCATCGCCTGTCTGCAGCCAGACCTGATAGCGCTCGGCATCCTCGGGAGACGAGGTCTCCAGCTCCGCCAGTGCGGCCACATGGTCCTCGGTCAGGTCCCAGACTTCCCCACTGTAGAGATTGGTCTGCGGCCCGAGATAACCGTCGAAGCGGCGATGCGGCATCACCGCCGGATTGATGAGCAACGCCTTGAGGCCATGGCGCTCGGCGAGGTGGGTCGCATAGTAGCCGCCGAGCGAGCTGCCGACCAGCAACGGCCGGCCGAGCTCGGCGATGCAGGCTTCGAGCTGGGCGATGGCCTGGCGTGGGTGGTGATGCAGCGCCGGCACCCGCAGCCGATCGGCAAGGCCAAGCTGGCCCAACGCAGCGGACAGCCGGCTCGCCTTCTGCGAAAGCGGCGAACTGTTGAGGCCATGGAGATAGAGTATCGAGGGCGGGTAACTGGACATGAATACAGTTCGTTGAAAAACCGCAAGGCTACAAGGCGCATACCGCCGACTGCAAGCGAACCGCCCGGACGAACGCCACTTATCCCCTGCCCCGAACCGATCCGCCGACCAAACGTTATGCAGCACGAGCTGCAGTACGCTCAATAGCCCTTGACGCTGTAATCCACTTCGAAGGCGATGCCGCTGACCCGCGACACAGCCGTTTCCAGTCTCCCGTCGGCATACAGACGGAGCCAGCGATAACCCGGTGCCGCGCTATCGACCTGGAAGTCCTCGCTCTGCGGCGTGAACTGCACGCCCGTCGACGGCGTGGCTAGCAGCCGAACCCCATTGCGCGACTGATCGAACGCCTGATGGATATGACCCCAAAGCAGCGCACGCACGTTGTCGTGGCGGTCCAGCACCTCGAACAGCGCCTCGGGATTGCGCAGCCCGATGCTGTCCATCCAGCGGCTGCCAATGGATACGGGATGGTGATGCAGACAGACCAGGTGATGCCGCTCGGGCGCCTCGCCCAGGGCGCGATCCAGCAGCTCGAGTTGATCGCCACGCAGCATGCCATACACCGAGCCTGCAACCAGGGTGTCGAGCATCACGACGCGCCAGCCACCGATCTCAAGCACCGGCTCCATCAGCTCACTGCCACGGGTGGCCTCGCGCATGGCGCCGAGTTCGTCATGGTTGCCGGGACACCAGCGCGCTGGCGCCTCGATGCGCCCGGCCAACTGGCGGAAGCGCTGGTAGGACGCCACCGAGCCGTCCTGGGACAGGTCACCGGTAGCCAGGATCAGGTCGATGCGCGGCTGCTCTTCGATGGCCAGCTCGACCACCCGCTTCAGACTGTCGCAGGTATTCATGCCCAGCAGCTTGCCGTCCGCTTCGGCAAACAGGTGGCTATCGGTGAGCTGCACCAGCAGAACCGAATCTTCAACAGCAGTCAGGGGCGCACCAGGCAAGGCCCTTCTCCTTGAGCGAAATCGCAACGGAATTATGGTAGGAGCCCATCCGGAGGGTAAACCTCGGGTTGTGGGCCTGGGTCACAGAACCGCGTTGCGATGCGTGTGTGCCTGCTTCGTCAATAGATCAACGGCTTCAGAGCACGGGCTCCAGCTCATGGCCACAGGCCAGGCAGTGCCCCAGCCACTCGCCGAGAAAGAGATTGAGCTGATTCTTTTCATCAGGCTGGTGCATCTGCGCGTTGGGGTAGTGATAGATGCCGCGGAAGCGCCGGGCGTTCTCGGCACGAACCACTTCGGCCATGCGTGCATCGTGATAGACACGCACTTCCATCTTCGGCACCGGCAACCAGGTCAGGCAGTGCTCCTGGCTCACCCGCACGGTGGTGGTGTAAGGGCAGCTCTCCAGCACTTCGAGTACCAGTACGCCAAGCAGCAGGTCACCCTGGCTGATGGCGATGCGCCGCGCCTCGCAACCGCTACGCATGCCCGGCAACAGACGCATCAGACGCAGATAGTTGGCTTCGCAGGCCGCCTGCAGTTCGAGCAGATCGACTCGGTATCGCTCGCGCGTCTTCCTCATGCCCACTCCCCCCGCACCTGCTCGCGATTCAAGGCCAGCCACTGCAGTGCAATGATGCTGGCCGCGTTGTCGATTCGACCGTCGGAAATGGCGCGCAGTGCCTCTTGCAACGACCAGACATGCACACGGATGTCCTCGCCCTCTTCGGCCAGCCCGAACACACCGTCGGCCCCTTCGCTGTCGCAGCGACCTATATAGAGGTGTACGCGCTCGTCGCTGCCGCCCGGCGATGGAAAATAACGCGTGATCGGCCACAACTCGCCCAGCTCCAGCCCGGCCTCTTCCACCGCCTCGCGACGGGCGACTTGATCCGGCGCCTCGTCCTTGTCGATCAGCCCGGCGACCAGTTCGATCAGCCAGGGATTGTCGACCTTGCCCAGCGCCCCGACACGAAACTGCTCGATCAGTACCACTCGGTCACGCAGCGGATCGTAGGGCAGCACGCATACGGCGTCATGCCGCACGAACAGTTCGCGGCTCAGCTCGGCGCCCATGGCACCACTGAACTGACGGTGGCGCAGGTGGACGCGCTCCAGCCGATAGAAACCGCTGAAGCATTGCTCTCGACGGAGGATCTGGACATCATCCGGACCGGGTTTGAAGGTCTCGCTCATGGGTACCACTCATATCGGTTTGATTCGCGCCTTGCCGGCGGCGAATGACTGCAACCGTCACGTCGTGAGCGGCTTTGTGGTCATCCTAACGCGGCATTGTCTCTGGCGCAGCCCTTTGCAGACCACCGTAATCGAAGAACGCTCCACTGCCGCCAGCGCACGAACTTCGCGCAACGCCGGCGATCGAAAGCGCACTGTCATGCCTGGACCAACCATGTATTCAACCGCACCCTTTCGCAATCGCATCCTGCTGGGCAGCCTTCTCCTACTGCTCGGCGGCTGCCAGCACCTGGTCGCCGAACGCCCCGTCGAAGTCCGTCAAATCGTCACCGAGCATCGTCCGCAAGGCTGCGAGGACGACAGCTGCCCGCTGGTGAACATCGACACCCTGACCTTTGCCGACGAACCGGAACTCGATCGACTGATCGACGCACGGCTGCGGCGGATGACCATCAACGGCCCGGATGACCGCCTGCCCGCGTCGCTAGAGAATTACCAGCAGCGCTTTCTGAGCACCGCCGAGCCGGGCTGGAGCAGCTACCTGCAGGCCAAGCTGCGCGAGCAGCATGGCGACATCCTGGTGGTCGAGTTTTCCAGCTACCTGTATGTCGGCGGCGCCCACGGCATGCCCGGGCGTGGCTTCATCAACTACGATCGCGAGCAGAACCGCGAGCTGCGCCTGGAAGACCTGCTGATTCCGGGGCAGGAAGGTAACTTCTGGCGCGTCGCACGCCAGGCGCACCAGCGTTGGCTGGTGGAGAACGAACACGATCAGGACGCCGAGTTCGTCGACTTCTGGCCCTTCCAGCAGACGCCGAATATTGCACTGCTGAAAGACAGTGTGTTGCTCAAGTACGACGTCTACAGCATCGCGCCCTACTCCAGCGGCCACCCGGAGCTGTTCATTCCCCACGAACAGCTCAAGGGCATTCTGAAAGGCGAATATCTCTGAGGATACGAAGCGGGCCGGCATCCGCCGGCCCGCTTCGACTCGCCTACAGGCAGTCGGTCACACCTCGCCGGTCACACCTGTTTGTAGATCACCGAGCCTTCGTCCTTGAAGCGCGAGGACTGCTCGGCGAAACCCGCCTCGATGGCCTTCTGCTCGTCGGTCAGGCCGTGCTCGGCAGCGTACTCGCGCACTTCCTGGGTAATCTTCATCGAGCAGAACTTCGGCCCGCACATGGAGCAGAAGTGGGCCACCTTCGCCGATTCCTTCGGCAGCGTCTCGTCGTGGAAGGCACGCGCGGTGTCCGGGTCGAGGCCGAGGTTGAACTGGTCTTCCCAGCGGAACTCGAAGCGCGCCTTGCTCAAGGCGTTGTCGCGAATCTGCGCACCCGGATGGCCCTTGGCAAGATCAGCAGCGTGCGCGGCGATCTTGTAGGTGATGATGCCGGTCTTCACGTCATCCTTGTTCGGCAGGCCCAGGTGCTCCTTCGGCGTGACGTAGCAGAGCATCGCGCAGCCGAACCAGCCGATCATCGCCGCGCCGATGCCGGAGGTGATGTGGTCGTAGCCCGGCGCGATGTCGGTGGTCAGCGGGCCGAGGGTGTAGAACGGCGCTTCGTCGCAGCATTCCAACTGCTTGTCCATGTTCTCCTTGATCATGTGCATCGGCACATGGCCTGGGCCTTCGATCATGGTCTGAACGTCGTGCTTCCAGGCGATCTTGGTCAGTTCGCCGAGGGTTTCCAGCTCGCCGAACTGCGCGGCGTCGTTGGCATCGGCGATCGAGCCCGGACGCAGGCCGTCGCCGAGGCTGAAGCTGACGTCGTAGGCCTTCATGATTTCGCAGATTTCCTCGAAGTGGGTGTAGAGAAAATTCTCCTTGTGATGCGCCAGGCACCATTTGGCCATGATCGAGCCGCCGCGCGAGACGATGCCGGTGACGCGCTTGGCGGTCAGCGGCACGTAGCGCAACAGCACGCCGGCGTGGATGGTGAAGTAGTCCACGCCCTGCTCGGCCTGCTCGATCAGGGTGTCGCGGAACAGCTCCCAGGTCAGGTCTTCGGCGATGCCATTGACCTTCTCCAGCGCCTGGTAGATCGGCACGGTGCCGATCGGCACCGGCGAGTTGCGGATGATCCACTCGCGCGTCTCGTGGATGTGCTTGCCGGTGGACAGGTCCATCACGGTGTCCGAACCCCAGCGGATGCCCCAGGTCAGCTTGGCCACTTCTTCCTCGATGGAGGAGCCCAGCGCCGAGTTACCGATGTTGCCGTTGATCTTCACCAGGAAGTTGCGGCCGATGATCATCGGCTCCAGCTCGGTGTGGTTGATGTTCGCCGGGATGATGGCGCGGCCGCGCGCGACTTCCGAGCGGACGAATTCGGGGGTGATTTCCTTGGGAATGGCCGCGCCGAAGCTCTGCCCGGCATGCTGCTCGACCAGCAGGCCGGCTTCACGCGCCTCGGCGAGCTTCATGTTCTCGCGGATGGCGACGTACTCCATCTCCGGCGTGATGATGCCCTTCTTTGCATAGTGCATCTGGCTGACGTTGTGCCCGGCCTTGGCCCGGCGCGGGTTACGCACATGGGCGAAGCGCATGGCGGAAAGTTCGGCATCGTTGAGGCGACGCTGGCCGAATTCGGAGGTCAGCCCCGGCAGCTTCTCGGTGTCGCCGCGGTCCTCGATCCAGGCACTGCGCACGTCGGCCAGGCCCTTGCGCACGTCGATGGTGACGTTCGGGTCGGTGTAGGGGCCGGAAGTGTCGTAGACGGTCACGGGGGCGTTGATCTCGCCGCCGAAGTCGGTGGGCGTCACGTCCAGGCTGATCTCGCGCATGGGCACGCGGATGTCGGGGCGCGAGCCCTGTACATAGACCTTTTGCGAACGCGGGAAGGGTTGAATGGACTGCTGGTCGACCTGGGCGGATTCACTCAGGTTCTTGTTGCTTTGCACGCTCATCGGCTTCTCCTGGGATGTGTCGGAGCGAACCTGAGCAACACGGCGGATCAAGGGCGTCGGGCACCGCAGCTGCGGTGGAGAGACTCGTCACGTTCTAGACGAGGACATCTTGTTCCCTACGCAGGCCTTAACCTGATCAGGTTCAACGGGATCCGGAACTTTCCGATCTCAGCCTTCGCTTCAAGGCACCCCGACAAGAACGCCGTCGAGTCTAATCAAGACCTTGGGCGAACACCATGGCAACGACGAAACTAGTCGACCGTTCGGTCATTTGACCGGGCCGCCACGGGCACCACACAGCAGGCGCACGCGCGCCTTGACCCTCTGACAGCTGCCGCTTAGCCTTGCCCATCAGCTCTATTCAGGATGGACCCAACATGCTGCGCAGACTCCCCCTGGCTCTCGCCGTGGCCACCCTCACTGCCGGAGGGGCCTGGGCGCAGGAGACCATCCCCCTCGCCAGCAAGACCGATCTGGTCAGCGTCTATCAGCAAGCCGTCAACAACAACGCCGACCTGGCTGCAGCGCGCGCGCAGTTTCGCGCGCGCCAGGAAGTCGTGCCGCAGGCCCGCGCCGGCCTGCTGCCCAATCTCAGCGCCGGTGCCGAGCTGAGTGACACCGAAACGGACGTCGATACCAGCATGGGCTCCACCTCGCTGTCGCGCAGCGGTACCGTCTATCAGGCGACGCTGAGCCAGCCGATCTTCCGTGCCGACCGCTGGTTCCAGCTCAAGGCCGCGGAAGCCGTGAGCGAGCAGGCCGCAATCGAATACTCCATCGCCGAGCAGGACCTGATCCTGCAGAGCGCCCAGGCCTACTTCGCCGTGTTGCGCGCGCAGGACAACCTGGCGGCGGTGAAGGCCGAGGAAGCCGCGTTCAAGCGCCAGCTCGACCAGGCCAACGAACGCTTCGAGGTGGGCCTTTCCGACAAGACCGATGTGCTCGAAGCCCAGGCCGGCTTCGATACCGCGCGCGCCAATCGCTCCATCGCCCAACGCCAGGTCGAGGACGCCTTTCAGGCGTTGTTCACCCTGACCAACCGCGAGTACCTGGCACTGGAAGGCATCCGCCATACCCTGCCGGTGCTGGCGCCGGTGCCAAACGAGGCCAAGGCGTGGGTGGATACGGCGACGCGGCAGAACCTCAACCTGCTGGCGGTCAATTACGCCGTGACCGCCGCCCAGGAAACCCTGCGCCAGCGCCGCTCCGGCCATGCGCCAACACTCGACGCCGTGGCCTCGTACCGCAAGGGCGACAACGACGCGCTCGGCTTCAGCAACACCCAGAGCATCCCCGGCTTCGACATGCCGCGCTATACCGGCGACGTCGAGCAGCGCAGCATTGGCCTGCAGCTGAACATCCCGCTCTACAGCGGCGGGCTGACCACCTCGCAGAGCCGCGAGGCCTATTACCAGCTCAGCCAGAGCGAGCAGCAGCGCGAAAGCCTGCGCCGCCAGGTGGTGGAAGCCACACGCAACCTGCACCGCGCGGTGAACACCGATATCGAACAGGTCCAGGCCCGCCGGCAGTCGATCATCTCCAACCAGAGTGCGCTGGAAGCCACCGAGATCGGCTATCAGGTCGGCACCCGCAACATCGTCGACGTGCTCGACACCCAGCGGCGCCTGTATGCCGCGGTACGCGACTACAACAACGCCCGCTACGACTACATTCTCGACAACCTGCGCCTGAAGCAGGCGGCCGGCACGCTGAATCCGGACGACCTGCAGCAGCTGGCGGCCTACCTGAAACCCGATTACAACCCGGACACCGACTTCCTGCCGCCGGATCTGCCGCAGACCATCGGTCAGCCGGTGCGGGTGGATTATTGAGCCAGAGGGCTCGCTTGAACCGCGGTTGGGTGGGCTAAAGCCCACCAGGCGCTCGCCCCCCCAGACGGCGCAATGACGCCGACAGTTGATCCGGCTTCCTCGCGGACCAGACACACCGACTAGCCGAGCAGCCTCGCCAGCCCTGTCAGCAGACGCTGCAAGGCGCCCTGATTGGCCTTGAGCACGCCCAGCCCGGCGTCACGCATCCGTTGCGCGGCAGCCGAATCGCGCCAGAGCTCACCGACAGCATCCGCCAGCTGATCGGCATCCTGCACTTCGCGCAGGGCGCCGGCATCGCGCAGCTGCGCGGAGATTTCGAGAAAGTTGAATAGATGCGGACCACTGAGGACCGGCTTGCCCAACGCCGCAGGCTCCAGCAGGTTGTGTCCGCCATTGGGCACCAGGCTGCCACCGACGAAGGCCACGTCGGCCAGGGCATAGAGAAACAGCAGCTCGCCCATGGTGTCGCCGACCAGCACCTGCGTGCCGGCGCCAACCGTCTCGCCCGTCGAGCGGCGCACCGCGGCAAAGCCTTCCTTGCACGCCAGTTCAAACACCGAGATGAAGCGTTCCGGATGCCGTGGTACCAGGAGCAGCAGGGCCTGCGGAAACCGCTCCAGCAAGCGTCGGTGCGCGGCCAGGATGATTTCGTCCTCGCCGGCATGGGTGCTGGCGGCGATCCACAGCGGCCGATCCTGCGCCGCCCATTGATCGCGCAAATCGGTCGCCCGCGCCAGCAGTGCCGGGTCGATGGCCAGGTCGAACTTGATCGAGCCAGTCACTTCGACGCATTCGTGGCGTGCGCCGAGCTGGCGAAAACGCTCGGCTTCAGTCTCTGTCTGCACGGCAATCAGGCTCAGCTCGGCCAGCATCGGCGCGGTCAGACGGGCGAAGCGCGCGTAGCCGCGAGCCGAGCGCTCGGACAAGCGAGCATTGGCCAGCGCTACCGGAATGCCGCGCCGGGCGCACTGATGGATATGGTTGGGCCAGAGCTCGGTCTCCATCACCACCGCCAGCTTCGGCTGCAGGCGATCCAGAAAGCGCGCCGCGGTCCAGGGCAGGTCATAGGGCAGGTAGCAATGCTGCACGCTGTCTCCGAACAGCGCCTGGATGCGCTCGGAGCCGGTCGGCGTCATGCAGGTGATGGTGATCGGCAGCTGCGGGTAGCGTGCCATCAGCTCACGGACCATCGGCGCCGCGGCGATGCTTTCGCCCACCGAGACCGCATGCACCCAGATGCCACCCGGACGCAGCCGCGGCAAACCGAAGGCGAAACGCTCGCCGATACGACGGGAGTAGGCCGGGGCGCGCCAGGCGCGCCACAGCAGGCGCAGGAACACCAGCGGCAGGCCGAGGTGAAACAACAGGGTATAGAGGGTGCGATTCATGGGCGCGGAGCTTAGCAAGCTGCCTGCTCGCGAGCCATAACCGCCCTGCCGACGAACTTGTTGGCGAGGTCGGAACCGAACGAAGTTGCCCGCCCATAATCAGGATCTCGCCATGTCCGGCTATGTTTACCTGGCCATCGCCATCTGCGCCGAGGTGGTCGCCACCACCTCGATGAAGGCACTGGCCGGCTTCAATCGTCCGCTGCCACTGCTGCTGGTGGTGACCGGCTACAGCCTGTCGTTCTGGATGCTCGCGCTGGTGGTACGGACCATCCCGGTAGGCATCGCCTATGCCATCTGGGCCGGGCTCGGCATCGTACTGGTCAGCGTCGCCGCGGCGGTGCTCTATCGTCAGTACCTGGACCTGCCGGCGGTACTGGGCATGGGGCTGATCATCGCCGGCGTGGTGGTTATCCAGTTGTTCTCCCGCAGTGCAGGCCACTAAGCTGCCGGCGGACTGCAGTTATACTGCGCGACCGTTTACCCAATGAGGTCTGCACATGCCCGAATCCCTCAGCACCGACGTCCTGATCGTTGGCGGCGGCGTCGCCGGCCTTTGGCTGAACGCGCGCCTGCGCCGACTGGGTTTTGCCACCCTGCTGGTCGACAAGGGAGCACTGGGCGGCGGGCAGAGCGTGAAGTCCCAGGGCATCATCCATGGCGGCACCAAGTACGCGCTGAGCGGTGCGCTCACCGGTGCCTCCGAGGCGATTGCGGACATGCCGCGGCGCTGGCGCGAAGCGCTCGAAGGCAAGGGCGAGCTGGACCTCAGCGGCGTGCGTCTGTTGTCCGATGCACACTATCTGTGGTCGCCAGGCACCCTGGCCGGCAACCTCACCAGCTTCTTCGCCAGCAAGGCGGTGCGCTCGCGGGTCGGCCAGGTCAAGGGCGATGAGCTGCCGCCTGCGCTGCAGCATCCACGGTTCAAGGGCAAGGTCTATCGGCTCAGCGAGCTGGTGCTGGACGTGCCCAGCCTGATCGCCCGGCTGGCCGAACTGGCTGGCGACAGCCTGCTGGCCTGCGAGCGGATCGAACCGCTGCTCGACGACAACGAGCTGGTCGGGTTGCGCGTCGATGGTCGCGAGATCCGCGCCCAGCGCATCGTGTTCAGCGCCGGTGGCGGGACTGCCGAGCTGCTCGCGTCGCTCGGCCTGCAACAACCGGCCATGCAGCGCCGTCCGCTGCACATGGTCATCGTCAAGGCGCCCACGCTCAAGCCGCTCTATGCCCATTGCCTGGGGGGCGGCACCAAACCGCGGATCACGGTCACCAGCCATCCGACAGCGGACGGCGAGTGGCTCTGGTATCTCGGCGGCGACCTGGCCGAAGCCGATGGCGTGGCGCGCGACGAAGCCACTCAGATCGCCGCCGCGAAAAAGGAACTGGCCGAACTGGTGCCTTGGATCGACCTGTGCTCCGCGCAATGGGCCACGCTGCGTATCGACCGCGCCGAGCCTGCACAATCGGCGCTCGCCCGTCCGGACAACGCCTTCCTTGCCGAGCAGGGCCGACTTCTGGTCGGTTGGCCGACCAAGCTGGCGCTGTCCCCCGACTTCTCCGACCGCGTCGAAGCCGCCCTCGCCCGTGACGGCATTCGCCCGGCCAACCATCCCGCACTGCCCGAACTACCACGTCCGCCGCTGACCGGGCCATTCTGGGAAGGGCTGCTGCCATGAACGCGACGCTGCATGACCTGCACCGCCCGCTGGGCAGCACCGGCCTGCGCATCTCGCCGTTGGGTCTGGGCACGGTCAAGCTGGGCCGCGACCAGGGCGTGAAGTACCCCAGCGGCTTCGCCATCCCCGACCATGACCAGGCCCGCCAGCTGCTGACCTTGGCCCGCGAACTCGGTATCAACCTGATCGACACCGCGCCGGCCTACGGCGTCAGCGAGGAACGGCTCGGCCCGTTGCTGGCCGGACAGCGCGAGGATTGGGTGATCGTCAGCAAGGTTGGCGAGGAGTTCGAGAACGGCCAGTCGCGCTTCGACTTTTCTGCCACCCATACGCGCTTCTCGGTGGAGCGCAGCCTCAAGCGCCTGCGTACCGACCGCATCGAGTTGGTGCTGGTGCACTCGGACGGCAACGACCTCGATATCCTGCAGCACACCGAGGTCTACCAGGCCCTGGCCGAACTCAAGCGCGAGGGCAAGATCCTCGCCTTCGGCCTGTCCGGCAAGACGGTCGATGGTGGGCTGCTTGCGCTGCAGCAGGGCGACTGCGCGATGGTGACCTACAACCTCAACGAGCAGGCCGAACGACCGGTCCTCGACTACGCTGCTGCACACGGCAAGGGCATCCTGATCAAGAAAGCCCTGGCCAGCGGTCATGCCTGCCTCAAGCCAGGCGACGACCCGGTCCGCCGCAGTTTCGAGCTGCTGTTCGGTCACCCAGGGGTCAGCGGCGCGATCATCGGCACTATCAATCCGCAGCATTTGACGGCTAACGTACGGACTGCTGCTGCCGTTCTGACCGGCAACTGAAACGGTCCTGGCGGCAACGTTCATCCGCTGCGCGGAAAGCGCATTACGCTGATGCCGCGCGGTTACTTTCTTCGCCGCAAGGAGAAACCGAATGCCAAGAGTTCTGGTGCGCAAGAGCCCTGCCGCATTCAAGACCCTGCCTCTCTACGTCGAGGCCAGCCAGGACAACCTGAGCTACCAGAGTCTGGGCCGGCCGTTGAACTTCAGCGAAGTGATCGAGCGCCGTCGCCCGGTTGAGGTCTCCGATCCGGGCCGTTTTGCCATCGAACTGGCCAATCTCGGCGTTTCGGTGCGTCTGACCATGAGCTGGCAGGGCCGCGAATACTGGGTGCTGGTCCGTCAGCATCGGCCGGACCGCGGCGACGTTGTACTCAAGCTGATCTCCGGCTACATCCCGGCCCATGAGCTGAACCTGCCATTGCTCACAGCCATCCAGGAAATTGCCGAAGAATGCCTGCTGGAAACTCCTGAAGGCTGGCTCGCCGGTCGTTTCGGCGATACGTGGCTGCCCACGCCGTACCAGGCCAGCCTGCACTACCGCGAGGCGGTGCACTTCAAGCTCGCCTCGCAATCCGGCGCCACGCGCCCGGTACAGTGCGGCAACATGGTGCTTATGGAGCGTCCTCGCGCCTATGTACACCTGCCGACCGCATCGCTGCAGCTGGTCTATGACATGCGCATGGAACTACCGAAAGAGGCGCGTCAGCTGAGCCTGTTCCACGTCGACGAGCGCCTGGAGGACGGACAACTGGTTGCGCGCCTGGAGCGCAGCCGGCCCGACATCTACCTGATACCGCTGCAGCAGGGCCAGCCGCAGGATCAGCTGCTGCAGTTGCGTAATGGCCAGTTCAGCCCGGTGAACACTCGCGGCCTGTGGCTATCGGAAAGCTTTGCGCCGCAGGAAGGCTGGGTGGTGCGCGACGAGCGCGTTCGCTGGCGGGATTGGTGGGCGGCACGGCCGATGGCGGCCGCCCGTTAACAAGGTAGTGGGTAGCCGCGCAAAGCGGCTATCCACCTACTGACGCGATACGCGGTAGGCGTATCCAAAGGACTCAGCGGCTGCGGATCTTCTCGACGATGGCGGTGGTCGAGCTGTTTTCCACCAGCCCCAGCACCTTCACCACACCGCCGTAGGACTTGACCAGATCGGCACCGACGACCTGATCGACGCCATAGTCGCCGCCCTTGACCAGCACATCGGGACGGACCTGGGCCAGCAGGTTTTCCGGCGTGTCCTCGGAAAAGCACACCACCCAATCCACCGCTTCCAGACCGGCGAGCACCGCCATGCGGCGGTCCACCGAGTTGATCGGCCGGCCCGGACCTTTGAGGCGGCTCACCGAACCATCATCGTTCACCGCCACCACCAGCCGGTCGCCCTGGGCGCGGGCCTGCTCGAGGTAGGTCACATGGCCGGCGTGCAGGATGTCGAAACAGCCATTGGTGAAGACGATCTTCTCGCCCTCGGCGCGGGCATCCTCGACCGCGGTGAGCAGCTGCTCGACGGTCATCACGCCACGCTCGGAGCCTTCCTCGCGTTGCACCGCGCGGCGCAGCTCCGGCGCGCTGATGCAGGCGGTGCCCAGCTTGCCGACCACGATACCGGCGGCCAGGTTGGCCAGTGCCACGGCCTGTGGCAATTCCTCGCCAGCCGCAATCGCAGCGGCCAGCGTCGAGATGACGGTATCGCCGGCACCGGTGACATCGAACACCTCGCGGGCACGGGCCGGCAGGTGCAGCGGTGCGTGATCAGGGCGCAGCAGGGTCATGCCGTGCTCGCCACGGGTGACCAGCAACGCATCCAGCTCGAGCCGGCTCATCAGCTCGGCCCCCTTGCTGACCAACTCGGCCTCGTCGGCACAATGCCCGACGATCGCCTCGAATTCGCCCAGGTTCGGCGTGATCAGCGTGGCACCGCGGTAGATGTCGAAATCCTTGCCCTTGGGATCGGCCAGCACCGGAATGCCACGCTGCCGCGCCGCCTGGATCAGCGCCTGATGGTTCTTCAGCGCGCCCTTGCCATAGTCCGACAGCACCAGCACCTTGACCCCGGCCAGCAGCCCTTCCACCTCGGCCAGCAACGCGGCCAGATCGGTGTTGAACGGCTCCTCGAAATCCATGCGCAGCAGTTGCTGATGGCGACTCATCACCCGCAGCTTGACGATGGTGGGCTGGTCATCGATGCACTGGAAATGCGCCTGCACACCGGCAGCCGCGAGGCTGTCAGCCAGGCTCTGACGCGCCTCGTCCTCGCCGGTCACGCCCACCAGCGCCGCGGCAGACCCGAGCGCCGCGATGTTCAGCGCCACGTTGGCCGCGCCACCGGGCCGATCCTCGATCTGCTCGACCTTGACCACCGGTACCGGCGCCTCAGGCGAGATCCGCGACGTGCCGCCATGCCAGTAGCGATCGAGCATGACATCACCCACCACCAGTACGGCGGCTTGGTCGAAACGGGGCATGGACAGCTTCATTGGGGCTCCGATGACAAACAGAAAACGGCGGCGATCATAACATGCAGCTCGCACTGGACCGGCCAGCGCAACAAGGCTGCTAGAGCTTGCGCACCCAGAATAGCTCGTGTCTGCGCACGGCCTTGCGGAAAAACTCGTCATCGCCGGTGGACGGCCAGCGGCGACCGGCGAGTGCGGCCTGGATCAGGCGGCGCAGGCGCTTCTTGAGCGGCAAAGGACCCTGCAGATCGTGTTGCATCGCCAGCGCCATGGCCTTGTTCAGCCGAGCCTCGGAATCCAGCGTCGGGCTCCATAGGCGATCGGCCGGCAGCGGCTCGATGGCGGGCGGCAAAGCCACGCCGCCATCAGCCGGCCCCATCGGCCAGCGGTCGTTATCGTGCAGGTGGTTGGCATACAACAGCAGTGTTTCCGGCAGCCAGTCGCCCTCCTCCATGGCCTGATACAAGGCCCGGGTGGCAGCCACATGGTCAGCGTGAGGATCCAGTTCAGGGTGCGGTGTGACCACCACCTCAGGGCGAAAATGGGCGAGCAGAACCCGCAGATCGGCCTGCAGATTGTCCCAACTGGGCACACCGTCCACGTCCGCGGGCAACAGCAGTGGATTGTGCCGGCGCACGCTGCGCACGTCCTGCTCACCGGATTCGCGCGAACCGAACGGCGTCTGCGGGTCGGCCACCATGGCGGGCAGCTGCAGGCAGTAATAGCCCAGCTGGACGCACCGCGTCTGCGGTACGCCGCCCCACAACGGCACTGCCAGGCTATCCCAGGTGCGCAACCGCCCCTTGAGCCTGGCGGCAGACGCATCGTCCAGACCCAGCCGACGGTATCTGTCGGCTTCGATCTCGCCCTGGGTCAGGGTCACGATGGCCACATCGCGTGCCTGACTGTACAGGCCGAAAGCGGCCAGCTCGGCATCGTCGGCATGCGGGGCGACGATCAGCACGCGGCGCTCGGAATAATCCGGGTTGCGCATCGCAAAGAGCGTCGCCTCGCCGGACAGGCGACAGAAGCGCCCGCTGACACGCAGCACACCGCCACTCAGCGGCCCATGCTGGCCGGACAGGTTGAGATAGCGCCGGCCGGCAACGCCCCGCTCGAAATCCTGACGGTCGTCACCGACCCACACCTGCGGATCAAGCCACCGCCCCAGCCAGCTGGCCTTGAGCTCGATCTCGAGAATAAGCGTATCCGCGGCTTCGAAGCGCTCCGGCGCCGTGATTCGGCCGCCGTCGATCCGCACCGGATAACGCTGGGCATCATCCGGGAATACATAGTCGTAATCGTCCTGAGGGCTGTAGAACAGGTGGTCGGCAAACCAGGCCTCATGAGCGATCCAGCCCAACACCAGCAAGAGCGGAACCAACCACCAAGCAACCAGCGCGCCGAGCAGCAGCAGCGCGACCAGCGCGACCAGCAGGGCGATGCGTTTGTGCTTGCGGTGGCGTCTAAGCAACTGCTGCTTGCGTGCACTCATGGCTCACACCTGATAGACCGGAACTCGGTGGCACCAGCGATCCTTGTACTCGCGATCCGCCCGGCCAAAGGAGTAACGCAGCGGTTTGCCCAACGCCCGCGCCTCGGCCCAGGCCGTCTGGGTGTTGACGAAACTGAGCACGCTGCCTGGGCTGAAGTCCCGCTGCACCGGGTCGACACCGCCATTGATGTACTCGACGGACACCCACTTCGGCGACTCGACCCGATAGAGAACCTGGATGGCGATCGGCTGCTCGTCGAGAAACACCACCGAGCCGGTCATGAACTCGCGCAGCAGCTCGAACACCTCGTGCAGATGCGCCCTCCCCGGCGCCTCGAAATTCCAGCGCCGTTGAAACAACTCGGCGTACATCGTCGCCTGCTCCGCCGCAGAGAAATCGAGCACGGGGCGAAGCGCACCGCCCGCCTCTTCCAGCAAACGCTGTTCGCGGCGCTGGTTGTATCGAAACTTCTTCGAGTACGCCTCCGGTTCGCGCGCCAGCGCCAGACCCTCCGGTTGCTCGCGCAAGGTGCTGATCGCGCCTGCATTGAGCTCTGACACGTAGCGCATGCGCTGGCGGACCGGGATCGCCGCCTGCTCGGCGACGGGCAGGATGATCTCGGCATTACCCAGATCGAACAGCCCGCGCTTGCCGGTCTTTTTCAATACGTCCTTGGACAGGGCCAGATGCCGGCCCCAGCAGGGCACCGCGGCGATCAATTCGCCCTGCCGCTCCCACGCCAGATAGCGCACCGGAATCCCGGCAAGACCGGCCAGGCGCTCGACGACGGCGGGGTGAGTGGCAACGCTGCCGCCGTAGCGCTGCCAGATCTGCGCATAGGTGTCGGCATCGATCTCGCACCAGCCGCGCTCACGCCAGCTCCTCAGAAACTGCAGCATCAGGCGCCCTGCTCGTCTGGCGTGTCGTCCTGAAACTGCGTCGCGTGGAGCCTGGCGTAGGCACCGTTCGCCGCCAGCAGCTCGGCATGGGTGCCACGCTCGACGATGCGGCCCTGCTCCATCACCAGGATCAGGTCGGCCTTCTCGATTGTGCTCAGCCGGTGAGCGATGACCAACGTGGTGCGGCCCTGCATCACATGGTCCAGAGCCCCCTGGATATGCCGCTCGGACTCGGTATCCAGCGCCGAAGTCGCTTCATCAAGAATCAGCACCGGGGCATTCTTGAGCAGTGCACGGGCAATCGCCAGGCGCTGCCGCTGTCCACCGGACAGCAGCACGCCGTTTTCCCCGACCAGGGTCTGATAGCCCTCGGGCATTTGCTCGATGAACTCGTCGGCATAGGCATCACGGGCCGCACGGCGGATATCGTCCAGCGGCGCGCCGGCCAGATCGCCGTAGGCGATGTTGTTGGCCACGGTATCGTTGAACAGGGTTACCTGCTGCGTCACCAAGGCAATATGCCGGCGCAGGTTGCGCAGCGTGTAGGACTCGACATCCGCACCGTCGAGCAGGATATGGCCGGTCTCGTGGTGATAGAAACGCGGAATCAGATTGGCCAGTGTCGACTTGCCGCTGCCGGACCGACCGACCAGCGCCACCATCTGCCCGGGCTCCACGGTGAAGCTGATGTCGTGCAGCACTGGCTTGTCGCTGCCCGGGTAGACGAAATTGAGGTTGCGCACGTCCAGACGTCCGCTGACCGCATCGCGCTCCAGCGTGCCACTGTCTATTTCCGGCTGCTCGTCGAGCTGCTCGAAGATGCTCTCAGCGCCAGCGACACCTTTCTGAATGGTCGAACTGACTTCCGACAGCTGGCGAATCGGTTTGGGCAGCAACCCGGCCAGCGTGATGTAAGCGACCAGATCGCCAGCAGACGCATCGCCTCGCAGCAGCAGCACAAGGAACATCAGCACTGCCATGGCGCTGTAGATCACCAGCTGCAGGCTCGGCGTGTATACCGCATTGGTCTTGACCATGCGCAGCTGCTTAGCCGTGTTCTCCGAGCTCGCCGCCAAGAAGCGATCCCGCTCGTAGGGCTCGCCACCGAAGCTACGTACCACGCGATACCCCTGAATGGTTTCCGATGCCACATGCGTCACATCGCCCATCGCAAGCTGAATCTTCTTGCTCTGCTTGCGGAATTTCTTGCTGGCACTCGACACCATGAAGCCGATCACCGGCAGGATCGCCAGCATCACCAGGGTCAGCTTCCAGTTCATCCACAGCAGCGTGGCGAAAAGGAAAATCACCGTCATGCCCTCGCGCACCACGACCTTGATCGCATCGGTTGCCGCTCCAGTGACCATGGTCACGTTGTACGTGATCCGCGAGATCAGATGGCCGGAGTTGTGGCTGTCGAAGTAGCGGTTGGGCAGGGTCAGTAGGTTATTGAACAGCGCGACGCGTAGATCGTGCACGAGCCCAAGGGAAACTTTGGCCAGGAAGAAATTACCGAGAAACGAGCCAATGCCCTGCACCAGCGCGATCAGGATGATCAGCAGCGGCACTGCCTGCAGCAGTTTCAGCTCGGCCAGCCACCGCACCTCGTTGAGATGCGGCACCTGGGCGAAGAAACTCGCGTCCGGGTTGTTCAGCCCATCGACGAAGAACTTCAGAATGTAGCCCAGCGCGGGCTGGGTGGAGGCAAAGAGCAGAAAGCCAAGGAGGCTCATTGCGAACAGTCCCCAGTAAGGGGCCACATAGCGCAGCAACCGCAAATAGACCTTCATGCTCGATTGCTGGGTAGAATTGGCCATTCGGCAGCCCCATACGACTGGCTAGAGGAACAAGATGCGGATTGTAACAGCGCAGGAGTTGGAAAACTGGCTGACGGAAGGCAAGGTACTGGAAAAGGACGCGCGCGGCCCCAAAGTTCTAGCGTTGGCGGACGGGAGCTTTCTGAAGATCTTCTATACTCGTCGACGCCCCTTTCTGGCTCGTCTGTTTCCCTATGCAGCACGGTTCGCCAGGAACCTTGCGATGCTACGAGACGCCGGCTTCAACGTGCCTGAAATCATCGAGACGTTTTGGCTTGACAAGAGCACAGGTCTGAGCGGCTGCCTGTACCAACCTCTTCCAGGTGTTTCGATAGAGTCCGTTTTCCGTACTGACCCGTATCTGATCAAAAAACACCTGCCCGAGCTAGCTAACTTTATAAAAAGCCTGCATAAAAGCGGCATCTACTTCAGGTCATTGCATATTGGAAATATTATTTTACTTCCAAACGGCTCGTTTGGCCTGATCGATGTCCTTGACCTGCAGAATAAGCGAGCGCCTCTCGGCCGGAGCTTGGTCAGCCGGAACTTTGGCCACTTACGCAACCATTTAAAAAGAAAAAAGCTTGAGGAATTCCCTATTGAGGAGCTTATTAAGCTTTATACAAACGCCCCTTGAAAAGTGAGCAGACTAACAGCTAGATAGGGGACTTCGGCAAACCGTCACCGCAACCAAACTTACCCAGAACCCGCTTGTTCACATAAATTCCAGGTTGGAAAATATCTTTATTGACCAGCGTCATGGCACCGATCACCACGTTATCCGCAATGGAGATAACATCACCAATCACGCATGAGTTAACACAAAGACTGACATCATTTCCAATAATTATCGATTTTTCGCCCTCACCACCTTTTATGCCAACGGTGCAGCCCTGCCAGATCTTGAAGTTCTTGCCAATTCTAGAGTACGCGCTAATCACGATACCTGAGGTATGGGCAATCCATAAGCCTTCACCAACCGTCGCGCCAAGCATGATCTCGACGTTGTACTTTCGGCTTATTCGCTCGTTGAGCAGCTTCGCTCGCCGCTTCCAAAAGCGACCGCCATCAGCGTGAAGCACGTAGGCAACCCGAAACCAGAACAAATAAGCATAACGATTGCTTCTTTTGTACTTCCGCCAGAGCCTGCGCCACGAAAACTCGTTCGGCGTGCCTAGAATCTCTAGGCACCAGTACCGCTTCATGTTTTTCAACATTGACATCATCGCACCTCGGAGCGCCCACTCCCCGCGCCTTCGCATAACAGGATTGCAGCCGGCAGCCAGAAAACAATCCAGAACACACCTGGACGCAGAAAAATCACATAGTAATTTGCAACGGATACAACGATGACAAACACCATTAGCGCCAAGCCCAGAGGGGTGAAGTTTTGCCCCGAACGATGGCGCCATCCACCTAGCAGAAGCGCGGCAATCAACACCAGCAGGAGCAGCAAACCGGGAATCCCATACTCATAGAAAATCTGCAGGTAGAGGCTGTGCGCCTGATTGAAACAGCGCTGAATCCCTTCAATACAAATATTCGGATCGCCCCCCGCTCCGGCTCCCCATAACCAGAACGTGCCGATCCTCGACCACCATTGCCAAAAGATTTCGTCTCGATAACTCGCGTCTATTCCACCTGCTGTTCCGAGAAGAAAGAGTCCGGCAAGGGTTAACGGAAGAAAGCCCCATAGCAGCAAGCGAAATTGTCGTGCCGTGAGCGAAACCGCCAGACAAGCCATAACCGCAGCCAATAAGCCAACCCAGACCCCTCGCGAATAAGTGAAATAGCAGTACGCCGAAGCTCCTAGGAATGCGAGTATGGACAATAGCTTGAGCCCACCTTTTTCGCGCAACGACAGGCAAAGCGCCATGATCGCTATGACGCCAAAATACAAGGCGGACACAATCGGATTTTCGAAATCTGCCATTTCATGACCCGCCCAGGAGTCCAGCCTGAACTCTCTGAAACCGAAGCCTCGGTTATCGATGAAGAGCGCTTGAAACAGGCTGAGCCATGCAAACACCGCCGCAGTGCTGACCACCGACAAAAGCAGGGCTCGCCAGAGCGTCTCGCTTTGCATCACCAGGCCGATGGCTACTACGTAGAGTCCCACATAAAGGAGCAGTCGCAGCCATCTCCACGGCTTGCCAACGCTCCCCTCGTTGAACACAGCAACGAAGGCCACCCACGCGCACAGGGCCAACAACACGCCGAAGGCAGCCTTATTGAAGGGCGGCCAGGACTGCCTAAAGAAAACGAGCGCGACGAGTGCGGGGGCGAACAGCGTTATGTTGGTAATGGTGGCGTAACGACTGCCATCCACAATGAAACAAACTCCCGCCAGCTGCAGATATAGTCCGAGCGCGAGCAACACTCTCAAGGGTTCTGGAAATGACCAAGGTAGACTCATGCTGCCAAGGCCTCGATTCTCCTCGCTACCGCCGCATAGTGTTCTGATCCGCCGTCTTGCCAGCGGCCAGCCACACAATACTCATCTTGGAGATAGCTGATGAACGCACGCTGCAGCTCCTCGCTCAACGCCCAGGCTGGCAGTTGTTCTAGCAACGCGAGAGCCTCTTCTGCACTTCGCGCTTTGGCCGCAACGCCTTCCACCGCATAGAAAGCCTCCCCCAAAACCAGCACGGGCTTCGCCAAGAGAATGCTTTCGAGGCCGACTGTCGAGTTGATCGTAACGACGCAATCTGCTTTTTCGATCAATTCCTGCGTCGAATTCCCGTTGGCGAAAATGACCCTATCTGAGACACGCCTGGCCAGATCCGGATATTTGACCCGACTTGACGGGTGCTCCTTCAGAACCACCGTTCTCCCAATGCGCTCCGCTACTAGCTCAGCAAAGGAAAAAAGCTCGCGCATGTTGCGTATCCACGGCGAGAACAGCCGAATTTGCGTATCCCAATCGTCTTGAAACGGAATAAAAATAAACTTACCGGGAAGTTCGACCGCTTGGCTTTGACGCTTCGTTTCTCTGGGAATCAGCGCAACCGCTCGAATAGGTCGGAGCCGCTCAGGATGTCGGTTGGCGTAATCTCGATAGAATGCCGGATCTCGAGGCACGGAGTTCCGATAATTTACACCATTGGGATCAACTGTCGTGGTGCCAGGAAGCAAGCCGTTTTCGAAATAAAGCATCTGCGCGTTGGCGCTGCACATGCTTGCAAGCAATGCGCAATAACGATGACCACCGTTCCATACAGCTACAGCATCGGGGTTTTCCTTGCGCAGCAATCGACCGAAACGAAGCGCCATAACCAGCAATTCAAGCCTGAGCAGCACTCGGTATAGTGCGCCATGATAACGCCCCTTGGTCGCCCGCTCGGTGCATTTTTCTTTCACCAGCCGCCCCCAGTCCACACGGCGTAGCGCTTGTCGGAGAAGCGAAATGGATGGACTCGGTAGCGCAGCTGGAGTAATAACAACCCCACTCAACTCAGTGTTCTGGAGAAGGGAACTAAAATACCTAGTTTGATGCTTGGCCAACCCGAGAAATACTATCTTCATAAGAGTGCTTAATTAGTTTTTTTTTCGGGAGCAGAAAGGCGGATACCAGCCAGCCCCGAGCCAGCTATCACCTTTTCCACGCTGCCCACTAGCGAGGCCAGCGGGTCACTTGCGTGATAAAGGTGATAGCCCAGAAAAGCCGACAAACGTTCACATATTTTTTCTGGATCCTCTAGAACCGACTCGATACACAATGCCAATTGTGACTCGTGGGTGCACATCGGCAAGGCATATTGCTCAACAGAAAAAAAATCCTCACCTTGCCCCAGAAGCACGAAAGGAGTACCGGCACGAGCAACATCCAAAATGGCATTGGTATACCCACACAGTACAAGATCGAAGTGCTCGGCACATTGCTCTAGCGTCACGCCTACAGGCAAGAGAGTAATTCGCTCAGAACTCGCTGCATAGTCCAGCCAGGGATAACCTTCCCCACGGGGATGAAGCTTCACCGAAAGTCTTGCATCTAGGTGCTGTTCAAGCCACGTCACGACCCACCTGCAATAATGCTGATAGGATTCGGCATGTTCGTAATCCGGGCCTGAGCCGAGAAACAACAAACGCGGTGCTTGCCCACTGTAAGTCTCAGCCCGCACGGTACTTTTTTTATCTGTTAGATAATACGGTCCCGCATATACGGCACAGCATTCACCAAAAGCTTCGCTAAGCGAGTAAAGATAGTCATAGGAGCTTTTGCCAAACATTAGATAGTAATCGTAATCGAAGTAGTCATAGCGACTGGACTGCCCAGACGGCACCGAATGTGCCAGATGCATTACTCGCATGCCCTCGGTGCGTAGCGCCTTGATGAAACTTGGGACTATCCACCCGTTTCGCTCGGTCAGCACCACCTTGGCCCGATAACGTCGCAGCAGAAACGCTGCATGCGCAGCATGCCAGTACAACAGCAACGGAACTGGCTTGGCGGGTCTGGAGAACTGTCGGGCGCGAATCAGTACATCATCTGACTCCTCGACAAATTCCTCAACGTGGAGACCGGTGGCCCTCAATGCCTGTAGAAAGGCGCCTTTTCGGCCTTGCTCGTACGATTTACGCGAGGGATGAATCAACAAGACGTCGCATTGCGTTGCTGGGATATGGCGGCCTTTGGAGAACATGAAAGCCAACAGGCTCTTACCCGCCAACCGACAGCGCAGTCGCCATGCCGCCATTTGCCCCTTCCCCCGGCGCACGGGTGCGCTGACTACGAAGTCACGCAGTCGACGCAACGCCCTGTCCACGGGACGTCCCACGCTCAGCGTTTTCCGCTCAGCCAAAGCCGCAGCGCTTTGCGGGTATATGACGTCTTGAATACTACTCGCCAATCAGTACCGATCGCCTGGCGATACATTTGGCGCGCTTCGACAAACCGCCCTGCGCTCAAAAGCCCACGAAACAGCGAAAGGCAACGCTGAGCTTTGAATGCCCTGCGTAACGGCGCCATTTCCGCAGGCACCCGCCCCTTGTCGAATATCTCCTCGACGACGGCAAGCCCAACCGCACAATCCTGCTTGATATCGTGCCTCATACTGTCGTCGTGCTTGTAGATCAACGCCATGGGCGCGGCAAGAACCGAGCATTCAAAGTTTGCGAGTGCTTGACTGAAGACTGGAATGTCCTCGGCATTTCGAAAGTTTTCTGGGTAGTTTCCGAGCCGGAAAACGTCGCAATGGATGGCGGATGCCCCGTTGGCAAGACCGATGGTCTTATCCAGCAAATACCCACGTAACCGCCCCTGCCGATCTTTAGGAAGCGCCGCTGGCAAATGTTTGCGGCGCTTTCCATCAGGCCAGACCGCCCAGTACCCACCAATTACCATGCGCGTTTGCGGATGTTGCACGAGGTGCTCACTCAACAACCTCAGGGCATCCGGCGCCAACTCGTCATCGGCATCCAAAAACACCAGATACGTCCCTTTGGCTTCTGCTATGCCGCGATTACGGACCGATGAAAGCCCGCCGTTGGGCTTGCGGATAGCACGAAAAAGTCCAGGATGCTTGTCTTGCAGATCGGCAAGTACCGCAGGTGTCTCGTCGGTTGAACCGTCATCGATGACCAACAGCTCGCTACTCTCACTTAACTGAGCGATCACGGACTCGACCGCGCGAGGCAACGTCTTCGCATAGTTGTAGGCTGGAATGACGATACTGATCAGCAAATCAGATGTGCTCATACCAATCCTTGCCCTCCTTGACCACGAGGATGTCCTCCATGATCAGGTACTGCAGGTCCGAGCCGTAGAACATGTTCAGCGCGTCGGTCGGCGAGCAGATCATCGGTTCGCCGCGGCGGTTGAGCGAGGTGTTCAGCGACACGCCGTTGCCAGTCAGCTTTTCCAGCTCCAGCATCAGGTCGTACCAGCGCGGGTTGTGCTGTCGCTCGAGAACCTGGGCGCGGGAGGTACCGTCTTCATGGACCACCTCGCCGACACGCTCCTTCCAGCCTTCGTTGACCTCGAAGGTGAAGGTCATGAACGGGCTCGGATGGTCGACCTTGAGCATCTGCGGCGCCACGGTATCGAGCATCGACGGGCAGAAGGGTCTCCAACGCTCGCGGAACTTGATCTGCTCGTTGATGCGGTCGGCGACGCCCGGCACGCTCGGGCAACCAATGATCGAGCGACCGCCCAGCGCACGCGGGCCGAATTCCATGCGCCCCTGGAACCAGGCCACCGGGTTGCCGTCGACCATGATCCTGGCGATGCGCTCGGGGGTGTTGGCGATCTGCTTGAACACGGGCTTGTTCGGATGCCGGGCACAGGCAGCGATAACGTCTTCATTGGAATAGGACGGGCCGAGGTAGACGTGCTCCATCTTCTCTACCGGAACGCCGCGCTGCACCGACACATAGGCCGCCGCACCGACAGCGGTTCCAGCATCACCGGAGGCCGGCTGTACGAACAGCTCCTTGACCTCCTCGCGGGCGATGATCTTCTGGTTGAGTTTGACGTTGAGCGCGCAACCGCCGGCAAAGGCGATCTTGCCGGTCTCGCGGATGATGTCACCGAGGTAGTAGTCCATCATCTCCAGCGCAAGCTTCTCGAACAGCGCCTGCATGCTGGCCGCGTAATGAATGTACGGGTCGTCGGCGATATCGCCTTCGCGCTTGGGTCCCAGCCACTCGATCAGCTTGGGCGAGAAGTAGTAGCCCTTGCCCTTCTCCTTGTAGCGACGGAAGCCGATGACGTTGGCGTATTCGGTATTGATGGTCAGCTCGCCGTTCTCGAAGGTCGCCAGGCGCGAGAAATCGTACTTGGCCGCGTCACCGTACGGCGCCATGCCCATGACCTTGAACTCGCCATCGAGCATCTCGAAGCCGAGGTATTCGGTGATCGCGCCATACAGTCCGCCCAAGGAATCCGGGTCGTAGAATTCCTTGATCTTGTGGATCTTGCCGTTCTCACCCCAGCCGAAGAAGGTGGTGGCGTACTCGCCCTTGCCATCGATGCCGAGAATCGCGGTTTTCTCGGTGAAGCCCGAGCAGTGATAGGCGCTGGAGGCATGAGCCAGGTGATGCTCGACTGGTTGGATCTTGACCTTCTTCAGGTCGAAGCCCAGCTGCTGGAGACACCATTCGATGCGTTTCTTGTAGCGGTAGTAGCGGCGGTTGCCCATGAGAATGGCATCCAGCGCGCGATCCGGTGCGTACCAGTAACGCTTGGCATAGTGCCAGCGCGCCTTTTCGAAGATGCTGATGGGTGCGAACGGGATCGCCACCACATCGACGTCGGACGGTTTGATGCCGGCCTGCTCGAGGCAGAACTTGGCTGACTCGTAGGGCATGCGATTCTTGGCATGCTTGTCGCGCACGAAGCGCTCTTCTTCGACGGCGGCGATCAGCTTGCCGTCGATATACAGGGCGGCGGAAGGATCATGACTGAGGGCGCCGGAAAGGCCGAGAATCGTCAATGCCACGGGTATTGCCTCTTAATCTTCGATGCTGGTGCCGGGCACCGCGGGTAAACGTTGGTCAAGCAGCCGGTACAGAGCGCTGTCGGTCGGCCAGTTGCGCAGGAATCGCGCACGGTCCTTGGCATACGCCCGAGCGAAGCTGGCATCGCTGCCATGCTGCTGCATGGCATCCAGGTCGATTAACGACCAGCGATCATGCTCCCAGAACAGGTTGTGCCCTTTGAGATCACCATGACTGATTCGCTCGCGGATCAATGCCGCGAACAGCCGGTCCAGGGCAACCAATTCCTGCTCTGGAGGGCAGCCATCCAGATACGGCTGAAAACGCGCAATTATATCTTCTCCGCGCAGCAAATCGGTAATCAGCCACGCCGGCCCGCGCATCCACAGCCAGCGGCGCTCGATCACGGCCAGCAAGCGAGGAGTGGATATCCCGAGAAAATCAAGCCGATTACCCTCGACCCAGCTGTGCCAGGCGCGGCTCGGCCGCCAGAAGCGCTTCAACCAATGCAGCGGATCCTTGATGTTGTAGCGCTTGATAAGCAGGGCCCGGCCGTCCAGTTCGCATTGCGCAACTGTAGCTGCACCACCGGTTTTGAAAAGCCGGCCCTGGGCGATGCAAGCGTCCGGATCAGCCAACAGCGAGTGCAGCGCGGCCGCCTCGTCACGCCGAACCACTTGCGCCCCAAACGGGCCGATACGCGCACTGAAGAGGCTGCAGTCTCGGGCGACCTTCTTCAGAAAATCGTTTAGCCGCCAGTTACGAATCTTGTGAACCTGCTTGAGCAACGCCTCCAGCGGCAGGGCGTGCTCGCTGTTGGTCAGCAGATAGGGCACCAGCAGTTCTTCGATGAAAGGTTCGATCTCTGCCGGTAGCTGCGCGAAGAAGACGCCTAGGTTCTCCAGTACCTGCTCACGCGACAACGGCTCCCCGGGCGTCTCGGCCTTTACACCACCGCCGTCGACCACGTAGAGCTGACCGTCGGCCTTGAGGAAGTTGTCAAGATGCAGATCCGCCTGCCAAAGGCCTTGCGCATGCATCCTGGCGATCAGCTCAAGCGCCTCACCGAGCACGCCACGCTGCCCGTCCGTCAGCACAGGCTCCGCCTCGACGGAGCGCCAGCTCTCCCACAGACTTTCGGCGGAATCGAGCCAGTCGAACAGCAGCCAGCCACCCTCACCCTCGTGCCAGCCCTGCCCCACCAGCGCAGGTGTTGGAAAATGCTGGTCCGCCAGCAGCTTCGCACCAGCCAGCTCACGCCGGTAATGACGCTGCGCCTTGCCACCCACCACGAGCTTGGCCAGGACCTGGCGACCATTCAAACGCGCGCGGCCGACATAGCGCTGCCCGGGCAGGATACGCAGCCAAAGATCGATATGCAGATTCGCCGCATCCGGCAACTCGACTTGTGCGGGGTAGGCAGGCTCACGCCCGCTTCCAGCCAGCTCGGCCAACCTCATTAGCGGGTCTCCTTGGCTTCGCGCCGCTGATACAGCTGCCGCAGCCAAGGCACAGCCAAGCGAGAGTCGTCCAGATAGGCCTCCAGCAAATAGCGCACGCCTTGCTCGCCGATAATGCTTGCACGCCGCACCAGCGGCTCCAGATCCTTGAT
Organism: Stutzerimonas sp. KH-1; assembly: GCF_054483855.1. NCBI lineage: Bacteria > Pseudomonadati > Pseudomonadota > Gammaproteobacteria > Pseudomonadales > Pseudomonadaceae > Stutzerimonas > Stutzerimonas sp. KH-1. The sequence goes on along the minus strand of NZ_CM137011.1, from coordinate 4,091,808 downwards.
CCGGTCGCGCCGCCCCAACAACAGAGGGCGAGTCTTCTCCAGGTCGATCAGGCAGGCCTGCCAACGCCCACCCTCCTCACGCAGGAAGATATGCTTGGGATAGAAGCAACCATGCATCTGTCCGGCCTGATGCAGCGTACGCGCCAAGCCGCCAACTGCGCCGATGATCGCTTCGTGTTGTGAGTCGTCCAGCTCCGACCATCGTTTCAGCCAACCATCCAGATCCATCCAACCATCCAGTGCACGCGTCAGGAGAATAGCGCGCCTTTCGCCGCCAACCTTGCGCTGCCCGAAGAAGCTGGCCTGTAACGCCGGCACACCAAGCCGGGCATAGCGGCGTATATTGCGAAACTCCCGGGCAAAAGTTGGCTCACCGAATGGGTGCGCCAGGGTGCGAGTCAAATGATTGCTCTGCCGCTTGAGATAGAACGCCGAGCCATCGAGCTCCAGCCGGAAGACAGTGCTCCAGCCGCCGCGCTCGATGTTGGGCTCATCGACAGCCGTCAGCTGGACCGACCAGAGTGCATCGAACCCCGCCAGACCGTGCCGTTCGAGCGTCGCGCGATCAGCCTGTGCAATGAAATCGTTCATTCCCGCCCCTGGAAATAATTCAGAATCTGCCGGATGCGCGGCTTGTCCTTGTCAACCAGTCGCTTTCGTTGGCAGTACTGCAGATAGAACCGCAGGCGCTGGGTTCGGCTGAGCTGGTACTTGGCCACCTTGTCCAGACATGCCAGGTCCTTGACGATACGCCGCTGCAGAAACGGACCATGCCAGAAGGCGCCGGTAGGGCAGTCGATCAGATAAAGGCGACGCTGCGGATCGACCAACAGGTTGCGCCACTTGAGATCGTTGTGAGCAAAGCCCCGATCATGCATCGCCCGTGTCGAGCGCGCCAACTGCAGGCTGACCTCCTGCACCCAGCGCGGATCGCGAAGACGGGCGTCGTGAGTGGTCGCCAGCAACGCCAGATCGTCGGTTTGCTCCAGCTCGCGAGTGATCAGGGCACCGCGTAGAAACGCACCGCCGCGCCGCTCCATGCCGTAAGCCACGATCGGCGCGGTCGGAATGCCCCAACGTCGAAACAGCATGAGGTTCTGCCACTCCGCCTTGACACGTGGGCGGCCGATGAATCGCCGCAAACCTTTGCCTGCGCCGGAGTAACGCTTGACGTAGTAGCGCACGCCGTTGCGCTCGATACGGATGACCTCCGAAAGCAGATCTTGCGTCAGACGCTCGCCTTGTAGGGCGAACACGCTTGTCAGGCTGCCAAAGTCATCATGCAGATCGATGTAGGCAGGATCGAGAGTCCAGCCTGCCATCAAAGCGCATCCCCATAACGCTGCTTACGATCCAGTAGCTTTTCAGCCCTGCGCTGCATCCACGCCAGAAGGGATGCCTCATCACGCAGGACCTCACGCAGCGGCCGCTGGAAGTAAACGCGCAGAAAGCGCAGCTTGTCGCGGCCGGTCAGCCCGATCTCGAGGGCCGAGAAGTACAGCCCGGCCAGATCCTTGTTGCGCCAGCGTACAGGTGTGTGACCGCGAGTCTGGGCGCGGTGCAGGTCGATCAAGGACAGGCGCAGATCGCTGACCGTCACCGGCCTGTCGGTGTGCAGCAGGAAGTGGCAGATGTAGAAGTCGCGGTGATTGACCCCGGCGCGATGCATGGTGCCGGCCATGCGGGCGACTTCGGCGATCAGGGCGCGCTTGAGCGCCGGTGCCGGTGGTTGTTCCAGCCAGTTCGCCGAGAAATCCTCGAGGCTGACAGTCGGCGCCAGTTCTTCCGTGATGATGAACGAGTGCTGGCTTGCCGGATTGCCCCCTCGCTCGCCATAGGCCACCGCGGTCATGGTCGGCACGCCGACTTCCTTGAGGCGCTGGATCGCTCGCCATTCCTGGCCCGCACCAAGGACGGGTGCCTTGGCCGTGAGCAGGTTCTTGGCAATCTCGCCCCAGCCGATGCCGCGATGAATCTTGACGAAGTAACCTCGCCCGGCAACCTCGGTACGCAGCGTGCGGCGACCTTCCAGTTCCCGGTAGACCTGGCCCTGCAGACGCTCGACCTCTTCGAAGGGGTCCTTGCCCTGCCACAGGCTTTCGAACGGCTCGGTCAGCATCAGGCGCATGGAGCCCCCAATGACGACGCCCGCCGGAGACACACGACGTTCATGCGCTTTCCCCGAGAATCACGTCGGCGGCCTTCTGCGGCATCGAGTAGAGATCGGCCGTCTCGGCGAAGGCCAGCGCGTTGCGACTCCAGGCCGAGCGCTGCGCGTCATCGGCGAGCATCTGCGCCAGCATCTGGTCGAGCGCCTGCTGCTCGAACGGGCTGGGCACCACGCGCCCGCAGCTGGCATCGGTAATGTAGTGCGCATAGCCACACACATCGGTGACCAGCACCGGCAGCCCGGCGACCAGCGCTTCCAGCAGGACGGTACCGGTGTTCTCGTTATAGGCCGGATGAATCAGCAGATCGGCGCCCAGCAGGAAACGCGGAATATCGCTGCGCCCCTTGAGGAATTCGACCATGCCGGAAACGCCTAGCGCCTTGGCCTGCAGCTTGAACGGCTTGGGATCGTCCTGGCCGATCACCAGCAGCCGGGTGCGCTGGCTCAGTTCACGCGGCAATGCGGCGAGTGCCTTGAGGCTGCGGTCCAGCCCCTTGGTCTTGAAGCCGGAACCGATCTGCACCAGCAGCAGCTCGTCGGGCCGCACTTCGAACTCCTCGCGGAACTCGGCGCGAATCTGCGCGGCATTGGCCGGCGCGCGGCGATCCTGAGCGATGCCCGGCGGCAACAGGTGAAAGCGTTCGGCGGGCGTGCCGTAGTGTTTGACGAACAGCGGCTGCTGCACCTCGGAGATCATCAGGATTTCGGTCTTCGCCTCGGGCGCGAACACTGCGCGCTCGTACTCGGCGAAGTGCTTGTAGCGGCCCCAGCGCCGATAGATCGGGTTGCGCAGCGTCTGCGCCTTGTCCTCGAAACATGGGTCGGCGGCGTAGTACACGTCCAGCCCCGGCATCTTGTTGAAGCCGATCACCCGGTCCACCGGCCGCTTGGCCAGATCGGCCTCGACCCAGGCGGTGAAGCGCTCGTTGCGAGTGTGGTTGAACAACGCCTTGACCGGCGCGATAAGCACTTCGAAGCCGTCCGGCACCTCGCCTTCCCAGATCATCGCGTAGACGCGGATCGTGTGGCCGCGACGCTGACATTCCAGGGCGATACGCATGAAGTCGCGCTGCAGACCGCCGAACGGAAAGTACTTGTAGAGAATGAAGGCCAGTTGCATCAGACGGACTCCGGGGCCCGCAGCAGGGCTTTCAGTTCGGTGACGACGCGCTCGGGGCGCAGATCGTCGAAACAGGGCTTGTGCCGGTCACCGCGACCGGCGTTCGGTCCGCCGGCACACAGGTGCACCTGGGAGCGGCCATAGGCGCCGACCCGCCCGGGCAAGGTCGGACCATAGAGCGAAATACTCGGCACATCCAGCGCCGCGGCCAGGTGGCCGAGGCCGGTATCCACCGCGACGCAGGCGCGTGCACCGGCGATGACCCGGGCGACACCGGCAAGATTGAGCTTCGGCAGCACCGCGGCGTTGGCTATGCCGCTGACGATGCGTTCGGCCCGCGCCTTCTCTTCGGCATTGCCCCACGGCAGGCGGATCGCCCAGCCGAAATCACTCATGCGCTCGGCCAGCTCGCGCCAGTAGGCTTCCGGCCAGTGCTTGCTCGGCCAGGTGGTGCCGTGCAGAAACAGCAGGTACGGCTGGTCGCTGGGCGCCGCCATCTGCTCGCGATCGAGACCGTAATCGGCGACATCCTGCGGCAGCGGATACGCGAGCGCCTGGGCGAACAGCTGACGCACCCGTTCCAGCGCATGCTGGTCACGCGGCACGGCGTAGCATCGGTCATAGAAGCGTGCGGCGATGGGCTCACGCGCGGACTCCCGGTCCAATCCAGCGACCGGAGCCTTGACGTAGCGGGTCAGCCAGGCGCTTTTCAGCAAGCCCTGGGCGTCGATCACCAGGTCGTAACGGCCTTCCCGCAGGCGTGCCTTGAAGCGCTGCCATTCACCCTTGCGCAGGGTCTGCAGCGGGTGCTTGCGCCAGCGACGAATCGCTACCGGGATCACCTGTGTCACCGCCGGATGCCAGGCCGGAATCTCGGCGAAGCCCTCCTCCACCACCCAGTCGAACTGGATGCCGGGCAGCGCCCGCTGCGCGTCGGTCAGCGCCGGCAGGGTATGCACGACGTCACCGAGCGACGAGGTCTTGACCAGCAGGACCTTCAATCAGCGCACCTCGACCGACTGCGGGACCAGACGTTCCAGCGCCTCGATCACCGCGCGCGGCTTCAGCTCGCGCATGCAATTGTTGTGGCCGAAGCGGCAGGTGCGCTCGAAGCAGGGACTGCAGTCGAGGCCCAGGCGCACCACTTCAACCTGCTCGGAAAGCGGTGGAGTGAAAGCTGGCGAGGTGGAGCCGTAGACCGCCGCCAACGGCCGGCCGAGCGCGGCGGAAACATGCATCAGCCCCGAGTCGTTGGACACCACCGCATCGGCGCAGGACAGCAGATCGATTGCCTCGGCCAGGCTGGTATCTCCGGCCAGGTTCACCGCCTCTTCGCGCAGGCCCGGAATCAGGCGTTCGAGGATCTGCTCACCGACCGGGTGATCGTTCTTCGAGCCGAACAGCCAGACCTGCCAGCCGTCCCGGATCTTCAGCTCGGCTACCTTGGCGAAGTGTTCCGCCGGCCAGCGCTTGGATTCGCCGAACTCGGCACCGGGGCACAGCGCCAGCACCGGCCGGTCCAGACTCAGGCCGAAACGTGCCAGGGCGGCGTCGCGAGTCGCGGTGTCGATGCGCAGCGAGGGGTTCGGATACGGCTTGGGCAGCTCGGCGCCCGGCTCGAAGGCCAGCGCCATGAAGCGCTCGATCATCAGCGGGTAGCGCTGCTTGTCGAGCTTGCGCATGTCGCTGAGCAGGCCGAAACGCATCTCGCCGCGCCAGCCCGTGCGCTTGGGGATACCGGCGAAGAATGGCACCAGCGCCGACTTCAGGGAGTTGGGCAGCAGGATCGCCTGCTGGTACTGACCGCGCAGGCTCTGCGCAACCTTGCGCCGGGTCGCCATGTCGAGCACGCCGTGCCCGACCGGAAAGCTCAGCGCCTGGCGCACCTCGGGCATGCGCTCGAGAATCGGCCGGCTCCACTCAGGCGCCAGCACGTCGATCTGGCAGTCGGGATGGCGCTGTTTCAGGCAGACGAACAGCGTCTGCGCCATCACCATGTCGCCAACCCAGCTGGGTCCTACGATCAGTATGTTCATAAGCTCTAAGCCATAAGCTGAGGGGCTGGAAGCGTGGCCGGCAAGCGAGTCATGCGTTGCCGGCTTCCAGCGCCAGGCTTACTTGACCAGGGTCCGCCATTCGGCGTGGGCATCAGTCTTGCCGGTGACCAGATCGAAGTAGGCTTTCTGCAGCTTCTCGGTGATCGGGCCGCGACGGCCGATACCGATGGCGCGGCCGTCCACTTCGCGGATCGGCGTGACTTCGGCTGCGGTACCGGTGAAGAAGGCTTCGTCGGCGATGTACACCTCGTCGCGGGTGATGCGCTTCTCGACCACCTTCAGGCCGTGCTCGGCGGCCAGGGTCAGCACGGTGCCGCGGGTGATGCCGTTCAGGCAGGCGGTGACTTCCGGGGTGTAGATCACGCCATCCTTGATGATGAAGATGTTCTCGCCCGAACCCTCGGCCACGTAGCCTTCGGGGTCCAGCATCAGCGCTTCGTCGGCGCCGCCGGAAATGGCTTCCTGCAGGGCCAGCATCGAGTTGATGTAGGCACCGTTGGACTTGGCGCGGGTCATGGTGATGTTGACGTGGTGACGGGTGAAGGAACTGGTGCGCACCTTGATGCCCAGCTCAAGCGCCTCGTCGCCCATGTAGGCGCCCCAATGCCAGGCCGCGACGATCACGTGCACCTTCAGACCGCTGGCGCGCAGGCCCATGCCTTCGCTTCCGTAGAACACCATCGGGCGGATGTAGGCGCTTTCCAGGTTGTTCTCGCGCACCGCGGCGCGGGTCGCCTCGTTGATCTCTTCCTTCGAATACGGCATCGGCATGTTCATGATGTGCGCCGAATCGAACAGGCGGTCGGTGTGCGCCTGCAGGCGGAAGATCGCCGTGCCGTCCGGGGTGCTGTAGGCGCGAACACCTTCGAACACGCCCATGCCGTAGTGCAGGGTATGGGTCAGCACATGGGTGGTCGCATCGCGCCACTGCACCAGTTCGCCGTCATACCAGATGACGCCATCACGATCGGCCATCGACATCTTGCCAGCTCCTCAGAATTCGATATTGCTCGGTAGCCCGACGCGGGCTCAGCTGAGCCCCAGCTCGCGCCAGATCCGCATGACTGCGCGACGCTCGTCGTGGAATTGATCCCCACTCACCACTCCGGGCTGCTTCTGCAGTGATTGCCGGTGGGCCGCGGCACGGTACGCCTTGTAGGCGTCCTGCAGCAGCCGCACCTCATCGCCGGTCATCAACCCGGCCTGCTCCAACCCATCGAGAATGCGGATGTTATCGGTATAGCGCAGCAGTTCGGGATGCTGGTGCGACCACGCCAAAGCCGCGTATTGCACCATAAATTCGATATCCACGATACCACCGGCGTCCTGCTTGAGATTGAACTCGGCAGCGGCGTCGAAGGCCTGCTCGGCGGTTCCCGCATGCGTCGCGCGGGTGCCGAGGTTGTCGCGCATCTTCGCGCGCATCTCGCTGACCTCGCGGCGCAGCGCCTCGAGATCGCGTTCGCGACCCAGCACACCGGCGCGCACCCGTTCGAAGTCGGCCGTCAGCTGCGGGCAGCCGACCAGCACTCGCGCGCGCACCAACGCCTGGTGCTCCCAGGTCCAGGCCTCCTGGCTCTGGTAGCGCTCGAAGGCGCCCAGCGAGCTGACCAGCAGCCCGGAAGCGCCGGACGGGCGCAGGCGCATGTCCACTTCGTAGAGCTGGCCGGAGGTGGTCTGGGTGGTGAGCAGATGGATGATGCGCTGGCCCAGGCGAGTGAAGAACTGCGCGGTATCGATGGGCTTGGCCCCATTGGTCTCGGCGGCGGGGTCACCGTCGTGGATGAACACCAGATCCAGATCCGAACCATGCCCGAGCTCGATGCCACCGACCTTGCCGTAACCGACGATGACGAACGCCGGATCGCAGAGCGTGCCATCGCTGCGCTGTGGCTGGCCATGACGCGCGACGGTGTGGCGCCAGGCAAGGGTCAACACTTCCTGCAGGATCGCCTCCGCCAGCCAGGTTAGGTAGTCGCTGACCTTCATCAAGGGCAGCGTCCCAGCGATCTCCGAAGCGGCCACCCGCAGCCGGTGCGCCAGCTTGAAATGCCGCAGCGCCTCCATCTGCTGCTCCAGGTCATCCTCGGGAATGCGCATCAGCCGTTCGCGCAACTCAGCCGCCAGTTCCGGCGCCAGCGGCGGGCTGTACAGACGACCGGCGTTGAGCAGCTCGTCGAGCAACAGCGGGAAGCGTGCAATCTGCTCGGCGATCCACGGGCTGGCCGCACAGAGCTCAAGCAAGCGCTGCAGCGCCCCGGGATTTTCAGTCAGCAGGACCAGGTAGGCCGAACGCCGGGCGACCGCTTCCACCAGCGGCAGTACGCGTTCGAGCACCAGATCCGGATCGTCCTGCTCGACGGCCTGCGCCAGCAGCCGTGGAATGAAGGCGTCCAGACGCTCGCGGCCGAGACGCTGCATGGTGCGTACCTGGCTGGCGTTGCGCAGCGCGGCGAGCCGCTGACAGGCGCCCTGGCCATCACGAAAACCGGCCTCGGACAGCTGGCGGCAGGCGAATTCCTCGTCCCAGTCCTGCTCCCACAGCGGCAGCCATTCGCCGCCGACCAGGGCCTCGCCCTCGGCATTCTCGTCCTCATCCGGGTCGGCGATGACCTGGCGGAAATGCCAGTCGATGCGCCCGCGCCAGTACAGCAGTTGCTCATGGAAGGCCGCCCAACCGTCGAAGCCGAGCATGAACGCCACCCGCGCACAGTCCCCCTCGTTGTCCGGCAGCATCTGCGTCTGACGGTCGGCGATCGCCTGCAGCGCATGCTCGGTATAGCGCAGGAATTCATAACCTTCGCGCAGTTCGGCCACTGCCGCGGCCGGCAGATAACCCTGCCCCTCCAGCGTGGCCAGCACACCGAGCAATGGACGCTGCTGCAGGCTGAGATCGCGGCCACCGTGGATCAGCTGGAAGGCCTGGGCGATGAATTCGACCTCGCGAATGCCACCGGCGCCCAGCTTGATGTTCGAAGCCATGCCCTTGCGCCGGACCTCCTGCTGGATCAGCTGCTTCATGGTGCGCAGCGCCTCGATGGCGGAGAAGTCCAGGTAACGCCGGTAGACGAAGGGTCGCAGCATCTCCAGCAGCTCCTTGCCGGCCTGCTGGTCGCCGCCGATGACCCGTGCCTTGATCATGGCGTAGCGCTCCCAGTCGCGCCCCTGATCCTGATAGTACTGCTCCAGCGCATTGAAGCTGTAGACCAGTGGTCCGGACGAGCCGTACGGACGCAGACGCATGTCGACTCGGAAGGCGAAGCCGTCGACGGTGATGGCGTCCAATGCCTTGATCAGCCGCTGACCAAGGCGGACGAAGAATTCCTGATTGTCCAGCGAGCGCTTGGCGCCGACGGTCTCGCCGCCCTCCGGATAGCCGAAGATCAGGTCGATGTCGGAGGACAGGTTCAGTTCATGGGCGCCCAGCTTGCCCATGCCGAGGATCACCATGTGCTGCGGCTGGCCGCTGCGCCGGCCGGTGGGCACGCCGAATTGCTCGCAATGGCGGGTGTAGAGCCAGTGGTAGGCCAGATCGACGCTGGCGTCGGCCAGATCGGAGAGATCGCGACAGGTCTCGGCCAGGGCCGCCTGGCGGGTCAGATCGCGCCAGATGATGCGCACCTGCTGGCGGCTACGGAAACGCCGTAGCGTCAGCGCCAGGGTGTCCTCATTGTCACAGGCGGCAATCAGCTCGCTCAGCGCATCGCGCAGTTCGCCGGCTTCCAGCGACCGATCCAGCCAGCCCAGCTCGGCCAGCTGCAGCAGCATCTGTGGATCTCGGCTAACCTGTTCGCTGACGAAGTCGCTCGCCGCGCAGACCCGGGCGAACGCTTCGCCATGCTCGGTCAGCCAGGCGCGGCATCGTGCCGCAAGCGCTTCCGACAGGTTGCCGGCAGCCGCGAGGAACGACTCCTCGGCACGACTGACAAAAGGCAGGAGTGAGGGCGGCAATGCAACCAGCGACGGCAGACTCATTGGAAGGTTTCCTTCACAGCAGCGAATACGATGGACCGCGCGATTCAGAGCCTCGCAAGTACCTATTACAGGGAAATGCCAGTGCCGCTGATCTGTAGTTTTACTACTAAAGAGTATTTCAGGGGGCTGATCCCGGCGCAGTTTTGTAGTAAAACTACAGACGCCCGGCCCTACCCCCGGCACTCGTCCAAGAACATTACACGCACCGGCCCACAAAGCCGGTAGCGAACAGGCGACCGATTCTGGAAGCCTTTCCGCCATGGAGCAAGCCATGCAAGATCTCGATCCCGTCGAAACCCAGGAATGGCTGGACGCCCTCGAGTCCGTCCTCGACCGCGAGGGTGAAGAACGCGCTCACTACCTGATGACCCGGATGGGCGAACTGGCCACACGCAGCGGCACCCAGCTGCCCTACGCCATCACCACGCCGTATCGCAACACCATTCCCGTCACCCACGAAGCACGCATGCCCGGCGACCTGTTCATGGAACGCCGCATTCGCTCGCTGGTACGCTGGAATGCGCTGGCCATGGTCATGCGCACCAACCTGGCGGACCCGGACCTCGGCGGTCACATCTCCACCTTCGCCTCCAGCGCGACGCTGTACGACATCGGCTTCAACTACTTCTTCCAGGCACCGACCGAAGAGCACGGTGGCGACCTGATCTACTTCCAGGGCCACGCCTCGCCCGGCGTCTACGCCCGCGCCTTCCTCGAAGGCCGCATCAGCGAAGAGCAGCTGAACAACTTCCGCCGCGAAGTGGACGGCAACGGCCTGTCCTCCTATCCGCACCCCTGGCTGATGCCGGACTTCTGGCAGTTCCCGACCGTCTCCATGGGTCTCGGCCCGATCCAGGCGATCTACCAGGCTCGCTTCATGAAGTACCTGGAAGACCGCGGCTTCATCCCGGCCGGCAAGCAGAAGGTCTGGTGCTTCCTCGGCGACGGCGAGTGCGACGAGCCGGAATCCCTCGGTGCCATCTCGCTGGCCGGCCGCGAGAAACTGGACAACCTGATCTTCGTCATCAACTGCAACCTGCAGCGCCTGGACGGCCCGGTGCGCGGCAACGGCAAGATCATCCAGGAGCTGGAAGGCAACTTCCGCGGCGCCAACTGGAACGTCAACAAGGTCATCTGGGGCCGCCTGTGGGACCCGCTGTTCGCCAAGGACGATGCCGGCCTGCTGCAGGCGCGCATGGACGAGGTGGTCGACGGCGACTACCAGAACTACAAGGCCAACGACGGCGCCTTCGTGCGCAAGCACTTCTTCGGCGCACGCCCCGAGCTGCTGAAGATGGTCGAGGACCTCTCTGACGAGGAAATCTGGAAGCTCAACCGCGGCGGCCATGACCCGTACAAGGTTTATGCGGCCTATCACCAGGCGGTGAACCACAAGGGCCAGCCCACCGTGATCCTGGCCAAGACCATCAAGGGTTACGGTACCGGCTCCGGCCAGGCGCAGAACATCGCGCACAACGTCAAGAAGGTCGACGTCGAGAGCCTCAAGCGCTTCCGCGACAGCTTCAACATCCCGATCCGCGACGAGGACCTGGAGAAGCTGCCGTTCTACAAACCCGAGGAGGACAGCGCCGAGGCCAAATACCTGCGCCAGAAGCGCGAGGCCCTCGGTGGCTTCGTGCCGCAGCGCCGCACCAAGAGCTTCAGCATCCCGACGCCGCCGCTGGACACCCTCAAGGCCATCCTCGACGGCTCCGGCGATCGCGAGATCTCCACCACCATGGCCTTCGTCCGCGTACTGGCACAGCTGGTGAAGGACAAGGATCTGGGCTCGCGCATCGTGCCGATCATTCCGGACGAGGCGCGTACCTTCGGTATGGAAGGCATGTTCCGCCAGCTCGGCATCTACTCCTCGGTCGGCCAGCTGTATCAGCCGGTAGACAAGGATCAGGTGATGTTCTACCGCGAGGACAAGAAGGGGCAGATCCTCGAGGAAGGCATCAACGAGGCCGGCGCCATGTCCAGCTGGATTGCAGCGGCGACTGCCTACAGCAATCACAACCAGCCGATGCTGCCGTTCTACGTGTTCTATTCGATGTTCGGCTTCCAGCGCATCGGCGACCTGGCCTGGGCGGCTGGTGACAGCCGTGCACGCGGTTTCCTCATCGGCGGCACCGCCGGACGTACCACGCTCAATGGCGAAGGCTTGCAGCACGAGGACGGCCACAGCCATATCCTCGCCGCAACCATCCCCAACTGCCGCACCTATGACCCCACCTACGGCTACGAGCTGGCGGTGATCATCCGTGAAGGCATCCGCCAGATGACCGAAGAGCAGCAGAACATCTTCTACTACATCACCGTGATGAACGAAGCCTACCAGCAGCCGGCGATGCCGGAGGGTGTGGAAGAAGGCATCATCAAGGGCATGTACCTGCTCGAAGAAGACAAGATGGACGCCGCGCATCACGTCCAGCTGCTTGGTTCCGGCACCATCCTGCGCGAAGTGCGCGAGGCGGCGAAGATCCTCCGCGAAGACTACGGCGTCGCCGCCGACGTCTGGAGCGTGCCGAGCTTCAACGAACTGCGCCGCGACGGCCTGGCGGTGGATCGTTGGAACCTCCTGCACCCGCACGAGAAGCCACAGCAGTCCTACGTCGAACAGTGCCTGGCCGGCCGCAAGGGCCCGGTAGTGGCCTCCACCGACTACATGAAGCTGTTCGCCGACCAGATCCGCCAGTGGGTACCGAGCCGCGAATACCGCGTGCTGGGCACCGACGGTTTCGGCCGCAGCGATAGCCGCAAGAAGCTGCGTCATCACTTCGAAGTGGATCGCAACTGGGTCGTGCTGGCCGCGCTGGAGCAGCTGGTCGCACGTGGGGAGATGGAAGCCAAGGTGCTGGCCGAGGCCATCGTCAAGTTCGGTATCGATACCGACAAACCCAACCCGCTGGACTGCTGAGGAGCGAAGCCATGAGTGAACTGATTCGCGTACCCGACATCGGCAGCGGCGAAGGTGAAGTGATCGAGCTGTTCGTCAAGGTCGGCGACCGCATCGAAGCCGAACAGAGCCTGCTGACGCTGGAGTCGGACAAGGCCAGCATGGAGATTCCGGCGCCCAAGGCCGGCGTCATCAAGGCCCTCAAGGTGAAGCTGGGCGACCGCCTGAAAGAAGGCGACGAACTGCTGGAGCTGGAAAGCGAAGGTGGCGAAGCCGCTGCCGAAGCACCCGCGGCGCCTGCCGCGGAGGCCGCGCAACCGAGCCAGGCGCCCGATGAAGCCGAAGCCACCGAAGCCCCAGCGGCCAGCGAAGCACCGGCCGCAGCAGGCGCCGAACAGAGCCAGGAGATCCGCGTGCCGGATATCGGCTCGGCCGGCAAGGCCAACGTCATCGAGATCATGGTCAAGGCGGGTGATTCGGTACAGGCCGAGCAGTCGCTGATCACCCTGGAATCGGACAAGGCCAGCATGGAGATTCCGTCTCCAGTGGCCGGCGTGGTAGAGAGCCTGGCGATCAAGCTGAACGACGAGGTCGGCACCGGTGATCTGATCCTGACCCTAAAGGTCCAGGGCGCGGCACCGGCCAAGCAGGCCGAGTCGACGCCAGCACCGAGTCCCGCCGAACCGGCCAAGGCCGCAAGCCCGGAACAGGCCGACCGCAAGCCGGCACCGACCGCGCAGAGCGAGGCTCCACAGGCGGTCGGCGCACCAAGCCGCGACGGCGCCAAGGTGCATGCCGGCCCGGCCGTGCGCCAGCTGGCCCGCGAGTTCGGCGTCGAGCTGAGCGCAGTCACCGGCAGCGGCCCGAAGGGGCGCATCCTCAAGGAAGACGTGCAGCAGTATGTGAAGACCATGCTGCAGCAGGGCAAGGCCGAACCGACCGCGGCCGCGGCCGGTGGAGCCGGCATTCCGCCGATCCCGGCGGTGGACTTCAGCAAGTTCGGCGAGGTCGAGGAAGTCGCGATGTCGCGACTGATGCAGATCGGCGCCGCCAACCTGCATCGCAGCTGGCTGAACGTGCCGCACGTGACCCAGTTCGAGTCGGCCGACATCACCGAACTGGAGGCCTTCCGCGTGGCGCAGAAGGCGGTGGCCGAGAAGGCCGGCGTCAAGCTCACCGTGCTACCGCTGTTGCTCAAGGCCTGCGCGCACCTGCTCAAGGAGCTGCCGGACTTCAACAGTTCGCTGGCGCCGAGCGGCAAGGCGCTGATCCGCAAGAAGTACGTGCACGTCGGTTTCGCCGTGGACACGCCGGACGGCCTGATGGTCCCGGTCATCCGTGACGTGGACAAGAAGAGCCTGCTACAACTGGCTGGCGAAGCTGCCGAACTGGCGGACAAGGCACGCAACAAGAAGCTCTCGCCGGACGCCATGCAGGGCGCCTGCTTCACCATTTCCAGTCTCGGCCATATCGGCGGCACCGGCTTCACGCCGATCGTCAATGCGCCTGAGGTGGCGATCCTCGGCGTCAGCAAGGCCACCATGCAGCCGGTATGGGACGGCAAGGCCTTCCAGCCGCGCCTGATGCTGCCGCTGTCGCTGTCCTACGATCACCGAGTGATCAACGGCGCCGCGGCGGCGCGCTTCACCAAGCGCCTGTCCGAACTGCTGGAGGACATCCGCACGCTGCTGCTGTAACCGCTCGGGCTGAAGAAAAAAACGCCGCATTCTCTTCGAGGATGCGGCGTTTTTCTTTACCGGAGCCTTCTACGACTCAGCCCGACGGTAGAACAATCTGCAGCGTCGGGTTCACCCCTTCTGCAGGTTTCGGATCAGATAGGACAGCGCCTTGGCAAGCTCCTCAGCACCCGCCGGGTCACGCTGGATCACCACCAGCGGCAAACCATCGGCCGGACTGTTGATCGCGCAACTGAAGCCCTGCGCCGGACATTGGTACTGGAGATAGGGGTCGAGCCCGAATACCGAAAGGCTGCGGTTGCGTACCGCTACGCCGCCGTTACTGCCACGCACCTCTTCGCGGATGCGGAGCTCGCCGGGCGTCGCCACGCTCAGCTCGTAGAGCACATCCTGGGGGTTGGGCTGACCGATCTGGAAACCGGCACGCAAGGCGTAGGTGCCGAGCAGCCCGTTGCTGTGTGCCAGCAAGGCCTGACGGTCGCTGCCGGTCAGATACAGCCGGCGCAGTTCGGCCAGATAGTTGGCCGATTCATCAGATGCGAACTCCACCGGTTCAGCAGCCTGAAGGGGTATCCCGAAGGTACAGAAAAGCGAGACCATCACTAACTTCGCAAGCCGACTTGTCAGTCCCTGTCGCATGATGCACCCTTGCCCGGAATTAATATTATTTAGCCATCGTCCTTCGCTGGAACGGCACCTGGAGCCCAGGCCAGCCCAACTCCGTGGAGCATACTGGAAGCCAGCCGCTCGATGAAAATACATACCGATGCCGCCAGCCGACTGGCGACCGAGGTTGTGACGCAGTTGCCAGTGCCATCACGGCTCGGCATGCTGCGCTTCGAGCGTTTGAACGAGCCGAGCTGGACACTGCTGTTTCTCGATCCGACCTGCGAACGTGCATTCGGAGTCAGCGCCGGTGACCTCTGCTCGCTGGTCGACTCGCCCTATGCCAGTCTCATGGAACCCAGCGCTCGCCACCAGCTGCACGAAGACATCCAGCAGCAGCTGGCCGGGCGCAATCACTATCAGGTCGGCTACCGGCTGCACACGCCTGACGGAGTCCTGGATATCACCGAGCTCGGCGAAGTTTGCCAGCAATACGGTCGCGAGCTGCTCAGGGGATACCTGTTGGCCGGCCGACACCCCGAGTCGGATCATGACCTGAGAACGCAGAACGCCCGCTTGCGCATGGCACTGCAGGAGCATGAGCAGACCCAGGACGAGCATGTCGAGCACATGCTGCGCTCACGCACCCAGCAGAGCCTCATCGTCCGGCTGGCCAGGCACCGCTACGGCTCGGCCAACCCACAACTCGAAGCGGCACAGCTGATCACCCAGGCGGCCTGCGAAGTCTACGAGCTCAACCGTGCCGCGATCTGGCATCTGAGCGGAACGCGCCTGGAGCCGATCGCCTGCTACGCACGCATCAGCGATAGCTATGAAACCCTCGCGCCGCTCGAGCTGGCGCCTTTTCCCCGCTACTTGCAGGCGTTGCAGAGCGGTCGAGCAGTGGATGCACGGGACGTGCTGCAGGATCATCGAACCAGCGAACTCGGCGGACAGCTCTACGCGCCCCTGGGTACCCAGTCGATACTCGACGCCAGCATCCGAGTCGGCGGCGAGGTGGTTGGCGTGCTGAGCCTGCAACACGATGGCAATCCGCGAACCTGGCAAGCCGACGAGATTGCGTTCGCCGGCGAGCTGGCCGATCAGTACGCCCAGGTACTGGCCAACCAGCAGCGACTCAGTGCCACCCATATGCTCGGCCTGTTCCAGCGCGCCGTCGAGCAGAGTGCCAGCGCGTTCATTCTGGTCGACCGCGAAGGACGGGTGGAGTACGTCAATCCGGCCTTCACGACCATCAGCCAGTTCACCGAGTCCGAGGTTCGCGGTCAGCGGCTGGCAGACCTCAAAGCGCTGGAAAATCTCAGCGAGCTGCTGTTCGCCACGTCATCGGCACTGGCGCACAGCAACAGCTGGCAGGGCGAGTTCCGCTCGCGACGCAAGAACCTCGAGCCATACTGGGGTCAGCTGTCGATCTCCAAGGTCTTCAACGAGGACGGCATTCTCACCCACTACATTGGCATCTACGAAGACATCACCCGTAGCAAGCTGGCGCACCAGCACATCGAGCGCCTGGCCTACACCGACAATCTCACCAGCCTCGGCAATCGACCCTATTTCATCCGCAGCCTCGAAGAACGCTTCGCAGCCGGCGCCGAGCCGCGGCTCTGCCTGCTGCTCGTCGATATCGACAACTTCAAGCGGATCAACGACAGCCTTGGCCACCAGACCGGCGACAAGTTGCTCGCCAGCCTCGCCCGCCGCCTGCGCAACGGATTGAGCCAGCAGAGCGTACTGGCGCGCTTCGCCAGCAACGAGTTCGCCCTGATGTTCGATGAAATGGAGCTCGAGGAGGGAATTCGCCTTGCCGACCAGGTCTTGCACATCCTCGACAAGCCACTGTTCGTCGACAAACAGCTGATCAGCGTCAGTGGCTCGCTCGGTCTCGCCTGTTCGCCCGAGCATGGCCGCGATCCCGAGACGCTGATGAAGCATGCCGGGCAGGCACTGCACAAAGCCAAGGCCAACGGCAAGAATCAGGTGCAGGTGTTTACCGAGGCGCTGCACGCCGAGGCCAACTACAAACTGTTCGTCGAGAACAACCTGCGCCGCGCGCTCATACAGAACGAGCTGGAGGTGTTCTATCAACCCAAGCTCTGCCTGCGCAGCGGTCGACTGCAGGGCCTGGAGGCACTACTGCGCTGGAACCATCCGGAAAAGGGCATGATCAGCCCGGATCAGTTCATCAGTGTTGCGGAAGAAACCGGCCTGATTATCCCCATTGGCAAATGGGTGGCGCGCGAAGCGTGCCGCATGGGTGTCCGGCTGTCGGCACTGGGGTTTGGCGCCCCTCAGGTGGCGATCAACCTCTCACCCAAGCAGTTCTCCGACCCGGACCTGCTCGGTTCGATCGCGACAATACTGCTCGAAGAGCAACTGCCACCTGCTCAGCTGGAACTGGAACTGACCGAAAGCCTGCTGCTCGATGCCACCGAGGAAACCCGCCAGCAGCTGCTCGGCCTGAAGGCGCTGGGGCTGACCCTGGCGATGGATGATTTCGGCACAGGGTATTCCTCGCTCAGCTACCTGAAGAAGTTTCCCATCGACGTCATCAAGATCGACCGAAGCTTCATCAAGGACATCCCGGGCAACCAGGATGACGTCGAGATCACTTCGGCAGTGATCGCCATGGCACGCAAGCTGAATCTGAAAGTCGTCGCCGAAGGCATCGAAACCGCCGAACAGCTAAGGTTCCTGCGCCAGCATCGCTGCGACATCGGCCAGGGCTACCTGTTCGACAGACCGATCTCCAGCAGCTCGCTGCACGAGGCGCTGCAGCGTTATCCCCACAATGCCTGAGCATGCCAGGCGACGCGCGACGCTTTCGCTGCCGCCCGGCCTTTTGTAGCCTACAAGTCCAGCTCACGCTCTGACCGAGGCCCGCATGTCCCTACGTTCGCAGATTCTGCTCAACAAACAGACATTGCCGACGGCCGAGCAGGCGTTGCCTGGCCGTTCGACACCGATGCCGGTTCCCGCTGCACACTATGTCAACGGGCACCCGCTGCAACCGCCCTTTCCCCAAGGCCTTGAGCAGGCCGTTTTCGCGATGGGCTGTTTCTGGGGGGCGGAGCGGAGATTCTGGGAACTGCCTGGCGTCTGGACGACGGCCGTCGGTTACGCTGGCGGCCCAACGCCCAATCCGACTTACGAAGAAGTCTGTTCCGGCCTGACCGGCCATACCGAAGCCGTACTGGTAGTGTTCGATCCACAGATCATCGATTACGAAACACTGCTGCGGGTCTTCTGGGAATCGCACAACCCCACCCAGGGGATGCGTCAGGGCAACGATGTCGGCAGCCAGTACCGATCCGCGATCTTTTGCATGGACGAGCGCCAGCGGGGTGCAGCGGAGGCCAGTTGCGAGCGATTCCAGCGCGGCCTCAGCGCGGCCGGCTATCCCGCGATCACCACGGAAATTACCGACGCTCCAGCTTTTTTCTATGCAGAGGCATACCACCAGCAATATCTGGCCAAGAATCCGAGGGGTTATTGCGGGCTGGGTGGAACAGGCGTGTGCCTGCCCGGCTGAAAGCGCCGAAGGGGCAGGTTAAGCCTCACCCAAAAAGAGGGCTCGCGCGCTTTGCCCATAGCACCATGGCTAAGCCACGGTGGCGCGGAAAAGAAAAACCCCGCCGAAGCGGGGCTCTGCAGACTGAATCCTGACATCCATGATCGCGTGCCGTCCTGGCACCGCTCCTTGTTGGTCCGTGTTGTTGATCCGCGCTTTCCTTGCGCAACGTCCCTATGCAGTAGAGTACCGCCGGGCCTTGTGAGCCAGTAGTAGCCATTTTGCATCACGCCCTGTAAGCCTTTTCCTACATCACGTCATCCTTGACGCAATCCTGTAAGTCCAGGCTTACATGGCGCGAGTTTTATGACAAAAGGGGCGGCTTAATCGTTCCACGTCATGGCCAAATAATTTCAAATTGCCCTTAGATTAAGCCTCTCCACTCAGAATTGTGCCGCTTCGAGCAGGTACAGCGAATCGCTTCCTGCTTTGACCGAGGCAGTCAGCGAGTGGATGCGTGGCAACAGCCGGGCGAAGTAGAAGCGCGCCGTGCCCAGCTTGCTCTGATAGAAATCGCCCTCGCCCTGCTTGGCCAGTGCAACCGCCGCCATCCGCGCCCACATGTAGGCGTACGCGGTGTAGCCGAACACGTGCAGATACTCGACCGAAGCGGCGCCGATCTCGTTCGGATTGGCCTTGGCCTGATCGATCACCCAGGCGGTGAGCTCGTCGAGGTTGTCCAGCGCAGCCTTGAGGGGCTCGGTGAACTCGCGCAGATCCGCACCGGCAATGGCGACGAACGCGCGGATCTCATCGACGAACGCCTGATACATGGTGCCGCCGCTGCCGACAATCTTGCGTCCGACCAGGTCCAGCGCCTGGATGCCGTTGGTGCCTTCGTAGATCTGGGTAATACGGCAGTCGCGCACCAGTTGCTCCTGGCCCCATTCGCGAATGAAGCCGTGGCCGCCGAACACCTGCTGACCATGCACAGTGGTTTCCAATCCCATGTCGGTGAGGAAGGCCTTGGCCACCGGCGTCAGCAGCGCAACCTGCGCCTCGGCCCGCTGCCGTGCCGCTTCGTCGTCGCTGAACTTGGCGATATCGAGCTGCAGCGCGACGTAGCTGGAGAAGGCTCGCCCGCCTTCGTTCAGCGCCTTCATGGTCAGCAGCATGCGCCGCACATCGGGGTGCACGATGATCGGGTCGGCAGCCTTGTCCTGCGCAATCGGGCCGGTCGGGGCACGGCTCTGGATGCGCTCGCGAGCGTATTCAATGGCGCTCTGGTAGGACCGCTCGCCAGTGGCCAGCCCCTGAATGCCGACGCCGAGGCGCTCGTAGTTCATCATGGTGAACATCGCCGCCAGGCCCTTGTTGGCTTCACCGACCATCCAGCCAGTGGCGCCGTCGAAGTTCATCACGCACGTCGCGGACGCCTGGATACCCATCTTGTGTTCGATCGATCCACAGGACAGCGAGTTGCGCTCGCCCAGCGAGCCGTCGTCGTTGACCAGCACCTTGGGCACGAGGAAAAGGGAGATACCACGCGAACCGGCCGGTGCATCCGGCAGCTTGGCCAGCACCAGATGGATGATGTTCTCGGTCAGGTCGTGCTCGCCGCCCGTGATGAAGATCTTGGTGCCGCTGACCTTGTAGGAGCCATCGGCCTGCGGCTCGGCCTTGGTGCGGATGATGCCGAGGTCGGTACCGGCATGCGGTTCGGTCAGGCACATGGAACCGGACCAGACGCCAGCGTACATGTTCGGCAGGTACTTCTGCTTCAGCTCTTCGCTGGCATGGGCGTAGATCGACAAGCAGGCGCCGGACGTCAGCATCGGATACAGACCGAACGCCAGGCTGGCGGAGTTCATCATTTCCTCCACCTGCGCCGAGATGACCTTGGGCATGCCCATGCCACCGAATGCCGGGTCACCACCGACACCCACCCAGCCACCTTCGGCGTACAGCTGATAGGCCTCGCGATAGCCGGCCGGTGTCGACACCGCACCGCCGTCCCAGCGGCAACCCTCTTCGTCACCACTGCGATTGAGCGGGGCGATGCTGTTGGCGGTGATCTTGCCGGCCTCTTCGAGGATCGCGTCGGCGGTTTCCGCGTCGACCACCTCGGCCAGGGCTGGCAGCGCCTGCCAGAGCTTCGGCGCATCGAAGACTTCATTCAGGACAAAACGCATGTCGCGCAGCGGCGCTTGGTAGTCAGCCATGGCAAGGTTCCTCGCAAGACACTGGGTTGCAGCCACTGTGGGCCGTTTCCAGCGAGTCTAACCGAACAACCAGGACAGGATTAAGCGTCTTTTTATGACCAGATAGTTTTGTGCGGTCATAAGCGAACCGCTACAGCCCTAACGCGAATGGCCGGCCATACGCACTGCGCCGCGCCCGCTGCCATGCACCCGAACGCAATTGCGTCCGGCCTTCTTGGCGCCATACAGCGCCTGATCGGCCGCCTTGATAACTTCCTCCGGGCTGCGCTGGTCGCCCTGCCGCTCGGCCACCCCGATACTGATGGTCACCGACACCTGCGCTGCCGATGAATGACCACGCGCCATACGTCCCTGGCGGTCATCCTTGGGTCGCTTGCTGGCGTCACGCAGTTGCAGGGCGTACCCCTCAATCGCTTGGCGGACAGCCTCCAGGTGCGGCAGACACTGCTCGACGCTACGCCCCGGAAACACCAGAGTGAACTCCTCGCCACCGTAGCGATAGGCGCGCCCGCCACCACCGACCTTGCGTAGGCGGCTGGCCACCATCTTCAGCACTTGGTCGCCGACATCATGGCCATGGGTATCGTTGAAACTCTTGAAATGATCCACGTCCGCCATGGCCAGCACGTACTGCCGGCCGAGGCGCTGCAGTCGCTCGTTCAGCGCACGCCGCCCCGGCAGACCGGTCAGCTCGTCGCGAAAGGCCATGAGATAGGCTTCGTGAGCGATAGCCACGACCAGCATGAGCAACACGTGGCTGCTGAGGATGTTCAGTGCGGCGATGCGACTGAACGTCTGAGGCAGCATCAGCAGCAAGGCAATCAGCGCGACGATCTGCGCCGCATGTGAAGGCCTGGGCTGGCGCAGGTACTGCACCACCAGCAACGCCAGCGCAACGATGAAAGCGGGATAGGCCAGCTGGATGAGCGGCAGCCAATCGGCCTGCAGCGATGGCCAGCGGATCACCACCAGCCAGGCGTGCAGCGCCTCCGGAAATCGCTTCGCCAACGCGACCGCAACGACGCCCAGGGCAAACAGCACCGCCGCCCGGGCCAGACCATCCTGTGCCAGGTGGCTGCGCTCTCGCCACAGGCCATACAAGCCATATAAAAGCGGTAGCAACAGACTGCACAGATGGAACGTCAGTGCCGCTTCGTCCAGCAATCTGCCATGGGCCCGGTAATAGTCGGCGTGAGTGTCGAGCAGGAAATAGACGATATAGACGCAAAGCAGCAGGAATAGCTCGCGAATGCGGCCATACATCGTGCACAGCGCCCCACCGAGCAGCAAAAGTACCGTCGGCAGCACGTTGTACAGCGAAGTGAAGAACTCGTTCAGCACGACCTGGCGTGCGATCGCCTCGCCGCCAAGCAGCAATGCCAGCGGTGCAAGGAAGTGGCTGAAGCGAGGCGAATAGGGGCGCGACACGAGAATACCGGCGCAGCGAGAAAAGCTGGCATTTTGCCTTAACGGCTACGGATGTGCAGCCAAAAGGTCGAAAAGCACAGTTGTCTTGCAGACCGGCCGAAATCGGCGCAAAAAAAAGCCGCTGCAGATGCAGCGGCCTTCTTCAGCAGCAACCGATCAGTAACCGAGGGCGAAATCTTCCTCGGCCATCTCCATCAGGTTGTCGGCGCCGGACAGCATGGCGTCCACATGGGTACGGGTACGCGGCAGGATGCGCGCGAAATAGAAGCGGGCAGTCTGCAGCTTGGCCTTGTAGAAGCCCTCTTCCTCGGTGCCGGCCGCCAGCTTCTCGGCTGCGACGCGCGCCATGTCGGCCCAGAAGTAGGCCAGGCATGCATAGCCGGAGTACATCAGATAGTCGACCGATGCGGCACCGACTTCCTCGCGGTTCTTCATGGCGGCCATACCGACCTTCATGGTCAGCTCGCCCCATTCCTTGTTCAGCTTGGCCAGCGGCTCGACGAATTCCTTGACGGTATCGTTGCCTTCGTTGGCCTGGCAGAACTTGTGCACGATCTTGGTGAAGCCCTTGAGCGCCTCGCCCTGAGTCATCAGCACCTTGCGGCCGAGCAGGTCGAGCGCCTGGATGCCGGTGGTGCCTTCGTACAGACAGGAGATGCGGCTGTCGCGCACGTTCTGCTCCATGCCCCACTCGGCGATGAAGCCGTGGCCACCGTAGATCTGCACGCCGTGGTTGGCCGCTTCGAAGCCGACTTCGGTCATGAACGCCTTGGCGATCGGGGTGAGGAAGGCCAGCATGGCGTCAGCCGCCTTGCGCTGCTCCTCGTCCTGGCTGCGCTGCATCACGTCGACCTGCTTGGCGGCGAAGTAGAGCATGGCGCGGTTGCCTTCGGCGAAGGCCTTCATGGTCAGCAGCATGCGGCGCACGTCCGGATGCACGATGATCGGGTCGGCGGCCTTTTCCGGAGCCTTGGGGCCGGTCAGCGAACGCATCTGCAGGCGCTCGCGGGCGTACTTGATGCCGCCCTGGAAGGCCACTTCGGCGTGGGCCAGGCCCTGCAGCGCGGTACCCAGGCGCGCGGTGTTCATGAAGGTGAACATGCAGTTCAGCCCCTTGTTCGGCGGGCCGATCAGGAAGCCAGTGGCGCCGTCGAAGTTCATCACGCAGGTGGCGTTGCCGTGGATACCCATCTTGTGCTCGATGGAGCCGCAGGACACGCCGTTGCGCTCGCCCGCCTCGCCTTCGGCGTTCGGCAGGAACTTCGGCACGATGAACAGGGAGATACCCTTGGTACCGGCAGGGGCGTCGGGCAGGCGGGCCAGTACGATGTGGACGATGTTCTCGGCCATGTCGTGCTCGCCAGCGGAGATGAAGATCTTGGTGCCGGTGACCTTGTAGCTGCCGTCGGCCTGCGGCTCGGCCTTGGTGCGCAGCATGCCCAGGTCGGTACCGCAGTGCGGCTCGGTCAGGCACATGGTGCCGGTCCACTGGCCGGATACCAGCTTGGTCAGGTAGGTCTGCTGCTGCTCGGGAGTCCCGTGGGCATGCAGGGTGTTCATGGCGCCGTGGGACAGGCCGGGGTACATGCCCCAGGACCAGTTGGCTTCGCCGATCATTTCACTCATGGCCATGCCGAGAGACTCCGGCAGGCCCTGGCCGCCGTGCTCGACGTCGTGGGCCAGGCTCGGCCAGCCGCCTTCGACGAACTGCTGATAGGCCTCCTTGAAGCCGGTCGGCGTCTTCACGCCGGACTCGCTCCAGGTACAGCCCTCGGTATCACCGACGCGGTTCAGCGGTGCCAGCACCTGCTCACAGAACTTCGCGCCTTCATCGAGAATGGCATTGACCATGTCCGGGGTGGCGTCTTCACATCCCGGGAGGCTCTGATAGTGCGCCTCGTAGCCGAGCAGCTCGTCACGTACGAAACGGATATCGCGCAAGGGGGCCTTGTAATCGGGCATAGCGTAAACCTCAGCGGTGAGTTCTTGTTGCAGCTGACCGGCAAGTCCGGCCATTCGAATTCGATTCCGACCGTCGGACGATACGCCCGATGGGTCAAACAGGCGTTTGAAACATACGTTTCGACCTGAGCGATGTCAAGCAGGGGAAGGGTCGCCGTCGATCGGCTGAATCGGCCAGATTACGGGCACAGTCGCACCCGCCCCGGTACCGGGCAAGACGGACGAGCGTATTGGAAATGCATTGTTGCAATCGCTTGACCCATGGACGGGCGCCGGCGAAACAGACAACGAGCGCGGGAACAGCTGAGCAGGCCCGGCAAATGAAAGGAGTCGCGCTGCGGGGGAAGGGAAAGCGGGAGGTCTGGTCAGGCCTGGGTGTCGATCAGCGTACCGAGCACTTCGTCGGCGCTCTGGATCATGCGGGCACCGAGCTTGGCGGTGTGTTCGCCGACCTTCAGCTGGATCAACTCCTCGCTGAGTTCGGCAACCGCCTGGGAATTGCCCAGCGCGGATGCACTGGCGGAGGCGATGCTCGTTGCGGCCTGCTCGACGCGCTGCTGGCCATTCTGGAAGGCGCTCAGCCCGGCGCCCATCAGGCTGTTGGAGATCTGCATGGTTCGCTCCACGCGCTATCAGGTTGCCAGCATTCAAGCAGATGCCGGTTGCGCCGGCAAGGCGCTAGTTCGTGGAACCTCGACCGCTCGGCAGTTGCAGGGCGCCGAGCGACAGATGGCGGGCGACCTCCTGAGCATCTGGCTGGTCCAGACGCGGCACACGGCCGAGACAGGGCACTGGCAGCAGCTCGGCCAGCGTCGCCAGATTCTCCTCCAGACGCGAGGTTGCCGGGTCGACGATGTTGGCCACCCAGCCGGCCAGTGCCAGCCCATCCCGGGCAATCGCCTCGGCACTGAGCACCGCGTGATTGATGCACCCCAGCCGCACGCCGACGACCAGGATCACCGGCAAGCCCAGCGCCTGTACGACCGCCGAAAGACTTTCCTGCGCGTTGAGCGGCACGCGCCAGCCGCCTGCACCTTCCACCAGGGTGAAATCGGCCTGCCGCGCCAAAACCGGCCGTATCACTTGAACCAGACGCTCGGCGCTCAGCTCGACACCGGCTTCGCGAGCGGCGATATGCGGCGCGATCGCCGGCGCGAAGGCAAACGGGTTGACCGTGGCGTAATCCAGCGCTGGACTGCACTCGGCTTGCAGCGCCAATGCGTCGCTGTTGCGCAGGCCGGCGTCGGTCAGTTCACAGCCGGAGGCGACCGGCTTGATCGCCGCGGTGGACATCCCCTGCGCGCGGGCGGCCTGCAGCAGGCCGGCGGCGATGGTGGTCTTGCCGACATCGGTATCGGTACCGGCGACGAAGAAGGCCAGACTCATTTCAGGGTTCCTTGCGCAGCAGGCCGTAGACGACCTGATAGGTGGCCGGCAGCCCCGCCGCCTGGCGGTAGCGCTCGTAGGCGCTGACCAACGCGCGGATGCGTGCACGGCCGGTGAGGCCGCCCGGACGACCGGGATTGAGGTTGTGCGCGCCGAGCGCCTTGAGTTCGTGGGTCAGCTGACGCAGATCGGCAAAATGCAGCACCTCGGGGCGAACCTCGAGGCCGAGCAGTTGCAGACCGCTATCCCGGCAGAGTCGCTGGTAGGTGTCCAGGGTGCGAAAACGGTTGACGTGGGTAAAACCGTCCACCACCTGCCAGCTGTCACGCAGCTCTTGCAGGGTGCCCACACAGAGGCTGCTGAAGGCAAAGGTGCCGCCCCGGCGAAGCACCCGTCGCGCCTCGCCGAGCACGCTGGCGAAATCTTCGCACCACTGCAGGGCCAGGCTGGAAAAGATCAGGTCCAGGCCAGCATCGCGCAGCGGCAGGCGTTCGGCGTCGCCAGCCACGAAATACCGCGCGCCTCCCTGCGGCCGGGCATGGCGCAGCATTCCTTCGGCGATATCCAGTGCGACACCCTCGGCGTGCACGAAGCGGCTTCCCAGCACGCGAGAGAAATAGCCGGTGCCGCTACCCAGATCGAGCCAGCTGGCGACCTGCAGATCGGCGGGCAGCCGCGCCAGCAGCTGGTTGCCGACCTGCCGCTGCAGGGCCGCGACGCTGTCGTAGCTGGCCGCCGCGCGAGAAAAGGACGCGGCGACCTGGCGCTTGTCCGGCAACAGGGTGGTGCTGTCAGTCATCCTCGCCCTCACCCATGAAGGCCAGCATGGCCGTCGCCACGTCTTCCGCGCGTTCCAGCGGCAAACCATGGCTGGCATTGGCCAGCACATCGACCTCCACATCCGGCAGGCAGGCCAGCAAGGCGTCGGCCGCGGCCGCCGGTACCAACGCATCGCTGCCGGCGAACAGGTGCAGCTGCGGCCCGACATAGCGCTGCAGCGCCGCGCGCCCGTCCAGTTCGGCGAGCAGGCGCAGACCCGCGGCCGACACCGCCTGCGGCTGATCCAGCAGGCTCACCTGCAATTGCCGGGCAAGGGTGCGTGGATCGTAGGCGCCGCGACTGCAGAGCAAACTGAAGCGCTTGAGCGTGTCGTCCGGGCCGAGGCGGAAGGCTTCCTCGAAGGCATCGAACACTTCCGCTTGCATGGCCGTCGGCCAGTCGTCGCGACTGCGAAAGCAGGGGTTGCTGCAGATGGTGATCAGGCCGGGGCAGCTGTCGCCGCGGCGCGCGGCCAGTTGCGTGGCCAGCATGCCGCCCAGCGACCAGCCGGCCAACCAGCTGTCAGGCGGCACTCGCGCATCCAGTTCGTCAAGCCAGGCGCCGGATTGAGGTTGCGTTGGCAGCAACGCGATCTCGACCTGCAACCGCGGTTCACGCTTGCGCAGCAGTTCGGCCAGGGGTTCCAGCGCCGCCGGGCCGAACGCCCAGCCGGGTAGCAGAATCAGTCGATCACGCATCGTCGCACTCCTCGGGCAACAGGGCCCAGCACTCGGCCAGCGCCTCCAGCAGGCGCTCGAGCTGCGCATCGCTGTGGCTCGCGGTGAGGGTAATCCGCAGCCGCGCGCTACCGGCCGGAACGGTCGGTGGACGTATGGCGCCGACCAGGATGCCGCGCTCGCGCAGCAAGGCCGACAACCTCAGCGCCCGCGCACTGCTGCCCACCAGCACCGGCTGGATCGGCGTCGGGCTGGCCATCAGCGTCAGGCCGATCTGCGCCGCGCCGGCGCGAAAGCGCGCGACCAGTCGGTTCAGCTGGTCTCTGCGCCAGCCCTCGCTGCGCAGCAGCTCCAGGCTTTTCAGTGTGGCACAGGCCACCGCTGGCGGCTGGCTGGTGGTGTAGATGTAGGGACGGGCGAACTGGATCAGCGTTTCGATCAGCTCCTCGCTGCCGGCGACGAAGGCGCCCGCAGTACCGAAGGCCTTGCCGAGGGTGCCGACCAACACCGGCACCTCGTCGATCCCGAGACCGAAATGCTCGGCGATGCCGCCGCCGGTGGCGCCCAGCGGGCCGAAGCCGTGGGCATCGTCGACCATCATCCAGGCGCCATGTCGCTTCGCCTCGGCGCAGAGCGCCGGCAGGTCGGCGAGGTCGCCGTCCATGCTGAACACGCCATCGGTGACCACCAGGGTGTTGCCGCTGGCCTTCTCCAGTCGCTTGGCGAGGCTGCTCGCGTCGTTATGCAAATAGCGAGAGAAGCGCGCACCACTGAGCAGACCGGCATCGAGCAGGGAGGCGTGGTTGAGGCGATCTTCCAGCACCGTGTCACCCTGCCCGACCAACGCGGTCACCGCCGCCAGATTGGCCATGTAGCCGGTGGAGAACAGCAGCGCGCGCGGCCGGCCGGTGAACTCGGCAAGCGCCTCCTCCAACTGGTGATGCGGCGTGCTGTGACCGATCACCAGATGCGAGGCACCGCCGCCCACGCCCCAGGTCGCGGCGCCCTGCTGCAGCGCCGCGATCACCTCGGGATGGTTGGCCAGGCCCAGGTAGTCGTTGGAGCTGAACGCCAGCAGGCGTTCACCGTCGACCGTCACCTCAGGCCCTTGCGGACTCTGCAGCAGCGGACGCCGGCGATAGAGGTGCTCGGCACGACGGGCGGCGAGGCGGGAAGCGAGATCGAATGTCATGGCAGGAACCGGAGACCGTGAACAACCGCAAGCGGGCCGTCACTGCGAAGAAACCAGAGCAGGCACCGGGAGGACGAACGCGACGCTCATCCCCCCGGCGAGAAGATCAGACCGCGGCGTTGTAGAACAGCTTGCTGTCGCGCTGCTCGATCAGCGCCTGCTCGATGGCTGCCTGGTGCACCTCGTCGGCGTGCTCCTGACGTTCTTCCGGCTTGATGCCCAGACGCGCGAACAGCTGCATGTCCCTGTCCGCCTGCGGGTTGGCGGTGGTCAGCAGCTTCTCGCCGTAGAAGATCGAATTGGCACCCGCCAAGAAGGCCAGGGCCTGCATCTGCTCGTTCATCTGTTCACGCCCGGCCGACAGACGCACATGGGATTTCGGCATCATGATTCGCGCCACGGCGAGCATGCGGATGAAGTCGAACGGATCGACGTCCTGTTCCTCGGCCAGCGGCGTGCCCTTGACCTTGACCAGCATGTTGATCGGCACCGACTCCGGGTGCTCCGGCAGGTTGGCCAGCTGGATCAGCAGGCCAGCGCGATCGTCCAGCGACTCACCCATGCCGAGGATGCCGCCCGAGCAGATCTTCATCCCCGCCTCGCGCACGTAGCTCAGCGTCTCCAGACGCTCGGCGTAGGTGCGGGTGGTGATGATGTTGCCGTAGAACTCCGGCGAGGTATCCAGGTTGTGGTTGTAGTAGTCCAGGCCCGCAGCGGCCAGGGCGCGGGTCTGCTCCTGATCCAGCTTGCCGAGAGTCATGCAGGTTTCCAGGCCCATCGCCTTGACGCCCTCGACCATTTTCAGCACGTAGGGCATGTCCTTGGCTGACGGATGCTTCCAGGCCGCGCCCATGCAGAAGCGCGTCGAGCCGATGGCCTTGGCCTCGGCTGCGGCCTCCAGCACCTTCTGCACTTCCATCAGTTTCTCTTTATCGAGACCGGTGTTGTAGTGACCGGACTGCGGGCAGTACTTGCAGTCTTCCGGGCAGGCACCGGTCTTGATCGAGAGCAGCGTCGAAACCTGAACACGATTGGGGTCGAAGTGCTGGCGATGCACGGTCTGCGCCTGGAACAGCAGGTCGTTGAAGGGTTGCTCGAAGAGCGCCTTGACCTCGGCGAGGGACCAGTCGTGGCGGGTAACGGAAGCGGAGGTGGCGCTCATGGGCATTCCTTGTAATTAATAGCGGCTCGGCGGCCTGGCACGGATGCGGAATGGTTAGCCAAGCTCGAAACGCTGTCAACCAGGAAAGGAATCATGGTTTACAACTGGTCAATTATTGAACACAACTGCCTACTCTGCGACGAGCGCTGCGAGGGTCAGCCTCTGTGCAGCCCCTGCGAGGCAGATCTGCCGTGGCTCGACGCTCGGTGCACAGTCTGCGCGGTCCCGCTGCCCAGCCGCGGGCTGGTCTGTGGCGAATGCCTGAAGCGACCGCCCAGCTACGATCACGTCGAAGTGCCCTGGCGCTTCGCCTTCCCGGTGGATGCGCTGATCACCCGCTTCAAGCACCAGGCACGCTGGCCCTATGGCCGGCTGCTCGGCGAACGCCTGGCACATCATCTGGAGCACGCCTTCGCCGATGGGCTGCCGCGGCCGGACCTGCTGCTGCCGGTGCCATTGGCCCGTCGTCGCTTGCGCCAGCGCGGTTTCAACCAGGCGCAGATGCTCGCCGACTGGCTGAGCCGCCCACTGGGCATCGCCACCGACGCCCGCGTGCTCGAACGTGTGCTCGACACCCCGGCTCAGCAGCAGCTGGACGCCGCCACCCGCCGCCGCAACCTGCGTCAGGCCTTCGCCATCGCAACCGGTGCCGACATCAAGGGCCGGCATCTGGCGCTGGTCGACGATGTGCTGACCACCGGCGCCACCGCCGAAGCCCTTGCGCGCCTGCTCAAGCGCGCCGGCGCCGAACGGGTCGATGTCTATTGCCTGGCGCGCACCCCGAAACCAGGCGAATGAAGCCGCCGACCGATGGAGGGCGTACACTGGACGACCTAGTCAGCGGAGCCGGTCATGTCCCATCCCTTCGACACACTCACGCCGGACCTGGTCCTCGACGCCGTGGAAAGCATCGGCTACCTCAGCGATGCCCGCGTGCTGGCGCTCAACAGCTACGAGAACCGCGTCTATCAGGTGGGCATCGAAGACGAAGCGCCGCTGATCGCCAAGTTCTATCGTCCGGGGCGCTGGAGCGACGCGGCGATCCTCGAGGAGCACCAGTTCAGTCTGGAACTGGCCGAGCACGAGGTGCCGGTGGTGGCACCGCTCGAGCGCGACGGCAGCACGCTGTTCGAGCACGCCGGCTTTCGCTTCGCCCTCTTCCCGCGCCGCGGCGGCCGCGCACCGGAGCCCGGCAATCTCGACCAGCTCTATCGCCTCGGCCAGCTACTGGGCCGCATGCATGCGGTAGGCGCCAACCGCCCGTTCGAGCATCGCGAAGCCCTGGGCGTACAGAACTTCGGCCATGATTCGCTGAGCACGTTGCTGGAAGGCGACTTCGTGCCGCGGAGCCTGCTGCCAGCGTATGAGTCGGTGGCGCGGGACCTGCTCAAGCGGGTCGAGGATGTCTTCGCCAGCACCAACTTCACCCCGATCCGCCTGCATGGCGATTGTCACCCGGGCAATATCCTCGCCCGCGACGACGCATTCTATCTGGTCGACCTGGATGACTGCCGCATGGGCCCGGCAGTACAGGATCTGTGGATGATGCTCGCCGGCGAGCGACACGAGCGGCTCGCCGAGCTGGCCGAACTGGTGGACGGCTACAACGAATTCCACGATTTCGCCCCGCGCGAGCTGCCGCTGATCGAGGCCCTGCGCGCGCTGCGGCTGATGCACTACAGCGCCTGGCTGGCACGACGCTGGGACGACCCGGCCTTCCCCATGAGCTTTCCCTGGTTCGGCAGCGAGCGCTACTGGGGCGACCAGGTGCTGATCCTGCGCGAGCAGATGTCGGCGCTGCAGGAAGAGCCGCTCAGACTGTTCTGAGGACGGCCAAGCGGTGCGACTTCAGCCCCGTGACGGTGGATGTGAAAAGCGACATCCACCCTACGAAATCAGGCGTCTGCGTAGGGTGGATCGCGCTTTATCGATCCACCGGGTGGCGATCTCAGCGGCTCAGGCCTCTTCGATCAGCCAGTCCAGTCGCCAGCTACCCTGACTCTGCGCCAACTGCTCGGCCAGCCACGGCAACAGCTCACGCAGCTCATCCTCCAGCCCCCACGGCGGATTGACGATGGCCAGGCCCGAGCCGGCCAGGCGGCTGGCGTCGTCGGCGGGGTGGACGAACAGTTCGGCGCGCAGCAGTTTCGGTGCGCCGCTGCGGGCGAGGTCCTGATAAAAGCGTTTGAGCTGGCGCTCGTCCTTGATCGGATACCAGATCACGCCGATAGTCTGGCGCATGCGGCCGAGCGCTTCCTTGAGCGCCGTGACGCATCGGCTCAGTTCGTCGGCCTGTTCGAATGGCGGGTCGATCAGCAGCACCACGCGCTTCTCGCGGGTCGGCATCAGCGCTCGCGGTACATGCCAGCCCTCGCCCCGGTGCACCGCCACGCGGCGGTCGCCGGACATGTTGTCCTTGAGCAGGGCGCCATCCTCGGGATGCTTCTCGTTGAGCTGCAGCCGATCCTGCTCGCGGGTCAGCTGCCGCGCCAGTTCCGGCGAGCCCGGGTAGTAGCGCAGCGCGCCGTCCGGGTTGAGCGAGCGGATCACGCCGAGGTAGTCGTCTAGTAGCGCCGGGCGGGTTTCGGCCTGCCAGATGCGGGCGATGCCCTGCAGCCACTCGCCGGTACGGCTGGCCTGGTCGCCGGCCAGGTCGTAAAGGCCGACGCCGGCGTGGCTGTCGAGGTAGGCGAACGGGGCCTCCTTGCGCGACAGCAGGGCGAAGATCCGGCTCAACACCAGGTGTTTGAGCACATCGGCGTGGTTGCCGGCATGGAAGGCGTGGCGGTAGTTCATCTGATCCTCCTCGAGAGCCGCGCAGTTTACCCGTCCGCCTTGCGCCGCGCAGGTCCGGCATGACCAGCGTCGTTTTCCCCGGCCACCGACTAGGGCTACAGTGCCCACCCACGACGACTGAACGGAGCTGACCTCATGGACCTGCGCGATTTTTTCGGCATCGAGCATCCCATCATCCAGGCACCCATGGCCGGTGCGCAGAATCATCTGCTGGCCGCGGCGGTCTGCGAGGCCGGCGGGCTGGGTTCGATCCCGGCCGGTATGCTCAACGCCGAGGCGCTGGACGCCGAGCTGACCGCCATCGAGGCGCTGACCGACCGGCCCTACAACGTCAACTTCTTCTGCCACCAGACGCCGGCTGCCGACCCGACGGCCTTCGACGCCTGGCACCGGATGCTCGCACCCATGTTCGCCGAGTTCGCCATCGACCCGGCGAGCATTCCCACCGGCGC
Organism: Stutzerimonas sp. KH-1; assembly: GCF_054483855.1. Taxonomy (NCBI): domain Bacteria; kingdom Pseudomonadati; phylum Pseudomonadota; class Gammaproteobacteria; order Pseudomonadales; family Pseudomonadaceae; genus Stutzerimonas; species Stutzerimonas sp. KH-1. The sequence goes on along the minus strand of NZ_CM137011.1, from coordinate 4,059,659 downwards.
CACCCGCCAACCGTTCGACGCGGCAATGGCCGAGGTGCTGGAGCGGCACAAGCCGGCGCTGGTCAGCTTCCATTTCGGCCTGCCGGCGCCCGATCTGCTGCAACGCGCCCGCGCCACCGGGGCAAAGATCGCCTCCAGCGCGACAACGGTCGCCGAAGGCCTCTGGCTGCAGCAGCATGGTGTCGACCTGGTGATTGCCCAGGGTCTGGAGGCCGGCGGCCACCGTGGCATCTTCCTTAGCGAGGACCTGACCACCCAGCTCGGCACCTTTGCCCTGCTGCCGCAACTGGTCGCCGCGCTGAACGTGCCGGTAGTCGCCGCCGGCGGCATCGCCGATGCCGGGGGCGTGGCTGCAGCGCAGACGCTCGGCGCGGCTGGCGTGCAACTGGGCACGGCCTACCTGCTGTGCCCGGAGAGCCGCACCAATGCGCTGCATCGCGCCGCGCTGAAGAGCCCGCACGCAGCGCATACCGCGCTGACCACCCTGTTCAGCGGGCGTCCGGCACGCGGCATCGTCAACCGCATCATGCGCGAGCTGGGTCCGCTGCCCGAAGGGGTTCCGCCCTTCCCGCTGGCCGGCAACGCCATCGGCGCGCTGCGCGCCCAGACCGAGAAGCAGGGCCTGGATCACTGCACGCCGCTGTGGGCCGGGCAAAATGTCAGCGGCTGCCGGGAGGTCCCGGCCGGCCAGCTGACTCGTGAACTTGCCGGCGGCTGGCGAGCCTGAGTCATTACGCAGTCCGTCGCGGCGAGCCCTGAGCCGCCGCGACGGGGCGTAGAATCGACCGCACGTCACACGGAATCCCGCCATGAGTCCACTGACCAATACGCTCGTCTTCCTCGCCACCCTGGCCGGCATGGAAGTCTTCGCCTGGTGGGCACACAAGTACGTGATGCACGGCTGGGGCTGGGGCTGGCACAAGTCGCACCACGAGCCGCGCAACGGCTGGTTCGAGAAGAACGACCTCTATGCGGTGGTGTTCGCTGGGGTGGCGATCGGGCTGATCGCCCTCGGCACGGCCGGTTATCACCCGCTGGAATGGATCGGCGCCGGGATGACGGCCTACGGCTTTCTCTATTTCGTCGCTCATGACGGGCTGGTCCATCACCGCTGGCCGCTGCGCTACGTGCCGCGCAACGGCTACCTCAAGCGGCTGTATCAGGCGCATCGCCTGCACCACGCGGTCGAAGGCAAGGAGCGCTGCGTGTCCTTCGGCTTTCTCTACGCGCCGCCGCTGGCGGTGCTCAAGCGCCAGCTGCGCGAACTGCACGACGGGCCGCTGCGCAAGAAGAATTAGGGTCTGTTGACGTTTCGGCGCGAGCCGCGTTGCCGCGTCAAATGGCGCCAACTTAGGCGCAGGACGCCGGTAATGGTTATTCCCTTGCCAAGTCCTGCAACGACAGCTGGCGCCATTTGCCGCGCAACCCGAAGGGCCGGGCCCATTTTTGCGCGGCGCGGCGTTATTCGTCGTTTATTTGGAATAACCAAACTTCTCTCCTCATGCCTTGCTCCGCGGAAAAATGAGCTCCGGCGCGGCCGCGAGCGAAACGTCAACAGACCCTACCTAGCGAGGACGTCTCCAGAGATCGTCAGGACGCGGCCTGACCTGCATCCGCCGCGAGGCCAGCGCCAACACGCCACCTCCCAGCAGGAACTGCAGCTTCTGTGCCTTGCTCGTCGACACCCGCGCATCCCAGGCCGCTGCGCCGCGCGCTTTCACCTCGACGCCGATCTGCCGATAGACGCCATGCGCCGTGGCGATCGAACAGGCCGAGCGTAACGGCAGGTCCCGCAAGCCCTGAGATGCCGATTGATAGTAGGGTTCGGCCAGATCCACCAGTCGCGCTGCCAGCGTGGCCAATGCCGCACGATGCTCAGGTAGCGCGACCTCATCTTCAGGGATGCCCACCTCGGCCAGCCACTCGGCCGGCAGGTAGACGCGCCCAATCTGCGCATCCTCGACGATGTCGCGGGCGATATTGGTCAGCTGAAAGGCCAAGCCCAGATCACAGGCGCGATCCAGCGTCGGCTCCGCTTCGGCGCCCATCACCCGCGCCATCATCAGCCCCACCACGCCGGCAACCCGGTAGCAGTAGAGCAAGGTGTCGTCGAGGGTCCGGTACTGGTAATCCTGCACGTCCATGCGAAAGCCGGCCAGATGCTCCAGCGGGTAGTCACGGGGGATCTGGTGCCGCTGAATCACCTGCTGGAACGCCGCAAAAGCCGGATCGCTCATCGGCTCGCCGGCATAGGCGCGTTCGGTCAGGTCAACCAGCTCGGCCAACCGCGCCTCGCCAGTCGATCGATCACCCTCGACCTGACCATGCCCCAGCGCCTGCCCGTCGATCACGTCATCACAGTGACGGCACCAGGCGTAGAGCATCACGGCGCTCTGGCGGGTGCGCTCGTCGAACAGCTTTGCCGCCGCCGCGAAGCTCTTGGAGCCGACATTGATCGCCTGGGTCGAGTGATCGACGACCTTGTCGTTCATCCGGCCTGCTCCTTCAATAGAAAGTCCTCCAACATCAGCCCGGCAGTGGCCTTGGCCGAACCCACGACCCCCGGCACGCCGGCACCGGGGTGAGTGCCGGCGCCGACGATATAGAGGTTGGGAATCACGTCATCACGGTTGTGCGGGCGGAACCAGGCGCTCTGGGTGAGGATCGGCTCCAGCGAAAACGCCGAGCCCAGATGAGCGTTGAGCTCGTCGCGGAAATCGTGCGGGGTGAAGATGCGGTGGGTCACCAGATCACCGCGCAGATCGGGAATGTAGTGCCGCTCCAGGTATTCGAAAATGCGGTCGCGATACTTCGGCCCCTCCACCGCCCAATCGATATCCGCCGTGCCCAGGTGTGGCACCGGCGCCAGCACGTAGTGGCTGGCACAGCCTTCCGGCGCTAACGAGGGATCGGTTACGCAGGGCGCATGCAAGTAGAGGGAGAAATCATCGGCCAGGGTCTCACGCTTGAAAATCTCGTCGATCAGCTCGCGGTAGCGCGGCCCGAAGCACACCGTGTGATGCTGCAGGTGCTCGTGGCGGCGCTTGAGGCCGAAATGGATGACGAACAGCGACATCGAGAAACGCTTGCCGGATAGCCGTTTGGCCTCTTCGCGACCACGCTGTTCGTGGCCGAGCAGCTGCTTGTAGGTGTTGACCACATCGGCGTTGGAGGCCACCGCATCGGTATCGAAGCGCCGACCGCCACCCGTGATCACCGCCTTCGCCCGCCCTTCGGCCAGCTCGATGCGCGCCACCTCGGCATTGAGTTCAAGCTTGCCGCCCAGATCCTCGAAAAGCCGGACCATCCCCTGCACCAGCGCTCCGGTGCCGCCGCGCGGAAACCAGACACCACCCTGGCGCTCCAGGGCATGGATCAGCGCGTAGATGGACGAGGTCTCGAACGGATTGCCGCCCACCAGCAGCGAGTGAAAGGACAGCGCCTGGCGCAGCCGGTCGTTCTCCACGAAGTTGGCCACCATGCTGTACACGTTGCGCCAGGCCTGCAGCTTGGCCAGCTGCGGCGCGACGCCGATCATGCTGCGAAACGACAGGAAGGGCACGGTGCCGAGCTTGACGTAGCCCTCCTCGTACACCGCCCGCGAATAGGCGAGAAAGCGCTGATAGCCGGCCACGTCACGAGGGTTGAGCGCGTGGATCTGCCGGTCCAGCTGGGCCTGGTCGTTGACGTAGTCGAAGCTGTAGCCGTCCTCCCAGCACAGCCGGTAGAAGGGGCTGACCGGCAGCAGCTCGACGTAGTCGGCCATGCGCTTGCCGGCGCCGCTGAAGAGTTCTTCCAGCGCCGGCGGATCAGTGATCACCGTCGGCCCGGCGTCGAAGGTGAAGCCCTGGTCGTGATAGACGTAGGCGCGGCCACCCGGCTTGTCGCGCTTCTCCAGCAGCGTCGTCTGGATGCCGGCACGCTGCAGGCGGATCGCCAACGCCAGCCCGCCGAAACCGGCACCGATCACCACCGCCCGCCTCACACCACCTGTTGCCTGGTTCATCGTCTGTCCTTGTGCAGATTGCTGGCGGCCAGCGCCCGCAGCGCCTCGCCCACCGGCACGGGAGGTTTGCCCGAGACGATGCGCAAGCGGTCCCAGGCAGTCAGCTCGGCCGCGTAGAAGCGCTGGATCAGCGGTTCGCGCAGCCGGTAGAAACGTTGCATCACCGCCCAGCGGCGATCCGCCGGGCCGGCCATGAACAGCATGCGATTGAGCAGGCGGAAGAAGCCGCGCCTGCGCCACTGCAGCGTGGAATAGTCGCGAATCGCGGCGAACAGGCTGCCTGCATCCCAGCGATCGAGAGCGACCAGGTGGTCGGCCAGGCGCACCGCATCGGGCAGCGAATAGCCCGTGGTGGGGTGGAACAGCGCGGCCGACAGCCCGCTCTGCGGCACGCCACGCGCCTCGCCCCAGAACGCCGCGATATCGCCGGACAGCACGATGGGCAGCACGCCCTGCTCCTCGCGCAGCACCTCGCGGATCGCCCAGCCGCGGCCCTCGGCGTAGCGCTGGATACTGGCGCGCAGTGCCTCCGGCGCCACCGCATCGCCGTCGGCGTAGTAGGTGTCTTCGATCAGCAGGCTGTCGACGCTGAGCGGCAGCACGTAGACGAAGCGATAGCCGTCTTTCTGGGCGACACTGGCGTCCATGATGATCGGCACCTGCAGGCCATGGGGCTGCTGCAGACGCAGCTCCTGGCCGAGAAACTTCTGGAAGCCCAGAGCCAGCTGAGCGCTGCGCCGCACGCCGCGCCCGTCGATCACCGCCCCGGCCTCCAGGCTCTGCCCGCCGACCAGCTGAACGCGTTGCGGCTCGACCGCGGACACCTCCACGCCCAGGCGAATCTGCCCGCCGAGCTCAGCCATCAGGTGCCGATGAAAGCGCGACGAGAAAATGCTCGCGTAGCCGCTGCCGAGCTGTCGTCGCAGGGCGGGAAAGATCACCTCGTAACCCGGCCAGCGCTGCTCCACCAGCGGCGCCAGCCAGGCCTGCTGCGCCGGGGTCAGGTCGTGCTGGTGGAACGACCAGGTGTGGTTGCCGCCGAGGGTTTCGCCCTGCTCCAGGAGCAGCACGCGCAGCTCCGGCCGCCACTGGCGCAAGCGCAGGGCCAGCAACCCGTTGGCCAGGCCACCGCCGACCAGGATCAGGTCTGCATCAGGCGTCATTGGCCACCTCCGACCGAGGCCGAACGCAGCCGAGCGCGCTTTCGATCAGCTCGGCGGCGCGGGCCGCGCCACCGGCCTGGCGAACCTCTTCACCGAGCGCCGCGGCACGCTGGCGGAAGGCCGCTTCGTCGAGCAGCCGCCGCAGCGCATGGGCGATACGCGCCGGGCTGGCCAGCGCCGGAAGCAGGCGCAGGCCGACGCCGGCGTGCTCGATACGCGCGGCGACACCGGGCTGGTCGAAGGCGATCGGCAGCGCCAGCATCGGCACACCCGCCTCCAAGGCATCGAGCACGGTGTTCAGCCCGGCATGAGTCACCACCGCCGACGCCTGCGCCAGCACAGCCCGCTGCGGTGCGAAATCGGTGACCCAGCATGCGCCTTCCTGCCGGAGCCTGGCGGCCGCTGCGGCATCCAGCCCACCGCAATGGGCGATCAACAGCTGCACATTGAGCCGCCGACAGGCGTGGGCGATATTGCGCAACAGGCCGTAGCGGTGGCCCTGCAGCGTGCCCAGCGAGGCGAAGACGAAGGGCCGCGCGCGGTCGATCGGCCGGTCCAGCTCCCCCTCCGCCTGCAGAGGTCGACGCAACGGGCCGACGGCATGGAAGTGTGGCGGCAGGGCCTGCCGCGGAAAGTCGAAACCTTCCACCGTCTGGCTGATCTGCAGCAGCGGCGACAGACAGTCGCTCAGGCTCGTGCGCCTGGCCAGGCCGAACGCCCGGCAATAGCGCTCGATCACTTCGCCGTGCGGCCGCATCAGCCGATCGTAGACGCCGCTGCTGTGCCGGTTGAGCTGCTCGCCCCAGTCCGTGGCCCGGTAGCGCCAGGGCATCACCGGCAGCGGCACCAGCGGCTCGCGGTTGAACGGCAGGGCGCAGGCGATGGAAACGAATGGCAGCCCGAGGTGCTCGGCCAGCAGCGCACCGGCCGGCTCCATCTGGTCGGCCAGCACCGCCTCCACTTCCAGCGCCCGCAACACGGCAGGCGCCTCGCGGCAGAACAGCTCGGTGCTCGCCGCCATGTCGGCGATCACCCGGCGAATGCCAAACGGTCCGGGGCTGGCGGCACGACGCACCACCGCGGCCAGCGAGCCCGGCGGATGGGTGTCGGTACCGATGGCGGCGAAGCCCGCCGCGGGCAGGTCCAGCAGCGCGCCGACATCGGCCTGCTGGATAAAGGTCACACGGTGGCCATGTTGCTGCAGCTGCCAGGCGATCGCCTCGAACGCCCGCAGATGGCTGAGGAAGGGCGGCACAATTGCCGCAAAATGTGTCATCGGCGCGCCTGGCCGGGCATCAGCAGGCGGACAGCTGCAGCAGCCGGGCCTGTCGCAGCGCGGCGAGATCGGTCGAGCCGGTGCAGAAGCAGGCGATGCGCAACTGCTCGATCAGCACCTCGAAATGGCTGACCACCGCCTCGCTGCTGTGCATCGCCGCCTGCAACACGCCGGCCGCCTGCCCCACCAGATCGGCGCCCAGGCGGATCGCCTTGGCCGCCTCGACGCCATCGCGGATACCGCCGGAGGCGATCAGCGGCGTGTTTGGGCAGGCCTCTCGCACCGCCAGCAGTGCTTGCGCCGTGGGTATGCCCCAGTCGGCGAAGGCCTGGGCGACGGCCTGCTGGCTGGCGTCTGCCGCCCGCGCGGCCTCCACCGCAGCCCAACTGGTGCCGCCGGCACCAGCCACATCGATGGCGGCCACCCCGGCATCGATCAGTCGCCGGGCCACCGCTGCGGATATACCCGCGCCGACTTCCTTGATCACCACCGGCACCGGCAGGCGCGCGGCCAGTGCCTCGATCGCCTGCAGCACGCCGCGCCAGTCCCGATCGCCGCCGGCCTGCACGGCCTCCTGCAGCGGGTTGAGGTGCACGATCAGCGCATCGCCTTCGATCATCTCCACCGCCCGCCGCGCCTCGTCCACGCCATAGCCCCGAACCAGCTGGGCGGCGCCGAAGTTCGCCAGCAGCAGGATGTCCGGCGCCAGCTGGCGCAGCTGACCGGTGAGCCCCTGGTCGCCCGCAGTTTCCAGCGCCACCCGCTGCGAACCGACAGCCATGGCGATGCCCAGCTGCTGAGCGGCCTCGGCCAGATGCGCGTTGATCGCCGCCGAGCGCGCCGCGCCACCGGTCATGGAGCTGATCAGCAGCGGTGCCTGTAGCGGCCGCCCGAACAGCTGACTGCGCAGGTCGATCTGGTCCAGGTGCAACTCGGGCAGGGCGCAGTGCTCAAAGCGGAAGGCAGCGAAACCGTTCCCTGCTGCGCTCGCCGCGCGCCCGGGATCGAGGACGATGTCCAGATGATCGTTCTTGCGGCTGACCAGCGATTGCTTGCTCATGGAATCGGCTCCCCGGAATGACTTCATTGGACGTGATGACCTGAAAAAAGTGCTATGCGATGGCACGACTTGTACAAGTTTCTGTCAAACCGTCCATCAGGTTGTACAACATATCCGCCATCCTGGCTCGTGCCGGGACGCCAGCGAGGGCCGCGCCATGCAAACGCCGAATACCAGCCTCCCGCTCCCGTCATGCGACAGCCTGCTGCGCCTGCGCCGGCAAGTCGACGAGCGCCTGGCGCTGCGCCTGCCGTTTCCCGAATCGGAGCTGGACACGGTCACGCTCGCGCTTCGCGAGGGCACCCTGGCACCCGGCAAGCGCTTGCGGCCGCTCTTGCTCCTGCTGGCGCTCGGCGACCTGGGCAGCGACCCGACCATCGGCCTGGATCCGGCCTGTGCGCTGGAGATGATCCATGCCGCGTCGCTGTTTCTCGACGACATGCCCTGCATGGATAACGCCAGCCTGCGCCGCGGCCAGCCGACTCTGCACCTGCGTTTCGGCGAAGACGTCGCCGTACTCGCCTCGGTGGCCCTGCTCAGCCACGCCTACGGCATCACCGCCACCGCGCCGGGCCTGACGCCCAGACAGCGCAACGAAGCGGTCGCCATCCTGGCTCGCGCCGTCGGTGCGCAGGGCCTGGTGCGAGGGCAGTTCCGCGACCTGCACGGTGCGCAGCAACAGGCTCACCCACTCGATGCAGCCACCACCACCAACCAATTGAAGACCGGCTCCCTGTTTAGCGCTGCGCTGACCCTGGCCGGGCTGCTGGTCGGGGCCGATCGAACGCTGATGCGGCATCTTCACGGTTTCGCCGTCGAACTGGGCCTGGCCTTCCAGCTGCTCGACGACATCGCCGACGGCCTCAGCCCCGAGCAGACCGGCAAGGATTGCCAGCAGGATCGGGCCAAGGCCACGGTGGTCTCGCTGCTCGGTCCGCAGGCCGCGCGCCAGCAACTGGCGACGCACCGCGAAGCGGCACTGGCGCACCTGCAGGCCGCCGGGCTGGCCGAAGGCGAGCTCGCCTCGCTGATGCGCCAGCTGCTCGGCTAGCTGACGAGGGCGACCGTGTTGACGCTCCATCAGTGCAATGGATGGAGCTAGGCAATGGAAAACCGCGGTCCTTAGACTCGGGTCGATAAAAATGGAGGTTGACCATGACCGAGACCCTGCTCTGCCCGCGCAACCTGGCTTTCGAACTCTACGAAGTGCTCGACGCCGAAGCCCTGACCCGCCGCGAGCGCTTCGCCGAGCACAGCCGCGAAACCTTCGATGCCGCCCTCGGCACCGCACGTACCATCGCCGAGAAATACTTCGCACCGCACAACCGCAAGTCCGACGAGCACGAGCCGCAGTACGTCAACGGCGAAGCGGTGCTGATTCCCGAGGTCAAGCCGGCCGTGGACGCCTTCATCGAGGCGGGCTTTCACAACGCGCAGCGCAGCTTCGACGACGGCGGCATGCAGCTGCCAAATCTGCTGTCGCGGGCCTGCTTCGCGCATTTCCAGTCGGCCAACATCGCCACCAGCTCCTACCCAATGCTGAGCATGGGCGCCTCGCACCTGATCGAGGCCTTCGGCTCCGACGAGCAGAAGCAGCGCTTCCTGCAGCCGATGCTCGAGGGCCGCTTCTTTGGCACCATGGCACTCACCGAGCCGCATGCCGGCTCGTCGCTGTCGGACATCCGCACCCGCGCCGAACCGGCCGGTGACGGCAGCTATCGCCTGAAGGGCAACAAGATCTTCATTTCCGGCGGCGATCACCCGCTGTCGGAAAACATCGTGCACATGGTGCTGGCCAAGCTGCCGGACGCGCCGCCCGGGGTGAAGGGCATCAGCCTGTTCATCGTGCCGAAGTTCCTGGTCAACGACGACGGCTCGCTGGGCGAGCGCAACGACGTGCTGCTGGCCGGCCTGTTCCACAAGATGGGTTGGCGCGGCACCACCAGTACCGCGCTGAACTTCGGCGACAACGGCAACTGCGTCGGCTATCTGGTAGGCGAGCCGCACAAGGGCCTGGCCTACATGTTCCAGATGATGAACGAGGCGCGCATTGGCGTCGGCATGGGCGCGATCATGCTCGGCTATGCCGGCTACCTCTATTCGCTGAACTACGCCCGCGAGCGTCCGCAGGGCCGCCTGCCGGACGGCAAGGACCCGGCGTCGACCCAGGTACCGATCATCGAACACACCGACGTCAAGCGCATGCTGCTGATGCAGAAGGCTTACGTCGAAGGCGCTTTCGATCTCGGCCTGTATTCGGCACGCCTGGTGGACGACGAGCACACCGCGGAAAGCGAGGAGGCGCGGCGCAGTGCGGCGGAATTGCTCGACCTGCTCACCCCCATCGTCAAGTCCTGGCCATCGGAGTTCTGCCTGAAGGCCAACGAACTGGCGATCCAGATCCTCGGCGGCCACGGCTACACCCGCGAGTACCCAGTGGAGCAGTACTACCGCGACAACCGCCTCAACCCGATCCATGAAGGCACTCACGGTATCCAGTCGCTGGACCTGCTCGGCCGCAAGCTGATGCAGAACAAGGGCGCCGGCCTGCGTCAGCTGCTCGGGTTGATCCAGGCCAGCTGCGCACACGCCGCCGAATACGACTCGCTGAGCGCACTGCGCCAGCCGCTGGAGCAGCACATCGCCCGCCTCACCAGCGTGACCCAGGCGCTGCTCGGCGATCTGGCAGCCGGCAAGGTGAACCAGGCGCTGGCCAACTCGGCGCTGTACCTGAAGGTCTTCGGCCATGCCGTGGTCGGCTGGCGCTGGCTGGAACAGGCGCTGCGCGCCGAGCGCGGGCTGGCCGAGGGCAATCCGGCGGATGCCGACTTCTACCGTGGCAAGCTGCAGGCGGCACGCTATTTCCTGAGCTGGGAGGTACCGGGCTGCGCCCATGAGCTTGCCATTCTCGAAGCCCGCGACGACACCTGCCTGGGCATGCAGGACGCCTGGTTCTAAGCCGCTAGAAATCCTGTTACAGCGCCCCGCACGATGCGGGGCGTTTTTTTGACAGCCCGTCAAATCATCAGGTTAGAATCGCTGGCATGCCCCCTGCATGGGGCCGCAATGACCGGGGAGAGCGCATTTGGACGTCGGCAACATCAACCACCTGTTTTTTATCGGTGCCTTGTTGGTTGCTGCCAGCATCCTGATGAGTTCGCTGTCGAATCGCCTCGGCGTACCGATTCTGGTCATCTTCCTCGCCGTGGGCATGCTCGCCGGCGTCGACGGCATCGGCGGCATCGTCTTCGAGGACTACCAGCTCGCCTTCGTCATCAGCAACCTGGCGCTGGCGGTGATCCTGCTCGATGGCGGCATGCGCACGCGCACCGCGACCTTCCGCGTCGCGCTGAAACCTGCCTTTTCCCTGGCCACCCTGGGCGTCGCCATCACCTCCGGCCTGACCGGACTGGCCGCCGCCTGGCTGTTCGACCTGCCGCTGCTGCAGGGCCTGCTGATCGGTGCAATCGTCGGCTCCACCGATGCCGCGGTGGTGTTCAATCTGCTCAACGGCAAGGGCCTCAACGAACGGGTCGGCTCGACCCTTGAGATCGAATCGGGCAGCAACGATCCGATGGCGATGTTCCTCACCGTCGCGCTGATCGACATGCTGCTCGCCGGGCAGACCACGTTCGGCTGGGATTTCCTGCTCAGCCTGCTGCAGCAGTTCGGCATCGGCACCGTGCTCGGCCTGCTCGGTGGCTGGCTGCTGCTGCAGTTGATCAACCGTCTGTCGGTGGCCGACGGCCTCTATCCACTGCTGGCGGTGGCCGGCGGCCTGATGATCTTCGCCCTGTCCGGCGCCATCGGCGGCAGCGGCATCCTGGCGATCTACGTCTGCGGCCTGCTGCTGGGCAACCGCCCGATCCGCAACCGCCACGGCATCCTGCACATGTTCGACGGTCTGGCCTGGCTCAGCCAGATCGGCATGTTCCTCGTGCTCGGTCTGCTGCTCACGCCCAGCGAGCTGCTGCCCATCGCCCTGCCGGCACTGGCGCTGTCGCTGTGGATGATCCTCTTCGCCCGGCCGCTGGCGGTGTTCGTCAGCCTGCTGCCGTTTCGCAGCTTCCACCTGCGCGAGCGCCTGTTCATCTCCTGGATCGGCCTGCGCGGCGCGGTGCCGGTGATCCTCGCGGTGTTCCCGCTGATGGCCGGGCTGGAGAACGCCCAGCTGTTCTTCAACGTGGCGTTCTTCATCGTGCTGGTGTCGTTGCTGCTGCAGGGCTCGACGCTGCCCTGGGCGGCGAAGAAGGCCAAGGTGGAGGTCCCGCCATCGCCGATGCCGGTCTCGCGCACCGGGCTGCAGGTGCACACCACCAGCCAGTGGGAGATGTTCGTCTACCGCCTGAGTGCCAGCAAATGGTGCGTCGGCGCCGCCCTGCGCGAGTTGAAGATGCCGCCCGGTACTCGCATTGCTGCGCTGTTCCGCGGCAAGGAGCTGCTGCACCCGTCGGGCAGCACCCGTCTGCAGGTGAACGACATCCTCTGCGTGATCGGCCATGACGAAGACCTGCCGGCCCTCGGCAAGCTGTTCAGCCAGGCGCCCAAGCGCGGCCAGGACCTGCGCTTCTTCGGCGACTTCATCCTCGAAGCCGACGCCCAGCTCAGCGCCATCGCCGCGCTCTACGGGCTCAAGCTCGGCGAGGTGGATGGCGAGCAGACCATCGGCTCCTTCATGGCCGAGGAGGTCGGTGGTCGCCCGGTGGTGGGTGATCAGGTCGAATGGAACGGCCTGACCTGGACCGTGGCGGCCATGGAAGCTGGCGAAGTGCGCAAGGTCGGCCTGAAGTTTCCCGAAGGTGACAAGCCCGGCCCGCAACTGATGTTCTGATGCCAGTACAGCCGCCGGCTGACGCGGCCTCACCGCTCATCTGCCGGTCGACTGTCGGGTACTCGCGCTGGGCCGGCACAGTCCGTAGACTTCCGCTCTTTCCGGTCATCCGCTACGTCACTGCCCTCATGTCACTTCTGCGCACGCTGTTGCTCTCGACGCTCTGCCTGATCGTCGCCCCTTTGCATGCCCAATCGCTGGACAGCCTCACTGGCACGCCGTCCAGTGCCGAAGGCGAAGCGAAGCCCGCCCAACAATCGCTGGGCGAACAAACCCTACGCATGGTCGAGCAGACCGAAACCAGCAAGGCCCGCCTCGACGAGCTGAAGACGCAACTGACGCAGGCGCCGAAGGAGATCGCCGAAGCCCAGCGCGAATTGGTCAAGCTCAAGGCCAGCCCGGACGAGGACCCTGCCAAGCGCTATGCCAGCCAGTCGGTGGATGCGCTCGAGCAGCGCCTGAGCGCGCGGGTCGAGGAACTGGCGGAATGGCAGAAGCAATACAGCTCGGCCAACAGCATGATCATCTCGGCGCAGACCCGCCCCGAACGCGCTCAGGCGCAGATCGGTACGGCGCAGACACGCATTCAGGAGATCAACAACCTGCTCAAGAGTGGCCGTGAATCCGGCAAGCCGCTGAGCGAGGAGCGCCGCGCGCTGCTCAATGCCGAGATCGCCTCGCTCGAGGCACAGATCGAGCTGCGTCGTCAGGAGCTGGCCGGCAACAGCCTGCTGCAGGACCTCGGCAAGGCTCGCCGTGATCTGCTCGCCGAGCGCATTCGGCGTGCGGAGGAAGAAACCCAGGCGCTGCAGACCCTGATCAACGAGAAGCGCAGGGCCGAATCGGAACAGACCGTGGCGGAGTTCTCGGCACGGGTGCAGCAGGCCGGGTCGGACAAACTGCTCGCAGCCGAAAGCGCCGAGAACCTCAAGCTCTCCGACTACCTGCTGCGGGCCACCGAGCGCCTCAACCGTCTGAACCAGCAGAACCTGCAGACCCGCCAGCAGCTCGACACGCTCAACCAGACCGATCAGGCACTGGAGGAGCAGATCGCCGTGCTCGAAGGCAGCCTGCTGCTGTCGCGCATTCTCTATCAGCAGAAGCAGGCGCTGCCGAGCCTGCAGCTGGACAAGAATCTCGCCGACGAGATCGCCGATATCCGCCTCTATCAGTTCGAGCTGAACCAGCGCCGTGAAGCCGCAGGCAATGCCGCCGCCTACGTCGAGCAGCTGCTCGCCCAGCAGAACGAAGAGGAGGTCACACCGGAACTGCGGCGCACTCTGCTGGAGCTGGCGACCACCCGCAGCGAGCTGCTCGACCGTCTGAACCGCGAACTGGACGCCCTGCTCAACGCATCCATCACCCTGCAGCTGAACCAGAAGCAGCTGCAGGACACCGCCAGCGCGCTCAGCAATACCCTCGACGAGCAGATGTTCTGGATTCCCAGCAACAAGCCGCTGGACTTCGACTGGCTGCAGGGCGCCGCCCAGCGCTTGAAGAATCAGCTCGCGGCGATGCCCTGGCTGTCCGCGCTGCAGGAACTGGGGGCAGGGCTCAAGGAGCGCCCGTTGTTCTTCCTGCCGCTGCTGCTGTTGATCGCCGCCCTGCTCTGGTGGCGTCGGAAGATCGAGGCCAAGCTCAGCTCGCTGAGCGAAGAAATCGGTCACTTCCGCAACGATAGCCAGCTGCACACCCCACTGGCGCTGCTGCTCAACCTGCTGCTGGCATTGCCCGGCGCCTTGTTCCTGACGCTATGCGGCTACCTGCTGCAGATGGACGCGCGCGGACAGAACTACGTCCTCGGTGCCGCCCTTTTTGAAATGGCGCAGGCCTGGCTGGTGTTCTACAGCGCCTACCGCATGCTCTCGCCGGGGCGTGTAGCCGAGCTGCATTTCGGCTGGTCACGGCCGCAGGTGGCCTTCCTGCGTGACGAGATCCGCCGACTGGGGCTGATCGTCATGGCCCTGGTCGCCGTGGTCAGCGTCGCCGAACATCAACCGGCGCGGCTGGCCGATGACGTTCTCGGCATTCTGGTGGTGCTGACCTGCTTCGCGTTGATGAGCTGGCGCCTCAATCGCCTGCTGCTCAAGGGCCCGTCGAGCCAGAACGCCCCGCCGCTGCGGCTGACGATCGGGCTGCTGTTCAGCGTGCTGCCGATCGCATTGATCGTCGCAGTCGGCTTTGGCTACTACTACACGGCACTGAAGCTGACCGACCGGCTGATCGACACCCTCTACCTGCTGATGATCTGGATCGTCGTCGAAGCCGCGCTGATCCGCGGGCTGACAGTGGCTGCGCGGCGCCTGGCCTACAAGCGCGCGCTGGCCAAACGCCAGACGCAAGTCGATGAGGGCAGCGACACGGTGGAAACCCAGGGCGAACCGGGGCTGGACATCGAGCAGGTCAACCAGCAGTCGCTGCGCCTGACTCGCCTGACCATGTTCGGCGTGTTCCTGGTGGCGCTGTACTGGGTCTGGTCGGACCTGATCTCGGTGGTGTCCTACCTGGACAACATCACCCTCTACGAATACACCACCGGCAGCGGCGAGACGCTCACCACCGCGGCGATCAGCCTGAACAACCTGCTCGGCGCGCTGCTGATCATCGCCATCACCGTGGCCCTGGCACGCAACCTGCCGGGTCTGCTGGAAGTCATGGTGCTGTCCAAGCTGCGGCTGGCCCAGGGCAGTGCCTACGCCACCACCACGCTGCTGTCCTATGCGCTGGCCGGGTTCGGCATCGTTGCCACGCTGTCCACCCTCGGCGTCAGTTGGGACAAACTGCAATGGCTGGTGGCGGCGCTCTCGGTGGGCCTGGGTTTCGGCCTGCAGGAAATTTTCGCCAACTTCATCTCCGGCCTGATCATCCTCTTCGAACGTCCGGTACGGATCGGCGACGTGGTGACCATCGGCAACCTGTCCGGCACGGTCAGCCGGATTCGCATCCGCGCCACCACCATCACCGACTTCGACCGCAAGGACATCATCGTCCCGAACAAGACCTTCATTACCGGCCAGCTGATCAACTGGTCGCTGAGCGACACCGTCACCCGGGTGACGGTGAAGGTCGGCGTGGCCTATGGCTCGGATCTGGAAAAGGTCAAGGAGCTGCTCTACAAGGCCGCCCAGGATAATCCGCGGGTGCTCAAGGAGCCGGAGCCGCAGGTGTTCTTCCTTACCTTTGGCGAGAGCACGCTGGACCATGAGCTGCGCATCCATGTGCGCGATCTCGGCGACCGCAACCCGGCCACCGACGAGATCAACCGCTTCATCGACCGCGAGTTCGCCAAGGCCGGCATCAACATCGCCTTCCGCCAGGTCGATGTGTTCCTCAAGAACTTCGCCGGCCAGCAGTTGCAGCTCAGCACCACGCCGAAACCGGCCGGCGATACGCCGAAGTCGGAGACCGACGATCGCGGCTGAGGAACGCCCAGACGGATCGCAGCCTCCAACCACCTGAACACGCCCGGCAATTGCCGGGCTATTCTTGCCTGCATGCCGCGCCGGAGGGATCTTGAAGACCCTGACCCAACTGACCTTCGACAACCGCTTCGCCCGTCTTGGCGATACGTTCTCCACCGAGGTGCCGCCACAACCACTCGAGGCACCGCGCCTGGTGGTCGTCAGCGCGGCGGCCATGGCCCTGCTTGACCTGGACCCGGCCGAGGCCGAGCAGCCGCTGTTCGCCGAGCTGTTCTCCGGGCACAAGATCTGGTCGACCGCCGAGCCGCGGGCGATGGTCTATTCCGGTCATCAGTTCGGCAGCTACAACCCGCAGCTCGGCGACGGCCGCGGCCTACTGCTCGGTGAGGTGGTCAACGAAGCGGGCGAGCACTGGGACCTGCACCTCAAGGGTGCCGGCAAGACGCCCTACTCGCGCATGGGCGATGGCCGTGCCGTGCTGCGCTCGTCGATCCGCGAGTTCCTCGCCAGCGAGCATCTGCACGCGCTGGGCATCCCCAGCTCCCGCGCGCTCTGCGTGACCGGCTCAGACACCACGGTCTACCGCGAACGACCGGAACGCGGCGCCATGCTGCTGCGCCTGGCGCCCAGCCACGTGCGCTTCGGCCATTTCGAATTCTTCTACTACACCCGCCAGCATGCCGAGCTGAAGCAGCTGCTCGAGCATGTCATCGAGGCCCATTTTCCCGACCTGCTGGAACACCCCGAACCATTCCACGCCTTCTTCCGCGAAGTGCTCGAACGCACCGCGGCGCTGATCGCCCGCTGGCAGGCCTACGGCTTCTGCCACGGGGTGATGAACACCGACAACATGTCGATCCTGGGTATCACCTTCGATTTCGGCCCCTATGCCTTCCTCGACGATTTCGACGCGCGGTTCATCTGCAACCACTCCGACGATACCGGCCGCTACTCCTTCGAGAACCAGGTGCCCATCGCTCACTGGAATCTGGCGGCGCTGGCCCAGGCGCTGACGCCCTTCGTCGAGGTCAGGCTGCTGCGTGAAGCCATGGAGCTGTTCCTGCCGCTGTACGAAGCCGAATGGCTCGACCTGATGCGCCGACGCCTGGGCTTCGCCGCGGCCGAAGCGGATGACGAGGCACTGGTGCGCCGTCTGCTGCAACTGATGCAGGCCAGTGCCGTGGATTACACGAACTTCTTCCGCGAACTCAGCGAGAGTCCTGCCGAACAGGCGGTCCGCCGCCTGCGCGAGGACTTCGTCGATCTGCCGGGCTTCGATGCCTGGGCGGCGGACTATTGCGCGCGCACCGCACGCGAGGGCAGCGCGCCGGCCGAGCGCCAGGCGCGCATGCAGGCGGTCAATCCGAAGTACATCCTGCGCAACTACCTGGCGCAGCAGGCCATCGAGGCGGCGGAGAAAGGCGACTACGGGCCGGTGCGCGAATTGCACCAGGTACTCAGCCGACCGTTCGATGAGCAGCCCGGCATGCAGCGCTACGCCGAGCGCCCGCCGGAATGGGGCAAGCACCTGGAAATCAGCTGCTCGTCCTGAGGTGCGCGGCCCGTGATGGACCGAGCCTATCGCCCGCTGGAGTGCCGTCGCTGCGCTACTTGCCCAATGGCAGCAGCACGCGGAACCGCGAGCCCTGACCTTCCTCGCTGTGAACCTGGATGCGGCCGTTGTGCGCCCTGACGATCTGGTCGGCGATGAACAGGCCAAGCCCGAGTCCGGCACTGCTTTCGCTCCCCTCGGCACGCTCGAACTGGCAGAAGATGCGCTCCAGACTCTGCGGGCTGATGCCGATGCCGTGGTCACGCACCTCGATGCACGCACCCTCCGCACAGGACGCAACACTGACATGCACCGGCTTGCCGGCACCGTAGCGCATCGCATTGGTCAGCAGGTTGGCTAGTACCTGTTCGATACGGAAGGCATCCCAGACGCCGATGATCGGCTCGTTTCGCTCCAGCCGCAGTTCGCAGCCGCAGGCTTCCATCTGCGCTGCAAAACTCTCCACGACGTTGCCCACCAGTTGCGCCAGATCGATCTGAGCCGGGCGGATCGACAGTTTGCCGGTACGGATTCGCGACACGTCGAGCATGTCGTCGATCAGCCGGATCAGGCTCTGAATCTGCCGCTCGTCCTTGTCCACCATGTTGCGCAGGCGCTCTTCGCTAAAGGCCTCAAGGTTGTTGCGACCGAGCTGCAGCTTGCGCAGCTGCACCTCGAGAATCAGGGTGTTGAGCGGGGTCTTCAGCTCGTGGGAGACGATCGACATGAAGTCATCGCGCATGCGCACCGCATTCTCCAGCTCGGCCTTGGTGCTGCGCAGTTCGTCGAGCAGCACTTCCTGCTCACGGCGACTGCGCTCCAGCGCATCGAGCTGGCGAGCCAGACGCTTGCGTCCGCGATACAGGTCGACGAACACACTGACCTTGCTGCGCACCGCATGGGCGTCCAGCGGCTTGTGCATGAAATCCACCGCGCCGCTCTCGTAGCCCTTGAAGGCATAGTTGAGTTCGCGTCCAGCGGCGCTGACGAAGACGATGGGGATCTGCTTGGTGCGCTCGGTGCCGCGCATCAGCTCGGCCAGCTGGAAGCCGTCCATGCCCGGCATCTGCACATCGAGAATGGCCAGGGCGAACTCGTGCCGCAGAAGCAGTTCGAGCGCCTGTTCGGCCGACTCGGCCTGGTACACCCTGACGCCCGGCGCCTGCAGCAGCGCATCCAGGGCCAGCAGGTTCTCCGGCAGGTCATCGACGATCAGCAGATTCACCTCGTCGGTATGGTCGGGCATGGTCACTCCAGTTCTCGCAACAATCGGTGGATGTCGCGCAGGGGCAAGATGAAATCCGGCGCGAAGCGCTGGAGCGCGGCACGCGGCATGGTCGGTACCGCCGCTTCGGCTGGGTCCTGGACAACGGTCAGGCCACCACAACGATGGATCGCCTCGAGTCCCGCGGCGCCGTCCTCATTGGCACCGGTGAGCAGCAACCCGGCGAGTTGCGCGCCCCATGCATCGGCGGCGGACTCGAACAGTACGTCGATGGACGGCCGCGAGAAATGCACCGCATCGTCCTGGCTCAGCGACAGGCTGCGATCGCGCTCGACCAGCAGGTGATAGCCGGGCGCCGCGAAGTACAGGGTGGCGCCACTTACGGCGTCCTTGTCGTCGGCCTCCTTCACTCGCAACCGGGTCCGGCGGCCGAAGATTTCGGCCAGGTGGGTCGGGCCGTTGGCCGGAACGTGCTGCACCACCAGAATCGGCAGGCGGAAGTTGGCCGGCAGATCGTCGAGCAGCATGCCGAGCGCCTCCAACCCGCCAGCCGAGGCACCGATCACCACGGCCTCGATGGGCGGCTGCCGTTTGCTGCGCAAGATAGCCTGCTCGCTGCTCATAGCTTGCGGAAGATCCTTTCCGATTTGTCGAATGGCTCGTAGAGACCGGCAAAGGCCGAGAACTCGACGGTCTCCTTGCTGCCAAGGCCAAGGAAACCCCGGTGGCAGAGCGACTCGTGGAACAGGCCGAACGCCCGATCCTGCAGCGGTTTATTGAAGTAGATCAGCACATTTCGGCAAGAAATCAGCTGTGTCTCGGAAAATACGCTATCGGTCGCCAGGCTATGGTCGGCAAAGGTAACCTTTTCTTTCAGCGACTTGTCCATGATCGCCGAGTCGTAGGCGGCGGTGTAGTAGTCGGAAAAGCTGCGGGTGCCGCCGGCCTGCTGGTAATTGGCGGTGTACTGACGCAGGTGATCGATGGCGAAGATGCCCTGACGCGCCTGTTCCAGCGAGCGCGGGTTGATGTCGGTGGCGTAGATGATTGAACGCTCGAGCAGCCCTTCTTCCTTGAGCAGGATGGCCATCGAGTAGACCTCCTCGCCGGTGCTGCAGCCGGCGACCCAGATCTTCAGCGACGGATAGGTGCGCAGCACCGGCACCACGTGCTCGCGCAGCGACCGGTAGTAGCTCGGGTCGCGAAACATCTCGCTGACCGGAATGGTGAGGTACTGCAGCAGGTCCATGAACGCCTGCGGATCGTAGAGAATCTTGCGCTGTAGTTCGGAGATGCTCTCGCACTGCAGCTGCTTCAACGCGAGCAATACCCGGCGCTTGAGCGAAGCGCCGGAATAGTCGCGGAAGTCGTAGCTGTACTTGAGGTAGATGGCCTCGATCAGCAGCTTGAGTTCGATCTCGACATTGCGGTCGGGCATGTCACAGCAGCTCCACTTTCGGCAGCCAGACACGGATCAGCGAGAACAGCCGATCTAGGTCGATGGGCTTGGCCAGGTAGTCGTTGGCACCGGCACGCAGGCAACGATCCTGATCGTCCTTCATCGCCTTGGCGGTCACCGCGATGATCGGCAGCTTGGCGAAGCGGGAGTCCTTGCGGATTTCCTGCATGGCGGTGAAGCCATCCATCTCCGGCATCATGATGTCCATCAGCACCAGGTCGATGGTGCCGTCGTGCTGCAGCCTGTCGATGGCCTCCAGGCCATTGCGGGCAATTTCCACCAGTGCGCCCTTCTGCTCCAGCGCGCTGGTCAGGGCGAAGACGTTGCGCACGTCGTCATCGACCACCAGGATCTTGCGGCCCTCGAAGGCCTTCTCGCGGCTGCGCGCACTTTTCAGCATCTTCTGCCGCTCCGGCGGCATGTCCGACTCGACCTTGTGCAGGAACAGCGTGACCTCGTCGAGCAGGCGCTCCGGCGAGCGCGCGCCCTTGATGATGATCGAACGCGAATACTTGAGCAGCGCCGCCTCCTCGTCACGGGTCAGGTTGCGCCCGGTGTAGACGATCACCGGCGGGAAGGAGCAGATGTCCTCGCGGGCCATGCGTTCGAGCAGCTCGCTGCCGTCCATGTCCGGCAGCTTGAGGTCGATGATCATGCAGTCGAACACGGTGCTGCGCAGCAGCTCGAGCGCCTGCTCGCCGAACTCGACAGCGGTGATCTCGATATCGACGTCCTCGATCAGCCGCGACACGCTCTCGCGCTGACGTGCGTCGTCCTCGACCAGCAGGATGCGTTTGACCTTCTGCGCCAGTTTGGCTTCCAGACGGCTGAACACGTCCTTGAGCTCCTCACGGGTGGTCGGCTTCATTGCGTAGCCCACCGCGCCCATCTGCAGCGCCGCTTCCTTGCGGTCCTCTACCGATACCACGTGCACCGGGATATGCCGAGTGGCGGGATTTTCCTTGAGGCGTTCGAGCACGGTCAGCCCGGAGTGATCCGGCAGGCGCATGTCGAGCAGGATCGCGTCGGGCTTGTACTGCACGGCGGTATCGAAGCCGTCGTCGGCGTTCTGCGCCAGCAGGCAGCTGTAGTTCAGCTCGTGGGCGAGGTCGTAGAGGATGCGCGCGAACTGCGGCTCGTCCTCGATCACCAGTACGCAGCGCGCCTCGAACGGCAGCTCGTCACGGTCGTCCGGCAGCCACTGGCGGGGAGCCGCGGCACGCTGCAGCAGGTCTCGCTCGACGGCGGCAGGAGGCGCCGGAGGCTCGAGCGCGACCACAGGCGCCGCCACCGGCACGCTGGCAGGCGTGGTGGGGCGCGGCTCACTGTAGTGTTCCGGCACCACCAGAGTGAAGGTGCTGCCCGCCCCCGGCCTGCTCTGCACCTCGATCTCGCCACCGAGCAGATTGGCCAGTTCGCGTGAGATCGACAGTCCCAGGCCGGTGCCGCCATAGCGGCGATTGGTGGTGCCGTCGGCCTGACGGAACGCTTCGAAGATGGCGGCCTGCTGCTCCGGCGCAATCCCGATGCCAGTGTCGCGCACGGCGAATGCCAGCTGGTCTTCGCCGCGCTTTTCCACCCGCAGCGTCACCGAGCCCTTCTCGGTGAACTTGAAGGCATTCGCCAGCAGATTCTTGAGAATCTGCTCCAGACGCTGCCGATCGCTGAACAGGCTGACCGGCAGATCATCGGCCAGCTCGACCTCGAATTGCAGCGATCGCTCCATGGCCTGAGGCAGGAACAGGTTCTTCACCCCATCGACCAGTCGCGCGAGCACGGTCAGCTCGGGGTGCACCTCGAGCTTGCCGGCCTCCACCTTGGAGATGTCGAGAATGTCGTTGATCAGCGTGAGCAGGTCGTTGCCCGCCGAATAGATGGAGCGCGCGAACTGTACCTGATCGTCACTGAGATTGCCGTCGGGGTTGTCGGCCAACAGCTTGGCCAGGATCAGCGAGCTGTTCAGCGGCGTGCGCAACTCGTGGGACATGTTGGCGAGGAACTCGGACTTGTAGCGGCTGGCGCGCTGCAGTTCGTCGGCGCGCTGCTCGAGCATCAGCTGGGCCTCGTTCAGGCGCTGGTTCTTCTCGTCCATCTCGTCGCGCTGACGCGCGAGGGTTTCGGTCTGCTCGGCCAGCTGCTCGTTGGTCTGCTCCAGCTCGGCCTGCTGTTCTTCCAGGTGCGATTGCGACTCGCGCAGGGCGTTCGACTGTTCTTCCAGCTCTTCATTGGCGGCACGCAGCTCTTCCTGCTGCACCTGCAGCTCCTCGTTGAGCTGCTGGGTTTCGGCCAGCACCTTCTGTAGGCGCTGGCGATAGCGCGCCGCCTCGATCGCCGAGCCGATGCTGGGCACGATGCGCCGCAACAGCTCGCTGTCCTGCTCGCGCAGCGGTCGCAGGAAGCCCAGTTCGATCACGCCGTTGAGCAGGCCGCTGTCTTCCACCGGCACGATGAGCACCGAACGCGGCCGGGTGCCGCCCAGCGCCGAGGTCACCTTGAGGTAGTCCGCCGGCAGGTCCTCGACCGCCATCACCCGGCGCTCCAGCGCGGCCTGGCCGACCAGTCCGGAGCCGACTTCCAGGGTCCGCGCGCTCTGCAGATGCTCCGGATCGTAGGCATACTCGGCGACGCGCTGCAGCTTGCCGTCCTGCACCACGTAGAGCGCGCCGACGGCAGCATCGATGTATCGGGCAAGGAAATTAAGCACCCCCTGACCGAGAGCCGGCAGCGCCAGCTCGCCGATGATGGAGTCGCTGAGCTGGGTCTGCCCGGTGCGGTACCAGGCCTGTTGCTCCAGCGCCTCGGCATGGGACTGCTGGCGCTGCAGCGACTCCGAGTAGCTTTCCGACAGCGAGGTCAGGTCGCGTCGACCAAGGTAGACCAGCAGGCCGCTGAAGATCAGGCTGAACAGCAGGAACCCCCCGATCAGCGCGGTGGTGATGACCTCCGAGACATCGGTACGCTCGCTGCGCAGCTGGCGCTCGCGGGCGATGAAATCGTTGAGCAGCCGGCGCTGATCCTCCTTCAACTCGAGCCCACGTTTGCTCTGCACGTCCTCGATGACCGAAAGCCCCTGACCGCGCTGGCCGATCAGGTCCTCGGCAAAGGCCAGCCATTGGCTGTGCAGCATCGCGATGCGTTCGACGCGTTCGAGCTGCTCGGCATCTTCCGCCGAGTACTTGCGCATCAGTACCAACTGCTCCTCGAACAACGGCCGCTCGCGCTCGTAGGGCTCGAGGAACCGCTCCTGGCCGGCGATCAGATAGCCACGCATCGAGGATTCGATGTCGTTGAGCATCTTCTGCGCCTCGTGCGCATAGGCGACGCCTTGAACCGAGCGCTCGACCCATTGGCCCACGCTCAGCAGGTAATAGACGATGGCGCTGAAGAAGAAGGCGCTGAGAAAACCGAACCCCAGGGGCACCGCCACGTTGCGGTTGAGGATCCGCCTGAAATTGTTCTGGTCGATGAAGGACTCGCTCATCTGGTTTCCTTTCCGTGTACCCGGGACGGGCGAACGCAAGCAAGGATTGCCGGCGGCAGGCATGGCTACCGCCTGATCGCACTCGTTAACGGCGTTTTCTTGAGTGTTTCCCGCGCAATAGGTTCCATAGCGCCGGGACGGCGACTCTACACGGCCAGGAGAGGGAGTTCAAAATGGCCCGACCATCCGGGCCGGGGCTCGTCAGCGGCGGGCGATGACCCAGACCGCATGGATGATGCCCGGGATGTAGCCCAGCAGGGTGAGCAGGATGTTCAGCCAGAACGCACCGGCAAAGCCCACCTGGAGAAATACGCCCAGCGGCGGCAGCAGAATCGCAAGGATGATGCGGATGAGGTCCATCATGGTCTCCGTCAGGTCAGAGGTCGCCAAACTTGGCTTACCTGAATCGACCTGATCGGTGTCGACCGGTTCCTTCGCGCTGCCGCCGGGCAAGTCCGCTGCCGGGGCAGCGGAGCCACGATCCGAAGGCGACCGGATAAGTCGCCGAGGGCATCTGATCGATGCACAGAGGAAAGGACGCAGCCCCACCTGCGGTGGCTGCCGCGTCGTGCCACTTCGCCTTTTGGACCAAGGGGCAACGCCAGGCTTTCGCTTAGCCTGCTAACAATCTCAGACTAAAGACGTAATCGCTATTGGCCATTGGTCGATAGCCGAGCGGATCGCTCGGAAAATGCGTCCGTCGTGAGCAGGAACTCGCCGGCGCTGCGGCAGGTCGCTTACAGAGCCGGCCAACGTACCGGCGGTTAACTGACGACAGGGGGATCCCATGGCCGAACCAATTGCGGTGATCTGCGGTGCGACCGCCGGTGTCGGCCGCGCGACCGCCGAGGCCTTCGCCAGGGCCGGTTACCGCGTGGCATTGATCGCCCGTGGCGAGCAGGGGCTGCACGAAACGAGGCTGCAGATCGAAGCGTCGGGCGCGCAGGTGCTGGCCATGTCCGTCGATGTCGCCGACGCGGCTGCGCTGGACGCCGCGGCGACGCGCATCGAGGCGGAACTGGGGCCCATCGAGGTCTGGGTGAATGCCGCAATGGCCACCGTGTTCGGACCGGTCGCCACGCTCAGCGCAGAGGAGATCGCCCGCGTCACCGAGGTCACCTATCTCGGTAGCGTGCACGGCATTCTCGCTGCGCTGCGCTGCATGCGCCCACGCAACCGCGGCACCATCGTCCAGGTCGGCTCGGCGCTGGCCTATCGTGCGATTCCGCTGCAGTCGGCCTATTGCGGCGCCAAGTTCGCCATCCGCGGCTTCATCGATTCTCTGCGCTGCGAGCTGATTCACGACAAGAGCGCCATTCGCCTGAGCATGGTGCAGTTGCCGGCGCACAACACGCCGCAGTTCGACTGGGCGCGCAACCGGATGAGCCGGCGCGCGCAGCCGGTGCCGCCGATCCACACGCCGGACGTCGCGGCCCGCGCCATCCTGCGTGCGGCCAGGAGCGCGCCACGGGAACTCTGGCTGGGTGCCGCCAGTTTCAAGGCGATCCTGGGTACGCAGCTGATGCCCGGCCTGCTCGATCGAATGCTCGCCCGTCAGGCCTGGGATGGTCAGCTGACCGCAGAGCCTGCCCCGTCCGAGCGACCCGACAACCTGTTCGAGCCGGTAGCGGGTCTGCATCGGACCGACGGGCGTTTCACCGAGCAGGCCGTACCCCGGGCCGTATCGCTCAGTGCGGCGACCGCCAGCGGACTGGCCGTTGGCGCCGGTGCGCTGTTGGCGCTCGGCGTTGGCCTGTTGCTCGGCCGTCGCCGGCGCTGAGCTGTCGTTACGGGCGCGGCTCGCGTTTGCGGCGGATGTTGATCCAGGAGAGCACGGTCAGCGCCAGCATGGCACCGGTCATGCTGTAGTTGCCGATCGCCGCATAGCCGAGCGCGGCCAGCGAACAGGCGCCGAGGCCGGTCCAGCGTACGGCGGCCATCATCCGTTCCACCGCCCGGCTGCGTGGCGCCGCCATCAGTGCGCACCGCGCTGCATGCGCGCCAGCTCCTGCGCGTCGTGGCTGCAGAACAGCGTGACCTCGTCGCGGTGCTCCAGCGACAGCGTCCACAGCCGGTGCTGGTTGGCCAGGCGCGCGCTGCGGTCAACTTCCATCATGCGCTGGTAGAAGCGCAGCCCGGGCGTGCAGTGGCGCTCGTTGCGGCCGACCTCGTCACGATAGAAGTAGGCATCGCCGGCATGCAGCAGCCAGCCGCTGTCGGTCTGCACGGCGACCCCGGAGTGACCATGGGTATGCCCCGTCAGCGGGATCAGCTGGATTTCCGGCGGCAGCCCGCGCAACTCGCGAACGGCCTGGAAGCCGAACCAGAGGTCGCCGCCCGGCTCGTAGAACTGCCAGTTGCGCACTTCGTCCCACTGCCGGTGACGGTAGCGGTTGTGGCCGATGAAGCTGCGTGTCGCCCGGGCGGCATCCATCTCGCGCTGCAGCACGTGCACCTGTGCCGCGGGAAAGTCCGACAGGCCGCCGGCGTGGTCGAAATCCAGATGGGTGAGCACGATATGACGCACGTCCCCGGCGTCAAACCCGAGCTGGCGCAGCTGCTCCAGCGCGGTGTAGCGCGGCTCCAGCTGGATGTTGTTGAGCACGCGGAAGAACCGGCTGAGGCGATCACCCGGGCGCCGCACGTCTTCGGTGCCGAAACCGGTATCCACCAGCACCAGCCCGTGCTGGTCGGTTTCCAGCAGCAGGCAATGGCAGACCAGCTGCGCCGTCAGCCCCTTGCTGAAGCCATCGAACAAGGCGCCGCCGAGCGGGCACATGCAACCGCAGTTCAGGTGATGGACGCGCATGGGCACTCCTCGCTCGACGAGCCGACAGGATCGCCGGCTCTATGTCGTCAGAGGCCGTGCCGCGCGCCGGAGTTCAGCCCGCCGGGATGCGAACTCTGTCCGCCGCAACCCGGTAACAGCCGGTGGTCTACGCTGAACAGGGGCACGCCGGGTGCCCGTTCGCACAAGAGGACGCCTGTCATGCCTCGCCATTCCGCCCACTGGCTGCTGGCCATGCTGCTCCTGCTGGCGGTCCAGAGTGCGAGCGCCGCCGCACCGGTGACGCTGCTGCGGGTCGATGGCGCCATCGGTCCGGCGAGTGCCGACTACATCCTGCGTGGCCTGCAACACGCCCGCGACGAGGGCGCGCAGCTGGTGGTGCTGGAACTGGACACTCCCGGCGGACTGGACACCTCGATGCGCGCCATCATCAAGGCGATCCTCGCCAGCCCCATCCCGGTCGCCACCTACGTCACCCCCAGCGGCGCCCGCGCGGCCAGTGCCGGCACCTACATGCTCTACGCCAGCCATGTCGCGGCGATGGCGCCGGGCACCAACCTCGGCGCGGCGACACCGGTGCAGATCGGTGGCATGCCCGGCGCGCCGCCCGAGCAGCCGCAAGGCGAGCGGGACGAGCAAACCAAGGCACCCGGCGATGCCATGAGCCGCAAACAGGTCAACGACGCGGCGGCCTATATCCGCGGCCTCGCCCAGCTGCGCGGACGCAATGCCGAGTGGGCCGAGCAGGCGGTGCGCGAGGCGGTCAGCCTGTCGGCCAGCGAAGCGCTGGAGCAGAAGGTGATCGACTACCTGGCGCGCGACGTCGCCGACCTGCTGCGCCAGCTCGACGGCAAGACGCTCGCCGTCCCGGATACCGAAGTCACGCTGCACACGGCTGACGCGCAGTTGATCGAGCACGCGCCGGACTGGCGGGTACGCCTGCTGGCGGTGATCACCAACCCCAGCGTGGCACTGATCCTGATGATGATCGGCATCTACGGTCTGATCCTCGAATTCTCCAACCCCGGCATCGGCGCCGGCGGCGTGCTCGGCGGCATCTGTCTGATCCTCGCGCTGTATTCGCTGCAGCTGCTGCCAGTGAACTACGCCGGCGTGGCGCTGATCCTGCTCGGCATCGCCTTCATGGTCGCCGAAGCGTTTCTGCCGAGCTTCGGCGTGCTCGGCATCGGCGGCGTGGCCGCGTTCGTCGCTGGCGCGGTGATCCTGATCGACACCGAAGTGCCCGGCTTCGGCATTCCGCTGGCATTGATCATCACCCTTGCCCTCACCAGTGCGCTGCTGGTGTTCGCCATCGTTGCCATGGCGCTGAAGGCGCGACGCCAGCGCCTGGTCGGCGGCGACAGCGAGCTGATCGGCAGCGTCGCGCCGATCAGCTCGGTCTCGACACAGGATCCGCACAGCGCCTGGCTGCATCTGCAGGGCGAGAACTGGCAGGTGCACAGCGCCACGCCACTGGCGGCCGGCCAGCAGGTACGCGTGATCGCGCGGCACGGACTGCAGCTGGAAGTCGCTGCACAGCCATCCACCCATCGAGAGGAGCTGAACCATGGGCTATGAAATGAGTTTTCTGGTGTTGCTGGTGCTGCTGTTCGGCCTGCTGGCGTCGACGTTCCGCATCCTGCGCGAATACGAGCGTGGCGTGGTGTTCATGCTCGGACGTTTCTGGAAGGTCAAGGGGCCGGGCTTGATCCTGGTGATTCCCGGCATCCAGCAGATGGTGCGGGTCGATCTGCGCACGCTGGTGCTCGACGTGCCGACCCAGGACGTGATCTCCCGCGACAACGTCTCGGTGAAGGTCAATGCGGTGGTCTACTACCGCGTGCTGGACGCGCAGAAGGCGATCATCCAGGTCGAGGATTACCATTCGGCCACCAGCCAGCTGGCGCAAACCACGCTGCGTGCAGTGCTCGGCAAGCACGAGCTGGATGACATGCTGGCCGAACGCGAACAGCTCAACAGCGACATCCAGCAGGTGCTCGATGCGCAGACCGACGCCTGGGGGATCAAGGTGGCGAACGTCGAGATCAAGCACGTCGACCTCGACGAATCGATGATCCGGGCCATCGCGCGGCAGGCCGAAGCGGAACGCGAGCGGCGGGCGAAGGTCATTCATGCGGAGGGCGAACTGCAGGCGTCGGAGAAGTTGATGCAGGCCGCCGAGATGCTCGGCCGGCAATCGGGCGCCATGCAGCTGCGCTATATGCAGACGCTGAGCAGCATCGCCGGTGACAAGAGTTCGACCATCGTTTTCCCGCTGCCCATCGAGCTGCTGCAGGGCATCAAGAACCTCGACAGGAAACCCTGAGTGCACACATCTTCCACGTTCCACCACCCGCTGCGCCTGCTGCTGATCATTCTGCTTGCATCGGCTCTGGGCGCCTGCGCTGCCCTTTCGCCGCGCGATCCGCTCAATGTCCAGGTCGCCGGTATTCAACCGCTGCAGGGCGAGGGACTGGAGGTGCGCTTCCTGGTCAAGCTGCGCCTGCAGAACCCCAACGAGGGCGCCATCGACTACAGCGGCGTCGCGCTGGACCTAGAGGTCAACGGCCGGCGACTGGCCAGTGGTGTCAGCGACCAGCGCGGCACGGTGCCGCGCTTCGGCGAGAGCGTGCTCGAAGTGCCGGTGACGATCTCCGCCTTCTCCGCCGCGCGCCAGGCGCTGGGGCTGGCCGAGCACATCGGCCTCGACGAAGTGCCCTATGTGTTGCGCGGCAAACTCGCCGGCGGCCTGTTCGGTACCCAGCGCTTCGTTGAGAAGGGCACATTCGATTTGTCACCCATCACTGGCTCTCCCTACCGGCGCCCCTGAGTCATACGACCACCACCAAAACCGTGAGGATTTCCTAGGCGCTGCACGAGCGGCGCCTGTGCTTCCTCGACGCGCTAAAAATCTCCTCCTGTCGCCTAGAATTCGGCTTACAGCCTGAGATAGCGGTGTGTGCATGCGGGACACCCTCGACTTTCAGCGGCATTGACAACGACGCGAGCATAGTCATAATCCCTGCAGTCATATGACAACTGACGTCATTAGACTTGCCGATCAGGCATAGACCACCGCCCCAACGGTGGCCACACCGGGGCGGCCCATCAAGCAAGGGAGCACAACAATAATGACCCCAGGCACACCCTCTTCCGCTGCGCTGTTTCTCGGCGGCTGCATGACCCTCGTATCGCTCGGCGTCAGCACCGGCGCGCAAGCCGAAGGCTTCATCGACGATTCGACGCTTTCACTGAACCTGCGCAACTTCTACATCAACCGCAACTTCGTCGACACCGACTACCCGCAGAGCAAGGGTGAAGAGTGGACGCAGAGCTTCATCCTCAATTTCCAGTCCGGCTATACGCCCGGCCCGGTGGGTTTTGGCGTCGACGCCTTGGGCATGCTGGCGGTCAAGCTCGATGGCGGTGGCGGCACCTATGGCACCGGCCTGCTGCCGGTTCACGGCGCACCGGGCGATCGGCATCCGGCGGATGACTTCTCTCGCCTGGCAGTCGCGGCGAAGGCCAAGTTCTCCGAAACCGAGGTGCGCGTCGGTGAATGGATGGTGGTACTGCCGATCCTGCGTTCGGACGATGGCCGTTCGCTGCCGCAGACCTTCCAGGGCGGCATGATCACCTCCAAGGAAATCAAGGGCCTGTCGCTCTACGGCGGCCAGATGCGGCAGAACAGCCCGCGCGACGACGGCAGCATGGAGGATATGTTCTACGGCGGCGCGAGTTCCGACCGTTTCAACTTCGTCGGCGGCGAATACGAGCTCGGCGCGAAGACCAAGGTCGGCGCCTGGCATGCACGCCTGGAAGACATCTACCAGCAGAACTACTTCCAGCTGCTGCACACCCAGCCGCTCGGCGAAGGCGTGGCACTGACCGCCAACCTAGGCTACTTCACCGGCAAGGAAGAAGGCAGCGCGCTGGCCGGCGACCTCGACAACAAGACCTACTCCGGCCTGTTCGGCCTGCAGGTCGGCGGCAACACCTTCTACGTCGGCCTGCAGAAGGTCAGCGGCGACAACGGCTGGATGCGCGTCAACGGCACCAGCGGCGGCACCCTCGCCAACGACTCGTTCAACTCCAGCTACGACAATGCCAACGAGCGTTCCTGGCAGCTGCGCCATGACTACAACTTCGCCGGCATGGGCGTTCCGGGTCTGACCATCATGAACCGTTACATCAGCGGCGATCAGATCGAAGCCGGCGGCGTGGACGATGGCAAGGAATGGGGGCGCGAATCGGAACTGGCCTACACGGTGCAGAGCGGGCCGTTCAAGAGCCTCAACATCAAGTGGCGCAACTCCAGCATCCGCCGCGACTTCAGCGCTACCGAGTTCGACGAGAACCGGCTGATCTTCAACTACCCGTTGTCTCTGCTGTAAGCGGTAGGGCAGTACGCAACCCTCCTCGCTCCGGTTGCGATAACTTCTTTGGCCCGCCTAGGCGGGTCTTTTTTTGCCCGCCACAAGGACATCTGCTCGTTACCAGAGGCCCGACAGCACCGCGCCGGCCGTCAGCAGCGGAACCAGCGGCAGCACCCAGCGCGCACGCCAGGCCAGCAGCATTGCCAGTGCAACCCCGGCGAGCATCACCAGGCAGAGCCAGACCACCGCACCGATCTCCCCACCCAGGCTGGCGACGCTCGCCCACAGCGCCGCACCGAAGCAGGCCGCCGCGAGCGCACGCAAGAGCATGACAGCAGGGACGCGCCGATTAGCGCGCAGCAGCTCGCCACGATGTCGAAGCATGCCCAGGCAGAGCAGCACCATGCCCAGATAACTCAACGCGAAAGCCGATAGCAGCATGTTCATGCCTCCTGCACACGCGGCGCGCGGCGGCGTGCGACAGCCGGTGCGGGCACGCCCCTCAAGCGCCAGGCGCAGGCAGCACAGATCAGCCCGGCGACGATCAGGAACAGGTCCACCGAAGCCAGCGCCCAGTCGCCGCGCCCGATGCTGGCCAGCAGATGACCGCCGGTAGTCAGCCCGTTGATGATCGGCAGGCCGAGCGCAAGCAGCGCGCCGAGCAGCAGTTGTCCGCGCAGCAAACGCCGCCCCTGCTGACGCCGCAGCATTGCCCAGAACGCAACCAGCAGCCAGGCACCAGCGAACACCCAGCCTTCGGCCACGGCACGCTCGCTGTAACCGGCCGGGATCAGCCGGTTGCCCCACAGCAGCGCCAGGCTGGCCAGTGGCAAGCCGGCGAACACCGAGGCGTTCAGCGCGCGCACCCAGATCACGCTGCGGTCGCCGCGCTGTTCGCGCTTGGCCAGCCAAACCTGCAGACCACCGACCAGCATGGCGCAACCGGCAAGCCCCATCAGCAGATAGAGCAGGCGCACCAGCGTGCCGCCGAACTGCGCCATGTGCAGACCGGCCAGCCAGAGATAGGCGCGGTAGCCGGTGGATGCGTCCTGGCGGTTGAGCAGCTCGCCGGTGCCGGCGTCATAACTCAGGGTGTCCTGCGGCGAGCCAATCCGGGAACGATCCCGGCGACGGACATCCACCACTGCCGAGGCATCATCGGGATGATGCACGCTGACCCAGCCTGCCTCGCCTCCGCCCCACTGCCGCTGCGATTCGGCGATCAGCGCATCGAGGGACACCGGAGCCGGCGGCGGCTGGCCCACCTCTTCACGCTCGAAGCTGCCCATCACCTCGCCGAAGTACTGCATGACGTTGCCGGAATAACTCACCTGCGCGGCGGCCGGCATGTAGGACGCG
This sequence comes from Stutzerimonas sp. KH-1, assembly GCF_054483855.1. Taxonomy (NCBI): domain Bacteria; kingdom Pseudomonadati; phylum Pseudomonadota; class Gammaproteobacteria; order Pseudomonadales; family Pseudomonadaceae; genus Stutzerimonas; species Stutzerimonas sp. KH-1. Next base: position 4,027,661 of record NZ_CM137011.1, on the reverse strand, counting down.
ACGAAGATCGCCACGCCGGTGTAGGCCAACACCAGATGAAACGGAAAACCGACCACGCCGAACAGATTGTGCGCATCGAGCCAGGCTCGCTGACCGTTGGCCTTGGGCCGCAGGGTGAAGAAGTCCTTGAAGATGCGCCGGTGAATGATCACCCCCGACACCAGCGCGACGAGCATGAACATGCCGGCCAGGCCAACGATATACATGCCGATGTCGCCGGCGTGCAGGTTGTAGTGCAGTTTGAAGAAAAACTCGCCACCCAGCGTTTCCGGCATCGGCTCGGCCTGCGCACTGCGCGGGTCGAACGCGACGTTGTGGATGGTCTTGGTGGCGTCGACTTCCCAGCCCAGTCGCCAGTACGGTTCACGCTCGGTCGGGCCGTGCATCCAGAAGGCATGCAGCTCGTCGCTGACGTTCTGCTGCAACCAGCCACGCACATCGTCCGCTCCGAGGCTGGACACCACGCCATCATGCAGCGCGGGGCGCATCCAGCGGGTGAGCTCCTTGTCGAAGCAGGCCACCGTGCCGGCGAAGATGATCACGAACAGCAGCCAGCTCGGCAGCAAGCCGCCCCAAGTGTGCAGGCCGGCCATGCTTTGGCGCAGTCTCATGGACGAACCCTCCAGTCGCCGGAAAGGAACGCGGCCAGGCACAGCAGCGCGGTCACACCGACGATCAACAGCCAGATGCGGCTAGCACTGCGAGCGGCGAACACGTAGATCGCCACCGCCGTCCACACGGCAAAGCTGGCCAGGCTGGAAAACACCACCCGATCAGGCCGTGCCAGCGGCAGGTAAACCGCCAGAAAGGCGGTCACCGCGTACGCCACGGCATAGCCGCCGACCAGCGCCGCCAGTACGCGTGAAGCGATCTGCCAGCGATTCATGGATGCATTGCGGCTCACCGTGGGTATCCCTCCATCGTTTAGCCTGTGGGCGCCAGGCGCCCTGGCGGTGGTCAGAAGCTGTAACTAGCGGTCGCTACCACGGTGCGGCGGTTGCCGGTGAAGCAGTCGCCACGCGACAGGCATGTGGTGTAGTAGGTCTCGTCTTCCAGGTTGGTGGCGTTGAGGGTGAACGCCCAGTCCTGGTAGGCGTAGCCGAGCATGGCGTCGAACAGCGTGGTCGACGGCGTCTTCAGGCTGTCGGTGCCATCCCAGCTGGCACCGACGTAGCGCACACCGGCACCGGCGCTGAAGCCGGGAATGCCGGCGATGCTGAAGCGGTGCTGCGACCACAGCGAGGCCATGTGCTCGGGCACACTGGCGATGCGCTTGCCCTGCTGGGCAGTCGGCCCCTTGACCACTTCGCTGTCGAGGTAGGTGTAGGTGCTGATCAGATCCCAGTTGGAGTTCATCTCCACCAGCCCTTCCAGCTCCAGCCCCTTGACCCGCGCTTCGCCGGCCTGGATGGTGCTGAGCGGATTCGCCGGGTTCGGCATCTGGCGATTCTTCTCGCGCAGATCGAACACCGCTGCGGTGAGCAGCGTGTTGCTGCCTGCCGGCTGGTACTTCACCCCGAGCTCCCACTGCTCGCCCTCGAGCGGCTTGTAGGACTGCTGAGTGAAGTTATCCAGCCCGATGATCGGCGTGAAGGACTCGCTGTAGCTGATGTAGGGCGCCACGCCATTGTCGAACAGATAGGTCAGACCAACGCGACCGGTGACCGCGTCATCCTTCTGCCGGGTGCCCTGCTCGACACGCGTGTCGGCCCAGTCCTTGCGCAGGCCCAGGGTTGCCAGCCACTTGTCGAGACGGATCTGGTCCTGGACATAGAGGCCCTGCTGGGCAACGCGCTGCTGCGGGACATCGGAAAGCGTGATGCCGGATGGATCGAAGGTGCCGTAGACCGGATCGTAGAGGTCCAGCGGGGTGGCGTTTCCGCGAGCGGTCTTGCTATCGGTGACCGCATGCCGGTAGTCGACGCCGACCAGCGCGGTGTGCTGCAGCGGGCCGGTATCGAAGCGCGATTCGGCCTGATGGTCGGCGCTCCAGATGGTCACCTCAGGCTTGGAGACGTAATAGACACGATTGACCGTGCGGTCGTCGGCACCGAGCACCGGCGGCCAGCCATACATGGTCTGGTAGCTGACCTTGCTCTTCTGCCAGCGCAGGTTCTGCCGCAGCGTCCAGGTGTCGTCGACACGCCAGGTCATCTGCGAGGTCAGTGCTTTCTGCTCGGTGTCATATTCGTCGAAGCCGGGTTCGCTGACGAAGCGCTCGCTGCCAATCTCGCCGTAGGGCGCGCCGAGCACCGTGCCGCGGTGCGGCAGGAAGGAACTGGTGGTGCCGCTGTCGTCTTTCTGCACGTTGGCCATCAGCGTCCATTCGAACTGTTCGTTCGGGCGCCAGGTCAATGACGGCATGAACACCAGACGATTGTCCTTGGTGTGATCGACCTGGGTCTGGCTGTCACGCTGGATCGCCACCACGCGGTAGAGCAACGTGCCGTCTTCATCCAGCGGGCCGGTGCTGTCGAAGGCGATCTGCTTGCGGTCGAAGCTGCCGTACTGCAGCTGCAGCTCATTCTTCTGTTCCGCCTGCGGGCGCTTGCTGACGAAATTGAGCAGGCCGCCGACCGAACTCTGCCCGTAGAGCATGGATGACGGCCCCTTGATCACCTCGACGCGCTCCAGGGTGAACGGATCGGTGCGTGAGTTCGTGTAGTGGCCGACGCTCTGCTGCAGGCCATCAAGGAAAAGCGTCGGCGCGACGCCGCGGATCAGCGCGAAGTCGCCGCGACTGTCCAGACCATAGGCCTCGCCACGCATGCCGGCGACATAGCGCAAAGAATCCTGAATGGTCAGCGAGCCCTGATCACGGATGCGGTCGGCGGTGATCACGCTGATCGACTGTGGGATTTCGATGATCGGCGTGTCGGTCTTGGTCGCGCTGACGCTGCGCTTGGCCACGTAACCTTCTACCGGGCCGTCGCCCTCCTCGGCTTCGCGTGGCGCAGTGATCTGTTGCGCTTCGAGTTCGACCGCCTCCTGAGCCTGGACAGCGAAGCAGGCGACCAGAGGCAGGGCCAGCACCAGAGGGCGCAGGGAAAAAGGAGGCGAAGCGACAGCATCACTCATGACCGTTATGACCTTGTTATGGATTGAGGATGCGCATGATATTGATAAATGTTTTCATTTAGAAGATTTGTTTTGCTGTTTCCGCGGCTTCGGCGTTCTGCGGCCGGGGATCGCGCCAATCACCGCTAACCGTCCGGGTATTGTTACTGCCGCTAGAGGCTCAGCAGTCCGAGCTGATGCGCAGCCGGCAGTGGCGCACCATGACCTGCCCAGGTGCGAGGATTTCCAACTCGTCTTTACCCCGATTCAGCGCGGCATTGGCGTGGGATACCGGCTCCACGGCGATGAAACCCTGGAGCGCCGGCGGGGTGTAAACGACCAAATGTGGCAACCCGGGCCCGGCTTCTATCGCCAGGCTCAGCCGCTGCTCCGGCCAGCGGAGCCGAGCCTGGCCGTCCCAGCCGGTGAAATTGTTGTCCAGCCCCGGCTCGCCCACAGCGCGCAACTGGCGGAAATCCCAGACCGGCGCAATGGTTGCCTGGCGCAGCGGCAGCTGCTGCTCGTCGGCCAGCCAGACCGCCTCGGCGGCGAATTGCAGCTCCACGCCTGCATGCCGCGGAAAGTACGGGTGCCAGCCGAGTCCGGCAGGCATTGGCCGGCTGTCGCGGTTGTGCAGCCGCAGCTCCAGCGCCAGGCCATCGTCGACGAGCTGCAGCCGCTGGCTGAGGTGGAAGGCGAACGGCCAGTCCGCGGCGCTATCGCCCTCGCTCGGATCATGCGCGAGGCTCAGCCGCAGCTGGTCGGCGCCCTGCTCGTCCAGCTGCCAGGCCCGCTTCCAGGCCACACCATGGATCGGCAGGGCGTGATCGGGGGAGTTGCGCCGCAGTTGATAGGAGCTGCCGTCGAAGTCGAAACAGCCGTCGACGATCCGGTTGGAGTACGGCGCCAGCACGAAGCAGCCCGTGCGCCGCACCTGCTCGCTGCCATCCCAGGGCCGCAGCAGATCGAAGCCGTCGAGGGCAAAGCGGGTGATCGCGCCGCCCAGCGCGGGACACACCGACAGCTGCAAACCGGCACGGCGGAGATGCAACTCATCGAAGCAAGCCATGGCTTTCGCCCTTCCAGAAATGTGCCGCGGCACCAGAGCGCTTGTGGCGTTCGGGGTGCACGCAGCGAGCGGTCAAGTAATCACGACGGAAGCTTGTGACAACCGCCGTGTACGCCGCTGACACCGGTCAGACCGGCGTCACCAGCTGCCCCTCGGCGAGGAAGCGCTGCAGGTTGGCCAATACCAGGTCTTCCATGGCGGCGCGGGTTTCCCGGGTGGCGCTGCCGATGTGCGGCAGCAGCACCACGTTGTCCATGCCCAGCAGCGCCTCGGGCACTCGCGGCTCGTCGGCGAACACGTCCAGCGCGGCACCGCCGAGGCGGCCGGCCTGCAGCGCCTCGACCAGCGCCGGCTCGTCCACCACCGAACCGCGCGCGACGTTCACCAGCAGGCCGTCCGGGCCAAGCGCCTCGAGCACGTCGCGGTTCACCAGGCCGCGGGTCTGCGGGCCGCCGACGCAGGTCAGCAGCAGCACGTCGGCCCAGCGCGCCAGCTCGACCAGGCTGGCGGCGTACTCGTAAGGGCAGTCGGTGAGTGGCCGGCGGTTGTGGTAACGCACCGGCATGGCGAAACCCTCGGCGCGGCGGGCCACCGCCAGGCCGATGCGGCCGAGACCGAGAATGCCCAGCCGGCTGCCGCTGACCCGACGCGCCAGCGGCAGGTTGCCGTTCAGCCAGCCGCCGGCGCGGACGAAGCGATCGGCGCGGCTCAGCTGCCGGCGGCCGTCGATGATCAGGCCCATGGCCAGATCGGCGACGCAGTCGTTGAGCACCTCCGGCGTGTTGCTGATGGCGATGCCGCGGGCCTGCGCGGCAGGCACATCGATGGGGTCGTAGCCGACGCCGAAACTGACGATGGCCCTGAGCGCCGGCAGCCGCGCCATCAGCTCGGCCGAGCAGCCGAAGCGCGAACCGGTGACCACCACCTCGATGCAGCCCGCCACCTCATCCAGGCGCTCGGCAACATCGGCCTGCCACAACGGCAGGACGTCGTAGCGGTCGGCCAGTTCACGGTCGAGCCGTGCCGACAGCGGCGCGACCTGCAGCAGATAGGGCATGAAGCTCTCCTCATTCGGTAGGCGTGAAGCGATACAGCGATGCTCGTCAGGTGATGGGCGCCGGGTTGAACAGCACCAGGTCATTGTGCAGCCGATGGCGCTCAGCCCAGGTCTGCTTGCGACCGCTGGCGACGTCCAGGTAGTAGTGGAACAGTTCCCAGCCGAGCGCCTCGATGCTCGCCCGCCCACTGGCGATGCGCCCGGCATCGATGTCGATCAGGTCCGGCCAGCGCTCGGCCAGTTCAGTGCGCGTCGCCACCTTGATCACCGGCGCCATGGCCAGGCCGTAGGGCGTACCGCGGCCGGTGGTGAACACGTGCAGGTTCATCCCGGCGGCCAGCTGCAGCGTGCCGCAGACGAAGTCCGACGCCGGGGTGGCGCAGAAGATCAGGCCCTTTCGCGCAACCCGCTCGCCCGGCCCGACCACGCCGTTGATGGCGCCGCTGCCGGATTTGACGATGGAGCCCAGGGACTTCTCGACGATGTTCGACAACCCGCCCTTCTTGTTGCCCGGCGTGGTGTTGGCGCTGCGGTCGGCGGCGCCGCGCTCCAGGTAGCGGTCGTACCAGTCCATCTCGGCGATCAGCGCATCGGCGACCTCCGGCGTTTCGGCGCGGGCGGTGAGCATATACACCGCATCGCGCACCTCGGTGTTCTCCGAGAACATCACCGTGGCGCCGGCGCGCACCAGCAGGTCCGCCGCATAGCCCAGCGCCGGATTGGCGGTAATGCCGGAGAAGGCGTCGCTGCCGCCGCACTGCATGCCGAGGATCAGCTCGCTGGCCGGCACCGTTTCGCGGCGGCGCTGGTCGAGCTTCTTCAGCCGCGTTTCGGCCAGAGCCATGATCTGCTCGATCATCTCGCCGAAGCCGCTGTTCGACTCCTGCAGGCGGTACAGCCAGGGGTCACACAGGTCCACCGAGGGATCGCCCTCGTGCATCACCTGCTCGGCCTGCAGCTTTTCGCAGCCGAGACTGATGACCAGCGCCTCGCCGCCCAGGTTCGGGTTGCGCGCCAGGTTGCGCACGGTGCGAATCGGGATATACGCATCGCGCGCATTGATCGCCACGCCGCAGCCATAGCTGTGGGTCAGCGCCACGACGTCGTCGACATTCGGGTACTTGGGCAGCAGCTCGTCGCGGATGCGCTTGACCGCGTGCTCCAGCACGCCGGTGACGCACTGCACCGTGGTGCTGATGCCGAGGATGTTGCGCGTGCCCACGGTGCCGTCGGCGTTGCGGTAACCCTCGAAGGTGTAGCCCTCGAGCGGGTCGAGCCCGGGCGGCACAGCGGTGGCGCGCGGCAGGCTGTCCAGCGGCGGTGCGCTGGGCATCCGCAACTGAGTTTCCTTGACCCAGCTGCCACGGCGCAGGGGCTCGAGGGCATAACCGATGATCTGTCCGTAGCGGCGCACCGGCTCGCCTTCACCGATGTCCACCAGCGCGACCTTGTGGCTCTGCGGAACGGCCTCGACCGTAACCAGCCCGCCCTCGAACTGCGCACCGACCGGCACGCCGCCGTCATTGACCACCACGGCGACGTTGTCCGCCTCGTTCAGGCGGATGCAGCGCGGGGAATCCTGGTGGGGAATCAGTTGCACGGTTTCGCTCATGTCTGCTCCGGTTAGGGTCCGGTTGTTGTTCTGACGTCGTTTCGCTGGTGTCGCCCCGCCAAGCACGCGGCTTACCGGCAGGCCGCTGGTGGGCTGAAGCCCACCCTACGGTGTTGCCGGCTCTGTAGGGTGGGCTTTAGCCCACCGTGCGAGTTTCCCATCCGGCACGGACCCGTAGGGTGGATGGCCGAAGCCATCCGACTCCCGCCCGGCAAGTGGCTCAGCGCACCATGCAGGGCTTCTTGTTGTTGAAGGTCCAGTTGGGGATCAGGTACTGCATGGCGATGGCGTCATCGCGGGCACCCAGGCCTTTCTCCTGGTAGTGGGCATGCGCCTGCTCCAGGGCATCCCAGTCCAGCTCGACGCCCAGCCCCGGCTTCTGCGGCACCGCGACCTTGCCGCCGACGATCTTCAGCGGCTCGCGGGTCAGGTGCTGGCCGTCCTGCCAGATCCAGTGGGTGTCGATGGCGGTGACGCGACCCGGCGCGGCGGCCGCCACGTGAGTGAACATCGCCAGGGAAATGTCGAAGTGGTTGTTCGAGTGCGAGCCCCAGGTCAGGCCGAAGTCGGCGCACATCTGCGCCACGCGCACGGAGCCGGCCATGGTCCAGAAGTGCGGGTCTGCCAGCGGAATGTCCACCGAGTGCAGGCACACCGCGTGGCTCATCTGCCGCCAGTCGGTGGCGATCATGTTGGTCGCGGTGGGCAGACCGGTGGCGCGGCGGAATTCGGCCATCACCTCGCGGCCGGAATAGCCGTTCTCGGCACCGCAGGGGTCTTCGGCATAGGCCAGCACGCCGTGCAGGTCGCGGCACAGGCCGATGGCTTCGTCCAGCGACCAGGCGCCGTTGGGGTCAAGCGTCACGCGGGCGTCGGGGAAGCGCTGGGCCAGAGCGCGGATCGCCTCGACTTCCTCTTCGCCGCGCAGCACGCCGCCCTTGAGCTTGAAGTCCTTGAAGCCGTAGCGCTCGTAGGCCGCCTCGGCCTGGCGGACGATGCGCTCCGGTGTCATGGCCTCCTCGTTGCGCACGCGAAACCAGGCGTCGTCGGAGTTGGATTCGTCGCGGTAGCCGAGGTCGGTCCGGTTGCGATCGCCGATGAAGAACAGGTAGCCGAGCATTTCCACTTCGTCACGCTGCTGGCCTTCGCCGAGCAGGGCGGCGACCGGCACCTCGAGGTGCTGGCCGAGCAGGTCGAGCAGCGCCGACTCCAGCGCGGTGACGGCGTGAATGGCGATGCGCAGGTCGAAGGTCTGCAGGCCGCGGCCGCCGGCGTCACGGTCGGCGAAGGCGCGGCGCACCTTGCCGAGCAGCGCGTTGTACTGGCCGATCGGTTCGCCGACCAGCAGGGCACGCGCATCGTCGAGGGTCTGGCGGATGGCTTCGCCGCCCGGCACTTCGCCGACGCCGACGTGGCCGGCGCTGTCCTTGAGGATGAGGATGTTGCGGGTGAACCAGGGCCCATGGGCGCCGCTGAGGTTCATCAGCATGCTGTCCTGCCCGGCGACGGGCACGACGGTGAGTTCGGTGATGCGGGGCGTGCCCGACATGGCGGTGGTCATGGGTGTCCCTCTGTTGTTCTTGTGGGGATGCGGCGCCCACCGGGGGCGCCGTGACGCAGTCTTGCGGCCGGACCTTTCGGCCGGCTTTCAACATCAGCCGATATAGGTGGTCTTCACCGTGGTGTAGAACTCCTGGGCGTAGCGACCCTGTTCGCGCGGGCCATAGGACGAGCCTTTGCGGCCGCCGAACGGCACGTGGTAATCCACCCCGGCGGTGGGCAGGTTGATCATCACCATGCCGGCCTGGGCGTGGCGCTTGAAGTGGTTGGCGTATTTCAGCGAGGTGGTGCAGATACCGGCGGACAGGCCGAACTCGGTGTCGTTGGCCATGGCCAGCGCCTCGTCGTAATCCTTGACCTTCACCACGTTGGCCACCGGGCCGAAGATTTCCTCGCGGCTGATGCGCATGTTCGGGTTGCTGTCGACGAACAGCGTCGGCGCCAGGAAGTAGCCGTCGCTGCCGCACTTCACCCGCTCGCCGCCGCAGGCCAGGCGCGCGCCCTCCTGCTTGCCGATCTCGATGTAACGCAGGTCCTGCTCCAGCTGCGCCTCGGACACCACGGGGCCGACGTCGACGCCCTGCTCCAGCGCCGGGCCGACCTTGATCTTCTTGATACGCTCGACCATCGCCTCGACGAAGCGGTCGTAGATGCCTTCGGTGACGATGATGCGGCTCGACGCCGTACAGCGCTGGCCGGTCGAATAAAACGCGCTCTGGGTGCACAGCTCGATGGCAACGTTGAGGTCGGCATCGTCCAGCACGATCTGCGGGTTCTTGCCGCCCATTTCCAGCTGCACCTTGGCGCCTCGCGCCACGCAGGCCTGGGCGATACCGCGACCGACACCAACCGAACCGGTGAAGCTCACGGCGTCGACATCCTTGGCATTGACGATGGCCTCACCGACTTCACGACCGCGGCCCATCACCAGATTGAACACGCCGGCCGGGAAGCCCGCCCGGGAGATGATCTCGGCGATGGCCCAGGCGCAGCCCGGTACCAGATCGGCCGGTTTGATCACCACGCAGTTGCCGAAGGCCAGCGCCGGAGCGATCTTCCAGGCGGGGATGGCGATGGGGAAGTTCCAGGGGGTGATCAGGCCGATCACGCCCAGCGGTTCGCGGGTGACCTCGACGCCGACTCCGGGGCGCACCGACTGCAGCGTCTCGCCAGCCTGGCGCAGGCACTCGCCGGCGAAGAACTTGAAGATATTGCCGGCACGGGCGACTTCGCCGATGGCTTCCGGCAGGGTCTTGCCCTCCTCGCGGGCCAGCAGCGTGCCGAGCTCTTCGCGGCGGGCGAGGATTTCCAGGCCGACCTTTTCCAGCGCATCGGCGCGCGCCTGGATGCCGAAGCTGGCCCAGGCCGGGAAGGCGCGGCGGGCGGCGGCGATGGCCTGCTCGACCTGGGCGGCATCGGCCTGGGCGTATTCGCCGATCACGTCCGACAGGTCGGACGGATTGGTGTTGGCCTGGTAGCGATCCGAGGCGACCCACTGGCCGTCGATGTAGTTGTCGTAGCGTTGTACGTCAGCCATGCAAACTGTCCTCTGGTGATGCCCGGCGCGACCGTGCGGCACAGCGGCGCCAGGAGGTCGGAAAAGGCCGCGCTTACTGCGCGCCCTGCTGTTCGATCAGCACCGCGAGGCGCTCGTACTCGTCGGGCTTCAGCTCGGTCAGTGGCGCGCGGACCGGGCCGGCGTCGTAGCCGGAAATTCGGGCGCCGGCCTTGACGATGCTGACCGCATAACCCTTGCAGCGATTGCGGATCTCCAGGTACGGCAGAAAGAAATCGTCGATCAGCTTGCCGACGGTTTCATGATCCTCACGGGCGATGGCCTTGTAGAAATCCATGGCGGTCTTCGGGATGAAGTTGAACACCGCCGAGGAATACACCGGCACGCCCAGTGCCTTGTAGGCCGCGGCATAGACTTCCGCGGTCGGCAGGCCGCCGAGGTAGCTGAAGCGGTCGCCGAGGCGGCGCCGGATCGACACCATAAGCTCGATATCGCCCAGGCCGTCCTTGTAGCCGATCAGGTTCGGGCAGCGCTCGGCCAGCTGCTCCAGGTGCGTCGCGGTCAGGCGGCAGACGTTGCGGTTGTACACCACCACTCCGATGTTGACCGACTTGCAGACCTGCTCGACATGTGCGGCCACGCCTTCCTGGCTGGCTTCGGTGAGGTAGTGCGGCAGCAGCAGCAGCCCCTTGGCGCCCAGGCGCTCGGCCTCCTGAGCCATCTGGATGGCGAGGCGGGTCGGACCACCGACGCCGGCGAGGATCGGTACGGTGCCGGCGCAGGTATCGACGGCGGTCTTGATGATCTCGCTGTACTCGCGTGGCTCCAGCGAGAAGAACTCACCGGTGCCGCCGGCAGCGAACAGCGCCGAGGCGCCGTACGGGCCGAGCCACTCCAGGCGCTTGACGTAGCCGGCGCGGTTGAAGTCGCCCTGCGCGTCGAAGTCGGTGACCGGGAACGACAGCAGGCCGGAAGAGAGGATGGCCTTCAATTCTTGTGGATTCATTATTCGACATCCTGAATGCGTGTTGTGGAGGTACAAGGGCATCAGCCTTGAGATACGTTATCGTACAACTACAAATAGTCCAACCGTTTTTTCTTCGCATTTTTTCATGCCTTGAAAGCTGACCGAAAGCTTGCTCCGCTCCACTGCCAGAGCCTTCGCATTAGCTGCGCATTAACTGTAGAGCGTGTCCCTCCACGCGACATGACCTGCCAGTCAGCTGCCCCCGCGAGCGATGACGATTTCGTTTGACAGGCGCCAGAGCGGGCTGTAAAAAATCCTACATGTCGTACGACGACCTATGACCACAATAACAATAGCGAGGCCCCGGACATGTGCCGCAACCGCCCGATCCCTGCGCAGCCATCGGCTGCCGACGCCACCCGCCGCCGTACCGCCGCACCCGCACGGCAAGCCGCCGCAAGCCTGCTGACCGGCAGCCTCGGCCACGGAGGTCGTGCACGATGAACCTGCAGGCCCGTGCAACGCCCCGCGTCCAGAGCATGCAGGTCATTCCGGTGGCCGGCCACGACAGCATGTTGCTCAACCTCTGCGGCGCACACGCCCCCTACTTCACCCGCAACCTGGTGCTGCTTACCGACGATTCCGGTAACACCGGCATCGGCGAAGTACCGGGTGGCGAAGGCATCCGCCAGGCGCTGGAGCGCTGCCGGCCGCTGGTCATCGACCAGCCGATCGGCCTCTACAACCGCACGCTCAACAGCCTGCGCAGCGCCATTGCCGGCAACGCCGCCGGCACCCCGCAGGCAACCCGCCACGAGGTGACCTCCGAAGCCGAGGCCGCCGTGCTGCGCCAGCCGCACGAGATCAACCTGCGTATGGACAACGTGATCACCGCGGTCGAGGCCGCGCTGCTCGACCTGCTCGGCCAGCACCTGGACGTGCCGGTGGCCGAGCTGCTCGGCAGCGGTCAGCAACGTGACGCGGTGCCGATGCTGGCCTACCTCTTCTATATAGGTGATCGCCAGCGCACCGACCTGCCCTACCTGGCCAGCACCGGTGAGGATTGGTACCACCTGCGCCATCAGCAGGCGCTGACCCCTGATGCGATCGCCCGTCTGGCCGAGGCCGCCGCAGCGCGCTACGGCTTCGCCGACTTCAAGCTCAAGGGCGGCGTGATGCGCGGCGCGGAGGAGATGCAGGCGATAGCCGCGATCAAGGCGCGCTTCCCCGATGCCCGCGTCACCCTCGATCCCAACGGCGCCTGGTCGCTGGACGAGGCCATCGCCCTGTGCAAGGGCCAGGGCCACCTGCTCGCCTACGCCGAGGACCCCTGCGGCCCGGAAAACGGCTATTCCGGCCGCGAGATCATGGCCGAGTTCAAGCGCGCCACCGGCATTCCCACTGCGACCAACATGGCCGCCACCGACTGGCGGCAGATGGGCCACTCGCTGCGCCTGGAATCGGTCGACATCCCGCTGGCCGACCCGCACTTCTGGACCATGCAGGGCTCGGTGCGCCTGGCACAGATGTGCGACCAGTTCGGCCTGACCTGGGGCTCGCACTCGAACAACCACTTCGATGTCTCGCTGGCGATGTTCACCCACGCCGCAGCCGCCGCGCCGGGGCGCATCACCGCCATCGACACCCACTGGATCTGGCAGGAGGGCCAGGAGCGCCTGACCCGCGAGCCGCTGCAGATCGTCGGCGGCCAGGTCCACGTGCCCGAGCGCCCGGGCCTGGGCATCGAGCCGGACATGGACCGGATCATGGCCGCCCATGAGCTGTACAGGAAGGTCGCCAGCGGCGCCCGCGACGATGCCATGGCCATGCAGTACCTGATTCCGGGCTGGCAATACCATCCCAAGCGGCCGAGCTTCGGACGCGCACCCGTCTGACCCGCAGTACCCCAACCACTGGAGATCGAACAATGAAAAAAGCGATATGCGCCTCCCTGATATCCGCCGCAATGGCCTTCAGCAGCAGCGCCTTCTCTGCCGATGAGGTGAAATGGCCGACCCGCCCCGTACAGGTGGTAGTGATCGCCAACCCCGGCGGCGACACCGATTTCAATGCCCGCACCATGGCCAAGTACTTCAACCAGATCACCGGCAAGAGCATGGTGGTGACCAATATCGCCGGCGGCGGCGGCACCCTGGCAGCCGAGCAAGTCAAGGGCGCCGCGGCGGACGGCAACACCATCCTCTTCACCCACCCGGGCCAGCTGATCGTCAACGAGGTCGCCGGCCTCACCGAGGACAGCTACGAGACCTTCGACGTGTCCTGCATCGCCGGCGTCGACAAGAGCACGGTGTTCGTCGCGTCCAAGCAGTCCGGCGTGACCAGCATGCAGGACCTGATCGCCAAGTCGAAGGCCGAACCGGGCAGCATCACCTATGGCACCGAGATGGGCAGCTTCTCCCACGTGCAGGGGCTGATGCTGGAGAAGCTGACCGACATCAAGCTGAAGATGGTCGACGGCGGCACCGTGTCCGACCGCGTGGTGGGCATGCTCGGCGGCCGCCTGGACCTGGGCGCGATCACCTACGGCTCGGTGCAGGACTACGTCAGCGGCGGGCAGATGGTCGCCCTCGGCCAGCCCAACGACGAGCGCAACCCGCTGCTCGGCGACGTGCCGACGCTCAAGGAGCAGGGCCTGGACATCACCATGGACAAGCCCTACGTGGTGGCCTTCCCGAAGGGCACCGACCCGGCCATCGTGAAGAAGATGGCCGACGTCATGAAGCAGATCACCGAAATCCCCGAGTACGCCGAGGACCTGAAGAAGTTCAAGCAGCCAGTGGCCTACTACGGCACCGACGAGGCCAAGGCGATCCTGGCCAAGACCCGCGAGGACTTCATGCAATTCAAGGACGAGCTGCGTCAGGCCAAGAACTGATCCCTGACGTGTCGCCAGCCGGCCACGCCGGCTGGCTGTCTCTCCTCGCGTACGGAGGTTTGCCATGACCACTGCGAACAAGAAAGAACTGATCATCGGCGTGGCCATGCTCGGCGTCAGCGCCACCTACATGGTGATGGCCTATCGGCTGCCCGGCCACGAAGGCATCGATGCCGCCACGGTCCCCTTCCTGCTGGCCGCCCTGCTCTCCCTGCTCGGCGTCTTCCAGGTCGTCAGCGCGTTCGCCAGCAGAACCCAGCCGTCGAGTGATAGCAGCGCCGCCACGCAGGACGAACCCGCGCCCACCGTGATCGAACCCGCCACGGTGCTCAAGACCCTCGGTCTGATCCTGCTCTACGTGGTGCTGCTGGGACCGGTGGGCTTTCCCATCATGACCACGCTCTACCTGTACCTGCAGTTCATCGTGCTGACGCCGGTGGATCGCAAGGTCCGTCATCTGCCCTATGCCGGCATCGCGCTGGTCACGTCCATCGTCATCTATCTGCTGTTCCGCGAGGCCTTCGACCTGTTGCTGCCCGCCGGCCTGCTGAATTTCCTCTGAGGAATCGACCATGCTCGAATTACTGCAGCAAGGCTTCGGTGCCGTCTTCTCGCTCAACATCCTGATCCTGATGTTTCTCGGCGTCGCCGTCGGCATCGTGTTCGGCGCCGTGCCCGGTCTGTCCGCGACCATGGCGGTCGCCCTGTGCCTGCCGCTGACCTTCACCATGGGTCCGCAGGCCGGCCTGTCGCTGCTGGTCGCCCTGTTCATCGGCGCCACATCCGGCGGCCTGATCTCAGCGATCCTGCTGAAGATACCCGGCACACCATCGTCCATCGCCACGGTGTTCGACGGCGGCCCGCTGATGGAGCAGGGCCTCGGCGTGAAGGCCCTCGGCGTCGGCATCGTGTTCTCCTTTCTCGGCACCATCTTCAGCATCATCGCGCTGATGTTCATCGCCCCGCAGCTGGCCAAGGTGGCGCTGAGCTTCGGCCCGCACGAATACTTCGCCATCGCGGTGTTCTCCCTGACGCTGATCGCCACCCTGTCGGCCGGCTCGATGGTCAAGGGTCTGTTCGCCGGCACCCTCGGCATCGCCGTGTCCACCGTCGGCATCGCGCCGGTGGAGGCGGTGCGCCGCTTCACCTTCGGCCTCAGCGAACTGAACGGCGGCTTCTCCATGCTCACGGTGATGATCGGCATGTTCGCCGTCGCCGAGGTCATCAAGCTCGCCGAAACTGGGCGGCACGCCGCGCGCAGCAAGGTCGGCTCGGTGAGCATGAAGCACATCAAGGGCTTCGGCTTCTCGCTCAGGGAGTTCCGCCAGGAGCTGCCCAACGCCAGCCGCTCGGGCCTGATCGGCCTGGCGGTGGGCATCCTGCCGGGCATCGGCGCCGGCACCTCCAACCTGCTCTCCTACATCGTCGCGAAGAAGCGCGCCAAGCAGCCGGAAACCTATGGCAAGGGCAACATCGGCGGCGTGGTCGCCAGCGAGACCGCCAACAACGCCGGCATCGGCGGTGCCATGATGCCGCTGATGACCCTGGGCATCCCCGGCGACACCACCACGGCGATCCTGCTTGGCGGCTTCCTGATCCACGGCATCCAGCCCGGGCCGCTGCTGTTCGTCAGCCAGGGGCCACTGGTCTACACCATCTTCGCCGCGCTGCTGGTGGCCTCGGTGATGATGCTGTTCATGGAGTTCTACGGCCTGCGCCTGTTCATCAAGCTGCTCGACGTGCCCAAGCACATCCTCCTGCCGATCATCCTGGTGCTCTGTGTGGTCGGCGCGTTCGGCCTCTCCAGCCGGCTGTTCGACGTCTGGTCGATCCTGCTGTTCGGGCTGCTCGGCTACGGCTTCGTCAAGGCGGGGATGCCGGTCGCGCCCTTCATCATCGGCTTCATCCTCGGGCCGATGGCCGAAACCAACCTGCGCCGCGGCCTGATGCTGTCCGATGGCAACTTCGCCGCCTTCGTCAGCAACCCCATCGCCGCGACCTTCCTCGGCCTGGCCCTGGCCTTCGTGCTCTGGCAGCTGTACAGCGCCGTGCGGCCACGCAGCGGTGCCATCGCCCAGGCCCTGCGTACCTGAACCGACGCCCCTCTTCCGGCCGGAGGAGGGGCTTGGCTCAGCCGCGCCGACCGAACGCATCGCTTGTCAGCGTCCAGCCCGCCACCCGCTCGCTGAGGCTCAGCCCCAGTCCGAGCCGGGTCGGCACCTGGATGCAGCCCCCGCTGATCTCGAGCCGCTCCTCGAACAGCGGCTCCAGCCATTCGAAGTGTTCGACCCAGGCCACGTGTTCGTAGGCGGCCGCGAGGTGGATATGCAACTCCATGACGAAATGCGGCGCCAGCACCAGCCCACGTCGCCGCGCCGCCTCCGCCACCTGCAGGAACGGGGTGATGCCGCCGATACGCGGGGCGTCGTGCATGATTACATCCACCGCGCCGCGCTCGACGAAGGCACAGGCGTCGGCCGCACTGGCGAGCATCTCGCCGCTACCGACCGGGGTGACCAGCTGCGCGGCCAGGGCGGCATGACCGTCCAGATCGTGGGCATCCAGTGGTTCCTCGATCCACGCCAGCTCCAGCTCCTCCAGCGCGCGCCCCATGCGCAGCGCGGTGGTGCGGTCCCATTGCTGGTTGACGTCGACCATCAGCGCCACATCCGCCCCCAGCGCCTCGCGCAGCGCCCGCACGCGGCGCAGGTCCTCGCGCCGGTTTGGCTGGCCGACCTTGAGCTTGATGCCACCGATGCCGCGCACCAGCGAAGCCTCTGCGCGCTCGATGACCTCCTCGATGGGCACCTGCAGATAGCCACCGGAGGTGTTGTAGCAGGGCACCGCATCGCGCTGGGCGCCGAGCAGCTTGGCCAGCGGCAACCCGGCGCGGCGCGCCTTGAGGTCCCACAGTGCGGTGTCGAAGGCGGCGATGCTCTGCAGCGCCAGGCCGCAGCGGCCGATCGAGGCGCTGGCCCAGCTCAGCCGGCTCCACAGGCGGGCGATGTCGTTGGGATCTTCGCCCAGCAGCAGCGGCGCCAGCTCGCGGGCATGGGCATATTGCGCCGGCCCGCCGGTGCGCAGGCTGTAGCTGAAGCCGAGGCCGTGATGCCCCTGCTGCGACAGCAGCTCGACGAACAGCAGGCTGACCGACGCCAGGGGCAACTGTCGCCCGGTAAGCACCTTGGCGTCACTGACCGGACGCTGCAGCGGCAGCTCCACAGCACGCAGGCCGATCCAGCTGATGCGGTCCGCTTCATAGAGGTCGCTCATTCGTGTGTCGCCGCCTCGCCAGTCTGGGGATGCGCTGGATAATCCGCCGGCTGATTGATACGGTCCAATTCATTAACGCACTCGATTGATACCAGGAACGGATCAATGTTCGAACTCGCCCAGCTGCGCTGCTTCACCACCCTGGCCAGCGAACTGAATTTCCGTCGCGCCGCCGAGCGCCTGAACATGACCCAGCCGCCGCTGAGCCGGCAGATCCAGTTGCTGGAACACCAGCTCGGCGTCGCGCTGTTCACCCGCAGCACGCGCTCGGTGGCGCTCACCGCCGCCGGTCGCGCCTTCTTCGTCGAGGCCCAGGCGTTGCTCGACCAGGCCCACCGCGCGGCGCAAGGCGCGCGGCTGGCTGCACTGGGCGAGAGCGGCTCGCTGACCATCAGCTTCGTTGCCAGCGCGGTCTACGACTTCCTGCCGCGCGCCATCACCCAGGTGCGCCGCGAACGGCCAGGCGTGGCCATCAACCTGCTGGAGACCACCACCTTCGAGCAGCTGCAGGCACTGCGCGCGCGCCGGGTCGACCTGGCGGTGGTGCGCGAGCCGTTGCAGCAGCCGGGGCTGGTCAGCGAATGCCTGCTGCGTGAGCCCTTCGTGCTGGCCGCGCCGGTCGGGCACCCGCTGGCGCAGCATCCGGCGCCGACCCTGGCGATGCTCCACGGCGAGCCGTTCATCCTCTATGCCCACGGCGCCTGGCAGCCGTTCAACGAGCTGCACACCGGGCTGTTCCGGGCCAGCGGCATCCAGCCCGACTACGTGCAGTCGCTGGGCTCGACGCTGACCATCCTCTCGCTGGTGAACGCTGGCCTCGGCCTGGCACTGGTGCCACGCGGGGCCAGCGCGATCCGCTTCCAGCAGGTTTGCTTTCGCGAACTGCCGCTCCCGCCGGGCATCTGCGCCGAGCTGCACCTGGCCTGGCGCGACGACAACGACAACCCGGCGCTGGAGGCGGCGCGCGATGCCGTGCGCCAGGCGGCCGGCGATACTGCCCAGAACCTGCCGCCGATCTAGCTGCAGCAGGCAAACCAGGCAGGCCGCCGCTCGCTCCGTGTCGCCTGAACGGCTCGCTCGCCTCGATGCTGCCCGCTGCACCTACGCTGTACCGGCCGATTGGTGCGCAACTGAACTGTTGCGCCGATCGAACTGGTCTTAATCTGGCCGGCCGGGCAATGCACGGACAGCTCCGCCAGTCCGGTGCGCTCAACTGGAGAACTTGCATGACCGACACAGAAACCGAGTTGCATCATGTCGACCGGCGCATGGTCTGGACCGGTTTTCGCCAGCTCGCGCCGATCTCCATCTTCGTCACCCTGTTCGGTGCTGCCTTCGGCCTCGCCGCGGTGCAGACCGGATTGGACGATTCGGTGATCCTCACGATGAGCGCGCTGGTGTTCGCCGGCGCCTCGCAGTTCGCCGCGTTGGAGCTGTGGGGCACTCAGGTGCCGCTGTTCACCCTGATGGTCACGGTGTTCGCCATCAACGCCCGCCACCTGCTGATGGGCGCCACGCTCTACCCCTGGCTACGCCAGCTGCCGCCGGGCCGGCGTTACGGGGTGATGCTGGTCGCCTCGGACGCCAACTGGGCGATGGCCATGCAGGCGTTCAACCGCAACCGCCCCGGCTTCGGCCTGCTGCTCGGTGGCGGCCTGGCGCTCTGGTCGTTCTGGGTAGTCGGCAGCTGGCTGGGCATCCATTTCGGCAGCGCCGTCAGCGATCCGAAGCGCTTGGGGCTGGACATGGTGATGGGTTGTTTCCTGCTGGCGATGGTGGTCGGCGGCGAGAAGAACCTGCGCATGCTGGTGATCTGGAGCGTGGCAGCCGCCGCCTCGCTGCTCGCCTTCTGCTACCTGCCGGAGAACAGCCACGTGGTGGTGGGCGCGCTGGCCGGTGGCGCGATGGGGCTGCTGTGGCAGGAGAAAGCGCGTGAATCTTGATGCGACGGGCGCCGGCGCGCTGATCGTGGTGCTGGTCATGGCACTGGTGACCCTGGCGACGCGCTGGGGCGGCGTGTTCGTCATGGCCTTCGTGCCCATCAGCGACCGCGTCCGGCAGTTCATCACCGCCATGTCCGGTTCGGTGCTGGTGGCGATCGTCGCGCCGATGGCATGGCAGGGCGACAGCGGCGCCCGTCTGGCGCTGTTGGCCACAGCAGTGACCATGCTGGTGCTGAAGAAACCGCTGCCAGCGATTGCCGCCGGTATTCTCGCCGCTGCGCTGGTCAGGCAGTTCTGAGCGGCAGCGGCCGATCATGGCTGCTCAGGACACCCTTCTGCAGTCTCCCTAGCAGTCATTACGGTGAGCAGCAGCAGCGCTTCGGCATTGTTCTGGCCGCGCGCCAGCCTTGTCGCAAACCTTGCTTCCGGATAGTCATCATACAACCATCAAAAAATATTACTGCCACCGCCGCGCTTCTGTCGATCTCGTGCATCGCGCCTCCGAAGCGCTCTGTGACAGCGTTTCAGTCTGGTCAACTCACCGCAAGTGCCGCTGGCACACGACATATCTCATCAGATACGACTTTAAGCGTGTTGACATTCACGTAGCTAGATGCTGATATTTGGCACATGTCATATGACAACAGATGACTAAAGAACAATAATGACAGGCACCTCAATGACTACCACTCCCAATCCCACGCTTGGCCGTCTTCTGCTCACCGGAGCGGCAGGCGGCCTTGGTAAGGTCTTACGCGAAAAGCTGCAGCCCTACGCCCGTACCATCAGACTGTCCGATATCGCGCCGATGGCACCGGCAGCCGGCGAGCACGAGGAGGTCGTGCCGTGCGACCTCGCCGACAAGGCGGCGGTGCATGCCCTGTGCGAAGGTGTCGACGCCATCGCCCACTTCGGCGGTGTCTCCGTCGAGCGGCCGTTCGAGGAGATCCTCGACGCCAATATCCGCGGCACCTTTCACATCTACGAAGCAGCGCGCCTGCATGGCATCAAGCGCGTGGTCTTCGCCAGCTCCAACCACGTGATCGGCTTCTACCCGCAGACCGAAACCCTGGATGCCCACGCACCCCGCCGCCCGGACGGCTATTACGGCCTGTCCAAGTCCTACGGCGAGGACATGGCGAATTTCTATTACGACCGCTACGGCATCGAGACCGTCAGCATCCGCATCGGCTCCTCGTTTCCCGAGCCGGCCAACCGCCGGATGATGAGCACCTGGCTCAGTTTCCGCGACCTCACCGAGCTGATGCGCTGTGCGCTGTTCACGCCAGCGGTCGGCCATACCGTGGTCTACGGCATGTCCGCCAACCGTGACGTGTGGTGGGACAACCATCTGGCGGCGCACCTGGGCTTCCAAGCGCAGGACAGCTCCGAAGCGTTCCGCGACAAGGTCGAGCAGCAACCGCCGTACAGCGCTGACGACCCGGCCGGCATCTATCAGGGCGGCGCCTTCGTCGCGGCCGGCCCCTTCGACTGATAGCCCCCCTTCGCCCGCGTACAACAACAAAGAGAAACGCAATGGCCAGTGAAGCTGAACTCATCGCCGACCTGCGCTGCGCCACCGGTGAAAGCCCGGTCTGGGTCGCCGCCGAACAGGCGCTGTACTGGGTCGACATCCCCAACCGCGAGCTGCTGCGCTGGAGCGCTGCCGACGGCCAGCTTTCCCGCTGGCAGGGCGAGCAGATGCTGGCCTGCATCGCCCGCCACGGCGACGGCTGGGTGGCCGGCATGGAGAGCGGCTTCTTCGCCCTGCAGACAGGCCCGGACGGCCGGCTCGACAGCCGCCCGTTGGCGACCATCGATCACCAGTTGCCCGCGATGCGCATGAACGATGGCCGCTGCGACCGCCAGGGCCGCTTCTGGGCCGGCAGCATGGCGCTGGACATGGCCGCCGGGCATCCGGTCGGCGCGCTGTACCGGCTCGATGACCAGGCTGCGCGCGGCCCGCTGGTGCCGCAGCTGGACGGCTTTATCGTGCCCAACGGCCTGGCCTTCAGCCCGGACGGGCGAACCATGTACCTGTCCGATTCGCACCCCAGCGTGCAGAAGATCTGGGCCTTCGATTACGACACGGACAGCGGCACGCCGACCGGCCGACGCCTGTTCGTCGACATGCTCGACCACCCCGGCCGACCCGACGGCGCCGCGGTGGATGCCGACGGCTGCTACTGGATCTGCGGCAACGACGCCGGGCTGATCCACCGTTTCACCCCCGATGGCCGCCTGGACCGCTCGCTCGCCGTGCCGGTGAAGAAACCGACCATGTGCGCCTTCGGCGGCTCGCGCCTGGACACCCTGTTCGTCACCTCGATCCGCCCCGGCGGCGATCTGAGCGACCAGCCGCTGGCCGGCGGCGTCTTCGCGCTCCACCCCGGCGTGGCCGGCCTGGAGGAACCCGCTTTCAGCTGAACAACCAGGGAAGGGCCGCTTGCCCGACCTCGCTACTCGCAACGCCGCACACCTACAAAAACAAGATGGAGAGTGTCATGAACCTCAAACACAAGCTGCTCGTTACCGCCCTTCCCCTGGCCTTCTGCCTGTCCGGCATCGTCCATGCAGAGATGACGCTGAAGATCGCCGAGATCCACCCGGCCGGCTACCCCACGGTGGTCGCGCAGGAAAACATGGGCAAGAAGATCGAAGAGGCCACCAACGGAGAACTCAAGTTCCGCATGTTCGCCGGGGGTGTGCTCGGCTCGGAGAAGGAAGTGGTCGAGCAGGTGCAAATCGGTGCGGTGCAGATGACCCGCGTCAGCCTCGGCACCCTGGGCCCGGTGGTCCCGGACGGGAACGCGTTCAACATGCCCTTCGTGTTCCGTGACAACGAACACATGCGCAAGGTCATCGACGGCGAGATCGGCCAGGAGATCCTCGACAAGATCACCAACTCCGAATTCAACATGGTCGGCCTGGCCTGGATGGATGGCGGCGTGCGCAACCTCTATACCAAGAAGCCGGTTCGCGAGCTGGAAGACCTCAAGGGCATGAAGATCCGCGTCATGGGCAACCCGCTGTTCATCGACACCCTCAATGCCATGGGCGCCCAGGGCGTGGCCATGGACACCGGCGAGATCTTCAGCGCACTGCAGAGCGGTGTGGTCGATGGCGCCGAGAACAACCCGCCGACCATGCTCGAACACAACCACTTCCGGGCCGCCAAGCACTACTCGTTGACCGGGCACCTGATCCTGCCCGAGCCGATCGTGATCTCCAAGACCACCTGGAACAAGCTCACCCCGGAACAGCAGGACATCGTCAAGAAGTACGCCAGGGAAGCGCAGATGGAAGAGCGCAAGCTGTGGGACGAGAAGACCGCCAGCAGCGAAGCCAAGCTCAAGGAAGAGGGTGTCGAGTTCATCGAGGTCGACAAGAAGCCCTTCTACGATGCGACTGCTCCGGTTCGCGAGAAGTACGGCGCGCCTTACGCCGAACTGATCAAGCGCATCGAAGCCGTTCAGTAATCCTCGTGCAAGCGCATCGCGACGGCCCGTGCCGTCGCGATGCAACCGGTGGAATCTCATGAAAAACCTGGTTCTGGGCGTCAATGACGCCATCTATCGTGCCTGCGTCATCGTTGCCGCCCTGGCGATCGTGATCATGGCGACGATCATCCCCTGGGGCGTGTTCAGCCGTTACGCACTGGGCCAGGGCCTCGGCTGGCCCGAGCCCATCGCCATCCTGCTGATGGTGCTGTTCACCTTCGTCGGCGCCGCCGCCAGCTACCGCGCCGGCGCGCACATGGCCGTGCAGGTGCTCAGCGATCGCCTGCCGCCGATGGCCCAGCCCTTCATCATCCTGTTCGTGCGCCTGGCCATGGCGGCCATCAGCCTGTTCATGCTGATCTGGGGCTACAAGCTGTGCATTGCCACCTGGAACCAGTACCTCAGCACCCTGCCCTGGATGCGCGTCGGTGTCAGCTACGCGCCGATTCCGCTGGGCGGCTTCATCACCCTGCTGTTCGTCATCGAGCAACTGCTGTACGGCGACCAGAGCAAGCGCCCGGTCGTCGATTACGAAGCCCGCGAAGAGTCCAAGGAGTCCGTGTAATGGATGCCGTCGTCCTGTTGGGCAGTTTCATCGTCCTTATCCTGCTACGCGTCCCGGTAGCCTACTCCCTCGGCCTGGCCACCCTGGCCGGCGCCTGGTGGATCGATATTCCCCTGCACGCCGTGATGATCCAGATCGCCGGCGGTGTGAACAAATTCTCCCTGCTGGCCATTCCGTTCTTCGTTCTGGCTGGCGCGATCATGGCCGAAGGCGGCATGGCTCGCCGCCTGGTCGCCTTCGCCGGGGTGCTGGTCGGCTTCGTCCGCGGCGGGCTGTCGCTGGTCAACATCACCGCCTCGACCTTCTTCGGCGCCATCTCCGGCTCCTCGCTGGCTGATACCGCCTCGGTGGGCTCGGTGCTGATTCCGGAAATGGAAAAGAAGGGCTATCCGCGCGAGTTCTCCACCGCGGTGACCGTCAGCGGCTCGGTGCAGGCGCTGCTGACTCCGCCCAGCCACAACTCGGTGATCTACTCGCTGGCGGCCGGCGGCACCGTGTCGATCTCCGCGCTGTTCGTCGCCGGCATCGGCCCGGGCCTGCTGCTCAGCACCGCCATGGCCACGCTCTGCCTGCTGTTCGCGCGCAAGCGCAACTACCCCAAGGGCGAAGTGGTGCCGCTGCGCCAGGCGCTGAAGATCTGCGTCGAGGCGCTCTGGGGCCTGATGACCATGGTGATCATCCTTGGTGGCATTCTCTCCGGTGTGTTCACCGCTACCGAGTCCGCCGCAGTGGCGGTGGTGTGGGCCTTCTTCGTGACCATGTTCATCTACCGCGACTACAAGTGGCGCGAGCTGCCGAAGATGCTGCACCGCACGGTGCGCACGCTGTCCATCGTGATGATCCTGATCGCCTTCGCCGCCAGCTTCGGCTACATCATGACGTTGATGCAGATTCCGGCGAAGATCACCACCGCGTTCCTGACCCTGTCGGACAACCGCTACGTGATTCTCCTGTGCGTCAACGCGATGCTGCTGGTGCTGGGCACGCTGATGGACATGGCGCCGCTGATCCTGATCCTCACGCCGATCCTGCTGCCGGTGGTGACGTCATTCGGCGTCGACCCGGTGCACTTCGGCATGATCATGCTGGTCAACCTGGGGATCGGGCTGATCACACCACCGGTCGGTGCGGTACTCTTCGTCGGTGCCGCCATCGGCAAGGTCACCATCGAGAACACGGTGAAGGCGCTGCTGCCGTTCTACGCGGCGCTGTTCGCCGTGCTGATGGCCGTGACCTATATCCCGATGATTTCGCTGTGGCTGCCGAGCGTAGTGCTCTGATCCAGCTCACGATCTGCTGCGCGTCGGCCCTCCTGCGTTAAAAACAGGCTCGGAACGCTCATTTACAAAAGTAAACTCCGCTTCCTCGCCTGTTTTTGCCTTGTAGGGCTCTAGCTCGCAAGATCTCACACACTGCCTGCTTCGCTGCATCGTTTGCCGAGATACTCGCCCAAGCAAAGCCGCCTTGTGGGCAGCGCCTCGTTTAAGGACGTATCGCCCTGCCATGTTAGCCACGCCGTTTCCACGCCACATCGCTGTACTGGTCCTGGCCACCCTGGCCTGTTCGTTCGCGGCCAACCACATCGCCGCGCGGATCGCCTTCGATCACGGCACCGGCCTGCTGCTGGCCATGCTCTGCCGCGCCGGCGTGACGCTGCTGGTGCTGGCGGCGCTGGTGTTCTGGCGGCGTGAATCGCTGCGCCTGAGCCCGGCCACCTGGCGCTGGCAGCTTCTGCTCGGCCTGCTGATCGCGGTGCAGAGCTTCTGCATCTATTCGGCGGTGGCGCGCATCCCGGTGGCGCTGGCGTTGCTGGTGGTGAACCTCTCGCCGATCCTGCTGGCGCTGCTCACCTGGCTCCTCGGCGGCCCAAGGCCGACCCGTCAGGCGCTGGCGATCATGGGTCTGATCCTGTTCGGCCTGGTGCTGGTGCTGGATGTGCCGACGCGCCTGTTGAGCGCCGAGGCACCGGATGGCCAATGGGTCGCCGGCATCCTGTTCAGCCTGACGGCCGCCGCGGTGTTCGCGGTGGCGCTGTGGGTGACCGAACACAAGCTGTCGAGCATGGCCGGTTCGGTGCGCAGCATGCTGACGCTGATCGTGGTATTCACCGCCTCCGCCCTGCTCGGCAGCAGCGGCCTGATTCCCGGCGGGCTCGACCTGCCCAGCGCCACTGCCGGCTGGATCGCCCTGGCCTGCCTGGTGCTGCTCTATGGTGCGGCCTTCTCGACGCTGTTCATCTGCATGCCGCGGCTGAACATCGCACGTAACGCGCCGGTGATGAACATGGAGCCGGTGGCCGGCATGGTGCTGGGCTGGCTGATCCTCGGGCAGGTACTCGGGACCATGCAAGTGGTTGGCGGGCTGATCGTGGTCGGCGGCATCGTGCTGCTGGCGTACCGCCGCTAGGGTTCGTGTAGAAGCGTCGCCCGCCGCCGGGCGCGGCAGCTGGCTGACGAGGCGCGGCGGTCAGCCGACCGTGCTCGCCTCAGCTTCCTCATGGGCCTGGCGCAGCCGTTCGCGGCTGTTGGTCAGATGCAGACGCATGGCGGCGCGGGCCGATTCCGGGTCCTGCCGAGCGATGGCTTCGTAGATCTGCTCATGCTCGCGGCCCAGGCGGGCCTGGTAGTGCTGCTGATCGTCATGGGCCAGGCGTGCGGAGTTGACCCGGCTGCGTGGAATCAGGGTGGTGCCCAGGTGACTCATGATGTCGGTGAAGTAGCGGTTGCCGGTGGCCTCGGCGATCTGCAGATGGAACTGGAAGTCCGAGGCCACCGCATCGCTGGAGTGCGCCGCGCTCTGGTTCAGCTGATCGAGGAAGGCACGCATGGCCGCCAGCTGCTCGGGCGTGCGGCGCTGCGCGGCCAGACCGGCCGACTCCACTTCCAGGCTGATGCGCAATTCGAGAATCGCCAGCAGATCGCGCAATGTGCCGATGGTCGCCGGGTCGATGCGCAGTCCGGTGGTGCTCGGTGTATCCAGCACGAACGTGCCGATACCGTGCCGTGTTTCCACCAGCCCCGAGGCCTGCAGCCGCGAGATCGCCTCGCGCACCACGGTGCGGCTGACGCCCTGTGCCTGCATGATGGCCGACTCGGTCGGCAGCTTGTCGCCACGCTTGATCACCCCATCACGAATCTGCTGCGACAGTTCGGCGACCAGCTCCTGGGCAAGACTGCGATGTTTGCGGCGGGCACGCGGTTGAGCGCTCTGGTTTTCCATGGGCGGCAATCTCTGAAAGCGGAAGCGACGCTTATCATAGCCCAGCAGTTGTACGATAACTATTGATCCATGGCATCCGTGTGGAAATAGCGCCCGTGCGATTGCCAGCTGCGTTAAGCCGGCGCGCTGCGACAGTGCCCCGCACGACAGCGGTTGGCCTCGTGATTGGGATCTTCCTGCATCAGTTTGCGGGTGACGCCGTTGGTCCAGCCGAAGCCGTCCTGCAACGGGTATTCGCCGCCGCCGGCGTGCTCGGTACAGGGCCGCAGCACGTATTTTTCCACCAGCTTGTTCTCGCGCTCGAACAGGTGACTGACGATGGTCAGCCAGCGCTCCTCGATCTCGAGCGCCAGGGCCTTATGGCCATAGTGCTGCAGGCCACGAATGGCCATCCACTGCAGCGGTGCCCAGCCATTGGGGCGGTCCCACTGCTCGCCGCTGCCGCTGATCTCGGTAGTGGCCAGGCCGCCCGGCGCCAGCAGGCGCTCACGTACCGTCGCCGCCACCGCCGCAGCCTGCTCGGCGCCGGCCATGCGCACGAACAAAGGCGCGAGGGTCGCGGCGGTGAGGTTGTCGCGCGGCCGGCCACGCTGCCAGTCGTAATCGAAATAGGCACCGCAACGCGGGTTCCACAGGTATCGGTCGATGGCCGCCCGGCGCGATTCGGCACGCTGGGCAAAGGTCTCGGCACAGCTGTGCTGGCCCTTCACCGCCGACAGCTCGGCGATCTGCCGCTCCAACTTGTAGAGCAGCGCGTTGAGGTCGATCGGCAGGATGCCGGTGGTACGGATGGTCGCCAGCCGGTGGGCGTCATCGAGCCAGCGCGAGCTGAAGTCCCAGCCCGACTCGGCGCCAGCGCGCAGATCGCGGTAGACCTCGTGCCGCGGCCGACAGCTGGCCCGCGCAGTCTCGACATCCTCGCGATAGGACTCCTCGCGCGGTGTGTCGCGCTCGTCCCAGTAGCGGTTGAGCACCACCCCGTCAGCCAGACAGACGCAGCGTCGATGCGTCTCGCCCGGGCGCAGCGAGTCGGCGCCGTCCATCCAGAAGGCATATTCCTTGCGCAGTTGCGGCAGGTAGTCGCTGGCGCGGTGGACGCCGGTTTCCTCGAACAGCTCGGTCATCAGGGCGAATACCGGCGGCTGCGAGCGCCCCAGGTAATAGGTGCGGTTGCCGTTGGGTACGTGGCCGTAGGTGTCGATCAGGTAGGCAAAATTGTCTGCCATCGAGCGCAGCAGATCGCAGTGTCCGCTTTCGTCCAGGCCGAGCATGGTGAAATAGGAGTCCCAGTAGTACAGCTCGGTAAAGCGCCCGCCTGGTACCACGTAGTCGTACGGCAGCGGCAGCAGCGAGGAATGCGCCGGATGTTCACGCGGATGGCGGGTCAGCACCGGCCAGAGCCGGTCGATGTGCTCGGCCAGGCTGTCGTCGGGGTTGGCGACGAACTCTCTGGCGGGCATCTCGTAGAGGCTGAAATGCTCGTGAACGAAGGCGGACAGATCGAAACCGGGCTCGTTGCAGCCGGCGCGGTAGGCCTCGAGGATGGCTTCGGGATGGCGCCGCGGCGCGCAGTCGACGAAGGTCTTGCTGTCGGCAAACACCCGCTGCATCTGCACGGCGACGAACAGCTCCTGGTAGCGATCGGCGGGGCTGAGCGTGTCGGCCCGCGAGATGGCGCTGGTGTCATGACTGAACGGATGGCTCGGGGGGATATCGGTCATTGCTCGCTGTAGTTCCATAGCAGGCCGCCATCGACGACCAGTGTAGTCCCGGTGATGTATTCGGCATCCGGTGAGGCGAGAAATGCGACGACTCCAGCGACGTCGTGCGGGCGGCCGAGACGGCCGGCTGGGATGTTCTGCAGCAGGTTTGCGAGCTTATCTGGCTGGTTCATCAACTCGCGGTTGATCGGCGTCTCCACCGCGCCGGGCGCCACGTTGTTCACCGTGATGCCCAGCGGCGCCAGCTCAATGGCGATGTTGCGCATCAGCATCTTCAGCCCGCCCTTGCTCGCGCAGTAGGCGGTGAAGTTGGGATGCGGCAACTCCTCGTGCACCGAGCTGTTGTTGATGATGCGCCCGCCACGACCCTGCTCACGCAGGTACTGGGCGAAGGCCTGGGCGAGGAAGAACGGCCCGCGCAGGTTGACGTCCAGAACCTGGTCGTAGTCCCCCTCCTGTACCTCGAGGAACGCCGCGTGCTTCTGCACCCCGGCGTTGTTGACCAGGATGTCCAGCCTGCCCATCTGCGCGATGCTCTCGCGCACCAGCCGGCGGCATTGCGCGACCTCGCCGACATCGGCGGCGATGAAGCACACCCGTCGACCGAGGGCGCGCACCTGCTTCAGGCTTTCGCGGGCCTCGTCGTCCTCCTTGCGGCCGTTGATGACGATATCGGCACCCTCCTCGGCCAGGCGCACGGCGATGCCGCGGCCGATGCCCTGAGTGCTGCCGGTGACCAGAGCGACCTGATTGTGCAAGCGCATTGCCGTCCTCCGCTCGCGCTGACCCGCGCGCTGCCGTCTCGATTAGCGATGCAGATGAGACGAGGGCAAGCGCCCGAGTGTTCCCCTTTGTTGATCGATCGGACAGTCCGTCGCGCGGGATCGCTCTGTTAGCTGACTAACCTTTCTCTCCTCTGGCCAAAGGCGCAAAATGGCCGGCTCTCCGCTGCTCGACGAAGGAAGTCATGGCTACCGCCAATCTGCGCAAGGGTTATCTGCTGGGGCTGGCCACCTTCAGCATCTGGGGCATGTTCCCGCTCTACTTCAAGGCGCTCGAGCAGTACGGCGCGCTGGAGATCGTCACCCAGCGGGTGATCTGGTCGGCAGTGTTCGGTTCGCTGGTGCTGCTGGTCTGGCGCCACCCCGGCTGGTGGCGCGAACTGCTGGCACATCCGCGACGGCTTGGCGTGCTCGGCATCTCCAGCGTGCTGATCGCCGCCAACTGGCTGATCTACGTCTGGGCGGTGAACCACGACCGCATGGTCGAGGCGAGCTTGGGCTACTACATCAATCCACTGGTCAATGTGCTGCTCGGCATGATCGTGCTGCGTGAGCGGCTGCGCCCGCTGCAGTGGCTGGCCGTGGCGATGGCCACCGTCGGCGTCAGCCTGCAGTTGCTGATGCTCGGCGAATTCCCGTGGATTTCCATGGTGCTGGCCCTGAGCTTCGGCAGCTACGGCCTGCTGCGCAAGCTGGCACCGGTGGCCGCGCTGCCCGGACTGGTGGTGGAAACCTGGATGTTGCTGCCGGTCGCGCTGGTCTGGCTGTTCTGGTTCAGCAGCGGCACGAGCACGGAACCTGCATTCTGGACCAGCACCGACGCGCTCTGGCTGATGGCGGCCGGCCCGGTGACGCTGATCCCGCTGCTCGGCTTCAACGCCGCCGCGCGCCACCTGCCGTATTCGACCCTGGGCTTCCTGCAGTACCTGACGCCGACGCTGCTGCTGATCCTCGCCGTGCAGCTGTTCGGCGAGCCGTTCCCGGTCGACCGGCAACTGGCCTTCTTCTGCATCTGGGCCGGACTTGCGGTGTACAGCCTGGACGCCTGGCGCATCATGCGCAAAAGCGCCGGCTGAGCACTATACCTGCTCGGCCGGCTGCAGCTTGAGCTCGACCATCAGGTCGTCGGCAAGGGTTTCCAGGCGTTGCTGCAGCAGCTCCAGCGACAGCTCGCTGGGCACCGCCAGACGCAACTCGGCGCGGAAAAGCAGTTCGCTGCTCATCGGCGCCGGCAGCACCTCGGTATCCAGGCTTTCCAGATTGACGCCGTGCTCGGCGAGTAGGTGGGTGATGTCGCGGACGATGCCCGGCCGGTCGTTGCCGACCAGCTCCAGCTGAATCTCCTGCCAGCTTGTTGTCGGCTCCGCGCCACTGTGGGCCAGCAACACGCGAATGCCCTGGGTCTGCAGGCTTTCCAGCGCGGCAGTCAGCTCGGCATGGGCGTCTGCCGGCACGGCCACCCGCAGAATGCCGGCGAACTGCCCGGCCATGCGCGACATGCGGCTCTCCAGCCAGTTGCCGCCATGATCGGCAATGCACTTGGCCAGTCGTTCGACCAGACCGGGCTGATCTTTGGCAATGACGGTGAGAACGAGGTGATCCATGGACTGCTCCTGTGGCGGGATTCGCGCGCCCGATGGCGACGGCCCAATAGGTATAGCAGGCCCCACTCGCGATGACAGCACCGCCTGTACCGGCATGCTCGCAAGGCCGACGCAACCTGCGCTTTCAGCGGACTGATTTTCCCCGACGCTTCATGTAGTATCCGGCGACCTCGGACTACAAAAGCGAAACCGTCCGGCGAAATTAGAAGAACCAAGTGAGGCGAGTAATGACTGAGCGCGTTCAAGTCGGTGGCCTGCAGGTCGCCAAAGTCCTGTACGACTTCGTGAACAACGAGGCGATTCCCGGTACCGGCGTCGATGCCGCCGCCTTCTGGGCTGGCGCCGACAGCGTCATCCACGACCTGGCGCCGAAGAACCGCGCCCTGCTGGCCAAGCGCGACGAGTTGCAGGCCAAGATCGACGTCTGGCACCAGGCTCGCGCCGGTCAGGCCCACGACGCCGTGGCGTACAAGGCCTTCCTGCAGGAAATCGGCTACCTGTTGCCGGAAGCCGAAGACTTCCAGGCCACTACCGAGAACGTCGACGAAGAAATCGCCCGCATGGCCGGCCCGCAGCTGGTGGTGCCGATCATGAATGCGCGCTTCGCCCTGAACGCGGCCAACGCTCGCTGGGGCTCGCTGTATGACGCGCTGTACGGCACCGACGCCATCTCCGAAGAAGATGGTGCTACCAAGGGCCCGGGCTACAACGAGATCCGCGGCAACAAGGTCATCGCCTACGCGCGCAACTTCCTCAATGAAGCCGCTCCGCTGGAAACCGGCTCGCACGTCGACTCCACCGGCTACCGCATCGAAGGCGGCAAGCTGGTCGTCTCGCTGAAGGACGGCAGCACCACTGGCCTGAAGAACCCGGCTCAGCTGCAGGGCTTCCAGGGCGAAGCCAGCGCACCGATCGCCGTGCTGCTGAAGAACAACGGCATCCACTTCGAGATCCAGATCGACCCGGCCAGCCCGATCGGCCAGACCGACGCCGCTGGCGTGAAGGACATCCTGATGGAAGCGGCGCTGACCACCATCATGGACTGCGAAGACTCCATCGCCGCCGTCGACGCCGACGACAAGACCATCGTCTACCGCAACTGGCTCGGCCTGATGAAGGGCGACCTGGTCGAGGAGCTGGAAAAGGGCGGCAAGCGCATCACCCGCGCGATGAACCCGGACCGCGTCTACACCAAGGCCGACGGCAGTGGCGAGCTGACCCTGCATGGCCGCTCGCTGCTGTTCATCCGTAACGTCGGTCACCTGATGACCAACGATGCCATCCTCGACAAGGAAGGCAACGAGGTGCCGGAAGGCATCATGGACGGCCTGTTCACCAGCCTGATCGCCATCCACAACCTCAAGGGCAACACCACCCGCGCCAACAGCCGCACCGGCTCGATGTACATCGTCAAGCCGAAGATGCACGGCCCGGAAGAAGTCGCCTTCGCCACCGAACTGTTCGGCCGCGTCGAGGACGTTCTCGGCCTGCCGCGCAACACCCTCAAGGTCGGCATCATGGACGAGGAGCGTCGTACCACGATCAACCTCAAGGCCTGCATCAAGGAAGCGCGCGAGCGCGTGGTGTTCATCAACACCGGCTTCCTCGACCGCACCGGTGACGAGATCCACACCTCCATGGAAGCCGGCCCGATGGTGCGCAAGGCGGCCATGAAAGCCGAGAAGTGGATCAGCGCCTACGAGAACAACAACGTCGACGTCGGTCTGGCCTGCGGCCTGCAGGGCAAGGCGCAGATCGGCAAGGGCATGTGGGCCATGCCTGACCTGATGGCCGCGATGCTCGAGCAGAAGGTCGGCCACCCCATGGCCGGCGCCAACACCGCCTGGGTACCGTCGCCGACCGCTGCCACCCTGCACGCCATGCACTACCACAAGATCGACGTGCAGGCGCGTCAGGTCGAACTGGCCAAGCGCGAGAAGGCGTCCATTGACGACATTCTCACCATCCCGCTGGCGAAAGACACCAACTGGAGCGAGGAAGAAAAGCGCAACGAGCTGGACAACAACTCGCAGGGCATCCTCGGCTATATGGTGCGCTGGGTCGAGCAGGGCGTCGGCTGTTCCAAGGTACCGGACATCAACGACATCGCGCTGATGGAAGACCGCGCCACCCTGCGCATCTCCAGCCAGCACGTGGCCAACTGGATGCGCCACGGCGTGGTGACCAAGGATCAGGTGGTCGAGAGCCTCAAGCGCATGGCGCCGGTGGTTGACCGTCAGAACCAGGGCGACCCGCTGTACCGCCCGATGGCGCCGGACTTCGACAACAGCGTGGCCTTCCAGGCCGCGCTGGAGCTGGTCCTCGAAGGCACCAAGCAGCCCAACGGCTACACCGAGCCGGTGCTGCACCGCCGCCGCCGCGAGTTCAAGGCCAAGAACGGTCTGTAACCCGCCAAGCCGCTGCAGAAAGAACCGCCCTTCGGGGCGGTTTTTTTATGCCCGTAATCCGTCCGACGGTCCTCAAGTTAGGCCTGTTACAACCGATAACGTGACCCGAACATCGTTTTCGGTCACACTTGCGCCACCAAAGTAGCATTTGGCCATCAACGTACTCTTCCTGGTACCCGTAGCCCCTGCACTGGAGTTCGCTGCATGCTGAAGAACCTCTCGCTGACCGCCAAGCTTTCCCTGGTCCCGGCCGTCGCCCTGCTCGGGCTCGTGCTGTATGTGGTCTACACCTCGCTGCAGCTTTCGGCGACCGACTCGCGCCTGGTCCTGCTGGAGACCCGCAGCTACCCGACCCTGGAAAAGGCCGACGCGGTGATCTTCCAGTTCTCCCGCGTGCCGGCGTTGCTGAACAATGCAGTGGCGGCGGGCGAGCCGGGCATTCTCGACGAAGCGCACGACGTGCTGCAGCAGATCGACACCCAGCAGCAGGCCTTGGCGTCGCTGCTGAGCGAGCAACGCCAGCAGCATCAGGCCCTGAGCGACTGGCGCAAGGCCGTGCGCGACTACGCCGACAATGCCCTCGCCGCCTCTTCCAAGCTGATCGACGGCAGCGCCTCGTTCGACGACCTGCGCCCCAGCCTGGACCGCATGGCCAGTGACCTGGCGCAGGCGCAGAAGCTGGGCAGCGATTTCCGTGCGCAGGCTTACGACGATTTTCAGCAGACCCTGGTGCAGACCCGCGAAGCCAATGCGGCGACCACCCGCCTGGGCATCATTCTCAGCCTGGTGCTGGTGGTGCTGGTCAGCCTCGGCGCCTGGCTGGTGATTCGCAGCGTGATGGTCAACATCCGCGGCGTGATCGCCTCGTTGCAGTCGATCGCCCGTGGCGACGGCGACCTGACCCAGCGCGTCAATGTCGAGTCCAACGACGAGATCGGCGCCATGATCGAGCTGTTCAACAGCTTTCTCGACAAGCTGCAGCGCACCATCCGCCAGATCATCGATGCCGCCGCCCCGCTGGGCCAGGTCTCCAAGGACCTCTACCAGCTCACCCAGGGCTCGGAGGAAAACGCCAAGTCGCAGCAGCACCATACCGATTCGATCAGCCGCGACATCCTGACCATGACCGGCAGCATTCAGGAAGTCGCGCAGCGCTCGCAGCAGGCGTCCGACGAGGCCAATTCCGCAGCGCGCCAGGCGGCGACCGCACGCGAGCACATCGGCAGTCTGTCGACCGGCATCAACGACCTGGGCGACAGCGTGATGGGCGCGGTCAAGGCCATGGAACAGCTGGAGGAAGAAACCCAGGAAGTCGGCTCGGTACTGACCGTGATCCGCAGCATTGCCGAACAGACCAACCTGCTGGCCCTGAACGCCGCCATCGAGGCCGCCCGCGCCGGCGAGCAGGGTCGCGGCTTCGCCGTGGTCGCCGACGAAGTGCGCAATCTGGCGCAGAAGACTGCTGCCTCCACCGCCGAGATCCAGCAGATCATCCAGCGCCTGCAGAACAGCGCCAACACCGTACTCAACGTGATGACCAGCAACGGCGAGAAATCCCGCGCCAGCATCGAGCGTTCCATCGAAGCCACACAGCTGCTGGAAGCCATCGCCGGCACGGTCAACCAGATCGACGAACTCAACGCCGGCATCGCCCAGTTCACACAGGAGCAGATCGGCCTGTCGAGTTCCATCAGACAAGAAACCCAAGTGTTGCAGCAGGACGCACAAGCAACCGCAAACGGCGCCGAAGCCACCGCCCGCCTTGGCGAACAACTGGTGAGTACCGGAGACCACCTGCGCGCGGCTACGAGCCAATTCCGTGTTTAACGATTTTTTGGAGCATCCAATGACTGCACTTCGTGTCGCCGGTCTGGCAGCTGTCTGCCTGGCCGCCACCCCTGCGTTTGCCCTGGAACAGGGTGAACATCGCTTCAACGGTTTCGGTACCGTCGGTTTCACCCATCTCGGCGGCGAAGATGACGGTCGCAGCTATGGCGTCCAGGGTCAGACCAACGATTCCTGGCGCGGCGATCAGCTGTCCAAGTTCGGTGCGCAGCTGAGCTACGGCATCACCGATACCCTCGGCGTAACCGTGCAGGCCACGGCCAAGGCGCAGCAGGACGAGTGGAAGGCCAACCTGGAATGGGCCTACCTGTCGCTGCAGGCCAACGACCGCCTGATGCTCCGCGCCGGCCGCCTGCGCAGCCCGGTCTACATGTACTCCGAAAGCCTCGACGTTGGCTACAGCTACCCCTGGCTGCGCCTGCCCGACGAGGTCTACAGCCAGGTTCAGGTGACCAACTACGAAGGCGTCGATGCGGTCTACACCATGCCGCTGTCGTACGGTTCGGTCACCTTCCAGCTCGCCGGCGGCCAGGCGAAAAACCGTGACTACTACGCCTACGACGAGCAGTTCGATATCGACTACGGCAAGCTGTTCGGCGCCAGCGTCAGCCTGGCCAGCAATGACTTCGGCACGCTGCGCATCGGCTATGTGGAAGCGGATATCAAGACCGACATCACCGGAACCGTTGACGCGTCCGACCTGGGCCTGAGCGCCAGCGAGCCCCTGTCACTGCTGAATCTGGACAAAGAAAAAGGCAAGTTCACTTCGATCGGCTACCAGTACGACAACGGCACCTGGATCAGCAGCAACGAGTGGACCTCGCGCCTGATCGAGAACGACGGCATGGAAGCGATCGACTCGTTCTACCTGATGGGCGGCCGTCGTTTCGGTGACTTCCTGCCCCACGTCACCTACGCACAGCTGGATGACAACGGCGGTCGCCAGAGTTCCTGGACCCTGGGCCTGAACTACCAGGCCGCGCCGACCGTAGTGATCAAGGGAGAATACAAGCGCGTCGACACCAAGAATGGCTATGACGGCGTGTTCACCCGCAATGCTCAGGAAGTGTTCGACAACGCCGCTTACGACCTGAGCGGTGGTGCGGTTGGCGCCCCGGCCCGCAACTACGACGGCGACATCGTCTCCGTCGGCGTCGATTTCGTATTCTGAGGAGCGTCCAGATGAAAGCATCCATTCGCATCCTCGGCGCTGCCATGCTGCTCGGCCTGGCTTCCCTGGCGCAGGCCGAAGTGGCCGTGATCGTCAATCCGGCCGCGGCCAAGGCACCGTCGCAGTCGGAAGTAGCCAACATCTTCCTGGGCAAGGACAAGTCCATGAAGGGCGTCGACCAGGCGGGCTGGAACCCAGCCAAGGAAGCCTTCTACGCCGGCGTGACCAGCAAGAACGAGTCGCAGCTCAAATCCTACTGGTCGGGTCTGATCTTCACCGGCAAGGGCCAGCCCCTGCCCAGCGTCGCTGACGACGCGGCGGTGGTGGCCAAGGTAGCCGCCGAAGCCGACGCCATTGGCTACGTCGACGCCTCGGCAGTAAACGGCTCGGTCAAGGTGCTGTTCACCCTGCCCTGAGCTCGATGACGAAGCAAAGGAGCCGGCCCCAGTGGCCGGCTTTTTTATGCCTGAAGTTCATCGCAACAGCTCGAAACACGAGGCTGATCCCGATCAGCTTTCCTAGCGTCCGCGCTGACTAGACTTACGTCCAATTGGGTCTGGCCGACCCGCAGCCCACCATTAATAAAAAGTGGAAGCCAAACATGAGCACACCCGACGCCTTCTCCCAGGCAGGGAAGACGGCTGTACTGCAGAACATCCATGGAACCATGGAGTTTCTGCGCAAGTACGCCCCGTTCAACCAGATGGAGCCGGCCCATCTGGCTTACCTGGTGGAGAACTGCGAGCTGCGCTTCTACGCCGAGGGCGACTGCATCATTTCGCCCGAGGACGGTGTGGTACAGCATTTCTATATCGTCAAGCAGGGCCGCGTTCACGGTCAGCGCCCGCACACCGCCAAACGCGGCACCGACACAACCTTCGAGGTCATCGTCGGCGAATGCTTCCCGATGGCCGCGCTGATGGGCGAGCGAGCGACCCGTACCGCGCATCTGGCGGCCGAGGACACTTTCTGTTTCCTGCTGAACAAGCCTGCCTTCGTCAAGCTGGTCTCCAGCTCCGACGTGTTTCGCGACTTCGCCATACGCGGCGTCAGCAGCCTGCTCGACCTGGTCAACCAGCAGGCGCAGATGCGTGCGGTGGAAAGCCTCGGTGAGAACTTCTCGCTGGAAACCAGCATTGGCGAGCTGGCCCTGCATCACCCGGTGTCCTGCCTGCCGAGCCGGCCGCTCAACGAAGCGGTGGCGATGATGCAGGAGGAGAACGTCGGCAGCATCGTCATCGTCGATGAAGCGCTGCACCCACAGGGCATCTTCACCCTGCGCGACCTGCGTCGCGCCATCGGCACCGGCACCACCGATCTGAGCCAGCCGATCTCGCAGTTCATGACGCACGATCCATTCTATCTGCCACCCGACGCCACCGCCTTCGACGCGGCGATCGCCATGACCGAGCGGCATATCGCCCATGTCTGCGTCGTCGATAACGGGCTGCTGCGCGGCGTGATCTCCGAGCGCGACCTGTTCTCCCTGCAGCGGGTCGACCTGGTGCACCTTGCACAGACGATTCGGCATGCCGACCATGTCGATGCACTGGTGGTCATCCGCAGCCGCATTCGCCAGCTGGTCGACAACATGCTCGCCCATGGCGCGTCGTCGACGCAGATCACCCGCATCGTCACCCTGCTCAATGATCACACCGTCTGCCGCGTCATCGAGCTGGCGATCAAGCACATGGGCGATCCAGGCGTTCCGTTCACCTGGCTGTGCTTCGGCAGCGAGGGTCGACAGGAGCAGACGCTGCACACCGACCAGGACAACGGCATGCTTTTCGAGGCCGCCGATGCCGCCGAGGCTGCGCATATCCGCGGCCGGCTGCTGCCGCTGGCCGAGCGGATCAACCGCGACCTGGATACCTGCGGCTTTACCCTGTGCAAAGGCAACATCATGGCCAGCAACCCGCAGCTGTGCCTGTCGCGACAGGAATGGAGTCGGCGCTTCAGCTCGTTCGTTCGTGAGGCGACGCCGGAAAACCTGCTCGGTAGCACCATCTATTTCGATCTGCGCAGCATCTGGGGCCCTTCCGAGGGCTGCGAGCAACTGCGTCAGGACCTGCTCGAGGAGATCGGCGACAACAGCCTGTTCCAGCGCATGATGGCCGAAAACGCCCTGCGCCACCGTCCACCGGTGGGCCGCTTCCGTGACTTCGTGGTGGCCCGCAAAGGCGACGGCAAGGACACGCTGGACCTCAAGGTGCAGGGCCTGACGCCGTTCGTCGATGGTGCACGACTACTGGCGCTGAGCAATGGCATCGGCAACTGCAACACGCTCGAACGATTGCGCAAACTGGTCGAAAAGGGCGTGATCGAAAAGAAGGACGGTGCGGCCTACGAAGAGGCCTATCATTTCATTCAGCAGACCCGCATGCAGCACCACCAGCAGCAGGCACGCGACGGACTGCCCTATTCCAACCGCCTGGACCCGGATACGCTCAACGTGCTCGATCGCCGGATCCTGCGGGAGTCGTTCCGCCAGGCCCAGCGTCTACAGGCCAGTCTCGCGGTGCGCTATCAGCTATGAGTATGTTCTGGTTCAACCCACGCGGGCCGAAACTATCCCTGGAGCAGCAACAGCGCGTTGCCGAGCTGCAGCGGCCGTCTCCTCCCAAAGCCGTGCCTCTGCGCGAGCAACGGCTGGTCGTCCTGGATCTGGAAACCACCGGCTTGCATCTCAAGCGCGACCTGGTGATCGCCATCGGCGCAGTGGTAATCGAGAACGGCGCCATCGCCTATTCCCAGCAGTTCGAATGCACCCTGTGCCGCCAGGTCAAGGTAAACGAAAGCGTACTGATCCATGGCATCGCGCCCAGCGAACTGGCCAGCGGCCTGCCGCCGGCGGAGGCTTTGCTGAGCTTCATGGAGTTCGCTGGCGACAGCGTCATCCTGGCCTTTCACTCCCCGTTCGATCAGCGCATGCTGGCCCGCGCGTTGAAACAGGAGCTTGGCTATAACCTGGAACACAGCTTTCTCGATGTAGCCGATCTGGCGCCCATGCTGTTTCCGGAAGCGATGATTCATCGCGGCGGGCTGGACCACTGGCTCGATTACTTCAACATCCACATTCCGCAACGCCACAATGCCGCAGCCGACGCCATGGCTACAGCTGAGATCGCCCTGATCCTGCTGAATCGCGCGCAGCGCACCGGACTACAGCGTTTCGACGAACTGGCTCAGCGACTCAGATGCTGGCAGCGCGCGCGCAAGGCGGCGTTCAACTCGATCTGATGCCACGACCGCGCCGCGACATGGCGGCAGGTGGCCTCGGTCACGCGGACTTCGGCCCGCTCCGATTCGCGCCACGCCGTGGCAGGCACCGAACACCGGCGGCCGGTGCGTGGTGCCTGGCGCTGCTGGTATATCCCGTCAACGGTCAGGTTCACAGATGGCCTGGTACAGCGGTGAATCGCTTTCCAGCTCGGTCAGCGTCTCGACCTTGGCCTCTCCGGCATCGTTGAGCCTGAACATGGCCCTCTCGCTGCAGATCAGCTGGTAGCTGGCGCTCTTCACGACCGACGTCAGGTGTTGCTTCTCGAAACGGTACAGCACGAAGCGGCCGAGACGGCCTTGAGTGGTGTCCTGTACCTGGGCATTCGCACCGTCCAGCACGGTATAGGCCAACGGCATCGGATAGATCATCGTCCATGGACGCCAGAGCATTTCGCCCTCTTCGCTCCTGACCACCAGCGATCCTTCCGGCAGGCGCGCTTGTGTGGTTTCGAACCAGGTGTACTCGTAATGGATGGTGTAACTCAGCATTCCCAGACCGGCGCAGACGGGAATGATCCATTTCGGCAGTCGCTTACGCGTCAGTGAGCGCAGCAGCAGGCCGATACCGGCTCCCGCCACACCTGCGACGATTGCCGCGATTAGATGCCAGAACATATACGACTCCCCTAAAAAAATCGGGCTTCCAACTGGAAGCCCGACTTCTACCTCAACCTTGTGTCAGAGCAGGTCTGACGTCCGGCTGCATTATCAGTTAGTGATCAAGTGCAACGCCAGCACCCTTCGGGGTACGAACGCTCTCGACCAGATCCTGAATCTCCTGCGGCGGAGCCTCGGTAGCCATCGAAACGGCGTAGGCAACAGCGAAGTTCAGAATCGCACCTACGGCACCGAAGGCCTGCGGGGAGATGCCCATCCACCACTGATCAGGAGTGTTCGGGATGCTTGCGGTGCCAGGGATGAAGAACCAGCCGAGGTACAGGAAGATGTACACGGCAGTGGAGATCACACCAACCAGCATACCGGCGACCGCACCCTTGCTGTTCACGCGCTTGGAGAAGATACCCATCATCAGCGCCGGGAACAGGCTCGCTGCCGCCAGACCGAACGCCAGTGCCACCACCTGCGCGGCGAAGCCCGGTGGATTCAGACCCAGCCAGGTAGCCAGCAGAATCGCTGCCGTCATGGACAGACGAGCTGCCAGCATTTCGTTCTTCTCGCTGATCTTCGGATTGATGAGTGTCTTGATCAGGTCATGACTGATCGCAGACGAGATCGCCAGCAGCAGACCCGCAGCGGTCGAGAGCGCAGCAGCGATAGCACCCGCAGCGATCAGACCGATGACCCAGCCCGGCAGGTTGGCGATTTCCGGGTTGGCCAGAACGATGATGTCATTGTTCACGGTCAGCTCGTTGCCGTTCCAGCCACGCTCGGTAGCGGTCGGAGTGAAGGCGGCGTTGGCGTCGTTGTACATCTGCACACGACCGTCGGCGTTCTTGTCTTCCCACTTGATCAGACCAGTCTGTTCCCAGGTCTGCACCCACTGCGGACGATCTTCATAACGGATCGCTTCGGCCTGCGGGCCTTCCGGATAGATGGTGTTGACCAGGTTCAGGCGTGCCATGGAGGCAACGGCCGGAGCGGTGAGATACAGCAGGGCGATGAAGACCAGGGTCCAGCCAGCGGACCAGCGGGCATCAGCCACCTTCGGTACGGTGAAGAAGCGGATGATGACGTGCGGCAGACCAGCGGTACCGATCATCAGCGACAGGGTGAACAGGAACATGTTCAGCTTGTTGTCGACGTCAGCGGTATACGCGGCGAAGCCGAGGTCAGTAACGACCTGGTTCAGCTTCTCGAGCAGCGGCATACCGGACTCGGTATGAGTGCCGAACATCCCGAGCATCGGGATCGGGTTGCCAGTCAGCTGCATGGCGATGAACACGGCCGGGATGGTGTAGGCAATGATCAGAACCACGTACTGCGCCACCTGGGTATAGGTGATGCCCTTCATGCCGCCGAATACCGCGTAGGCGAAAACGATGGCAGCAGCGATCCAGATACCGGCGGAGTTGCTCACTTCCAGGAAGCGGGAGAACGCCACACCAGCACCAGCCATCTGACCGATTACATAGGTAACGGAGATGAGGATGAGGCAGACGACAGCTACCAGACGAGCGCCACGGCTGTAGAAACGGTCACCGATGAAGTCCGGCACGGTGAACTTGCCGAACTTGCGCAGGTACGGCGCCAGCAGCATCGCCAGCAGCACGTAACCACCGGTCCAGCCCATCAGGTACACGGAAGTGGCATAACCGCCAGAAGCGATCAGACCGGCCATGGAAATGAAGGAAGCCGCAGACATCCAGTCTGCCGCCGTTGCCATACCGTTGGTTACCGGGTGAACACCACCACCAGCGACATAGAACTCTTTAGTTGACCCGGCGCGAGCCCAGACCGCGATCCCGATATAGAGCAGGAACGAGGCGCCCACGAACAGCATGTTGATCCAATATTGGCTCATGGCTTATTCCTCAACCCCAAATTCCTTGTCCAGTTTGTTCAGCCGCCACGCGTAGTGGAAGATGATCGCAATGAACGTGATGATGGAACCCTGTTGAGCAAACCAGAAGCCTAGATCCGTACCCCCGACGGGGATCCCGGAAAGCAGGGGACGCAAGAGAATGGCAAAGCCATAAGAGACCAGAGCCCAGACCACGAGGCTCCATGTTATGAGGCGAACATTCGCCTTCCAGTACGCAGCAGCATTTTCTTTATCGTTGTCGGCCATTGACGTTCTCCGCCTTATTGTTATTGCGAGTGAGAGAAAACCAC
Organism: Stutzerimonas sp. KH-1; assembly: GCF_054483855.1. Taxonomy (NCBI): domain Bacteria; kingdom Pseudomonadati; phylum Pseudomonadota; class Gammaproteobacteria; order Pseudomonadales; family Pseudomonadaceae; genus Stutzerimonas; species Stutzerimonas sp. KH-1. The sequence goes on along the minus strand of NZ_CM137011.1, from coordinate 3,985,821 downwards.
ATGCTGAATCTAACAAAGGTGCCTTATAGAATGAAAGCCCCGACTTTAGTCTGACAATCAACCTCGAGCGGCGACCGGGCACTGCGCCAGAGCCTGCGAAGACGCCGAGCTCGCCACCAGCATTTTGCCATCAGGCGGGCGCTAACCTTCGATCCAGACCGCCGCCCATCTCCTTGCCAGCGGTCCGCCATCAGCCCGTATGGATGAGGTTGGCGGCCGGCAACAGCCGGTTTGAACGCGACTAACCGGTCACCAAACTACCAACCGTTATATATATGTGAACGACAACGGCAGAGTAGAAAAATACTTGGGCAATGCAATACAAAAAAACACAGCGATTAACTTATAGCGATTCCACTTAAATAAATTAATTAACTCCACGCCAGATCACGCCATTAATTAGCACTAATGTATTGCCAGTTCATTGCACTTGTTCGAGTCGGGTCAAGACAATCCGCAGCGCACCATGGGACGACTGCTAGCTAGTCATGCGCACCGCCGGCAGTGAGCGGCAGACGGTCCGTGAATGGAGGGGCGGACCCTGGCCCGGTACGGCCTGGGCCCGCCGTAGCACTGCAAGGCGAGGCGCAGGACTAAGGCTGACACACGGCGGCGCTCAGCAGGTCGGCTGGCCCGCCGTGTAACGTTCGGTCGGGTAGATCGCCGCGTTCAGGTCGCGAATGGTTTCCGCGCCGATGAGCAGCGGGTAGCTGAAATGGCTGCGGTCGGTGAGGTTGACCTCGACCTCGCGCAGCTGGTCGCCAATGCACAGCTGCATGCCAACGATGGGACGCTCGGCGCGCGGTGGCTCGCTTCCCGGATCGATGTCGCCGGCTTCCTCGGCACGGGTCTTGATCCGACTGATGCCCAGCATGCGCTGCTCATAGAGCGTGTCATCGGCGCCGTCCACGGCCAGGCGGAACCGCACCCAGTCCTCACCGTCGCGCTGGAACTGCTCGATATCGCGGGCCGACAGCGAGGCCGTCATTGCGCCGGTGTCCATCTTGGCCGGAAGGATCTTGCCGATCTCTTCGATCTTGATTCGTTCGTAACGTCCATAGAGCGTGGGCTCGGCTGCAACAGCGGGCAGCGCCAGCAACCCGGCGAGGAAAAGCACACGAGACAAAACAACCTCCTGCTTAGAGCGATTGGGTAGTTTTCGATCAGGTGTCACCTCCAGGGTTCCGTCTACCGAAGCGCCCATGCGCGCCGCGCGTTTCAGTCGCGCCTGTTAGACTGCCGGTCGATTCCTTTCCGAAGATTCTTTCCGTGACCAGTACCGCCTTTTCTTCGCTGCCCCTCTCCGCGGCCATGCTGGCCAATCTCGAAGCGCTCGGTTACACGGCGATGACCCCGATCCAGGCGCAGAGTCTGCCCATCATGCTCAAGCGCCAGGACCTGATCGCACAGGCCAAGACCGGCAGCGGCAAGACCGCCGCCTTCGGCATCGCCCTGCTCGACCCGATCAACCCGCGCTACTTCGGCTGTCAGGCGCTGGTCCTGTGCCCGACCCGCGAGCTGGCCGACCAGGTGGCCAAGGAACTGCGCCGGCTGGCACGGGCGGCGGACAACATCAAGATCCTCACCCTCTGCGGCGGGGTCTCCATCGGCCCACAGATCGCTTCGCTCGAGCATGGCGCCCACGTGATCGTCGGCACGCCAGGACGCGTGCAGGAGCACCTGAAGAAAGGCACAGTCAAGCTCGACGGCCTGAACACACTGGTCCTCGACGAAGCCGACCGCATGCTGGACATGGGCTTCTACGACGCCATCGCCGAAATCATCGGACAGACGCCGGCCAGGCGGCAGACGCTGCTGTTCTCGGCCACCTACCCGGCCGGAATCAAGCAACTGTCGGCCACCTTCATGCGCGACCCGCAGCAGGTACGGGTCGAGGCGCTGCATGACGACACCCAGATCGAACAGCGCTTCTATGAAATCGATCCGCAGCAGCGCATGACTGCCGTGGTGCGCGTGCTGAGCGCCTTTCGACCGCAGAGCTGCGTAGCGTTCTGCTTTACCAAACAGCAATGCCAGGAGCTGGTCGAGCAGCTGACCTGCAAAGGCATTTCCGCGGCAGCGCTCAACGGCGATCTGGAACAGCGCGACCGCGACCAGGTGCTGGCGATGTTCGCCAACCGCAGCCTGTCGGTGCTGGTGGCGACCGATGTTGCCGCGCGCGGCCTGGATGTCGAGGCGCTGGACCTGGTGATCAACGTCGAGCTGGCACGCGATCCGGAGATCCATGTGCATCGCATCGGCCGTACCGGACGGGCGGGCAAGCAGGGCCTGGCGGTCAGCCTCGTGGCGCCGGCCGAAGCCCATCGTGCACAGGCCATCGAAAATCTGCAGCAAGCACCACTCAACTGGCAGCCACTGGATGCGCTCAAGTCGCAGTCCGGGGAACCGTTGCAGCCACCCATGGTGACCCTGTGCATCGCCGCGGGGCGCAAGGATAAGCTGCGCCCCGGCGACATCCTCGGCGCCCTGACCGGCGACGCCGGCATCCCGGGCAGCCAGGTGGGCAAGATCGCCATCTTCGATTTCCAGGCCTTTGTCGCAGTGGAACGAACTGTCGCCAGGCAGGCCCTCAAGCGCCTGAACGATGGCAAGATCAAGGGCCGCTCGCTGAAGGTGAGACAACTGTAGAACCGTACCGCAGTGCACGGCGAAGACGAGACACGCATACGGCCATCAAGGGAACGGGACTTGCAAAGCAAGATCGCTACCGTGACAGCCGCAAGAGCGCGACCGTCCAATCCGCTGCCACCTTGATGGACCGATAGATGCCGCAACCCTCGTTCAGCCAGTCACTGCGGCGCCTCTGGGCGCTGGAGAAGTTCGGCTACAGCCTGCGCGTGCTGATCGCCATGGCGGGCAGCATGGGCCTGAGCTGGTACCTCGGACAGCCGTCGCTGATCATCCCGCTGTTCCTCGGCATCATCGCCAGCGCCCTGGCGGAGACCGACGACAGCTGGCTGGGCCGGCTCAGCGCGCTGCTGGTGACCCTGCTGTGCTTCAGCATCGCCGCGATCGCCGTCGAGTTGCTGTTTCCCTATCCGTGGCTGTTCGTCGCCGGCCTGGCGTTGTCCACCTTCGCCCTGGTCATGCTCGGTGCGCTTGGCGAACGCTACGGCGCGATCGCCCAGGCCACGCTGATCCTCTCCATCTACAGCATGATCGCCGCCGACCAGCGCAACGGCGAGCTGCAGCAGTTCTGGCGCGACCCACTGCTGCTGGTGGCCGGCGCCGCCTGGTATGGCCTGCTGTCGGTATGCTGGAACGCGCTGTTCGCGCACCAGCCGGTGCAGCAGAGCCTGGCGCGGTTGTATCGCGAGCTGGGCCTGTACTTCCGCTACAAGGCCGCGCTGTTCGAGCCGGTGCGCCAGCTGGACGTCGAACAGCGCCGGCTCGAGCTGGCGCAGCAGAACGGCCGGGTGGTCAGCGCCCTGAATGCGGCCAAGGAAACCCTGCTGCACCGCCTGGGCAGTGGCCGCCCCGGCAGCAAGATCAATCACTACCTGAAGCTTTACTTCCTCGCCCAGGACCTGCACGAGCGAGTCAGCTCTTCGCACTACCCTTACCAGGCCCTCGCCGAAGCCTTCTTCCACAGCGACGTGCTGTTTCGCTGTCAGCGCCTGCTGCGTCTGCAGGCCAGCGCCTGCAGCGAACTCGGCGAGGCCATCCAGCTGCGCCAGACGTTTCGCTACAGCGAGGCCAATGGGCAGGCACTGGAGGACCTGCAAGCGTCGTTGGAGCACCTGCGCGAGCAGAACAACCCGGCCTGGCGCGGCCTGCTGCGCTCGCTGCGTGCGCTGTCGAGCAACCTCTCCACCCTGCAGCGCCAGCTCGCCAGTGCCAGCGACCCCGCCGCGCTGGAAGGCACGCAGGACAGCAGCCTGCTGGATCGCCAGCCGCAGACGCTGCGCGAGGCATTCAACCGCATCCGCCTGCAGCTGACGCCGACGTCCCTGCTGTTCCGCCACGCCTTGCGCATGGCCATCGCCCTGGTCGCGGGTTACGCCGCGCTGCACGCCATCCACCCCGAGCAGGGCTACTGGGTGCTGCTGACCACCGTATTCGTCTGCCAACCCAACTATGGCGCCACCCGGATCAAGCTGGTGCAGCGGATCAGCGGCACCGTGCTCGGCCTGGTGGTCGGCTGGGCGCTGTTCGATCTGTTCCCCAGCCAGCCGGTGCAGGCACTGTTCGCCGTGGTCGCCGGAGTGGTGTTCTTCGCCACCCGCAGCACGCGCTACACCCTGGCCACGGCCGCGATCACGCTGATGGTGCTGTTCTGCTTCAACCAGGTCGGCGATGGCTACGGGCTGATCTGGCCGCGGCTGTTCGATACCCTGCTCGGCAGCCTGATCGCCGCCGCTGCGGTATTCCTGATCCTGCCGGACTGGCAGGGCCGACGTCTGAACCAGGTGGTCGCCAACACCCTCAGCTGCAACAGCGACTACCTGCGCCAGATCATGCGCCAGTACGACAGCGGCAAGCACGACGACCTGGCCTACCGCCTGGCCCGACGCAACGCCCACAACGCCGATGCCGCGCTGTCGACCACCCTCTCCAACATGCTTCTGGAGCCCGGGCACTTCCGCAAGGATGCCGAGACCGGCTTTCGCTTTCTGATCCTCTCGCACACCCTGCTGAACTACCTGTCCGGCCTCGGCGCCCATCGCGAAAGCCTGCCTGACGATGCCAGCGATGCGCTGCTCGAGCGCGCCGCGGAGCAGCTGGCGGCGAGCCTCGACGACCTGGCCACGGCGCTGGCACAGAACAAGCCGGTGGCCATCTACAGCGAAGAGGAAGAAGCGCTGGCGCAGCAGCTCGAACAGACTCCGGAGGAGATGGACGATGCCCATCGCCTGGTGCAGACCCAGCTCGGGCTGATCTGCCGTCAGCTGGCGCCGCTGCGCAGCATGGCCGCGCACCTGATCAAGCAGCAGCCGGCGCAGCGCTAGTACCGGGGCAAAGCTTCCGGGGCGGGCATGCCGTGGCGGCGAAAGATCGCCGCGTAGCTGCCGTCCTCGACCATCGCGGCGATCTCGCGCTCGAAGGTCGCCACGATGTCGGTCGCCTGCGGGTGGTCGCTGCGCACCACCAAGGACAGCCCGGCCCGCCTGAACTCACCGGGGACGAAGGAGAGTTCATCCCGCTCATGGCCCAGCTCGCGCTCGAGATGGAACAGCACGGTGCGCTCGTCCTCCAGCGTCAGGTCGACACGGCCGGCAAGCACCATCGCCGCCGCCTGGACGAAACTGGCAGCGTAGCCCTTTTGCAACCGCGCGTTGTCGTCCAGCTCGTCGCTGTACATGTAGCCCCGGCTCAAGGCGATCGGGTGGCCGATCAGACTATCGAGGCCGTCATAGCGAAAGTCGCTTCCGCGTCGCTGGACCCAGCGCATCCGGTTGATCAGAAAGGGGCGGGAGCTCAGCGTGTAGTCGACGCGCTTGAGCGTCGGCCAGCCATTGACCATGTCGTAGCTGCCGCTGCGCAGGCCGAACAGGGCGCGCTCCCAGGGCACCTCGATGTACTCGACCCGGTAGCCCCCGCGTTCCAGCGCGGTACGGATCAGCTCGACGGACAGCCCTTCGCCGGGCAGGCTCTTGTCCGTATAGGGCGGCCAGACGTTGCCGGCCAGACGAAGCACTTCGGCCGGCAGCGAAGCGCTTGCCAGCAGCAGCATCAGTCCGATCAATCGTCGCATGGCCATCACGCCCACCCGCCCCTCTGGCAAAGCGCTATCAGCTCATCAGAACACAACGCAGGTCGATTGACGTCGGCGCCTCGTCGGATGCCTGGCTGCAGCGAAACCGCGAGCGGAGTACCATCGCGCGTTTTCCGGCGAGGTAACACAGTGGTGCAGACTGACGTGGTGGTAATCGGCGCCGGCGCCGCCGGCCTGATGTGTGCATTCACCGCCGCCGCGCGCGGCCGCCAGGTGCTGCTGCTGGACCACGCCAATAAGGCGGGCAAGAAGATCCTCATGTCCGGCGGCGGGCGCTGCAACTTCACCAACCTCTATACCGAGCCGGCCAACTTCCTTTCCAGCAACCCGCACTTCTGCAAGTCTGCCCTGGCGCGCTACACCCAATGGGACTTCATCGAGATGGTCAGCCGTCACGGCGTGCCTTATCACGAGAAGAAGCTCGGCCAGCTGTTCTGCGATAACAAGTCCAGCGACATCCTCGAGATGCTGCTGGACGAATGCGCGCAGGCCGGCGTGGATCTGCGCCTGGACACCGCTGTGACGGCGATCGAGCGGCTCGATCAGGGGTATGCGCTGCAGACCGGCATCGGCGCGGTGCGCTGCCAGTCGCTGGTGATCGCCACTGGCGGGCTGTCGATCCCGACCCTCGGCGCCAGCGGCTTCGGCTACCAGATCGCCCGCCAGTTCGGCCACAACGTGCTGCCGACCCGCGCAGGGCTGGTGCCATTCACCATCACCGACCCGCAACTCAAGACCATCTGTAGCGAACTGTCCGGCACCTCGGTGGAGGACTGTCTGGTCAGCTGCAATGGGCAGAGCTTTCGCGAGAACATCCTGTTCACCCATCGCGGCCTGTCCGGCCCGGCGATCCTGCAGATCTCGTCGTTCTGGCAGCCAGGCGACGTGGTGCATATCGACCTGCTGCCGCATCTCGAGCTCGGCGAATGGCTGGTGACGCAGAAGCAGGAACGGCCGAACATCGAACTGAAAACGCTGCTCGGCGAAGTCTTCACGCGCAAGATGGCCGGGCTGCTGTGCGAGCACTGGTTTGACTCCCGACCGTTGAAGCAGTACGGGCTCAGTGAGCTGGAGGCGATCGCGAACAAACTGGTGGACTGGCAGGTGGTACCCGCGGGGACTGAGGGTTACCGGACGGCAGAAGTCACGCTGGGCGGGGTGGATACCCGCGAAGTGTCGTCCAAGACCATGGAATCGCAGAAGTCGCCGGGGCTGTACTTCGTCGGCGAGGTACTGGACGTTACCGGTCACTTGGGCGGGTTCAACTTCCAGTGGGCCTGGGCATCCGGCCACGCCGCCGGCCAGTTCGTCTAGCGGACGCTGCCGGAGCAGGCCGCCCGGATTACTCGTTGGTCCGGTTGGAGGGTGGCGAAATCTCCCGCGGCCCCGCCGGGTCGGTCGCGGTGTTCTGATATTCCTGCTGGTTGCGGGTGTTGTTGTCATAGGCAGATCTTTCATCGTCCGGCGAGCAGCCCAGCAATGTGAGGGCAGCCAGCGCGCCGGCCAACGCATGTATCGGCTTCATCTTCGTCTCCGGTTGAGGGCACCCCCGCATATGCGGAGGCGCCTGGATCAGATGCGCGGCGGTTACTGGGAAGTGCCGGTGCCAGTGCTCGGTGCGGTGCCCGAACCGGACTCGGTGCCCAGCCCGCTGCCGTTGTCGGCCGGCGGGGTTGCCATGCCGCCGGAAGTGCCGGTGCCGGTGCCAGTTCCGGTGCTTGGTGCGGTGCCAGTACCGGTACCAGTGCCGGTGTCCGCGGGCGGCGTGGTGGTGTTGGTGGAAGGCGCGGCAGGCTGCTCGGTAGTCGCCGGCGGCGGAGTCGGCTCGCGCTCGCGGTCTTCATCCGGACCGCAACCTACCAGCAGAAGTCCGAGCACGGGGGGCAGCAGATAGCTAAGACGCATGATTAACCTCCTTCAGGGTGAACCGGCGGGTGGCCGGCAATCGCTTGAATCGTCAGATTCACAGAAGGTTGACCCTGTCTTGGCGCAAGAGTGCCCTGCCCGCCTGGTCGGTTATCCGCAGCGCAGCTCGATCAGCCCGGCAGGACCTCAGTTGACAGGCGCTCCGCTGCTGCCGGACGCCGCAGGCTCCACAGGCCGTCCAGACACCGCTCGCCGTCGAACAGCCGCTGCAACTCCGCCGCCGGGCGCGGCGGGCTGAGCCAGTAGCCCTGGATCGTCGGACAACCCTCGGCGCCGAGAAAGACCACCTGCTCGCACCGCTCCACGCCCTCGGCGACCACCGCAAGGCCCAGGCTCTGGCCGAGCCCGATGATCGCCCGGCTGATCGCCACCGAATCGGTATCTGCCGGCGCCGCGGCAATGAAGCTGCGATCGACTTTCAGAACATGCAGGGGGTAGCGCTTCAGGTAGCCGAGCGAACAGTAGCCGGTGCCGAAATCGTCCAGCGCCAGACGCACGCCCAGCGCCGCGATCTCGCGCAGACAACTGAGCATCATCTCGCTGTCGTGCATCAGCAGCGTTTCGGTGATCTCCAGCAGCAGACTCTGCGGCGGCAGCCCGGTTTCTTGCAGTACGCGCGCCAGCAGCTCGGCGAAATCAACCTGCTGCAGCTGACGTATCGACAGATTGACCGCGCAGTAGAGCAGAGGCTGTCCCGCCTGCTGCCAGCGGCGGACCTGCCGGCAGGCTTCGCGCAGCACCCACTCTCCGACCCGGACGATCTCGCGCGACTCCTCCAGTACCGGAATGAATTCGTTGGGCGCCACCGCCTTGTCATTGAAGCGCCAGCGCAACAGTGCCTCGACGCCAAGCAGATAGGGTTGATCGCCCACCACCCGGCAGATCGGCTGAAAGTGCAAGGTGAATTCGCCGCGGGTCAGCGCCTGCGCCAATGCGCTTTCGAGTTCCAGCTGGCGAGCCGCCTTGCTGTGCAGACCATCGCAGAACAGGGCGAACTGGTCCTTGCCGGCGCTCTTGGCCCGGTACAGCGCCAGATCCGCCGCCTGCAAAGCATTGAGTGCCTGCCCGTCGCGCTGCAACGGCGCGATGCCGATGCTGGCGCTGACCGACAGGGTGCGCTCGCCCAGCTGCAGCGGCTCGCGCAGGGCAATCAGCATGCGCTGGGCAACCCGCTCGGCGTCGGCTTCGCAGGCCAGGTCGCCGAGCAGGGCGACAAATTCGTCACCGCCGAAACGCGCCAGGTGATCGCCCGGCCGCAGGCAGCGCAGCAACCGCTGCGCCACTTCGACCAGCACCTTGTCGCCGGCGCCATGTCCGAGGCTGTCATTGATCAGCTTGAAACGGTCCAGATCGACGAAGAGCAATGCGGCGGCACGCCCATGCGGGCGTTGCTGAACCTCCTTGAGCAGCTCTTCCAGGTGCAGGCGGTTGGCCAGCCCGGTCAGCGAATCATGGCGCGCCGCATGCCGCAGGCATTCCTCTGCCGCCTTGCGTGCGCTGATGTCAGTCTGCGAACCGGCCAGGCGCAGCGTGCCCAGCTCGCAGCGCTCGGCGACGCCGCGCAGCAGCACCCAGAGGTACTCACCGCGTTCGGTGCGCACCCGGTACTCGTGGGTCAGCGAGGCGGCGTGTCCGTTGAGATGATCGGCGATGGCCTCGCGCAGGCCCGGCAAGTCGTCTGGATGCACCCGTCCGAACCAGTCGCGGCTGGTGTAGTCGGGCTGCGACGGCATTTCCAGCATGGCGGTCCAGCGCTCGGACAGGTGCAGCTGGTCATGCTCGATGTCCCATTCCCAGATGCCGTCTTCGGAGCCACGCAAGGCGCGGGTCAGACGCGCCTCGCTGTCTTCCACCGCGTGCCGCTGAGCGGCGCTGTAGGTGTCGATGGCCAGAATCATGTCGAAGAAGACGATCTTCAGCAGGCTGTCATAGGCCGCCTGCTGCTCGCCTTCGCCCAGCAGGGCCCGCAGCATGTCCGACAGGTACAGCCGGTAAGCACCGAGATACCATTCCAGATCGACACCGACGCGCTGGTGCACCAGGCCGACCAACAGGCGGTCGCGAACGTAGTCACGTTCGTACGGGCCGTTCCAGAGTCGCCGGTAGTACTCCTGCTGACGCTGCTTGAGACGTGCCAGGCCGACCCCATCGTTCTGCATGACCGTTGGCTGGCCGAACGTGGCGAGATGCGTATAGAGCCGCTCGATGAAGGCGTGATGAGCCGGCTCAAGCTCCGCGGCGAGCCGATTCAGGCGTAGCGCATCAGCGGTCTGCCATTGTAGAAAACGCTTGCGCGTCAGGATCTGATCGAGTCCCAGACCAACCCGATGCAGCAGTGACCTCAGCTCGTCTTCCATGCCCGCCCCTGTCGATGCTGGCGCAACCACACTTCCACACCAGGCTTACAGCCAGCTGAGTGTGGTGAGCGCGCCAAGTGATGCCATAAAGCCATCAAGGGTCGCAGCGACGCTTCGTCGCATTATTGATACACGTCAGCAAAGACGAAGGTCCGCTCGGAACCTAGGAGGTCGGGGATACCGGGCCGAGCGATCCCGGTATCCAGGCGAACGGATCAGGCGGCCTGCTTGCCAGCCATCTCCTTCTTCAAGCGGGTGCGCAACTGGCTCATCTGCTCACCCATTTCCTCAAGTCGCTTGGCATCGAACAGTTCTCGCGCCTGCGGGAACATCTCCGACTCCTCCTCCTCGATATGGTGCTCGAGCAGTTCCTTGCATACCTTGGCGCGCCCGGAGAATTCCACACTTCCGGGGTCGGTGGCCTTGAGATCCGGTAGCACCAGCGAATCGACGGCGCGATGCTCTTCCTTGGCCTCGTGGAACATCTTCAGTTCTTCCTTGCCGCCCGCTTCCTTGTAGGCCGGATAGAGGATCTGCTCTTCGAGCTGGGTGTGAATGGTCACTTCCATTTCCAGCTTGCTCAGCAGATCGGTGCGCGTCTTCACGGCGCGCTCGGTGGACTCGGTCAAGCGCGTCAGCAGGTCCTTCACGCGCTCATGGTCCTCAATCAGCAGGTCAATGGCGTTCATGTGTTGTCCTCTTCAGCTTCACGGCAAAGGAGCCGAACCGCGACGTTCGGCTCGCAGGGCTGCGGCGTGGGCGGCAGCCGGTAACGGCTCAGGCGTACTCGTATGTCGGCAGTGCGGTACGGCTCTGGCTCTGCAGATGCGCGATGGATGGAGACATCCCGGCCTCCAGTGCCAGATCCCGGCGAACCGAGCTGACGACCCACTCCAGTTGAATCTTCGTCTGGGTCTGCCCCTTCGACAGCGCTCGCTTGACCAGCGTGCGGTCATCGTTGCGCAGGGTCAGCAGCAAGCCGCCATCCGGGCGTGGCTCGGTGAGTACTTCGAACTCAGGGAAAGCGGCAGTGAGGAATTGTTGTGCAGCGGTCATTGTTCTGTACTCCAGTAAAGTTCCAGCGAACATTACGGGAGCAGCGTTCGTGCCAATCGCGGGTTATTATTTTTATTCTTATAAAACAATGAGTTAAGTAAAACTCACATTTCATCCGACCGTGCAAAACGCAACATGAAGTGTGACGCAGCTTGCATTCTGCGGCCTGCGCTACCGCTAAGCCTTGCGCCAGACGCTCGCCAGCCAGGGCTGCTGGGCACGCGGCAAGCCGGCCGGACGATAGTAGTGTTCCAGCTCGGTGAAACCGGCAGCCAGCACCCGCTGGCGCCAGGCAGGCCAGTCGTACCAGACGCCGTAGCGGTCGCCGCTCCATCCTTCCTCGTTGTGACCGCGCGGATTGGAACAGAACAACACCCCGTCCGGCCTCAGGGTGTCGTGCAGCTGCGCCAGCACCCGAGGTAGCTCACTGCTGGGCACATGAAACAGCACCGCGTTGGCGAATACACCGTCGAACGACGTTGACGGCAGCTGCAGCTGCAAGAGGTCTTGCTGCCAGACCTCACAGCCGCTCTCGGCGCGGGCCATGTCGACGAATGCCTCTGTGCCATCCAGTCCTACGGCTACATGCCCTCGCGCCTTGAAAGCCCTGAGATCGCGCCCAGGACCGCAACCGAGATCAAGGATGCGCAGGGGAGGCTCGGCCCGAATGTGACGCAGAAGGGCATCAATGTTCTGGCTGACGTCATGTTCGCGCGTGCCCTCTCGAAAGGCCTGTGCATTGCTTCGGTAATGATCGAGCGTGCGCTGTGCCGCGCTCCACGGGTCGCTCATGGTCTCTCCTGCAAGAATGATCAAGGGCAACCCTAGCGCGGCTGGGCGCCGCGAGCCAGCCCACACGCTCCCAGCTGGGCGCCCCCGGCTAGGCGCCCCCGGCTAAGGTCGACATTGAGCGCAGTGCTGAAAGCGTCGAGTATGATCGCAAGCGTGCACCAGCGCACAGCGGCAGCCGACACGACGACCGTTCAGCCGCAGGACTGAAACTTGCAGCGCGTAACCTGTCGAAACCCTGTCCGGCTCCTTGCTACGGGCGGGCATGCAGCACGTAACGCAACATCGAGACCCACCATGAATCACGCCCTGCCAAAAATCGTACTGCTCGTCGAAGACGAGCCGCATATCCTCAGCCTGCTCTCGGATTATCTGGCCGGAGAGGGCTATCAGGTGCTGGAAGCGGACAGTGCGCCCAAGGCTTTCGAAATCCTGGCGACCAAGCCACATCTGGATCTGCTGGTCACCGACTTCCGCCTGCCGGGCAACGTCTCGGGGGTAATGATCGCCGAGCCCGCGCTCAAGCTGCGACCAGAGCTCAAGGTGATCTTCATCAGCGGCTACCCCATCGAGATCTACGAATCCGGCAGCCCCATCGCCCGCTCGGCGCCAGTGCTGGCCAAGCCCTTCGCGCTGGATACGCTGCGCTGCCAGATCCAGGAGCTGCTCGCCAGCTGAGTACTGCCGGCGCGCAGAAACGAAAAAGCCCGCATCAGCGGGCTTTTTCATGTCCGAGCGATCAGTTGATCTTCGGATCCAGCTCGCCATTGGCATAGCGCTGGAACATGCCTTCCAGCGAGATCGGCTTGATCTTGCTGGCATTGCCGGCAGTGCCGAAGGCTTCGTAGCGGGCGATGCAGATGTCGCGCATGGCGGCGACGGTCTTGGCCAGGTACTTGCGCGGGTCGAACTCGCTGGGGTTCTTCGCCAGGAACTCGCGGATCGCGCCGGTGGAGGCCAGACGCAGGTCGGTATCGATGTTGACCTTGCGCACGCCGTACTTGATGCCCTCGACGATCTCCTCGACCGGTACGCCGTAGGTTTCGCCGATCTCGCCGCCGTACTCGTTGATGATCTTCAGCCACTCCTGCGGCACCGACGAGGAACCGTGCATCACCAGATGGGTGTCCGGGATGCGCGCATGGATTTCCTTGATGCGCTGGATCGACAGCGTGTCGCCGGTCGGCGGCTTGGTGAACTTGTAGGCGCCGTGGCTGGTGCCGATGGCGATGGCCAGGGCGTCGACCTTGGTCTTGGCGACGAAGTCGGCAGCCTCTTCCGGATCGGTCAGCAGCTGGCTGTGATCGAGAACGCCCTCGGCGCCAACGCCATCTTCCTCACCGGCCATGCCGGTTTCCAGGCTGCCCAGGCAACCCAGCTCACCTTCCACGGAAACGCCGCAGGCATGGGCGAAAGCCACGGTCTGCTGGGTGACGCGCACGTTGTAGTCATAGTCGGCCGGGGTCTTGCCGTCTTCGCGCAGCGAGCCGTCCATCATCACCGAGGAGAAGCCGAGCTGGATCGAACGCTGGCAGACGTCCGGGCTGGTGCCGTGGTCCTGGTGCATGCACACCGGGATGTGCGGGAATTCTTCGATCGCCGCCAGGATCAGATGACGCAGGAACGGCGCACCGGCGTATTTGCGCGCACCGGCGGAAGCCTGGACGATCACCGGGGAATCGGTCTTGTCGGCCGCTTCCATGATGGCGCGCATCTGCTCGAGGTTGTTGACGTTGAAGGCCGGCACGCCGTAGCCGAACTCGGCGGCGTGGTCGAGCATCTGGCGCATGCTGATGAGTGCCATGTTTTCCTTTCTCCCGGTCTGGGTCGTTTGATCGTGTAGAGCCTGCCGCAGTGGCCGACGCTGTTCAAGCGCCGCACGCTGGGCGCGGCATTGTAGAGGCGGGAGCGACAAATGCCAGCGTCCCGCCAGCTTTCAATTGGTGCCTCGCAGCCGCGAGGCGTTCGCAACGTGTCGCCTAGAGGCTGATGAGCGATGCGCTGCAGCCGTGGGCCAGCACCTTGTCATCGGCGACGCGATACACCAGCGCCTGGTTGCCCTTGTCATGGAAGGCAACTACGCCATCGCTATAGAAAGTGCCATGCGTTGCAGGTTCCTTGCGCAATGTATGAATCCGCTCGCTGTCGCCGATCTTCAGATCGATGACGTTGCGTTCGGCATTGGCATAGCGCCAGGCGATGTGCTGCTGGCTCTGGCACTTCCAGCGCACGAACGGTGCGTCCGGGCCGGACTGCCAGTGCCCGCAGCCGCCGAGCAGCAGCCCGGCGAGCAGCATGGGCAAGCCTTTGTTCATTCCATCTCCTTGGGAGTCAGTCGGGGCAGTCCTGCAGACCACCCTGGGCGACAGTCGGATCGCCGGTGGCCTGCATCTCAACGCGCTGGTCGTGTTCGGCGGTCGGGCCAAGCACCGGCGGCGGGTCGAGCACCTGACAGGCGGTATCCGGTGAATTGCCGGCGCAACCGGCCAGGCCCAGGAAACAAACGGCAACAGCGATGTAGCGCATGGCGAATCCCCTTTCCTTGTTCCGATAAGAACAAAGACCACGGCGAGCCGCCGGGGTTGCCGCTTGCATCAGCGGGCAGCCAGTACCGAGGACGACACTGGCTGCCCGATCGGTATCAGCTGGCGCGCTGTTCCAGCACCTCGACCGCCGGCAGCACCTTGCCCTCGACGAACTCGAGGAAAGCGCCGCCACCGGTGGAAATGTAGGAGATCTGCTCGGCCACACCGTACTTGTCGATGGCCGCCAGGGTGTCGCCACCGCCGGCGATGGAGAACGCCGGGCTCTGGGCGATGGCCTGGGCCAGCACCTTGGTGCCGTTGCCGAACTGGTCGAACTCGAACACGCCCACCGGACCGTTCCACAGAATGGTCTGCGAAGCCTTGAGCATCTCGCCGAACATGGCTGCGGTCTTCGGCCCGATGTCCAGGATCATGTCGTCGTCGGCGACGTCGGCGATGGCCTTGACCGTGGCCTCGGCGCTCTCGGCGAACTCCTTGGCGACCACCACATCCACTGGCAGCGGCACGGCGACCTTGGCCGCGATGGCCTTGGCGGTGTCGATCAAATCGGCCTCGTGCAGCGACTTGCCGACCTTGTAGCCGGCCGCGGCGAGGAAGGTGTTGGCGATGCCGCCGCCGACGATCAGCTGGTCGCAGATGTCGGCCAGCGAGGTCAACACGTCGAGCTTGGTCGATACCTTGGAGCCGGCGACGATGGCCACCATCGGCCGCTGCGGCTTGTCCAGCGCCTTGCCCAGCGCGTCCAGCTCGGCGGCCAGCAGCGGGCCGGCACAGGCGACCTTGGCGAACTTGGCCACGCCATGAGTCGAGCCTTGGGCACGGTGGGCGGTGCCGAAGGCGTCCATGACGAAGACGTCGCAGAGGGCAGCGTACTGCTGCGCCAGCTCGTCGGTGTTCTTCTTCTCGCCCTTGTTGAAGCGCACGTTCTCCAGCAGGACCAGCTCACCCGGCTTGACCTCGACACCGTCCAGGTAATCCTTGACCAGCGGCACCTCACGGCCGAGGGCCTTGGAGAGGTAGTCGGCGACCGGCTTGAGGCTGTCTTCCTCACTGTAGACGCCCTCTTCCGGACGGCCCAGGTGCGAGCAGACCAGCACCGCGGCGCCTTTTTCCAGCGCCAGCTTGATGGTCGGCAACGAAGCCAGGATGCGCGCATCGCTCTTCACCGCGCCATCCTTCACCGGCACGTTGAGGTCCTCGCGGATCAGCACGCGCTTACCCTGGAGGTCGAGATCGGTCATCTTCAAAACGGTCATGTTGGTCTTCCTTAAGGTCGAGAAGCAGCGATGTTGCAAGCGCGTGCCGCTACGGGCGATGGGCCACGCGCAGGTAATGGTCGGTGACGTCGAGCATGCGGTTGGCGAACCCCCATTCGTTGTCGAACCAGGCCAGCAGGTTCACCAGGCGCGGGCCGGAGGCACGGGTCAGGCTGCCGTCGACGATCGCCGAATGCGGGTCGTGGTTGAAGTCGCAACTGGCATGCGGCAACTCCGTGTAGGCCAGCAACCCCTGCAACGGGCCGCTTTCGGCAGCCTCGCGCAGCACCTTGTTGATGGTCTGCGCATCGGTATCGCGCGCCGTCTGCAGCGTGATGTCCAGGCAGGAGACGTTCACCGTCGGCACCCGCACGGCTTTGGCCTGAATCCGCCCGGAGAGTTCCGGCAGCAGGCGTTCGATGCCTTTTGCCAGGCCGGTGGACACCGGAATCACCGACTGGAAGGCCGAGCGGGTGCGGCGCAGGTCATCGTGATGGTAGGCGTCGATCACCGGCTGGTCGTTCATCGCCGAGTGGATGGTGGTGATCGAGGCGAACTCGATGCCCACCGCATCGTTGAGCAGCTTGAGCAACGGCACACCGCAGTTGGTGGTGCAGGAAGCGTTGGACACCAGCCGCTCGGAACCCGTCAGCTGCCCCTGATTGATGCCCATGACCACCGTGGCGTCGACATCCGCCGCACTGGCCATCGGTTGGGAAAACAGTACCCGCGGCACACCCGCCGCAATGAAGCGCTCGCCATCGGCACGGCTGGTATACGCGCCGGAGCACTCCAGCACCAGATCGACGTCGAGCGCGCGCCAATCGATAGCTTCCGGGGTCGACTCGCGCAGCACCTTCACGCAGTGCCCGTTCAGATGCAGGCAATCGCCGTCCACGCCCACTTCGCCGGGGAAACGACCATGAGTGGAATCGAAGCGGGTGAGGTATTCCAGGCTGGCCATGTCGGCCAGGTCGTTGAGGGCAACGAACTGGAAATCGAAGGCAGCGCCGCGCTCATAGAAGGCACGCAGCACGCAGCGACCGATGCGGCCGTAACCGTTGAGGGCGACGCGATAGGGACGGGCATTGGCCATGGGAGTCGTCGGTCCTGGCGGTGGAAAACCGCTGCGCGGGTTTTCCACCCTACGCAAGGTGGCGTGACGTAGGGTGGATGACCAGAGTCATCCACCGCCGCTCGATTCAGTCTTCCAGCAGCTCTTCGGCCACCGAGAGGATGTTGTCGACGGTGAAGCCGAATTCCTCGAACAGCTGACCGGCCGGAGCCGACTCGCCGTAGGTGGTCATGCCGATGATGCGGCCGTCGAGACCGACGTACTTGTACCAGTAGTCCGCATGGGCCGCCTCGATGGCGATGCGCGCACCGACTTCCACCGGCAGTACCTGCTGCTTGTAGGCCGCGTCCTGGGCGTCGAACACGCTGGTGCAGGGCATCGAGACGACGCGCACCTTGCGGCCCTGCTCGGTCAGCTTGTCGGCAGCCTGCACCGCCAGGCTGACTTCCGAACCGGTGGCGATCAGGATCAGCTCCGGCTCGCCGGCGCAGTTCTTCAGGATGTAGCCGCCGCGGGCGATGGCCGCTTCGGTTTCATTGTCGCGCACATGGAACGGCAGGTTCTGCCGCGAGAAGATCAGCGCGCTCGGACCGTCCTTGCGCTCGACCGCGTGCTTCCAGGCCACCGCGGACTCGACCGTGTCGGCCGGACGCCAGGTATCCAGGTTCGGCGTGGTGCGCAGGGCGACCAGCTGCTCGACCGGCTGGTGGGTCGGGCCGTCTTCGCCGAGGCCGATGGAGTCGTGGGTGAACACGTAGATCACCCGCTGCTTCATCAGCGCCGACATGCGCACGGCGTTGCGTGCGTATTCCATGAACATCAGGAAGGTCGCGCCGTAGGGGATCAGGCCGCCGTGCAGGGCGACGCCGTTCATGATCGCGGCCATGCCGAACTCGCGCACGCCGTAATACATGTAGTTGCCCGAAGCATCCTCGGCCACCACCGGCTTGCAGCCCTTCCACAGGGTCAGGTTGGAGCCGGCCAGGTCCGCCGAGCCGCCAAGCAGCTCCGGCAGCAGCGGGCCGAAGGCGTTCAGGCAGTTCTGGCTGGCCTTGCGGCTGGCGATGGTCTCGCCCTTGGTGGCGACTTCACGGATGAACTCGCTGGCCTTCTCGGCGAAGTCGGCCGGCAGCTCGCCGGCCATGCGGCGTTTGAATTCAGCGGCCAGTGCTGGGAATTCGGTCTCGTAGGCAGCGAAGCGCTTGTTCCACTCGTTTTCCGCATCGGCGCCCTTCTGCTTGGCATCCCACTCGGCGTAGATCTCGGCGGGGATTTCGAACGGCGGGTGGTTCCAGCCCAGCGCTTCGCGGGTCAGGGCGATTTCGGCATCGCCCAGGGCAGCGCCGTGGGACTCTTCCTTGCCCTGCTTGTTCGGAGAGCCGAAGCCGATGATGGTCTTGCAGCAGATCAGTGTCGGCTGGTCGCTCTTGCGCGCGGTTTCCAGCGCCATCTGAATCTCGTCGGCGTCATGGCCGTCGACATTGCGGATCACCTGCCAGCCGTAGGCCTCGAAGCGGCGCGGGGTGTCGTCGGTGAACCAGCCATGCACCTCGCCATCGATGGAGATGCCGTTGTCATCGTAGAAGGCGATCAGCTTGTTCAGCGCCAAGGTACCGGCCAGCGAGCAGACCTCGTGGCTGATGCCTTCCATCATGCAGCCGTCGCCGAGGAACACGTAGGTGTTGTGGTCGACGATCTCGTGGCCGGGGCGGTTGAACTGCGCGGCCATGACCTTCTCCGCCAGGGCGAAGCCGACCGCGTTGGCCAGACCCTGACCCAGCGGGCCGGTGGTGGTCTCGACGCCGGCGGTGTAGCCGAACTCCGGGTGGCCCGGGGTCTTGCTGTGCAGCTGGCGGAAGTTCTTCAGGTCATCGATGGACAGATCGTAGCCGGTCAGGTGCAGCAGCGAGTAGATCAGCATCGAGCCATGGCCGTTGGACAGCACGAAGCGGTCGCGGTCGGCCCACTGCGGGTTGGTCGGGCTGTGCTTCAGGTGGTCGCGCCAGAGCACTTCGGCGATGTCCGCCATGCCCATGGGGGCACCGGGATGGCCGCTGTTGGCTTTCTGCACGGCATCCATGCTGAGTGCGCGGATGGCATTGGCTCGCTCACGACGGCTGGGCATCGCTGAATCTCCTGCGGGGGTGTACCTGGAAAAAGGCGGCCATTTTCCCCTACCGAGGGTGGCCGGGGCAATGACTGAATGGCCTGGCAAGCACCGTCAATCCAACAGCTCGATGCCCTGCCCGGTGACATCCGGCAGGTGCTCGAGCAGATAGTCGCGCATGCGCGTCAAGGTGGAAGACTCGTTGTCGCCGGCCGGCCAGACCAGGTAGTAGCTGTCGCCGGATTTGACCGCCTGCCCGAACGGCAGCACCAGGCTGCCGCGTTGCAGCTCGGCGCCGACCAACGCCAGATCACCGATCGACACGCCATGCCCCTGGGCAGCGGCGGAGATGCCCAGCTCCAGGGTGTCGAACAGCTTGCCCTGCTGCCAGGCGACCTCATCCGCCCGCCCGGTGCGCTGCAGCCAGCGCCGCCAGTCACGGCAGTCGCGCGACGGATGGATCAGCTCGGCCTGCGCCAGCTGCTGTGTGCTCCACGGCGCGGCCCCGAGCAGCTCGGGCGCACAGACCGGCACCAGCCACTCATCGAATAGCTTGACCCGGCGCCAGTCGGCGGGAAAGCCGCCATTGCCGAGCAGGATCGCGCAGTCGAACGGCTCGCTGTGGAAGTCCACGGCGTCCAGGTCCATCCAGGCGCTGGTCAGCTGCACGCGGTTCTGCGGGTTGGCCACCTGGAAGCCTTCCAGCGTGGCGAGCAGCCAGCGCATGGTCAGCGTCGAGGGCGCCTTGAGACGCAACGCGCCGCGCTGTCGGGTAACCGCGACGCAGGCATTCTCGATGGTCCGAAACCCGACCCTCAGCTCCTGCGCCAGCAAACGACCGGCATCGGTCAGGAGCAGCCGCGGACCGTGGCGTTCGAACAACTGGCAGCCGAGGTGCTCTTCCAACGTCTTCACATGCCGACTGATCGCGCTCTGCGTGATGAACAGGCTCTGCGCCGCCTGGGTGAAGGAGCCGAAACGCGCCGCCGCCTCGAAGGCCCGTAGGGCATAGAGCGGCGGCATGCGCAGCGATTCAGCCGCTCCGTCATGCATGACTTTCACTCATGCTTCCTCCTCGTTTTTTCCGTTTTTCATCGCATTCGCCGCCGCCAATACTGCGCCAGCACAAGGCTCAAGGCCAATACCGGGCCACCGCCTGTCATCGCCCAGCAACAATAAAACTCAGGGAACGACGCATGCAAAACGATCATTACGAGCGGCTTCTGGCCAACGCGGTGGCACAAGGGGCACTGCGCCATGAGCAGATCGGTCAGATCATCAACTTCCGCCTGTTCGGCAACAAGCAAGGCTTCCTGCTGCTGGAAAACCTGCCGATCGGCGATATCCCGCCCACGCCCGTCAGCCGCGAGGACATTCGCAAACCGGACGACAGCAGCGAACGCCTGCTGCTGCAGGCGACCGCCCTGCTCGGCGAGCCGATCGGCTACACCCAGGAGTCCGACGGCTGCATCGTCAACAATTTCTTCCCGCAACAGGCGCTGTCGCGGGCGGCCACCTCCGACAGTTTCGACACCGAACTGGACCTGCACACGGAAAACGCCTTCCATGCCGTCCTGCCCGATCATCTGGTTCTGCTCTGCCTGCGCCAGGACCCGGCAGCCGAAGCGGTGACCTACATCGCCTCGATCGAGCGCATCCTGCAGCGCCTGACCTTCGAGGAGCAGGCATTCTTTCTCACCGAGCCATACAACTTCCTCTCCGACTACGGACCGACTTCGAAGAACCAGCGCATCGACATCAATCGCCATCAGACGGTGCTCTACGGTGATCCGGATGCGCCGTTCTTCCGCTTCGACCCACACTTCATGCAGGCCTTCAGCAACCGTGCCCAGCAGCTGCTGGACAAACTGCGCAGCATCGCCTGGGACGTGGTCGAGCCGGTACGGCTGAATCGTGGCGACCTGCTGATCATCGACAATCGCCGCACCGCCCATGCGCGCAGCCCGTTCAGCGCCCGCTTCGACGGCAGCGACCGCTGGATACAGCGGGCATTCGCCATTTCCAATCCGAACTTCTACACCGAGCGCCTGGGCAACCGCAGCCGGGTCTTCGGCCTGGTGACCGAACTATGAACGCCACCTACCTCGCCTTTGCCGCCGCCGTTGCCCTGCTGATCGCCTCGCCCGGCCCCGTCGTCGCCCTGGTGGTGGCCGACGCCCGCCGCCGCTGGCCGCTGTGGACGATTCTCGGTGGCGTGGTATCGGCCCAGGTACTGATGATCGCCGCGCTGGTGATGATCTACCTGGCGCTGGACCTGCAACCGATCGTGCTCGAGGCCGGCCAGATCCTTGGCGGGCTCTACCTTATCTGGCTCGGCTGCGACGGCCTGTGCGGCGGCCGCAGCGACACCGCCACGCCAACCCGCAGTGAAGCGCACTATTTCTGGCGGGCCATGGCGGTGGGCCTGTCCAACCCGAAGGACATCCTGTTTTTCCTCGCCTTTCTGCCCGGCTTCATCCTGCCCGCGCAGCCGTTCGCGCCGCAGGCGACAGTGCTCATCCTGATCTGGGCAATCATCGACCTGAGCATCCTGCTCACCTATAGCCTGCTGTCGCGTCGCCTGGCAGGCGAAGGGCTGATCCAGCGTCTGCTGGATATCCTGCCCAACTACTTCCTCATCGGCCTGGGTCTGGTTTCCTGCACCCTCGGACTGTCCCGCCTGCTGCATTGACCCTGCGCCAGCAAGGGCAATATCAAAACTTTTTGATATTGCCCTTGCTGGGTGAAAACGGTCCGACTAGACTTCGCGGCCTATGAGCCTGCGCTTTCCCCAGATCCGTTACGACGCCAGTGACCAGCTCGCCGCCCTGTGCAAGGCCGGCGGCGATGCGCTGCGGCTGAACGTGCTGCGCGCGTTGGCCAGCGATTCGTTCGGCGTGCTGGAGCTGGCGCAGATCTTCGCCACCGGCCAGTCGGGAATGAGCCATCACCTCAAGGTGCTGACCCAGGCCGGGCTGCTGGCGACCCGCCGCGAAGGCAATGCCGTGTTCTACCGGCGCAGCCTGCCGCAGCTCGACAGCCTCGGCGGCAGGCTGCATGCGGCGCTGCTGGAAGAAGCGGACCGCCTGGAGCTGCCGCGCGAGATCGAGGCGCGCATCGCCGCCGTGCACGCCCAGCGCAGTGCCGCCAGCGAGGATTTCTTCGCGCGCATGGCCGACAGCTTCCAGGCCCGCCAGGATCTGATCGCCGGCCTGCCGCAGTACCGCGACAGCGTGGTGGCCCTGCTCGACGCGCTGAACTTCACTGCCGGCGCCACGGCGCTGGAAGTCGGCCCCGGCGACGGCAGCTTCCTGCCGGAACTGGCCGGCCGCTTCGCCCGCGTCGTGGCGCTGGACAACAGCCCGGCCATGCTCGACCTGGCGCGTGCCCGCTGCGAACAGGAGGGGCTCGACAACGTCGAGCTGAAGCTCGCCGACGCACTGCACGACGACTGCCGGCCAGCCGACTGTGTGGTGTTGAACATGGTGCTGCATCACCTGGCAGCGCCGGGCGAAGCGATGAAACAACTGGCACGGCTGGTGAACGCAGGCGGTAGTCTGCTGGTCACGGAGCTGTGCAGCCACAACCAGAGTTGGGCCAGGGAGGCCTGCGGCGATCTCTGGTTGGGCTTCGAACAGGACGATCTGGCCCGTTGGGCCGATGCCGCGGGGCTCACGCCCGGCGAGAGCCTCTACATTGGCTTGAAAAACGGTTTTCAGATCCAGGCCCGGTGCTTCTCCCGGTCCGCTCCTGACGACCGACTCACCCACCGGTAATAGGAAACCGATAGATGAGCGAATACTCGATTTTCACCTCCGAGTCCGTGTCCGAAGGGCATCCGGACAAGATCGCCGATCAGATCTCCGATGCGGTGCTCGACGCCATCATCGCCGAGGACAAGCACGCCCGCGTGGCCTGCGAAACCCTGGTCAAGACCGGTGTAGCCATCGTCGCCGGTGAAGTGACCACCAGCGCCTGGGTCGATCTGGAGCAGCTGGTCCGCGACGTCATCGTCGACATCGGCTACAACAGCTCGGAAGTCGGTTTCGACGGCGCCACCTGCGGCATCATCAACATCATCGGCAAGCAGTCGGTGGATATCGCCCAGGGCGTCGACCGCACCAAGCCGGAAGACCAGGGTGCCGGCGACCAGGGCCTGATGTTCGGCTACGCCAGCAACGAGACCGACGTGCTGATGCCGGCGCCGATCCGCTTCTCCCATGCCCTGGTCGAGCGCCAGGCCGAGGCACGCAAGAACGGCCTGCTGCCGTGGCTGCGTCCGGACGCCAAGAGCCAGGTCACCTGCCGCTACGAGAACGGCAAGGTCGCCGGTATCGATGCCGTGGTGCTGTCGACCCAGCACAACCCCGACGTCAAGCAGAGCGACCTGCGCGAAGCGGTGATGGAGCTGATCATCAAGCACAGCCTGCCGGCAGAGTTGCTGCACAAGGACACCCAGTACCACATCAACCCGACCGGCCAATTCGTCATCGGCGGCCCGGTCGGCGACTGCGGCCTGACCGGTCGCAAGATCATCGTCGATACCTACGGCGGCATGGCCCGCCACGGCGGCGGCGCCTTCTCCGGCAAGGACCCGTCCAAGGTCGACCGCAGCGCCGCCTATGCCGGCCGCTACGTGGCGAAGAACATCGTCGCCGCCGGCCTCGCCGATCGCTGCGAGATCCAGGTGTCCTACGCTATCGGCGTGGCCCAGCCGACCTCCATCTCGCTGAACACCTTCGGCACCGGCAAGCTCAGCGACGAGAAGATCATCGCCCTGGTGCGCGAGCACTTCGACCTGCGCCCCTACGCGATCACTCGCATGCTCGACCTGCTGCATCCGATGTATCGCGCCACCGCCGCCTACGGCCACTTCGGCCGCAATCCCTACGAAATGACGGTGGGTGCCGACACCTTCACCGCCTTCACCTGGGAGCGCACCGACAAGGCCGACGCACTGCGTGCTGCAGCGGGGTTGTAACTAACCAACCCACGCAGCAGCCAAAGCCCCGCCGGCCATGCCGTGCGGGGCTTTTTTCATTGCCGAACTTCGACCGCCGGCGCCGACATCTCAGTTCTTCAAGCGATAGCCGGTCTTGAAGATCCACCACACCGCCAGCAGGCAGGCGGCGAGGAAGCCGAGAATCATCGCCAGGCTGATGCCGACGCTGATGTCCGAGACACCGTAGAAGCTCCAGCGGAAGCCGCTGATCAGGTAGACAACCGGGTTGAACAGGGTGACCTTCTGCCACAGCGGCGGCAGCATCTCGATGGAATAGAAGCTGCCACCGAGAAAGGCCAGCGGCGTGACGATCAGCGCCGGGACGATCTGCAGCTTCTCCCAGCCGTCGGCCCAGATGCCGATGATGAAGCCGAACAGGCAGAAGGTAATCGCCGTCAGCACCAGAAACAGCGCCATCATCAGCGGATGCTGGATCTCGTAGTCGACGAACAGCCGTGCGGTGATGAGGATGATCACGCCGAGCACCAGCGACTTGGTCGCCGCCGCACCGACATAGCCGATGACGATCTCGATGTAGGACACCGGCGCCGACAGCACCTCGTAGATCGTCCCCGAGTAGCGCGGCATGTAGATGCCGAACGAGGCATTGGAAATGCTCTCGGTGAGCAGCGCCATCATGATCAGGCCGGGAATGATGAACGCGCCGTAGG
Source organism: Stutzerimonas sp. KH-1 (assembly GCF_054483855.1). Taxonomy (NCBI): domain Bacteria; kingdom Pseudomonadati; phylum Pseudomonadota; class Gammaproteobacteria; order Pseudomonadales; family Pseudomonadaceae; genus Stutzerimonas; species Stutzerimonas sp. KH-1. Next base: position 3,961,299 of record NZ_CM137011.1, on the reverse strand, counting down.
GGATGCCGTGCATCGCCTCCATGCGCGCGCCGATGGCCGAGCCGAATACCACGAAGTAAAGCGACGTCGAGATCACCGGGGTGGCGATGCTCTGCAGCAGGGTGCGCCAGGTGCGCGCCAGTTCGAACAGGTAGATCGCGCGGATCGCGTAGAAATTCATGCGGGCTTTTCCTCAGCGACCGTGAACAAGGTTGACGAAGATTTCTTCCAGCGAGCTCTGGCTCGACTGCAGGTCCTTGAAATCGATGCCGTGGGCGGCCAGCCGCCTGAGCAGCTCGGCGATACCGGTGTCCTCGTGTTGGGCATCGAAGGTGAACACCAGCTGATTGCCGGCATCAGTCAGCTCCAGCGGATAGTCGGCCAGCTCGCCCGGGATCGCCGCCAGCGGACGCTGCAAGTGCAAGGTCAGCTGCTTCTTGCCGAGCTTGTGCATCAGCACATGCTTGTCCTCGACGAGGATGATCTCGCCCTTGCTGATCACCCCGATGCGGTCGGCCATCTCCTCGGCCTCCTCGATGTAGTGCGTGGTGAGGATGATGGTCACGCCGCGCTCGCGCAGGCCGCGGACCATCTCCCACATGTCGCGACGCAGCTCGACGTCGACGCCGGCGGTGGGCTCGTCGAGGAACAGGATCGATGGCTCGTGGGACAGCGCCTTGGCGATCATCACGCGGCGCTTCATGCCGCCGGAAAGCTCCAGGATTCGGGCATGGCGCTTGTCCCATAGCGACAAATCGCGCAACAGTTTCTCCAGGAACGAATCGTCAGGCGCCTTGCCAAATAGCCCGCGCGAAAAACGCACCGTCGCCCAGACGCTTTCGAAGCCCTCGTTGAACAGCTCCTGCGGCACCAAGCCGATCTTCGAGCGGGCGGCGCGGTAGTCCTGAACGATGTCGTGGCCGTCGACCAGCACCCGCCCGCTGCCGGGGTTGACGATGCCGCAGATGATGCTGATCAGCGTGGTCTTGCCGGCGCCGTTCGGCCCGAGCAGGGCGAAGATCTCGCCCTTGCGGATCTCGAGGTCGATGCGCTTGAGCGCCGGGTGGCCGGAAGCGTAGGTCTTGGTGAGCTGCTCGATGGCGATCACTGGTTGCACGGGCTCGTCTCTTCGAGGAATCAGGGGCGGAATTGTAGATAAAAACGCAACGCAGAGCGCCGCCGTCTCCCAGTCACGCTTCGTAGTGACCGTGATCATGGCGGCGTCGCGGCGCTGCATAGATGCTTGGAAGCGCTGGCACACGGGTCGCCAGCAAGGAGGCTTTCCCGAGATGAGACAGATAAAACTCACCTACGTCGCGCTGTTCGTCGGACTGACGTTGCTCTGGTTGTTGGTAGATGACTTCATCATGGCGCGCTATCAGATCTGGCCGCTGCGCAAGGTTATAGTGCACTACAGCGGGGTGCTCGGCATCGTCGCGATGAGCGTGGCGATGATACTGGCGGTTCGGCCGCGGCGCTTCGAACGCTTCTTCGACGGCCTGGACAAGACCTATCGGCTGCACAAGTGGCTGGGCATCAGCGCGCTGGTGATCGCCATCTTCCACTGGGGCTGGGGGCAGATCCCGAAATGGCTGGTCGGCTTCGGCTGGCTGGAGAAACCGGCACGACGTGGCGGCGGGCAAGTTCACGAAGGCATCTTCGCCCTGCTGCAGCGTTTCCGCGGCCTGGCCGAGGACATCGGTGAATGGGCCTTCTATGCCGCCGTCATCCTCATCGTGCTGGCATTGGTCAAGCGCTTCCCCTATCGCTGGTTCTTCAAGACGCACCGCTGGCTGGCGCTGGTCTACCTGGCCCTGGTGGCGCACTCGATCGTGCTGACCCCGCCCGACTACTGGACCTCGCCGCTGGGCCTGGTTCTCGCCGTGATGATGGCGTCGGGCTCTGTCGCTGCCTGCATCTCGCTGCTGCGCCGCATCGGCCGCAAGCATCAGGTGGTCGGCCGCATCGAAAGCCTGACCCATCACCGCGACAACCGCGTGCTGCGCGTCGATATCAAGCTCGACGGTGCCTGGCCGGGGCACAAGGCCGGGCAGTTCGCCTTCGTTACCTTCGACGACGAGGAAGGGCCGCACCCCTTCAGCCTCTCCTCGGCCTGGTGCAACGACGGCAAGCTGGCCTTCTCCATCAAGGGTCTCGGTGACTACACCCGTACCCTGCCGGACACCCTGAAGGTGGGCGACGCGGTGAAGGTCGAAGGGCCCTATGGCTGCTTCGATTTCCACAGCCGCAAGCCGCGTCAGGTCTGGGTGGCCGGCGGCATCGGCATCGCGCCGTTCATTGGCCGCCTGCAGGCGCTGGCCGACAGCGGCACGGGCGACAACGTCGATCTGTTCTACTGCACCAGCGCGCCGGATCAGGGCTTCATCGAGCGCATCCGCGAGCTGGCCGAACGCGCCCGGGTGCGCCTGCACGTGCTGGTCGCCAGCGAGGGCGGCCGGCTGACACCCGAGCGCCTGCGCCAGCTGGCGCCGCAGTGGCAGAACAGTGACGTCTGGTTCTGCGGCCCGGCCGGCTTTGGTCAGGATCTGAGCAAGGACCTGCACCGCCACGGCCTGCCGCCGCGAGATTTCCATCAGGAGCTGTTCAACATGCGCTGACGCACGGTCGGCACGCGCCAGGCAGGCGACAATCCGGCATCGGCCCGCCAGCGACGGCGGGCCACGCTCCTGTCACCAGAGCAAGGATGCTCGTCATGCCACGCCTGATCGCACTATCGCTGTGCCTGTTTACCCCTGTCTGCCTCGCCACCTGCCCGACCTGGGACGACGCCCGAGCACAGCGGGAGATCCACCAGCTGCAAACGCAGCTCGCCGAGTGGGACGACGCCTATCACCGCCGCGGCCAGTCGCTGGTGGATGACGAAATCTACGACCAGAGCCGTGCGCGCCTGCACGACTGGCAGCGTTGTTTCCCCAGTACCCTCGCGACTCCGGACCCGTTGGCCGGCGCCGGCGGCCCGCTGCGCCATCCGATCCGCCAGACCGGCCTGGCCAAGCTCGCCGATGAGCAGGCGGTCGCCGCCTGGATCGCGCGGCGCGAGGACCTGTGGATCCAGCCCAAGATAGACGGTGTCGCGGTCACCCTGGTCTATCGAGACGGCGTCCTGCAGCAGGCCATCAGCCGCGGCGACGGCCTCACCGGGCAGGACTGGACGGCCAACGCCCGCAAACTGGCGGCGATCCCGGCGCGCCTGGCGCTGGCCGGCGAGGTCATTCTGCAGGGGGAGCTGTATTGGCGAATGGACCAGCATGTCCAGGCCACCCACAGCAGCGCGGGGGCTCGCGGGCGCGTCGCTGGCGCCATGGCCAGCAACAGTCTGGGCGCCAGCACCGCAGCGCGGATCGGCCTGTTCGTCTGGGACTGGCCAAACGGCCCTGCGCCGATGCAAACCCGCCTCGCGCACTTGGCTGAGCTTGGTTTCGCCGACAGCCAGGCGCTTACGCTACCGGTTCAGCGCTTCAAACAAGCGCAACATTGGCGCGAGCACTGGTACCGCCAAGCGTTGCCGTTCGCCAGCGATGGCGTGGTGCTGCGCCAGGGCCAGCGTCCACCGGCCGAGCGCTGGCAGGCGGAACCCTACTGGGCCGCCGCCTGGAAGTACCCGCTGCGCAAGGCGTTGACCGAGGTGCGCGAGGTGGAGTTTCGCATCGGTCGCACCGGGCGCATCACGCCGCTGCTGCAGCTCGCCCCGGTCCAGCTGGACGGCCGACGCATTCGCACGCTGAGCCTCGGCTCGCTGGAGCGCTGGCGGGCGCTGGATGTGCGCCCCGGCGATCGGGTCGCGGTTGCGCTCGCCGGGCACAGCATTCCGCAGCTGGACTCAGTGGCCTGGCGCGCCACGGAGCGGGCCGCAGTGGCCGTGCCTGAGCCGAACCGTTATCACCCGCACAGTTGCTGGCGGCCACTGCCCGGCTGCGAGCAGCAGTTTCTTTCCCGACTTGTCTGGCTCGGCGGCAAGCAGGGCCTCGCCCTCGACGGCATCGGAGCCGGCAGCTGGCAGGCGCTGCTCGACGCCGGATTGCTGCCCGACCTGCTCGCCTGGCTGACGCTGGATGCCGTCACGCTGCAGAAGGTGCCGGGCATCGGCGAAGCGCGCGCGAGCAAACTGGCGACCACCTTCGCCCAGGCCCGCAAACGACCGCTGGCGCAGTGGCTGAAGGCGCTGGGCATGCCCGGCAAAGCATTGCAGGCGACTCTGGACTGGGACGCACTGTCAGCGCGGGACCCGGCGCAATGGCAGGTCGAAGCCGGCGTGGGACCGGCGCGAGCGAAACAGCTTCAGGCATTCTTTCGCGAACCCGAACTGCAAGCGCTGCGTGAAAGGCTACGGGTCGTCGGCATTCCGGGTACCTGAGGGACTTTCGCCCCACCCAGCTGTCGATAGAGGCTGAATAACAATCATGGAGGCGAGGCATGTCTTTGCGACATTGGCCATTTGCCCTGCTGATCGGTACGGCCGTCATCAGCCCGCTGCTGGCAGCCCCTTCGACCGTCGAGAGCCAGTGCCAGACCGAGCGTCAGGCGCTGGGCGAGCAGCTGCAGCAGGCACGCCTGCAGGGCGACAAGCTGCAACAGACGCAGCTCAACCACGAGCTGCAGACCCTGACCGAGCAATGCCAGGGCCTGGTCGCGCTGCATCCGCGGCAGGTCGAGTACGAGCGCGTCTTTGGTGAGGTGGAGCGGCGCGAAACGCTGTTACGCCAGGCGCTGAGTACCGGCGATGCGCAGCTGATCGAGCTGCGCCGCAATCAGCTGGCCAAGTCCCGGGAAAAGCTCGAGGCGCTGCGCCAATGACTCACCTCAATAGGCACGAAATTCCTTGTGGCAGGTCTCGCAGGCGTCCTCGACGCGCTGGAACGCCGGTGCCACACCCTCGGCCGTGACCGGCGCAGCCGTCGTCACTTCGACCAGCGCGGCCGTTTCGGCCTCCAGCGCACGTGCCAGCTCGTTGAAGCGTTCCTGACGCTGCCAAACGTCGTCGCGCGCATCGCTCTGTTCTTCCTTCACCTCGGGATAATGCTGCCACGGCTGCCGCGAAAGCTTGTCCAGCTTGACCGCACCGGAGCGAAAGGCGTCGCCATCGAAGGGAATGCGCCCGCGCAACATCCCGCCTAGGTCTTCCTTGGTATCGAGCATTGCCTGATAGATCGCCTTGCGCTTGCCCAGCGGCGAATTGGGATCGACCCGATCGCAGCCCGTCAGCGCCAGGACAGCAAGCAGGGGCAGGCTCAGCAAACTCAGCTTCATGGTTCAACCACTCGTCGATGCAAAGCGCGGGATTATCCCCGTCCATGCGCGGCTGAACAAATCAGTCGGATTTCGACTTCGTCAGCAAAGATTGCCCGGCAGGCTATTGCGACCAGCTGCCGCCAGCGCTTTCGCAATCGATCTTGGCCTGGGCCCGATCACTGGCGTGATAGTGATAGGTGACGATCGTCGCATCACCGCCCACCTGGCTGGGCAAGGTACCGTTCTTCGCCTGGGAGCCGGTGGCACGCTCGTTGGCCAGCGTCTCCGCCGTCATCGGCGCGGTGCAGACACCGAAGTGGCCGTCGGGACAACTGTCGCGAAGCTCGCGGCGCGAATTTCTCACGGCCTCGTTGTCTTGGCAGACCCAGTCGATGGCGTCGTCCTTGTCCACGCCGTGGAATTCGAAACACTGCTCGGTCACGACTGGTGCGGGTACCGCACCGGAGGTTTCGCTGTGCACATAGCAGGATTTGGCAGCGGCGGGCAGGCTGAAAGCGCCGACAAGTAACACGGGCGCTAAGCGAAGCATGGGGTTCATGGCGGTCTCCTAAAACGGTTTCGCCCGGCAAGGTTCACCGAACCTTCTGGTTCGACGCCGCGCCCTGCGCTGAGTTCGTCACCCACCGCCTGGCCGCCAAAGCCGGGCGCAGCCGGCACCAATCGCGCACCTGGCGAGTCCACCCTTGCATCACCGACCTCATGCGAGGGTTTCATGCTCGAACTCGCCGCAATATTCATCAGCCTCACGGCGCTGCTCGCCTACGTCAATTACCGCTTCATCGGCCTGCCCCCGACCATCGGCGTGATGGCTACCGCCCTGCTGTTCTCCTTGTTGTTACACGGTCTGGCCATGCTCGGCCTGCCACTGCTCGAGCAACGCATCGAGGCGCTGGTCGGGCGGATCGACTTCAATCACCTGCTGATGGACGGCATGCTGTCGTTTCTGCTGTTCGCCGGCGCACTGCACATCAATCTGGCCGATCTGCGCGCCCGGCGCTGGGCCATCGGCCTGCTGGCGACGGTCGGCGTGTTGTTCTCCACCACTGTGATCGGCCTGGGCAGCTGGTGGATCTTCGGGCTGTTCGGGCTGCAGCCGCCGCTGATCTTCTGCCTGCTGTTCGGCGCACTGATCTCGCCGACCGACCCGATTGCCGTGCTCGGCATCATGCGTTCGGCGGGCGCACCCAAGGCGCTGGAGACAACCATTGTCGGGGAGTCGCTGTTCAATGACGGCGTCGCGGTGGTGGTGTTCACCGTGCTGCTCGGCGTGCTGGCGCGCGGAGAGGCGCCGGGGGCTGGCGAGGCGCTCTGGCTGTTCGTCGAGGAAGCCGGAGGCGGTATTCTGCTCGGCGCCCTGCTCGGGGCGCTGACCTTCGCCCTGCTCAAGAGCATCGACCAGTATCAGGTCGAGGTCCTGCTGACGCTCGCGTTGGTGCTGGGCGGTTACACGCTGGCGACACATCTGCACGTATCCGGCCCGATCGCCATGGTCGTAGCCGGGCTGATCATCGGCAATCAGGGCCGACGCCATGCAATGTCCAGGCATACGCGGGAAAACCTGGACAATTTCTGGGAGCTGCTGGACGAAATCCTCAATGCCGTGCTGTTCGTGCTGATCGGCATGGAACTGGTGCTGCTACCGTTCAGTGCCCAGTACCTACTGATCGCCCTCTGCGTGACGCTGTTGATACTGACCACACGCCTCGCCGCAGTCGGCCCGGCAGCGCTGGCGTTGCGTGCTGCAGGCCGCGCTTTGCCTGCCGGCACCGTACGCATCCTGACCTGGGGCGGATTGCGCGGCGGCATCTCGGTCGCGCTGGTCCTGGCACTGCCGGCCAGCGAAGAGCGCAACCTGCTGCTCAACATCACCTACCTGGTCGTCCTGTTCTCGATCCTGGTGCAAGGGCTGAGCATCGGCCGGCTGGTCCGACGAATCTGCCGCGGCAGCTCGGCCAGCACTTACTGACGGACAGCTTGGGATTGCCGGCGGTCATCGCTATAATCGCCGGGCTTCACGCGATCGACTCCGCTTCGATCGTGCCCGCCACCCGTCCGAGGGGCGCTGCAGCAGGTTGCTCTGTCACAGAGCGGGCCTGTCAGGCTCGGATGGGGCGTTTCCTAGAACGCATCAACGGCGCCCATTCGCATCTATACGAATGGAGAACTCTTCGATGAGTGCTGTCATGACGCCTGCCGGTTTCACCGACTTCAAGGTCGCCGACATTTCCCTGGCCGCCTGGGGCCGCCGCGAGATCATCATCGCCGAATCGGAAATGCCCGCCCTGATGGGCCTGCGCCGCAAGTACGCCGCCGAGCAACCGCTCAAGGGCGCGAAGATCCTGGGCTGTATCCACATGACCATCCAGACCGCGGTGCTGATCGAGACGCTGATCGCCCTCGGCGCCGAAGTGCGCTGGTCGTCCTGCAACATCTTCTCCACCCAGGATCAGGCCGCTGCCGCCATCGCCGCCGCTGGCATCCCGGTATTCGCCTGGAAGGGCGAGACCGAGGAGGAATACGAGTGGTGCATCGAGCAGACCATCCTCAAGGACGGTCAGCCGTGGGACGCCAACATGGTGCTCGATGATGGTGGCGACCTGACCCAGATCCTGCATGACAAGTATCCGCAGGTGCTCGAGCGCGTGCACGGCATCACCGAGGAAACCACCACCGGTGTGCACCGCCTGCTCGACATGCTCAAGGGCGGCACCCTGAAAGTGCCGGCGATCAACGTCAACGACTCGGTCACCAAGAGCAAGAACGACAACAAATACGGCTGCCGCCACAGCCTGAACGACGCCATCAAGCGCGCCACCGATCACCTGCTCTCCGGCAAGCAGGCGCTGGTCATCGGCTACGGCGACGTAGGCAAGGGCTCGGCACAGTCGCTGCGCCAGGAAGGCATGATCGTCAAGGTCTCCGAGGTCGACCCGATCTGCGCCATGCAGGCCTGCATGGACGGCTTCGAGCTGGTTTCCCCCTACAAGAACGGCATCAACGACGGCACCGAAGCCAGCGTCGACGCCGCGCTGCTGGGCAAGATCGACCTGATCGTCACCACCACCGGTAACGTCAATGTGTGCGACGCCGGCATGCTCAAGGCGCTGAAGAAGCGCGCCGTGGTGTGCAACATCGGCCACTTCGACAACGAGATCGACACCGCCTTCATGCGCCAGAACTGGGGCTGGGAAGAGGTCAAGCCGCAGGTGCACAAGATCCACCGCACCGGCAAGAGCGTCGATCCGGCCAATGATGACTATCTGATCCTGCTCGCCGAAGGCCGTCTGGTGAACCTGGGCAACGCCACCGGTCACCCGAGCCGGATCATGGACGGTTCGTTCGCCAACCAGGTGCTGGCGCAGATCCACCTCTACAACGAGAAGTTCGCCGACCTGCCGGTGGCCGAGAAGACCCAGAACGTCACCGTCATGGTCTTGCCGAAGAAGCTCGACGAGGAAGTGGCGCTGGAGATGGTCAAGGGCTTCGGTGGCGTGGTCACCCAGCTGACCAGCAAGCAGGCCGAGTACATCGGCGTTGCCGTCGAAGGTCCGTTCAAGCCGGACAGCTACCGCTACTAAGCAGGTCATGCCGCTGACCACCGAGCCTGGCGCTCGGGGTCGGCGACGTGCAGCTCAAGGAATTTCTGTATGACCTCTTCGAACCGCCCGTCCATCAGCTTCGAGTTCTTCCCCACCAAGACCGAAGCCGGGCATGAAAAACTGCTGAACGTGGCCCGCCAGCTGGCAGGCTATCAGCCCGACTTCTTCTCCTGCACCTACGGTGCCGGTGGCTCGACACGCGACCGCACCCTGAACACTGTGCTGCAACTCGACGGTGAGGTGAAGATCCCCACCGCACCGCACCTGTCCTGTGTCGGCGACACCAAAGCCGAGCTGCGCGAGCTGCTGAACCTCTACAAGAATGCCGGCATCAAGCGCATCGTCGCCCTGCGCGGCGATCTGCCGTCCGGCATGGGCATGGCCAGCGGCGAGCTGCGCTACGCCAATGAGCTGGTGGAGTTCATCCGTGCCGAGACCGGTGACCACTTCCATATCGAGATCGCCGCCTACCCGGAAATGCATCCCCAGGCGCGCAACTTCGAGGACGACCTGGCGAACTTCGTGCGCAAGGCCAACGCCGGCGCCGACAGTGCGATTACCCAGTACTTCTTCAATGCCGACTGCTACTTCTACTTCGTCGAGCGCGTGCGCAAGCTCGGGGTTCAGACGCCGGTGGTGCCGGGCATCATGCCGATCACCAACTACAGCAAGCTGGCCCGCTTCTCCGATGCCTGTGGCGCGGAGATTCCACGCTGGGTGCGCAAGCAGCTCGAAGCCTATGGCGACGGCATGCAGAGCATCCAGGCCTTCGGCGAGCAGGTGATCACCGAAATGTGCCAGAAGCTGCTGGCCGGCGGTGCGCCGGGCCTGCACTTCTACACGCTGAACCAGGCCGAACCGAGCCTGGCGATCTGGAACAACCTCGGGCTGTCGCGCTGAGTTCCGGCCAGCTCCGGGGAAATACGGAGCTGGCTAATGAACCCGTGACCTGCGACACTGTCAGAGCAATGCGGCGTTGACAGGCTCTGTTATACTCCGCGCTTCCGCCAGGCTTACGCCCGGATGTCGCCATCACCATGCGCGGCAGGACCGGACGGGATCGCACGCCAGTCGCGATTCGGGCCAGGCATGATCATCCCAGGGCATCGCCCCTTACAAGACAGGATTACTCATGTCCTTTGCTTCCCTCGGTCTCTCCGAGGCTTTGGCCGGTGCCGTCGAGGCCGCCGGTTACACCCAGCCTACTCCCGTGCAACAGCGGGCCATTCCCGCCGTGTTGCAAGGCCGTGACCTGATGGTCGCCGCCCAGACCGGAACCGGCAAGACAGGCGGCTTCGCCCTGCCGGTACTCGAACTGCTGTTTCCGGGTGGTCACCCGGATCGTGAACACCGCTACGGCCCGAAACAGCCGCGCGTGCTGGTGCTGACACCGACCCGCGAACTCGCCGCCCAGGTTCACGACAGCTTCAAGATCTATGCCCGCGACCTGCCGCTGAAAAGCGCGGTGATCTTCGGCGGCGTCGGCATGAACCCGCAGATCCAGGCCGTAGCCAAGGGCCTCGACGTGCTGGTCGCCTGCCCCGGTCGCCTGCTCGATCTGGCCAACCAGAAGGCCATCGACCTGTCGCACGTGGAAATCCTCGTCCTCGACGAAGCCGACCGCATGCTCGACATGGGCTTCATCCATGACGTCAAGAAGGTTCTGGCCAAGCTGCCGGCCAAGCGCCAGAACCTGCTGTTCTCGGCCACCTTCTCCAAGGACATCACCGACCTCGCCGCCAAGCTGCTGCAAAACCCGGAGCGCATCGAGGTTACCCCGCCGAACACCACCGTCGAGCGCATCGAGCAGCGCGTGTTCCGCGTCGCCTCCAGCCACAAGCGGGCCCTGCTTGCCCACCTGATCACCCAGGGTGCCTGGGAGCAGGTGCTGGTCTTCACCCGTACCAAGCACGGTGCCAATCGCCTGGCCGAGTACTTGGAGAAGCACGGCCTGCCGGCTGCCGCGATCCATGGCAACAAGAGCCAGAACGCGCGCACCAAGGCCCTGGCCGACTTCAAGGCCAACCAGGTGCGCATCCTGGTGGCCACCGATATCGCTGCCCGCGGCCTGGACATCGACCAGCTGCCGCATGTGGTCAACTTCGAGCTGCCCAACGTCGAGGAAGACTATGTGCACCGCATCGGCCGCACCGGCCGTGCCGGGCGCAGCGGTGAAGCCATCTCGCTGGTGGCGCCGGACGAGGAAAAGTTGCTCAAAGGCATCGAGCGCATGACCAAGCAGCGCATCCCGGATGGCGATCTGCAGGGCTTCGACGCCAGCAGCATCGAAGCCGAAAAGCCGGAAATACGCGAACCCCGCCAACCGCGCCCACAGCGTGGCGAGCGCAAGGCACGCGGCGAACGCGACAAGCCGGCAGAAAAGGGCGGCGAGCAGAAGGAGCGCAACCGCCGCAGCAAGAGCAAGGCGCGCAAGCCCGCCCGTGATGGCGCGGCCGCCCAGGGCCCGGTCGTCGCCGGGCCGCCCCAGCTGCCACCGGACCGGGCGCCGGACGAGTTCCTCGATGACGAGGTGGACAACTTCGGCAACCGGGTGGACTACGTGAGCCCCTATCAGAACAAGCAGAACCGCGGACGTCGCTCCGGCGGCCAGGCCCAGCCGGGCTCCGCACCGCGCGCAGCCGGAGCCGGAGCTGCCCGCAATGGCGGCGGCGCAGCGGGCGGCAAGGGCAAGCGTTCGGCTGCGGGCCAGGGCCAGACTGCGCGCAATGGCCAGCCACGCAACGGTCAGCCACGGCGCAAGAACGAAGGTCGCCGCATCGATGAACCGGTCGTTACGCGCCAGGAAGCGGCCAAGCCGCGCGAGAAGCAGCCGGTGATCATCCACAAGGAATCGAAGATCGACCGCCTGCCGAGCCTCGAGCAGCTCGAGCAGCTGCCGTCTCGGCCGCGTGGCGAGAAGCCGGCCCTGCTGACGCGCAACCGCGAGGCCTGAGCCGCGCCCGAAACGAAAACGCCGCCCATCGGGCGGCGTTTTTGTATCCACTCGACGACCGCTCGCCAGCCGTCGATGTCACTTAGCCCTCGGCAGGCACCGCCTGCAGCGTTTCCTGCCAGCCACCGCCCAAGGCCTTGAACAGATTGACCTCACTGGTCATCTGCGCGAGGCGATCGCTGATCAGCTGCTGCTGCACGCTAAACAACTGGCGCTGCGCATCGAGCACGGTCAGATAGCTGTCCACGCCGGTGCGATAGCGGCGCTCGGCGAGGTTGTAGTAATCCTCGCTGGTCTGCAGCAGATCACGCTGGGCCTGCACCTGGCGCACATAAGTGGCCTGGGCGGCGAGCCCGTCGGCCACCTCGCGGAACGCCGTCTGGATGGCCTGTTCGTATTGTGCCACCTGGATGTTCTTGCTGATCTGCGCGTAGTCCAGGTTGGCCCGAAGCTGGCCGGCGTTGAAGATCGGCACGCTGATGCTCGGCGAGAAGCTCCAGTAGCCGGAACCGCCGTCGAACAGACCGGACAGCTCGCTGCTGGCGGTCCCTGCCGCACCGGTCAGGCTGATGCGCGGGAAGAAGGCCGCGCGCGCCGCGCCGATGCTGGCGTTGGCCGCGCGCAGCTGATACTCCGCCTGCAGGATATCAGGGCGCTGCTGCAGCAGATCCGAGGGCAGTCCGACCGGCAACGGTGCCAGCTGGGTCCGCTCCAGCCGATCGTTTGCCGGCAGGCCGGTCGGTAATGCCTGCCCCAGCAACAACGTCAGTGCGTTGCGATCCTGCGCCACCAGACGGGTGTACTGCTCGATACTCACCCGCGCACTGTCCACTGCACTGCGCGCCTGGCGCAGCTCCAGCGCCGAGGCGACACCGACATCGAAGCTGCGCTGAGTCAGGCCCAGGCTTTCCTCGTAGGTCTTGAGCGTATCGCGGGTTACCTGGAGCAGCGCCTGATCGGCCTGCAGCGTCAGCCAGGCATTGGCGACACTGGCGATCAGGCTGATCTGCGTGCTGCGCTGCGCGGCCTCGCTGGCGAAGAACTCTTCCAGGGCCTGGTCGCGCAGGCTGCGCAGGCGGCCGAACAGGTCCAGCTCCCAGGACACGCCGAAGGTGGCGCTGTACTGACTGCTGATGGCCGGCTCGCCGCTCATGTTCAGATCGCCCGGTGTACGGCTGCGGGTGCCAGCGCCATCGGCGCTCACCGCCGGCAGCACATCGGCGCGCTGCACGCGGTACAGCGCACGGTAGGCATCGACGTTCAGCGCGGCGACGCGCAGGTCGCGGTTGTTCTCCAGCGCGACCTCGATCAGCTGCTGCAGCGCCGGATCACGGAAGAACTCGCGCCAGCCAAGCGCCTGCGCCCGAGCCTCGGGGGATGCCTTCGAATAGGCTTCGCCCTGCGGCCAGTCGGCCGGGACCGGCGCATCCGGACGCTGGTACTCGGGGATCAGCGAGCAGCCGCTCAGCGCCGCCACGAGCGCGAGACTCAACAGAGACTTGTTCACAACGAATCCTCCTTGGCTGCCTGATTGGCGGACGTCGTGCGGTCGAAGAACGAGCAGATCATCACGTAGAACAACGGAATCCAGAAGATTGCCAGCACCGCCGCGGTGAGCATGCCGCCGATCACCCCGGTACCGATGGCGTGCTTGCTGCCGGCACCCGCGCCGGAGGCGATGGCGAGCGGAACCACGCCGAGAATGAACGCCAGGGAGGTCATGATGATCGGGCGCAGACGCATACGGCAGGCACGCAAGGCGGCGTCCGCATAGCTCATGCCCTGCTCGTGCAGCGCCTTGGCGAACTCGACGATGAGGATCGCGTTACGCGCCGACAGGCCGATAGTGGTGACCAGACCGACCTGGAAGAACACCTCGTTGGACAATCCACGCGCCAGCGTGAAGGCAAGCGCCCCAACAATACCCAGCGGCACCACCAGCATGACCGAGAACGGAATCGACCAGCTCTCGTACAGGGCCGCCAGGCAGAGGAACACCACCAGCAGCGACAAGGCGTAGAGCGCCAGCGTCTGCGAGCCGGCCAGCCGCTCCTCGTAGGACTGCCCGGTCCAGGAATAGCCCACGCCTGGCGGCAGCTGAGCAGCAATGCGCTCCACCTCGGCCATGGCATCACCGGAACTGTAGCCAGGCGCCGGCTCGCCGAGCATCTCGATCGCACTGACGCCGTTGAAACGCGACAGCTTCGGCGAGCCGTAGGTCCACTCGCCCGTGGCGAAGGCACTGAACGGCACCATCTCGCCAGCATCGTTGCGCACGTACCACTTCTCCAGGTCCTCGGGATTCATCCGCGCACTGGGGATGCCCTGCAGGTAGACCTTCTTCACCCGACCGCGGTCGATGAAGTCGTTGACGTAGCGACCACCCCAAGCGATCGACAGCGTGCTGTTGATATCGGCCAGGGAAATGCCCAACACACGCGCCTTCTCGTCGTCGATGAGGATCTGATACTGCGGCTCGTCGCGCAGGGTGTTTGGCCGCACGCGGGTCAGCACCGGACTCTGGCTGGCCAGCTGCAGGAACTTGTCCCGCGCCTGCTGCAGCACCTGCTGGCCGACACCGGCACGATCCTGCAGGTACAGGTTGAAGCCGGTGGCGTTACCCAGCTCCATCACCGCCGGCGGCGCGAAGGCGAACACCTGGGCGTCGCGGAAACTGGCGAAATGCTGCTGCGCCCGCTGCGCCAGGGCGAATACGCTGTCTTCTTTGTCGGTGCGCTCGCTCCACGGCTTGAGGCCGATGAAGGCGATACCCGAACTCTGGCCCCGGCCGGCAAAGCTGAAGCCGGTCACGGTGAACACCGAACGGACGATGTCGCCTTCTTCTTCCAAGAGGTAGCGACGCATGGCGTCGATGCTCTGCTGGGTGCGTTCGGCAGTCGAGCCCGACGGTGTCATCACCTGGGCGAACAGTACGCCCTGATCCTCTTCGGGCAGGAACGCGGTCGGGATGCGGCTGAACAGCACCACCATCACGCCGACGATCAGCACGTAGAGCAGCAGGAATGGCGCCTTGCGCTTGAGCACGCCCCGTACGCCCCGCTCGTAGCCGTTGACGCTACGATCGAAGGTGCGATTGAACCAGCCGAAGAAACCGCGCTTCTCGTGATGGTCATCCTTGTCGATCGGCTTGAGCAGCGTCGCGCAGAGGGCCGGAGTGAAGATCAGTGCCATCAGCACCGAGAGCACCATCGCCGATACGATGGTGATCGAGAACTGCCGGTAGATCACCCCGGTCGATCCGCCGAAGAAGGCCATCGGCAGCAGTACCGCCGACAGCACCACGCCAATGCCGATCAGCGCGCCCTGGATCTGGCCCATGGACTTGCGCGTGGCTTCCAGCGGCGAGAGGCCCTCCTCGCGCATCACCCGCTCGACGTTTTCCACCACCACGATGGCGTCGTCCACTAGCAGGCCGATCGCCAGGATCATGGCGAACATGGTCAGCGTGTTGATGCTGAAGCCGAACACCGCCAGCACGCCGAAGGTACCCAGCAGCACCACCGGCACCGCCAGCGTCGGCACCAGCGTCGCGCGGAAGTTCTGCAGGAACAGGTACATCACCAGGAACACCAGCACGAACGCCTCGAGCAGCGTGTGCATGACCCCGGTGATGGATGCGGAAATGACCGGTGTGGTGTCGTACGGATAGACCACCTCGACGCCCGGCGGGAAGAACGGCTTGAGCTCGTCGATGGTCTTGCGCACGCCTTCGACGGTATCCAGCGCGTTGGCGCCGGTGGCCAGTTTCAACGCCAGGCCGGCAGCCGGCTTGCCGTTGAAATGCGCGCTGACCGAGTAGTTCTCACCGCCCAGCTCGACCTTGGCGACATCACCCAGGCGCACCTGCGAGCCGTCGGCGTTGACCTTGAGCAGGATGTTGCGGAACTGCTCAGGAGTCTGCAGACGAGTCTTGCCGATAACCGTGGCATTGAGCTGCTGGCCCGGCAGCGCCGGCAAACCACCGAGCTGGCCGGACGAGACCTGGACGTTCTGTGCCTGGATCGCCGCGCTGACATCCACCGGCGTCAGGCTGAAGTTGTTGAGCTTGGCCGGGTCGAGCCAGATGCGCATCGCGTACTGGGCACCGAACACCTGGAAGTCGCCCACGCCCTTGGTCCGCGAAATCGGGTCCTGCATGTTGGCGACGATGTAGTTCGCCAGGTCACGCTGGTCGAGGCTGCCGTCGGTGGAGACCAGACCGATGACGATGAGGAAGTTGCGCACCGCCTTGGTCACACGGATGCCCTGCTGCTGGACTTCCTGCGGCAGCAACGGGGTCGCCAGCTGCAGCTTGTTCTGCACCTGGACCTGGGCGATATCGGGATTGGTGCCCTGATCGAAGGTCACGGTGATCGACATGCTGCCGTCGGAGTTGCTTTCCGAGGAGATGTAGCGCAGCCCGTCGATGCCGTTGAGCTGCTGCTCGATGACCTGCACCACGGTGTCCTGCACCGTCTGCGCCGAGGCGCCCGGATAGCTGACGGAGATGCCGACGGCAGGCGCGGCGATGCTCGGGTACTGGTTGACCGGCAGCTTGAGGATGGACAGGCCGCCGGCGAGCATGATCACCAGGGCGATTACCCAGGCGAAGATCGGCCGGTCGATGAAGAATCTGGACATGAACTAGTAACCCCTCAGCCTTCTTGGCCTTGGGGCTGTGCGCTCACCCCCCGGTTATCGACGTTGGTCGCCGGCGCCACCTCGACCTCCACACCTGGCTGGATGAACTGCAACCCCTCGGTGATCACGCGATCACCGGGCTGCAAGCCATCGCCGACCAGCCAGCGGTTGCCGACCGCGCGCTCGGTCTTGATCGTGCGCAGCTCGACCTTGTTCTCCGCGTTGACCACCATCGCGGTCGGTTCACCCTTGGCGTTGCGTGTCACGCCTTGCTGCGGCACCAGCATCGCCTCGCTCTTGAGGCCTGCCACCAGCTGCGCATGGACGAACATGCCCGGCAACAGAATCTTGTCCGGATTGGGGAAGACGGCGCGCAGGGTCACCGAGCCGGTACCAGGGTCGACCGTCACTTCGCTGAATTCGAGCTTGCCCTCATGGCCGTAATCGCTGCCATCTTCCAGTTTCAGGCTGACCCGCGCGGCGTTCTCGCCGGACTTCTGCAGCCGGCCTTCGGCCAGATCGCGGCGCAGCGCCAAGAGATCACGGGCAGGCTGGGTGACATCGACATAGATCGGATCGAGCTGCTGAATGGTCGCCAGCTCCTGCGCCTGGCCATTGCTGACCAGCGCACCTTCGGTGACGGCGGAACGGCCAATGCGCCCGGAGATGGGCGCCAGCACCTTGGTGTAGCGCAGGTCGATGCGCGCGCGCTCCAGCTCCGCTTCGGCCTGCAGGCTGGCTGCGCGGGCCTCGTCATAGGCCTGCTTGCTGACAGCCTGATCCTTGACCAGCTCGGCATAGCGGTCAGCCAGCGACTTGCTGGAAGCCAGGCTGGCCTGAGCGCTTTTCAGGGTAGCTTCATAGACCGAGGCATCGATCTGGTACAGCTGCTGCCCGGCCTTGACGTCACTGCCTTCGGTGAACAGACGCTTCTGGATGATGCCATTGACCTGCGGCCGAACTTCGGCAATGCGGTAGGCGCGCGTGCGGCCAGGCAGATCAGTGGTCACCGCGAACGGTTCCGTCTGCACGGTCACGATGCCTACCTTGGGCTTCTGCTGCGCCGGTGGCGCGGTTTCCTCCTGGCAGCCGGCCAGGAAAACAGCCACGGCGAGAATGGACATCAGGGCAGCACTGGCTGACTTGATCGACATGGATAGACCTCTTGAAAACCGGCAGGCGGGAATGAGCAAAGCACGCCGCAGATGCGGATAGCAGAATGGACCGGAATATACTTACATCCATCACTGTCTGTAAACCGCCAAAACCTCCCACTGACCCGGTTAAATGTTGCGAAACGTGCATTCCAGACATTGCGGTGTGTCCTGTCCAGTCAGCGGTGAGCGACCTTCGCAAAGCAGAACGCCGGCGTGGTGCCGGCGTTCGTCAACCCGAAACAGGGCTTACTTGCGCACACCTTCGACGGAGATGATCAGGTCGACCGTCTGCGAGGCAGGGCCGAGATCCATCTTGATGTCGAAGTCCTTGAGGGTCAGCGTCGTGCTGCCTTCGAAGCCGGCACGATAGCCACCCCACGGGTCCTTGCCTTCGCCAATGAACCTGGCGGCGATCACCACCGGCTTGGTCACGCCGTTGAGGGTCAGGTTGCCGGTGATGTCGGCGGTGCCCTCGCCGGTGGACTTCACCGACGTCGACTCGAAGGTGGCCGTCGGGTGCTTGGCGACATTGAGGAAGTCATCGCTGCGCAGATGCTTGTCACGCTCGGCATGATTGGTGTCGACGCTGGCGGTCTTCAGCGTGACGTTGACCTTGCTCTCCTCCGGCTTGGCCGCATCGAAGCTGAAGTCGCCGTCGAAGTCGTTGAAGGTGCCCCACAGCCAGCTGTAACCAAGGTGGCTGATCTTGAAGTTGACGAAGGCATGCTGGCCTTCCTTGTCGATGGCGTAATCGGCCGCGAATGCCTGGCCGCCGACCAGTGCGGACCCAAGGATCAGTGCCGCGAGGGTTTTCTTGAGCATCAGTGATTCTCCTGTCTTTGATGATTAATCGGCATTGAAACCGAGCATGCGCCTGAGCGTCGCATCGCGGTCGATGAAATGGTGCTTGAGCGCGGCCAGGGCATGTACGACGGCAAAGATCACCAGCGCCCAGGCGGCATACTCGTGAACCAGCCCGGCACGATCGGCCTGGTCCGGAATGGAGGAGATGAGCGCCGGCACGTCGAACAGGCCGAACACACCGATCGGCCGGCCGTCGGCAGTGGAAATCAGGTAGCCGGAGATCATGACGACGAACAGGCCGAGGTAGAGCAGCCCATGCCCGAGCTTGGCAGCCCTCTGGGTTAGCCGGCCCTGGCTTGCCAACGGTCCCGGTGCCGGACTGATGAAGCGCCAGAGCACCCGCAGCAGCATGACCAGAAACAGCACGATGCCAATGCTCTTGTGCAGGTCCGGCGCGGTGCGGTACCAGCTGCTGTAGTAGTTAAGCCCGACCATCCAGAAGCCCAGGGCGAATAATCCGAAGACCGCGACGGCCACCAGCCAGTGCAACGCGATACTGGTCAGTCCGAAGTGCGTGGAAGAGTTGCGCCAGCGCATCGAATCCATCCTTCAATTTCGAGGGTTAGAAGCCTAGCCGGTTACCTATCGGAATAGAGCGCATTTTTTCGCTTTGAAACATCGAGCAAATCGATAACTGATCGCGTCGAGTGTCACTTGCAAGTTCTGCTAGGCTTCGCGACTCACTGCGGAGGACCAACATGAGCCTGAACGACAGCTGGATGCAACGCGACCTCGCCGTGCTCTGGCATCCCTGCACCCAGATGAAGGACCACGAGCAGTTACCGCTGATTCCCATCCGCCGCGGCGACGGCGTGTGGCTGGAGGATTTCGACGGCAAGCGCTACCTGGACGCGGTGAGCTCCTGGTGGGTCAATGTCTTCGGCCATGCCAATCCGCGCATCAATCAGCGCATCAAGGACCAGGTCGACCAGCTCGAGCACGTGATGCTCGCCGGCTTCAGCCACCAGCCGGTGGTGGAGCTGTCGGAGCGCCTGGTCGCCTTGACGCCGGCCGGCCTGGAGCGCGTGTTCTACACCGACAACGGCTCCACCGGCATCGAGGTGGCGCTGAAGATGAGCTTCCACTACTGGCGCAACAGTGGCCGCGGGCGCAAACAGCGCTTCGTCACGCTGACCAACAGCTATCACGGCGAAACCGTTGCCGCCATGTCGGTGGGCGACGTCGCGCTCTTCACCGATACCTACAAGCCGCTGCTGCTGGACACCTTCAAGGTGCCGAGCCCGGACTGCTACCTGCGACCCGAGGGCGTGAGCTGGGAAGAGCATTCGCGGCAGATGTTCGCGCATATGGAGCAGACCCTGGCCGAGCATCATCAGGACATCGCCGCGGTCATCGTCGAACCGCTGATCCAAGGCGCCGGCGGCATGCGCATGTATCACCCGGTCTACCTCAAGCTGCTGCGCGAAGCCTGCGACCGCTACGAGGTGCACCTCATCCATGACGAGATCGCCGTCGGCTTCGGTCGCACCGGCACCATGTTCGCCTGCGAGCAGGCCGGCATCACACCGGATTTCCTCTGCCTGTCCAAGGCCCTTACCGGCGGCTACCTGCCGATGGCCGCGGTGCTCACCACAGACAAGCTGTACCAGGCGTTCTACGACGACTACTCGACCCTGCGCGCCTTCCTCCATTCGCACACCTACACCGGCAACCCGCTGGCCTGTGCCGCCGCGCTGGCGACGCTGGACATTTTCGCCGAGGACAATGTCATCGAAGCGAACAGGGCGCTGGCCACGCGCATGGCCAGCGCCACCGCGCACCTGGCCGATCATCCGCACGTGGCCGAGGTGCGCCAGACCGGCATGGCACTGGCCATTGAAATGGTGCAGGACAAGCCCACTCGCGCGGCCTATCCGTGGCAGGAGCGTCGCGGCCTCAAGGTCTATGAGCACGCACTGCAGCGCGGCGCCTTGTTGCGACCGCTCGGTAGCGTGGTGTATTTCCTGCCGCCGTATTGCATTACGGAAGAACAGATCGATTTTCTCGCCACCGTGGCCAGCGAGGGTATCGACATCGCCACGCGCGACAGTGCGCAGGTATCGGTGCCGGCGGGGCCGTATCCGGATTTCCGCGATCCGGGCTGAAATCACGCAAGCGTGCGGCGGTCTGCTGACCGGACCGCCGATGCTTTAGACTTGCAGCCTCATCCACCTCGCCCTGCCGTTCCCCTATGCGCCTATCCCGCTTCTTCGTCGACGCTCCCCTTTCCCTCGGCCAGCATGCACTCCCCGAGGCAGCGGCCCACTACATCGGGCGAGTCCTGCGCCTGTCGACCGGCAGCGCGGTGCAGCTGTTTGATGGCAGCGGCCAGGAGTATCGCGGCGAGCTGACGGAGGTCGGCAAGAAGCGCGTTAGGGTCGAGTTGCATGAACGCTTGGCAGGAATGACGGAATCACCACTGCAGATACACCTCGGGCAGGGCCTGTCGCGCGGAGAGCGCATGGACTGGGCGATCCAGAAGGCCACCGAGCTAGGCGTCAGCGAGATCACGCCGCTGATCAGCGAGCGGTGTGAAGTGCGCCTCAACGATGAGCGGGCCGACAAGCGCCTGGCCCACTGGCGGCAGATCGCCATCAGCGCCTGCGAGCAGTGTGGCCGTTCGGTCCTGCCGATCATCCATTCACCGGTTGCGCTGCGCGACTGGCTGGCCGTCGAGGCCGACCTCAAGCTCGTGCTGCACCCGGTAGCCGAGCCGCTGGCGAGCCATGCCAAGCCGCAAAGCCTGGCGTTTCTGATCGGTCCAGAGGGTGGCCTGAGCCAGAGCGAAGTCGAACAGGCTGCCGGGCAGGGCTTTCTTCCGGCGCGGCTGGGGCCGCGGGTTCTGCGCACCGAAACGGCGCCGGTGGTGGCGCTGAGCGTGGCGCAGCAGCTATGGGGAGACTTCTAGCGCCCGGGTGTGCTCAGATCAGCCCGGCATCCGCCAGCTGCTGCTCCAGGCCGACCAGATCGGGAATGCGCGCCTGCATATCGCCCAGGTCGACAGCGTCCAGCTCCAGCGGAGCAAGCGCCGCATCCGCTCGAGCCAGACTGGTATCCACCTTTATCGAATGCGGAATACCCTGCACCAGCAATGCGATGAACTTGACGTGTTCGCGCCCACCCACCGCGTTGAGCACAGCTACCCGGGCAGTCTGGCCAACCGCTGGCGGTTGGCCGGTAGACGCAGCCTCGAACGACAGCAGCGGCAGGCTCAGGTCGCGCCACTGCACCTGCCCGAGAAACCAGGCCGGCATGCCCTCGGCGGCCTGCGGCGCGCGGTACGGAATCAGCTCGGCCACCGCGACGTTGGGTACCAGCAACATGCGGTCGGCAAGCGGCATCAGCAGCCCGGTGAGGCTTTCCGCGTCCTGAGAAACGACCATCTGACTCATGAGTTATTCCGTAGTAAAGACGTGGTGGTCGTACCGACCTGATTCACCAAATGATTGACCAGCGCCTGGGCCAGTTCGCGAGGATCGCCACTGTAGGAGCTGTAGCCACCTTCGCGAAGATTGTCCGGCATGCTCGAGCAGGCGCAGGAGTCGGCCCGCTGCGTCCAGACCCTGGCGCCCTGGCGCAGGGCATAGGCGGCGGCAGCGCTGCCGTCGCTGCCCATGCCGCTGAAGGCGATGACGCCGCAACGTTCGCCGAACTGCTGCGCCAGGTTCAGCATCATCTGATCGATCGACGGGCTATACGGCTCCGGCCAGCAGCGACCGGTCAGCCGCGTGCGGCCGTCGGCCTCGAACCCCAGCTCCTCGCCGATCGGCGCGATGATCACTTCGCCGCAGCGAACCCGCTCGCCCGGACGGACCTGGCGCACCTGCCATTGGCTGTGCCGGCCCACGGCCTGGGACAGCGCCGATTCGAAGCTGGCCTCGATGTGCTGGGCATAGATGAAACCCACCGGCAGCCCGCCCGGCAAAGCGTCGAGAAATGCCTTCACAGCCTCAGGTCCACCAAGCGAGGCAGCCAGCAACCAGACCTGAGTTGCTGGCTCGCCTACATGCAGCGCCGAATCGGCGAGCACCGCCGGCAGCGTCAGTCGCTCGAGCCCCTGCCCGTCGCCCTGCAACACATCCAGGCGTGGCCCCACCGCACGCGACGGATCCCCCACCAGGCGCTTGAGCTTGCTGAACAGGCTGCGCTCCCAGCGCGGGTAGAACTCGGAGTGCCGTTCCGGTGCATGCCCTTCGCCGAACAGCACGCGCGTGGTATCTCGCTCCAGGAGTGCATCCACCAGCGGTGAATCCTCGGTCTGCGCCAGGTCTACCAGCCAAAGATCGGCCTCGGTACCGTCCAGGTCAGCCGGCTCCAGGCGTGCCGGGTCGTTGTTCAGCACGACCTGATAGCCACTTCCGGTCAGCGCCTGCTGCAGCACGTGGCGCTGCAGCGAGGTGTCGGCTAGTACCGCTATGCGTGCAGAGAGAACGTCAGACATCGGCGTGAACCAGGCGCTGAATGGCTTCGAGCAGGACAGACTCCTGATACGGCTTACCCAGATACTCGTTGACACCGATGCCGAGCGCCCGATCGCGGTGTTTTTCGCCTGTACGCGAGGTGATCATGATGATCGGCAGGTCCTTCAGACGCTCGTCGTGACGCACCAGCGTGGCCACCTCGAAACCGTCCATGCGCGGCATTTCAATATCGAGCAGCATGATGTCCGGCTTGCGCTCCTGCAGCTGGGTGATGGCGTCCACTCCGTCCTTGGCGGTCAGCACGTTCATGCCGTTGCGCTCCAGCAGACGGCTGGTCACCTTGCGCACGGTGACCGAGTCGTCGACGACCATGACCAGGGTTGGCCGCTCGCTCTCCGTCTCGACGGGCTCCTGCGGTAGCTCGAGCAGGCGAGGCTGATGCAGTTGAGTGAGCTGGTGGGCATGCAGCACGCGAATGGTAGCCAGCAGGTCGAGAATCACCACCACGCGGCCGTCCCCGAGGATGGTCGCGCCTGAGATGCCATGGACACCAGCAAACTGCGGGCCGAGGCTCTTCACCACGATTTCGCGGGAGCCGGCCAGGCTGTCGACCTGCACCGCGACGCTGTGCTCTTTCGAGCGCACCAGGATCACCGGCAGCGGCAGACTCTGTCCGACCAGCTTCGGCTTCTGCCCGTTGTTCAGCAGATCTCCGAGGTAGCGCAGTTCGTACGCCTGCCCGGCGTACTCGAAACGCGGTGCATCCGGCTGGTAGTAGGCCTCCAGCTCGTAAGGCGAGACCCGTACGATACCCTCGATGGTATTCAGCGGAATCGCATAGAGGTCCTCACCGGAATAGACCATCAGCGCCCGGTTGACCGACACCGTGAATGGCAGGCGAATCAGGAAGCGTGTGCCCTGGCCGAGGATCGATTCGATGCTCATCGAGCCGCCGAGTTGCTTGACCTCCGAGTGCACCACGTCCATGCCGACGCCGCGGCCGGAAATCTGCGTGACGCGCTCGGCGGTGGAGAAGCCAGCTTCGAGAATGAACTGCAGAATCTCATGCTCGGACAGATCGCTACCAGTGGACATCAGGCCGCGCTCGATCGCCTTGCGCCGCACCGCCTCCAGGTTGATACCGCCACCGTCATCCGCCAGGGTCAGCAGGATATCGCCACCTTCACGCGCCAGGTCCAGACGGATCGTGCCCTGCTCGGGCTTGCCAGCGGCCCGGCGCCGCTCGACCGACTCGATGCCGTGGTCGACGGCGTTGCGCAGCATGTGTTCGAGGGGCGCGACGATGCGCTCAAGAACGCTACGATCCATCTCCCCGGTGGCGTTGCCGACCATGAATTCGACCTGTTTTCCGAGCTCGCCAGCGACCTGCCGAACGATCCGGCGCAGACGCGGCACCAGGCGCTCGAAGGGCACCATGCGGGTGCGCATGAGGCCCTCCTGAAGCTCGGTATTGACCCGCGCCTGCTGCAGCAGCAGCGTTTCAGCGTCTCGGTTGCGCGCCGCCAGGGTTTCCTTCAGGTCGAGCAAGTCGGAGGCCGACTCGAACAGCGCACGGGAAAGCTGCTGCAGCTGCGAATGGCGGTCCATCTCCAGCGGATCGAAATCGTCATAGCCAGCGCGCTCGGCTTCGGCCTGATAGCGGCTGAGAATCTGCGCCTGGGTTTCCGTGTCCAGACGGCGAAGCTGGTCGCGGACACGCTCGATGGTCGCTTCCATCTCGCCAAGCGTGAACCCGACGTCGCTGACCTGCTGCTCCACCCGGCCACGGAAGATCGAGGTTTCCCCGGCCAGGTTGACCAGCCCCTCCAGCAACTCCGCCGGTACCTTCACCAGTTCCTGTGGTGCGCGCCGTGCGGCAGCTTCCTGAGCCGCCTGCTGCGCGCGGCGAATGAACGGCAGCACCTTTGCCGGAGCGGGGCTTGCAGCCGGCTGGACGCTGGCAGCGACAATCGGCTGTAGCAATGCCGCCGGCTGGCCGAGCGGTTGATCAACCTCGACCGGCTCCTCCTGCGGTTGCTCGGCGCCATCGTCCGCTAGGCCGGCGCGCAGCTGCTCGACATCCCTCAGCAGTGCGTCATATCCCTGTTGTACATCGAGAAACAGGCTGTCCGGCCAGGGCGCCCCCGACTGCTGGGCCTCGCTCAGGCGCTGTTCCAGATCGTGCGCCAGGTTGCCCAGCGCACCCTGCCCGGCAAGGCGCGCACCGCCCTTGAGTGTATGCAGAACGCGAAGCATGTCAGCCAGCGGCGCAGCATCGTCGCGGCACGCATCCCAGCGACCAAGGGCTGCCTCCATGTCCTCAAGCAGATCATCGGCCTCCTCGACGAAAATATCGAGAATTTCTGCCTCAGCAGTCTGTGGAGCATCGTCTTGCGCGGCCTTCAGCGACACGCTGCTGGGCATACTCAGCTGTTCGGCGGGGCTGTCGCGAAAAGCCTTGATGGTTTCGATCAACCCATCGCCTTTCGGCAACGGTTGATGAGCACGCACGGCCTCGAGCATCTCGGCCAGTCGGTCCTGACAGGCTTGCAGCAGCCCGAACAGCTCGGGGCTGGCCCGATAGCGGCCGGCACAAAGCCCCTCGTACAGGTATTCAAGTTCGTGCGCCAGGTCGCCGACCTCACCGATATCGGCCATCCGCGCACCGCCCTTGAGGGTATGCAGGTCACGCTGTAGCGCTTCGAGCTCGAAACTGTTGTCGACATCGGTCATCCAGCGCTGCAGGCCGCCAGCAGCACTCTCCAGCAGGTCGAAGCCTTCCTCCAGGAAAATCTCGACCAGTTCCGGATCGCGCTCATTGGCCGGGGTGCTTGCCTCGGTCTCCGCCGGGTCGATAGGGGCAGAACGATCATCGGTTTCAGGCAGGTCCAGCTCGACCTCCTCGACGAACGTCAACGGATCCGGCATCGGTTCAGTGCTAGCTGCATCCTCATCGCTCTGCTCTACCGTAAGCTCATCGAGCTCGGGCAACGGCAGCTCGGCAGTATCGGAAAGCTCGCCCTGCTCCGGCAGGCCGGACAGCTCATCGGTTGCGCTCGGGCATATGTCGGGGCCGCGATCGAGATCGCCATTGTCAGGCCGAGCCTCGGGTGTCATTTCCTCGACTGGAAAGCTGCCTCCCTGGCGAAACCCCCGCATCGCATCGATCAGCGCCTCGGCACCGCTCATTGGCTGCTGGCGCTGCAGCTGCTCGAGCTGCAGCGCCAGATGGTCGTGACTGCGCTGGAGCAGCGCGGCCAGCTCGGCCGAATGGACGTAACGTCCATCGGAAAGCCCCTCGTAAAGCGACTCGAGTTCGTGCGCCAGATCACCAATCGGGCGAATGGCCGCCATCCGAGCGCCACCCTTGAGGGTATGCAAATCGCGCAACAGCGCCGACAGCGCCATCTGGTTGGACGGATCGGCGAGCCAGCGATCCAGCGCCTGCCCAGCGCTTTCCATCAGGTCCACAGCCTCGTCGAGGAAGATATCCACCATCTCCGGATCGAAATCTTCCTGCGCTTGTGGCTGCGTCAAATCATCTGCAGGCCAGGCTTCGGCTTCGGCTTCGGCTTCGGCTTCGGCTTCGGCTTCGGCTTCGGCTTCGGCTTCGGCTTCGGCTTCGGCTTCGGCTGGCGAGTCTGCCGGGGCCACCGCCTTTTCTGCATCATCTGTTTCAGGGTCCGGCAGTCGCGCAATGGCCAACGGATCGACGGCCTCGGCGAGCAGCGCCTCGAGTCGCGCCACCAGCTCGGACTGCTCCGTTACCTGCAAAGCAGCCGCGACCTGATCCATCATGCCGACCAGTGCCTCGTGGCCCTGCTCGACATCGTCGAAGAAGCGCTCACTTACCGCCAGCCGGCCTTCCTCGACAACGGCATACAGCCGTAGCAATACCTGGCATAGCGCGTCCATCTGCGGCAACTCGGCCATCTTGGCGCCCTGACCCAACGTCGTCAGCTCTTCCAGCAGTGCCGTCAGCTCCTGTCGCTCGGCGGGGTGATTACGCCAACTGCGCAGCAAATCCTCGGCATCGAGCAGGATATCCATCCCCTCGGACAGGAACAGCGCGATCATGTTGGGATCACGCACTTCGCCTGCATCGTTCTGCTGACGGGCGCCGGCTTCGGCCAGACGCGCCTTGTGCAGCGCATGCACCTTTTCCAGAAACTCGGCCGCACCGTCGATCGGAGCAAGCGGCTGGTGGTCGAGATTGGCCAGGCCCTGGCGCAATAGCAGCTCGGCCTCGTGCAGCAGCTCAGCTTCTGCCAGATCCATGGGGATCAGGTTGGTCTTGAACTCCTTGACCATTTTTTCCAGTGGCATCGCGATTTCCGCAACAGGCAGGATGCCAGCCATATGAGCGCTACCCTTGAGGGTATGCAACGCGCGCTGCAGGGCGTCGGTCACCGGCTGCGGAAGACGCTGTGCGCAATCGGCCAGAAAACTGACCAGCGTGGTCAGGTGCGACTCTGCTTCGTTACGAAATATCTCCAGCAGCTGCGGATCCAGCGCATCTTCGTGCTGCGTCAGGGCAGCCTGCTGTGGCACCTCATCAGTCGAAGGCGCCTGCTCGTTCGACGGAAGTGACAGCGCGACGGGTTGGCCCTTGGCCAAGGCGTGCGCGGCGGCAGCCAGGCGGTCGACATCATCCCGCTGGCGCTGATTCTTGGCTGCGAACTCCTCAACCAGAGCCGGCATCAGGGCGACGACCTCGTTTACCACATGGCCAACCGAGTCGGAGACTTCGATGCTGCGGTCCAGGACCCGATTGAGCAGGTTTTCCACGGACCAGGCGAGCTCCCCGATAACCAGCGCCCTGACCATCCGACCACTGCCTTTCAGGGTATGGAATGCACGGCGAACTTCGGTCAGCGCATCCTTGTCCTGATTATCACCGAGCCAGCGCGGCAGGTACTCGCCGATGGTCTCCAGGACTTCGGCGGCTTCCTCGATGAAGACCTCGAGCAGGTCTTCATCGACCGGCTCCTCATCGGCCGGCGGCGGCAGCAAAGTCGGGGGAACGTCCTGCGCAGGTGGGTTGATTGCCGCGACAGGCGCCGCCATGACCTGTTCGATGCTCAGCGGCGGCTCAACTTGGGCGCTCTCGACAGGCTCGGGCTCGGCATAATCGGGGAGCGCAACCTCGGGCAGATCGAGGTCGGCCATCTGCGCCTGGCTCCACTGCTGCAAAGCGGTTTCGTCGTCGACGGCATCAGGCACATCGTCGGAGATTACCTCGCCGGCGTCTTCGGGCAGGCTGAAAACGATCTGCTCGTCGGCAGGCGTGTCGCCGCCCAGCAAGTCGAAGTCTTCTGACAGGACCGAATCCTGGCCGGATGACATCGACCGCTCGGTCTGCAACTCGTGCCCAACGCCCCCGTCCTCCAACATCGGCTCAAAGGCCTCGTCGAGCGACGAGGGCTCCTCCAACAGTACCTCGATCTCGTCGAGGGTCTCGTCAGGCGTGGCTTCGACCTGCGACAGAGCGGCCATCGGCTGCTGTGTGCGGCCCAGTGAATAACCGAGGTTCTGCAGGCTTTCCTCAGCGACGTCGAGGATCAGGTCTCCCTGAGTACCGCAATCCTCGGTCAGACGCTCCAGGTAGTATTCGACGCTGGTGATCGCATCGGCCAAGGTGTCCAGACTCTGCCAATCAGGCACGGCCTGGCGCGCCAGCAGCTGATCCTGGATATAGCTGTTACAGGCCTGCAACAGTGCCGCGGCACGCTCGAGCGGAATCATTGCCAGGCCGCCGCGGACCTGGGTCAGCAGCTCTGGCACCCGCGCCAGATGCTCATGGTTCCACTGCGAAGCAATGAATTCGATGATCGCGTCCTTCGCCTGCTCCAGGCCGTTGCGCGCTTCACGAATGACCAACTGATGAATCTGTGCCACATCGGTCGTGGGCAGATGGCTTTCTTCGCCACGCTCTTCGGCCGGTCCCCCGACCATGCCAGCCAGCGTCGCCTCGACGTACAACAGCGCGCCGGCAATATCCATCAGCACAGCGTCATCCGGCGCACGCAGCCCCTGGCCGATGGATTGGACCAAGGCGATCTGATCGAGGACGATCTTGCGCGGCTGTGCGAAACCGAGAACGGCCAGTGTATCGGCGATCTGCTTGAGCGGCACCTCGAGGCTGGCGAGATCGGCGATGACCTTGCGATCGCTGCGCACGAACAGGTCGAGGCTGTCCTTGACCCTTACCAACTCTTCGCAGAGGGCCGCGACCACCGAGCGCATTGCACCGCGGTCGGGACCGGCAAGCTGGGCCCGCTCCTGATCGACGACAGCGCTGTCAGGCAGCGCTTCATCCAGACGGTAATGCTGCTTGAGTGCCTGAATGCGAGGCGTCTGCCCCGGTGCCTTGGCAACGTAGAAAAGCAGGTTCTTGATCAGCTCGTCCGGAGCAGCCTGATTGAAACCATCGGCACCCTCCTCAACCAACCGCTTTAGCTGCTTGTCCACCTGGCGCAGCAAGGTGCGGACCGAGGTACCGTTGGTCACGCCGCCGCTGGCCAGCCCCTCGACCATCCCCGAAGCAATCTGCCACAGGGCAGCCAGCGGAGCGTTCTGGCACAAGGTTTCCAGACGGGCAAACACCCGAGCCATGTAACCGAGGTTGGTCGGCAGGTCCTGATTGCGAATGACGCCGACCAGAGCGACCTGCAGCATCTGCCGCAGTTTGCGTAGCAACGCTGGCAGCTCCTGGGTGCGCAAACGCTCCACCGACTCCTGCGAAAGCGCGGGCGTCCGCCCCGACAGATCTGGAGAAAACAGGCTGGTCTCCGACAGCAGTTTCTCGCCACGCGCGGCGCGAAGGTCGTTGAGCAGCGGCAGGACCACCATCGGCAGATCACGGCGCGCGCTCTGGATACGGTCCAGATAGGCCGGCAGCTGCAGGATGGCCTGCATCATGACCTCGAGCGCTTCACCCTGGTTGGCCACCCGCTCTTCCAGCAGGGCCCTTGCCAGCTGCTCCATTTCTTCCGCAAGCAGCGCCGCGCCGAAGAACTCGACCATCTGCAGAGTGCCATGGACCTGATGCACGTAGGTCAGGCAGAAGCGCATCCGAGTCGAGTCCTGCGGATTCTCGACGAACGCCTCCAGCGCCTGACGCGCCTGCTTAAGCGTTTCGGCAATCTCGCCTTTCACCCACTCCAGGGCGACATAATCGTGCCGATCACCCATAGCGACTCCGCTCATAAACTTTTCCGGGTAAAGGCCAGGACCTGATCGTTGGCAACCGGAACCAGATCCGGATGCTGCCAACCGACTATTTCCCCGACCCCAATCACCAGCAATCCCCCCGGCGCCAGGCACTCGGCCAAGCGATTGAGGATCTCTCTGCGGCGCCAGCGGCGGAAATAGATCAACAGGTTCTGACAGAAAATGACGTCCATGCCGGAAAGCGGCGAATTCGCCAGTTCCAGCACATTGAGCCGCGCAAAGCACACTCGCGCGGCCAGGGCAGGGATGACTTGAAAGCGATCGTCGACCGAAGGCTGGAAGTAGCGCTCGCGCAACGCTGGCGTCACCTGTTCCAGCCTGCGGGCGCCATAGACTGCGGCACGGCACTTGGCTAGCGCATTCAGACTGATATCGGTTCCGGTTACACCGAAGCCATGTCCGGAGTCGCCGTCAGCCAGCACCTGATCCGCGATCATCGCCAGTGAATAGGTCTCCTCTCCGCTTGCGCAGCCGACGCTCCAAAGCGCCAGTGGGCGAGCGAGGGAGCCTTCATCCAGCCGGTGCCGCAGGTGACTCTCAAGCAGCGCGAACGAAGCCGGATGGCGGAAGAAGCGCGTCTCCTGCACTGTCAGGCGATCCATGAGGGTCGACCACTCGACTGCACCGCGAGGGCCGGAAGTGACTTGCCGGTAATAGCTGGCATAGTCGGCCGCCCCGACTTCACGCATACGTGCGCTCAGATTGGTCTGCAGGAAGCTGCGTCTGTGCTCGCTGACGACCATTCCGGAACGCTCCTCGAGGAGCGTCTGCCAGTCATGGAACTCCGCCGGCGACATATCGGCCAAGGGCTCCAGTGCCCAGTCAAACCTTGGCTGCATGCCCTGCCCCTCGCTCGTGATCCTCGGCGGCAGCCATCACTTGACTGCCGCACTCGTCAAGTCAGGCCTGATCCGGCGTATCCGGCAGGGTGAAGCCCGAAACGGAATGGCGCATTTCGTTGGCCATCTTGGCCAGATTACCAATGCTCTTGGCCGTAGCGGTGGTACCCGACGAGGTCTGCGAGGTGATCTCCTGGATCACGTTCATGGTGTTGGAAATATGACCGGCAGACGAAGCCTGCTGACGAGCTGCGTTGGAGATGTTCTGGATGAGCGCCGCGAGGGTCTTGGATACCTTTTCGATCTCCTCCAGTGCCACCCCGGCATCCTGTGCCAGGCGCGCACCGCGGAC
This sequence comes from Stutzerimonas sp. KH-1, assembly GCF_054483855.1. Taxonomy (NCBI): domain Bacteria; kingdom Pseudomonadati; phylum Pseudomonadota; class Gammaproteobacteria; order Pseudomonadales; family Pseudomonadaceae; genus Stutzerimonas; species Stutzerimonas sp. KH-1. The sequence goes on along the minus strand of NZ_CM137011.1, from coordinate 3,929,990 downwards.
CACCTCGGAAGTGGTCTGCTCCATCGAGATGACCGCTTCGTTGGTGTCGGTCTGAATGGTCTTGACCAGCGCTTCGATCTGCTTGGTTGCCGCGGAGGAACGTTCCGCCAGACGTTGTACTTCGTCCGCAACCACCGCGAAGCCGCGCCCGGCGTCACCCGCCATGGAGGCCTGGATCGCCGCGTTGAGTGCAAGGATGTTGGTCTGGTCGGCAATGTCGTTGATCAGGCTTACGATGTCGCCGATCTCTTGGGAAGACTCACCGAGACGTTTGATCCGCTTGGACGTGTCCTGGATCTGCTCACGGATGTTGTCCATGCCGGTAATGGTGTTGTGTACGACCTCGTTGCCCTTGTTGGCGATGGCTACCGAGCGTTCTGCTACCGCGGACGATTCCGCAGCGTTTGCCGATACCTGGTCAATGGAAACGGCCATCTCGTTGATTGCCGCCGACGCACCGGCAATCTCCTGTGCCTGGTGTTCGGACGCTTCGGCAAGATGCATCGCCGTCGCCTGGGTCTCCTGGGCCGCGCCCGATACCTGTACCGCGGTCTGGTTGATGGTTGCTACCAGATCGCGCAGCTGGTCGATGGAGTAGTTGATCGAGTCCGCGATCGCACCAGTGAAGTCTTCGGTTACGGTTGCGGCTACCGTCAAGTCACCGTCAGCAAGGTCACCGATCTCATCGAGCAGTCGCAGAATCGCCGCCTGGTTGCGCTCGTTCTTCTCGGCGGTTTCGCTCAAGCGGCGACGCGTTTCCTGAACCATTACCAAGCCGATCAGAATGATCGATGCCAGTGCAAGCGCACCCAGCACGTAACCGAGAATGGTGTTCAGATAACGTGCATCGGCACGGTTCTGCAAACCTTGGGAAAGGGCAGAGGTCTTGTCCAGCAGCGTCTGCGAAACCTCGAAGATGCTGTTTGCCGACTCGCGGACCTGGAACAGCTCTGGCGAGGTTTCCAGAATTTCGTCCACGGAACCCGATACGAACTGGAACAGCTCGGAGATCTCCGCAAGACGGTCCAGTGCCTCTTCGTCAGCCACCGCACTGATGCCCATGGCGACGTTGCCTTCGATCATCGCGTTCAGTACGCGCCCGAACAGGCTGGCGTCCCGGCCGAACATATCAGCTGCCTGAACCGAGTCCTGATCACCGGAAAGTACCTTGTTCACCGAGCCGAGAATACGTTCGGCCAGCAGCGATTGGCGCTGGGCCACCGAAACCTGGGCAGCCGGCGCGCCGCTTTCAAGCAGAATATCGACGACCTCCTCGTACTCTACCTGCAGCTGCGGGATGGTTTCGGCGAGAGTGCTGGCCACCTGATGCAGAGACAGTACCGTCTGCTCGCTGGAAAGAATCGCGTCCGTGTCACGGCGCAGAGTGTTCCAGTCCTGCTCCACCGCATTGACCTCGGCGCGCAGCGATTCGGGCACCGCAGGCAGCCCGATGCTTTCGTTACCCTGGGCGAGATACCCCCAACGTCGCTCGAACTCGTTACGAGCCTGCTTCAGGGACGCGAACGCCTCCTGGGTACCCGTCGCCGCTTCCACGGCATCCTTGGCGATCTGCTGGGACAGTACGCGTAGCTCTCCCGCGTGAGCGATGTACTCGTTGTCATGATCAGCCTGCGTATTGACGTACGCGAAGTTCGCGAACAACAACACGATCGATACGATCAACACGACAAACAGGCCGGTGATCAGCGTATTGCTGCGCACCCCGCTCAACAAAGCACTAGCATTCATCTTGTTCATTATCCGGCCCCCGCCTGGACCCCCGTGCGCTTCCATCCAAGAACCAAAAGGCCGACCTAGGTCGACCCACCTACAACTAATAAGCGACGTCTAGAAACGCCTGATGCGTAGCCAGTGCGTGCGGACTGAAGACCAGCCAGGGTTGCTCGCGCTGGAAGACACCGTGAATGAACGGTTGAATCGACGCCTCGATCGGTGGCAGCTCCTCCGAGAAGGCCTCTACCGGAAAATGCTGCATGCCGAACACTTCGTCGACGGTCAGTCCGGCGAATACTTCCTGATGGTCTACCACCAGCACCCTGCGCTGCTTGCGCAAGGCCGATAGCTCCAGCCCGAAATAGCCACACAGGTCCATCACCGGCAGCAGCCTGCCGCGAACGTTTGCCACACCCTTCACCCAGCTCTTGACGCCTGGCAACAAGGTATATCGCGGCTCGTGCAGGATCTCGCTGACCTCGCCCATCGGCGCGACGAACAAGCGTCCACCCATGCGGAAGCCGATCCCTCCCCAGGTCTGTACGGCTTCCTGCTGTGAAGGCAGGCCTGCCGCATGAATGCGGCATTGTCTATCTAGCTCCAGCAGGTGCTGAAACGGCGTTGGCATGTCAGCCATGCTGGCCACGTCCCTTTGTCCGAGTGTTGGCTACCCCGGCGTCAGCCCGCCAGAACGGCATTCAGGGTTTTCAGCAATGTCGCCTCGTCCACTGGCTTGGTCAGGTAATCCTTGGCGCCCTGGCGCTTGCCCCAGACCTTATCGGTTTCCTGATCCTTGGTGGTAACGATGATCACCGGAATGTGACTGGTTTCCGAATCTTTGGTCAGCTGGCGCGTGGCCTGGAATCCGTTCAGCCCAGGCATGACGATATCCATCAGCACGGCATCCGGTTTTTCCTGGCGAGCCAGAGCAACACCATCAGCCCCGTTCTCGGCCTTGAGCACCACATGCCCGTGCTTCTCCAGCATGGCGGTGAGCTTGTACATTTCTGTCGGTGAATCATCAACAATCAGAACGCGAGCCATGATTTCTCCATAGGAAGGCTTCAGCGGCAAACAATGCCGAACTTCAGGATGCTTGTTCCACCGGCGCGAAATCAGGGACGTGCGCCTTGATTGCGCCTAGCAGCTCTTCTTTGCTGAACGGCTTGGTGAGGTATTGATCGGACCCGACGATACGCCCTTTCGCCTTGTCGAAGAGGCCATCTTTGGAAGACAGCATGATCACCGGCGTCGACTTGAAGGAACTGTTGTTCTTGATCAGTGCACAGGTCTGATAGCCGTCCAGCCTGGGCATCATAATATCGACGAAGATGATACGAGGATGAGTATCTGCAATCTTGGCGAGCGCATCGAAACCGTCAACAGCGGTGATGACATCGCAACCTACCTTCTTCAGCAGGGTTTCAGCGGTGCGACGAATCGTCTTCGAATCGTCGATCACCATGACCTTCAAGCCCTCGGAGTGCTGTTCCATTTCGCCCTACCATCGCCTCGGTGAGTCGTAGTTTATCGTTATGTCAGTGCGCTGGAGGCCCTGTCATCGATGGGCTGCACCCAATCGCCGGACCTTTTTAGCACACTCCTTCTGGCCATGCTATCAGCCGCAAAAGCATGCCAATTTTCCTTGACCGAGTGCACAACCGCGGCCAATCTGCAGCGACCAATTGAGCCACCAGCAGCGCGACGCTGCCCCATGCCGGAGAAACCTCATGACCGTTCGCGTCGGGATCATCATGGACCCTATCGCGCAGATCGCCTTCAAAAAGGACAGCTCGCTCGCCATGCTGCTTGCTGCCCAGGCGCGAGGCTGGACGCTGTTCTACATGGAACAGCGAGACCTTTACCAGCTCGGCGACCAGGCGCGCGCGCGCATGTGTCCGCTTCGAGTGTTCAACGACCCACAGAAATGGTTCGAAACAGGCGATGAGTTCGACTCGGCGCTAGGCGAGCTCGACGTCATCCTCATGCGCAAGGACCCGCCGTTCAATAGCGAGTACGTCTACGCCACCTATCTGCTGGAGCTGGCAGAGAAAGCCGGAACGCTGGTGGTCAACCGCCCGCAGAGCCTGCGCGACTGCAACGAGAAGTTCTTCGCCACGCAGTTTCCTCAGTGCACGCCACCGACCCTGGTCAGCCGGCGCGCCGACATTCTCCGCGAGTTCGCTCGGGAGCACCGTGACATTATTCTCAAACCCCTTGACGAGATGGGCGGTGCCTCGATCTTCCGCCATCGTGAAGGCGATCCGAACCTGTCGGTGATCCTCGAAGTGCTGACCGAGCATGGTGGCCGGCAAATCATGGCTCAGCGCTATATCCCGGCGATCAAGGACGGCGACAAGCGCATCCTGATGATCGACGGCGAGCCGGTGCCGTACTGCCTCGCTCGGATCCCGGCCGCCGGCGAGACCCGCGGCAATCTGGCCGCCGGCGGACGCGGCGTGGCGCAGCCGCTGTCGGATCGCGATCGCGAAATCGCAGCGATCGTCGGGCCGCAGCTGCGCGAGCGCGGCCTGTTGTTTGTCGGCCTGGATGTCATCGGCGATTACCTCACCGAAATCAACATCACCAGCCCGACCTGTATCCGGGAAATCGACAACGCCTTCGACACCCGCATCGGCGAGCGCTTGATGGATGCCATCGCGAGCAAGCTGCAAGCTTGAACCAGCTAACAGCTTTGAGCTTGGCGCTTGCGACTCCAAGCTCAAAGCCGGCAGACTGCGCGGCACTTCGAGCCGACCTGACCTGCGATGAACGCTGCTATTCGCCAACCTGCGCCTGAAACCACCCGTGTCCGTCCGGCGGACAGGCTCGGCTTCACGCTGTTTCTCGCTGCAGCCTTGCACCTGGCATTGATCCTCGGCCTTGGATTCACGCTGTCGGAGCCGAAGCAGATCAGCAAGACGCTCGAGATCACGCTGTCGACATTCAAGAGCGAAGAGAAGCCGAAGGATGCCGACTTCCTCGCCCAGGATAATCAGCTGGGCAGCGGCACGCTGGAGCACAAGGCTTCGCCGAAGACCACTGAACAGGCCCCTTTCCAGGACACCGAAGTGCGCAAGGTAACGCCGCCAGCGGCGCCACCGCAGAGCGCTAGCCCGGCGCCGGCCAAGACCGTGGTAACCACTCGCAGTCGCCAGCCGGAAAAAGCCGAGGTCAAACAGCAAACCCAGCCACAACCCAAGGCCCAGCCGGCGCCGGCATTCGACAGCTCGCAACTGAGCGCCGAGATCGCCAGCCTCGAAGCAGAGCTGGCGCAGGATGTGGAGCGCTACGCCAAGCGACCGCGCGTCAGCCGGCAGAACAGTGCGGCCACCATGCGCGACATCAGCGCCTGGTACCGCGACGAATGGCGCAAGAAGGTCGAACGCATCGGCAATCTCAACTATCCGGACGAGGCGCGTCGCCAGCAGATATATGGCAGCCTGCGCATGCTGGTGACCATCAACCGGGACGGCACCGTTCAGGAATTGCGGGTGATCGAATCGTCCGGTCAACCGGTACTCGACGACGCAGCACTGCGCATTGTTCGCTTGGCGGCACCCTTTGCGCCGTTCACCGGCGAACTGGCGCAGAAATTCGACCAGGTCGAGATCATCCGCACCTGGCGCTTCGAACGGGGCGATAGGCTTTCTAGCCGCTGAGCCGCCCGTCCCGCCGGAGGCCTCGTCAAGCACTGATGCGTCCCGTTCGGAGCTTGCCGCAGCCCTGCAACAGGGGCGAATCGCCACGCTTGGTAACCCTCGAAGCTGTAGCCGGAATGCGGTGCAACGCTTAAGCTAACGCGCATGAAAAGCACCGCGCCCAGCTACCTCAAGCACCACTTCCTGATCGCCATGCCACAGATGGCCGATCCGAACTTCGCCCAGACGCTGATCTACCTGATCGAGCACGGCGCAGAAGGCGCCATGGGCCTGATCATCAACCGTCCAAGCGGACTGAGCCTGGCCGACGTACTCGAACAGCTACGCCCGGACGAGCCGATACCCCCCCTGTGTGAAAACCTGCCGATCTTTTCTGGCGGCCCGGTACAGACCGATCGCGGCTTCGTCCTGCATTCGCCAGAGCAGCAGTTCCAGGCCACCCTTTCGCTCGGTCCGCTTGGCATGTCGACATCACAGGACGTGCTTTTCGCGATTGCCGACGGCCAGGGACCTCAGCGTCACTTCGTCGCCCTGGGCTATGCAGGGTGGGAGGCCGGTCAGCTGGAAGCGGAGCTGGCAGACAATACCTGGCTGAGCTGTGCCGCCGATCCGGACATTCTGTTCGACCTGCCTTACGATCAGCGCCTGAACGCAGCCGCTGCGTCCCTTGGGGTCGATCTGCGCCTGCTCAGCACCCAGGTCGGCCACGCATGAGCGCCCCGCGACTGCTGCTCGGGTTCGATTACGGCACCAAGCAGATCGGCGTGGCCGTTGGCCAGGCCATCACCGGGCAGGCGCGCGAGCTATGCGTACTCAAGGCACAGAACGGTGTCCCGGACTGGCAGCAGATCGAAGCATTGCTACGCGAATGGCAGCCCGACGCACTGGTGGTCGGCCTGCCACTGAACATGGACGGCAGTCCCAGCGACATGAGTGCTCGGGCGGAGAAGTTCGCCCGACGCCTCAGCGGTCGCTTCAGCCTGCCGGTGCACACCCACGACGAACGCCTGACCACATTCGAAGCCAAGGGCGAGCGCCTGCGTCAGGGCCAGCACGGCGGCTATCGTGAACGCCCGGTCGATGCCCTGGCCGCCGCACTACTGCTGGAAGGCTGGCTGAACGATCACGCCGCCGTCTGAGCCGGCCCTGAAGGAGACCCCATGATCCTGCCGAACCCCGAACAGCTTCTACCCGAGATGGTCGCCGCATTGGCGCAGCATCTGAGCGAACGCAACATTCAGGAGCCGCGCTTCATCGGCATTCGTACCGGCGGCGTCTGGGTCGCCCAGGCGCTGCTCGAAGCCCGCGGGCTGCACGAACCGCTCGGCATCCTCGACGTGTCCTTCTATCGCGACGACTTCACCCAGAAAGGCCTACACCCGCAGGTGCAGCCCTCCGAGCTGCCGTTCGAGATCGAAGGCCAGCATCTGGTGGTGGTCGATGACGTACTGATGACCGGCCGCACCATCCGCGCGGCGCTCAACGAGCTGTTCGACTACGGACGGCCGGCCAGCGTGACCCTCGTCTGCCTGCTCGACCTCAACGCCCGCGAACTGCCGATCCGCCCCGACGTGGTCGGTGCCACCCTGTCGCTGGCACCGGAACAGCGCATCAAGCTGCTCGGGCCAGCGCCGCTAGCACTGGAACCTCAGCTGCTGGAAGCCCACCCGTCCTGAGCGAGCCTGCCGAACTCCGAACCCATCGTCCATCACCCGCCGCCCACCGAGACCTGCGATGACGCCCACTGACGCCAAGCGCCCGCTACAGCTGAACGACCATGGCCAGCTGCGCCACTTTCTCTCCCTCGACGGCCTGCCCCGCGAGCTGCTCACCGAGATCCTGGACACTGCCGACTCCTTCCTCGAGGTCGGCGCGCGGGCGGTGAAAAAGGTCCCGCTGCTGCGCGGCAAGACCGTCTGCAACGTGTTCTTCGAGAATTCCACGCGTACCCGCACCACGTTCGAACTGGCGGCACAGCGACTCTCGGCGGACGTCATTACGCTCAACGTCTCCACCTCCTCGACCAGCAAGGGCGAGACCCTGACCGATACCCTGCGCAATCTCGAGGCCATGGCCGCGGACATGTTCGTGGTGCGCCATGCCGATTCCGGGGCCGCGCATTTCATCGCCGAACATGTCTGCCCCGAGGTGGCGGTGATCAATGGCGGCGATGGGCGCCATGCCCACCCGACCCAGGGCATGCTCGACATGCTCACCATTCGCCGACACAAGGGCGGTTTCGAGAACCTCTCGGTGGCCATCGTCGGCGACATCCTGCATTCGCGGGTGGCCCGCTCGGACATGCTGGCCCTGCGCACCCTGGGCTGCCCCGATATCCGCGTGATCGCGCCGAAAACCCTGCTGCCCGAGGGCATCGAGCAATACGGCGTACGCGTATTCACCGATATGAACGAAGGGATGCGCGATGTCGACGTGGTGATCATGCTGCGCCTGCAGCGCGAGCGCATGCAGGGCGGCCTACTGCCCAGCGAAGGCGAGTTCTACAAACTCTACGGCCTGAACACTCAACGTCTTGAACTGGCCAAGCCGGATGCCATCGTCATGCACCCAGGGCCGATCAACCGCGGCGTGGAGATCGAGTCCGCGGTGGCCGACGGGGCGCAGTCGGTCATTCTCAATCAGGTTACCTACGGCATCGCCATCCGCATGGCCGTGCTGTCCATGGCGATGAGCGGCCAGACCGCGCAGCGTCAGATCGATTCCGAGTCCGTTTCCGAGGAGCAGCAGTGATGGTGGCAACAAGAATCCTCGGCGCGCGCGTTATCGACCCCAGCAGCGGGCGCGACGAAGTCGCCGATATCTTCCTGCAGGACGGCAGGATCACGGCCATCGGCCAGGCGCCAGCCGGCTTCGAGGCCCAGCGCAGCATCGATGCGCAGGGGCTGATTGCCGCCCCGGGACTGGTCGATCTGTCGGTGGCACTGCGTGAACCCGGCTACAGCCGCAAGGGCAGCATCGCCAGCGAGACCCTGGCCGCCGCAGCCGGCGGAATCACCAGCCTGTGTTGCCCGCCGCAGACACGCCCGATACTGGATACCGCGGCGGTGGCCGAACTGATCCTCGACCGCGCCCGCGAATCGGGGCACGCCAAGGTTTTTCCCATCGGCGCGCTGACCCGCGGCCTGGCCGGGGAACAGCTGTCCGAACTGGTCGCATTGCGTGAAGCCGGCTGCGTCGCCTTCGGCAACGGCCTCACCGAATTCGCCAGCAACCGCAACCTGCGCCGCGCCCTGGAGTACGCCGCCACCTTCGATCTGACGGTGATCCTCCATTCCCAGGACAGCGACCTCGCCGAAGGCGGCCTCGCTCATGAAGGCGCGGCCGCGAGTTTCCTCGGCCTCTCCGGCATTCCCGAGACCGCGGAAACCGTGGCGCTGGCGCGCAACCTGCTATTGGTGGAGCGTTCCGGTGTGCGCGCGCACTTCGCCCAGCTGACCAGCGCGCGTGGCGCGGAGATGATCGCCCAGGCCCAGGCCCGCGGGTTGCCGGTCACGGCCGACGTGGCAATGTATCAGCTGATACTCACCGACGAAGCGTTGCACGGCTTCTCCAGCCTGTACCACGTGCAGCCGCCGCTGCGCAGCGCGGCGGATCGCGATGGCCTGCGCGAGGCGGTCAGGGCGGGCGTGATCTCGGCGATTTCGAGCCACCATCAACCGCACGAAGCCGATGCCAAACTGGCACCGTTCGGCGAGACCGAAGCAGGCATCAGCAGCGCGGAGATACTCCTGCCGCTGGCGATGACGCTGGTGGACGATGGCCTGCTCGACCTGCCGACCCTGCTGGCGCGCCTCAGCAGCGGCCCCGCCGCCGCGCTGCAGCTGTCAACCGGCACGCTGCAGGCCGGTCAGGCCGCCGACCTGGTGTTGTTCGATCCGCACCGCTCGACCCTGGTCGGCGAAAGCTGGTACTCGAAAGGTCGCAACTGCCCATTCATGGGCCACTGCCTGCCGGGCTCGGTGCGCTACACGCTCGTCGACGGCCACATCAGCTACCAGGCCTGAACGCCGGTGGCCGGGGCGGCGGCTCGCTCGCCCCGGCCCGTAGCTTCTCGGCCGGCGTCAGACCCGCGCGCGATTACGCTCCGATATCTGTGTGTTCAGCGTCCAGAAGTCATAGAGCACGCCGATGAAGAACAGCCCGCCGGTGAACAGGTAGAGGATGCCGGTGATCCACTTGCCTTGGTACATGCGGTGCACGCCGAAGACGCCCAGGAAGGTCAGCAGGATCCAGCCCACCGTGTAATCGATAGGCCCCGGCTGAAAGCGTAGATCCGCTTCACGATCCATCGACGGGATCAGGAACAGGTCGATGATCCAGCCGATGAAGAACAGCCCAAGGGTGAAGAACCAGATGGTGCCGGTGATCGGCTTGCCATAGTAGAAGCGATGGGAGCCGAGAAAGCCGAAGATCCATAGGAGATAGCCGATCAGCGTGCTGTGAGTGTTCTGCTGCATCCGAACCTCGATGTGCGATTGATGAGTGGTCTCCAGCTTATCCGAAAGCCCATCGAAGAGCCCCGCCAGATGGCTCTTGCCGGTTCGATTCGTCGTGATACTGTATATGCAAACAGTATCACGAGCCGGATCATGCAGCTGATCGACAAACTCAGCGTACTCGCCGACGCCGCCAAGTACGACGTCTCGTGCGCCAGCAGCGGCGCGCCGAAGCGCTCCTCCAAAGGTAAGCGCGGGCTTGGCGCCACCAACGGCATGGGCATCTGCCACAGCTTCACCCCCGACGGTCGGTGCGTGTCGCTGTTGAAGATTCTGTTGACCAACTTCTGCCTGTACGACTGCCAATATTGCGTCAATCGACGCTCCAGCGACGTGCCGCGCGCGCGCTTCACGCCGGAGGAGGTGGTCGAGCTGACGCTGGATTTCTACCGACGCAACTGCATCAGCGGCCTGTTCCTCAGCTCAGGCATCATCCGCTCGGCCGACTACACCATGGAGCAGCTGGTGCGCGTCGCCAGACTGCTGCGCGACGAGCACGAGTTTCGCGGCTACATTCACCTGAAGACGATTCCCGATGCCGACCCATTGCTGGTCGCCGAGGCCGGCCGCTACGCTGATCGGCTCAGCGTTAACATCGAACTGCCGACCGAGACCAGTCTGATCCGCCTGGCGCCGGAGAAGCAGGTGCTGACGATCAAGCAGGCCATGCACACCATTCACCAGGGCGAGGCCGAGGCGAGTACGGAGAAGCGCGCGCCGCGCTTCGCGCCTGCCGGGCAGAGCACGCAGATGATCGTCGGCGCCGATGACACCGACGACCGCACCATTCTGCATACCGCGCAGTCCCTCTATGGCGACTACCGCTTGCGGCGCGTCTATTACTCGGCGTTCAGCCCCATCCCGCACAGTCCGAAGACCGTACCGTTCGCCGCGCCGCCCCTGTTGCGCGAGCATCGGCTGTACCAGGCGGACTTTCTCATGCGCGGCTACGGCTTCTCGGCCGGCGAATTGCTCAGCGGGCCCGGCAACCTGGCCCTCGATGTGGACCCGAAGCTGGCCTGGGCGTTGGCTAACCGGGAACATTTCCCGATCGATCTCAACCGTGCCGAACCGACCATGATCGCCCGCGTTCCCGGCATCGGTGTGCTCAGTGCCAAGCGCCTGGTGGACCTGCGGCGACACAAGCGCATCCGTTTCGAGGACCTGACCCGCCTGCGCTGCTCGCTGGAGAAGGCCAAGCCGTTCATCGTCACCCAGGACTATCGACCCAGCCTCGCCGGGCAGGAATCGGCGGCATTACGGCAGCACCTGCGCGATGGCACGCCGACGCAGATGGCGCTCTGGTGATGCGCACGGTGCACTTCGACGGCAGCTTCCAGGGCTGGCGAGACGCAGCGCGGGCGCTGCTGCAGGAGCGGATCGCGCCGCATGAATTGAACTGGGCAAGCGGCGGTGACGCCGGCTTGTTCGATGAGCCAATGTCCGCGTCAGCGGCCACGGACGGGCCGCGCATTCGGATCCCCCGCCAGCTGCTCGAAGAGCTGGAGATGGCCGCCCGCTTTCGCACCGATCAGCGTTGGAGCCTGCTGTATCGCGTGCTCTGGCGGGTTGCCCAAGGTGACGCCAGCGCCAGAATGGCAGGCGATGCCGATGGCAGCGAGCTGCATAGCCGGATCAAGGCGGTTCGGCGGGAGGCGCACCATCTACATGCCTTCCTGCGCTTCAGCCCGCTGGAGAGCGGCGATGGGCCTCGGCATGTGGCTTGGTTCGAGCCGGCGCACGACGTGCTGCCATGGGCGGCAGGGCATTTCGCCGAGCGCATGGGTGAGAACAGCTGGATGATCGCGACGCCGGAAGAAGGTGTTTGCTGGGATGGCCAGGAGCTGTACTACACCCGACCCTGTCCACTACAGTGGCAGCAGCTGGCGCAGAACGCTGCCGATCCCGGCGGCGACCTCTGGAAGACGTATTACGAAAGCACCTTCAACCCGGCCCGACTGAACCGCAGCGTGATGGAAAGCAACCTGCCGGTGCGGTTCTGGAAGAACCTGCCCGAAGGCATGCTGATTCCCGAGTTGATGAGCCGCGCACGCGCCGGTGCGCAGCGTGACGGCCAGGCCGAGCGCGTGGCTGGCCGGCATGGCAAGCGCATCGGCCGGCGACCGGGCTAAGGTCGATTAACGGAAGCGCCGACCCGGATCGTCGTCGCTGACCTCCAGACTCAACCCCTGCGAAACGGTGGTCAGGTGCTCGCCGTCGGTTTCCGAACCCAGCTTGATCAACAGCCGCAGGTCGTTGGCCGAGTCGGCGTGCAACAGCGCATCTTCGTAGGTGATCTCGCCCTGCACATAGAGGTTGTACAGCGCTTGGTCGAAGGTCTGCATGCCCAGCTCGGTGGAGCGCTTCATCAGCGATTTCAGCTCGTGCACCTCGCCCTTGCGGATCAGGTCGGCCGCCAGCGGCGTATTGATCAGCACCTCGATCACCGCACGACGACCCTTGCCGTCCGGGGTCGGCACCAGCTGCTGGGCGACGATGGCCTTGAGGTTGAGCGACAGATCCATCCAGACCTGGTTGTGCCGATCCGGTGGGAAGAAGTTGATGATGCGGTCCAGCGCCTGGTTGGCGTTGTTGGCGTGCAGCGTGGCCAGGCACAGGTGTCCGGTTTCGGCGAACGCTACGGCATAGTCCATTGTCTCGCGGGTACGAATCTCGCCGATGAGAATCACGTCCGGCGCCTGGCGCAGCGTGTTCTTCAGTGCCACCTCGAAAGAGCTGGTATCGATGCCGACTTCGCGCTGGGTAACGATGCAGTTCTGATGCTGGTGGATGAATTCGATCGGGTCTTCGATGGAGATGATGTGGCCGCTGGAGTTCTTGTTGCGGTAGCCGATCATCGAGGCCAGCGAGGTCGACTTGCCAGTGCCGGTGGCGCCGACGAACAGCACCAGACCACGCTTGGTCATCGACAGCTTCTTGAGAACGTCAGGCAGCTTCAGCTCTTCGATTGTCGGAATGTTGGTCTCGATGCGACGCAGCACCATGCCGGCCAGGTTGCGCTGATAGAACGCACTGACACGGAAGCGACCGATCCCACGGGCACTGATGGCGAAGTTGCATTCGTGATTTTCGGTGAACTCGCGACGCTGCTGCTCGTTCATCACGCCGTGCACGGTTTCCCGGGTCATCTCCGGTGACATGGCGGTCTTGCTCACCGGCATGATCTTGCCGTTGACCTTCATCGACGGCGGCACGCCCGCCGTGATGAACAGATCGGAGCCGCCCTTTTCCACCATCAGGCGCAGAAGTTTCTCGAATTCCATCGTCATACTCGCAATCGTGGCAAGCGCCGCACCGAGCGGCGTCCGGGGTTGTCAGGCGTTCTAGAAATTCTCTGGCTGCTTGGCCTTCTCGCGCGCGCTGTCGCGGCTGATCAGGCCCTTGGCCAGCAGCCCCTTGAGGCACATGTCCAGGGTCTGCATGCCCAGCGAACCGCCGGTCTGGATCGCCGAGTACATCTGCGCCACCTTGTCCTCGCGGATCAGGTTACGGATCGCCGGCGTACCGATCATGATCTCGTGGGCCGCCACGCGACCGCCACCAACCTTCTTCAGCAGCGTCTGCGAGATCACAGCCTGCAGGGATTCGGAGAGCATCGAGCGGACCATGGACTTCTCTTCGGCCGGAAACACGTCGACCACACGGTCGATGGTCTTGGCGGCCGAGGTGGTGTGCAGGGTGCCGAACACCAGGTGACCGGTTTCCGCGGCCGTCAGCGCCAGGCGGATGGTTTCCAGGTCGCGCATCTCGCCCACCAGGATGATGTCCGGGTCCTCACGCAGGGCCGAGCGCAGGGCTTCGGAGAAGCCGAGGGTATCGCGGTGTACCTCGCGCTGGTTGACCAGACATTTCTTCGATTCGTGAACGAATTCGATGGGGTCTTCGATGGTAAGGATATGGTGGTATTTGGTGTTGTTTAGATAGTCGAGCATCGCCGCCAGGGTAGTCGACTTACCCGAACCGGTCGGCCCGGTGACCAGCACCAATCCGCGCGGCACGTCGGTGATCTTGCGGAAGACCTCGCCCATGTTGAGGTCTTCCATGGTCAGCACCTTGGAAGGAATGGTCCGGAACACCGCGCCCGATCCGCGGTTCTGGTTGAACGCGTTGACGCGGAAACGCGCCACGCCCGGCACCTCGAACGAGAAGTCGGTTTCGAGGAATTCCTCGTAATCCTTGCGCTGCTTGTCGTTCATGATGTCGTAGATCAGCGCATGCACCTGCTTGTGGTCCATGGCCGGCAGGTTGATGCGCCGCACGTCGCCATCGACGCGGATCATCGGCGGCAGGCCGGCGGAAAGGTGCAAATCCGACGCACCCTGCTTGGCGCTGAAGGCCAGCAGTTCTGTGATATCCATGGGACTCCCCAATTACAAGCAAGCAGGTAGAATGCCGCGCAGACCCCAAGGCAGCGGGCGCAAGTAATGTCCACGATAGAGAAGAATATTGCAAAGGTCGCAGCGCGCATCCGTGAGGCGGCGCAAGCTGTGCATCGCGACGCTGCCACGGTCGGCCTGCTGGCCGTGAGCAAGACCCAGCCAGCCGCCGCCATTCGCGAGGCGTTCGCTGCCGGTCTGCGCGATTTCGGCGAAAACTATCTACAGGAAGCGCTGGATAAACAGGTCGAACTGGACGACCTGCCATTGATCTGGCATTTCATCGGCCCCATCCAGTCGAACAAGACCAAAGCCATCGCAGAGCACTTCGACTGGGTGCATTCGGTGGACCGCTTGAAGATCGCCCAGCGCTTGTCCGACCAGCGCCCCGCCACGCTGCCGCCGCTGAACGTCTGCCTGCAGGTCAATGTCAGTGGCGAGGCCAGCAAATCGGGTTGTACTCCGCAGGAGCTAAGGCCGCTGGCCGAGGCCGTCGCTGCAATGCCTCAGCTGCGTCTGCGCGGCCTGATGTGCATCCCGGCACCCACTGAGGACCCTGCCGAGCAGCGCGCCGCCTTCGCCCGTCTGAGGCAGCTTCGCGACGAGCTGGCACTTGATCTGGATACGCTGTCCATGGGCATGAGTCAGGATCTGGAAGCTGCCATTGCCGAAGGTGCGACCTGGGTTCGCATCGGCACTGCTCTCTTCGGCGCCCGTGACTACGGTCGCCCTCAATAAAGGAATCGCTATGACCTCTCCCCGCATCGCCTTCATCGGCGCCGGCAACATGGCCGCCAGCCTGATCGGCGGCCTGCGCGCCCAGGGCTTCCCCGCCGACGCCATCCGCGCCAGCGAACCCGGCGCCGAACAGCGCGCGAAGATCAGCGCCGAACACGGCATCCAGACCTTCGCGCAGAATGCCGAAGCACTGGCTGACGCTGATGTGGTGGTGCTATCGGTCAAGCCGCAGGTGATGCAGGCCGTCTGCCGCGACCTGGCTGCCCACCTCGAACATGGGCCGCTGATTGTGTCCATCGCCGCCGGCATCAGCTGCGACAGCCTGCAGCGCTGGCTCGGCCCGCGGCCGCAGGCGGTCGTGCGCTGCATGCCCAACACCCCCGCGCTGTTGCGCCAGGGCGTCAGCGGGCTGTTCGCGAACGCCCAGGTCAGTGCCGAGCAGAAGCTGCAGGCCGAACAGCTGCTGTCAGCCGTCGGCATGGCGCTGTGGCTCGACGAGGAGCACCTGATCGATGCGGTGACCGCCGTTTCCGGCAGTGGTCCGGCCTATTTCTTCCTGCTGATCGAGGCGATGACGGCGGCCGGCCAGCAGCTCGGCCTGCCTCGCGAAACCGCCGCGCAATTGACCCTGCAGACCGCGCTGGGCGCTGCGCGCATGGCTTGCGAGAGCGATGTCGATGCCGCCGAACTGCGGCGTCGCGTCACCTCGCCGAACGGAACCACCGAAGCGGCGATCAAAGCCTTCCAGGCGGGCGGCTTCGAGCAATTGGTGCAGCAGGCGTTGAACGCGGCCGCACAGCGCTCGGCCGAGCTGGCCGAACAACTGGGTCAATAAGGAGCATTCATGTCCCAACTCTCGCAAGCCCTGATCCTCGTCATCCAGACCCTGGGCAGCCTCTATCTGCTGATCGTGCTGCTGCGCTTCATCCTTCAGCTGGTACGCGCCGACTTCTACAACCCGCTCAGCCAGTTCATCGTCAAGGCCACCCATCCGCTACTGCGCCCGATGCGCCGAATCATTCCTAGCATGGGCTCGCTGGACCTGTCCTCGCTGGTCCTCGCGATCATCGTGCAAATGGTGCTGATGGCGCTGATCCTGCTGATCGCCTACGGCACCACCGGCAATCCGCTGCTGCTCCTGGTCTGGGCGCTGGTGGGCATCACCGGGCTGTTCCTCAATATTTTCTTCTGGGCGCTGATCATCAGCGTGATCCTCTCCTGGGTCGCACCGGGCAGCCACAACCCCGGCGCTCAGCTGGTCAGCCAGATCTGCGAACCGGTGCTGATGCCATTCCGCCGCCTGCTGCCGAACCTCGGCGGTCTGGATATTTCGCCGATCTTCGCCTTCCTGGCGATCAAGCTGCTGGACATGCTGGTGGTGAACAACCTGGCGACGATGACCCACATGCCGAACATCCTGCGCATGCTCATCTGAGACGCCGTTCAAGATTTGCTGTCAAAGCGGCAGCGGGGGCGGAAATGCGCCTCGGCTTGCCGCCTGGCTGCACGTAGACTCCATTCGCTCGGTTGTTTCCATCCTGCCTCGCCTGCTGAATGCGGGGATGTGAACGAGTACATCGACACGCCTTCGAGCCCTGCGATGACCGTTCGTGCGCCCTGCTCGCCCGTCCGGCGTAGCAGGCTCCGACTGAATTGACGTCATGCCGGCGGGCCCGATAATCGCCGGACATACGTCCAGGAGCTGGATGAGCATGGAACGACTCGATCGACAAGTGGATGCCTACGTCGCCTGGAAGCGCGACCTGATTCGCGAAATCACCCGCTACCGCAGCTGGCTGGCACACAACCGGCTCAACAGCGAAGCGGTCGATGCCCGCCTGGAACGCGCCTTGCGGGTCCTGCGTACCGACCACATCACACTGGCTTTCGTCGGCGAGTACTCGCGCGGCAAGACCGAGCTGATCAACAGCCTATTCTTTTCCAACTACGGCCAACGCATCCTGCCTTCGCGCGCCGGACGCACCACCATGTGCCCCACCGAGCTGTTCTTCGACCCACGTTCGGAGCGCTCCTATATCCGCCTCCTGCCCATCGAGTCGCGCCTGGAAGACACCAGCATCGCCCAACTCAAGCGGACCCCGCGATTGTGGCTGCACCTGCCCCTCGACCCGCAGGACCCGGACAACATGGCCGAAGCCTTTGCCCAGGTCGCACTGACCAAGGCCATGCCGGCGGAGCAGGCGATCCAGCTCGGCTTCGACCCCGCCACCCTGGAAAGCGCAGACGGCAGCGATCATGTACGGGTGCCGGCCTGGCGACATGCAATGGTCAACTTCGATCACCCGCTGCTGCGTCAGGGCCTGCGCATTCTCGATACCCCCGGACTCAATGCGCTGGGCAGCGAGCCGGAACTCACCCTGTCGATGCTGCCCAATGCCCAGGCGATCATATTCCTGCTGTCGGCTGACGCCGGTGTCACCGCCAGCGACATGCAGATCTGGCAGCAGCACATCCGTCAGCTCGACGAAGACACGCAGAACAGTCTTTTCGCCGTGCTGAACAAGATCGACGTGCTCTGGGACGACGTCGCCGGCGAAGACTTCGTGCAGAACGCCATCGAGCAGATCCGCCAGAGCACCGCGCAGCAGCTGGGCATCGACCCGGCTGACGTGATGCCGCTGTCGGCCAAGCAGGCGCTGATGGCCAAGATCCGCGGCGACCAGGCGCTGCTCGAGCGCAGCCAGCTGGAGCAGCTGGAACGCCTGCTCAGCCAGCGAATTCTGACGCACAAGGAACAGCTGCTCGAGGAACAGGTCGTGCATCAGGTGCTGGCCTTGCTGCAGAACAGCCAGCACACGCTCCGCCTGCGCCTGGAAAAGGTCATCGAGCAGCGCGACCTGCTCGCCAGCCATCAGATGGGCAGCGGGCAGATGCTGCTCGAGCTCACCGCGCGCACCCGCCACGACCATAATCGTCACCACAAGCGCCTGCTCGATCTGAAGACCAACCAGCGCCTGCTGCAACGTCAGGGGGACCTGTTGCGTACGGCGATACGTGCCGAGCGCCTCGAAGAGCATCTGACCCGCCTGCGCCGCAGCCTGACCGGCAGCCTGACCACGCTGGGCATCAACCTGGCGATCCTGCACTTCTTCCGCTCCGTGGAGCAGGACCTGGGAATCCTCGAGCAGGAGGCCGAACGTGCCAACAAGATGGTCTCGGCCATCTATCGTCGGCACAACGAAGAAAATCCGTTGCACGGCATCGACCCGCCTCTGTTCCAGTTGCAGCCTTACCAGCGCGAGCTGCGTACCCTGCAAACCAAGGCCGATCAGTTCCGCCTGCAACTCAAGACCCTGCTCACCGAGCAGCGCACCCTGACCCGGCGCTTTTTCGCCACCCTGGTCCAGGAAGTCATCGGTCTGCACCAGCGTTTGCGCCAGGAGGCCGAACAGTGGGCTGGCGAGGCCCTGATGCCACTGCTGCAGTACTCGCTCGAACACAAGCAACAGCTGGAAACCCACATTCTGAAGCTCAAGTCGCTGGCCAGCGAAAGCCAGCAGAACAGCCAGCGCGGCCAGCTGCTGACGCGCTACAGCGGCGAACTGGAGCAACAACTGGCGCAGGCCACGGAAATGCTCCGTGCGTTGCGCCGACCGGCGCCGCTACGGCGGCAGGGCAAGGTCGTCAGCCTGACCAACGCGCAGATCAGCTAAAGCTCCCGCCATTTCGTCGCAGCCAGCGAGGAAATGGCGAGAGCCCCGCTCGCCGTTGCATTTCAGGATGAATTGCAACGCGCATACCTTTAGACTTTGCCGCCTTCTTCAAGCAAGAGCCAGGGTC
Source organism: Stutzerimonas sp. KH-1 (assembly GCF_054483855.1). Lineage (NCBI taxonomy): Bacteria > Pseudomonadati > Pseudomonadota > Gammaproteobacteria > Pseudomonadales > Pseudomonadaceae > Stutzerimonas > Stutzerimonas sp. KH-1. The sequence goes on along the minus strand of NZ_CM137011.1, from coordinate 3,911,141 downwards.
GATGCCCACTGCAATTCCCGCCGATTCCGTTGGCCTGGTGAGTCCGCAGGTCGCGCATTTTGCCGAACCACTGACACTCGCCTGCGGCCGCACGCTGGCTGATTACCAGCTGATCTATGAAACCTATGGCGAGCTGAATGCCGCGCGCAGCAATGCCGTGCTCATCTGCCACGCACTGTCCGGCCATCACCATGCTGCCGGCTACCACAGCGCGGACGACCGCAAGCCCGGCTGGTGGGACTCGTGCATCGGTCCGGGCAAGGCCATCGATACCGACCGCTTCTTTGTCGTCAGCCTGAACAATCTGGGCGGCTGTAACGGTTCGACCGGCCCCAGCAGCACCAATCCGGCCAGTGGCAAGCCCTACGGCGCCGACTTTCCGGTGGTCACGGTGGAAGACTGGGTGCACAGCCAGGCGCGTCTGGCCGACCGTCTCGGCATCGCCCAGTGGGCCGCGGTGGTCGGCGGCAGCCTGGGCGGCATGCAGGCCCTGCAGTGGACCATCAGCTATCCAGAGCGGGTACGCCACTGCCTGGCCATCGCCTCGGCGCCCAAGCTGTCGGCGCAGAACATCGCCTTCAACGAAGTGGCGCGCCAGGCGATCCTCTCCGACCCCGAGTTCCACGGCGGGCACTTCCAGGAAATGGGCGTGATCCCCAAGCGCGGGCTGATGCTGGCGCGCATGGTCGGCCACATCACCTACCTGTCCGATGACGCCATGGGCACCAAGTTCGGCCGCGGACTGAAGAGCGAGAAACTGAACTACGACTTCAACAGTGTGGAATTCCAGGTCGAAAGCTACCTGCGCTACCAGGGCGAGGAGTTTTCCGGGCGTTTCGACGCCAACACCTACCTGCTGATGACTAAGGCGCTGGACTACTTCGACCCGGCGGCAGCCCACAATGACGACCTAGCCAAGACCTTCGAAGTCGCCCAAGCACGCTTCTGCGTGATGTCCTTCACCACCGACTGGCGCTTCTCGCCGGAACGCTCGCGGGAAATCGTCGACGCGCTGCTCGCCGCGCGCAAGGACGTCTGCTACCTGGAGATCGATGCGCCGCAGGGCCACGACGCCTTCCTGATCCCCAACCCCCGCTACCTGCAAGCCTTCCGCGGTTATATGAACCGCATAGCCGTATAAGGAACGAAGATGCGCGCCGATCTGGACATCATCCAAGACTGGATTCCGGCCGGCAGCCGAGTTCTCGACCTCGGCTGCGGCAACGGCGAGCTGCTGGCCTGGCTGCGTGACCACAAGCAGGTCAGCGGCTATGGCCTGGAGATCGACCCGGACAACATCGCCGCCTGCATCGACAAGGGCGTCAACGTCATCGAGCAGAACCTCGACCTGGGCCTGGGCAACTTCGCCAGCGACAGCTTTGACATGGTGGTGATGACCCAGGCGCTGCAGGCCGTGCATTACCCCGACCAGCTGTTGAAGGAAATGCTGCGCGTCGGCCGCCAGTGCATCATCACCTTCCCCAACTTCGGCCATTGGCGTTGCCGCTGGTACCTTGCGAGCAAAGGCCGCATGCCGGTGTCGGAGTTCCTCCCCTACACTTGGTACAACACGCCGAACATTCACTTCTGCACGTTCGAGGATTTCGAACGGCTGTGTCTGGAAAGCGGTGCCAGGGTACTCGAACGCCTGGCCGTCGACCGCGATCACAGGCATGGCTGGGCCAGTCGACTATGGCCGAATCTGCTGGGTGAAATCGGCATCTACCGCGTCACCGGGCCGTCCCGCTGAGCGGTTCAACGCTGGAGGTAAGCATATGAAACGCGTCCTGATCGGCCTGTTGGCCGCACTCCTCACATTGCCGGCGCTGGCCGAGCGCAAGCACAGCGTCGGCGAGTACGACATCCACTACAGCGCCTTCAATTCGGGCTTCCTGCAGCCGGACATTGCCGCCGCCGCCGGACTCACGCGCAGCAAGACCCAGGGCGTGGTCAACGTCTCGGTGATCAAGGGCGGCAAGCCGGTCGCGGCGCAGGTCAGCGGTGTAGTGAAGAACCTGCTCGGACAGGATCGCGCGCTGGGCTTCAAGCAACTCAAGGAAGGCGACGAGGCGATCTATTACCTCGCGCAGTTCCCCTTCGACTCGCAGGAAACCCTGCGTTTCGCCCTCACCGTACAGCCGACCGGCGCCGAGCCGTTCAGCTTCGAGTTCACCCAGGAATTCTTCCCCGACCGATGATGCCTTTTTCCGAACTGGTGCTGGCCAGCCACAATGCCGGCAAACTCAAGGAACTCCAGGCCATGCTCGGCGACACCGTGCGCGTACGCTCGGTGGCCGAGTTCAGCAGTGTGGAGCCGGAAGAGACCGGCCTGTCGTTCATCGAGAATGCCATTCTCAAGGCGCGCAATGCGGCACGGATCTCCGGCCTGCCGGCGCTCGCCGATGACTCCGGCCTGGCGGCCGACGCCCTGGGCGGCGCACCGGGCATCTACTCGGCGCGCTACGCCGATGGCCAGGGCGATGCTGCCAACAATGCCAAGCTGCTGCAGGTGCTGCGCGACGTGCCGGATGCCGAGCGCGGCGCGCAGTTCGTCTGCGCCCTGGCGCTGGTGCGGCATGCCGACGATCCGCTGCCGATCATCTGCGAAGGCCTCTGGCACGGCCGCATCCTGCATGCGCCGCGTGGCGAGCACGGCTTCGGCTACGACCCGCTGTTCTGGGTGCCGGAGTGCGACTGCTCCAGCGCCGAGTTACCCGCCGAGCAGAAGAACCAGCTCAGCCACCGCGCACGCGCCATGGCCCTGCTCAAGCAGCGGCTGGGGATATGATCGCCGCAAGCCCCGCGCCGGCAACCGGCCAGGGCCGCTTCGAACTGCCGCCGCTGGCGGCGTACGTCCATATCCCCTGGTGCGTGCGCAAGTGCCCGTACTGTGACTTCAACTCCCACACGGCCGGCCCTGAGCTGCCAGAAGAGGCCTATGTGGCCGCGCTGCTGGCCGATCTTCGCGCGGATCTCGAGCACGTCCAGGGACGCCGGCTAAGTTCGATCTTCTTCGGCGGCGGTACGCCAAGCCTGTTTTCCGCCAAGGCACTGGCGGAGATCGTCGACGGGCTGGAGCGGCTGGTCGGCTTTGCCGAGGACATCGAGATCACCCTGGAGGCCAACCCGGGGACGTTCGAGCAGGCCAAATTCCGCGACTACCGCCAGCTCGGCATCAACCGGCTGTCCATCGGCGTGCAGAGTTTCCAGGCCGACAAGCTCAAGGCGCTGGGGCGCATCCACGATGGCGACGAAGCGATTCGCGCCGCCGACATGGCCCGCGCCGCAGGCTTCGAAAACTTCAACCTGGACCTCATGCACGGTCTGCCGGACCAGAGCCTGGAAGATGCGTTGAGCGACCTGCGCATCGCCATCGCCCAGCAACCGACGCACCTGTCCTGGTACCAGCTGACCCTGGAACCGAACACGGTATTCTGGACCCAGCCACCGCAGCTGCCCGAAGACGACATCCTCTGGGACATCCAGGAAGCCGGCCAGACGCTGCTCGGCGAGCACGGCTATCGCCAGTACGAGACCTCCGCCTATGCCCAGCCGGGCCGACAGGCGCGGCACAACCTGAACTACTGGACCTTCGGCGACTTCCTCGGCATCGGTGCCGGCGCCCATGCCAAGCTCAGCCATGCCGACGGCCGCATCCTGCGCAGCTGGAAGACCCGCCTGCCGAAGGACTATCTGGATCCGGGCAAGGCCTTCTGCGCAGGCGAAAAACAGCTGACAGCGGACGAGCTGCCCTTCGAATTCCTGATGAATGTGCTGCGCCTCACCGACGGCGTGCCGGCCATGCTGTTCACTCAGCGCACCGGACTGGCGCTGGATGCGATCGCCAAGCCACGGTGCGACGCCGAAGCGCGCGGCCTGCTCTCGGCTGATCCAGCGCGCCTGGTGGCAACGCCGAAGGGCCAGCTGTTTCTCAACGACCTGCTACAAAGCTTCCTGCCTTAAGGACCCTGCATGGATTTGCTACTCGACCTGATCGTCACGCTGTCGCGCTGGAGCCGCAGCCACCTGTCCGATATTTCCCTGGCACTGATGGCGACCCTCTTCGTGCTGTTCGGGCCGGCAATCAATACCTGGGTAAAGGGCGCGGTCAGCAGCCTGAATTTCTTTTTCCGCACGCTGATCTTCGTGCTTGTCTGCGCGGTCGGCTATGGCCTGGCCATCGTCTTTCTCACGCCGTGGATGACCCAGGGCCTGGCGCACCTGAACAACTACAGCCTGGCGCCGGTACTGCTGCTGATCTTCTTCCTCATCGGTGTGATCGCCGACCGCAATTAACGCCGCTCAGCCCTCGCGCAGGAAGCGGTCGAGATCGACCGCCTCGCCGGGCTGCAGATGCAGCTGCTCGCGCAGATCCGCATACAGCGGGTCATACAGGCCATGAAAGCCGAACAGGATATCCTGCCTGACCTGTACGCCATGCGCGCGCAGGCACTGCCTTACCCGTTGCAGGAAGTTGCAGGCGACATCCCGATGCATCCGGAAGCGCTCGTCGATATGCAGCTGACCGGCTTCGACGCAGAGATGAAAGCAGGCCCACTCCGGTCTCGGCTCGGCGCCTTCGACGTGATAGTCAAGAGTCAGGCGATAGCCGGGCCGCACATCGGTCGGCAGCCGGCTGATTTCCACATGTCCGGGTCTGAACACCGTTTCCCCCTCGTCGCGCCTGAGCGCTCGATAACTGACACCGAGGCTGGCCGCATTCGTCGCAGCGCAACCGGCCCAGAGCATCCTTGCACCGCTACATCCATACTTTCTTGACGCCTGTCATCACCGCATCGCACGGGCAGGCATTCAATGGTCCCGCTTCGCACGGTCTTCGCAGGAGACAGGGTTATGGCCACGACCTCAAAGCAACTGAAGCTCAGCGCACTGGTGGCGCTGGTGATGGGTTCGATGATTGGCGGCGGAATCTTCTCCCTGCCGCAGAACATGGCGGCCAGTGCCAGCGCCGGCGCCATCCTGATCGGCTGGGCGATCGCCGCGGTGGGCATGCTGACCCTGGCGTTCGTCTTCCAGAGCCTGGCCAACCGCAAGCCGGAACTCGACGCCGGCGTGTACGCCTATGCCAAGGCCGGTTTCGGCGACTACATGGGCTTCTCGTCCGCCTGGGGCTATTGGATCAGCGCCTGGATCGGCAACGTCAGCTACTTCGTGTTGCTGTTCAGCACCCTCGGCTACTTCGTACCGATGTTCGGCGAGGGCAACACCCTGCCGGCGGTGATCGGCGCCTCGCTGGTGCTGTGGGGCGTGCATTTCCTCGTCCTGCGCGGTATCCGCGAGGCGGCGTTCGTCAATCTGGTCACCACCATCGCCAAGATCGTGCCGTTGATCCTGTTCATCGTGATCACCGCGCTGGCCTTCCGCCTGGACGTGTTCACCGCCGACTTCTGGGGCCGCGGCAACCTCGAGCTGGGCAGCGTCATGCAGCAGGTGCGCAACATGATGCTGGTGACGGTGTGGGTGTTCATCGGCATCGAGGGCGCCAACGTGTTCTCGGCCCGCGCCGAACGCCGCAGCGATGTCGGGCGCGCCACGGTCATCGGTTTCTACAGCGTGCTCGCGCTGCTGGTCCTGGTTAACGTGCTCTCCATGGGCATCATGAGCCAGGCCGAGCTGGCGGGCCTGAAGAACCCTTCCATGGCAGGCGTGCTGGAGCAGGTGGTCGGTCGCTGGGGCGCGGTGCTGATCAGCGTCGGCCTGGTGGTTTCGCTGGCCGGTGCCCTGTTGTCCTGGACCCTTCTGTGTGCCGAGATTCTCTTCGCCGCCGCCCGTGACCACACCATGCCGAGCTTCCTGCGCAAGGAAAACGCCCGCCACGTTCCGGTCAACGCGCTGTGGCTGTCCAACGGGCTGATCCAGCTGTTCCTGATCATCACCCTGTTCAATGCCTCCACCTACCTCAGCCTGCTCTATCTCGCCACCTCGATGATCTTGGTGCCGTACTTCTGGTCGGCGGCCTATGCATTGCTGCTCGGGGTTCGCGGCGAGGGATACGCGAACGCCGCGGGTGAACGGCGCAAGGACACGCTGATCGCCGCCGTCGCTACGCTGTATGCCGTGTGGCTGGTCTACGCCGGTGGCATGCAGTACCTGCTGCTGTCGGCGCTGCTCTATGCGCCGGGGGCACTATTCTTCGCCAAGGCCAAGCGCGAACTGGGACAGCCGGTATTCAGCGGCATCGAGAAGCTGATCTTCGCTGCCGTGCTCGTCGGTGCGGTGATCGCGGCCTATGGTCTGTACGACGGTTTCCTGTCCCTCTGACCGGCGCAGCAACGCGCCCTCTCGCCAAGGCCACAAGCGGCGGCGAGCCACTCTGCACCCACAGGTGCAACGATTGACGGAGGCAATGCCATGACTCAGCAACCGGCGAAACTGGGTGTTCACTCCGAAGCTGGCAAGCTGCGCAAGGTGATGGTCTGCGCGCCCGGGCTGGCCCACCAGCGCCTGACGCCGAGCAACTGCGACGAGCTGCTGTTCGACGACGTGCTCTGGGTCAACCAGGCCAAGCGCGACCATTTCGATTTCGTCACCAAGATGCGCGAGCGCGGCGTCGAGGTGCTGGAAATGCACAACCTGCTGACCGAGACGGTGAGCAATCCAGAGGCCTTGAAGTGGATTCTCGACCGCAAGATCACCGCCAACCAGGTCGGCATCGGCCTGCAAGACGAGGTGCGCAGCTGGCTCGAAGAACAGCAACCCCGGCAGCTTGCCGAGTACCTGATCGGCGGTGTGTCGGGCAGTGACATCCCCGGCACCCAGAGCGGCGAGATCGTCAGCCTGTTCCGCGACTACCTGGGCCACTCGAGCTTCATCCTGCCGCCGCTGCCCAACACCCTGTTCACCCGCGACACCAGCTGCTGGATCTACGGCGGCGTGTCGCTCAACCCGATGCACTGGACCGCGCGCCGCCAGGAAACCCTGCTCACCGCCGCGATCTACCGCTTCCATCCGCAGTTCACCGGCCAGGACTTCAAGGTCTGGTATGGCGATCCCGAGCTCGACCACGGTCTGGCCACGCTCGAAGGTGGCGACGTCATGCCGATCGGCAAAGGCGTGGTGCTGGTCGGCATGGGCGAACGCAGCTCGCGGCAGGCCATCGGCCAGTTGGCGCAGTCGCTGTTCCGCCACGGCGCGGCCGAGCGCGTGATCGTCGCCGGCCTGCCGCGTTCCCGCTCGGCAATGCACCTGGATACGGTGTTCAGCTTCTGCGATCGCGATCTGGTGACCGTTTTCCCGGAAGTGGTGCAAAGCATCGTCGCCTTCAGTCTGCGCCCTGACGAGAGCAAGCCCGGCGGCATCGATCTGCGCCGGGAAAAGGCCAGCTTCCTCCAGGTGGTAGCCGAAGCTCTCGGCCTGCCGGCTCTGCGTGTGGTGGAAACCGGTGGCGACAGCTACGAGGTGGAACGCGAGCAGTGGGACGATGGTAACAACGTGGTCGCCCTCGAACCCGGCGTGGTCATCGGCTACGACCGCAACACCTTCACCAACACGCTGCTACGCAAGGCTGGCGTCGAAGTCATCACCATCAGCTCCAGCGAACTGGGTCGTGGCCGCGGCGGCGGTCACTGCATGACCTGCCCGATCGTGCGCGACGCGCTCGACTACTGATCACCGCGCCGGGGTTTGCCCGGCAACCCCACATTGCGGAGGACGCGCCATGGCCTTCAACATCCACAACCGCAGCCTGCTCAGCCTGATGCACCACAGCGAGCGCGAGCTGCAGTATCTGCTCGACCTCTCTCGCGACCTCAAGCGCGCCAAGTACAGCGGCACCGAACGCCAGCACCTCAAGGGCAAGAACATCGCACTGATCTTCGAGAAGACCTCCACGCGAACCCGCTGCGCCTTCGAGGTGGCCGCCTACGACCAGGGCGCCAACGTCACCTACATCGACCCCAACTCTTCGCAGATCGGCCACAAGGAAAGCATGAAGGACACCGCTCGGGTGCTCGGGCGGCTGTACGACGCCATCGAGTACCGCGGGTTCAGGCAGGAGATCGTCGAGGAGCTGGCGCAGTACGCCGGCGTGCCGGTCTACAACGGCCTGACCGACGAGTACCACCCGACCCAGATGATCGCTGACGTCATGACCATGCGCGAGCACAGCGACAAGCCACTGCACCAGATCAGCTACGCCTACGTGGGCGATGCGCGCAACAACATGGGCAACTCGCTGCTGCTGATCGGCGCCAAGCTGGGCATGGACGTCCGCATCGCCGCACCGCGCGCCCTTTGGCCCAGCGAGCAGCACGTCAAGGCCTGCGAGGAATTCGCCGCGCAGAGCGGTGCGCGCCTGCTGCTCACCGAGGATACGCAGGCGGCGGTGCAGGGCGTCGACTTCATCCACACCGACGTCTGGGTCTCGATGGGCGAGCCGATGGACGCCTGGGCCGAGCGCATCCAGCAGCTGCTGCCCTACCAGGTGAACGCGGCGCTGATGCAGGCGAGCAACAATCCGCGGGTGAAGTTCATGCACTGCCTGCCGGCGTTCCACAACAGCGAGACCAAGGTCGGCAGGGAGATCGCCACGCGCTATCCGCACCTGGCCAACGGTATCGAGGTCACCGAGGAGGTGTTCGAATCCCCGGCCTGCATTGCCTTCGAGCAGGCGGAGAACCGCATGCACACCATCAAGGCGATCCTGGTCTCCACCCTCGCCGACATCTGACGTGACCGGCGCCCGTGACGGGCGCGCTGGAGGAACCGACATGCGCATCGTCATCGCGCTGGGCGGCAATGCCCTGCTTCGCCGAGGGGAGCCGCTGAGCGCCGAGAATCAGCGAGAGAACATCCGCCGCGCCTGCGCACAGATCGCGCGGGTCGCACCGGGCAACGAACTGGTGGTGGCGCACGGCAACGGCCCGCAGGTCGGGCTGCTGGCCCTGCAGGGGGCCGCCTACAAGGAGGTACCCAGCTATCCGTTGGACGTCTTGGGGGCCGAAACCGAGGGCATGATCGGCTACATCATCGAGCAGGAGCTGGGCAATGTGCTGCCATTCGAGGTGCCCTTCGCGACGCTGCTGACCCAGGTCGAAGTGGATCCGCAGGATCCGGCCTTCCAGGCGCCGAGCAAACCGATCGGCCCGGTCTACGGCCGCGAAGAGGCACAGCGTCTGGCCGAACAACGGGGCTGGAGCATTGCGCCCGACGGCGACCATTTCCGCCGCGTGGTGCCCAGCCCGCGGCCGAAGCGGATCTTCGAGATCAGGCCGATCAGCTGGCTCCTGGAGAAGGGCTGCGTGGTGATCTGCGCCGGCGGCGGTGGCATTCCGACCGTCTACGACCAGCAGGGGCGGCTACAAGGGGTTGAGGCGGTGATCGACAAGGACCTGTGTTCGGCGCTGCTGGCCGAGCAGCTCGGCGCCGATCTGCTGGTGATCGCGACCGATGTAGACGGCGCCTACCTGGATTGGGGCACCGCGCAGCAGCGGCGGATCGTCGAAGCCCATCCCGAGCAACTGGAACGCCTTGGCTTCGCCGCGGGGTCCATGGGCCCAAAGGTCGAGGCAGCCTGTCAGTTCGCCCGTCATACCGGCAAGGTCGCGGTGATCGGCTCGCTCGAACAGATCGAGGCCATCGTCCGCGGCGAAGCCGGCACACACGTCAGCCTGGCGGCAACTGGCCTGCACCACGCATAAAAAGGGCGCCAGCGGCGCCCTTCGTTTAGCAGGTGAACCTCAATTGCCGCGACGCAGCGCCTGCGGCGAGAAGTCACGCGGGCCGAGTTTCACGTCGAAGTCGTACATCGGCTCGTTGTTATCCAGGCCATCGACGAAGTAGTTGCCGTCCTTGAGGTGGTAGAGCGTCTCCAGCGTGCTGTTGAACATCGGCACCTCGTAGTAGCTGATCGGATGGCTTTCCTGCAGGCCGATCAGCTGCCCGTTCTCGTCATACAGATCGACGGCCAGAATCGCCCAGCTGTCCTCGTCGATGTAGAAGCGGCGCTTGTCGTAGAGATGGCTGAAGCCCTTGCGCAGCGTGGCGTCGACCACCCACACGCGGTGCAGCTCGTAGCGCAGCAGGTCGGGATTGAGCGTGCGCGGCTGGACGATGGTGTCGTAGGCAATGCCCTTCTGATGCAGGGCGTAGCTGTTGTAGGGCACCAGCATTTCGCGCTTGCCGAGCAGCTCCCACTCGTAACGATCCGGTGCGCCATTGAACGAATCGACCACATCAGCCGTGGCCAGGCCGCTGGTGTCCGGTTGCAACGAATCGTAGGCCAGCGAGGGCAGACGACGCACACGGCGGTCGTCCGCACTGTAGCGCCAGGCCTTGCGGGTGGTGAGCACCTGATCAATCGGGTCCTGCACCACCAGCGCCGTGCCGGAAAGCTTGGCCGGCGCGGTGACGCGGTACTTGTAGTACAGCACGGTATTGTCCAGATCCGCGTAGGTCATGCCTTCGCGGTTATAGACGTAGTACACGTGGCGATCGCGCTTGATGTAGTTGGCCCGGCCGCCGATCACCACTGCCTGGTTGTTGATCATGTGGCTCTGGTCACCCTTGTAATGCAGGATGTGGTTCCAGATGACCTCGATACCGCTTTGCGGAATCGGGAAGGGAATCCCGGCCGCCGCGCCCTGGATGCCGTTGCCGTTGGCGATCAGTTCGGCGCTGACGGCGTTGAAGCGAGTGGCGTCGTAGATGCGCTGCGGTACCGCCGCGCTGCGGCGGGTCGGGAACACGCGCAGGTAATAGTCAGGATTGCGCTCGAGCAACGCCTTCATGCCCGCGGATAGCTGTTCGCTGTGCTCGGCCAGGTTAGTGCCATCGACCCGATAGAGCATCGCGTCGGCGGCAAAGGGATCCGGGTGGTGCATGCCACGTTCGTAGCCGGCTGGCGGCGCGACGCCTCCAGTCCAGGCGGGAATGGTGCCGGCCGCATTCGCCGACCGTTCGGCACCCAGCGGCGTCAGGTCCTGCCCGAGCCGGGCGGCCTGCGTACTGTCGACCTTGGCCTGTACCGGCAGTGCGGCACAGGTGGCCAGCATCAAGGCTCCAATCTTCGCGTACATCGTCTACTCCCCCAATTGCGCACGATGTCAGGGCGCTGCCAGGCATGCCCGATCATCGGCGTTGCATTGTTATCGGTGTGGGCAGGCATGCCTTCCTGGCCGGCATTCGTCCCTGGCCGCTGTTGCGGCTCTTCGATTGGATGCGGCCAGCGTGGCTGGCCTGGCACCGCCCGCGGGCGGTACGGCGGCAGCAGCACAGGCTGCCGTTATTACGCTGTCACTCAGTCGACGCGCTGGAATTTCAAGTCCCAGACGCCATGCCCGAGCCGCTCACCGCGGCGTTCGAACTTGGTCACCGGACGCTCAGCGGGTCGCGGTACATAGCGGCCATCCTCGGCCAGATTGCGGTAGCCCGGGGCGACGCTCATCACCTCGAGCATGTGTTCGGCATAGGGCTCCCAGTCGGTGGCCATGTGCAGCACGCCGCCGATCTTCAGCTTGCTGCGTACCAGCTCGGCGAAGGCCGGCTGAACGATGCGACGCTTGTGATGACGGCTCTTGTGCCAGGGGTCTGGAAAGAACAGCAGCACGCGGTCGAGGCTGGCGTCGGGTACGCAATCGCGCAGCACCTCCAGAGCGTCGCAACTGTAGACCCGGACGTTGCTCAATTTCTGTGACACAAGTCCGCTCAGCAGCGCGCCGACGCCCGGTTTATGCACTTCGACGCCGATGAAGTCCTGCTCCGGCGCCGCAGCAGCCATCTCCAGGGTCGAATGACCCATGCCGAAGCCGATCTCGAAGGTGCGCGGCGCACTGCGGCCAAAGACGGCGTCGAAGTCGCGCAGACCATCCGCCAGCTCAAGACCGAACAGTGGCCAGCCCTGCTCCAGGCCGCGCTGCTGGCCTTCGGTCATGCGCCCGGCGCGCATGACGAAACTCTTGATGGTGCGGCGAGGCGCGCTCTGTTGCTCTTCGGCCGCGGGGTTCTGCTCAGTCATGGTCTACCTGCAAGACATAAAAAAGGCCGGCCCCGACCACGGTCGAGGCCGGCCACGAATCGTTTCAGCGAATCAGCCCATCCAGCGGCGACGAGGCGCTGGCGTAGAGCTTCTTCGGCATGCGCCCGGCCAGGTACGCCAGGCGCCCGGCCTCGATGGCGTACTTCATCGCCTCGGCCATCAGCACCGGATTCTGCGCATGGGCGATGGCGCTGTTCATCAGCACCGCTTCGCAGCCCAACTCCATGGCGATGGTGGCATCCGAAGCGGTGCCGACACCGGCGTCGACCAGCACGGGCACGGTCGCTTCCTCGAGGATGATGCGCAGGTTGTACGGGTTGCAGATGCCCAGGCCGGTGCCGATCAGGCCGGCCAGCGGCATCACCGCGATGCAGCCCATTTCGGCCAGCTGGCGAGCAATGATCGGGTCGTCACTGGTGTAAACCATGACGTCGAAGCCGTCCTTGATCAGCACTTCGGCGGCTTTTAGGGTCTCGATCACGTTGGGGAACAGGGTCTTCTGATCGGCCAGTACTTCCAGCTTGACCAGCTTGTGGCCATCGAGCAGTTCACGTGCCAGGCGGCAGGTACGTACCGCGTCCTCGGCGGTAAAACAGCCGGCGGTGTTCGGCAGGATGGTGTAGCGCTCGGGGCTGATCACGTCGAGCAGGTTCGGCTCGCCCGGATTCTGGCCGATGTTGGTGCGGCGCACCGCGACGGTGACGATCTCGGCACCCGAGGCCTCGATGGCCGTGCGCGTTTCCTCGAGATCCTTGTACTTGCCGGTGCCGACCAGCAGGCGCGATTGATAGGTGCGACCGGCCAGGGTGAAAGGCTTGTCGTTCGGAACTGGGGGCATGAGAAATCCTCGTTCGGACGTGTTGCTGCGGGCTGGGCGCCGCAGAGGCGGCGTCATTCGAATGAGCGGGCGGCGGCTAGCCGCCACCGATGGCGTGCACCACTTCGACCTGGTCGCCTTCGCTGAGCGCGGTGCTGGCGTGCGCGCTGCGCGGCACGATATCGCGGTTGAGCTCGACGGCCAGACGGCGGCCGGTCAGTTCCAGACGCGCCAGCAGGTCAGCCACCGTCTCGCCGGCTGGCAGCTCGTAGGGTTCGCCGTTCAACTGAATCTGCATGCTGTTCGCCGCATTGCGCAAAGGGGACGGCATTCTAGCCCGAACCACCCGGTGCACCAAGGCGAAGGCCGCGGCCGTTCGTCCCGCTCAGCCGCGCAGGCGCCAACCAGCCAGTCCCAGGCACAACCAGCCGGCCAGGAATGACATGCCCCCGATCGGCGTGATCATGCCGAGCCTGCCGACGCCGCTCAGGGTGAGCAGGTAGAGGCTGCCGGAGAACAGCAGGATACCGACGACGAACAAGGCGCCTGCCACAGTCAGCAGGCGGCCGGGCCGATGCAGTGAAAGCAGCGCGACGCCCAGCAGCGCCAGTGCATGGAGCATCTGGTACTGCACGCCCGTCTGAAACACCGCGAGATAGGCAGCGCTCAACTGGCTTTTGAGGGCATGGGAAGCGAAGGCACCCAGCGCAACGCCGGTAAAGCCGAACAACGCGGCAAGGACGATATAAGCACGAATCATTGCCATTTCCGGTCGATAGCCTTAGCGGCCGCTATAATGCCCGCTCTTTTCGCCCACGACCAAGTGCCATGTTGCGGAACCTCCTGCTGCGCCTGTCCAAACTGCTGCTCTGGCTGATCGGCCTCTCGGTGCTGCTGGTGCTGCTGTTTCGCTGGGTGCCCCCGCCGTTCACCGCTTTGATGATCGAGCGCAAGATCGAGTCCTGGCACACAGGCGAAGCTATCGACCTGACCCGCAAGTGGCGGCCCTGGAAAGAGCTGCCAGACGACCTGAAGGTGGCAGTGATCGCCGCCGAGGACCAGAAGTTCGCCGACCACTGGGGCTTCGACATCGCTGCAATTCGCGCCGCCCTCAGCCACAATGAACGCGGTGGCTCACTGCGCGGTGCCAGCACATTGAGTCAGCAGGTGGCGAAGAACCTTTTCCTATGGTCCGGCCGCAGCTGGCCGCGCAAGGGACTGGAGGCCTGGTTCACTGCGCTGATCGAGCTGCTGTGGCCCAAGCAGCGCATTCTCGAGGTGTACCTCAACAGCGTGGAATGGGCCGACGGAATCTTCGGTGCCGAGGCGGCCGCGCGTCATCACTTCGGCATTGGCGCGCCCTATCTGTCGAGCCGTCAGGCCAGCCTGCTGGCCGCCGTGTTGCCGAACCCGCGACAATGGAGCGCTGGCAAACCCAGCGGCCATGTGAACAATCGGGCCGCCTGGATCCGGCAGCAGATGCGCCAGCTCGGCGGCAGCCACTACCTGCAGCGCATCAAACCCGACCGCCGGGACTGGTGGCCAAGCTGGCTTTAGGCCAGCATGCAAGACAACCGGCGCAGCAGGAAGCAGCACCACCGGTGCTTTATGACGTATCTCCCGCTCGCCCAGTGCGATGGGGTTTGACTATGCAGTATTTGATCGGACCCAAGAGCAACGATGAACACCTACCTCGTCCGGCTGAGTCTGGGCTACTTCTGCCTGGCGATGTTGTGGATCCTTCTTGGCGACACCCTGGTCAGCCGTCTGGTGGCAGGCGACGACCAGGCCTGGCACATGGGCAAGGGCGCGCTGTTCGTGACGCTCACCAGCGGCCTGATCTTTCTGCTTGGTCGACAGCACTTCCGTCGCTTCGATGAGCAGCAGCGCGCCCAGCATCTGCAGAAGACCAGTCTGAAGCAGGCCGCTGCGGTCTTCGACAGCACCCAGGAAGGCGTACTGGTCACCGATCCGCATCAGCACATCGTGCATGTCAACCCGGCATTCAGCCGCATCACCGGCTACAGCACGGAGGAAGTGCTCGGCCAGACGCCGAAACTGTTCGCCTCCGGCAAGCACGATGCAGCCTTCTATCAGGAGATGTGGCATGCACTGCGCGAGCACGGGTCCTGGAGCGGCGAGATCTGGAATCGGCGCAAGAACGGCGACGTCTATCCACAGTGGCAGAATCTGCGCTGCATCTACGACGATCAGGGCCAGCTCAGCCATTATGTCGCGGTATTTTCCGATCTCTCGGCGCTGAAGCGTTCACGCGAAGAACTCGATCAGCTCGCTCACTATGACCCGCTGGTCAATCTGCCGAATCGCTTGCTGTTCACCGAGCGTGCCAAGCAGGACCTCGAGCGCGCCCGGGCGAACAAACGCAGCGGCGCGTTGCTGCTGATCGACCTGGACCACTTCAAGGACATCAACGAGAGCCTCGGGCACAGCCTGGGCGACGCCCTGCTCCAGGCCGTCAGCGCCCGACTGAGCGAACAGCTGGAGAACGGCATGACCCTCGGCCGGCTGGGCGGCGATGAGTTTGCCCTGCTCTGCGAGGACCACGGCGCGGAAAAGGCGACCGCACTGGCGTTGCGCCTGCTGGATCGGCTGAACGAGCCTTATCACCTGGACGACCGCGAGCTGTTCAGCAGTGCCAGCATTGGCATCGTGCTCTACCCGTACCCCACCGACGTACAGAATGTCGAGCAACTGATGCGCAATGCCGACTCGGCGCTGTTCAAGGCCAAGAGCAGCGGCCGCTCCACCTACGCCTTCTATTCCCAGGAGTTGACCAGCCAGGCCCGTCAGCGCGTCGAACTGGTCACCGCGCTGCGCCAGGCGCTGGAGCAGGGCCAGCTGCGTCTGCATTACCAACCGATCTACGATCTGCGCCACGGCACCATCACCGGCTTCGAGGCGCTGGTACGCTGGCTCCATCCGGAGAAAGGGCTGATCGCACCGGGCATTTTCATTCCCATCGCCGAAGAAACCGGCTTGATCAGCGCCATCGACCGCTGGGTACTGGAGCAGGCTTGCCACCAGGCGCAGGAGTGGCTGGCCCAGAATCGGCCGCTCGGCTTCATCGCCGTGAATATTTCCAGCAGGTTGTTCGGTAACGGCGAACTCGATCTGCAGGTCGCCACGATCCTCGCCAGATCCGGGCTCGACGCGCGCCATCTCGAGCTGGAGATCACCGAAAGCGCAGTGATGCAGGACCCGGATGCCGCCGTCCAGCTACTGCAGCGCCTGCGCGCACTCGGGGTGCAGCTGGCGATCGACGATTTCGGTACCGGCTACTCGTCATTGCAGCGGCTCAAGCGGATGAACGTACACAAGCTCAAGATCGATCAAGGGTTCGTTCGCGGGCTGCCGAACGACCATGATGACGCCGCCATTACCCGATCCGTCATCGGCCTGGCACACAACCTCGGTTTGAAAGTGGTGGCCGAGGGCATCGAAACCGCGGAGCAGGCGGCCTTCCTGCTCGGACAAAGCTGCGATTACGGGCAGGGCTACGGCTTCGCCCGGCCGCTGCCAGCAGAATCGATCGAGTGGAGCCCTACGGCACTCGATTATGGGCAGCACTGCCACTCGTCGCGCGCCTGAGCGGACGCGTATATCAAACGGCCAGTACGAAGGGTAAGCTGACCGAGTTCCCGGAGTCGCCGATCCATTCCAGTTTCCGCCTCAGCGCTTGCGGCATACTGAACCGATCGGCTACCGGCGGGCTGACGCACATTCTGACCCGCGGGGCATCCAAATCGATTCAGACATGCGCACTGCAGCGAAGATGATGAGCGACCCAGCCCAACCCGCCAGCCAGTTCCAGGCCCTGCGACAGTTGTTCACCCGGCAGAACGGTATTGCCTGGGCGATGCTGTTGTTCACCCTGCTGGTACAGCTGGCGGCCTGGCAGAACCTGCGCGCCAACGAGGACCGGGCGGCCGAACAGCAGTTCCAGCTACTCAGCGAGAAAGTCACCGAAGCCATCCGCAAGCGGCTACGCGACCACGAGCAGATTCTCCTCGGGGGCGCCGGCCTGTTCGACGCCGTCGACCACGTCAGCCGCGCGCAATGGCGTCTGTATGTTCAGCGCCTGCTGCTGCCAGACCGCTATCCGGGCATCCAGGGCGTAGGCTTCAGCCAGGCCATCGCGCCGGACGAGCGGGACGCGCATATCGCACGGATTCGAGCCGAAGGCTTCCCGGAGTACGACATCCATCCGCCTGGTGAGCGCGACCTCTATACCTCGATCGTTTTTCTCGAGCCCTTCGTCGGGCGCAACCTGGCCGCTTTCGGCTTCGACATGTACTCCGAGCCGACCCGCCGCCGGGCCATGCTGCGGGCTGCGCGCCTGGGCGAGACCAGCATCACGGCGAAGGTGACGCTGATGCAGGAGACCCACGGCAAGGTCCAGGCCGGCGTACTGCTTTACGT
Organism: Stutzerimonas sp. KH-1; assembly: GCF_054483855.1. Lineage (NCBI taxonomy): Bacteria > Pseudomonadati > Pseudomonadota > Gammaproteobacteria > Pseudomonadales > Pseudomonadaceae > Stutzerimonas > Stutzerimonas sp. KH-1. Next base: position 3,893,889 of record NZ_CM137011.1, on the reverse strand, counting down.
GCCGGTATACCGGCAAGGCGAGCCGACCGACACACCCGCGCAGCGCATGCAGGCGCTCATCGGCTTCGTCTACAGCCCCTATCGCCTCGATGATCTGATGCAGGGCATCCTGCGCGCTGCCGACCTGCCGCTGGCGCTGCATATCTACGCCAGCGACGACGAAGACCCAGAGCAACTGCTCTATGCCTCGCCCGATGCGCCACAGCCCGGCGACGCTCGCTACAGCCGATTGCAGCAACTGCACCTGTACGGCCAGACCTGGACCCTGCGCATGGATAGCCGGCCGGAGTTCGACGGGCGCTTCCATGGCAACGAAAGCCTGATGCTCGCCCTGGGCCTCGGCCTGAGCCTGCTGGTGTTCTTCCTCACCTCCTCGCTTGCCCTGCGCCATAGCCACATCCAAGCCCTGGCGGAAGAGATGACCCAGCGCATCCGCCAAAGCAAGAATGACCTGAAGGTGAGCGAGGAGCGGCTCTCGCTGGCGCTCAAGGGCAGCAACGATGGCCTCTGGGATCTCGATTTGGAAGCAGGCAGCATGTATGCCTCGCCACGCGCCTGGGAAATGCTCGGCTACCGGCCGGACGAGTTGTCTTGCGACCTCAAGCTATGGGAACGCCTGACCGTACCCGAGGACCTGACGCAGCAGAAAGCCAAGCTGGCGCAAACCATGCTGTCCAATCTCGATCACTTTACGAGCGAACTGCGCCTGCAACACAAGCACGGCCATGTCGTACCCGTTCTGCTGCGTGGCTATATCCAGCGCGACCCGCAAGGAATGGCCCAGCGCATCAGCGGTACCCTGATGGACCTGACCGAGCGCAAGCGCATCGAGCAGATGAAGAATGACTTCGTCTCGACCGTGAGCCATGAACTGCGCACGCCCTTGACCTCCATCAGCGGTGCGCTCGGCCTGATCGTCGGCGGCGCGCTCGGTGCGGCGCCGCCAGCCATGCAGCAGATGCTAGAGATCGCCTACCGCAACAGCCTGCGCCTGGGTCATCTGATCAACGACCTACTGGACATGGAGAAGATCGCTGCCGGCAAGATGGCCTTTGAACTGCGCGAGCATTCGCTTGGCAAGCTGCTGGAGGAATCGCTTGCAAGCAATCAGCCACTGTGCGGCCAGCATGGCGTGCGCTGCACGCTGCACCATCCACAGGACGTCCTGGTCTGGGTCGACAGCCTGCGCCTACAGCAGGTGCTCGGCAATTTTCTTTCCAATGCCGTGAAGTTCACTCCCGAAGGCGGAGAGATCAGCCTGCACACCAGCGTTCGCGGCGCGCGGGTACGCATCAGCGTGACCGATCAGGGGCCGGGCATACCGGACGCCTTCCGCTCACGGGTATTCGAGAAGTTCGCCCAAGCCGATGCCTCTGACAGTCGGCAGAAGTCGGGCACCGGCCTGGGCCTGGCGATCACCAAGGAGCTCATCGAGCGCATGGGCGGCACAGTCGGCTTCGATTGCCAGCCCGGCGCTGGCACCACCTTCTGGTGCGAGCTGCCGATCCAGACGCCGACAAGCGAGGCAGACAACCGGGAAGGCCTGCCGCGGATACTGGTCGTCGAAGACGAGCCGGATACCGGGCGCCTGCTGCACATGATGCTGCGCGAGGGAGGATACGCGGTGGATCGCGTGCAGAGCCTGCATCAGGCACGGGAGAAACTCGCCACCGGGTGCTACGAGGCCATGACGCTGGACCTGCACCTACCCGATGGCAGCGGGGCACAGTTGATTGACGAACTGCGCGCACGGCCGGCCATACACGAATTGCCGATCGTCGTGATTTCCGCAGCGCACCAGTTCGACGAGGCGAAATTCCCGGACCGGATCGTCTGGCTGCACAAGCCGATCACCAATGCGCAGCTGTTGGCCGCGATAGACCAGGCGCGACGAAACACGCTTCATCAGGGCGACGAACAGCGATAACTAATGCCTGAGAGCCGGACGTTCGGCAAAAAAAATCGCGGGGGCCATCGGCATCCCGCGATTCGTTCCTGCTAAAGGGCGTCAGGCCTGGATCGAGCCCTTCAGCTTGTTCATCGCGTTCTTTTCCAGCTGACGAATGCGCTCGGCCGACACGTTGTACTTGGCCGCCAGGTCGTGCAGGGTCGCCTTGTCCTCGTTCAGCCAGCGCTGCTGGAGAATGTCCCGGCTGCGCTCGTCGAGCCCCTCGAGCGCGGCGTGCAGGCTGGAGGTGGAGCTGTCACTCCAGTCGGCATCTTCCAGCTGACGCGCCGGATCGTAGCGATGATCTTCCAGGTAATGTGCAGGCGACTGGTAGGCGCTGTCGTCGTCGGCATCGGCGGCCGGGTCGAAGGCCATGTCATGACCGGTCAGGCGGCTTTCCATCTCGCGCACTTCATGCGGCTCGACGCCCAGGCTGTCGGCCACGGCGGTGACTTCATCGTTGTTCAGCCAGGCCAGACGTTTCTTCTGGCTGCGCAGGTTGAAGAACAGCTTGCGCTGCGCCTTGGTGGTAGCGACCTTGACGATGCGCCAGTTGCGCAGGATGAACTCGTGAATTTCGGCGCGAATCCAGTGCACGGCGAAGGACACCAACCGCACACCCATTTCCGGATTGAAACGCTTGACCGCCTTCATCAGGCCGACATTGCCTTCTTGGATCAGGTCGGCCTGGGCCAGCCCGTAGCCGGAATAGCTGCGGGCGATGTGAACGACGAAACGCAGGTGCGCCAGCACCATCTGCCGAGCCGCTTCGAGATCTTGATGATAGAAGAGGCGCCCGGCCAGCTCGCGCTCCTGCTCGACGGTGAGCAGCGGGAGGCTGTTCACGGTCTGCACGTAGGCCTCGAGATTCGCTCCCGGGACTAGCGCTTGAACAGGTTGCAGAGTAGTTGTCATGCAGTACCTCCAATGACGAAGCTGCAGCAGTTTAGCATTGCCGCATGAGACTGCAAGCCTGTGGAAAAGTTCCCTGACACAACCATCAAGCCATTGTTTTTAAACGGAATTTTAACGCGGAGCGAGTTCGCTCAGATGCCTTGCGACAGCCAGCCAGGCACCGATGTAGCCGAGCAGCACCGCGCCGATCACCAGCGATAACGCATCGCCCGCCGGAACGCCACCCAGGCCGAAATCGCTGCCGTAGAGGCCCGCGAGGTTGACCACGGCTTCGTTCAGCCAGCCCAGACCGTAGACCAGCAGCAGCCAGGCGATCAGGCCGGCACCCAGGCCGTAGATGGCACCCATGTAGAGAAACGGACGGCGGACGTAGCCATCGGTGCCGCCTACCAGCTTGACCACCTCGATCTCGGTGCGGCGGTTCTCGATGTGCAGGCGGATGGTGTTGCCAATCACCAGCAGCAACGTCGCCACCAGCAGCAATGTCAGGCCAAAGACGAAACGGTCGCCAAGCTTGAGGATGGCGGTCAGCCGCTCGACCCAGAGCAGATCCAGCTGCGCCAGCTGTACGCCCGGCAACTCGGCCAGCTGCTGGCGCAGCGCTTCGAGCTTGTCCTTGTCCACCTCTTCGGGTGTCACGATGATCACGCCGGGCAGCGGATTTTCCGGCAATTCCTTGAGCGCTTCGCCAAGCCCGGACAACTGCTGAAACTCGTCCAGCGCCTGCTCGCGGCTGACCCAGTCCGCCGCTGCCACATCGGGCATGGCCGCAACCTCGTCACGCAGGCGCTCACCGGCGGCGCTATCCACCTCGAGGTCCATGAACAGCGAGATCTGCGCGGCGCGCTGCCAGGAGCCACCGAGTCGCTCGACGTTGTCCAGCAGCAGCGCCAGGCCCATGGGCAGGCTCAACGCCACGGCCATCACCAGGCAGGTGAAGAAGCTGCCGATCGGCTGCTTGATCAGGCGCCCGACGCTGTCCACCAGGCTGGCGCGGTGACTTTCCAGCCAGGCGTGGAACAGCGTCTTGAAGTCCGGCTCGTCGCCGCGTGGCTGCTCCGGCTTCTTCACCGAACCGCCGACGCGCTCGGCCGTGCTCGGGTTGGTCTTGGGATTGCGTTCGCTGCTCATCGGCTGGCCTCCCCATCGCCGATCAGGCGACCACGTTGCAGGGTCAGCATGCGATGGCGCATCCGCGCGATCAGCGCCAGGTCGTGGCTGGCGATCAGCACGGTGGTCCCCAGGCGATTGATGTCTTCGAACACGCCCATGATCTCCGCAGCGAGTCGCGGGTCGAGGTTACCGGTCGGTTCATCGGCGAGAAGCAGGGCCGGCCGATGCACGACTGCGCGGGCGATGCCGACACGCTGCTGCTGGCCGGTGGACAGGTCCGCCGGATACTGCAGCGCCTTGTCCTTGAGGCTGACGCGCTCCAGCGCGGTCATTACCCGCTGACCGATCTCGCGCTTGTTCAGCCCGAGGATCTGTAACGGCAGGGCGACGTTGTCGAATACGGTGCGATCGAACAGCAGCTGGTGGTTCTGGAACACCACGCCGATCTGTCGGCGCAGGAAAGGAATCTGCGCGTTGGTGATGCGCGACAGGTCCTGCCCGGCCAGCAGCAGCTTGCCGCTGGTGGGGCGCTCCATCGCCAGAAGCAGGCGCAGCAGCGTGCTCTTGCCAGCACCAGAATGGCCGGTAACGAAGAGGAACTCGCCACGCCGCACCTGAAAGGAAAGCTCGTGCAACCCGACGTGGCCGTTGGGGTAGCGTTTGCCGACCTGTTCGAAACGAATCATGCGCCGTCCCGCTGGGCAAAAAGCGCCTTGACGAACGCATCGGCCTCGAACGTGCGCAGATCGTCGATTCCTTCGCCGACGCCGATGTAACGAATCGGCGTGCCGAACTGCTTGGCCAGGGCGAAGATCACACCGCCCTTGGCGGTGCCGTCAAGCTTGGTCAGTGCCAGCCCGGTCAGCTCGACCGCCTGGTTGAACTGCTTGGTCTGGTTGATGGCGTTCTGGCCAGTGCCGGCGTCGAGTACCAGCAGGACTTCGTGGGGAGCCGACTCGTCGAGCTTGCCCATCACCCGACGGACTTTCTTCAGCTCTTCCATCAGGTTGTCCTTGGTATGAAGACGGCCCGCGGTGTCGGCAATCAGCACATCGATGCCGCGCGCCTTGGCCGCCTGCACCGCATCGAAGATCACCGAGGCGGAGTCGGCGCCGGTGTGCTGGGCGACCACCGGGATGCCGTTGCGCTCGCCCCAGACCTGCAGCTGCTCCACCGCCGCGGCGCGGAAGGTGTCGCCGGCGGCGAGCATGACCTTCTTGCCGTCGAGCTGCAGCTTCTTGGCCAGCTTGCCGATGGTGGTGGTCTTGCCGACGCCGTTCACGCCGACCACCAGGATCACATACGGGCGCTTGCCAGCATCGATCGCCAGCGGCTGCTCGACCGGCTTGAGCAGGCCAACGAGTTCTTCCTGCAGTGCGGTGTAGAGCGCGCCGCTGTCGGCCAGCTCCTTGCGCGAGACGCGCCGGGTGAGATTCTGCATGATCGCGGTGGTCGCCTCGACGCCGACGTCGGCGGTCAGCAGGCGGGTTTCCAGTTCGTCGAGCAGATCGTCGTCGATGGCCTTCTTGCCGAGGAACAGGCTGGCCATGCCTTCGCCAATGCTGGCGCTGGTTTTCGACAGCCCCTGGCGCAGGCGAGCGAAGAAGCCGAGCTTGGTTGGGGCCTCCGGCGCGGGCGCTACGACCGGGGCAGGTACCGGCTCCGGATCGGGTTCGGGTTCGGGGTGCAGCAGCACCGGCTCTATCTCCTCAGCCGGCTGCATATCGGCCTCGACCACGCGCGCCGGCTGCTCTTCCTGAGGTGTAGCGACAGGCGATTCGACAGGCGCCCCGGTCTGCTCGACCGATTCGCTGTCCGGCTGTTCGGCGGCGGGCTGCTCTGCCGGCGCGGGCTGCGGCTTCTTGCGCAGCCAGCCGAACAGGCCTTTCTTTTCACCGGGCTCGGCCGGCGTCTTCTTGTCGTCGTTGGAACCAAACATGGAGAAGGTATTCTCAAGGATGCGAAACGCCGGCAGCCTGGCTTCCGGCCCAAAAATGGGCCCTATCCTAGCACCTCGCCAGGCAGGTGCGCTAAGCGCGGGCACTGCGGCCGAGCAGACTGTGCGGATACCCCGGCTTTGCCTGACCCGCGCGGGCCATTACCATGGCTGCCGTGTCGCCGTCCTGCCATCTGCCGTGGCGGGCACCAACCTGGACGAGTCCCGACTATGCCTCTGATGTTACGCCGCGCCGCCGCCCTGCTGCTCGGAGCGTTCTATCTGCCCATGCTGGCAACAGCAGCAGACAGCCAGCCCACCCACGAGTTCTTCCTCGACAACGGCCTGAAGGTGATCGTGCGCGAGGATCATCGTGCGCCGGTGGTGGTTTCCCAGCTCTGGTACAAGGTTGGCTCCAGCTACGAGACAGCCGGCCAGACCGGCCTCTCTCACGCGCTCGAACACATGATGTTCAAGGGCAGCCGCAAGCTCGATGCCGGCGAAGCCTCGCGCATCCTGCGTGAGCTGGGCGCCGAGGAAAACGCCTTCACCAGCGACGACTACACGGCCTATTACCAGGTTCTGGCACGCGACCGCCTGGCCGTTGCGTTCGAACTCGAAGCCGACCGCCTGGCCAGCCTCAGGCTGCCGCCCGAGGAGTTCGCCCGCGAGATCGAAGTGATCAAGGAAGAACGCCGCCTGCGCACCGACGACAAGCCCAGCTCGCTGGCCTACGAGCGCTTCAAGACCATCACCTATCCCGCCAGCGGCTACCGCAACCCGACCATCGGCTGGATGGCCGATCTCAACCGCATGCAGGCCGACGAGCTGCGTGCCTGGTACGAGCAGTGGTACGCACCGAACAACGCCACCCTGGTGGTGGTCGGCGACGTGACCGCCGACGAGGTCCGCGGGCTGGCAGAACGCTTCTTCGGCGGCATCGAGAAACGCGAGGTGCCGGCGGCCAAGCGGCCGCTTGAGCTGGACGAACCGGGCGAGCGCCGCCTCCAGCTACACGTGAAGACCCAGCTGCCGACGCTGCTCATGGCCTTCAATGCACCGAGCCTGGCGACCGAGGAGAACGCTCGCCAGGTGCATGCCCTGCGGTTGATCTCCGCCCTGCTCGACGGCGGCTACAGCGCGCGCCTGCCGGAACGGCTGGAGCGCGGAGAGGAACTGGTGACCAGCGCCTCGGCCTGGTACGACGCCTACGCCCGTGGCGACAGCCTGTTCGTCTTGAGCGCCGCGCCGAACTTGCAGAAGGGCCGCACCCTGGAAGAAGTCGAAGCCGGGCTCTGGCGGGAGCTGGACGCGCTCAAGGAGACGCCACCCTCGGCGGACGAACTCGAGCGCGTGCGTGCGCAGGTCATCGCCGGCCTGGTCTACGAGCGCGACTCCATCACCCAGCAGGCCACCACCATCGGCAAGCTGGAAACCGTCGGCCTGTCCTGGCGCCTGATGGACGAGGAGCTGAGCGCGCTGGAAGCGGTTACGCCCGAGGACATTCAGCAGGCCGCCAGCACCTATTTCACCCGCTCCCGCCTGAGCGTCGCCCATGTTCTGCCCGAGGAAGCCCGTGATGAGTGATTGCAAAGCGCTGCGCAACGGCCTGTTCGGCCTGCTGCTGGCAGCCGGTTTCGGCCTGGCGGGCTGCGACGAAGGCTCCTCCGCCCTGCCACAGCCCGGCCAGCCGGCGGAGCAGGATGTCGCCCGCGAGGCGACCCAGCCTGCCGTGACGACCGCAACGCCCGAAAAGCCGCACTTGGAGTCCCTCACCGAGCTGGGCGATCAACCCCTGGCCCGGCGCAAGCTGGATATCCAGAGCTGGCAGACCGCCGAAGGCGCCAAGGTACTGTTCGTCGAAGCCCGCGAGTTGCCGATGTTCGACCTGCGCCTGACCTTCTCCGCCGGCAGCAGCCAGGACGGCGACATACCCGGCCTGGCGCTGCTGACCAATGCCATGCTCAACGAGGGCGTCGCGGGCAAGGACGTCAGCGCCATCGCCCGTGGTTTCGAAGGCCTCGGTGCGGATTTCGGCAACGGTTCCTACCGTGACATGGCGGTGGTCAGCCTGCGCAGCCTCAGTGCGCCGGACAAGCGCGAGCCGGCCCTGGCGCTGTTCAACCAGGTCATCGGCCAGCCGACCTTCCCCGAGGACTCGCTGCAACGGATCAAGAATCAGCTGCTGGCCGGCTTCGAATTCCAGAAGCAGAACCCCGGCAAGCTGGCCAGCCTCGAGCTGTTCGAGCAGCTCTATGGCGATCACCCCTACGCCCACCCCAGCGAAGGCACCCCCGAGTCGATTCCGGCTATCAGCGTCGAGCAGCTGCGCGACTTCCACGCCCGCGCCTATGCGGCAGGCAATGCGGTGATCGCGCTGGTCGGCGACCTCTCCCGCGAAGAGGCCGAAGCCTTGGCCGCCGACGTCTCCGCCGCCCTGCCGGAAGGCCCGGCGCTGCCAACGACGCCGACACCCAAGGCTCCGGTTGCCGGCAAGCACCACATCGACTTCCCCTCCAACCAGAGTCACCTGATGCTGGCCCAACTCGGCATCCCTCGTGGCCATCCGGACTACGCGGCGCTCTATCTGGGCAACCAAATCCTCGGCGGCGGCGGTTTCGGCACGCGGCTGATGGAAGAGGTGCGCGAAAAGCGCGGCCTGACCTACGGCATCTATTCCGGCTTCAGCCCGATGCGTGCCGAGGGGCCGTTCATGATCAGCATGCAGACCCGCGCCGAACTCACCGATGGCGCATTGGATCTGGTGCAGCAGCTGGTCCGCGACTATCTCGCCGAAGGGCCGACCGAGGCCGAGCTGGAGCGCAGCAAGCGCGAGATCGCCGGCAGTTTCCCGCTGTCTACCGCAAGCAATGCCGACATCGTCGGTCAGCTGGGCAGCATCGGCTTCTACGACCTGCCGCTGACCTACCTGGAGGATTTCATGGGCGAGGTGCAGGCGCTGACAGTCGAACAGGTCAAGACGGCGATGAACAAGCATCTGCAGGAAGACGCCTTCGTCATCGTCACCGCCGGCCCCAGCGTCGAGCAGCAACCGCTGCCGCCGCCCACCGATAAACCAGTCGAACAGCCCAGCGGCGTTCCGGAGCACTGATGGCCAATCCACCCATTCGCCCTAGCGCCCACGGCGGCCAGGGCCAGTTGCGCATCATCGGCGGCGAGTGGCGCTCGCGCCGCTTCAGCTTCCCCGATGCCGAAGGCTTGCGCCCCACGCCGGACCGGGTGCGCGAAACCCTGTTCAACTGGCTGGCACCCTACCTGTCCGGCGCGCGGGTGCTCGATCCGTTCACCGGCAGCGGCGCGATCTATCTGGAAGCCCTGTCGCGCGGCGCCAGCATGGCCCTGGCGCTGGACGTGAACGCCAACGCCATCGCCAGCCTGCGCAAGCATCTCGACACGCTCAACTGCGGCCACGGCCAGCTGCTGCAGAGCGACGCCCTGCGCTATCTGGAAACCCAGACGCCGACCGCCTTCGACCTGGTATTCCTCGACCCGCCGTTCAACAAGAATCTGCTGCAACCGGCCTGCGAGCTGCTGGAGAACAAGGGTTGGCTGGCCGAACACGCCTGGGTCTACACCGAAAGCGAGGCACTGCCGTCCAGCCTCGGCCTGCCGGGGAACTGGCGACTGCATCGGGAGAAGCAGGCCGGCAAGGTGCACTACGCGCTCTGGGAGCGCCACGCACCCGCCGCTTGAAGTCGGCGACTTCAGTAGAAGTCGACGGTCTGGCCGTTGCGATCGAAGGCCAGGAAGCGGCCGACGTTGCCGGTCTCGATGGCGCTGACCATCATCTTCAGTGGCTGCTCGGCCTCATCGGCGTTCGGCGTCATGCCGGCCTGGCCAGGCAGCGCCGCGGCGAACAGCAGGTGCCAGGCCACGCCGGTGCGCTCGGATTCTTCACGCAGCGCGGCGAAGTCGCTCAGTTCCTCGGGCAGCTTGTCGACGCAGAGCACCGGTTTCAATGAGCCACCGGCATTTTCCTCGAAGCGCTGGCGCTCGGCCTCGGTGGCGTCCTCGGGCAGTTCAGCACTGACAAAGACGAACAGCAGGCGCTGGGGCTCGCGCTCCTGGCGTGCGGCGCCGAGCAGTTGGTCGAAGGGGGTAGGCGTCATGGGCAGGGTTCCGGATAAGACTATCGCGTCACTCTCCACCCCTTGGGCGGCGCTGACCATATCCCCAAAGGCGTAAGTCGCCGGGCGGCAGGCATCATTCAACGCCTGCATCATGCTTTTCTTCCCTCCGCCAAGGCTCTAACGTCGAAGCAAACGAGGAAACCGAGCGACCGTGTCCGAAACCTTCCAACCCGCCTGGTGGCTTCCCGGGCCGCACTTGCAGACCTTGTGGAACCCCTTCTTTCGCAAGGCGCCGCGTCTCGAACGCCGGCGTGAGCGACTGTGGCTGGCCGATGGCGATTTCATCGACCTGGACTGGCACGGCCCGCATGAGGCTACGGCGCCGCTGGTGCTGGTGCTGCATGGGCTGACCGGCTCGTCGAATTCGCTTTACGTGCTCGGCCTGCAGCAACAACTGGCCGCACAGAGCTGGGCCAGCGTCGCGATCAACTGGCGCGGCTGCTCGGGCGAACCGAATCTACTGCCGCGCGCCTATCATTCCGGCGCCAGCGACGATCTCGCCGAAGTGATTGGGCACCTGCAGGCCAGCCGACCCATGGCGCCGCTGCATGCGGTGGGCTACTCGCTGGGCGGCAACGTGCTGCTCAAGTACCTCGGCGAAACGGGTGCCAGTAGCCCGCTGCGCAAGGCGGTGGCGGTGTCGGTGCCGTTTCGCCTGGACCAATGCGCCGATCGCATCGGCCTCGGCTTCTCCCGCGTCTACCAGGCGCATTTCATGAAGGCGATGGTGGCCTACGTGAGGGACAAACAGCAGCGTTTCCAGCGCGAGGGGCTGCTGAACCACCTCGGTGCCTTGCAGAGCCTCGGCCCGCTGCAGGGCATGCGCACCTTCTGGGATTTCGACGGTCGCTTCACCGCGCCGCTGCACGGCTACAGCGACGCCCAGGACTATTACCGCCGCGCCTCCAGCCGCTACTACCTGCCAGCGATCACGACACCAACCCTGCTGATCCAGGCCGCGGACGACCCTTTCGTGTTCCGCCACAGCGTGCCGGAACCGACCGAACTGTCGGCGACCACAACCCTGGAGCTGCACCGCCGCGGCGGCCACGTCGGCTTTGTAGAAGGCACGCCGCGCCGCCCTCGCTACTATCTGGAGCGACGGATTCCGCAGTGGTTGGGCGAGCCCTGAGAGGCGTCAGGCATCCGCCGTCGGCAACAGCGACTCCAGCGCAACGAAGTACTGACCCCGCAATGCAGCCACCGCCTCGCGCGCTTCGGTCGCGACAAAGCCGCTCTCCAGCGCCAGCACCTGATAGATGCCACGCCGCATCTGCACAGGATCGAGCTGGCCCGCCCCGGCGCCAACCGTGCCGAGGAAGCGAATCCAGGACGTAACGATGATCCAGGCGTTGAGCGCCAGCGCCTCGGTTTGTTCATCGTCCATCTCCAGAATGCCGACTTCGACGAAACCCTGGTAGATCGCCCGAGCATGCTGCAGGCAACGCGTGGCAAAGCCTTCGTAGCGCCGCGCCAGCTCGCCATCGGCGTCGAGCAACCCCTCCAGATCGCGGTGCAGAAAACGGTAATCCCACATCGCGCCGAGCAGTGCTTCCAGGTAGATCGCCTTGTCCTCTACCTGCATCGCGCGCGCCAGCGGCAGGCGCAGAAAGGCATCGACCCGCGCCTCGTACTGGCCGAACAGCTCGGCGACGATCGCCTGCTTGTTGGGGAAGTGGTAGTAGAGGTTTCCCGGCGAGATGCCCAGGTGCGCGGCGATGTGGTTGGTGGTGACGTTGCGTTCGCCCTGGGCGTTGAACAGCGCCAGGCTGGCTTCGATGATGCGATCGCGGGTCTTTGCTCGGGGTGCCATGGGCGGCGGGATCTCGGCGATGGAGCGAAGGGGCAACGGTACACGCCAGCGGTCGGGCAAGCACGTCTCGTTGACAGTTTAGAGCAATTACTCTAGAAATCTATCAACCCGCCTCGCCACCCGGAGCCCCAATGTCAGCCGACACTCCACAAGCACTCGCCGCCCTTGAAGCGGTGTTCGCTTGCCAGCGTGCAGCATTCGCCGCCGCACCGATGCCATCCGAGGAAGACCGTCTGCGCTGGCTGGACGCGCTGCGCGATGTGCTGGCGGCTCACCAGCCGGCTCTGATCGAGGCGATCAGCACGGATTTCGGTCATCGCTCGGCCGACGAGACCCTGCTCGCCGAACTGATGCCGAGCCTGCATGGCATCCGCTACGCCTGCCGCCATCTGCGGCGCTGGATGAAGCCATCGCGGCGCCGGGTCGGTCTGGCTTTCCAGCCGGCCAGTGCGCGGGTCGTCTATCAGCCGCTGGGGGTAGTGGGCATCATCGTGCCGTGGAACTACCCGCTCTACCTGGCCATCGGCCCGCTGGTCGGTGCGCTGGCGGCAGGCAATCGGGTGATGCTGAAGATGAGCGAGTCGACGCCGGCCACCGGCCAGCTGCTGAAGGCGCTGCTGGCGCAGGTTTTTCCGGAGAATCAGGTGGCGGTGGTGCTCGGCGATGTCGAGTTCGGGCGCGCCTTCGCCCGCCTGCCGTTCGACCATCTGCTGTTCACCGGCGCAACGCATATAGGCCGTGACGTGATGCGTGCCGCCGCCGACAACCTCACCCCGGTGACCCTCGAGCTGGGCGGCAAGTCGCCGGCCATCGTCTCGGCCACGGTGCCGCTGGCCGATGCCGCCGAGCGCATCGCCTTCGGCAAATGCATCAATGCCGGGCAGACCTGCGTCGCGCCGGACTATGTGCTGGTACCGCGAGCCCGCCTCAAGGGCTTCGTCGACGCCTATCGTGAAGCGGTACAGCGTCTGTATCCGAGCCTTGCGGACAACCCCGACTACACCGCAATCATCAATGCGCGTCAGCTGGCACGATTGCAGGACTACCTCGACGATGCCCGCGCCAAGGGCGCCCAGGTCGTGCCGCTGTTCACCGAGGCGCAGCAGCGGCGCATGCCGCACTGCCTGCTGCTCGAGGTCAACGAGCACATGCGGGTGATGCACGAGGAGATCTTCGGCCCGCTGCTACCGATCATTCCCTACGACGAGCTGGACGAGGCGCTGGCCTACGTCAATGCCCGGCCGCGGCCGCTGGCGCTTTACTACTTCGGCTACGACCGGCCCGAACAGCAGCGGGTTCTGGACTCGACGCATTCGGGCGGGGTCTGCCTGAACGACACCCTGCTGCACGTCGCCCAGGACGATCTGCCCTTTGGCGGCATCGGCCCCTCTGGCATGGGCCACTACCACGGCCGCGAGGGATTCCTGACCTTCAGCAAGGCCAAGAGCGTTTTCGCCAAGCAGCGCTTCAACGCCGCTCGGCTGGTCTATCCACCCTACGGCAAGTGGTGGCAGAAGCTGATCTACGCTCTGTTCATCCGCTGAAACGCGACGCCACGATGCACGATCTCGCCATGAACCGCCGCACCCTGCTCAAGGTCGGGCTGCTCGGCAGCACCATTCTGGCCGCTGGCGGACTGCTAGGCCGCTGCGCCGGGGCGACAGCCGCCGTTCCCGCCAGCGGCTTCGCCGTACTGCGCAAGAGCGACCTGCCGATGCTACATCGCCTGATTCCGTTGTTGCTGGAGGGGTCGGTGCCACTGGCCGAAATGCCGCAAGCGGCAGCCGTCACTCTGATCAGCCTGGATCAGGGCCTGCACCATCTTTCGCCGGCGCTGGCGGCACAGGTACGCCAGTTGTTCGATGTGCTTACCCAACCCCTGATCCGCGGTCCGCTCACAGGCATCTGGGGCGACTGGCGCCAGGCCTCGGATGACGAACTGCGGGCGTTCCTGAACCGTTGGCAGAACAGCTCGTTGGCCCTGCTGCGCCAGGGGCATGCCTCGCTGCTGCAGATGATCCTCATGGCCTGGTACGCCTGCCCGGCTTCCTGGGCGCACTGCGGCTATCCCGGGCCACCGGCCGTCTGACCAAGGAGGCCGCCGTGCCCGTTCCCGATCTCTTCGCCGAAGGCCTCGCCCGTGGCTGGACCACCCATGACGGCTCGCGCCTGCCGCACGACCTGACGCTGGAAGCCGACATCGCCATCGTCGGCAGCGGCGCAGGCGGCGCCACCAGCGCGGAAATCCTCAGTGCCGCCGGCTTCAAAGTGCTGCTGATCGAGGAAGGCCCACTGCGCACCAGCCGCGACTTCGACATGCAGGAAGCCCGTGCCTACCGCTCGCTCTATCAGGAGGCCATCGGTCGCACCAGCAAGGACGGCGCCATCACCATCCTGCAGGGCCGTGCGGTAGGCGGCACCACCCTGGTGAACTGGACCTCGAGCTTCCGCACCCCGCCGCAGACGCTGGCGCACTGGGCGCGCGAACACGGTGTGCGCGGCCTCTCGGCCGAGGCCTTACAGCCCTGGTTCGAACGCATGGAGCAGCGCCTGGGCGTCACGCCCTGGGCAGTCCCGCCGAACGCCAACAACCAGGTGCTCAAGCGCGGCTGCGAACGGCTCGACTATCACTGGGCGGTGATCCCGCGCAACGTGCGCGGCTGCTGGAACCTGGGCTACTGCGGCATGGGCTGCCCGACCAATGCCAAGCAGTCGATGTTGGTCACCAGCATTCCAGCGCTACTGGACAAGGGCGGCGAGCTGCTCTATCTCGTCCGCGCCGAACGCCTGCTGATGCAGGGCGAGCGGGTCGTCGGACTGGACTGCCTGGGCATGGACGAACGTTGCGTGGCGCCGAACGGTCGACGCATCCGCGTGATCGCCAAGCATTACATCCTCGCCGGCGGCGGTATCAATACCCCGGCGCTGCTGCTGCGCTCCGATGCGCCGGACCCGCATAAGCGCGTCGGCAAGCGCACCTTCCTGCACCTGACGAACTTCTCCGCGGCACGCTTCGACGAGCGCATCGACGCCTTCAGCGGCGCACCGCAATCGATCTATTCGGATCACTTCCAGTGGCGCGACGGGACTGCCGGGCCGGCGGGCTACAAACTCGAAGTGCCGCCCGTTCACCCGGCCCTTGCCGCCACACTGCTCGGCGATTTCGGCTCGGAGAACGCGCAGCGCATGGCCGCGCTGCCGCACACCCACGCGATGATCGCCCTGCAGCGCGACGGCTTTCATCCGGACAGCGCCGAGGGCACGGTCGAGCTGCGCAGCGACGGCAGCCCAGTGCTCGACTACCGCGTGACCGACTATGCCTGGAACGGTATCCGCCGCGCTTTTCTGAGCATGGCCGAGATCCAGTTCGCCGCGGGTGCGCGCGCGGTGCTGCCGCTGCATGCCGACGCCCGCTACGTGAAGACGCCCCGCGCGGCCCGCGAACTGATCGAGCGTCTCGACCTCGCGCCGTACCGCACCCGCCTCGGCAGCGCCCACGTCATGGGCGGTTGCGCCATGGGCGAGGACCCAAGCCAGGCGGTAACCGACAGCCTCGGCCGACACCATCGGCTGGGCAACCTGTCGATACACGACGGCTCGCTGTTTCCCACCAGTGTCGGCGCCAACCCGCAGCTGTCGATCTACGCACTGTGCGAAATTGACGGCAGAGCTGATCGATCGTTTGCAGAACGCCTGAGATTGCCCCGCATTCGCGGCAGATCGCCGCACGGCCATTCAGGCTTTACGCTGCCGATACCGAGCCGCTACCATCCACACCCCCACGCATGCGTCAGGACGCCGCGATGAATCGAGTGTTGTATCCGGGAACCTTCGATCCCATCACTATGGGCCACGCCGATCTGGTGGAACGTGCCTCGCGGCTGTTCGACGAGGTCATCATCGCCGTGGCGGCCAACCCGAAGAAGAATCCGCTGTTCCCGCTGGAGCAACGTGTGGAGCTGGCCCGTGAGGTGACCAAGCACCTGCCGAACGTCAAGGTCATCGGCTTCTCCACCCTGCTGGCGCACTTCGTCAAGGAGCAGCAGGCCAACATCCTGCTGCGCGGTCTGCGCGCGGTATCCGACTTCGAATACGAATTCCAGCTGGCCAACATGAACCGGCAGCTGGCGCCGGACGTCGAAAGCCTGTTCCTCACGCCGTCGGAAAAGTACTCCTACATTTCCTCGACCCTGGTGCGCGAGATCGCCTCGCTCCAGGGCGACGTCTCGAAATTCGTCCATCCGGCCGTGATGCAGGCGCTCAAGACGCGCTTCGGCCAGAACTGAGGGCCACCGACGGCGCTGCGTCGGATGCACGCCGCGCGCCGATGCGGCACAATTGGCCGTCGTAATTTAGCTGTGCCGTGGTTCGAGCCACGGCAGGAGTTCGCTGGATGTCCCTGAAAATCACCGATGACTGCATCAACTGCGATGTCTGCGAGCCGGAGTGCCCGAACAGCGCCATCTCCCAGGGCGAGGAGATCTACGTCATCGACCCCAACCTCTGCACCGAGTGCGTCGGCCACTACGACGAACCGCAGTGCCAGCAGGTTTGCCCGGTAGACTGCATTCCGCTCGACGAGAACAACGTCGAGAGCAAGGACGAACTGATGCAGAAGTACCTGATCATCACCGGCAAGGCGTGATGCGCTGGCGGCAACCGACCCGGCGGACGCTCCTGTTCAAGGTGCTCCACGGCTGGTTCGCCGCCCTGCTGTTGCTGGCCTGCAGCGTCCAGGCCAGCCCGCTCGACAACGGTGCCGTTGCCACCGCCCACCCCCTGGCCAGCGAAGTCGGCCGACAGATCCTCGAAGCAGGCGGCAACGCCTTCGACGCCACCGTCGCGGTGAGCGCCGCGTTGGCCGTGGTCGAACCCTACGGCTCCGGGCTCGGCGGCGGTGGCTTCTTTCTGCTGCGCGAGGCCGCCGAGCCGGCCCGTCATGTATTTCTCGACGCCCGCGAGCGAGCGCCCAGCGCCGCCACGCCGGACATGTATCTGCGCGAAGGCAAGATCCAGCGCGAACTCTCGCTGAACGGCCCGCTGGCCGCGGCGATTCCCGGCACGCCAGCGGCACTGGTCGAGCTCGCCGAAAAACGCGGTCGCCTGCCGCTCAAGACGACCCTGGCACCCGCTATCGCCCTGGCCCGCGACGGCTTCGCGGTGGATGCGGTGTACCGCCAGCGTGCCGGCTGGCGCCTGGCCGCACTGCGTGACGATCCCGAGAGCGCGCGGCTGTTTCTAACTGGCGGCGAGCTTCCGCCCGAAGGCCATCTGTTGCGCCAGCCGGAACTGGCGCAAACCCTGGAGCGCCTGGCCAGGCGCGGTCACGACGGCTTCTACCGCGGCGAGTTCGCGAAAAAATTGGTGCAAGGCGTGCGCGCCGCTGGTGGCATCTGGTCGCTGGAGGATCTGGCCGGCTACCGCACGATGGAGCGCGAACCCCTGCGTTTCGCCCTGGCCGATGGCCGTGAGCTGATCGGCGCGCCACCGCCATCGGCCGGCGGGATGATCCTCGCGCAGAGCCTGGGCATCCTCGAACGCCTCGCCTGGCGCGAAGCCGAACCGCTGCAGCGCAGCCACCTGGTGGTCGAGGCATTGCGTCGCGCCTACCGTGACCGCGGGCTGCTGGGCGATCCCGATTTCGTCGCCGCACCGATCGAGCGGCTGTTGTCCACGCGTTACCTGGACCAGCTGGCGGCCGCCATCGACCGCGAGCGCGCCACTCCGAGCAGCGACCTGCCACCGGCACCACGCTGGCGCGAGGGCGAGCACACCACGCATTTCGCCGTGATCGATGCCGAAGGCAATGCGGTGGCGGCGACGCTGTCGCTGAACATGATGTTTGGCGCCGCCTTCACCGTGCCCGGCACCGGGGTACTGCTCAACGACGAGATGGACGATTTCGCCGCCGACATCGACGGCAGCAACGCCTACGGTCTGGAAGGCAGCAGCGCCAACGCCATCGCCGGCGGCAAGCGGCCGTTGTCGAGCATGAGCCCGACCTTTATCGAGAGCCGCGAGGAATTCACCGCTTTCGGCACCCCCGGCGGCAGTCGCATTCCCAGCATGGTGCTGCTCTCGGCATTGTCTTATCTGGATGGCGAGCCGGTGCAGGCCTGGCCGGCAGTGCCGCGCTATCACCATCAGTACCTGCCGGACGTGCTGCAGTACGAGGCCAATGCCTTCAGCGCAGCCCAGCTGGACGCGCTACGTGCCCGCGGCCACCAGCCCAGGCTGATCGAGCGGGACTACGGCAACCAGCAGGTGCTCTACTGGCACAAGCCGAGCGGCAAGGTCGAAGCGGCCAGCGACCCGCGCGGCATCGGCCGCGCGCTGAAGGTGCCCGCACGGCGCCAGCCGATCACGGCTGCACAATGACCGGGCCGTCGTCCGCCGCCAGCTGCCGCAGCTGACGCGTCAGCTCGTGGCCCTCGCCCAGCAGCAGGGCGTTGCGCAGGCTCTGGATGATGCGGCTGGCATAGCCCAGGTCGTTCATCAGCGAGCTGGTCTGCAGGCCGTCCAGCTTGTGATTGCGGATCGACTCGAACAGCCGCCGGCGAAACTCGGCGTCGAAGTGTGCGGCACGTTCGTCCAGCCAGTTCAGCCGCTCGCGCCAGAGCTCATCGGGCAGCTCGGAGTGATTCAGCGCGCGAATTTCCCGTAGCGATTCCAGCAGCTGCCGGCGCAGTTCGACATAGGCCTGGCGCGCGGCGGAATCGTCCTGGCGCAGGTACAGGCCAAGGTTCTTCTGCAGGTGCTTGGCATCCTTGACCGCATCCACCAGCTGCAGCGCGGCGACCTGGCAGTTCACCCAGAACGCCTGATGGCTCTCGTCCAGCGGCAGCTCCAGGCGGCCCATGAACGTCAGCAGATCGGAATACACGCCCTTGATATGGCGCTGGTACAGATGTTCGGCGTCCAGCGCCTGGGCTTCGGGACGGGCATGCAGCAGCGCTTCGTCGACCCGGCCCTGCTGACGCAGCTGCTCGACCGGCAGGTAGAGGGCATGACAAATCACCTCCAGGCTCAGGCGTGCCAGGTGCTGCAGCTCCTGAGCCACTGCGCTGGCCGCGGCGTCGGCCGAATCCAGCGCCCGCTCGTTGAGATAGCGCGCATGGGTCACGCCATCCGCCGGCGTTGGCGTCAGCTCGGTGATCAGCACCGTCGGCTCGGCCCGCTCCGGCAGCACGCGCAGCAGGACGTTTGCCAGCTGCGTCTGCCAGGGCCAGAAGAGCAGCACGCCCATGCCGTTGAACAGGCTGTGGAACAGCGCCAGCTGAATCAGCCGGTTCTCGCCCAACCCCAGCGGCGCGACCAGCCACTGCACCAGCCAGGCCAGGGGCACCAGCAGTGCGATTGCCAGGATGGCGGTCGTGACGTTGAACAGCACATGCGCCAGGGCCAGGCGCTGGCCATTGCGATTGCCGCCCAGCGAGCCGACAAAGGCGGTGGTGACGCTGGTGCCGACGTTCGCGCCGATGGCGGTGGCCAGGGCCTGGATCAGATCCAGCTGACCGGCAGCCAGCGCGGTCAGGGTCAGCATCAGCGTGGCATGGCTCGATTGCAGTACCACGGTGGCGAGCAGGCCGATACCGACGAACAGCAACTGGCCGGTCAGGCCACCGGAGTGATACTGCGACAGGTTCATGCCGCCGAAGCTGGAGAACCCGCTCTTGATCTGATCGATACCGAGAAAGATGAAGGCGATGCCGAGCACGATGCGCCCGGCGGCCTTGCCCTTGTCGCCGCTGAAGCTCGCCAGCACGCCGAAGACCAGCAGCGGCAAGGCCAGCGGGCTGAGGCTGACATTCTGCCCGGCCAGTGCCAGCAGCCAGATGCCGGTAGTGGAACCGAGGTTGGCGCCGAACAGGATGGCGATGCCGCCGGCGAGCTTGATCAAGCCGGTACTGATGAAGGCGATGGTGAGCAACGAGACCAGCGTGCTGGACTGCAGCAGCATGGTGCCGCTGATGCCGAACATCAGCCCCTTGAGCGGCGTCGCGGTACTGCGCGCCAGAAGCTGTTCGAGCTTGCTGCCGGCCAGCTGGCGCAGGCCCTCTTCGAGGCATTGCATGCCGAACAGGAACAGCGCGAGTCCCGCGCACAGCTCGAGCCAACCGTCGCTGGCCCAGAACGACCAAGACAACATCAGCAGGCCCACGATGGGCAAGAAAGTCTTGAAGAAGCGGCTGTTCAAGGAGGGAGCTTCGCGGCGCGGGATGGGAGGCGAAGCCTACTGCAGCAACACCGCGACCGGAAGGTTCAGGCCTCGCCAGTCGCGGTGCGGATGACGTCGATCAACGCTGGGCGTTGTAGCCGCTGGTGGTGCAGCCCAGGCAGCGTACGAAAGCCGCTTTGCCAGGCTCGACCACCAATGCCTTGCCGGCCTCGCCGACGTTGCCGCCCAGCGCGGTGAACGGCAGGCTGACAACGAAAACGCCGGCGCCGATGGCCGTCGCGGCGATGAGCAGCGGACGGGCGATGATCAGGTCGCCCACCATGGAATAGGCCTTGGGCGCCTCGACGGTGTACATCGGATCGCCGCTGGCGTTCTGCGGGACCGATTCCGCGTGCGCCGGCATTGCCAGCAGGCCAGTGGTCAGAGCCAAGACAGCAGCGGTGGAGCGGAACAGATTCATGGTGTGGTCCTTCAGCTGTGCGAAACGCGGCAATTTTAGTTGTGACGGCCACTATAGCAGTGGCCGCGCCCCGCGGGGCGTGAACGCCGTCAACGCGCGCGCAGTTACGCCACCTCAGCGTTGGCAGCGACTGCAGTAGACGCTGGCCCGCTGGCCCAGGCGGATCTCGCGCAGGGTCGAGCCGCAGCTCTTGCAGAATTCACCACCACGACCATAGACGAACAGTTCCTGCTGGAAATAGCCGGGCTTGCCATCGCCGCCGACAAAGTCGCGCAAGGTGGTGCCGCCGCGCTCGATGGCCATGGCCAGGATGCGCCGGATCTCCTCGCCGAGCTTGAGATAACGCGCCCGCGAGATACTCCCGGCCGGCCGTCGCGGGTCGATCCCGGCGGCAAACAACGCCTCGCTCGCGTAGATGTTGCCGACGCCCACCACCACCGCGTTGTCCATGATGAACGGCTTGACCGCCATGCTGCGCCCGCGCGACAGCCGATACAGTCGGTCGCCGTCGAAATCCTCTCCCAGCGGCTCGGGCCCGAGGCTGGCGAGCAGCACATGGGCCAGCGGTTCCTCGCTCCAGAGCATCGCGCCGAAGCGACGTGGGTCGGTGTAGCGCAGCGCCTGGCCGGACTCCAGCAGCAGATCGACATGCTCGTGCCTGCCCGCCGGCAGCGCGGCGTCAACCAGGCGCAGGCTACCGGACATGCCCAGATGGACGATCAGCGTGCCACTCTCGGCCCTGATCAGCAGGTACTTGGCGCGGCGTTCGACGGCCTCGATCCGCTGCCCGGACAGGCGCACGTCGAGATCCTCAGGAATCGGCCAGCGCAGGCGCCGGTCGCGCACCAGCACGCGGCTGACGCGCTGGCCGAGCAGATGCGGCTCGATGCCACGACGGGTAGTTTCGACTTCAGGTAACTCAGGCATGGGCGCTTCCTACGTCGGCCTCGGACGGCCCTTCACGTTGCTGGGGATCGGTCAGCCGATACCCAGTTCGCGGATGCTGTCACGCATGCATTCGAAATCATATTCCGACAGTCCGACGTGCTCGAGCACCTGCTCGGCCACGACCGCCCACTCATGATCGTCTGGCTGGTCGCCCAGCAACTGGTGGCAGGCACAGATATGCTCGGCCATCTTCAGAATGGCCAGCAGCGTCTCGACCCGTCCGTCGCCGAGCCCGTCCCGGAACAGGGTGAGGGCGTTGTGATGGTTGGCGATCACATCGCATAGATGCTGCGGCAGCTTCCATGAGCGCGCCACGAAGAACCCCACCACCGCATGGTTGGTATTCAGGACGCGATTCTCGATATCGATCACCCGTGTCTCGGCGTTGGTGCTGGCGTACGCCTCCTCCAGCACCGCCATGTAGCCGGGAAAGCGCTGGAGCATCAGTGGGATGCCGCAATTGTGGAACAGCCCGAGGGTGTAGGCCTCGTCCGGCGACGCGTAGCCGATGCGCTTGGCCAGCGTCAGGCAGGCCATGGCCACGTCCTGTGCGGTATCCCAGAAACGATTGAGCGTGACGATCGCGGCATCCGTGAGCTCGCCGCGAATGGATTGGGCGTTGATCAGGTTGATCACGGTGTTGCAGCCCAGCAGATTGACCGCCTGCTGGATCGAGGCGACACGGTTGGCCAGACCGTAGAACGGCGAATTGACCGTCTTGAGCAACGCCCCAGACAGTCCCGGGTCCTGGCTGATCAGCCGCGCAATGGCGCGCAGATCGGGCTCCGGTGCCATCTGTTCCATCTGCAGGTCAACCATGATCTGCGGCTGCGCAGGCACGTTGATTCCCTGCAGCACGCTACGGATCTGCTCGTCGGTAAGTTCGATGGTCATGGTGAGGCTCGGCCCGGGACTAGCCGAAGGCCACTACTGTGCGAAAAGAGTGCGAACTTTGGCCGAGTTGATGGTCGGATTTCAAGTGCATGAAAGTCGAACCGACGAGGAGGACAGAGCAATGGCCGATTCACTCAAAGGCAAGCGTGTGGCAATCCTGGTGACCGATGGCTTCGAGCAGGTCGAACTGACCGGGCCCAAGGAGGCGCTGGAAAAGGCCGGCGCAACCGCCGAGATCATCTCTGCCAAGAATGGTGAGGTGACCGGCTGGAACCACACCACCCCGGCCTCCAAGTTCCATGTCGACAACACCTTCGACAGCATCCGCATGGAGGACTACGACGCCGTGCTACTGCCTGGCGGCGTGGTCAATTCCGACACCATTCGCAGCGATGAGATGGCCCAGGAACTGGTTCGCGATGCCGCCCGTGCGAACAAGACCATCGCCGTGATCTGCCATGGCGGCTGGCTGTTGATCTCGGCCGATCTGGTCAACGGCAAGCGCATGACCAGTTGGCCATCGCTCACCGACGACCTGAAGAATGCCGGCGCCGAGTGGGTTGACGAGCAAGTGGTGGTCGATGGCCACCTCATAAGCAGCCGCAAGCCCGATGACATCCCGGCATTCAGCCAGGCGCTGATCGACGCGCTGTCCGCCTGAGCGAGGCATCGACAGGCACGCGGCGGGCGTTTTTCCTACGACCTCAGCGCATGCGGCGGGCCGCTCGTTTAGAATGCCCGTCTTTTTTCCGGAGCCCTGCCGATGACCCTGCCCAGCCTGCGTCTCAAAGCCAATGCCGACCGCCGCCTGCGCGCGGGCCATCTGTGGGTCTACAGTAACGAAGTCGACACGGCCGCCACGCCGCTGGCCGGCTTCGCCGCCGGCGACCAGGCCATCCTCGAAGCCGCCGGTGGCAAACCGCTGGGTATCGTCGGCCTGTCGCCGAACAACCTGATCTGCGCGCGGCTGCTGTCGCGCGACCTCAAGCACAGCCTGGACAAGTCGCTACTGGTGCACCGCATCAAGGTCGCCCTGTCGCTGCGTGATCGCCTGTTCGAGCAGCCATGCTATCGGCTGATCTACGGCGATTCCGATCTGCTGCCGGGACTGGTGGTCGATCGCTTCCACGACCACCTGGTGGTGCAGCTGGCTTCGGCGACCATGGAGCGCAACAAGGACGCCGTGCTGGAGGCGCTGGTGCAGGTGCTCAAGCCTCGCGGCGTATTGTGGAAGAACGACTCCAGCGCCCGCGACGCCGAGGGCCTGGAGCGCTACGTCGATACCGCCTTCGGCGTGGTGTCGGAATGGGTCGCGCTGGAAGAGAACGGCGTGAAGTTCGAGGCGCCGGTGCTGCAGGGCCAGAAGACCGGCTGGTTCTACGATCACCGCATGAATCGCGCGCGCCTGGCGCCCTATGTGAAGGGCAAGCGCGTGCTCGACCTGTTCAGCTACATCGGCGGCTGGGGCGTGCAGGCCGCCGCCTTCGGCGCTAGCGAGGTGTTCTGTGTCGACGCCTCGGCCTTTGCCCTGGATGGCGTCGAGCGCAATGCCGCACTCAATGGCGTGGGCGAGAAGATGACCTGCGTTGAGGGCGATGCCTTCGAGGCGATGAAGGAACTGAAGAACGCCGAGGAGCGCTTCGACGTGGTGATCACCGACCCACCGGCTTTCATCAAGCGCAAGAAGGACATCAAGAACGGCGAGGCCGCCTACCGACGCCTCAACGAAACCGCCATGCGGCTGCTGAACAAGGACGGCATCCTGGTCAGCGCCAGTTGCTCCATGCACCTGGAAGAAGACCACCTGCAGAACATCCTGCTCGGCAGCGCGCGCCATCTGGATCGCAACATCCAGCTGCTCGAGCGCGGCGCCCAGGGTCCGGACCATCCGGTGCATCCGGCGATCCCGGAGACCCGCTACATCAAAAGCCTAACCTGCCGCATCCTGCCCAACAGCTGACCCCCGCATCAGGCGCGCAAGGCGGCGGCGAACCGCCGCCCTGCGCCCATCCCTTACTCGATGCCCTTGCGCTGATCGCTCCACAACAGGCTGGTGCACAACCCGCAGAAGCGTCCGTAGAAAGTGCTACGCGCACTTTCGTCGTCCATCAGGTGATAACGGAACCAGGCCGTCGTCGGGCCGCGATAGGCCCCGCCATCACCCACCGGCTCGAAGTGACTGACATAGCGCCGCTCGCCCCAGAAGATCGGCACGTTGGCACGGGTGAAGACCGGCTGCGCGTTCAGGTAAGGAATGGCAATGGTGTCGGCACCGCCGGACATCAGGAACATCGGCCCGCGCTGGTTGCGCTGCGACGACGAGTCATGGCCTAGACCAATGGTGTACGGCTGGATCGGCGCGGTGGCCTTAACGCGATCGTCCTGCCCGGCCATGATCGAGCCGCCACCGCCCTGGGAATGCCCCGAGGTCCCGACTCGTCCGGTGTTCAGCACGCCGACGTAAGTGCCATAGGTGCGGTTGCTCTCCTGCACCAGGTAATCCAGGCAGGCCAGCATGTCCCGCCCGGTGCCGGCGTTGGAGGTTTCCGCCGCGGCGACCACGAAGCCATGGCTGGCCCAATGGCTCAGCAGTCCGGAATAGGTGGTCGGTCCGGTACCGGTGCCGTTGCCCCAGAGGATGATCGGGTGGCGGACTCCGCCCTGGCCGAGCGTGCGTGGCCGGTAGACCCGGCAATTGGGCCCCTCGCTCTGGCTGGTCACCGCGTACGGCCCGTCGTTGTCGAAGCTCGAAACCGCCGGAAAGGGCGCGCCGGGCGTATCGGGCAGCGGAGCGGCGGTGGCGGAAACGGACAGGGCGACCAGCGCCGTGGCACTCAGGCATCCAAGTGTGAACTTGCGCATCTGCATTCCTCGTTCTTGTCATTGGTATAAGGATTCATCGCCGGTCGAACGCTGCCCTACCGCCGCGAAACGGACACATACCGGCGGACCGCCAGCGGGCAGCACGCAACTCCAGTGGCGCGGCAGCCAGCGAAACGGTCGGGAATGGACTCTAGCGAGCGATAATCGACCCGCCAGTCGCACGCAGGCAGAAGCGGACCAGCGGTCAATGCGGCATTATTCAGCGGATGTGCGTCTCGGACGCCTCCTCCAGCGTCGCCATGCGGCTAGCGCGCGGCATGCCGGCGTACCGGCAATCGTCCCGCCTGGCCCGGCTGCCGGAACGTGCGTAGAATCGGTGATATCTCGCCATTCACCACACGGCGGACCCTGAGCCCAGGCCCCACGAGCGATTACCCCGCCTCGACCCGGCCCCTTCCGAACGCACGGTCATCCTCCGTTGCATCCGGCACAGGCGTTGCTCACCATACGCATACCTCCGATTACCTGATTAGCCGCAGGAACCGTCATGCCTGATTACCGTTCGAAAACCTCCACGCACGGCCGCAACATGGCCGGTGCCCGGGCGCTGTGGCGCGCCACCGGCATGAAGGACGAAGACTTCAAGAAGCCGATCATCGCCATCGCCAACTCCTTCACCCAGTTCGTCCCCGGCCACGTGCATCTCAAAGACATGGGCCAGCTGGTCGCCCGCGAGATCGAGAAGCACGGCGGCGTGGCCAAGGAATTCAACACCATCGCGGTCGACGACGGCATCGCCATGGGCCACGACGGCATGCTCTATTCGCTGCCGTCGCGCGAGATCATCGCCGACTCCGTGGAGTACATGGTCAATGCGCATTGCGCCGACGCCATCGTCTGCATCAGCAACTGCGACAAGATCACCCCCGGCATGCTGATGGCCGCCCTGCGCCTGAACATCCCGGTGGTGTTCGTCTCCGGCGGCCCGATGGAAGCCGGCAAGACCAAGCTAGCCAACCACGGCCTGGACCTGGTCGACGCCATGGTGGTGGCCGCCGACGATTCCTGCTCCGACGAGAAGGTCGCCGAATACGAGCGCAGCGCCTGCCCCACCTGCGGCAGCTGCTCGGGCATGTTCACCGCCAACTCGATGAACTGCCTGACCGAAGCCCTTGGCCTGTCCCTGCCGGGCAACGGCACCACGCTGGCCACCCACGCCGACCGCGAGCAGCTGTTCCTGCGCGCCGGGCGTATCGCCGTCGAGCTGTGCAAGCGTTACTACCAGGACGGCGACGAGTCCGTACTGCCGCGCAACGTGGCCAGCCGCAAGGCCTTCGAGAACGCCATGACCCTGGACATCGCCATGGGCGGTTCGACCAACACCATCCTGCACCTCCTGGCCGCCGCCCAGGAAGCCGAGGTCGACTTCGATCTGCGCGACATCGACGCGCTGTCGCGCAAGGTGCCGCAGCTGTGCAAGGTGGCACCGAACATCCAGAAGTACCACATGGAAGACGTGCACCGCGCCGGCGGCATCTTCTCCATCCTCGGCGAGCTGGCCCGTGGCGGCCTGCTGCACACCGATGTCTCCACCGTGCACAGCCCGAGCATGGCCGATGCCATCGCCGAGTGGGACATCACCCAGACCCAGGACGAAGCGGTTCACCACTTCTTCAAGGCAGGCCCGGCGGGCATCCCGACCCAGACCGCCTTCAGCCAGGCGACCCGCTGGGACACCCTCGATCTGGACCGTGCCGAAGGCTGCATCCGCAGCGTCGAGCACGCCTATTCCCAGGAAGGCGGCCTCGCCGTGCTCTACGGCAATATCGCCCTGGACGGCTGCGTGGTGAAGACCGCCGGCGTGGACGAGTCCATTCACGTGTTCGAAGGCACGGCGAAGATCTACGAAAGCCAGGACAGCGCCGTGAAAGGCATCCTCGCCGACGAGGTGAAGCCAGGCGACATCGTCATCATCCGCTACGAAGGTCCGAAGGGCGGCCCGGGCATGCAGGAAATGCTCTACCCGACCTCGTATCTGAAGTCCAAGGGCCTCGGCAAGGAATGCGCGCTGCTCACCGACGGTCGCTTCTCCGGCGGCACCTCGGGCCTGTCCATCGGCCACGCCTCGCCGGAAGCGGCCGCGGGCGGCGCCATCGGCCTGGTGCAGGACGGCGACAAGGTGCTGATCGATATCCCCAACCGCAGCATCCAGCTGCAGGTGTCGGATGAAGAGCTGGCCCACCGCCGCATCGAGCAGGACAAGAAGGGCTGGAAGCCGGCCCAGCCGCGCGCGCGCAAGGTCTCGACCGCGCTCAAGGCCTACGCCCTGCTCGCTACCAGCGCCGACAAGGGTGCGGTGCGCAACAAGGCGATGCTGGACGGCTGATCGCTGCGACAAGAAAAAAACCCGGCCCTGTGCCGGGTTTTTTTTATGCGCGCGGCTCGTGCAGCCGGGCCGTCACGTAATCCGCGATCGCCAGACAGGCAGTCAGCCCCGGCGATTCGATGCCGAACAGGTTCACCAGCCCGGCGATGCCGTGCTGCGCCGAGCCATCGATGCGAAAGTCCGCGGCCGCCTCGCCGGGGCCGCTGATCTTCGGGCGGATGCCGGTGTAGGCCGGTTGCAGCGAAGCGTCCGGCAGCGCCGGCCAATAGCGGCGGATCGCCGCGTAGAAGCCATTGGCCCGTTCCGGCTCGATGCAGTAGTCCAGGTCCTCGACCCACTGCACATCCGGGCCGAAACGCGCCTGGCCGGCCAGGTCCAAGGTCAGGTGCACGCCGAGGCCGCCGGGCTCGGGCAGCGGATAGACCAGATGGCGAAACGGCGTGCGCCCGCTCAGGCTGAAGTAGCTGCCCTTGGCGAAGAACTGCCGCGGCCGCGCGGCCGGGTCCAACCCGGCGGTGTGCGCGGCGAGGATGGGCGCACCATGCCCGGCGCAATTCACCACGGTGCGGGCCAGCAACTGCAGCGGGTCGGCGCCGCCCACCTCGACCTGCAAGCCTGCGCTGCCAACCGTGATCGCCGTTACCGGCGCGTTCAGTGCCAGCACCGCACCGTGGCGCTCGGCATCGCCTAGCAGCGCCAGCATCAGCGCGTGGCTGTCGATGATGCCGGTGCTTGGCGAAAGCAGCCCAGCCACCGCCTGTACTTCCGGCTCCAGCGCCAGCACCTCGTGCCCATCGAGGTACTGCAGGTCGTCGACCCCATTGGCCAGCGCGTGCCGCCGCAGTTGTTCCAGCGCAGCGATCTGGGCCTCGTCGGTGGCGACGATCAGCTTGCCGCAACGTCGATGGGCCACGCCGTGGCTGTTGCAGAAATCGTAGAGCTGGCGACGCCCGGCCACGCACAGCCGGCCCTTGAGCGAGCCCTGCGGGTAGTAGATGCCGGCGTGGATGACTTCGCTGTTGCGCGCGCTGGTGGCGGTGCCAAAGGCTGCCTCGGCTTCCAAAACCAGCACCTCGCGGCCGGCCAGCGCCAGCGCACGCGCCACCGCCAGCCCGACCACTCCCGCACCCACCACCACGCAATCCACCCGATCCATGCCAGACTCCTCGACCCGAACAGCCCAAGCCTGCCGCAACCACAGCGGTCGGCCAAGGGTCGGATGACCTGACGAAGCAGTTAAAGGGAACACCGGCATGCGCATCGGCCTGATCTCCGACACCCACGGTCTGCTCCGCCCCGAGGCGGTGGCGGCACTGCAGGGCTGCGCACAGATCATTCACGCCGGCGACATCGGCAAACCGCAGGTGCTCGACGGGCTGCGCGTAATCGCGCCGCTGGAGGCGATCCGCGGCAATATCGATACGGCCGACTGGGCGCAGGTGCTGCCCGAACGCCTCGACCTGCGCATCGAGGGTCTAACCCTGCACGTGCTGCACGACCTCAAACAGCTGGATATCGACCCGCTTGCCGCCGGCGTCGACGTGGTGATCGCCGGCCACTCGCACAAACCGAAGGTCGAGCGGCGCGACGGCGTGCTCTACGTGAACCCGGGCAGCGCCGGTCCGCGACGCTTCAGCCTGCCGATCAGCCTGGTGCTGCTGGAGCTGAACGACGGCCAGGCGCAGGTGGAGCTGATCAGCCTCAGCTGACGCCCATGTAGCGATCGGCGCGGTGATTGATCGCCAGCACCAGATTCAGCGCCACGGCGCCGAGCACCGACAGCAGCACCTTGTCCACCGGTACGACGAACACCGCGGCCATGACGATCAGCGCGTCGATGCCCATCTGGAAGGTACCGGCGCGCAGGCCGAAACGCTCCTGCAGAAACAACGCGAGGATGTTCACCCCGCCAAGACTGGCGCGATGGCGGAACAGGATCAGCAGGCCGATGCCGATGGCGAAACCACCGAACACTGCGGCGTAAACCACGTTCAGCTCGGCGAAGCGTACCCACTGCGGGGTCAGTTCGGCGAACAGCGAGACAAGCCCCACCGCGCAGACAGTGCGCAGGGTGAACTGCCAGCCCATGCGCCAGATCGCCAGCGCGTAGAACGGCAGGTTGAGCAGGAAAAACACTGGGCCGAACGACCAGCCGGCCAGGTACTTGAGCAGGAACGCCAGCCCAACGGTGCCGCCGGTGAGCAGCCCGGCATGGCTGTAGAAGGCAATGCCAAGGGCGACCAGCGCGGTGCCGGTGAGCAGGGCCAAGCCGTCCTCCCACAACGGGTGGCGGACGAAGATCGCGGCAACGCGCTCGGCTTCCGGGGCGTCGGATTTGTCAGGTTGCATGAGATTTCTCGTTACGACAGCGACGGGCCAGCATAGAGGCTGAGGCCCGCGAAAGATTTGGCGCCGATCAAGCGAGGAAGGTGCTGGTCAGCTCTGTTTTTGCCAGGTTTCGAAACGGTAGGCTGGTGCCTCGCCCTCAGCCGGATGTGGCTGGCTTTCGACGCACTGCCACTCAGCCTCGTCGAAGGCCGGAAAGAACGCATCGCCTTCAGGAGCCGCATCGATACGCGTGAGGTACAGCCGCTGCGCCTGCCCCAGCGCCTGGGCGTACAGCTGCGCACCGCCGATCAGCATCAGTTCGTCGACACCCTGCTCACGCGCCCACTGCTCGGCACGCACCAGCGCGGCATCAAGGTCGGTGAAGGTTTCCGCGCCGTCGAGCTGCAGATCCGCCTGGCGACTGACCACCAGGTTGAGTCGCCCCGGCAGCGGACGGCCGAGCGAATCCCAGGTCTTGCGGCCCATGATGATCGGTTTGCCGAGGGTCATGGCCTTGAAATGCTTGAGATCGGCGGGCAGGTGCCAGGGCATGCGGTTGTCGAGGCCGATCACGCGGTTCTGCGCGAGGGCGGCGATCATGGCGAGGGGAAGGCGGGTCTGATTCATGGCGGCGAGAATAGCAGAGCGATGCAGCTTGCCGAAGCGCCAGCCGTTCGTCGGCTTCATCGCTTTGCAATACAAAGGGCAACGCAGCGTCAACGTCCGGTCATGCAAGTGGCTCAGGCTGTGACATCCAAACCGAGGAGATGCCGAAATGGCCCGCAAGACCACCGCTTCCCTTCGCCGCTGGCTCACCGCCTGCAGCCTGTTGCTACCGCTCACCGGCTTAGCTGCGCCGGATGAACACGCCGCGAAACACCAGGCTGCGCGGGGCGAGCCGGCCCCGCTGGTGATCGCCCATCGCGGCGCCAGCGGCTATGTACCGGAGCACACCCTGGCCGCCTATGCCCTGGCCGTTTTCCAGGGCGCCGACTACATCGAGCCGGACCTGGTGATGACCCGTGACGGCCATATCGTAGCCCGCCACGACAACGAGCTGGGCCTGACCACCGACGTCTCGCAGCGCCCCGAGTTTGCCGATCGCAAGCGCACCCAGCAGGTCGACGGCGTCACCCTCACCGGCTGGTTCAGCGAAGACTTCACCCTCGCCGAACTGAAGACCCTGCGCGCTATCGAGCGCATCCCGGATATCCGCCCGGGCAACGCGCGCCTGGACGGCAGCCTGGAAATCCCGACCCTGCAGGAGATCATCGACTTGGTGAAAACCCTGCAGCTCAGCCAGGGCCGGCGCATCGGCCTGTACCCGGAAACCAAGCACCCGACGCACTTCCAGCAGCTCGGCCTGGCCATGGAGAAACCGCTGGTGCGCATCCTCACCCGCAACGGCTACGTCGGGCGTCACGCGCCGGTGTATATCCAGTCGTTCGAGGTGGACAACCTCAAGACCCTCAGCCGCCTGACCCAGCTGCGCCTGGTGCAGCTGTTCAGCTCCGGCCAGCCGTATGACCAGCAGGTGCGCGGGACCAAGCTGACCTACGCGCAGATGGCCACCCCCGCCGGGCTCCAGGCCATCTCCCGCTACGCCGCCGGCGTCGGCCCGGAGAAGAGCTACATCATCCCGCGTGACGGCAACGGCAATCTGGGCACGCCGACCGGCTTCGTCGCCGCCGCCCATGCGGTCGGGCTCAAGGTCCACCCGTACACCTTCCGCGCAGAAAACGCCTTCCTCCCGGCCAACCTGCGCAGCAGCGACAAGCGCCACGAGCGCGGTGACAGCGAAGCGGAGATCCGCGCCTTCCTCGATGCCCGCATCGATGGCCTGTTCATCGACCAGCCGGATATCGCAGTACAGGTTCGCGCTCAGGCCGAATGACGGTCAGGAGAACACAGAAAGAAAGGCGGCAGGGAAGCCGCCCCGGCCAATCACTGACGGATGGCGATTTTCTTCAGGTTGTCGTTGATCTTGAACATCACGATCAGCAGCTCACACCAGAGTCGGGTGCCGACCAGTCCGCCAACCAGGATCGCCAGGCCGGACCAGAGGCCTCCGCCGAATACGCCGAACATGGCGGCAACACTGCAGATGATGACGGCCAGGAGCCCCGCCCAGTACAGCAGGGTGATGATCTTGGGCGTCAACATGGCGTCGAAGAAGAAAATGTCTTTCATGGCAAAGTCCTTTTAGTGCGGAGGCGGGCCAGCAAAGCGTGGCGAACCGGCCTATCCGTGGCAGGTGATGCGGCAAGCCGCGCAGCGATCGTTGATCGGCGGCGGATCGTACAGCACGCTCCGCCCTGGCGACTTGACCGATTTCACTCTTCCGGCGAGCAACGTTATTCTCAGAACCAAGCCCCTCCACGAGAAGCCGCGTGCCCGCTCCCTCATCACCCGCCGCTGAGCTAATCCCTCCACTCGACCGAATCTGGCTGACCGAAGCCGTGCGCCTGCGCGAAGAGCATGCCGGGCCGCTGGACGACGACGAGGCCAACCGCCGGGCCCGTACCCAGGGCGGCGATCTGCCGGCGCTGATCGAGCGCCGCGCGCTCTGGCTGGCGCACCGTGACGGGCTCATCGAGGCGCTCCGGCACTGGCGTCAGGGCGCCCGCCTGGGCGCGCTCGCGCTGATCCTGCTGGCGCTCTTCACCGGTGCCGGGCTGGCCTTCGCCGCGCTCGGCGACGGGCAGCGACCGGTCAACGTATTCTGGGCGCTCGGTAGCCTGCTCGGGCTGAACCTGCTGACCCTGCTCGGCTGGCTGCTCGGCCTGCTGCTGACCGGCGACAGCAGCGGCGCGCTGGGGCGGCTGTGGCTCTGGCTGAGCGAAAAGCTCGCCCGCGATGCCCGCGCCGCGCAGCTGGCCCCAGCCCTGCTGAGCGTGCTGCATCAGCGCCGACTCGGCCGCTGGTTGCTGGGAACAGGCGTGCACGCCCTATGGCTGCTGGCGATGACCAGCGCCCTGCTCACCCTCCTCGCCCTGCTGGCGACCCGCCGCTACGGCTTCGTCTGGGAAACCACCATCCTCGGTGAGAACGCCTTCGTCGGCCTGACCCAGGCCCTCGGCGCGCTACCGGCCCTGCTCGGCTTCAGCGTGCCGGATGTCGAGCAGATCCGCGCCAGCGGCGCACTCACCGGCGATCTGGACGGCGCCCGGCAACGCTGGGCCGGCTGGCTGGTCGGCGTGCTGTTCGTCTACGGCCTGCTGCCGCGACTGCTGCTGGCGGGCCTCTGCCTGTGGCGCTGGCGGCGTGGGCGGGCTGCGCTGACCCTCGATCTGAACCTGCCGGCCTACCGCCTGCTGCGCGAACGCCTGCAGCCACCCAGCGAGCGCCTCGGCATCCGTGATGCGGCGCCCGCCCAACTGCACGCACCGACTGCCGGCGCTCAGCTCGATGGCAGCGCTGGCGCCGTACTGGTGGCCATCGAGCTGGACGGCAGCCGCCGCTGGCCGCCGGCTCTGTCCAAGGGTATCGCCGATGCCGGCATCCTCGACGACCGCGAGGGGCGCCGACGGCTGCTCGATCAACTCACCCGCTTTCCGCCGGCACGCCTGGCCGTCGCCTGTGATCCGCGACGCTCACCCGACCGCGGCACCCTGGCGCTGATCGGCGAGCTGTCGCGCTGCGCGGCGGCGACTCGCGTCTGGCTGTTGCAAGCACCACCGGGCGAGGCCCTGGACAGCGCGCGCCTGGAAGACTGGCATCAGGCGCTGGATACCCTGGGGCTGACGCATTCGAGCTGCGCCCCGCTGCGCTGGCTGGAGACAGGCCATGACTGAAGCGCTGAAACTGGCCGTGGTCGGCCATACCAATGTCGGCAAGACCTCGCTGCTGCGCACCCTGACCCGCGACATCGGCTTCGGTGAGGTCTCGCACCGGCCGAGCACCACCCGCCACGTCGAGGGTGCGCGGCTGTCGGTGGACGGCGAGCCGCTGCTGGAGCTTTACGACACCCCCGGCCTGGAAGATGCCATCGCCCTGCTCGACTACCTCGAACGGCTGGAGCGCCCCGGTGAGCGCCTCGACGGCCCGGCACGCACCGCGCGCTTTCTCGACGGCAGCGAGGCACGCCAGCGCTTCGAGCAGGAAGCCAAGGTGCTGCGTCAGCTGCTGGCCAGCGACGCCGGGCTCTACGTGATCGACGCCCGTGAGCCGGTGCTGGCCAAGTACAAGGACGAGCTGGCGGTGCTCGCCAGCTGCGGCAAGCCGCTGTTGCCGGTGCTCAACTTCGTCGCCCAGCCGGGGCACCGCGACGAGGAATGGCGTCAGGCCCTGGCCCGCCTCGGCCTGCATGCACTGGTGCGCTTCGACAGCGTGGCGCCACCCGTGGACGGTGAGCGCCGGCTGTACGAAAGCCTGGCGCTGCTGCTGGAACAGGCGCGACCCAAGCTGCAGCGACTGATCGAGGACCACGAGGCCCAGGCTGCTGCACGCCTGGCCAGCGGCCAGCGACTGATCGCCGAACTGCTGGTGGATGTCGCCGCCTGCCGACGCAGTGTGGCCGCACAGCCGGAACTGGAGCGCGGCGCCATTCGTGAATTGCACGATGCCGTGCGCCGCCGCGAGCAGCGCTGCGTCGAGGCGCTGCTGCGCCTGTACGCCTTTCGCCAGGACGATGCGGCGGCCAGTGATCTGCCGCTGCTCGACGGGCGTTGGGGCGACGACCTGTTCAACCCCGAGACCCTCAAGCAGCTGGGCGTGAAGATCGGCGGTGGCATGGCCGCAGGTGCCGCGGCCGGTGCGGGCGTCGACCTGATGGTCGGCGGCATCACCCTCGGCGCCGCGGCGCTGCTCGGCGCCATTGCCGGCGGCGGCGCGCAGACCGCGCGGCACTATGGCAATCGCCTGCTCGGCAAGCTCAAGGGGCAGCGCGAGCTGAGCGTCGACGACGCCGTACTGCGCCTGCTCGCCCTGCGCCAGCGTCAACTGCTGGCCGTGCTCGCGACTCGCGGGCACGCCGCCACCGAGGCGATCCGCCTGGCCACGCCACAGGATCAGGGCTGGCGCGAGGGCAAGCTGCCCGAAGCCCTGCAACGCTGTCGTGCGCATCCCGAGTGGTCCTCGCTCAACGCCGGCGCCCGCCTGCAGGACGGCGAGCGCCAGACGGCGCTGGACGAGCTGGAAACTCAACTGCAGGAAAACTGAGCCGATCAGGTGGAGCGTAGGGTGGGCTTCAGCCCACCAGCGGGTGGCGTGCGCGGGGTTGTCGGTGGGCTGAAGCCCACCCTACCCCTGTGGTGTCTGCCGCATGATCCGTGGCGATTTCGGCAAAGGCAGGGACTAACCGAGCATTTCCCCATGCATCCGCGCGCATCGCGCTTTGGCGGCCGGCACCGGCGCACGTGCGACCCGCAAGGTGCACAGCGTTGCCAGCATGATCAGCAACCCACCCGCCCAGCCCATCGGCCCCAGCCGCTCACCCAGCCAGAGACCGGCGATGATCGCGCCGAACAGCGGTTCGGAGCCCATCAGCAGCGACACCCGCGTTGCACTGCTGCGCCCCAGCGCGCGGTTCTGCGCGAACATGGCGAACAGCGTGGCGAACAGCACCAGATACAGCGTGCCGAACCAGAAGCCCGGCTCCACCGGCAGCGCCGGCAGTCCGCCCGGCAACGACACGGCGAGCAGGATGCAGCCCGCCGCAACGACTCCACTCTGCACCGCGGTCAACGCCAGTGCCGAAATTTCCCGGCCGGCCGTCAATCGCCGGGTCAGGCAGACCAGCACCGCGCGCAGCAACGCGGCGGCCAGCATCAGCGCATCGCCGAGATTGAGCGACAGCTGCGGCCCGCCGGTCAGCAGCCAGACGCCCGCCAGCGACAGCGCGCAGGCGAGGAACAGCGTGTTGTGCGGCCGCTGGCGCAGCAGCAGCCATTCCATGAACGGCGTGATCACCACGCACAGGCTGATCAGAAACGCCGCATTGCTGGCGCTGGTCAGCATCACGCCCCAGGTCTCACAGAGAAAGATCGCCAGCATCACCAGCCCCAGCGGCAGGCCGGGGCGCAGCGCCCGGCGACCGGCGCCGCGCAGTTGCGGCAGCAGCAGGACAAAGGTCAGGCCGAAGCGGATAGCCAGAAAACCCAGCACCGGGTAGAACAGCAGCGCCTGCTTGGCCACCGCGTAGCTGCTGCCCCAGATCAGCGCCACCATCAGCAGCATGCCATCGGCCAGCCACAGCCCCTGTTTCAACGTACCTTTCATGCTCGAGCCCCGCACCAACGATCAGGCGCTGATTGTCGGGCCTGTCGCTGCGGTCGATAATCCAGCGAAACAGCACAGGACCTGTTCCGCATGGGAACGAATGACAGCGCAGCCCTGCTGCCCTACATGGCCGTGTTCGTGCGGGTGGTCGAGGCCGGCAGCTTCTCCGGCGCCGCGCGCCTGCTGGGCAGCACACCGTCGGCGGTGAGCCGCCAGGTGGCACGGCTGGAGCAGGCCCTGGCGCTGCGTCTGCTGGAACGCACGACGCGCCAGCTGCGGCTGAACGAGGCCGGGGCGGAGTTCTACCAGCATTGCCGGGACATGCTCGATGCGGCCGACGCCGCCGTCGCGATCGGCGAACGGCTGATGCGCAGCCCACGCGGGCTGGTGCGCCTGAGCGTGCCGAAGGCCTATGGCAAGTTCGTCGTCGGGCCGTTGATGCCGGCCTTTCTCCAGCGCTACCCCGAGGTCGATGTGCAGCTGCGGATCAGCGACCAGAGCCCGGACCTGATCGAGGACGGTTTCGACCTGCTGGTGCAGGTCACCGACAATCCACCCGAAGGCCTGGCCGGCAAGCCGCTCGGGCCGGTGCGCCAACTGCTCTGCGCCAGCCCCGACTACCTGCAGCGCCACGGCGAGCCGCAACATCCGCAGGACCTGCTGCGCCACAGCTGCCTGTATCTGGGGGAAACGGCGGGAGACAATCGCTGGCACCTGCGCCGCGGCGAGCAACAGGAAACGGTGACGGTGCGCGGTCGCTACATCAGTAACCACAGCGAGGCCCGGTCACTGGTGGCGCTGGCAGGCCTGGGCATTACCTGCCTGCCGCATTTCACCGCTGCCCAGGCGCTGGCCGACGGGCAGCTGCGCGAAGTGCTGCCGCAGTGGCGCTACACCGGCTCCTACCAGGGCGCGGCCTGGCTGCTGTGGCGACAGAATCACCACCTGCCGCCGAAGACACGGGCGCTCATCGACTACCTGAGCGAGGCGCTGATAGCCAGCTGAGCGCAACGCGCACCCGCAGAGAGTGAGCGGACGCGCACCGCTACCGGCGCACCGATCAGCGCTCCTTGGTGCCTTCCACTTCCTCGGCCATGCGTGCCAGGCCGAGGTGGCGCACGTCGGTGCCGCGCACCAGGTAGATCACCAGTTCGGCGATGTTGCGAGCGTGGTCGCCGATGCGCTCCAGCGAGCGCAACGCCCAGATCACGCTGAGCACGCGGGAGATCGAGCGCGGGTCTTCCATCATGTAGGTGACCAGTTCGCGCAGCGCGGTCTTGTATTCGCGGTCGACGGTCTTGTCGTACTGCGCCACCGACAGCGCCAGCTCGGCATCGAAACGAGCGAAGGCATCCAGCGATTCCTGCACCATCCGACGCACCTGGTCGCCGATGTGACGCACCTCGACGTAACCCTTGGGCGACTCGCCTTCCTCGCACAGCTGGATGGCGCGGCGGGCGATCTTGGTCGCCTCGTCACCGATGCGCTCGAGATCGATTACCGACTTGGAGATGCTGATGATCAGGCGCAGATCGGAGGCCGCCGGCTGGCGGCGGGCGAGGATGCGCACGCATTCCTCGTCGATATTGCGCTCCATCTGGTTGATCTGGTCATCCACCTCACGGACCTGCTGGGCGAGCCCCGAATCGGCCTCGATCAGCGCGGTGACCGCGTCGTTGACCTGCTTCTCCACCAGCCCGCCCATGGCCAGCAGGTGGCTGCGCACCTCCTCGAGCTCGGCGTTGAACTGCTGGGAGATGTGTTGGGTATGGCTGTCTTTGCTGATCATCATCGAGCCCTTGCGAAACTGTGGTTCTCTCGCCGGACGAGCCGGCCCTTGGCAATGCGTGCTGCGCTAGGAGGCGGCGCGCAGACAGTACAAACGAGTACGGCAAGCGCCGCCGACAACGCGCAGCGCGGTTTGCCATGGCCGGCTAGCCGTAGCGGCCGGTGATGTAGTCTTCGGTCTGCTTCTTGGCCGGGTTGGTGAACAGCGTATCCGTATCGCCGTACTCGATCAGCTTGCCCATGTACATGAACGCCGTGTAGTCGGACACCCGCGCGGCCTGCTGCATGTTGTGGGTAACGATGACGATGGTGTATTTGGATTTCAGCTCGTAGATCAGCTCTTCGACCTTCAGCGAGGAGATCGGGTCGAGGGCCGAACTCGGCTCATCGAGCAGCAGCACTTCCGGCTGCACGGCGATGGTGCGGGCGATCACCAGGCGCTGCTGCTGACCGCCGGAGAGGCCGAGTGCCGATTCGTGCAGACGATCCTTGACCTCGTCCCACAGCGCCGCGCCCTTGAGCGCCCACTCGACGGTCTCGTCGAGCACGCGCTTCTGCTTGATGCCCTGGATGCGCAGGCCGTAGACCACGTTCTCGTAGATGCTCTTGGGAAACGGGTTGGGCTTCTGGAACACCATGCCGACGCGACGGCGCAGGTCGGCCACGTCTTCGCCCTTGCGGTAGATGTTGGTGCCGTCGAGGTTGATCGCGCCCTCGATGCGGCAGCCGTCGACCAGGTCGTTCATACGGTTGAAGCAGCGCAGCAGGGTCGACTTGCCGCAGCCGGACGGCCCGATGAAGGCCGTCACGCGCTGGCGCGGGATGTTCATGCTGACGTTGAACAGCGCCTGCTTCTGGCCGTAGTACAGGCTGAGGTCAGGCACCTCGATGGCGACCTGCTCGTTGGCCAGGTTCAGGCTGCGCTTGTCGCGGCCCAGCGCGGAAATGTCGATGGAGTGGGTGTTGGTTTGCATGTGCTCGCTCCGTTTGCAGCCCCGGGCTGCAAGCTATTGGCTGCAAGCCAGGCCGGATGCTTCGTCTCGAAGCAGACCGCCGGGCTTGCAGCACCAATCAATGATCCAGCGCCTTGTATTTCTCGCGCAGGTGGTTGCGGATGACGACCGCACTGAAGTTGAGAATCGCGATGACCAGCACCAGCAGGAACGCCGTGGCGTAGACCAGCGGGCGCGCCGCCTCGACGTTGGGGCTCTGGAAGCCGACGTCGTAGATGTGGAAGCCCAGGTGCATGATCTTCTGATCCAGGTGCAGGTAAGGGTAGTTGCCATTGAGCGGCAGGTTCGGCGCCAGCTTGACCACGCCGACCAGCATCAGCGGCGCCACTTCGCCGGCGGCGCGGGCCACGGCGAGGATCAGGCCGGTCATCATGGCCGGGCTGGCCATCGGCAGCACCACCTTCCACAGCGTCTCGGACTTGGTCGCGCCGAGGGCCAGCGAGCCTTCGCGGATCATCCGCGGAATGCGCGCCAGGCCTTCCTCGGTGGCGACGATCACCACCGGCAGGGTGAGGATGGCCAGGGTCAACGAGGCCCACATCAGACCCGGCGTGCCGAACACCGGCGCCGGCGCGGCTTCCGGATAGAACAGCCGGTCCAGCGAGCCGCCCAGCACGTAGACGAAGAAGCCCAGGCCGAACACGCCGTAGACGATCGACGGCACGCCGGCCAGGTTGTTCACGGCGATGCGGATGATGCGGGTGAGCAGGCCCTGCTTGGCGTATTCGCGCAGGTAGACCGCGGCGATCACGCCGAACGGGGTGACGATCACCGCCATGATCAGGGTCATCAGCACGGTGCCGAAGATCGCCGGGAACACGCCGCCCTCGGTATTGGCCTCGCGCGGTTCGTCGCTGACGAACTCCCACAGCTTGGCGAAGTAGAACATCAGCTTCTGCGGCGTCGACATGGCATTGGGCTGGAACGCTCGCACCACCTTGCCCAGGCTGATCTCCTGTTCGCGGCCATCGGCGGTGCGCACGGTGATGCTGTCGCGGTTGAACTGCTGCTGCAGCGCCACCAGCTTGTCTTCCAGAACCCGGTACTCGGCATCCCACTGGGCGCGCTCGGCATCCAATTCGGCCTGCGCCGCGGCATCCAGACGATCGTCCAGCTCCAGCTTGCGGGTCTTCAGGCGCAGACGCTCGAGGCCGTGGTTGATGCGGCCGATCTCCACCTTCTCGATGCGCGAGATCTGCGTGTGCAGCTCATCGACGCGGTCGATGCGTGCCTGCAGTTCGTTCCAGGCACCTTCGCCCTCGGCGACCAGCTGGCCGGCTTCCTTCACGTTGAGCAGGAAACCATAGAAATTGCCCCACTCACGGCGCTCCAGCACCATCAGCTCGGCGGGTGTGCGCTGGTTGCTCAGCCACTCACCCACGACCCAGGAGAAGTCCGCGCCGTAGACCTCGCGGTTGCCGACCTTGAGCAGCTCGCGGGTCATGAACTCGCCGCCCTCGACGTTCACCGGCAGGCCGCTGGCCGCCAGGCGCGCCCGCGGCACTTCTTCGGCCTGCACGACCTCGCCGGCCAGCACACGCGTCTCGGCGCCGGGCACGCTGTAGTCGGCGACGATCACGTCGGCCGGCCAGAAGTGCGCCAGGCCGCGCACGGCAATGATCGCCAGCAACCCCAGGGTCATGATCACGGCGATGGACACCGCGCCGGCGTTCATCCAGATCCAGGGCGTGCCGCTCTTGACCCAGGTGTTCAACGAATCCTTTTTCACGGATCGATACCTTTTGCGAAGTCTGGTTTACAGGCTGGCGTACTTGCCGCGCAGCCGCTGGCGGATCAGCTCGGCCAGGGTGTTCATGACGAAGGTGAACATCAGCAATACCAGCGCGGCGAGGAACAGCACGCGGTAATGGGTGCCACCGACTTCGGATTCGGGCATTTCCACCGCGACGTTGGCGGCCAGGGTGCGCATGCCTTCGAAGATGTTGGCTTCCATGATCGGCGTATTGCCGGTGGCCATCAGCACGATCATGGTCTCGCCCACGGCGCGCCCCATGCCGATCATCAGCGCCGAGAAGATGCCCGGGCTGGCGGTCAACAGCACAACGCGGGTCAGGGTCTGCCAGGGCGTGGCACCGAGTGCCAGCGAGCCCAGGGTGAGGCTCTTCGGCACGCTGAACACGGCGTCTTCGGCGATCGAATAGATGGTCGGGATCACCGCGAAGCCCATCGCCAGGCCGATTACCAGGGCGTTGCGCTGATCGAACGGGATGCCCATGTCGTTGGACAGCCACAGGCGCATGTCACCGCCGAAGAACCAGTTTTCCAGATGGCCACTGATTTCCAGCGAGCCGAAACCGATCAGCAGGATCACCGGAATCAGCAGCACCGCTTCCCAGCCCTCCGGAACCGCCAGACGCACCCGCTGTGGCAGGCGACTCCAGGTCCAGGCGGCGAAGAGAATACCCACCGGCATCAGGAGCAGAAGACTGAAGATGCCCGGCAGGTGGTTCTCCAGGAATGGCGCGAGGAACAGGCCGGCAAAGAAGCCGAGGATCACCGTCGGCAGTGCCTCCATCAGCTCAATCACCGGCTTGACCTTGCGGCGCAGCGACGGCGCCATGAAGTAGGCGGTGTAGAAAGCCGCGCAGATGGCCAGCGGCGCGGCCAGCAGCATGGCGTAGAAGGCCGCCTTGAGCGTACCGAAGGCCAGCGGCGCGAGGCTCAGCTTGGGTTCGAAGTCGGTATTGGCCGAGGTGGACTGCCAGACGTAATCCGGCTCCGGGTAACTCTCGTACCAGACCTTGCCCCACAGCGCGCTCCAGGAAATTTCCGGGTGCGGATTGTCGATCACGAAACGCTGCAGGCCCTTGTCGGACTCCACCAGCAGGCGGGTTGCGCGAGGCGACAGCGCGGCCAGCGCAGCGCCGTCGGCAACCTGCTCCTTGAGCAGGGTGCGGTGCGCGGTACTGTGGTAAACACCCACGTTGCCGCTGTCGTCCAGGACGAGGAAACCCTTGCGCCGCTCTTCCGGCAGGATCTGCCGAATCGGGCTGCTGCCCAGCTGGAAGTTGCGCACGTTCTTCAGCTCGGCCTGACCGTCGGCGGCGCGGACCATGAACCATTGCCCGACGGTGCCCTTGGAATCGCCCACCATCAGCGAGATGCCGCCCAGCAGCGGGCTGATCGTGGTGATCTCGCTACCATCGCCGACCAGCTTGTAACGGCCATTGAGTTGCTTGCGACGCAGATCGAAGACATCCACGCTCGCCTTGCCGCTAACCGCGTAGAGCCACATGTGGCGCGGATCGATCAGCAGCTGGCGAATCGGCTCGGCCAGTTGCGGCAGGTCGAGGCGCTCCTGCTCCAGCGTCACTTCGCCGGTCATCAGGTTTTCGCTGCTGGCGATGCGCTGGGCGTGCAGAGCGGTGCCGGTTGCACCGGCGACCAGCAGGGTCTTGCCGTTCAGGCTGACCGCGGCCTGCTCGATCGGCCGGCCTTCGGCGTCGAGCTGCAGGGGCTCTTCACCGAACGGATAAGCGAGTTCAGGGGTGATGGTCTTCTTGTTGTTCGGGTAGGTGACCTTGTAGTTGTGCTCCAGTACCAGCGCCTGGCCGTTATCCAGGCCCAACACCAGTCGCCGCGTACCGGGCGTGTCCTGGCCTACCGAAACGATGCTGCTGCCGGCGGGCAGCGGTATGGCCTTGCTGGAAAGCAGCGAGCCATCCTTCAGCGCGAAAAAGCGCGCCTGACCGTCCGCCCCCAACCGCAGGGCGACCTGGTTCTGCTCCTCGACGTTCAGCAGCAGCGCTTCGCCAGCGTCGGCCAACCAGGCCGGCCGCTGCATGTCGCGGCTCTCCAGTTCGGCGCCCTGGAACATGGGCAGGACGACCTGACCCAGATAAAAGAATATGAGGGTGATAGCACCCAGTACCGCCAGACCGCCGATGGACACGTACCAGCGCGCCAGGTGGTCTTTCAGCGCGCGCATGCGGCGCTTGCGCTGCAGCGCCGGCGTGTTGAAGTCCAGCCGTTGCACATCGGAATTCGCGGTCATGTTTTCCATGTCGTTCATGCCAGGGCTCCTGGGCCTGAGCGGCCCTTCGGGGCGCCTAATCTAATAAAGCCGTGTGACAGAAAGATTACAGCCAGGTGACGCGACGAAGCCCGCCAGCGCGTATCGCGTGGCGGGCATCTGCGCATGGCCGGCGCGCTAAGGCGCCGACCGTCACGCGGGTCTTACAGACCCAGTTCCTGCATGGTCTTGTCGACCACCTTCTTCGGCAGCGGGATGTAGCCGTCCTTGACCACGACTTCCTGACCCTGCTTGGAGAGCACCAGCTTGAGGAACTCGGCGTCGATCGGGCTCAGCGGCTTGTTCGGCGCCTTGTTGACGTAGACGTAGAAGAAGCGAGCCAGCGGGAACTTGCCGGCCAGAGCGTTCTCTTCGTTGGCCTCGAAGGCCTCGCCACCCTTGGACAGCGGTACCGCACGGACGCTGGAGGTCTTGTAGCCGATGCCCGAGTAACCGATGGCGTTCAGGGTGCTGGAGATCGACTGCACCACCGAGGCCGAACCCGGCTGCTCGTTGACGTTCGACTTGAAGTCACCCTTGCACAGGGCTTCTTCCTTGAAGTAGCCGTAGGTGCCGGATACCGAGTTACGACCGAACAGCTGGATCGGCTTGGCTGCCCACTCGCCGGTCATGCCCAGGTCACCCCAGGTCTTGATGTCCTTCTCACCACCGCACAGGCGGGTGCTGGAGAAGATGGCATCGACCTGCTCGATGTCCAGCGACTTGATCGGGTTGTCCTTGTGCACGAACACGGCCAGGGCGTCGATCGCCACCGGCACGGCAGTGGGCTTGTAGCCGTACTTCTCTTCGAAGGCCTGAATCTCGTTGTCCTTCATGGGGCGGCTCATCGGGCCCAGGTTCGCAGTGCCCTCGGTCAGCGCGGGCGGC
The DNA here is from genome assembly GCF_054483855.1 of Stutzerimonas sp. KH-1. Taxonomy (NCBI): domain Bacteria; kingdom Pseudomonadati; phylum Pseudomonadota; class Gammaproteobacteria; order Pseudomonadales; family Pseudomonadaceae; genus Stutzerimonas; species Stutzerimonas sp. KH-1. The sequence continues at coordinate 3,850,054 of NZ_CM137011.1, read as the reverse complement.
GCAGTGGAGGAGCCGGCAGCCTGGATCTGAATATTGACGTTCGGATAGCTGCGCTTGAACTCTTCGGCCCACAGGGTCATCAGGTTGGCCAGGGAGTCGGAACCAACGCTGGACAGGTTGCCGGAAACACCGGAGGTCTTCTGGTAGCTCGGCAGCGCCGGGTCTACAGCAGCGACTGCGCTCGCGGCGCCAACGCCAGCGGCAACGAAGGTCAGGGCCGCCATCAAACGATTCAGTTTCATACCTTGCTCCTAGCAGGTGTGTGCTCGAGTGTGTTGGAACGGGGGCCAGTATCTGCAGGCCGTGTGAACACTCTATGAATCAAGTGTGACAATCTCATGACCACGTGCACCATTGACCTGGTGCGGTCGCTGTGGCGGTTCACAGCCGTTATACTCGGCGCCATCGCCCGCGCTAGCGCGGGCATTTCGCGCCAGAACAACAAACGCGCCGCGAGTCCGACTGATGAACGAATACGAACAGGAAGATCCGATCCCGCAGGGCGACCTGGCGCTGCAGCTCACCGCGCTGCCCAGGGAAACCAATGGTTTCGGCGATATATATGGTGGCTGGCTGGTGTCGCAGATGGACCTGGCCGGTACCGCGATGGCCAGCCGCGTGGCCGGCGGGCGTGTCGCCACGGTGTCCATCGATCGCATGGCGTTCATGGTGCCGGTAGCGGTCGGCGCGCAGCTGTCCTTCTATACCCAGACGCTGGAAGTCGGGCGCAGCTCGATTCGCATGCTGGTGGAAGTGTGGAGCGACGATCCGCTGTCCAGCGAGTGGCGCAAGGTCACCGAAGCGGTGTTCGTCTTCGTCGCCATCGACGGCAGCGGCCGCACCCGCCCCGTTACCCCGCGCCGCTGAGACCAGCACACTGGTTTCCGACAGTTAGGCCGTCGGCACGTCGGCGCCCGGCCGCCCGCTGGCCAGGACGAAGCGGTTCTTGCCGCTCGTCTTGGCCCGGTACAGTGCCCGGTCGGCACACTGATAGAGCTGTTCGCCCCGCTGCCCCTCCTGCAGGGTCGCCACACCGATACTGACCCCAACCCGCAACGCCGCGTCACGCGGGTGGCGGAGTTCAAGCGCGGCCAACGCCGCGATCACCTGCCGTGCAATGCGTTGTGCCGCTGCGCTGTCGCAGTTGTACAACAGCAGCGCGAACTCCTCTCCGCCCACCCGTGCTGCCAGATCCAGCGGACGTCGTGCGAAACCTGCCAGCAGTTCACCGAACGTGCGAATCAGTGCGTCGCCGGCCGGGTGGCCAAACGCGTCGTTGTAGGCCTTGAAGTCATCCAGATCGAGCAGCAGCAGACTCAGGGGGCGGCGATCCCGGCGCGCCTGGGCGATTCGCTGGTCGAGCGCCCGATCATGACTGCGTCGATTGGCCAGACCGCTCAGGGCATCGTGCTCGGCCACCCAGCCCAGTAACTGGCGCATCAGGAACTGCTCGCGCTGGGAGTACTCGTGCAGGTAGCGACTGACGGCACCGATGATCAGCAGCAGCGTGTAATAGCTGACCGCGATCCAATGCTGCGGCAACTGTGCGGGCGTCAGGATCAGGTACGCCATGAGCACGTCCAGCAGCACGATCAGTAACGCACCCAGGAGTGCCACCCAGAAGGTCACACCGAGGAAGAAGAACGAGCTGACGATCAGCAGCCCGGCGCCGTACTGGAAGTTGAGCGGGGCATCCAGCGCCTCGAAGCGGATGTCGATGAATGCTGCGATCACACCGATCAGCACCAGCAACGCGGGGAATATCCGATTGGCCTGGGCGCGAAAGGTACGGCTGTAGAACGACAGCACCAGCACGACGATGCCCGGCACGATCTGTAGCAGCCGCAGCAGGGTCAGCGTACCCAGCCAGTCGGTACCATCCAGCTGGAAATAGCGGTGCTCGAAGTACAGGTAGCCGGATACCGCGACGATCAGCAGCAGCGCCGCAAGCCGCTGCGATGCCCGGGCCTGGCCGTCGAGATAGGCGCGGAATTCGTGCTCGAGTTGCGGCCTGAAGCGAAGCAATCGAAAGCCGCCGTGCAGCTGGCGGCCGTAAGGCGTCTCGCGAAAGCCCTCGGTCGCAGCTTGATCGGTGGTATGTCGCATGGAAGAACCCGCAAATTCGGTGACGGCAATGATATCACTACGCCAGTAGCCGATCGGAACCGTCCGACGGGCGTCGTGGCAGACAGCCTGGTCTTTGGACAGAGCGCTTGCACTGGACGTTTCAAGCATCGAAGATCGCGCTACATGCATTGCTGGATGTATCCGCGTGACCACCCTTCTGCTTGCCCTCTGGCCACTATTCGCTTTGATCGTCGCCGGTTATTTCCTGCGCCTGCGCGCCTTTCCGAGTGCCGAGTTCTGGCCCGGCGCCGAGCGCATCAACTATTTCCTGCTCTTTCCTGCCCTGCTGTTCAGCAGCCTGGCCACCGCACCGCTGGACAACCCCGCGTTGCCACGGCTGGCCGGCGCCGTGCTGCTCGGCCTCGGCCTGGCCTGGGTCGGGCTGCTGATCGCCAAGCGGCTGCGCGGCTGGTCAGCCGGGCGTTTCGGTGCCATCACCCAGGGCGTGCTGCGCTTCAACACCTATCTCGGTCTGGCCGCGGTGGGCAGCCTGTTCGGCAAGGAAGGCCTGGCACTGGCGGCCCTGATGCTGGCGTTGATGGTGCCGACGGTAAACGTGATGTCAGTCTGGGCGCTGACCGCCGAGCGCGGTGTGAGCGTGCGCGGTCTGTTGCTGCCGATCGCCAAGAATCCACTGATCCTGGCCTGCCTGACCGGCGCGCTGGTGAACCTGTCGGGGCTGGGATTGCCAGGCGGTACCGATCGGCTGCTGGGCCTGCTAGCGGCTGCCAGCCTGCCGCTGGGCCTGCTCTGTGTCGGCGCGGCGCTAAAGCCGCAGGAGCTGGGCGGTGAGATTCCGGCACTGGGCTGGAACAGCGCAGTACGCCTGCTGGCCGTGCCGCTACTGGCCTTCGGCGTGGCACGGGTGCTCGGCTTGCCAGATATGGAAACGACCATCCTGGTGCTGTTCTTCGCGCTGCCCACCGCGCCGACCGCTTACGTGCTGACCCGCCAGCTGGGCGGTGACAGTCATCTGATGGCGGGCATCATCACCCTGCAAACCCTGCTCGCCGCAGCCAGCCTGCCGCTGGTGCTGACCCTGCTGAACGGCTGATCAGCGCGCCACCTGTCCGCGCAGGAGGCGCAGCAGCATCAGCGCCAGGCCGAAGCCCAGCGCGCAGAGCACCAGCAACGGACCGAGATAGCCGAGGGCATCCTGCAGCCAGCCCAGCAGCTGGTGCCACGCGGCCAGCTGCGAGCCCTCCGCCGGCACGTAGCCGCCCTGCTGCCAGATCCGGTAGGCGGCATGCAGCGGAATCAGCGTCAGCGGCAGCAGGATCAGGCACAGCCAGTAGCCGCTGCGCCGGTAGGCGCCCAACAGCCCCCACGGCAGATAGGCGGCTCGAATGAGCTGGAAGAAGCAGAAGATGTAATAGACGACCAGCAACAGAACGAAACCGCTGCGCAGTGACGGCGCCAGCCACAGCTCGCGCAGTGCGGCGGTGCTGATCGTCAGGCTCAGCACGCCCCAGAGCAGAAGGAAGAAGGTTCTCATCGCGTTCTCCGACGGATTTTTTCGCAAGCGGCCATCGGAACAGAATTCAGTCGCACATACGCAAAACCACTTCACGAAACCAGGCTCATTTGCGCCGATCATGCAGGCTACGTGCGCGCCCGCACGGGTCAAAACAGGCTGAGCTGGTCACCTGGCGGCGCCTCCACCGGGCTTCGAGGCGTCAACGCCGCGGCTTCGCCCGCAGCCGCGGCACTATTCAGACGCTCGGCCAGCCCGGCGGCGCGCTCTGCGCGGGTGCTGACCGCTTCGGCCAGGCGTGCCGGCAGCGCCCAGATTTCCACCTGGCGCTTGGCGCGAGTGATGCCGGTGTAGAACAGCGCACGGGTCAGCAGCGGGCTCGGCTGATCCGGCAAGGCCAGCAGCACCTCGGTGAATTCCGAGCCCTGGCTCTTGTGCACGGTCATGGCGAAGGCGCTGTCGTGGCTCGGCAGCCGTGCCGGCGCGAAGCCGCGGTAACCGTCGTCACCCTCGAAGAACACCCGCAGGCCCTGTTCGGTTTTCAGGCACAGGCCGATATCGCCGTTGAACAGCCCCAGCGCGTAGTCGTTCTGCCGGACCATCACCGCACGGCCGGGATACCAGCGTTCGCGGGCCTGCACGCCGAGGCGACGCCTGAAGCGCGATTCCAGCGCCTCGTTGATACCGGTCACGCCGAACGGGCCCTCGCGTTGCGCAGTCAGCGCCCGGAAACCGTTGAAGGCCTCGAACGCCGCGCCTGGATCGCCCTGCCGCGCAGCCTGCAGGTAGCCGCCGTAACCCTGCTCCAGCCGCTCGATCAAGGCGGTCGGGCTGGGCGCCGCGTTCCAGGCGAGATCCGCACGACCTTCCTGCAGCAGCGCGACGGTGCCTTTCGCATCGCCGGCGTTGATCCGCCGCGCCAACTCGCCGATGCCGCTGTCGCCGGCGAAGCGGTGGCTGTGGGTGAGCAGCACCACCGCATCGCCGAGGCGCGAGCGCGGCGTCTCGACCGGCACGGGCTGGCCGGTGATGCGCTCCAGCTCGCTTGCCGCCCGGGCATTGAAGCCACGGCCTTCGCAGAGTTCGGCGAACACCGCACCGGCCTCCACGGCGGCCAGCTGATCCTTGTCGCCGAGCAGGATCAGCCGCGCCTTCGGTGGCAGCGCGACGACCAGCTTGGCCATCAGCGCCAGGTCGACCATCGACGCCTCGTCCACCACCAGCACGTCCAACGCCAGTGGATTGGCCGCATCGTGGCGCACACGGGGGCTGTCGCCGCGGCTGCCGAGCAGGCGGTGCAGGGTCCGCGCCTCGTCCGGCAGGGCCTCCTTCACCGCATCGCTGACCGGCAGCTCGGCCTTGGCGTTGCGGATCGCTTCGGCCATACGCGCCGCCGCCTTGCCGGTGGGTGCCGCAAGGCCGATGGCCAGGCGCTCGCCGCCCGGCTGCTCGAGCAGCGCTGCCAGCAGGCGCACCACGGTGGTGGTCTTGCCGGTGCCGGGACCACCGGAGATCACCGCCAGGCGCCGGCGTACCGCCTGCGCGGCGGCCAGGCGCTGCCAGTCGGGGCGCTGCTGATTGAACGCGAACAGCCGTGCCAGGCTCTCGGCGAGCCATCCTTCGTCCACCTCGGGCGCATCGCCGGCGCGGGCCAGCAGCTGCTCGGCCAGCTGCAGCTCGTAGGCCTGGTAACGGGCCAGGTAGAGCCGGTCGCCGACCAGGGTCAGCGGCGCGTACTCATCAGATGTGCCGATCAGAGGCGAGGCTTCAAGTTGCGCGCGCCAGGTTGCGAGCGCCGGCAGGCTGAGGTCGACCTCAGGCCAGGGGCGCCTGCCGGCGAAGCGCTGGAGAGGCAGGCAGACATCGCCGGCCGACAGCGCCTCGCAGCACAGCGCGGCGGCGAGCAGCACCGGCTCGGATGCGTCCGGCTCAAGGCGTTGCAGGCTGGCAACGAAGGCGCGCTCCAACGGGCCGAGGGGTAGCTCTGCAGGCAGGGTCATCGGGTAAGCCTCGATACAGGAGGTATAGGGTGGCGGTCGCAACGGTGGGCTGAAGCCCACCCTACAGGCATCGACGAAGGCCGTAGGGTGGGCTTCAGCCCGCCAGCGATGGCACCGGAACGGGCCTGCATCACCGTCCCTCCTCGAACAGTCGATCCAGCGCATCGAGCAGCGCATCGTCCGGTCGCGCGAAGTAGACGCCGGCCTCGGGCATGCCGCGCAGGAACAGGTAGAAGGCGCCGCCCAGCTGCTCGTCGCGAAAATCTGCCAGGCGCTGACGCAGGAAGCGGCGCAGCGCCACCAGATAGATCAGGTACTGCAGGTAGTAATGCTCGCCGGCCAGCGCCTGCAGCAGCCGCTCGCCGCCGTAGTAGCTGGCGTCCGGGCCGAGCCAGTTGGACTTGTAGTCGGCGATGAACCAGCGGCCGCCGTGCTCGAAGGTCAGGTCGATAAAGCCTTTGAGAAAGCCCTTGAGGCTGTCGAATTCAAGCCGCGCTGCGGCCTCGCGCAGCGGTGCGGCCAGCCCGTTGGCCGGGTTGGTCAGCAAGGCGCGCAGGCGCACCACGTCCAGCTCGCGCACCGGGAAGGTGAAGCCCAGCTCCGGCAGCCGGCGCGCGGCCTGCAGGCTGGCGAGGGTCAACCCGGCGCCGTCCAGATCGGTCTGCAGCACCCGCTCCAGCTGAGCCGTGGCGATGTCCCGCCAGTCCAGGGGCAAGCCGTAGGCCTTGAGCGCCGGCTCGACCAGCTGGGTCAGCTCACCCTTGCCCCGCGCCCAGTCCTCGAGGATGGCATGCAGACAGGTACCGGCCCGAGCGCCGCGTGGGAAGGCGAAGAAGCCGCTGCCCGGCTCGCCGGCATCGGGCATCGCCAGGGCGTCGCGGTCCGGCGCCTCCATGTGCATGCCAGCGGCGAGGCCGGAGAAGCTGCCGATGCGCCAGGCGCTGTAGAGGCTGCGGTTGAGCTGCGCCAGCTGCTCGGGCGGCGCTGCGCGGCTGCTGCCCTGGGTGCTGGCCTCACGCGACTCGAGCGGCAGGCAGGCCATGCGTCCGTCGCTCGTGGCGACCAGCCGCTCGATGGCCAGACGCAGGCTACCGCCGTTGAGGCCAGCCAGGTGGTTGCCCAGCTCCGTCAGTGGCTGCTCGCCCGGCAGTTCGCGGCCGTGCAGCAGCCAGGCCAGGGCGCTGCTGTGCAGGCCTTCGTCGGGCAGACTGCCATCCTTCTTCGCCTTGGGCAGGCTCACCGGCCCCCAGTGCAGCCAGAGCCGGTCACGCGCGCGGGTCAGAGCGACGTAGGCCAGCCGCAGCTGTTCGGCGAACACCTCCTGACGGGCGCGTTCGAGGTTGTCCTCCAGTTCGCCGCTGCCCAGGTCCAGCAGCGGCTGGCCATCGGCATCGTGACAACGGGCACTGTCCTGGTTCTTGCCGAGCAGCTTGCCGTCCCAGAGAAACGGGCAGAACACCAAGGGGTATTCCAGACCCTTGCTGGTGTGGATGGTGACGATCTGCACCCGTTCTGCATCGCTTTCCAGGCGCAGCAGCGCTTCCTCACCGGCGCCTTCGCTGCCGCGCTGGGCGTTGAACCAGGCGAGCAGCGGCTCGAGCCCGGGCCGCAGCAGGCTCTCGGCCTGCAGCAATTCACCGAGGTGCAAGAGGTTGGTCAGCCGACGCTCACCGTCGACCCGAGTCAACAGGCGTTCGGCCACCGCCTGCTCGTCGAGCCAGGCGCGGAACACGCGCATGAAGCCCTGCTGCTGCCAGAGCTGGTGGTAGCGCTCGGCGGCTTCGCGCTCGGCGTCCCATTCATGCTGGTCATCCTGGCAGCGGGCGAGATCGGCGGCGCTGCGGCCCAGCAGGCGCGTCGCCAGGGCATGCCGCAGCAGACCCTCGCGTCCCGGCTCGGCATAGGCGGCAAGCACCGCGGCGAGTTCGCCGGCTTCTTCGCTGCGCCAGACGCTGTCGCGCCCGCGGCGCACGCTGGGCACGCCACGCGCGGCCAGCTCGTCGGCGATCATCCCGGCCTGGCGGTGATTGGCCACCAGCACGGCGATATCGCCACCCTTGAGTGGGGTGAACCGGTCGCCCTGCGCGAAGCCGGCGCGGCCCTCGGCGGCGGCGGCCAGCTGCACGGCGATGCGTCGCGCCGTGTCGGCCGCGGCCAGCTGCGTGGCCTCGGCCTTGCCCAGCGGATCGTCGCCGAGCCAGACCAGCGTCAGCGGCGCCGCCTCGCCCTCCTCTGCCAGACGCAGGCTCGCACGCGGCTTGTCGGCCGCGCCTACTGCTGGATAACGCAGGTCGGGTTGGGCGAACGGCTGCGGATGGTCGAACAGCTGGTTGAGCGCGGCGATCAGCTCGGGCGTCGAGCGGTAGTTGGTCGGCAGGTTGAAGGGCTCGCGATCGGCCTGTTGCTTGGCCGTCATGTAAGTGGCCAGGTCCGCGCCGCGGAAGGCGTAGATCGCCTGCTTGGGGTCGCCGACGAAGCACAGCGAGGCATCACGGCCCTTGGCATAGATGCGGTCGAAGATGGCGTACTGAATCGGGTCGGTGTCCTGGAACTCGTCGATCAGCGCCAGCGGATAGGTCGCACGCAGCGAGGCCGCCAGGTCCTCGCCGACCGGGCCTTGCAGTGCCTGATCCAGACGATTCAGCAGGTCGTCGAAGGCCAGCAGCCGCTGCGCCGCCTTGCGTTCAGGCAACTCTCGGTTAATCCGCTCGAGCAGCGCCACTTGAAGGGCGATCAGCCGCTGCTTGCCCGCTGGCAGTGCGTCGGCCACCTGATCGGCCAGCTCGTCCAGGGCCTGGGCCAGCTCGCACACCGGCGCGTCGAAGCCCTTCTTGCAGGCCTTGCTCAGGGCGCGCACGCCGAACTTCGCCGCGCCCTCGGGCAGGTCGAACATCACCGCCGGATCGGCGAAATAGGCATCCAGTTCCGCCTGCCATGGCGCAAACTTGACGTTCTTGTGCGTGCTCTGGCTGAGCCCGCCATGCGCCAGCAATTCGGCGACCCAGGCGCTACCCGCCTGCTTCCACAACTCGGCAGCCCGCTGCCAGGCCGCCTCGACCGGGCGCAGATCGGCCGCGACCGGCGCACCCTGCGGTTCGACCCGCAGATAGGGCTTGCCCAGATGACTGCGCAGGCGCTGGCGCAACCACTGCGGAGTGATCCGGCTCTTGGCCAGGAAGCGTGCCCAGGCCGGGTCGGCATCGGCCAGCTCGCTGCGCCAGGCGTCGGCGAGCAGCGCATCGATGATCTCGCGGTCATCGGCGGTCAGCTCGCTGTCGAAGTCGCCGCCGGCCTCGAAGGCCGCGTCCTGCAGGGCACGCTGACAGAAGCCGTGGATGGTGAAGATCGCCGCCTCGTCGAAGCCGTGCACCGCCAGCAACAGGCGCCGCCGCGAGGCGTCGTCCGGATAGCGGGCGTGCAGGCGATTGAGGAAGTCATCGCTGCTCGGCGTGCCGTCATAAACCGCCAGCAGATCGGCCAGTCGCGCGCGGATGCGCTCGCGCAGCTCGGCGGTGGCGGCGGTGGTGTAGGTGACCACCAGAATCTGCCCCACCGAGAGCTGGCGCTCCAGCAGCAGACGCGCATAGAGCGCGGTGAGCGTCCAGGTCTTGCCGGTGCCGGCGCTGGCTTCGATCAGCGAGCGGCCGTCGAAGGGCGAGTCGAGGAGGTCGAGTTTCATTCTTCCTGCTCCTCATCGGCCAGGGCATCCAGGGCTGGGCCGATCAGCTGTTCGGCCAGGGTTTCGAAACGCTCGTCCAGCGGATCGCGATCGCGGAAGGCCAAGGCGTTCCAGGGGTCTTCGGCTTCGGCGGCAATGGGGCTGAACTCGGCGCCGAGCCAGGCTTCGCGGGCGCGCTTGCGGGCGCAGTCCAGCGGCTCGCTGCCGCGGCTCGGCTTGCGGTAGCCGCGGGCGAACGCCTGGCTGCTGCGCGGCAACAGCGGCAGCGGCTCGCGGATCGCGCTGCGGTAGGCCACCAGCCAGGGCTCCAGCAGCTCGGCGGCGTTGGCCAGCGGCCCCAGCTGCCAGTCACCGGCCGGCGAAAGCATCAGGCTGTGGCGCTCGATGCCGGGCGTGGCGCACAGGTTGAGCAGCAGGTGGCGCAGCCAGAACGGCGGCAGGTCCCATTCGCCGAGGCGGCCGAGCTTCCAGCCGAACAGCCCGCCCGGCGTCACGCCATCGAGCCAGCCATGCACGCGCACGCCGGCCAGGGTGATATCCACCGGCAGCGGCTCGGGCACGGCGTCCGGGCGCAGTTCGAACAGCCGCGGTGCAAAGGCACGCACCGGTCCGCGCAGTTTGCCCCACAGCGCCTGGCCCAGCTCGCCGGTGGGCAGCCAGCCCGCCGCGCAGGCCATGCGCCGCTCCTCCTCGTCGCTCCAGCCCTGCTCCATCGCTTGCAGCGACAGGCGGCGCAGGCCGTTCCAGGCCGGCATTTCCAGGTCGAACGGTTCGTCGCTGGCAAGCGTTTCCTGGTCATCGGCCAGGCGCAGACCGAGGCGCTGTTCGAGCAGGAAGCGCGCCGGGTGGCGGAAGCACTGCAGCAGCTGCGACGGCTCGATGGTCAGCCAGGCCTCATCGGGTTCGGCGAGCAGGCTGGCGAAGGGTTGCGCCTGCGCCTGTGGTGGCTCGGCCAGGCGCTGGGCGGCGCGGAACCAGGGCAGCGAATAGCCGGCACAGGGCGCTTCGCCGAAATTACGCGGCGAGAACGGCTGCAGCGGATGCGCGATGAGGATCTTCTGGCTGACCGGCCGCGCCCCGTCGGCCAGCACGGCGGTCATGTCCACCGCCTCCAGTACCTCGCTGAGCAGTACCGAGGGCGGCAGCACGGCGTTGTCGCGCGGGTCGCGGCCGACATAGGACAGGTACAGCGCCTGGCGCGCCGAGAGCAGCGTCTCCAGCAGCAGGTAGCGGTCGTCGAGGCGCCGCGCCCGGTCGCCACGGCGCGGATGTCGGCCGATCAGGTCGAAGCCCGACGGCGGCGTGCGCCGCGGGAAGGCGCCATCGTCCAGGCCGAGCAGGCAGACCACGCGGAACGGCAGGCTGCGCATCGGCACCATGGTGCAGAAGGTCACCGCACCGGTGAGAAAGCCGGAGGCGCCGCCGCCCTGCTGCAACGCGGCGCTGAGCTGCTGGTGCACCAGTTCCAGCTCGATGGGCCGGGTGAGGTCGGCGGCCTGGGCCTGATCGCGCAGGGCGGCGCAGGCCTGGGAGAGCAGCAGCAGCGTCTCGCCGGCCTCGCGCTCGTCGAACAGCGTATCGATCAGCACTTGCAGGTCATCCGCCCACTCGGCCAGCGGGCGCGGCCGAGCCAGTTGATCGGCCAGGCTGCCGAGCCGCTCGACGAAGCCCACCAATCGCCCGAGCAACTGCCCGCGCGCGCCTTCCAGCGCGTCCAGCGGCCAGTGCTCGCCAAGCAAGGGCGCGCGGTCGCCGGCCAGCTGCGGCGGTGCAGCGAAGCCCAGCAGCAGGCGGTCCAGCCCCTGGCGCCAGGTAAAGGCTGATTCGGCCGGCAGCCCCAACCGTGCGCGCTGCTCGCCATCGCGGCCCCAGCGCACGCCGGCCTCGCGCAGCCAGTCACGCAGCAGCGGCAAGTCTTCGCTCTCGATGCCGGCGCGGCGGGCGATGGCCGGCTGTTCCAGCCAGGCGAGGATTTCCTCGGCGGCGAAACGGCTCTGCGCCAGCAACAGCAGTTCGAGAAAGGCCTCGATCAGCGGCACCTCGGCGCGCAGGCTGCGGTCGGCGAGGCTGTAGGGAATCCGCGGGCTGCCCTCGCGCGGGGCGAACACCGCCTCGATGAAGGGCGCATAACGTTCGATGTCGGGGGTCAGCACCACCACCTGATCCGGCGTCAGCGCCGGGTCGGCGGCGAAGCGCGCCAGCAGCTGGTCATGGAGGATTTCCACCTCGCGCAGCGGCGAGTGGGCGATATGCACCTCCAGCGAACGGTCGTTCTCGGCCAGAGTGATCCGCTCATCGGGCAGGCGGGTGCGCAGGCGCAGGATGTCGTTCTGCAAGGCATGCAGCAGGCTGTCGTCGTGCAGGTCCTCGTCTTCGGAATACAGGCCGAATTCCTGACTGCCCTCGCTGGCGGTCAGGCTGAACAGCGAGTCGAAAAAGTCGCGGCCCTGCTTGCCGAGACTCGCCAGCAGCGGATGGCCGACGTCCAGATACCAGTCATCCGCGCCGGACGGCTGGGGAGCTACTGCGCTCGAGGAGGCTTCGTTAAAACCCAACTGGAGCGCCAGCCCGGTCGGATGCTCATGTACGGCCTGTACACTCCGCTCCCTCGCCGGGTTTTGCCTCGCCTGCTCTTCGCTCGCGACGCTCCCCAGCCGTCCGGAAGAAGGAAGCTGCCGTGCCAGCTCGCGGATATCGCGAATCTCGCCCCACGCCTCGCGGCTCGGGTTGAGCGCGCAGACCACCACGTCGATATGCCGCGCCAGGCCGTCGAGCACACGAAGATGGTGCGGCGGCAGGCTGCTGATGCCGAACACCAGCAGGCGCTCGGGGAGGTCCGGCAGCGGCTCGTCGCGGTACAGGCGCTGCAGCAGGTCGCCGAGCAGGCGCGCGCGGTGCGGGTGGCCGTCCTTGGTCAGCTCGCGCCAGAGCAGCGCCTGCCAGGCTTCGTCGGGACCGAGGTCGAGGGTTTCGCCACGCTCCCAGGCCGCCAGCCAGTCGTCGCGATAGAGCAGGTACTGGTCGAAAACGTCGGCGATCTTCGCCGCCAGTGATAGCCGACGGCGCTCGTCGCCACCATCGAGGTACTGCGCCAGGCGCGGCGCCAGTTCGAGGTTGGCCGGCTCGCACAGCCAGCCGTAGAGGCGCCAGGTCAGGGTGGTCGGGGAGAACGCCGACTGCTCGGGCAGGCTGCCCAGCACCGTGCGGCTCAGGTCCCAGACAAACGCCGCCGGCAGCTGCAGCTCGAGCTGCATGGCGATGCCCTGCCGGCGCGCCAGCTCCAGGGTCAGCCAGCGGCCCATGCCCTGGCTCGGCACCACCACCTGCGCCGGCGCGAAGGGGTCGGCCAGCGGCTGGGCGAGCAGCGTGGTGGCCAGTTCGCCGAGGGTTTCGAGATCAGGGGCGTGGTAGAGGCTGAGCATGGGCGCACCGCGTGAACAGAAGTCGCTAGGTTACAGGCCGCCAGATGAGGGAGCGAGCCGGCGAGGCCAGTTTGCACTTGCCGTGCGACAGCTCCTGTCGCGCCGCCCAGGGCCTTTTCTCATCCTTTCGCGCTGCCTTTCTGCTTCTCACGACCAATATCAATTCCGCGATTGCTGCCTAGCATGGGATCGAGGGGCGGCCGCTTCGTCGCCCGTCACAAGCGCAGGAGTCGTTCATGTACCGGAACCGCAAGAAGCTGCTCGTCCTATCCATCTGCGCCACGCTGGGCGCCGTACCGTTCACGTTGCAGGCCGAGGAAGCGGCCCGCGAGCGGACCCTCGGCTCGGTGGAGCGCAGCCACGCCAGCAACGCCCGCGCCCTGCTCGACCAGGCCGTGCTGACCTACCAGGCCAAGGGCCCGGAACAGGCCCTGGCCACCTTCAACGACCGCAACGGCGAATTCGCCCGCGGCCAGTACTACATCTTCGTGCTCGGCGAGGACGGCACCATGCAGGCCAGCAGCGGCCCATCGGCCAGCCTGGTGGGACTTAACGTCGGCGATCTCAAGGATGCCGCCGGCAAGCCGTTCATGCGCGAGATTCTCGACAAGTCGACGCGCCAGGACAGCGGAGAGGTCGAGTATCAGTGGCTCAACCCGGCCGATAACAAGCTGGAGAACAAGGTCAGCCAGTTCCGCAAGGTCGGCGACCATGTGCTCTGCGTCGGCTACTACATCCCCCGCGCCACCGCCGAGCAGGCCCAGGCGCTGCTCGAACGTGCCGTGCAGCAGGTCAAGGACAAGGGCGCCGAGGCAGCCTTCCGCAGTTTCAACGATCCGCGTGGCGGCTTTGTCTACAACGACGAGTATGTTTTCGCGATCGGCCTGGACGATGGTCGCTATCGCGCCAGCGGCAGCTCGCCGAACCTGGTGGGCGTCGACGTGCGCAACGTCACCGATGCCGCCGGCAAGCCGCTGTTCAAGGACATGATCGAGCTGGCGCGCAAGCAGGGTTCCGGCACGGTCGACTACGTCTGGCGCAACCCGGCGACCAACGCCGTCGAGCAGAAGCATTCGCTGATCCAGCGGGTCGATGACGTGCTGCTTGGGGTTGGCTACTACACCCGCCCCTGAGGGGAGCGCGCCCCGGCACGTGACGTTTCGGTGAACGTGCCCGGCAGGTCAGGGTCAATCGGATATCCCCGGTGCAGTTCTGCGTCCTTGTGACGCAGAACTTTGTCGTTGCCGCTCGCCGGGGAAGGAGCCCCGAACGATGCTGACCCTGCTGCACCTGTTGTCGTCCATCGCCCTGTTGGTGTGGGGTACGCACATCGTGCGCACCGGCATCATGCGCGTGTACGGCTCGCATCTGCGGCGATTGCTGGGGCGGAGCATGGGCCACACGCCGCTGGCGTTCGGCGCCGGCATCGGCGTTACGGCCCTGGTACAGAGCAGTAACGCCACCGCACTGCTGGTCATCTCGTTCGTCGCCCAAGGCCTGATGGCGCTACCCACCGCCCTGGCGATCATGCTCGGCGCGGATGTCGGCACCGCACTCATGGCACGGGTACTGACGATGGACCTGTCCTGGCTGTCGCCGTTGCTGACGCTGCTGGGTGTGTGTTTATTCCTGTCGCGCAAGCAGAGCCGCAGCGGCCAGCTAGGACGCGTGCTGATCGGCATGGGGCTGATCATTCTTGCCCTGCAGCTGATCGTTCAGGCTGCGGCGCCAATCACCGAAGCGCGCGGCATGCGTGTGCTGTTCTCCTCGCTGGCCGGCGATACGCTGCTGGCGGTCGTCGTCGGCGCGGTGTTCGCGCTGCTGTCCTATTCCAGCCTTGCCGCAGTCCTGCTGATCGCCACCCTGGCCGGTGCCGGCCTTATCGGTCTACCGGTGGCACTGGGGGTGGTCATCGGGGCCAATGTCGGCAGCGGCCTGCTCGCCTGGCTCAACGCCAGCCTGCAACCGGTGCCGGCGCGCCGCGTGGCCCTTGGCAACCTGCTGTACAAACTGGCCGGACTGGCCGTGCTGCCGTTTCTCGAACCGCTGGTGACCTGGATGGGCGGGTTCGGCTTCAGCACCCAGACACAGGTGATCGGCTTCCATCTCGCCTACAACAGCCTGCGCTGCCTGCTGCTGTTGCCCACCGTGCCGGCGATGGCCCACCTGTGCGAAAACCTGCTGCCGGAGCGGCAAACGGACGGCGGCGTGGCCCAGCCACGGCACCTGGACCCGGCGGCACTGGAAACGCCGAGTCTGGCCCTGGCCAACGCCACGCGGGAGACGTTGCGTATCGGCGATCTGGTCGAGCAGATGCTGGCGCGCCTGCTAGAAGCGCTGCGCGAGGACCGCCCCGAGCCCGGCGAAGAAATCCGTCGCCTGGATGACGATGTCGATGCGCTCTACAACGCCGTGAAGCTTTATCTGGCACGCATGCCTCGCGACGACCTCGCCGAGGACGAGCAGCGCCGCTGGGCGGAGATCATCGAGCTGGCGATCAATCTGGAACAGGCCGGCGACAGCGCCGAACACATGCTGGGCAAGCTTCGCGACCTGAAAACCTCGACCCGCCGGCCATTTTCCGAACAGGGCCTGGAAGAGTTGCAGACGCTGCTCGAGCAGCTGCTAGCCAACCTGCGCCTAGGGCTCTCGGTGTTCCTTTCCGGCGATGCCAACGGCGCCCGCCAACTGCTCCAGCACAAGCGCGAATTCCGCCGCAGCGAGCGCCGCATGGCGCACGCGCATGTGGAACGTCTGCATCACGGCGTCAGCGAGAGCCTGCAGACCAGCTCGGCGCACCTGGAGCTCATCGCCGACATGAAACGGCTCAACTCGCTGTTCTGCAGCACCGCGCATGCCGCGCTGGAGGCAGCTGCGCTCGACACGCGGCGGTCTGCCGAGGCGCGAGCGGACGACCGCGCCTTGGACCATCCGCTGCCAGGCCGCGCGCATCCCACCGGCTGACCGCAGCCGCTTCAATCCGCAACGAGGCCCCTATGCTCGACTGGGTTCGCGAATATCAGCCGCTGCTCACGCTGGTGGTTTCCACCTGCACACTGCTGGTCTGGCTCTTCTATGCGCACCTGCTGCTGGCCAACTTCAAGCGCCAGCGGCGACCCAACCTGATCATCAATCGCGGCGCCGGCAAGGGGCTAACCTCGCTGTGCCTGATCTCCAACATGAGCGCCGAACCGATGTTCATCAATCAGGTGCTGATCTGCCTGGATACCAACCGCGGCCGCCTGCTCGGCGACGTAACCGATATCCGCGAAAGTCAGGAAGATGAGGCGACGCCCGATCTGGCGCTGTACCAGACCACCCACCAGGGCCCGCTGCGCAGCGGTGATTTCACCCACATCGGCAGCTTCCAGGCATTGCTGCGACGGGCAGCCGAGCAGCATGGCATCGACTTGCGCGGGCACCAGCCGGAAGGCGAATGGCAGTTTCTGGGCATGGAGATCCGCGTGGTGGCCTTCTATGGCTCGGACCGCCATCCGCTGGGCGTATCCCGCCGCTTTACCCTGGACGGCGCCGAGCTGCTACCCGACAGTCCGCTCACCCGCCAGCTGTGCACCCGACGCGAGCGCCGTCAGGTGCGCGGCTGGATGGTCGAGCACATCGGTTAGGCCGGCGGGCACATCGCTGTGCCCGCCGGCGCACCCGTTCAACGGCCCTGCTGCGCCAAGCGCCGCCGTTGCAGCCAGACGATCAGCGCGAACAGCAGGAAGCCCGGAATCCACATGAATTCCTTCGGCCAGCGATCGGTCGGCGCGCGCACCCTGAGGATCTGCTGGTCGAATTCCAGACCCGCCTCGGCCGCCGGGCTGCCGAAGGTCACGCTGTCGACCAGCACCTTGCCCTCCTCGACATAGGTCATCAGGCCGATCTTCTCGAGCTTTTCCTCGCCGCTCTCACCGTCGGGAATCGCCAGCAGCACGACGAACTCGCGCGGATCGCCGACATCATCCTCACCCAGCACGCGCAGGCGCAGCTGGCTGTCCTCCTCCACCCGCTCCAGTGCCTGCACCAGTTCGGTCGGCTCGAGGTCGCGGTAGGGGTCGTGGATGATGTCCATCCAGAAGCCCGGTCGGAACAGGGTGAATGCCACCAGCAGCAACAGCAGGCTTTCGTACCAGCGGCTGCGCACCAAGAAGTAGCCCTGGGTGCCGGCGGCGAAGATCAGCATGGCGATGGTCGCCACGACGAAGATCAGCACGCCGTGCCAGAAGTCCACATCGATCAGCAGCAGGTCGGTGTTGAAGATGAACAGGAACGGCAGCGCCGCCGTGCGCAGGCTGTAGTAAAAGGCAGTGATACCGGTCTTGATCGGATCGCCCTTGGACACTGCGGCGGCAGCGAACGAGGCCAGCCCCACCGGCGGCGTCACGTCGGCCATGATGCCGAAATAGAAGACGAACAGGTGTACCGCGATCAACGGCACGATCAGGCCGTTCTGCTGCCCCAGCGCCACGATCACTGGCGCCAGCAGGCTGGATACCACGATGTAGTTGGCGGTGGTCGGCAGGCCCATGCCGAGGATCAGGCTAAGGAAGGCGGTGAGCAGCAGCATCAGCAGCAGGTTGCCCATCGACAGCAGCTCGACCAGGTCAGCCAGCACCAGGCCGACGCCGGTCTGCGAGACGGCGCCGACGATGATGCCCGCCGCCGCGGTGGCGATACCGATGCCGATCATGTTGCGCGCACCGGCGATCAGGCCCTCGCGCAGATCGACCACGCCGTCCAGGAAGGTGCCGTGCTCGTGGGCGCCGTCCTTGCGCAGCATCGACAGCAGCGGGCGCTGCGTGAGCAGGATGATCACCAGCATCACCGAGCCCCAGAATGCCGAGAGGCCGGGTGACAGCCGTTCGATCATCAGGCACCAGACCAGCACCACCACCGGTAGCAGGAAGTGCAGGCCGGAGAGCAGCACCGGGCGGGTCTGCGGCAGCGCCTCGAGTGGCGCGTCGGGGTCTTCGGCGGGCAGCGGCGGGTTGCTTGCTGCCACCTTCAGCAGTGCCAGGTAGACCAGCGCCAACAGCGCCCCGATCACCCACAGCGCCGAGTCGCCCAGCGCTGGCTTGAGCCAGCCGAGGCCGTAATAGACGCCCAGCGACAGCCCCGAAATCAGCGCGGCACCGAACGCGAAGCCGATCAGCCGCTGCATCCAGGGCTTGGCCACGTTGGCTCGCGGCAGCGCAGTCAGGCCCAGCTTGAGCGACTCCAGGTGCACGATGTAGACCAGCGCGATATAGGAGATCAGCGCTGGCAGGAACGCATGCTTGATGACCTCGACGTAGGGAATGCCGACGTACTCGACCATCAGGAACGCCGCAGCGCCCATCACCGGCGGCATGATCTGGCCGTTGACCGACGAGGCGACTTCCACCGCGCCGGACTTTTCCGCGGAGAAGCCGGTGCGTTTCATCATCGGGATGGTGAAGGTGCCGGTGGTCACCACGTTGGCGATCGACGAGCCGGAAATCAGTCCGGTCATGCCCGACGCCACGACCGCGGCCTTGGCCGGGCCGCCACGAAAATGCCCGAGCATGCTGAACGCCAGCTGAATGAAATAATGACCCGCACCAGCGCGTTCGAGCAGCGCGCCGAACAATACGAAGAGAAAGACGAAGCTGGTGGAGACACCGAGCGCGATGCCGAACACGCCTTCGGTGGTGATCCACTGGTGGTTGGCCAGCGCGGTGAAGCTGACCCCACGGTGGGCGAGCAGGCCGGGCATCCAGGGGCCGGCGACGCTGTAGACCAGAAATATCAGGGCGATGATTGCCAATGGCGGGCCGAGGGCACGGCGCGTGGCTTCCAGCAGCAGCGGAATGCCGAGGCAGGCCGTGATCAGGTCCATGGTGGTCAGGTTGCCGGGTCGCTGCGCCAGTTGCTCGTAAGCGATGAACAGGTAGGCGGCAGTCGCGGCAGCGATCAGCCCCAAGGCGATGTCGAACAGCGGGACGCGGTCTCTCGGCGATTTCTTGAAGGCCGGATAGGCCAGAAACGCCAGCAGCAGCGCGAATGCCAGATGGATCGAGCGGGTCTCGGTGTCGTTCAGCACGCCGAAGCCGAGTACGAAGGGCAGCGGCGAGGCGATCCACAGCTGGAACAACGACCAGAGCAGCGCCAGCCCGGCGATGACCGCGGCCATCGGGCCTTCGGGCAGGCGCGCACCGACATCCTGGGCGATCAGTTCCTCGGTGGACAGTTGTTTGTCTTGCATGAATTGAGGCCTGTTTTTTCAGGTAACGGAACCGCGAAAACCCGTGGCCATGGGGCGCACGGGTTTTCGGCTAAGGCATCGACGAGCAGGGCCGCGTCCGCGACGCGGCCCTGCTGAGCCTTACAGCCAGCCGCGTTCCTTGTAGTAACGCTCGGCGCCTTCATGCAGCGGCGCGCTCAGGCCGACTTCGATCATCTCTTCCGGCTTGAGATCCTTGAATGCCGGGTGCAGACGCTGGAAGCGCTCGATGTTCTCGAACACCGACTTCACCAGCTGGTAGACCACTTCGGCATCGACCTTGGCGGTAGTGGACAGCACGGCCTTGCCGCCGATGGACTGCGTCGGCTGGTCGTTGCCCTTGTACAGGCCGCCGGGGATCTCGGCCTTGGTGTAGTAGCTCTTGGCAGCCAGCAGCTTGTCGATTTCCGGGCCGGTGATCGGCACCAGGACCGCATCGACGGTGGTGGTGGCTTCCTGGATCGCGCCATTCGGATGACCGACGAAGTAGGTCATGGCGTCGATGTTGTTGTCGCCCAGCGCGCTGGCCTGCTCGGCCGGCTTCAGTTCGGCGGCGAGGGCGAAGGCCGACTTGTCCCAGCCCTTTTCCTTCATGATTTCTTCGAGGGTGTCGCGCTGGCCGGAGCCGGGGTTACCGATGTTGACGCGCTTGCCCTTCAGATCATCGAGGCCCTTGATGTTGGCGTCGCGACGCGCCAGCACGGTGAAGACTTCGCTCTGCAGCGAAAAGACGGCACGGATGTCGTCCATCTTGCCTTCTTTCTCGAACGGCGCCACGCCTTCCATCGCCTTGTACTGATGGTCCGACTGCATGATGCCGAAGTTGAACTCGCCGCTGCGCAGGCCGTTGACGTTGGCCACGCCGCCGCCGCTCGCCGGCGCGTTGCACTTGATGTCTTCCGCGTTGCGGTTGACGAAGCGGCAGATCGATTGCCCGGCAACGTAATAAACGCCGGTCTGGCCGCCGGTGCCGATGGTGACGAACTTCTCTTGCGCCTGTGCCACTGCGCTCAGGCCTGTTCCCGCCAGAGCAGCGGTAAAGATCCATGCCAAGGATTTGCCTTTCATGGATGCACTCCTTTTTGGTTGTTTTCGGATTCCCGGGCATCCCTTGTGAGTCTGCGCGGAACTTGAGTCTAGCAGGCGTCGGCGTCGGCAACAGCCTTCGCGACCTGCGTGCCGTTCCTACCCTGCATCCCTAGCTAGGACCGGCCGGTTGAACCAGGGTTGCCGCTCAGGGATGAACTTTTTGTGTACAGCCATTGTACAATTCAAAGAATATGTACAATATTGCTGGCGCTCAGCCATATTGATATGCCTGACCACGGTAGTAGGACTTCAGTCGTATTGAGCGCCCATAGAGACTGATATCACCATGCCATCGTCCTGATCTGTCAGGGCGGTGGTAAGCCAACAGGGCCGTCGACATAGCGAACCCGTGCTGGCGCGTTTTCCGTGTCCGCTGTACCGCTACACAAGTTCCGAACGACCCGCTGGGCCGTCTGAAGCAGGAAGCGAATCGCCGAGAGGGCGAGACCGACACGGAAGGTACGGTGCATCCCGATGCGCCGGCAGAGGCGCCCGGGGAACCGAACAACACCTTGCCTTGTTGACGAGACCAATCATGCGCATGAACCTGCCGGTCACTGGCCGCGACGTTTCAATCAGCGACACCGCCAATATCCTCTCCACCACGGATCTCGACGGTGACATCACCTACGTGAATCCCGATTTCATCGCGTCAGCGGATTCGAAGAGCACGAACTGCTCGGACAGCATCACAACATCGTCCGCCATCCGGACATGCCCGCCGAAGCCTTCGGCGATCTCTGGTCATCCGTGCGCGGCGGCCGATCGTGGATGGGCATGGTGAAGAATCGTTGCAAGAACGGTGACCATTATTGGGTCAGCGCCTTTGTCACGCCGATCAGTCGCAACGGGCGGGTCGTCGAGTACCAGTCCGTAAGGACCAAACCACAACCGGCACAAATTGCTGCGGCCGAACGGCTATATGCGCAGCTGCGTGAAAAACGCCCACCGGCCGCACTGCGGCGCGCCCCGCTGGGCGTACGCAGCCGCGTCGCGCTACTGGCGGCGCTGGGCAGCGCGCCCGTCGTGCTCGCCGGCGCGCTGCTGGGTGGTGTGGGTCTCGCATTCGCGGCGGTCACCACGGCTGTCGCCGCAACGACGGCCGGCACCCTGGCCTACCTCGCACTGGCGCCCCTGCAACGGCTCGTCGAACAGGCGCGGCGGATCGGCGACAACCCGGTGGGCCAGCTGATCTATACCGGCCGCCGCGACGATTTCGGTCAGATCGCCTTTGCCATGAAGATGCTGGAAACCGAGGCCGGCGCCATGGTCGGGCGCATCGGCGATGCGTCCCGCCAGCTCAGCCAGCACGCCAAGGAACTGCTCGGCGCGATGGAGAGCAGCACACAGAGCGCTGCCCGTCAGCAGGTCGAGACGGACCAGGTCGCCACCGCGATCAACCAGATGGCAGTCAGCGTGCAGGAGGTGGCCAGCAACGCACAGCGCACCGCCGAAGCCGCCAGCCGTGCCGATAGCGAAGCCGCGACCGGCACCGAGGTGGTCAATCGCACCGGTGCCGCCATCGGCCAGCTGGCGCTGGACATCCAGCAGGCCGGTGAGGTGATCCACGAACTGGAGATGCACAGCAATGACATCACCAAGGTGCTGGACGTCATCCGCGGCATTGCCGAGCAGACCAACCTGCTGGCCCTCAATGCCGCCATCGAGGCGGCACGCGCGGGTGAACAGGGCCGCGGCTTCGCCGTGGTCGCCGACGAAGTGCGCAACCTGGCATCGCGGACCCAGCAGTCGACTCAGGAGATCAACAGCATGATCGCCGCCCTGCAGGGCGGCGCACGCCAGGCGGTGGAGGTCATGCAGCGCAGCCGTGAGCAGGCCATGCACAGCGTCGAGCAGGCGGAACAGGCGGCGCGCTCGCTGCAGGGCATCAATAGTCGGGTCAACGAGATCAGCGAAATGAGTATCCAGATTGCCGCGGCCGTCGAGCAGCAGAGCGCGGTGAGCGAGGACATCAACCAGAACATCGTGAGCATCCGCAGCGGTTCGGACCATCACGTGGAGAGCGGCCTGCGCAGCCGGCAAAGCGCCTCGGGCGTCGCCGAGCTGGCCGGCCGGATGGAAATGCTGGTGGACCAGTTCTGGACCCGCCGACGTGCCTGAAGCAGGGCGAGGATGCCCCGTAATGGTGCGACGCAGGGCGCTGCCGGAACGGCGCCATAATGCGCTTGCCGGGCTTGTTACCACACTTGGCTACAGGCAAAATGCCACCAGTTTCGCATTTTGCGAAAGTTGCTTTACCGCTCAGGACACCCGGACCTGATAGCTAAGGCGCCAGCCGTGACATCCCATCAGGGGTGCATACGGCTGGCGCCTTTTTTTTGCCCTCGACCAACCCCGTCAGGGCAGAACCGCCGGGCGAACAAACGGCACCCAACCTGCATGTGACGCTACGAAGAACAAGCAATGCTGACCGAAGAGACCCTGCGCGAGGCCCTGGAAGAGACCATTCAGGTCTTGGAGCGCACCCGCCGCTCCTTCAAGTCGCGCGAACTCGGCCAACTGCGCCGACGCCTGATCGACCTGCTGGAGCAGCTGGAGACCGATGCGGGCGGCAAGGAGGATGACTGATCACCGATTCGTAAGCTGACTGCCGTACAAGATGCCCCGCCGCATCCCGCGAGCGCGCCGACAGAAGCCGCGCCGCTGAACCTGCCTCGCGTACTCAGACCCATTACCAAGGAAGATCTGTTTATGCGCCTCAACCTGCCCGTCAGCGGCCGCGAAGTCATCGTGGGCGACACGGCGAACATCCTCTCGACCACCGACCTCAAAGGCACCATCAGTTACGCCAATCCTGATTTCGTGGCGATTTCCGGGTTCGACGAAGACGAGCTGCTGGGTCAGCCGCACAACACCGTGCGGCATCCGGACATGCCCGAAGCCGCGTTCGCCGATCTCTGGCAGACGCTGCAGGCGAACCGCTCGTGGATGGGCATCGTCAAGAACCGCTGCAAGAACGGCGACCACTACTGGGTCAGCGCCTTCGCCACGCCGGTCAGCCGCAACGGCAAGGTGGTGGAGTACCAATCGGTACGGACCCGCCCGCAGCCCGAACAGATCCAGGCCGCCGAGGCACTCTATGCGCAGATGCGCGACGGTCGGGCTGCGGCCTCGTTGCGCCCGCCAGCGCTCGGCCTGCGCGCTCGGGTGGCGCTGCTGGCAGGCCTCGGCGGCGCTGCCGGTGCGGCGATCGGCGCGTTGCTGGGCGGCGCGCCGCTAATCGCGGGTGCAACCGCCGTCGTGCTGGCTGGCGCGGCCGCCGCCGGGCTGACGGCACTGGCACTGGCACCGCTGGAACAGCTGGTCCGACAGGCACGGCGCATCGGCCGCAATCCCGTCAGCCAACTGATCTATACCGGACGCAGGGACGAGATCGGCGAAATCGCCTTTGCCATGAAGATGCTGGAAGCCGAAGCCGGCGCCATGGTCGGGCGCATCGCCGACTGCAGCCGACAGCTAAGCGATCACGCCCGCAACCTGCTTGGCGCGGTGCATGGCAACTCCGCAAGCGCTTCGCGACAGCAGCAGGAAACCGACCTCATTGCCACGGCCATCCAACAGATGACTGCCAGCGTGCAGGAAGTCGCGCTCAACGCCCAGCGCACCGCCGAAGCCGCCGCACAGGCCGATAGCGAAGCCGCCAGCGGCCGGGAGATCGTCGGCCTGACCGGCAGCAGCATCACCCGCCTGGCCAGCGATATTCAGCAGGCCGCCGAAGTCATCCACCAGCTCGAAAGCCACGGCCAGGAAATCAGTCGCGTGCTCGAAGTGATTCACAGCATTGCCGAGCAGACCAACCTGCTCGCGCTCAATGCCGCCATCGAAGCGGCGCGCGCTGGCGATCAGGGCCGCGGGTTCGCCGTGGTGGCCGACGAGGTGCGCCAACTGGCCTCGCGCACCTCGATGGCGACGGCGGATATACAGACGATGATCGCCGCGCTGCAGGCCGGCACGCGGCAGGCAGTCGACGTCATGCAGCGCAGCCGCGAACAGGCCGAGCACAGCGTCAGCCATGCCGACCGGGCCGAACACTCGCTCAGCGATATCAACAACCGGGTCAACGAGATCAGCGCGATGAGCAACCAGATCGCCGCCGCCGTGGACCAGCAAAGTTCGGCCAGCGAGGAGATCAGCCAGAGCATCGTCAGCATTCGCGGCAGCTCGGATCAACATGTCAGCAGCGGCATGCACAGCCAGCGCAGCGCCAGCGGCGTCGCCCAGCTGGCCGATGGCATGCTCGAGCTGGTGCAGCAGTTCTGGGCACGCCGGCGCGCCTGAGACGACAGCCCGTCAGCTGTGTGGGACAGATCAACAGCATGATGGCATGATGGCATCGCAGCCGGCGCGTTTCTGGCGCCGGATGACTGACAGAATGCGTGTCAGTCGCTGCGACGTCCACGAGGCAAGCCACCATGATGCGCACCCTGCTGTTTATCGCCGGTCTGATGCTGCTGTCCTCGCTCGCGAGCGCGGTGACTGCCGGGCCGTCGCCGGTGCTGCAGGTGCGCGATGCATCGGCACTGCAGGTCGACGCGGTGGAATATGTGCTGGGCAAACCCATGGCGTCCTTCGATGACGCCGCTGGCGCGCAATGGCCCTGGCAGCCGCTGACCAAGCCAACCCTGGGCAAGCAGCCTGACGGCGCCTGGCTGCGCATCTCCCTGCACAACAGCGCGGCGCACGCCAGGCTCTGGTACCTGCTGCTGAAATGGCCGGTGCTCGATCGCGTCGCGGTGCGCCTGCATTATCCGGACAGCGACCGTTGGGGCACGGCGATGCTCGCCGGGGACGCCGTGGCCATGAGCGCTCGGCCATTGGCGGACCATCACTTCGTCTACCCACTGGAGTTGCCGGCGGGCGAGCGCGCGGTGGTCTACCTGCAGGTGCAGGCCCGCGAGACGCTGGCCCTGCCGCTGGAACTGATCGACGAGAAGCAACTGATCGAGAGCCGACTCCACGATGTCACTCTGGTCAGCCTGTTCTTCGGCGGCATTCTGGTGATCGTGCTGTACAACTGCAGCCTGCTGATCTTCACCCGCGACCCAAGCTATTTCCTCTACGTGCTCTATCTGCTCAGCGCGGTGTTCTACGTACTGAGCATCACCGGCTTCGGCCAGCTCTATCTCTGGCCGGAGATTCCCGAACTCTCGGCACGCTTCTACGGGCTCTCGGCCGCCCTGTGTTTCTTCACACCGATGCTGTTCGCCCTGCGCTTTCTCGGTGTGCGGCGTTACGGCGGTTGGGTCTGGGCAGTTTCGATCACCCTCACGCTGTACTGGGGAGCCGTGGTGGTGATCCTGCTGCTGGCGCCGGCCCTGGCCCGCTATACATTCATGGAAAGCGTCGCGCTGCTGCACTGTGTGCTGACCATGGCGATCACGCTCAATCTTTGGGCGCGCGGCAACCCGTCTGCGCGGTTGTTCAGCATCGCCTGGAGCACGCTGCTGGTGTTCACCGTGGTCAACCTGCTGGCACTCAACGGTGTGCTGCCGCTCAACGCCTGGACCCTGAATGGCCAGCTGATCGGCATGTTCGCCGAGTTCGTGCTGCTCTCCATGGCCCTGGCCGAGCGCATCAACATCGAGCGCAACCGGCGTATCGCCGCGCAGCAGCTGGCGCTGCAGACGTCCGAATCGCTCGCCGCCGAGCGCGCCCTGCACTTGCAGGCCAAGCAGGAGGCGCTGGACGTGCAGTTGCGTGCCAACGAGGTGCTGGAGGCACGGGTCTACGAGCGAACCCGCGCGCTGGAGGACGTCCGCCTGGGCCTGGAAGCCGCCAACGCCGAGCTGCTGCGCCTGAGCACCACCGATTCGCTGACTCAGCTGGCCAATCGTCGACGCTTCGATCACCTGCTGGACGAGGAAATCCGCCGCGCGCGGCGCGCCGGCAGTCCACTGTCGGTGCTGCTCGCCGATATCGATCACTTCAAGCGGGTCAACGACAGCTATGGCCATCCGTTCGGCGACGAATGCCTGCGCCAGGTCGCGGCAGTGCTCGCCGCCCATTGCCAGCGCGCCGGGGACGTCGCGGCGCGCTATGGCGGCGAGGAGTTCGTCGTGCTGCTACCGGGGCTCGACGGGCCGCAGGCCGCGGCGCTGGCCGAATCTATCCGCCGCACGATCGCACAACTGTCGCTGCAGCACGACGAGCAGCCCGTGCCACTGACCATCAGCCTCGGCGTGGCGACGCTGGCTCCGGCGCACGCCACGTCAGCGGAGCTGCTGGCGGCGGCGGATGCTGCGCTCTATCAGGCCAAGCACCAGGGCCGCAATCAGGTGGTGCTCGCCGCCGCCCCCTCGGCTGCCTGCCCGGACGGCATCAATCCTCAGCCGGCATGAAGCACACCCGCACCAACAGCCCGCCGAGCTTGCCCTGATCCAGGCTGATACTGGCGCGATGGGCACGGACGATCTCGCCGACGATCGCCAGCCCGAGGCCGGCGCCATGGCCGCCCGTGTCACGGCGGTAGAAGCGGGCGAAGACGCGATCGCGCTCGGCGGCCGGAATACCCGGGCCGTCGTCCTCCACCTCCAGCACGCCACCGTCGAGCACCCGCAGCACCACGTTGCCGCCAGCCGCGGTATGCGCCAGCGCATTGTCCAGCAGGTTGCTCAGCAGTTCGCTGATCAACGTCGGTTCGCCGTCGATCCACACCGGCGTCTCGGCCTCCAGCGCCAGGGCGACACCGCGCTGGTGCGCCAGCGCGGCCATCGCCAGCCCCAGCTCGCGGGCCAGCTGCGACAGGTCCAGACGCTGAGCGCCGCCTTCGGCGATCGATTGCGCACCGCTTTCGATACGCGCCAACGAAAGCAGCTGGTTGGCCAGATGAATGACCTTGTTGGTGCTCTGTCCGGCGTCTTCCAGGGTGCTGCGCCACGCCGCGGGCTCGGCTTCGCGCAGGCCCAGTTCGATGCGCGCCTTGAGCGCCGCCAGTGGCGTGCGCAGCTCGTGGGAGGCATCGGCGATGAAGCGCGCCTGGCGCTCGAACTGCCCGCGCAGGCGCTCGGTGAAGCCGTTGAGCGCGCCGACCAGAGGCTTCAGCTCGCGCTGCACATCGACCAGCGGCAGCGGCCTGAGGTCGTCCGGGGCGCGTTCCTGCACGGCCTCGCTGAGCCGGGCCAACGGGCGCAACGCCGCGCTGACGGCCAGCCAGACCAGCACCAGCGCGGCAAGCGCCAGCAAGCCCAGGCGCCACAGCGTGTCGCTCAACAGGCTGCGCGCCATGCGCTCGCGCGCGCCGAGCGTCTCGGCCACGCGAATCTCGGCGATGCCGTTGAGCTCGGGCTCGCTGACCGGCTGCAGCAAGCTCACCAGGCGTACGCCCTGGCCCTGGAACTCGCCGTCGTAGAAGCGCGCCAGCGCCGGGTAGTCGTCGGTGCGACGGACCTCGGCACCCGGTGCGGGCAACTGTTCGTAGCCGCTGACCAGGCGCCCCTCGGTGTCCAGCACCTGGTAATAGATGCGCCCGGCACTGTCGTAGGCGAAGGTGTCCAGCGCCACGTAGGGCACGTTGGCGCGCAGCCTGCCGTCGCTGGTCACCAGCCCCTCGGCGATCGCCCGGGCCGAGGCCAGCAGGGTCCGGTCGTAGGCGGTATCGGCGGCGGCGCGGCCGTTCCAGTAGGCACTCCAGGCTCCGTACAGCAGCAGCGGCGTGAGCAGGATCGCCAGCCGCAGCAGCAGCCGCGCACGCAGACTGCCGGCCGCCCCGCGCTCAGCCATCGAGCGCCTCGAGCATATAGCCCAGCCCGCGGAAGGTGACGATGCGTACCGGCTGGCCCTCGAGCTTCTTGCGCAGGCGGTGGATGTAGATCTCGATGGCGTCGGCGCTGGCCTCCTCGTCCAGACCGAATACCTGGGCGGCCAGCTGATCCTTGCTCATCACCCGACCGGGGCGGGCGATCAGCGCCTCCAGCACGCCCTGTTCGCGCGAGGTCAGCGTCAGTGGCTCGTCGGCCAGGCTGAAGCGCCGCGCATCCAGATCGTAAACCAGTGCGCCGCAGCGCTGCTGGCGTTCGCCGCCGCCGACGCTGCGTCGCAGCAGCGCCTTGACCCGCGCTTCCAGCTCGGACAGTTCGAACGGCTTGGCCAGGTAATCGTCGGCACCGAGGTTGAGCCCGTGCACGCGGTCGCTGACCTCGCCGCGCGCGGTGAGCATCAGTACCGGCAGCGTCTTGCCGCGCTCGCGCAGGCGCGCCAGCACCTGAAAGCCGTCGAGCCGTGGCAGGCCGACATCGAGAATCGCCAGCGCATAGTCCTCGCTGGCCAGCGCCAGGTCGGCGGCGACGCCGTCGTGCAGCAGGTCCAGGGTCCAGCCGGCGGCGCGCAATGCCTGGGCCACGCTTTCGGCCAGCTGGGGATGGTCCTCGACCAGAAGAATTCGCATTGCCTGTCCTCTGCGATGGCGACGGAGCGCCAGTGTAGCGGCAGAACTTCCACGCCGCTGCCGGCTTTCGGCGCTGAAAGGCTGGCGAAAGCTTGACCGCCTAGGATCGCTCGCAGGTGGCTCGAACCACCACGCGCGGCGCACGCGCCGTCACAACAAAAACAATAGTGGAGATACCCCCGATGCTGACTGCCGTCAGACGCTCACCCGCTCCTGCCCGTCTCGCCCTGGCCGTTGCCGCCGCCTCGCTGGCACCCATGGCCCAGGCCGCATTCATCGAAGACAGCAGCGCGACCCTGCAGACCCACAACATCTACCTGAACCGCGATTTCCGCGAAGGCAGCGGCCAGTCCAAGCGCGAAGAGTGGACCCAGGGCTTCATCCTCGACGTCCAGTCGGGCTTCACCGAAGGCACCGTCGGCGTCGGCCTCGATGCCCTGGGCATGCTCGGCGTCAAGCTGGATTCCGGTGGCGGCCGCGCTGGCACCGACCTCTTGCCGGTGCAGGACGATGGCGGCACGCCGGACGAGTTCAGCCGCCTGGGCCTTACCGCCAAGGCCAAGATCGGCGAGACCGAACTGCGCTACGGCTCGCACATTCCCGAGACGCCAGTGGTCAAGGCCAGCGACAGCCGTACGCTGCCGCAGGTGTTCGAAGGTGCCACCGTCACCTCCACCGATATCGACGGCCTGACCCTGACCGGCGGCCGCCTGGACAAGGTGATCGATCGTTCTTCGACCAACTCCCAGGACCTGCAGCTGAACAACAAGAACGGCCGTTTCGCCAGCGCCGCCGAGGCCGATCACCTGACCTTCGCCGGTGCCGAATATGCCTTCAACGAGAACCTCACCGGGCGCTACTACTACGGCGAGCTGGATGACGTGTACCGCCAGCACTTCTTCGGCCTGCTGGCGAACAAGCCGCTGAGCGACAACTCCGCGCTGAGCGCCGACCTGCGCGTGATGCTCAGTGATGACACCGGCGCGGCGAATGCCGGCAAGATCGATAACCAGGCCTGGAACGGCATGCTCGGTTACAGCCTCGGCGGGCACAAGGTCAGCGTCGGCTACCAGCAGATGCGCGGCGACACCGGCTACGCCTACATCGACGGCGGTGATCCGTTCCTGGTCAACTTCGTGCAGATCAACGACTTCGCCAACGCCGACGAGCGCTCCTGGCAGGCCCGTTACGACTACAACTTCGCCGCTGTCGGCATCCCCGGGCTGACCTTCCTGACCCGCTACATCTCCGGCGACAACGCCGAGTACTCAGGCGGCAACAACGGCAGCGAGTGGGAACGCGACTTCGAGTTCAAGTACGTGGTGCAGAGCGGCCCGCTGAAGAACGTCGCGCTGCGCTGGCGCAACGCGATGTACCGCTCCGACTTCGCCCGCGACGCCGACGAGAACCGTCTGATCGTCAGCTACAGCCTGCCGATCTGGTAAACAGAACAAGAACGCGAGGACTATCCGATGAAAACCAGACTCAGCCGTTTCGCCCTGCTGTCGTCCTGCCTGCTGCTCTCGAGCCAGCTGCTGGCCGAACCCAAGCGCCCCGAGTGCATCGCCCCGGCCAAGCCCGGCGGTGGTTTCGACCTGACCTGCAAGCTGGCCCAGAGCGGCCTGAAGGACAGCGGCCTGCTCGAAGCACCGATGCGCGTCACCTACATGCCCGGCGGCGTCGGCGCGGTGGCCTACAACGCGGTGGTCGCCCAGCGTGCGGCGGAAGCCGGCACCATCACCGCCTTCTCCAGCGGTTCATTGCTCAACCTCGCCCAGGGCAAGTTCGGTCGTTACGACGAGAACGCCGTGCGCTGGCTGGCTGCGGTCGGTACCGACTACGGCGCCATCTCGGTGCGTGCCGACGCGCCCTACAAGAACCTCGACGAGCTGATTGCCGCGGTGAAGAAGGACCCGGGCAGTGTGGTGTTCGGCGCCGGCGCCACCATCGGCGGCCAGGACTGGATGCAGACCGCGCTGATCGCCCGCGCTGCCGGGGTCGATCCGAAGAAGCTGCGCTACGTCGCCTTCGAGGGCGGCGGCGAAACGCTCACCGCCATGCTCGGCGGCCATGTGCAGGTCACTTCCAGCGGCCTCGGCGAAGTCACCCCGCAGCTCGACGCCGGCAAGATCCGCATCCTTGCCGTACTCTCCGACGAGCGTCTGCCGGGCAAGCTCGCCGACATCCCCACTGCCAAGGAACAGGGCTACGACATCAGCTGGCCGGTGATCCGCGGCTTCTACATGGGGCCGGAAGTGCCTGACGAGGACTTCAACTGGTGGAAGACCCAGTTCGACAGCCTGCTCGCCGACGAGGACTTCGCCAAGCTGCGCGAACAGCGCGATCTGTTCCCGCTGTCGATGACCGGCGACGAGCTGGAAGCCTTCGTCCAGAAGCAGGTGCAGGACTACAAGGCGCTGGCCGGCGAGTTCGGCCTGGTCAAGTAACGCGAACCGGCCCGCGTTCGCGGGCCGCACGGTCGACCCGGCAGCTGCCGGGTCGCCGAATCCCTGAGGTATCCCGTCATGTACGTACGTGTCTTCGCCGCGGCGTGGCTGCTCGCCTGCGCCGGCCTCGCCCTGCTCGCCTGGGGCTTCGAGGCGCCCTTCGCCTACGACCCGGTCGGGCCGCGCGCCTACCCGCTGCTGCTGCTGTTGCTGATGGCCTGTGGTGCGGCGTGGCTGCTGTTCAAGCCGCACGGTGAGCCGACACCGCCATTCGATCGGCCCAAGGCGCAGCGCGCCGTGCTGTGCGTGCTGGCCCTGCTGGCCTACGCGCTGCTGTTCGAAACCCTGGGTTTCGTCATCAGCACCGCCCTGGCCGGTTTTGCCCTCGGTCTGCTGTTCAACGGTCGCCTGTGGCCCAGCGTGATGAGCGGTGCGCTGCTTGGCGTGCTGCTCTACGGGTTGTTCGATTACCTGCTGGACGTGCCGCTGCCGCTTGGCCTGCTGCGTCTGCTGGAGAGCTGAAATGGAAACACTGAATTTCTTGATGCAGGGCTTCGACGTCGCCACCCGGCCGACCAACCTGCTGGTGGCGCTGTTCGGCGCCTTCGTCGGCACCGTGGTCGGCCTCTTGCCGGGGCTCGGCCCGATCAATGGCGTGGCGCTCTTGCTGCCGCTAGCCTTCGCCCTCGGCCTGCCGCCGGAGACCGCGCTGATCCTGCTCGCCGCGGTGTACCTGGGCTGCGAGTACGGCGGACGCATCTCGGCGATCCTGCTCAACGTGCCGGGTGATGCCGCCGCGGTGATGACCACCCTCGACGGCTACCCGCTGGCACGCCAAGGCAAGGCCGGCATCGCCCTGTCGCTTTCCGCGGTCAGCTCGTTCATCGGCAGCATTATCGCCACCTGCGGCGTGGTGCTGTTCGCCCCGCTGCTGGCCAAGTGGGCAGTGGCCTTCGGCCCGGCGGAATACTTCGTGCTGATGATCTTCGCCATCGCCTGCCTCGGCGGCATGGTCGGCGACAAGCCGGTGAAGACGCTGATGGCCGCGCTGATGGGCCTGGCGCTGGCCACCGTCGGTGTCGACTCGACCACCGGCGTCTACCGCTTCACCTTCGGCAGCGTCAGCCTGTCCGACGGCATCCAGTTCGTGATCGTGGTGATCGGCTTCTTCAGCGTCAGCGAGATCCTCTTGATGCTGGAAAAAACCCACAGTGGGCAGCAGGCGGTGAAGGCCAGCGGCCGGCTGCTGTTCAACTTCAAGGAGTTCTGCCTGACCTTCTTCACCATGGTGCGCAGCGCCGTGGCCGGCTTCGTCATCGGCACCCTGCCGGGCGCCGGGGCGACCATCGCCAGTGCCATGACCTACATGAGCGAGAAGCGCATGGCCGGCGACAAGGGCCGCTTCGGCGATGGCGACCTGCGCGGTCTGGCGGCGCCGGAAGCGGCCAACAACGCTTCGGCCTGTGGCTCGCTGATTCCCATGCTGACCCTCGGCGTACCGGGTTCGGGCACCACCGCGGTGATGATCGGTGCGCTGACGCTGTACAACATCACCCCCGGTCCCCTGCTGTTCGAACAGCAGCCGGACGTGGTCTGGGGTCTGATCGCCTCGCTGTTCATCGGCAACGTGATCCTGCTGGTGATGAACATCCCGCTGGTCGGCCTGTTCTCGCGCATGCTCGCGGTGCCGAACTGGGTGCTGGTGCCGGCGATCACCGTGATCAGCATGGTCGGTGTGTATTCGGTGCACAGCACCACCTTCGACCTGGTGCTGATGGTCGGCCTCGGCGTGTTCGGTTATCTGCTGCGCAAGCTGGATTTCCCGCTGTCGGCGCTGATTCTCGGCTTCGTGCTCGGCGAGATGATGGAAGACAACCTGCGCCGCGCACTGTCGATCTCCAACGGTGAGCTGGGCATCCTCTGGGGCAGCCCGATCACCCTGGCGCTGTGGGCGCTGACCGTGGCGATGCTGGCCATGCCGGGGCTGCGCTGGTACCTCAAGCGCCGTCGCGGCAACGTGGTCGAGGCACAGGCCTGACATGCGCCAGCGGCTGCCGGCCTGGTGGGCGACACCACTGATCGGCGCGGTCGGCGGCTGGCTGGCGAATCTGGCCAACTGGCCACTGCCCTGGATGGTCGGCTCACTGCTGGCGGTGATCGCGGTGCGCTGCAGCGGCTGGCTGGTGAGTGAGATGCCGCGCGGCCGTCAGGCCGGGCAGTGGATCGTTGCCAGCGCCATCGGCCTGCACTTCACCGGCGAGGTGATGCGCGAGGTGCTTGTGCACTTCGGCGTGATCCTCGCCGGCGCGCTCGGTACCCTGGCGTTGAGCCTGATCGGCATGGCCATCCTCTCGCGCGGCGGCTGCGATCGGGCCACCGCCTACTTCGCCAGCATGCCGGGTGGCGCCAGCGAGATGGTCAACCTGGCCAGCCGCCACGCCGCCCACCCCGGCCGCGTCGCCGCCGCGCACAGCCTGCGCATGCTGCTGGTGGTGCTGCTGATCCCGGCGTTCTTCACCTGGAGCCTGCCGCCGATCCAGGCACCGGCACCGCTACCAGTCGACGGCTTCTGGCTGGCTGTGCTGCTGCCGGCCGGCGGCCTGCTGGCCCTGCTCTGGCGCCGGCTCGGCCAGCCCAATCCCTGGATGCTCGGCCCGCTGACCGTCTGCGCGCTGGCCAGCGCCGGGTTCGATTTGCACATCGGCTTCCCGGACGGGCTCGGCCAGGTCGGCCAGTGGCTGATCGGCTCGTCGCTGGCCTGTCACTTCGACCGGGCTTTCTTTCGCAGCGCACCGGCCTTTCTGCTGCGGGTACTGCTGTTCACCCTCTCGGCCATGCTGGTCGCCGCCACGCAGGCAGCCGGGCTGGGTTGGCTGACGGCACTGGACGAAACCTCGCTGATGCTGGGGATGATGCCCGGCGGCATCACCGAGCTGTGCCTGACGGCCGAGGCGTTGCAGCTGTCGGTGGCGCTGGTGACGGCGGTGCAGGTGCTCAGGTTGTTTCTGGTGATGTTTCTCGCCGAGCCGGTGTTTCGGCTCTGGCAACGAGCCACGCTTTAGCCCGCCGTCAGGCGGGTTCTTTTTTTGGGGCACTGGCTGGTACGGCCGTCTGCATGGCGACCGGCGCGACTTACGAAGCCGCCCCGGTTCAGCCGAAGAACCAGTAACACACCCCGATCGCCGCCACGATTCCGGCGAAATCCGCCACCAGCGCACAACCCACCGCATGCCGCGCCCGCTGGATGCCGACGGCACCGAAATACACCGCCAGCACATAGAAGGTCGTCTCGGTGCTGCCCTGCACCGTCGCCGCCACCAGCGCCGGGAAGCTGTCGACGCCATGACTCTGCATGGTCTCGATCAGCATCGCCCGTGCCGCACTGCCGGAGAACGGCTTGACCAGTGCCGTCGGCAGGGCGTCGACGAAGCGCGTGTCCCAGCCCAGCGCCTCGACCAGCCAGCGTATGCCCTCCAGGCCGAGGTCCAGCGCTCCGGACGCGCGCAGCGCACCGATGGCACACAGCATTGCCACCAGGTAGGGCAAGAGGCTCTTGGCCACGTCGAAGCCCTCCTTCGCACCTTCGACGAAGGCTTCGTAGACCGGCACCTTGCGCAGTGCACCCACCAGCAGGAAGGCGATGATCAGCCCAAACAGCGTGAGATTGCCCAGCAGCGAGGACAGCGAGGCCAGGGCGGTGGCCGACAATCCGGCCAGCAGCGCCATGAAGCCGCCGAGCAGCAGCGCACCGGGAATGAAATAGGCCAGCACCACCGGGTCCCACAGGCGCAGCCGCTGCACCAGCGCCACTGCCAGCAAGCCGGCCAGCGACGAAGCGCTGGTGGCCAGCAGGATCGGCAGGAACACCAGCGTCGGGTCGTCCGCGCCCTGCTGCACGCGGTACATGAAGATGGACACCGGCAGCAGCGTCAGCGAAGAGGTGTTGAGCACCAGAAAGAGAATCTGCGCATTGCTCGCCACATTCGGCAGCGGATTGAGTTCCTGCAGCGCGCGCATGGCCTTGAGGCCAATCGGCGTGGCGGCATTGTCCAGGCCCAGCCCGTTGGCGGCGAAATTCAGAGTGATCAGACCCAGCGCCGGGTGGCCGGCCGGCACCTCCGGCATCAGCCGGCGAAACAGCGGGCCGAGCAGACGCGCCAGCAGCTCGATCAGCCCGGCCTTCTCCGCAATGCGCAGGAAGCCGAGCCAGAGCGTCAGGGTGCCGAACAGGACGATCATCACTTCCACGGCCAGCTTGGCCATGGCGAACAGGCTTTCCACCAGAGCGGCGAATACGGTCGGATCGCCGCCAAGCAGCCAGCGCCCCATGGCCGCCACGGTGGCAATCAGAAAAAAGCCCAGCCAGAGGCCGTTGAGCATGTCGTTCTCCCATCGAAGCTGGCGGCGATGATAGCGGTGCAGGCGCGCAGGGGTCATCCGCAGTCGGCAGGCAAAGGGAAGAAAGAGACGCTTGGAAAGGAGGTGCAGCCGCGCGGCTGCGAAGCGGAGCGTTGTGAGCTGCAGGCCAGGGCAGTAATGGTCCACCCTGGCTGCAGCCTGACAGAACCCGGTCCGATAACGGAGGTACTCCCTGTACCCCTAGGTCGCTCCGCCAAGGCAGAACAACCCGACCCCCTGGTTCCCCCCGCTGAGGGGTCGAGCGCGCAGAGTCGTTACACCCGACGCGCGCTCTGGATCACCTTCGAAAGCCGAACATGACCCGGCAAAAGTGGCATCCCATGCCGCTGACACTCCTGAACCAGCCGCCCTTGCGGGCGGCCATCGATTGCATCAGACGCGCGGTCCACGCCCGCGGCCGAAGATCAGCGATGCCACGAAGAGCACCAGGAACACCACGAACAGGATCTTGGCGATACCGGTAGCGGTGCCGGCGATGCCACCGAAGCCCAGTACCGCAGCGATGATGG
Source organism: Stutzerimonas sp. KH-1 (assembly GCF_054483855.1). Classification (NCBI taxonomy): domain Bacteria; kingdom Pseudomonadati; phylum Pseudomonadota; class Gammaproteobacteria; order Pseudomonadales; family Pseudomonadaceae; genus Stutzerimonas; species Stutzerimonas sp. KH-1. Next base: position 3,814,240 of record NZ_CM137011.1, on the reverse strand, counting down.
CGATGATCAGGAAGGTAATGGCCCAACTCAGCATGGTGTAACTCCTCTGTTTCAGGAACGATACTCAGCGGATCGGATCAGCCGATCGGCGTCGATGTGGTTACGCATCCCTGCCGGTTCGCTCGCACGTCCTTCTTCCTTACTCAGAACACCCAGCGCTGTTCGGCAGGCGCCTGGCGGTAGTCGATGGTCTGCCGTTCCTGGCTGGTCCGCGTGAGCTCAATAGGTTGAGCGTCATACATCCGGATTCGTTCCACGGAGACCTGCTGCGTCTGGCCGAGCGGTTGCGACATCGGCCGTTCGGCACCCATGATGAGCATGACGACTGCAGCAGAGAGGAAACCCTTGCAGGCTAAAGAAAGGCTAGCTTGGCGATTCATCCTCAACTCCTTCTAAGCAAAGCGTGGCGAACATGATGTTGCGTTGATCAAGTCATTGCAGGCTGCGTGCCAGCCCGAGGAACTCTTTTAAGAGCTTTAAAATCAACAGGTTACGCAACAAAACAGAGAGCAACGCAACTTAATTTGCACGAGCCGCCCAGGTAGGCCGGGCGTTTTGCACGACCCTCAGTGGCGAGTGGCTTTAAGCTGGCGAATGCGCTCGTGGCAGGCGCGCAACTTCGGCAGCTCGATGGCCAGCAAGGCCTTCACGTCCGGTTCCGCATCCGCGACGGCGTCCTCGAAGGCACGCAGCAGGTGTGCTTCGCTCTGCTCGAGCTGGTCGACGTAGGCGCGATCATGGTCGCCGACCCGCGAGCGTGCGTCGGTGTACAGCTCGCGCATGCGCCCGGTGAGGGTCCCGCCCTGAGAAGGCTGTTCATGGTGGGCGGCGACCTTCACCGACAGCGCCTGGATCACCTGTGTCTTGGCCTGCGCCAGGTCGCGAAACAGATGCTGCAGTTCCACGTCTTTTGCTTCTTCGGCGGCATGCTGGTAGAAACGCTGGCCGTCGCGGGTGATCTCAATGAGTTCGTTGAGCTGATTCATGGAATGGTTCATGACGCCTCCTGGACGAGTGAAGACGGCGCCACGCCCACTCGGCGGGCCGCGGCGCGTTCTCTTATCCTGGTCGCAAGCCCCGTGCCAGTCGGTCTGCGAGTTGCGGCCGAGCAAAATCAGCGACTTGCATGGCGGCCGTGCCGCGTCCGGAATGCAGCATGCAGGAACAGCTCATCGTCACCGTGCAACTTGCAAGACATTTCATAGACTAAGCACTCGCCAACAACGCAACGGCGCCCTGCCAAGCGCCGCACGCCATAAGTTATTTCTTTTCAAGCGACTGATTCGCCATCTGACTGGGAGCATCCATGGACCAAACGACGGACAACGGCGGGCGCATCCTCCTGGTGGATGACGAAGCGGCGATCCTGCGTACCTTCCGTTACTGTCTGGAGGATCGCGGCTATACCGTAATGACCGCCGCCAGCGCCGCGCAGGCAGAAGCCATCCTGCAGCGCCAGGTATTCGATCTCTGTTTTCTGGACCTGCGCCTGGGCGAGGACAACGGCCTCGATGTGCTGCAGCAGATGCGCATGCTCGCGCCCTGGATGCGGGTCGTGATCGTCACCGCCCATTCGGCCGTCGACACGGCGGTAGACGCCATGCAGGCCGGCGCCGCGGACTACCTGCTCAAGCCGTGCAGCCCCGAGCAGCTGCGCCTGTCCGCAGCCAAGCAACTGGAAGTCCGGCAGATGGCGGCGCGCCTGGAGGCCCTGGAAGGCGAGATGAAGCAGCGCAGCGATGCGCTCGGCTCGCACAGCCCGGCGATGATGGCGGTGCTGGAAACCGCACGCCAGGTCGCCGACACCGACGCCAATATCCTCATCCTCGGCGAGTCCGGCACCGGCAAGGGTGAGCTGGCGCGTGCCATCCACACCTGGAGCCGGCGCTCGAAGAAGGCCTTCGTCACCATCAACTGCCCCTCGCTGTCGGCGGACCTGATGGAAAGCGAGCTGTTCGGCCACAACCGCGGCGCGTTCACCGGGGCCACCGAAAGCACCCTGGGCCGGGTCAACCAGGCCGATGGCGGCACGCTGTTCCTCGACGAGATCGGCGACTTCCCGCTGGCGCTGCAGCCCAAGCTGCTGCGCTTCATTCAGGACAAGGAGTACGAGCGCGTCGGCGACCCGGTGACCCGCCGCGCCGATGTGCGCATCCTCGCCGCCACCAATCTGAACCTCGAGGAGATGGTGCGCGAGGGCAAGTTCCGCGAGGACCTGCTCTACCGCCTCAACGTCATCACCCTCAACCTGCCCCCCATGCGTGAGCGTCCGGAAGACGTGCTGACCCTGGCCGAACGCTTCCTTGCTTCCTTCGTCAAGAACTACGGGCGCCCGGCCCGCGGCTTCAGCGATGCCGCGATTGCCGCGCTGAAGACCTACCGCTGGCCGGGCAACGTGCGGGAACTGCGCAACGTGGTGGAACGCGCCAGCATCATCTGTCCGCAGCAGATGATCGAGGTGAGCCACCTGGGCCTCGGCGAGCAGGTTGCCAGCAACGCCCCGCGCATCGGTGAGCCACTGAGCCTGGAAGCCCTGGAAAAGGCCCATATCGCCGGCGTGCTGAGCACCAGTGATACCCTCGAGCAGGCCGCGCGCATCCTCGGCATCGACGCATCGACGCTGTACAGAAAACGCAAGCAGTACGGCCTATGAAACTGCAGATGAAGCTGCGGACCCGACTCTTCCTCGGGTTCTCGGCCCTGATGACGGTGGCCCTGCTCGGGCTGTTGCTGGCGCTGGTCAGCGTGATGCAGATGGCGAAAAGTCAGGAACATCTCATCCGCAACAATTTCGGCATCATCGAAATCAACCAGCAGCTGCGCCAGGTTCTGGGCAACCATCTGGTCGTCCTGCTCACCGACGAGAACAACAGCCAGGCGCTGGAGCCGTTACGCCAGACCTTCCAGCAAACGCTAGAGCGCGGTATCGCCGAAGCTCGCGACGATGCCGACCGGCAGGCGTTCCAGGCAATCGCCAGCGCCTACGCCAGTTTTCTGCAACAGGTCGATCTGCCCGGCCGGCAGGATCTGACCCTGCTCGAAGACAACCCGCTGAGCCAGTCCTTCAACCAGTTGCGCGGCCTGATGACCGACATGCAGCGCACCGCGTACGACCGGATTCGCGACACCGAGCTGCGTAGCCGCGACCGTGCTGCGCTGCTCGCCGGCCTGCTCGGCTTGACCGCGATTGCGGTGCTGCTGATCGGTTTCATCACCGCGCACAGTTTCGCCCGTCGCTTCGGTGAGCCGATCGAACGCCTTTCCGCGGCGGCCGACCAGATCGGACGCGGCGATTTCAATATCGCCCTGCCCACCCCGCCGATCGCCGAACTGTCCTCGCTGAGTCGCCGCTTCGGCCTGATGGCGCAGGCGCTGCACCAGTTCAAGCAGACCAACGTGGAGGCACTGGTCAACGGGCAGCAGCGTCTGCAGGCGCTGCTCGACAGCATCGACGATGGTCTGCTGATCATCGACCGCGAGGGGCGTCTGGAGCACGCCAACCCGGTAGCGCAACGGCAGCTGGCCTGGGAGAACGAGCATCTCGGCTTGTCCCTGGGCGAGGCGCTCGGCTGCCCGGCGCTGGACATTGCGGCGCGCCAGGTACTGGACGACAAACCGTTGTCCGACCCACCCGAGGATCTGGTGATCGAGGCCGACGGCGAGCGACGCCTGCTGGCCTGGCGCATCAGCCCGGTAAGCCACCACGACGGCAGCATCAGCGGCGCGGTCATGGTGCTGCACGACGTCACCGACCAGCGCACCTTCGAGCGGGTGCGCAACGAGTTCGTGCTGCGCGCCTCACATGAGCTGCGCACGCCGGTAACCGGCATGCAGATGGCCTTCAGCCTGCTGCGTGAACGCCTGCGCTACCCGGCCGGCAGTCGCGAATCGGACCTGTTCGATACCGTGCACGAGGAGATGCAACGGCTGGTCCGGCTGATCAACGACCTGCTCAACTTCTCCCGCTACCAGAGCGGCCAGCAGAAGCTGGAGCTGGAGCCGTGTGAAATCCCGGAGCTGCTGGAAACCGCACGCCAGCGCTTCGAGGTCGCCGCGGCCGAGCAGGAGGTGCAGCTCCAGCTGGAGCTGCAGCAGCCACTGCCGACCCTGATGCTGGACCGCCAGCAGATCGAGCGGGTGATGGACAACCTGCTGAGTAACGCATTGCGGCATACGCCGAAAGGCGGCGAGGTACGGCTGCTGGCCCGCCATCATGGCGAGCGGATGATTCTCAGCGTCGAGGACAACGGCGAAGGCATCCCCTACAGCCAGCAGGCGCGCATCTTCGAACCCTTCGTGCAGATCGGTCGTCGTCGCGGCGGCGCCGGACTGGGGCTTGCCTTATGCAAGGAAATCGCCCAGCTGCATGGTGGGCGCATCGGCGTGCATTCGCGGATCGGGCACGGCACCATCTTCTACGTCGCGCTGCCGATCTGACAGCGCCACCACGAGGACCTGCCATGCCAAGCGTGAATCCCAGCCCCGAACAGCTCGCCGCCTACGTGGCGGCGATGCCAGCGGGCGTGCCGATCCTGATGCTCAACCTGCTGCGCTACAACGCTCAGGCGACATACCCAGCGGGCAGCCAGCACAGCCCCTGCAGCGGCCGCGAAGCCTATGCCCGCTACAGCCGTGTGGCGCTGGCCAAGGTGCAGGCCTGCGGCGGTGCGGTGGAGGTACGTGCCAAGGCGCATGCCGCACTGATCGCGCCAGCGGAGGAACAGTGGGATGACCTGCTGCTGGTCAGCTACCCGTCCAAGGAAGCCTTTCTGGCGATGATCAGCGATCACGAGTACCAGGCTGCCACCGAGCATCGCAGCGCGGCGCTAACCGACTCGCGGCTGATCGGTACGACCCGCTACTAGTGGCCGGTTTGGTAAGTTCAGTTGGCCAATTTCGGCGCCCATGGCCCCGATACTGCGTCGCTGCTTCTTGCCATGGCCTGCCATGACTCGTCGCAGCGCCTTGTCTCGTAGCCCTGTGCATCCGGACTTGCTTCAACCAACGCACCGCACCGACCGCTATGTCAGCGGCCCGCCTGGGCAGTGAGTACCTTCAGCATCGCTGCGGTTTCGGCATCCGGCTCGCCGTCGAAACGGGCCGGTCGATACTTCATCTGGAATGCGGCGATCACGTTACGCGTCTCGTCATCCAGCTGCCCATGCCGCGGCACGCGGTAGCCCTGAACCGCCAATGCCTCCTGAAACCAGGCGACCGACGGCACGCCGCTGAGCGCATAGTTCGCCCGCTCCGCCGCCACCGCGTCCGCCTCAGGCCAGGGCAGCAGCCCCTCGTCGGCGAGGCGTTTCCACGGAAACAGCGGCCCCGGATCGACTTTGCGCTGCGGCGCAATATCGCTGTGGCCGATGATGGAGCCCGGTTTGAGATCATGGCGCGCCATGATGTCCTTGAGCAGCGCCACCAGTGCGTCGATCTGTTCGTCCGAGTACGGGTACCAGAGTCGCCGCCCGTCCGCGCTTTCGACATAGCCACGATTGACCAGCTCGATGCCGATCGAGCTGGAATTGAGCCAGGTGCGCCCGTTCCACTCGCTTTCGCCGGCATGCCAGGCGCGCCGGTTTTCATCCACCAGACGATAGATAGTCGCCGGTGCCTCGCCGATCAGGTAGTGGCTGCTGACGTCACGACCACTGAGCAGCGTGAGCGAACGCGGCAGGTCGGCAGAGGTGTAGTGCAGCACGATGAACTGCGCGCGGCTGTCGTGACCGATCGAGCTGTAGCGGGTATCGATGCGCGGGCCGCTGGCGCAGCCGGCAAGCAGCAGGAGCAACAGGGTGGCGGTGAAGGCTTTCATCGGGATGACCTCTGTGTCGACGGCGAAATGACGCAGATCGGATGACCGGCAGGCGCGCCGGCATGGCAGCGCTTGGCAGCGCGGTCGGATTATACCCAGGCGACCGCAGGCTCGCGGCGTCAGCCGGTCAGGCCGGTTCGACCCGATTGCGGCCGGCCTCCTTGGCGCGGTACAGCGCGCTGTCGGCGCGCTCGAAGGCACGCTCTGTGGTGTCGCCATCGCTAAAGGCGGTCAGGCCTGCCGACAGCGTGATCACGATGCGTTCACCCTTGAAGTGAAACGGGCAGCTGCCAATGGATTCGCGCAGCGTTTCCAGCAACTGCCGCCCCGCTTCCTGGGGCGTGTTGGGCAGCAGCACGACGAACTCCTCGCCGCCGAAGCGGGCGATGAAGTCGGTCTTGCGCAGCCGCTTCTGCAGCTCCGAGCCAATGATCTTGAGCACCCGGTCGCCGGCCAGATGACCGTATCCATCATTGACCCGCTTGAAGTGATCGACATCCAGCACGGCCAGTAACAGGTCGCCGCCATAGCGCTGCCAGCGGGCGAATTCCAGATCCAGGCGCTCGTTCCAGGCGGCACGGTTGGGCAGCCCGGTCAATGGATCCTGCAGAGCCTTCTGCCGTTGCTCCTCGAGATGGCCGCGCAACCCCCGCGCGGCCTGTTCGAGGCTGCCGACCCGGCTGACCAACTGCTGCAGTCGCTCGCCAAGCTTCTGCTCCTGCTCGCTACGCTTTTGCCGGTAGGTATCCACCGTGGTCAGCAGACCATCCAGGCGCGCCTCGACCACCTTTTTCAGGCTCGACAGATCGGTGGCCTGGCGCATGCTGTCCTGCAGTCCGCCGACCTGCTCGCGTAATTCGGCATCGAGCGTCTGTGCGGCGTCGCGGCCCTCGGTATGGCCCTGGTGCGCGGCGAGCAGGTTTTCCTGCATCGCGGTGAGCCGCTCGTTGAGCGTCTGCAGGTAGTTCTCGAAATCCCGCTGCCCCTGATCGCTGAAGGCAATCATCAGCATCGCCAGGTCATCCAGCACCGGTACCAGCTCGTACCAGTTCAAGCCATGCTGAATGCGGGCGCGCAACAGCTGCAGCCGCGGCTGATGCTGTTCGGGCAGATGGAGGCTGTCGAGCAGGCTGGCGAGCGTCGCCTCGACGCGTTCGGCAACCACGCTGTAGGCGGGCTCCGGTGAGTCCGGCAGGGCGTAGGCGGCCGCCTGCGGCTCGGCCACTGGCCTCTGCTCGGCATCCGCCACCGGTGCGGCTACTTCGGGCTCAGCCGCTGTTGCGGCGGGCTCGAGCGCTTGCTGCTCGTCGCTCGCCGGCTCAGGCAAGGCTGGCATCACGGCCGCAGCGGACGCACCGGTCATCGCGCTGCCGGCAACCACCTCGGTCTCGACCGTCAGCGCCGCTGGAATCGCCGCCTCGAGCGGGATCGCCACCGATTGACTGTCCCGATTGCCGAACAGGCGCTTCAAAAACCCGCTTTGCTGCGGCGTGCCCAGTCCTTGCAGGTCCAGAACCTGGCCCTGCAGCACACTGAGTTCACTGAGCAGTACCGGCAGTTCGCGTAGCCGGGTCGCGCGCTGATCCAACTCCTTGGCAAAACGCTTGAGCGGCTTGCGCAATTCGGCCGGCAAGGACATCCCCAGCAATTGAGCAACCAGCCGATGCAGCGCTTCGGTCAGCTGCACGGCACGCTCCTGACGATGCCGCTCGGAGTCCAGCACGGCTTTTTCCAGACGGGGAACCAGCTGCCCGAGGCCATCGTCCAGATCGCCGTCGCGCAGAATCTCGCGCATCTGCTGCAGGCAGCGCTCGACGGCTGGATCGGCCCCCTCCACCGCCAGGCTGCTGCGCACCAGACTGCGGCGCAGCAAGTCCACCCGCTGCTCCCAGCGGGCCTCCAGCCGGTCCTGGCGCTCGACCAGCTGCAGATACTTTTCTTTCCAGCGTTCGGCTTCGTCGCTCATTTGCTTTCTTGTACCTGAACCGGCAGAGAATCCGCCCTGAACGCGTCGGGCAACCTGATCTCCACGGCGACCGGCAGATGATCGGAGATCGGCAACGGCAGCACGTCGACGCGCTCAAGCGCCAGGCTCGGACTCAACAGGATGTGATCGAGGCAGCGTTGCGGCCGCCAGCTTGGAAAGGTCGCCTCGACCTGCGGTGCGAGCAGGCCGAGGTCGCGCAGTGGGGAGTTCTCCAGCAGGTCGTTGGCGTGGGTATTCATGTCACCCATCAGTACCTGATGGCGGTAGCCGCCGATCAGCTCGCGGATGTAGGCCAGCTGGCGCGCCCGTGCCCCGCCACCGAGCGCCAGGTGCATCATGACCACCACCAGCGCGTCCGCCCCTTCGCCGAAGCGCAGCAGGATGGCGCCCCGTCCGGATGGTCCCGGCAGTGGATGGTCTTCCAGCCTCTGCGGCTCGAGCCGGCTCAAGACACCGTTGCTGTGCTGGGCGAAGCGCCCGAGGTTCCGGTTGAGCTGCTGGTACCAGTAGGGAAACGCGCCCAGCTGGGCGAGATGCTCGACCTGATTGACATAACCGGAGCGCAGACTGCCGCCATCGGCTTCCTGCAAGGCCACCAGATCGTAGTTGCCGAGCAGTTCGCCGATGCGCTGCAGGTTTCCGGCGCGTCCGGGATGCGGCAGCAGATGCTGCCAGCTGCGCGTCAGGTAGTGGTGGTAGCGCTCGGTGCTGATGCCGACCTGGATGTTGAAACTGAGCAGCCGCAGCCGCCCGTCCGCCGGCAGGCCGCTGCTGGCCAGACAGTGGGGATTGACCCGAGCCTTGCCGGGGCCGGCGTGGCGCGGAGCGCTCCAGCGGCGCAGCACGTTCGGCTACCGCGCTGCGCGTTCTTTTTCGATGAGGAAGTCGGCCACCTGCAGCGTGCGTTCCGGGCCGCCGGCAGAACCGAGATCGAAACGATACTTGCCGTTCACGATCATCACCGGTACGCCGGTGATCTGGTAAGCCATGCCAAGCTTCTTGGCCTGCTCCACGCGGCTGCGCACGCCAAAGGAGTTGTAAGCCTTGAGGAAGGCCTGCTTGTCGATGCCGTGGCCGGCGAGGAATTCGGCCATCTCTTCGGGGGTCGCGAGCTTCTTGCGGTCCTGATGATAGGCGGCGAACACCGCATCATGAATCTCGGGCTCGACGCCCATGGATTCCAACGTGATGAACAGCTGTCCGTGGGCGTTCCAGATACCGCCGAACATCGCCGGGATGCGTTTGAAATCGACGTCATCCGGCAGCTGCTCGGCCCATGGTTTGACGGTCGGCTCGAACTGATAGCAGTGCGGGCAGCCATACCAGAACAGCTCGACCACCTCGATCTTGCTCGGCTCTGCAACCGGCACCGGGCTGCTCAGCTCGACATACTCCTTGCCGGCCTGGAACTCCGCTGCCTGGGCTGCCAGACCGAACAGGCTGGCGGCGGCGAGAACGGCAGTGAGTAGGAAATTACGCATGGAATACTCCTGTTAACGACGGACCAATGGCGCAACAGGCTGCAGCAAAACGCCGGGACTCGCCAGCGTTTTTCATCCGACTGTGCAAGCACGTGATACAGACAATGAAGCAGGCCCCGAAAACGCAGAAGGGCGTCGGGGCTGGTGGCCCGGACGCCCTTCTGCTCAGGCTGCAACGGCTATCAGTGCAGGCCCTGGATGTAGCTGGACAGCGCTTCGATGTCCTTGTTGCTCAGTTTGGCGGCGATGCCACGCATGATCATGGTGTCGCCGTCGTTGGTACGGTTGCCTTCGCGGAAGTCGGTCAACTGCTTGGCGGTGTAGGCAGCGTGCTGGCCACCCAGCTTGGGGAAACCGGCAAGGTCGTTACCGACGCCATTCGGCGCATGGCAACCGGTACAGGCCGGCATGCCCTGATCCAGCTTGCCGCCACGGAACAGCTTCTCGCCCTGCTTGGCCAGAGCCGGATCGGCATAACCGACGCTGCCCTTCTGGCTGGCGAAGTAGGCGGCGATGTCTTCAAGATCCTGATCGCTCAACGGGTCGAGCATGCCGGTCATTTCGGGCACCTTGCGACCGACGCCTTCCTCGGCGCCCGGGGTGCTGCCAGCCTTGATGTCATGCAGCTGCTTGAGCAGGTAGCGCTCGCCCTGGCCGGCGAGTTTCGGGAAGTTCGGCGCCGGGCTGTTGCCGTCGACACCGTGGCAGGCGCCACACACTGCAACTTTGCCCTGACCAGCCTCGGCGTTTCCAGCCGCGTGGGCCATACCGGTGATGCCAAGGGTCAACAGCAGACTCACGAGTATTTTGTTCATCAGCTAATCCAACTACGGCTAAGGGTTTGAAAGGGAATTCATCGGGTCGCGCACGGCATCAAAACCGGGACGACGCTCGTTATAGTGGCACGCAGGACTTTCGTCTCCGGCGGCGGCCCGCAGACGCACGTTGCGCCTGATACCGGCCGAACGCCATCCGGCGCCTGACATCAGGCCAAAGCGCACATAAAAACTGCGGCATTATATACTTCCGTTCCTGAAACGGAAACGAACCATTGCCGCACCCCGCGCGCACTCACCGGAACGACCATGCTACCGAAAAACCCGATTCTCGGCCTTTGCCAACAGGCCTCCTTCATGATCAGCGCCGCCAAGGTCGATCAGTGCCCGGCCGACGAGGGTCTGGAAGTGGCCTTCGCCGGTCGATCCAATGCGGGCAAGTCCAGTGCGCTGAACACCCTCACTCACGCCAATCTGGCCCGGACCTCGAAGACGCCTGGGCGCACTCAACTGCTCAACTTCTTCCGCCTCGATGACGAGCGCCGCCTGGTCGACCTGCCGGGTTATGGTTACGCCAAGGTGCCGATCCCGCTCAAGCAGCATTGGCAGCGCCATCTGGAAGCCTACCTGGGCAGTCGCGAAAGCCTGGCCGGGGTGTTCCTGATGATGGACATTCGCCATCCCCTGACCGAATTCGACCGCATGATGCTGGACTGGGCGAGCGCCAGCCAGATGCCCCTGCACATCCTGCTGACCAAGTCCGACAAGCTGGCCTTCGGCGCGGCGAAGAACGCGCTGCTGGCCATCCAACGCGATATCCGCAAGGGCTGGGGTGCCGATGTCAGCGTGCAGCTGTTCTCGGCACCGAAGCGGCAGGGGGTCGAGGAAGCGCAGCTGGTGCTGGCGAACTGGCTGGGAATGCTGGACGAGGCAGCCGAAGACGAGCACGAGCCTGAGGCATAGAGTGGGTCAGGCGTTGCCGGTTCCTGCAGCCCTGGCCGGAGCTACGGTGGATGTAAAAAGCGACATCCACCCTACGAAGTCCGGCACCAATCGCTAAAATCGCCCGAATTCACCCCACCAATCACCTCGCAGAAGCCGGAAAGGCGCCGAGAATCGACGCCCACCCGGCCCTCAGCGCAACTCAGTCGCGGTAGGCATCCACCGGCACGCAGGCACAGAACAGATTGCGATCGCCGTAGACGTTGTCTACGCGGTTCACCGCCGGCCAGTACTTGTGCGCGCGTGCATGGGCGCTTGGCGTCACCGCCTCGGCGATGCTGTACGGCCGATCCCACTCGCCGATCACGTCAGCCAGCGTATGCGGCGCGCGTACCAGCGGGTTGTTGTCCGCCGGCCATTCGCCGTCCTGCACCTTGGCGATCTCCGCGCGGATGCTCAGCATCGCCTCGACGAAGCGATCCAGTTCGGCCTTCGACTCGCTCTCGGTGGGCTCGATCATCAGCGTGCCGGGCACCGGGAACGACATGGTCGGCGCATGGAAGCCATAGTCCATCAGGCGCTTGGCGACATCCTCCTCGCTGATGCCACTGGCGGCCTTGAGCGGGCGCAGATCGAGAATGCACTCGTGGGCGACACGACCGTTGCGTCCGCTGTAGAGCACCGGGAACGCCCCGCCGAGGCGGTTGGCGAGGTAGTTGGCACCGAGGATTGCCACCTCGGTCGCGTCGCGCAGCTGCGGGCCCATCATGGCGATGTACATCCAGCTGATCGGCAGGATGCTCGCGCTGCCCCAGGGCGCCGCGCTCACCGCACCGTTGCCCGGTTGCGGACCTTCCAGCTCGACCACCGGGTGGTTGGCCACGAACGGCGCCAGGTGCGCCTTGACGCCGATCGGCCCCATGCCCGGGCCGCCACCGCCATGGGGGATGCAGAAGGTCTTGTGCAGGTTCATGTGCGAGACGTCGGCACCGATATCCGCCGGTCGCGCCAGGCCGACCTGGGCGTTGAGGTTGGCGCCGTCCATGTACACCTGGCCGCCTTGGGCGTGGATCGCGGCGCAGATCTCGCGCACGTTTTCTTCGTAGACGCCGTGGGTCGACGGATAGGTGATCATCAGGCAGGACAGCCGGTCGCCCGCCTCGGCGGCCTTGCGCTTGAGGTCCTCGAGATCGACGTTGCCGCCCTTGTCGCACTCGACGATGACCACACGCATGCTGACCATTTGCGCCGATGCTGGGTTGGTGCCGTGCGCCGAGGACGGGATCAGGCAGATATCGCGCTGCCCTTCACCGCGGCTCTCGTGATACTTGCGGATCGCGACCAGGCCGGCGTATTCGCCCTGGGCACCGGAGTTGGGCTGCATGCTGATGGCGTCGAAACCGGTGATCGCGCAGAGCCAGGCTTCCAGCTCTTCGATCATCAGCCTGTAACCCTGCGCCTGGCCGCGCGGGACAAACGGATGCAGGTTGGCGAATTCGGCCCAGGTGATCGGGATCATTTCGCTGGTGGCGTTGAGTTTCATGGTGCAGGAGCCGAGCGGGATCATCGCCTGGTTCAGCGCCAGATCCTTGTTTTCCAGCTGCTTGAGGTAGCGCAGCATCTCGGTTTCGCTGTGGTGCGAGTTGAACACCGGATGCTCCAGGTAACCGCTCTCGCGTTGCAGCCCTGCGGGAATGCCCGCGGCCAGCTCACCCGCATCCAGCGCGGCGACATCGAGGCCGTGATCGGCACCGAGGAAGATCGCCAGCAGGTGCTCGACGGTGCGCTCGTCGCAGGTCTCGTCGAGGCTCACGCCCAACCGGCCGCGACCGAGGATGCGCAGGTTGATCTGTGCAGCCTCGGCACTTTCGATGATTGCAGTCTGCGCGCCACCGACCTCGAGGGTCAGGGTGTCGAAGAAATGCCGGTTGAGCCGCACGATGCCCTTCTGCTCCAGACCCGCGGCGAGGATGGCGGTCAGCCGATGGACGCGCTGGGCGATGCGCTTGAGGCCCTGCGGGCCGTGATAGACGGCGTAGAAGCCAGCGATGTTGGCCAGCAGCACCTGCGCGGTGCAGATGTTGGAGTTGGCCTTCTCGCGACGGATGTGCTGCTCGCGGGTCTGCAGCGCCATGCGCAGTGCGGTGTTGCCGCGGGCGTCCTTGGACACGCCTATGATGCGGCCCGGCATGCCGCGCTTGAACTCGTCGCGGCTGGCGAAATAGGCCGCGTGCGGGCCGCCGTAGCCCATCGGCACACCGAAGCGCTGGGTCGAGCCGAGCACCACGTCGGCACCCAGTTCGCCCGGCGGGGTCAGCAACAGCAGGCTGAGCAGGTCGGCCGCCACGCAAGCCAGCGCCTGCTGTGCGTGTAGCTGCTCGATGGCCGGACGCAGGTCGCGAATCTCGCCGTGGGTATCCGGGTACTGCAGCAGCGCGCCGAACACCTCGTGTCCGGCCAGGTCGTCCTGCGTGCCGACCACCAGTTCGAAGCCGAACGCTTCGGCACGGGTCTGCACCACCGAAAGCGTCTGCGGATGGCAATTCTCGTCGACGAAGAAGCGGTTGCTCTTGCTCTTGGCCATGCGCCGGGCCAGGGTCATGGCCTCGGCTGCTGCGGTCGCCTCATCGAGCAGCGAGGCGTTGGCCAGATCGAGGCCGGTGAGGTCGATGATCATCTGCTGATAGTTCAGCAACGCTTCCAGCCGACCCTGGGCGATCTCCGGCTGATAGGGTGTGTAGGCGGTGTACCAGCCCGGATTCTCCAGCACGTTGCGCAGGATCACCGGCGGGGTGATGGTGCCGTGGTAGCCCATGCCGATCAGGCTGGTCCAGAGCTGATTCTGCTCGGCATAGCCCTTGAGCTTGGCCAGCGCCGCCTGTTCATCCAGCGCGGACGGCAGATTTAGCTCGCCCTGCAGGCGGATCGCCGGCGGCACGGTCTGCTCGATCAGCTGCTCGCGGCTGGCCAGCCCCAGCGCGTCGAGCATGGCCTGCTGTTCGCCCTGATCCGGGCCGAGGTGACGGCGCAGAAAGGCATCGGTTTGCTGGAGTTGGGAAAGGCTCGGCATATACGGCATGGTCGCTACTCTCGGAAAAAACAAAAGCCCCGACAGAGCGGGGCTTTTGCGGATGATGCTTAGGCGTCGGCGTCGCAGGCGGCCTGGTAGCCGGCTGCGTCGAGCAGCTTGTCCAGCTCCGCCTTGTCGCTCGGCTGCAGGCGGAAGAACCAGCTGCCGTAGGGGTCGCTGTTGACCTGCTCGGGTGAATCGGCCAGCGCCTCGTTAATGGCGATCACCTCTCCGGAAACGGGGGCATAGATGTCGGAGGCGGCCTTTACCGACTCGACCACGCCGGCTTCCTGACCGGCATTGAGCTGGCGCCCGACCTCGGGCAGCTCGACGTAGACCACATCCCCCAGCGCCTCCTGGGCGTGATCGGAGATGCCGACGGTGACGCTGCCGTCCGCTTCGAGACGGGCCCACTCGTGGCTGGCGGCGTAACGCAGATCGCTGGGGATATTGCTCATTGTTGGATCCTCAAGGCTGTTGACAGCAGTCGCGCAAAACAGTCGGTCGAATTTACACCAGTACCTTGCCGTGCCGCACGAATGTCGGCTGCACGACCCGCACCGGATACCACTTGCCACGAATCTCCACTTCCGCGCGCTCGGCGGTGCCAGCCGGCACGCGCGCCAGAGCGATGGATTTGCCAAGCGTAGGAGAAAAACTGCCGCTGGTGATCTCGCCGTCGCCGACACCGGTCACCCGCACCACCTGATGGGCACGCAGCACGCCGCGCTCTTCCAGCACCAGGCCGACCAGCTTGGGCAGATCGCCTTGGGCGCGCTGCTGCTCCAGCGCGGCACGGCCGACGAAGTCGCGCTCGGCCGGTTCCCAGGCCACGGTCCAGCCCATGTTGGCGGCCAGCGGCGAAACCTCCTCGGTCATGTCCTGCCCGTACAGGTTCAGCCCGGCCTCCAGACGCAGGGTGTCGCGCGCACCGAGGCCGATGGGCGGGATGCCGGCGCCGACCAGCTCGCTGAGAAAGTCCGGCGCCTGCTCGGCCGGCAGGATGATTTCCAGGCCGTCCTCGCCGGTATAGCCGGTGCGACCGATGAACCAGTCACCTTCGGCCAGGCCCTGGAACGGCTTGAGTTCGTGAATCAAGGTGGCGCGCGCCTGGCTGACCAGCTCGGCCGTGCGTGCGCGGGCGTGCGGCCCCTGGATGGCCAGCATGGCCAGCTGCGGGCGTTCGTTGACCTCGACGGCGAAGCCCGCCATCTGGGTCTGCATCCACGCCAGGTCCTTGTCGCGGGTGCTGGCGTTGACCACCAGGCGGTAGCCCCAGTCGGTCAGGTAGACGATCAGGTCATCGATGACCCCGCCACGCTCATTGAGCATGGCGCTATAAAGGGCGCGACCGGCGCTCTTCAGGCGTGCCACGTCGTTGGCCAGCAAGCGCTGCAGATAGGCGGTGGCCTGCTCGCCGGCGACATCCACCACGGTCATGTGCGAGACATCGAAGACCCCGCAATCGCGTCGCACCTGATGGTGTTCTTCCACCTGTGAGCCGTAATGCAGTGGCATGTCCCAGCCACCGAAATCGACCATCTTGGCGCCGAGCGCAAGGTGCTGATCGTAGAGGGGAGTGCGCTGACCCATGGGTTTCTCCTTCCGGGCAGGTCGCCGAATCGGCATTGGAAAAGTCAGTAAAACCGGGCCCCGCGAGGCTCGGCGACTTTCGAATGGCGCGCATTGTAGCCCCAAGGTGACGGTAGGTCACTGCGCTTCAGGCGCCAGGAGACTGGAGGTCGACCCGCGGCCCGCAGCAGCGCGGCCGCGCCGTTCAGCACCGTGCGTCCAAGTCGCACGATTAGCCTGGACGTCTCGCCGAGCGCCGAATCAGCAGCACCACCGGCAGCAAGCCCACCAACACCAGGGTCAGCGCCGGCAGCGAAGCACGTGCCCACTCACCCTCGCTGGTCATCTCGAAAATGCGTACCGCCAGGGTGTCCCAGCCGAACGGACGCATCAGCAGGGTTGCCGGCATCTCCTTGAGCACGTCGACGAACACCAGCAGCGCTGCGCTCAGGGTGCCCGGCAGCAGTAGTGGCAGATAGACGCGCAAGAACAGGGCCGGGCCGCCGACGCCGAGGCTACGCGACGCCTGCGGCAACGAAGGGCGAATTCGTGCCAGGGCGTTCTCCAGCGGGCCGAAGGCGACTGCCATGAAGCGGATCAGATAGGCCAGCAGCAAGGCGCCGAGGCTGCCGAGCAGGATCGGTTTGCCCGCCCCGCCCAGCCAGCTGGACAGCGGAATCACCATGTGCCGGTCGAGATAACTGAACGCCAGCATGATCGACACCGCCAGCACCGAGCCGGGCAGCGCATAACCGAGGTTGGCCAGGCTCACCGCACTGCGGACCGAGCGCACCGGAGCCTGCCTCCGGGCGAAGGCCAGCAGTAACGCCGCGGTAACGGTGATCAGCGCAGCGATGCCGCCCAGGTACAGCGTATGCAGGATCAGCCCGGCATAGCGCTCGTCGAGGTCGAAGCGGCCGCGCTGCCAGAGCCATACGAGCAGTTGCAGCACAGGTATGACGAACGCGCAGAGAAACACCAGGCCGCACCAGGCGCTGGCGGCAAAGGCCTTCATTCCGGTCAGCCGATACAGTGCCGCCGAGCGCGCACGCTCGTTGGCCGGGCGCGCCGCACCGCGGGCACGACGCTCGCCGTAGAGCACCAGCATCACCGCCAGCAACAGCAGGCTGGCCAGCTGCGTGGCGCTGGTCAGGCTGAAGAAACCGTACCAGGTCTTGTAGATGGCGGTGGTGAAGGTGTCGAAGTTGAATACCGACACCGCACCGAAATCGGCCAGCGTCTCCATCATCGACAGCGCCAGCCCGGCGCCGATGGCCGGCCGCGCCATCGGCAGCGCCACGCGCCAGAAAGCCTGCCAGGGGGACTGGCCGAGCACCCGCGCCGCTTCCATCAGCCCCTTGCCCTGGGCGAGGAAGGCCGAACGCGCCAGCAGGTAGACATAGGGGTAGAACACCAACACCAGTACCGTGATGACGCCACCGGTCGAGCGCACTCGCGGAAAGCGGATGCCACTGCCGAACCACTCGCGTGCCAGGGTTTGCACCGGACCGGCGAAATCCAGCAGGCCGATGAAGACGAACGCCAGTACGTAGGCCGGAATCGCGAACGGCAGCATAAGCGCCCAGTCCAGCCAGCGGCGGCCGGGGAACTCGCAGAGCGCCGTGAGCCAGGCGAGGCTGACGCCGAGCACGACCACGCCAACGCTGACGCCAAGCACCAGGGTCAGGGTGTTGCCCAGCAACCGCGGCATCTGTGTATCCCACAGGTGCGCCCAGATCTCGGTGTCGATGCTGCTCCAGCTGAACAGCAGAATGCTCAGCGGCAGCAGCACCAGTGCGGCGATGGCGAAAGTGATGGGATACCAGCGGCGCTCGACGGGATGGGACACTCAAGCCTCGACAGCAAAAAAGACGACGCCCCGGACCAGGCCGGGGCGCCGAGTATAACCGCAGCGGCTGACGTAGCGGCCGGAGCCGCACGTCAGCGCTGCAAGCGCGAAAGGCTGATCAGTTCCAGCCGGCGCGATCCATCAGCTTGATGGCCTCGGCCTGGCGCTTGCCAGCCACTTCCACCGGGATGGTGTCGGCCTTGAACTCGCCCCATGCGGCCACTTCGGCAGACGGCTTGACGCTCGGGTTGGCCGGATACTCCATGTTGATGTCAGCGAAGATGCTCT
The DNA here is from genome assembly GCF_054483855.1 of Stutzerimonas sp. KH-1. Taxonomy (NCBI): domain Bacteria; kingdom Pseudomonadati; phylum Pseudomonadota; class Gammaproteobacteria; order Pseudomonadales; family Pseudomonadaceae; genus Stutzerimonas; species Stutzerimonas sp. KH-1. Next base: position 3,796,460 of record NZ_CM137011.1, on the reverse strand, counting down.
GCGCCTCGGCGCCAGTCATCCACTCCACCAGCTTGCGCGCGGCGTCCGGATTCGGTGCGTGCTTGGTCAGGCCGATGCCCGACAGATTGACGTGCACGCCGCGATCTTCCTGGTTCGGCCAGAACAGCTTGGCCTTGAGCTGCGGATTCTGCGCGTGCAGGCGGCCGAAGTAGTAGGTATTGACGATGCCGACGTCGCACTGCCCGGCATCAACCGCCTGGACCAGCGCGGTATCGTCGGCGAAGACATCGGTAGCGAGGTTGCTGACCCAGCCCCTGATGATCTGTTCGGTCTTCTCGGCACCATGGGTCTCGATCATGGTGGCGGTCAGCGACTGGTTGTAGACCTTCTTGCTGGTACGCAGGCACAGACGGCCGTCCCACTTCTTGTCGGCCAGCGCTTCATAGGTGGTCAGCTCGCCATCCTTGACCCGTTCCGGGGAGTAAACGATGGTCCGCGCGCGCAGCGACAGGCCAGTCCAGGCGTCGCTGGAGGAGCGGTACTGAGCGGGGATGTTGTCCTTCACCACTTGGGAATCGAGCGGCTGTAGCAGGCCCATTTCTTCGGCTTGCCAGAGGTTGCCACCATCGACGGTTAGCAGCAGGTCGGCAGGAGTGTTCTCGCCTTCGGCCTTGATGCGGGCCATCAGCGGAGCTTCCTTGTCGGTGATGAACTTGATAGCGACACCGGTCTTCTCGGTGTATGCGTCGAACACCGGCTTGATCAGCTCGTCGATGCGCGAGGAGTAAACCACCACTTCGTCGGCAGCCTGGACAGCGCCCGACAGCGCCGTAAGCGCCAGGGCGGCGAGTAAACCTTTGCTTGCCTGCATGAAACAGCCTCTTGGTGAGTTGGAACAGAGGCCAAATAATAGTGAATGTTATTTACCTTCTCAATGCGACAAATCGTGCAGGTAATCTTTTGTAAATATCAATCTGATATCAGGGCTTGGCCAGTTCGGGCAGATCACCGCTCAGTCCGAGCGCCTGACGCACGAACAGCGCCTTCGCCTCCGGCAGCGCCTCGACGGCCTTGAGACCGGCATTGCGCAACCAGCGCAGCGGCAGCAGATCAGCCTGGAACAGCCGCTCGAAGCCCTCCATGGCTGCCATCATCGCCAAATTGTGTGGCATGCGCCGACGCTCGAAGCGGCTCAGCACCCGCACATCCGCTACCCGCTCACCGCGGGCAACCGCCGCCTTGAGCACTTCCGCCAGCACCGCGGCATCCAGCAGACCAAGATTCACGCCCTGCCCCGCCAACGGATGAATGGTGTGTGCGGCATCGCCGATCAACGCCAGGCCGGGCTGCACATAGCGTTTGGCATGGCGTTGGCGCAGCGGGATGCACAGCCGCGGATCGACCTCGAGCACTTCGCCCAGGCGCTCCTCGAAGGCTCGCCCAAGCGCCGTTCGGAATGCCGCGTCATCCAGCGCCATGAGCTGCTTGGCTTCAGCTTCAGTAACCGACCAGACAATCGAGCACCAGTGCCGATCGCCATCGCGCTCGAGCGGCAGAAAGGCCAACGGGCCGTCATCGGTGAAGCGTTGCCAGGCCGTACGCTGGTGCGCCTCGCTGCAACGCACGCTGGTAACGATGGCTTGATGCAGATAGTCCCACTCGCGGGTTTCACAGCCAGCCAGGCGGCGAATCGCCGAGTTGGCGCCGTCCGCGGCGATCAGCAGGGGCGTGTGCAACTCGCGACCATCGCCCAGCGTCAGCCGCCAGCCTTCGGCGGTTTGCGTCAGCTGCTCGACACGCGCGTCGCCGATCAACTGCAACCTGCCACCACGCTGCATCGTTTCCAACAGGGCGTCCTGCACCACGCGGTTCTCGACGATGTGCCCGAGCACCTCGGCGTGCACGGTCTCGGCAGAGAAATGAATCTGGCCGGTACCCGAGCCATCCCACACATGCATGTCGGTGTAGGGGCTCGCGCGCCGCGCGGCGATACCCGGCCACGCACCGACCCGCTGCAGGATGCGCTGACTGGCTGCGGACAACGCGCTGACCCGGGGCTCGAAGCCGCCCAGCGGATCGAAGTCGGCGACCTCGAGCGGACTGGCGTCGAGCACGACGATATTCAGTCCGGAGCCGTCGAGCGCCAGTGCCAGCGTACTGCCGACCATTCCGGCGCCAACGATGATCAGATCCGCTTGCATCACTTCTCTCCTGACTGCCGCGCCCGCGGCTTGAGTCGTATGTAGAGGGTCTTCTGCACCCGTGCCACCAGCGTGCCTTCGCCGTCCCGCACTTCGACATGCATTCTGGGCAAGTACTTGCTGCCGTCGGCGGTGTTCGCGCGGATCTCATCCAGCAACTTGTCGCTGATGGCGAACTCGGCGTAGACCGCACCCCGCCCGGGGCTGACGAATTCGATGTTGGCAGCCTTGTCCCAGACGATGTAGTCGCGCCCGAGATTCTCCATCAGCATCAGCACGAAGAACGGGTCGACCATCGAATACAGCGAGCCGCCGAACTGCGTACCGACATAATTGCGGTTGTACCAGCGCAGCACCATCTTGACCTGAACCAGGCGCATATCCGCACTGATGTGCCGCACCCGAACACCGGCTCCGATGTAGGGCGGGTAGAAATTCATGGCCCAGCGCAGAAACCGCGCCTTGCGCGCCAGCCTGGAAGCGCTCATGCCGAATCCTTCGTTGTCGCGCTCAACCCGCGCGCGTACCCAGGCCCATCGCCTGGCGCGCGAACCAGCGCTTGGCAGCGGGAGTCAAGTCCAACCCGAGCAGGCCGAGAGTGCGTCCGGCCGCGACCAGGCGTCCGGAGTCGCCGAACAGTCGGGTCACCTGATCGGAAAAGCCAACGGTGAGCCGTTGATCGAGGCGCTGCCGGCGGGCGTACTCCTGCAGCACCGGCAGATCGCCCAACGGCGCCTCGCTGCGCAGCAACGCGGCACTCAGCGCATCGACATCCCGCAGCGACAGGTTGTAACCCTGCCCGGCGATCGGGTGCAGGCTGTGCGCAGCATTGCCCAGCACCACCAACCCCGAGCGCACCTGCTCCTCGGCCTCGATCAGCGTCAGCGGATACAGATGGCGGGCACCGACCTGCTGCAAGGCGCCCAGGCGATAGCCGAAGGCCTCCTGCAGTTCCTCCAGGAAGGCCGCTTCGTGGGCCTGCGCCAAGCGCGCGGCGTCGGCCGGAGAACGCGTCCACACCAGGGCGCAGCGGTTGTCCTGCAGTGGCAGCAGCGCCATCGGGCCGTCTTCGGTGAAGCGTTCGAAGGCCAGCCCGCCGTGCGGCTTGCCCGGGGTGATGTTGCCGATCAGAGCGGTCTGGCCATAGGGGCGCCGAGAGACCTGGATGCCGAGCTGCTCGCGCAAGCCGGAGCGACCACCATCGGCCAGCACGGTCAGCTCGCACGCCAGCGTCTGACCATCGGTGAAGCTCAGGCGATAGCCGGTGGCGCTGGGTTCCAGCCGCTCGGCCTCTGCCGGGCAATGGCGGACCACCACCCGATCATCCAGCGCCTGCCACAGGCAGTGGCCGATCCAGGCATTTTCCACCACGTAGCCCAGCGCCTCGACGCCCTCGTCGCGCGCATGCAAACGCGCTGCGCCGAGACGGCCGCGCTCGGACACGTGAATATGCAGGATCGGTTCGGCACGCTCGGCGATCCGCTCCCACAGCCCCAGGCGCTGATAGATCATCCGGGTGCCGTAAGACAGTGCGGTGGAGCGCGCGTCATAGCTCGGCTGGTACTCGTGGCCCGGCTCGAACGGCTCGATCAGATGAATCCGCCAGCCGCGCTCACGGGCGCCGTCCTGCAAGGCCAACGCGAGGCTGGCACCGACCAGCCCACCGCCGATGATCGCCAGGCTCTGCATGTCAGGCGACCTGCTCGCGAGCGGCGGCCATCAGCGCCTCGATCTCGGCAACACTTTTTGGCACGCCATCGGTAAGGATCTCACAGCCGGTCTTCGTCACCACTACGTCATCCTCGATACGCACGCCGATGCCGCGCCACTTCTTGGCGACGTTCTGGTTGTCCACGGCGATATAGATGCCCGGCTCGACGGTCATTGCCATGCCCGGCTCGAGCACGCGCCACTCGCCGCCGATCTTGTAGTCGCCGACGTCATGCACGTCCATGCCCAGCCAGTGGCCGGCGCGATGCATATAGAAAGGTTTGTAGGCCTCGCCAGCGATCAGTTCGTCGACCTCGCCCTGCAGCAGGCCCAGCTCGACCAGCCCGGCGGTGATCACTCGCACCGTGGCCTCGTGCGCCTCGTTCCAGTGCTTGCCGGGTGCGATGTGCTTGAAGGCTTCTTCATTGGCCTTGAGCACCAGTTCGTAAATGGCCTTCTGCTCGGGCGAGAAGCGGCCGTTGACCGGGAAGGTGCGGGTAATGTCGCTGGCGTAGCAGTCGATTTCGCAACCGGCGTCGATCAGCACCAGGTCGCCATCCTTGAGCGGCGCATCGTTCTCGCGGTAATGCAGGATGCAGGCATTGCGACCCGCGGCGACGATGCTGCCGTAGGCCGGCATCTTTGCGCCACCCTTGCGGAACTCGTAGTCCAGCTCGGCTTCCAGGTGGTACTCGAACAGGCCGGCGCGGCTGGCCTGCATGGCACGGATGTGCGCACGGGCGGAAATCTCTGCCGCATGCTTCATCACCTTCACCTCGTTGCTCGACTTGTACAGACGCATGTCGTGCAGCAGGTGATCGAGCGCGACGAACTCGCTGGGCGGTTGCGCGCCCTGGCGGGCCTTGCCGCGGATGGTCTTGATCCACTCCATCAGCCGGTGATCGAAGGCCTCGTTGGTACCGATGGCGTAGTAGACGCGGTCGCGGCCCTCGATCAGGCCGGGAAGAATGTCGTCGATATCACCGATGGGAAAGGCATCGTCGGCGCCATATTCGGCAATGGCACCATCCTGCCCGGCACGAAGACCGTCCCAGAGCTCGCGCTCGGGATCGCGCTCGCGACAGAACAGCACGTATTCACCATGCTCGCGACCGGGGATCAGGGCGATCACCGCCTCCGGCTCGGGGAAACCGGAGAGGTACTGGAAGTCGCTGTCCTGGCGGTAGACATGCTCGACATCACGGTTGCGGATGTACATCGGCGCCGCCGGCAGAATGGCGATGCTGTTGGGTTCCATCAGCTCCATCAGCGCCTTGCGCCGACGGGCGTATTCCGGTTTCGGGATGCGAGTCATGGACAGAGCGGTTTCCTCAATGCAGAGACGGTTTCGCTGCGGCGGGCAGCGGTTTGGCGCATTCGGTGAACAGCAGCAGCGGCGCCACGCGCAGGTATTCCATCACTTCCATGTAATCGGTTTCGCCATCCTCGGATTCTTCCAGCGAATCCTGGATCTGTGCGATGGCAGAGAGGTCCTGCAGCACTTCCATGGCTTCGCTGCTCAGCGCACGATCACCAGCGGTCAGGCCGAAACCGGCCAGGAAACCCTGGCACCACTGGCCGAGCGCCACGGCGCGTTCGGACAGTGGTGCTTCGTCGCTGGGCAGCAACAGGACAATGGCGATGTCGTCGCCGGCGAGCTCGCCCTTGACCATCTCCTGCAGGCCGATCAGGGCCTGGCGCACATTGTCCTGAGGCGCCTCGCCGAGCAGGTCGGAGGCATCGGTCAGCCAGGGCTCGACATCGAAGCCGGCACCAGCGCAGCTGCGCCCCAGCAACAGGCCGTGCAGCTCGGCTGGCGATACGGTTTGCGGACTGCTCGCCAGAAGTGTGGCGAAAGCGGCGTAGGGGGAGTTCTGAATGGACATGGCGGCTAGGCGCACAGTGGCGCAATGACTAGAATGAAGGCTTCGTATCCTAGCACCGGCGGCCGCGGCAAGACCATCGAAGCCCCTGGGCATCGCCTCGTCTTCACCAGTGCCTCAACAGGAATCCCATGGAAGACGCCGATCTGAAAGCGCTGACCATCAAGCTGGAGCAGCTGATTCAGCGCATCGAACAGCTCAAGGCGCAGAACCATCTGCTACTGGCCAACGAGCGGGCCTGGCGTGAAGAGCGCGCTCATCTGATCGAAAAGAACGAAATGGCACGCTTGAAGGTCGAATCAATGATTTCGCGCCTGAAAGCCCTGGAGCAGGACACATGACCCAGCCGAACACCGTCACCGTGCACATCATGGACAAGGAATATTGCATTGCCTGTCCGCCGGAAGAACGCAGCAACCTGGAAGGCGCGGCCCGCTATCTGGATCGCAAGATGCGCGAGATCCGCAGCAGCGGCAAAGTCATCGGCGCAGACCGCGTCGCGGTGATGGCGGCACTGAACATTACCCACGAGCTGCTGCACAAACATGACCGCCTGGATGCCGAAGCCAACAGCGCGCGCGAGCACGTACGCATGCTCCTAGAGCGCGTCGACAGCGCGCTGGCCACCGACCCGAACCCGTCCGGCAACTGATCAACGGTAGCCGGTTTGCGTTATACTCCGCCCAACTCCCTGGCATGTTCGCCAGTCGGCGATGACCCTCTCCCGATAAGCAATACCATGGAGGCTACACGTGGTGCCGGTGTGCATGTCCGCCTGACGGAAAGCCTTAAGGTACTCTGTAGTCGCCACCTTGAACTCTCGGGTTCAAGGGCCTACGCGGGCAGCGGCATGCTGGGGAGCCACTTCCTATGATTGCAGCCGAAGGCCTTTCGCGCCCGGCGCTGCGCCGCAAGTTGCGCCACGCCCGGCGCCAACTGACACCCGCCCAGCAGCGCCTCGCCGCTCGCCGGCTCTACCGGCAGCTAGCCCACCACCCGCAGTTTCGGCGCGCTCGGCATATCGCGCTGTACCTGCCCAACGATGGCGAAATCGATCCACGCCTACTGCTGCAAGCGGCTCAGCGTCGCGGCAAGGCGACCTATCTCCCGGTCCTCAACCCCTGGCCGCGCACGCGCATGGTGTTCCAGCGCATCAAGCCCGGCGAGCGGCTGCGGCGCAACCGCTTCGGCATTTTCGAACCGGTGATTCGAACCGCTCGACAGCGTCGCGTCTGGGCACTCGACCTGCTGCTGATGCCACTGGTGGGCTTCGACGGGAACGGTGGGCGACTGGGAATGGGCGGCGGTTTCTATGATCGCAGTTTGGCGTATCGCGCGATGCGCAAAAAAAGTCACAAACCGACGTTATTGGGACTGGCTCACGAATGCCAGCGAGTCGATCGACTGCCGCTGGAGAGCTGGGATGTAGCGCTTCAGGCTACGGTGACAGACCAGGGCTGGTACGCCGGGTGACGGAGCGCCGCGTCCGTGCGGCACGAGGTCATCGCTGTTGAGCCTGCTGCACCTGGATGACCGGGGCCATGCCGGCCGCGCCATCGTGCTGATCCCACAGACTCTGCGTATAGCCCGTGGTGACTACGCCAAGACCAAAGATAAAGACCAAAATCCACAGAATATCGGGCTTACGTTTCATGTGTGTTCGCCTCCCCCTACCAGGCGAAATGCTTGCGTCGAGTCAGTGTGATTTATCGTTCTAGGACTCGATAGGCCACCTTACAGCCGCGGCATTTTCCGTTAAGCCTCGGCACCGCGCAAATCCCTATTGCAGCCGATTGTCGGAGATTTTGCCATCATGGTCTGATCGAACCGTCTGACAGGAGAGCAAGGTTCATGCCGTACTGGCTAATGAAGTCCGAACCGGACGAGTTTTCAATTCGGGACCTGGAAAAACTGGGCCGCGGACGCTGGGACGGCGTGCGCAACTATCAGGCACGCAATTTCCTGCGGCAGATGCAGGAAGGCGATCAGTTCTTCTTCTATCACTCCAGCTGCGCCGAGCCGGGTATCGCCGGAATCGGCCGGATATCCCGTAGCGCCTACCCCGACCCCACCGCGCTCGACCCTGAAAGCCCCTACCACGATACCAAGGCGCGTGATGACGCCAATCCGTGGAGCGCGGTCGATGTCGAGTTCGTCGAGGCCTTCGCGACACCGCTGAAACTGGCGCGCCTGAAGGCCGAGCCAGCACTGCATGAACTGGCACTGGTGAAGAAAGGCAGCCGACTGTCGGTGATGCCGGTGAGCGACAGCGAGTGGATGGCGATCCTGGCGATGCGCTGACTACTGGATGATCAGGTTGTTGAACAGCAGATCATCGACAAGCGGTTTGCCTTCTTCCTGTTCGAGCACCTCACGCACCTGCTTCAACGCTTCCTGACGCAGCTGCTCCTTCGCTTCAGGACCACTCAGAGTCTCGTCGGTCTGCTGCGAGAAGAGCATTACCAGCTGGTGGCGGATCAGCGGTTCATGATGTTTGACCCGATCTTCGACCTCCTTGCTGGAGATGCGCAACGCGACATCGGCCTTGTAGTACTTGAGTCGCTCGCCGGAGCCATAGTTACCCACCATCGCAGGCGTCAGCGCGTAATAGAGGGTCTGGGGAGCAGCGGACTCTTCGGCGGACTCATTGGCTTGAACAGCCCCGGCGAATGCCAGGCAGAAAAACATCGATAGTAGGTATCTCACGCTGCGACTCCAGGAAGAAACTGCGCCAGCATAACCAGTCGCAGCACAACGCCCAAGTCGTTGCACTATCGCCTGGCACTTATACGTCGCCATTACAGCGAACGATGCTGATTGCCTCGCCACGCAGCGCTCCTAGACTGGATAGTCCTGAGCAGTCGAGCCATCCATCGTCGGGCGGCAAGCGTCCGACCAGTCGAACAAGGAAAAGCGATGAAAGCCGTCCTGTGCAAAAGCTTCGGCCCGCCCGAAAGCCTGGTTGTCGAAGATGCCCCCACCCCTCAGATCAAGCCGAGCGAGATCCTGCTCGACGTGCATGCCGCCGGGGTGAATTTCCCTGACACGCTGATGATCGAGGGCAAGTACCAGTTCAAGCCGCCGTTCCCGTTCTCGCCAGGCGGCGAGGCGGCCGGCGTGATTGCCGCGGTCGGCGAGAAGGTCAGCCACCTGAAAGTGGGTGACCGGGTCATGGCGTTGACCGGCTGGGGCAGCTTCGCCGAGCAGGTTGCGGTCGCCAGCAGCAACGCACTGCCGATTCCGCCAAGCATGGACTTCGAGACCGCTGCCGCCTTCAGCATGACCTACGGCACCTCGATGCATGCGCTCAAGCAGCGCGCCAATCTGCAACCGGGTGAAACCCTGCTGGTGCTCGGCGCCTCCGGCGGCGTCGGTCTGGCTGCCGTCGAGATCGGCAAGGCCATGGGCGCCCGGGTGATCGCCGCAGCCTCGAGCGCCGAGAAGCTGGAGGTGGCGAAGAATGCCGGCGCCGACGAGCTGATCAACTACAGCGAAGTGAGCCTGAAGGAGCGCCTGAAGGAACTGACCGGCGGCCAGGGCGTGGATGTGATCTACGATCCGGTGGGCGGCAAGCTGTTCGAGGAAGCCTTCCGCAGCATCGCCTGGAACGGCCGCATGCTGGTGGTCGGCTTTGCCGCCGGCGGCGATATCCCGGCACTACCGGCCAACCTGCCGTTGCTCAAGGGTGCGGCACTGATCGGCGTGTTCTGGGGCGCCTTCGCCCAACGCCAGCCGCAGGACAACGCTGCGAATTTCCGCCAGCTGTTTGCCTGGCACGCCGAAGGCAAGCTCAAGCCGCTGGTGTCGCAACGCTTCACGCTGGAGGAAGCCGGCCAGGCCATCGCCACGCTGGGTCAGCGCAAAGCGGTCGGCAAGCTGGTGGTGCAGGTGCGCTGAGGCGCAGAGGGGAATGCAGGAAGCGTCAGACGCTTCCTGCATGATCCGCATGGATCAGTGGGCAGTGCTGGGGGCCTCACCGGCGCCTTGTTGCATGCGCGCCATTTCCTGGGCGTAGAGCGCATCGAAGTTCACAGGAGCCAGCATCAGCGCCGGGAAGGAGCCGCGGGTCACCAGGCTGTCCAGCGCCTCACGGGCGTACGGGAAGAGGATGTTCGGGCAGAACGCACCGAGCGTGTGGCTCATGGCTGCCGCTTCCAGGCCCTTGATCAGGAAGATTCCGGCCTGTTGCACTTCGGCGATGAAGGCCACTTCTTCGCCGGTCTTCACCGTCACCGAAAGGGTCAGCACGACTTCATGGAAGTCACCCTCAAGCGCCTTCTGCTTGGTGTTCAGATCCAGCGCGACACTCGGATTCCATTCCTGACGGAAAATCTCCGGGCTCTTCGGCGCCTCGAAGGACAGGTCGCGGACGTAGATGCGCTGCAGGGAGAACTGCGCGCCCTGTTCGTTCTGCGACGCTGCGCCGCCGTTGTTAGCTTGTTCGGTCATTTCTGCAACCTTCTATCCAGTTGTGCGTGTCGTTTGAATTGTTCGCGCACCCGCGGCGCCGGCCTCAGGCCTGCAGCAACGGGTCAAGGCGTCCGGCGCGCTCCAGCGCGTGCAGCTCGTCGCAGCCGCCGACGTGCTTATCGCCGATCCATATCTGCGGTACCGAGGTACGCCCGGCCTTGCTGGCCATCTCGGCGCGCAGAGAGGGCTTGCCATCCACGGGAATCTCCTCGTAGGCGACACCCTTGCGATCGAGCAGCGCCTTGGCGCGGATGCAGAACGGGCACCAGGCGGTGGTATAGATGACGACCTTGGGCATGATTACTTGACCACTGGCAGATTGTCGCCGCGCCAGCTGGAAATCCCTCCCGACAGCTTGGCGGCAGTGAAGCCTGCCTTCTGCAGCTCACGGCAGGCCGTTCCGGCGTGCTGACCCATGGCGTCGACCACGATGATGGTCTTGGCCTTGTGCTTTTCCAGCTCGCCTGTGCGGCTGACCAGCTTCTCGTAGGGAATGTTCAATGCATCGACGATATGGCCGGCATCGAACTCCTTCTTGACGCGCACGTCCAACACGACGCCTTCGCCACTGTTGACCAGCGCCGTCAGTTCACGATTGCTCAGGCTCTTGCCACCCTTGCGTGTCTCGGTGATGAACAGAAGGATCAACAGCGCCACGAACAGGCTGCTGAGTACATAGTGGTTAGAGACAAATTCAATCAGGTTAGCGAGCATCAACGGGTACCCGGGCGATAAAATGCGGGCCAGTATACACAGCCCCTCCTACCGGCTGAACCCTGATGACTCGTGACCTCGCCACGGCCAGCCAGTAGACTGGCCGCCCTTTTCCGCCCCCGTGCAAGGAGCCCGAAAGCATGCCTGTCGCCCCTACCGCCGCGCCCAAACCTCTGGTACTGATCATTCTCGATGGCTTCGGGCACAGCGACAGCCCCGAGTTCAACGCCATCCATGCCGCGCGCAAGCCGGTCTATGACCGTCTGCTGGCCAGCCAACCGCATGGACTGATCTCCGGCAGCGGCATGGATGTGGGCCTGCCGGACGGGCAGATGGGCAACTCCGAGGTCGGCCACATGAACCTGGGCGCAGGACGCGTGGTGTATCAGGACTTCACCCGGGTGACCAAGGCGATCCGCGACGGCGAGTTCTTCGCCAACCCGACCATCTGCGCCGCCGTCGACAAGGCCGCCGGGGCCGGCAAGGCGGTGCACATCCTCGGCCTGCTTTCCGACGGTGGCGTGCACAGCCATCAGGACCATCTGGTGGCCATGGCGGAACTGGCAGCCCAACGGGGCGCCGAGAAGATCTACCTGCATGCCTTCCTCGACGGCCGCGACACCCCGCCGAAGAGCGCGCAAAGCTCCATCGAGCTGCTCCAGGCTACCTTCACCCGCCTGGGCAAGGGCCGTATCGCCAGCCTGATCGGCCGTTACTTCGCCATGGACCGCGACAACCGCTGGGACCGCGTGCAGCAGGCCTACGAGCTGATCGTCGAGGGCAAGGCCGAGTACCGCTCCGACTACGCGGTGGACGGCCTGATCGCCGCCTACGAGCGCGGCGAGAGCGACGAGTTCGTCAAGGCCACCGGCATTGGCGAGCCGGTGCGCGTCGAGGATGGTGACGCCGTGGTGTTCATGAACTTCCGCGCCGACCGCGCCCGCGAGCTGACCCGCTGCTTCGTCGAGCCCGGTTTCAGCGAGTTCCCGCGGGCCCGCGTGCCGCAGCTGGCCGGCTTCGTCATGCTCACCCAGTACGCCGCGAGCATCCCCGCACCCGCCGCCTTCGCTCCGGAAGCGCTGACCAACGTGCTCGGCGAATACCTGGCCAACAATGGCAAGACCCAGCTGCGCATCGCCGAAACCGAGAAGTACGCCCACGTCACCTTCTTCTTCTCCGGCGGCCGCGAAGAGCCCTTCCCGGGCGAGGAACGAATTCTGATCCCGTCGCCTCAGGTCGCCACTTACGATCTGAAGCCCGAGATGAGCGCCCCCGAGGTCACCGACCGCATCGTCGATGCCATCGAGAACCAGCGCTACGACGTCATCATCGTCAACTACGCCAACGGCGACATGGTCGGCCATACCGGCGTGTTCGAAGCGGCGGTCAAGGCGGTGGAATGCCTGGACAGCTGCGTCGGGCGGATCGTCGAGGCGCTGGACAAGGTCGGCGGCGAAGCGCTGCTGACCGCCGACCACGGCAATGTCGAACAGATGGAAGACGCCATGACCGGCCAGGCGCACACCGCGCACACCTGTGAGCCGGTGCCCTTCATCTATATCGGCAAGCGCAACGTCTCGATCCGCGAAGGCGGCGTGCTGGCCGACGTCGCGCCGACCATGCTGACTCTGCTGGGCATGCCAGTACCGCAGGAAATGACCGGCCGCTCGATCGTTGAACTCAACTGACGGGCGTTAGCGGGATGCGGGGGCACCAGCCTTCGCTTCCCGCGACGGGCCAAGCTTCCCGTCCGCTTTTTAGGCATACTACGCCGGTCATGACCCTCGGTTGACAGCCTTCCATGCCTCGTACATTCCTCGCCCTCGCCTTTCTCTGCCTGCTCGGCCCGGCCGTGGCGGACGAGCGCGCCGCCGCAAGGCAGCAGATCGAAGCCGCCCGCCAGGACATTGCCGAGCTGCAGAAGCTGCTCAAGCAGATCGAGCAGGAGAAGTCCGGCGTCCAGAAACAGCTGCAGACCACCGAAAGCGAGATGGGCCAGCTGGAGAAGCAGGTCGATAGCCTGCAGCAGGAGATCGACCGCAGCGAGGCCGAGCTGGAGCGCCTGAACGAGGAGAAGACCACCCTCGAAGGCGCTCGCCTGGAGCAGCAGCGGCTGATCGGCCTGCAGGCCCGCGCCGCCTACCAGAACGGCCGTCAGGAATATCTCAAGCTGTTGCTCAACCAGCAGAACCCGGAAAAATTCAGCCGCACCCTCACTTATTACGACTATCTGAACAAGGCCCGTCTCGAGCAGCTCGACAGCTTCAACGAGACACTGCGCCAGCTGGCCAACGTCGAGGCCGACATCGAAGCCCAGCAGAACCTGCTCGCCGAGAAGAAGGACGGCCTGCTGGAGCGGCGCAATCAGCTCGCCGAGGTGCGCAAGGAGCGTCAGCAGACCCTGGCCAAGCTCAACAGCGATCTGTCCACCCGTGAACGCAAGCTGCAGGCGCGGCGGCAGGAACAGGCGCAGTTCGAGCGGGTGCTCAAGACCATTGAAGAAACCCTCGCACGACAGGCTCGCGAAGCCGAAGAGGCCCGCCAGCGCGAACTGCTGGCCGAGCGCCAGCGACAGCAGCAACGCCAGGCCGGCAGCGCAGCGCCAAGCGGTCCGATGGTTTCCAGCGCCGGCAGCAGTTTCGGCGGACCATTTGCCCAGGCCAAGGGCAAGTTGCCGTGGCCGGTCGACGGACGTCTCGTCGCCCGCTACGGCACTCCGCGCGGCGGCGACGCTCGAACCAAATGGGACGGCGTACTGATCGGCGCCAGTGCAGGCACGCAGGTCCGTGCCGTGCATGGCGGTCGGGTGGTCTTCGCTGACTGGTTGCGCGGCGCCGGCCTGCTGGTGATTCTCGACCATGGCAACGGCTACCTGAGCTTGTACGGGCACAACCAGAGCCTTCTGCGCGACGCCGGCGAGATCGTCAAGGCCGGCGACCCGATCGCCACGGTTGGCACCAGCGGCGGCCAGGAAACCGCCGCACTGTATTTCGCCATTCGTCAGCAGGGCCGCCCCAGCGATCCTGCCCAATGGTGCCGCACGCAAGGCTAGTCGAGGGTGATTCGGCCCTACCGAGCCGCCCCATTTGCCTAGCGTGCCCTCTCATTACTGGAGTTCGACATGTTGCACCTGCGCCGTTTCGCCCGCCCCTCCACGCTCGCCCTGGCCATCCTGCTGGGCATGCAAGGCGGTGCCTGGGCCCAGCAGCCTCCGGCGGAAGCGGCTGCGGTACCGAGCTCCAAAGCGCCGCTACCGCTGGATGAACTGCGCACCTTCGCCGAAGTGCTGGACCGCATAAAGGCCGCCTATGTCGAGCCGGTAGATGACAAGACGCTGCTGGAAAATGCCATCAAGGGCATGCTCAGCAACCTCGATCCGCACTCGGCCTATCTCGAGCCCGACGCCTTTGCCGAGCTGCAGGAAAGCACCAGCGGCGAATTCGGCGGGCTGGGCATCGAGGTCGGCATGGAGGACGGCTTCATCAAGGTGGTGTCGCCGATCGACGATACCCCGGCCTCCAAGGCTGGCATCGAAGCCGGCGACCTGATCGTCAAGATCGACGGGCAGCCGACCAAGGGGCTGTCGATGATGGACGCCATCGCCAAGATGCGCGGCAAGCCTGGCAGCACCATCAGCCTGACGCTGGTACGTGAGGGCGGTCAGCCGTTCGACGTCGAGTTGACCCGCGCGGTGATCAAGGTGCGCAGCGTCAAGAGCCAGATGCTGGAGCCCGGCTATGGTTACCTGCGCATCACCCAGTTCCAGGTCAACTCCGGCGAGGAAGTCGGCAAGGCCTTGGCCCGGCTGAAGAAGGACAACGGCGGCAAGAAGCTCAACGGCCTGGTGCTCGATCTGCGCAACAACCCGGGTGGCGTGCTGCAGGCGGCGGTGGAGATTTCCGACCACTTCCTCACCAAGGGCCTGATCGTCTACACCAAGGGCCGCATCGCCAATTCCGAGCTGCGCTTCAACGCCGATGCGGGCGATGCCAGCGAAGGGGTACCGCTGGTGGTGCTGATCAATGGCGGCAGTGCTTCGGCCTCGGAAATCGTTGCCGGCGCCCTGCAGGATCACAAGCGTGGCGTGGTGATGGGCACCGACAGCTTTGGCAAGGGTTCGGTGCAGACCGTGCTGCCGCTGAACAACGACCGCGCGCTGAAACTGACCACGGCGCTGTACTACACCCCCAACGGCCGCTCGATCCAGGCGCAAGGCATCGAGCCCGACATCAAGGTGGAACGCGCCAAGCTGACCCGTGAACAGGCTGCCGAAGGCCTTCGCGAGGCCGATCTCGCCGGGCATCTAGGCAATGGCAATGGCGGCCCGGATCGGCCAACCAGCACGCAGATCGCCAGCGACTCGGATCGGCCGCAGGACGATGACTACCAGCTCGGTCAAGCGCTGAACCTGCTCAAGGGATTGAATCTCACCCGCGGGCAATGAGCATGCCCGCCTGGGCAGCGGGCCTGGCACTGGTGCTGGCAGTATTCAGCCAGGCCGTGCTCGGCCGCGACGTCGTACACGAACATGAGCCCCGACCCAGGCTGACCCTGGTCATCGACGACCTCGGCCAGAACCCCACGCGCGATCGCCGTGTGCTGGAGCTGCCGGGACCGGTCGCACTGGCGATCCTGCCGGACACCCGCCACGCTGCCGCCTTGGCCGAACAGGCCCATAGCGCCGGCAAGACCGTCATGCTGCATATGCCGATGGCGCCTGCCCAGGGCCGTTTCGCCTGGCACCCTCGTCTGCCCCACGACGAGCTGGCGCGCCGCCTCGACGCAGCCCTTGAAGCGGTGCCGCATGCCAGCGGGCTGAACAATCACATGGGCAGCGCCATGACCGAGCAGCCGCAAGCCATGACCTGGTTGATGGGCGAGCTGCAGCGTCGTCATCTGTTTTTCCTCGACAGCCGCACCAGCCCTCGCACCGTGGCCGCTGCCAGCGCGCAGCGCACCGCGCTGGCGAGCCTGTCGCGGGATATCTTTCTCGATGACGACCCATCCCCCGCTGCGGTGGCCGAGCGGTTCCAGGCCGCGATCGCGCTCGCGCGCAAGCAGGGTTCGGTCGTCATCATCGGCCATCCCCACGAGAGCACGCTGGCGCTCTTGGAGCGGGAACTGCCGCGCCTGCCTGCGCAGGGCATCGAGTGGGTGGACGTTGGCCAGATGATCGCCACGCGCGGCAATCGCGCCATGGCCGCCCACGGTCGCGGCGGTATCTACCGCTGAGCATCAGAGATAGCGCTGCAGCATCCTGTCCACCGTGCCATCGGCGCGCATCGCGTCCAGCGCCCGTTGCAGACGCTCGACCACCTCGTCCGGCGTCGCCCGGTTGAGCGCCAGGAACAATCGCGCCTCATTGAAACGCAGCACCGGCTTCAGACCGGTGACGCCTTCCTGCTTGGCCAGATAGGGGCCGACCGGATCGGCGGTGGCCCAAACGTCGATCTGTCCCTTGAGCAGCTTGCCGATGTTCTCCTGGTCGCGCAGCGAATTGATCGGCGCCAGGCCCTTGCCCTCCAAGTGCTGGCTGACCGCGTCGTTCTTGTAGGCACCAATGCGCAGGTCACGTGCCTGCTCCAGCCCGGTCAGGCGCAGAGGACTGTCGGCGGGCGCCAGCAGCACCCAGCTGATGCTTGCCAGCGGCCCGACCCATTTGAACTGCGGCTCGCGCTCGGCGGTAAAGGTGGTGGAGAACAGCCCCTGATCCGGCTGTTGCAGCACCTGCTTGTAGATGCGATCCCAGGGGAAGCGCAGGGTCAGCTCGTAGCGGATGTCCGCGCGGCGGAACATCTCGCGCACGATGTCGGCGTTGATGCCGTGAATGCGCGCGTCGGCCGCGTAGTTCTTGCCGTCCTCGGCCATGTTGAATGGTGGAAAATTCTCGGTCAGCAGCACGACTCGGTAATCGTCAGGCAGCGCGGCGTGCGCGTGAGCACAGAGCAGCAGCAAGACGACGGCAATGATTCGCTTGAACATCGATCGCTCCCTTTTTCTCGATTCTCTGGCCCACCCCTCCGCGAGCCAGAGCCGGGGTCGATCCAAAGCAAGATGCGAACCAGCGAAGCGCCACGGCGCCAGGGCTAAGCGCCTGCTGAAACGGGGAAGCGTGCATGCGCCAGGACGGCGCGAGGAAGTGGATCGGCGCACCCTGCTAGCGCACCGCCATCATCGAGAAAGTCGGCGCAGGAGATGCGCCGACCAGGGAGACTTAGAGGTAACGCGCGTTGATCTCGTCGATCACACCTTCGCTGCGCATCTGGTCGAGCGCCTTCTGCAGCTTCTGCACCGTCTCGTCGGCGACCTGCTTGTTCAGCGCCAGGTAGAGTTCGGCACTGTCGAAGCGCAGCACGCGCTTGAGCCCGGTCACGCCTTCCTGGCGCGCCAGGTAGCGGCCGGCGGGATCGCCGGTGGCCCACAGGTCGATCTTGCCGTCGAGCAGCTTCTTCACGTTTTCCTGGTCGCGCAGGGCGAGCTGCGGCTGCAGCCCCTGACCGTCCAGGTGCTCGGCGATGGCGTCACCCTTGTAGGCGCCGATGTTGTACTGGCGCGCCTGATCCAGGCTGGTCAGGTTGATCGGGCTGTCGCCACGGGCTAGCAGCACCCAGTCGTCCGGACCAATGGGTCCGACCCACTTGAACAGCTCCTCACGCTCGGGCAGCCGCGCGGTGACGAAAACGCCATAGTTAGGCTGCTCCAGCGCCATGCCGTAGATGCGCTCCCAGGGAAAACGCAGCGTCAGGGTGTAGTCGACACCGGCGCGCTTGAACATCTCGCGCACGATGTCCGCGGCGATCCCGCTGATGTTTTCATCGCGGGCGAAGTTCTTGCCGTCGGCCGCCATGTTGTAGGGCGGAAAGTTCTCCGTCAGCAGGTCGATCTTCGCCGGTTCCTGGGCATGGGCCAGCGAGGCGCCGAGCAGCAGCGCACTGGCAATGGAGGCGATGGTCTTGAGCATGAGAAATCTCCTGATTGTTCGCCCGCGACTGCGGCGGGCGTGTCCTTGTCTCGGGCATTAAGCCTTATTCAGCTGCACGTCGGGATCAACGCATCACGATGCCGCGGGCGGCCAGGTAGGCCTTGGCTTCCGGAACGGTGTATTCGCCGAAATGAAAGATGCTTGCGGCCAGCACCGCATCGGCCTTGCCTTCGAGGATGCCATCGGCCAGGTGCTGCAGGTTACCGACGCCCCCCGACGCGATCACCGGGATGCACAGCGCTTCGCTGATGGCGCGGGTGACGCCCAGGTCGTAACCACTCTTCACGCCGTCCTGGTCCATGCTGGTCAGCAGGATTTCGCCAGCACCGAGGTCTTCCATCTTCTTCGCCCAGGCCACTGCATCCAGGCCGGTGGGCTTGCGCCCGCCATGGGTGAAGATTTCCCAGCGGCCCGGCTCGCCTGGCGCGGAGACCTTCTTGGCGTCGATGGCGACGACGATGCACTGTGAGCCGAAACGGTCCGCGGCCTCGCCGACGAAATCCGGGTTGAACACCGCGGCGGTGTTGATCGAAACCTTGTCGGCTCCCGCATTGAGCAGGTTGCGGATGTCCTGCACGGTCCTCACGCCCCCACCCACGGTCAGCGGGATGAACACCTGGCTGGCCATGCGCTCGACGGTATGCAGGGTGGTATCGCGGTTGTCGACGCTGGCGGTGATGTCGAGGAAAGTGATCTCGTCGGCGCCCTGCTCGTCGTAGCGGCGGGCGATCTCCACCGGGTCACCGGCGTCGCGGATGTTCTCGAACTGGACACCCTTGACCACGCGGCCGTTGTCCACGTCGAGGCAGGGAATGATGCGTTTGGCCAGGGCCATGGCTTTCTCCGAAAGCGGCTTATTCAAGCCGCAGGCTTCAAGCTGCAGGTAGCGTATAGGGTGGATCGCGCTTCACCGATCCACCGCAGTTCAGCGAATCACTCGTCCTTGTACTTCAGGTCGCAGAGCGCCTGCGCCTCGGCCACATCCAGCGTGCCTTCATAGATGGCGCGCCCGGTGATGGCACCGATGATGCCTGGAGTGTTCGTGTCGAGCAGCTTCTGAATATCGCCGATATTGTGGATGCCACCGGACGCGATCACCGGGATACGGCTGGCGTTGGCCAGCGCCACGGTGGCCTCGACGTTGCAGCCCTGCATCATGCCGTCCTTGGCGATGTCGGTGTAGACGATCGCCGAGACGCCATCGGCCTCGAAACGGCGCGCCAGATCCACCGCCTGCACGCTGGAGACTTCCGCCCAGCCATCGGTGGCGACAAAGCCGTCCTTCGCATCAAGGCCAACGATGACCTTGCCCGGGAAGGCGCGGCAGGCCTCGGTAACGAACTCCGGCTCCTTGACCGCCTTGGTGCCGATGATCACGTAGCTGACACCGGCGCGCACGTAGTGCTCGATGGTTTCCAGGGTACGGATGCCGCCGCCGATCTGGATCGGCAGGTCCGGGTAACGCTTGGCAATGGCGGTGACCACTTCGCCGTTGACCGGCTGGCCTTCGAAGGCCCCGTTGAGGTCGACCAGATGCAGGCGGCGGCAGCCGGCCTGGACCCACTTGGCAGCCATGGCCACCGGGTCATCGGAGAACACCGTGGCGTCGTCCATCAGGCCCTGGCGCAGACGTACGCAGGCGCCGTCCTTGAGATCGATAGCGGGGATAATCAGCATGGCTTGAACCTGTTCAAATCAAGTGTCGGTTAAGGGTCAGCTCTTCTCGAGTGCCCACAAGTCGCTTTCGATGCTCTCGAACCGCTCCTTAAGGTGGCTCTGCACGTCGAAGATCGCCTTGTTGTAATACAGCGGCGCGATTTCCCGGGCGAACAGATCGAGCACTTCCTGCGCCTCGAACGAGCCCAGCTCGAGTTCGAAGCGCTCTTGCAGAAAGCGCTTGATGACCTGTTGCGCCGCCTGCTCCTGAGCGGCATCCAGCGTCAGGACCGGCGGCTTGAGCTTGGCCCGGCTCATTTACCAGCGGCCATCCCAGGCGGCGAAGTTCTGCAGCAGCTGCAGGCCGTGGGTATGGCTCTTTTCCGGGTGGAACTGCACGGCAAAGCGCGAGCCTTCTGCCAGCGCGGCGGCGAAGTCCTTGCCGTAGTGGCCGCGACCGACCACCTGGCGCGGGTTGCCGGCCTCGATGTAATAGCTGTGCACGAAGTAGAAGCGGCCGTTGTCCGGAATCGCGTGCCAGAGCGGGTGGTCGACCACCTGCTTGACCTCGTTCCAGCCCATGTGCGGCACCTTCAGGTGCTCGCCGTCCTCGTGCAGGTCCTTGCCGAAGAAGCGCACCTGACCGGGGAACAGACCGATGCAATCGACGCCGTCGTTCTCCTCGCTGCGCTCCATCAGCGCCTGCATGCCGACGCAGATACCGAGGAACGGACGGTCCTGGCTGACTTCGCGAACCAGTTCGTCGAAGCCCAGCCGGCGAATCTCGGCCATGCAGTCGCGAATCGCGCCGACGCCGGGGAACACCACGCGGTCGGCTTCACGGATGACCTGCGCATCGCTGGACACCAGCACCCTGCCGGCGCCGACGTGCTCGAGGGCCTTGGCCACCGAGTGCAGGTTGCCCATGCCGTAGTCGATGACGGCGACGGTCTGCATTACAGGCACCCTTTGGTGGACGGCATCTGCCCGGCCATGCGCGGATCGAGTTCGACAGCCATGCGCAGCGCGCGGCCGAAGGCCTTGAACACCGTTTCGATCTGGTGGTGGGTGTTGATGCCGCGCAGGTTGTCGATGTGCAGGGTCACCAGCGCGTGATTGACGAAGCCCTGGAAGAATTCCTGGAACAGGTCGACGTCGAACTTGCCAACCACCGCGCGGGTGTAGGGCACGTGCATGGTCAGCCCCGGGCGCCCGGAGAAGTCGATCACCACGCGCGACAGCGCCTCGTCCAGCGGCACGTAGGAATGCCCGTAGCGGGTCATGCCCTTCTTGTCGCCGATGGCCTTGGCGAAGGCCTGGCCGAGGGTAATGCCGACGTCCTCGACGGTGTGGTGGTCGTCGATGTGCAGGTCGCCGTTGCACTCGATATCCAGGTCGATCAGCCCGTGACGGGCGATCTGGTCGAGCATGTGCTCGAGGAAGGGCACGCCGATGGCGAAGCGCGCCTTGCCGGTGCCATCCAGATTGATGGTGACCTTGACCTGGGTTTCCAGGGTGTTGCGCTCTACGTAAGCCGTACGTTCGGACATCAACAGCTCCGCTGATCGTGGGCGAAAAGGGGCACATTATAGGCGCAAACGCCGCAGCACGGATACGCGCCGGGCTTACTGGACTGCATCTTGCAAGAACCTGCGCGTCAACCCGCGGAGGTGCCGCCCATGCACGGACGGAAAATGCCTGCGACCTTGCGCTTCATGCTGGCGTCCCGGCGCAGCGAACTGCTCGGCCTGGAAGACCTGGCGCGCACCTGCGAACTGGTCACCCGCATCAGCCAGCTGGTGCACGCGCTGCAGAAGGAGCGCGGCTACTCGAACATCTACCTCAGCGGCAACGCCGCCCATCAGCGCCAGCAGCTGGACGTGCTCAGCCTGGAAGCCGAGGCGCTGGAACGCGACGTGCGCCTGGATCTGGATCGCATCGATCTGGACGCCGTCAGCAGTGCCGACAAGACCCGCCTGTTCACCCGCATCGCCTACGCCCTGCACAGCCTCGACGAGCTGCCCGCATTACGCCGGCGCATCCGCGAGCACGCCATCGGCATGCAGGACGCCACGGCGACACTGGTGCGGCTGATCGGAGGGCTGCTGGCAGTGGTGTTCGAAGCGGCCGACACCGCCGCCGACCCGGATATCACCCGCTGCCTGGTGGCACTGTTCAATTTCATGCAGGGCAAGGAACTGGCCGGGCAGGAGCGCGCGCTAGGTGTGGTCGGCTTCGCCAGCGGCTATTTCCGCGCGGACATGCTGGAGCGTCTGGAGCACCTGCTAGAGGGCCAGGAACGCTGCTTCGCCACCTTCAGCCGCTTCGCCAGCCCGGCGGCGCAGGCGCTATGGCAAGCGCTGTGCACCAGCGAGACGAACATCAAAGCCTGCCGCCTGCGTGACATCGCCCGCCGCACCAGCCCCGGTGCGGCGGTCGAACCGCAGCTGTGCGAGCTCTGGTTCGAGCTGCACACGCAGCGCATCGATGCGATGAAGCAGGTCGAGACGCGCCTGGAGCAGGATCTGTTGCAACAGTGCCGGTACAGCATCGAGCGAATTCGCAAGGACCTGCAGAGCCATCGCAAGCTGCTCGACGGCATCGCCGACATGCACGCGGCCGCCGAGCAGGCCAAGCTGTTCAGCGTGCAGGCCAGCGATCTCGGCGCGCCGCCGCCGGACGGCATGACGGCGATGGTGGCGCGCTCGACCCTGGAGCTGCTGCTGACACAGAGCGTACGCCTGCAGGGCCTCAATGAAGAATTGCGCGAGGCGCGTCAGGCGCTGGACGAGCGCAAACAGGTGGAGCGGGCCAAGCAGCAGCTCATGCGCCAGCAGGGCTTCTCCGAAGGCGAGGCCTACAGCTGGCTGCGTCAGGCGGCAATGAATCAGGGCCTGCGCCTGGAGGAGGTCGCCCAGCGCCTGCTGTCACTGGCACAGCCGGCGGCCGAGCGCGCCCCGGCGCGCACCCTGGGCCAGCGTTCCAGGCACTGAAAACAGGCACGCCGCACCATCGGACCAGCCTCCCTGCCCCTCGAATGTGCATGCGCAGCCAGCCCCGCTGAATCGCCACGCACAACTCATCTCGAGCGCACCAATGACCGAGCTGGTCGCGGCCTGTCTGTGGCGCCGTCGCAAGTGCTTGATTTGGCAGAAGCCACCAGGCGATTCGATGCCGCGCCCGGACCCGCCCGGTGCCGCCCGAGCAGTTCTGGCACAGCTTTCGCAAAGACCAGGCAAGGCCGGATCCTTCGGCTTTCACAACTCCTCATCAGGACAACGGTGTCCACGCTCTCCGGCTTCAGCCGGGCGGTGTGGCGCCGTTTTTTTTCGCCCAAAGGAAAACGGACCATGACCGACAAGCCGAACAACGACCAGCCCAGCAGCGTAACGCTGGCCTCGCGCCGCAGCTTTCTCAAGCATTCGATCATCGCCGCCAGCGGCGTCGCCCTGTTCGGCGGCATGTCCCTAGGCATGCGTTCGGCCGCCTGGGCCGCGGGCGGTGACGTGGAAACCACCAAGGCCAAGCTCGGCTTCATCGCCCTGACCGACGCCGCGCCGTTGTTCGTCGCTGCCGAGAAGGGTTTCTTCGCCAAGTACGGGATGACCGAGGTCGAAGTACTCAAGCAGTCGTCATGGGGCACCACCCGCGACAACCTGGTGCTCGGCTCGGCGAAGAACGGCATCGACGGCGCGCACATCCTCACGCCGATGCCCTACCTGATCAGCGCCGGCATCGTCACGCCGAACAACCAGCCAGTACCCATGTCGATCCTGGCGCGGCTGAACCTGTCCGGCCAGTGCATCTCGGTCGGCGAGGAGTATCGCGACCTGAAGATCGGCCTCGACAGCACGCCATTCAAGGCCGCGCTGGAGGCGAAGAAGGCCAGCGGCAAGAAGGTCAGTGCGGCGATGACCTTCCCCGGCGGCACCCATGACCTGTGGATGCGCTACTGGCTGGCGGCCGGTGGCATCGACCCGAACGCCGACATCAACACCATTGTCGTGCCGCCGGCACAGATGGTCGCCAACATGAAGGTGGGCAGTATGGACACCTTCTGCGTCTGCGAGCCGTGGAACGCGCAGCTGATCAACCAGAAGATCGGCTACACCGCCAACACCACCGGCGAGCTGTGGCACAACCACCCGGAAAAGGCCTTCGCCCTGCGCAGCGACTATGTCGCCGCCAACCCCAACGCGGCCAAGGCACTGACCATGGCGATCATGGAAGCCCAGCAGTTCTGCGAGAAGGCCGAGAACAAGGAAGAAGTGGCGAAGATCTGCTCGCAGCGCAAGTGGATCGGCGCGCCCTACAAGGACATCGTCGACCGCATGAAGGGCAACTTCGCCTACGGCACCGGCAAGGTCATCGAGAACCATCCCGAACAGATGCGCTACTGGGACGACCACGCCTCCTATCCGTTCCAGAGCCACGACCTCTGGTTCCTCACCGAGAACAAGCGCTGGGGCTACCTGCCGGCCGACTTCGACAGCCAGGCACTGATCGCCAAGGTCAACCGCGAAGACATCTGGCGCGCCGCCGCCGGCGAGCTGAACCTGCCCGCCGAGCTGATCCCGACCTCCACCTCCCGCGGCGTGGAGAAGTTCTTCGACGGCAAGGTGTTCGACCCCGAGAACCCGCAAGCCTATCTGGACAGCCTGACCATCAAGGCCATGGCCTGATAACCGCAACCCGCGAGGAAAAGCCCATGAATGCCAACGTCAAACTGCATCCCGCCACCTCCGAGCCGGTGTCGATCGTCCGCCCATCGCGGCTCGCCGCCCTGGCTCGACGCAGCGGCCGCTACGCACTGCAACAGCTGGTACCGCCGCTTGTGATCCTGCTGCTGCTCGGGGTGATCTGGGAGATGCTCTGCTCCGGCGCCGATGCCGCGCTGCCGCCGCCCTCGCAGGTGGTCGCGGAAACCTGGGAGCTGATCATCGATCCGTTCTACGACAACGGCGGCAATGACGTGGGCCTGGCCTGGCAACTGCTGGCCAGCCTCGAACGGGTGGCGGTCGGCTATCTGCTGGCGGTGGTCGCCGGGGTCGGCCTCGGCGTGCTGATCGGCCAGTCGGACTGGGCCATGCGCGGCCTCGATCCGATCTTCCAGGTGCTGCGCACCGTGCCACCACTGGCCTGGCTGCCGCTGTCGCTGGCGGGCTTCCAGGACAGCCATCCCTCGGCGCTGTTCGTCATCTTCATCACCGCGATCTGGCCGATCATCATCAATACCGCGGTGGGTATCCGCAACATCCCGCAGGACTACCGCAACGTCGCCCAGGTGCTACAGCTCAACGGCTTCGAGTACTTCAAGACCATCATGCTGCCGGCTGCCGCGCCGTACATCTTCACCGGCCTGCGCATCGGCGTCGGCCTGTCGTGGCTGGCGATCATCGCCGCGGAGATGCTCATCGGCGGCGTCGGCATCGGCTTCTTCATCTGGGATGCGTGGAACGCCTCGCGCATCAGCGACATCATCCTCGCGCTCGTCTACATCGGCGTCGTCGGCTTCGTGCTCGATCGCCTGGTGGCCTTTGTCGGCCAGCGCATCACCCGCGGCATTCCGGCCAACTGAGGAACAACGCCATGAGCTATCTCTCCATCGAACACCTGGACAAGAGTTTCGTGCGCGGCAACCTCGCCTCGCAGGTGCTCAAGGACATCAACCTGAACATCGCCAAGGGCGAGTTCATCTCCATCATCGGCCATTCCGGCTGCGGCAAGTCGACAGTGCTGAACATCGTCGCCGGGCTGCTCGACCCCAGCCTCGGCGGCGTGATCCTCGACGGCAAGGAAGTCCGCGGTCCCGGCCCGGACCGCAGCATGGTGTTCCAGAACCACTCGCTGCTGCCCTGGCTGACCGTCTACGAGAACGTCGAAGTGGCGGTGAATAAGCTGTTCAAGCGCAGCATGGGCAAGCGCGAACGGCGCGACTGGATCGAGCACAACCTGGCTCTGGTGAACATGGGCCATGCGCTGAACAAGTATCCGCAGGAAATCTCCGGCGGCATGAAACAGCGCGTCGGCATCGCCCGCGCGCTGGCGATGAAGCCCAAGGTGCTGCTGCTCGACGAACCGTTCGGCGCGCTGGATGCGCTGACCCGCGCGCATCTGCAGGACGAGGTGATGAAGATCCAGAAGGACCTGGGCAACACCATGATGATGATCACCCACGACGTCGACGAAGCCGTGCTGCTCTCCGACCGCATCGTGATGATGACCAACGGCCCCTCGGCGACCATCGGCGAGATTCTCGAAGTGAAACTGCCGCGCCCGCGCGACCGCATCGCCCTCGCCGACGACCCCGAGTACAACCACTACCGCCGCGCGGTGCTGAGCTTCCTGCACGACCGCCATCGCCTGCATTGACCGGGTGCGCCCACCGCCGGCGTCTCGTGTGCCGGCGGCGGTTCGGCGTATGCTTGCCGGCATTCCGCTCAGCCGTCGCAAGGTCGCCATGCCCGTCTACGTCGAATCCGTCACCCGGCCCAGCCCGCAGGATCTAACCGATCTGGCGAAAATCTACGCCGATGCACCCGAATGGCTGCTGACGCCCTATGCCAGCGCCGACGCGCTGATCGCGGCCGCGCTGGCCGATGGCAGTCTGATCGCCGGTCGATTCAATGACCGTCTGCTCGGCGCCGCCCTGCTGCAGCGCGGCGACCAGGCCTGGCGTCTGTCGCATCTATGCGTACGCAAAGTCACCCGCAAACGCGGCGTCGGCCGCCGCCTGCTGGAAGAGACCCAGCGCCAGGCCAGCGAAGCCGGCAAGCCGTTGCGCCTGGCCGCGCCCGAGGGGCATCTGGAGGCCAGCGCCCTGGCCGCGCGAACGCATCTGCCGCTGGATTCGCTCTAAGTCGCCCACGGGAACGCCGCTGCGCCCTCTGATCCGTTAGCAGGACGCGCCGGCCGCCCGCTGCGGCCAGCTGTGGAACCCGCACCCCCGACGGCACTCCAACGCCGACCGCGTTCCCGACAAGTGCAGGCACGGGGCTATACTCGGCACTTTTCAGATCGTTCATCTACAAGGACTCGTCCATGAAATCGCTCGGCAAAATCCTGGGTTTGGTCTTTCTCGGGCTGTTGCTGATCGTCGTGGCGGCGGGCTTCGCCCTGACCCACCTATTCGATCCCAACGACTACAAGGACGAGATTCGCGACCTGGCGCGCAGCAAGGCCGGCCTCGAACTGGACATCAAAGGCGATATCGGCTGGAGCCTGTTTCCCTGGCTCGGCCTGGAGCTGCACGAAACCACCCTGGCCAGCGCGCAGACCCCCGAGCAGCCGTTCGCCGACCTGCGCATGCTCGGCCTGTCGGTGCGGGTAATGCCGCTGCTGAGCCGCGAAGTGCAGATGAGCGATATCACCGTCAACGGCCTCAACCTGACCCTGAGCCGTGACGAACAGGGCCGCGGCAACTGGGAGGGCGTCGGCCAGCCGGCCGCTCGCAGCGAACCGGCTGGCGAGACCCCGAAAGCGGCCGAGCCACAAGCCGAACAGCGCGAAGACGCACCGCCTGCGCGCAAGCCGCTCACCCTGGATATCGACAGCCTGACCGTCAGCGATGCCCGCGTGACCTACCACGACGCCAAGACCGGCCAGCAGTACAGCGCCGAAAGCATCGAGCTCACGACCGGCGCAATCCGTGAAGGCAGCCCGGTCCCGGTGAAGCTCAACGCCTTTTTCGGCAGCAACAAGCCGGTGATGCGCGCACGCACCGAACTGCAGGGCTCACTGCGCTTCGACAACCAGCTCAGGCGCTACCAGTTCGAAGACATGCGCCTGTCCGGCGAGGCCTCCGGCGAACCGCTGCAGGGCCAGACTCTGACCTTCAGCGCCCAGGGCCAGCTGCTGGTCGATCTCGCCGCGCAAATCGCTGAGTTGAACGGTCTCAAGTTCACCGCCAACCAGCTGCGCGGACTGGGCGAACTGAAGGCGCGCGACCTGGACAAGGAACCGAAGGTCAGCGGAGCGATGACCGTGGCGCAGTTCAATCTGCGCGAATTTCTACAGGGCACCGGCCAGCAGCTGCCGGCCATGACCGATGGCAATGCGCTGAGCAAGGCCGAGCTGGTCAGCCGGCTGAGCGGCACGGCAAACAGCCTCGCGCTGGAAGAGCTGACCCTCAAGCTCGACGACAGCACCTTCACCGGTCGCATCGCCATCAGCGACTTCGCTCGCCAGGCGCTGCGCGTCGATCTCAAGGGTGATCGGCTGGATCTCGACCGCTATCTGCCGCCGCCAAGCAAGGACGAGCCGGCCGGCGCCGCACGCAAGAGCGAAGTGAAGAGCACCCAGGCCGCCGCGGTCGGCAGTGGCAGCACGCCGCTGCCCAACGCGCCGACCCAACAGGCCTGGAGCGAGGCCTCGGTGCTGCCGCTGGATCAGCTGCGCAAGCTCGACAGCGAGATCAATCTGGCCATCGGCAGCCTCACCGTCATGCAGCTGCCGCTCGAGGGCTTCAACCTCAAGGCCCGCGCCCGCAATGGCCAGCTGACCCTGCAGGAGCTGCGCGGCGGACTGTATGGCGGCCGCCTGGACGGCTCGGCCAGCCTCGACGTGCGCCCGGCCCTGCCATTGCTGACGCTGCAAAACCGCCTCAATGGTGTGCCGGTCGAGCGCCTGCTGGAAAGCCAGGGCGAAGAGGTGGTGGTCAAGGGCCTGCTGAACCTGGATGCCGACCTGCGCACCCAGGGCAACAGCCAGAAGGCCTGGATCGACAATCTCAATGGCAAGGTCGGTTTCATCATCGACAACGGCGTGCTGGTCGATGCCAACCTCGAGCAGCAGCTCTGCCGCGCCATCGCCACGCTCAACCGCAAGCCGCTGACCAGCGAGCCACGCAGCAAGGACACGCCGTTCCGTGAACTCAAGGGCAACCTGACGCTGCGCAATGGCGTAGCCAGCAACCCCGACCTCAAGGCCAGCATCCCCGGGCTCACCGTCAATGGCAACGGCGATGTCGACCTGCGCGTGCTGGGCATGGACTATCGCGTCGGTATCGTCATCGAGGGCGACAAGGGCGCAATGCCGGACCCGGCCTGCCAGGTCAACGAGCGCTACGTCGGCATCGAATGGCCGCTGCGCTGCCGCGGCCCGCTGGAGCTGGGCGCCAAGGCCTGCCGCTTCGACAAGGACGCGCTGGGCAAGGTGGCTGCGCGACTGGCCGGCGAGAAGCTCAACGAAAAGATCGAAGAGAAGCTCGGCGACAAGGTCAGCCCGGAACTCAAGGACGCCCTCAAAGGCCTGTTCAACCGATGAGTCCGGAGCAGTTCGGCGCGGCGGTCCTCGACTGGTTCGACCGCCACGGCCGCAAGGGTCTGCCCTGGCAGCAGAACATCACGCCGTACCGGGTGTGGGTGTCGGAGATCATGCTGCAGCAGACCCAGGTCAGCACCGTGCTCGGCTACTTCGACCGTTTCATGGATGCACTGCCCACAGTCGAGGCGCTCGCCGCGGCCGAGGAAGATGAAGTGCTGCACCTGTGGACCGGCCTCGGCTACTACAGTCGCGCGCGCAACCTGCACAAGACCGCCAAGTACGTCGTGACCGAATATGGCGGCGTGTTTCCGGCGGATGTCGACAAGCTCGCCGAGCTTCCCGGGATAGGCCGATCCACCGCCGGCGCCATCGCCAGTATCAGCATGGGCCTGCGCGCGCCGATTCTCGACGGCAACGTCAAGCGCGTGCTGGCCCGCTACGTCGCGCAGTACGGCTATCCCGGCGAGCCGAAGGTGGCCCGCCAGCTGTGGGAGGTGGCCGAGCGTTTCACCCCGCAGCAGCGCGTCAACCATTACACCCAGGCGATGATGGATCTAGGCGCCACGCTGTGCACCCGCAGCCGCCCGAGCTGCCTGCTCTGTCCGCTCAGGGACGGCTGCCGAGCCCATCTGCTCGGGCGCGAAACCGACTTCCCGGTGCCCAAGCCACGCAAGGCGCTGCCGCAAAAGCGCACGCTGATGCCGCTGCTGGCCAATCGCGACGGCGCCATCCTGCTCTACCGTCGCCCGTCGAGCGGGCTCTGGGGCGGGCTCTGGAGCCTGCCGGAACTGGACGACCTCGCTGCCCTCGATCCTCTGGCCGAACGGCATGCGCTGCAGCTGGGAGACCGTCGCGAACTGCCAGGGTTGACCCACACCTTCAGCCATTTCCAGCTGGCCATCGAACCCTGGCTGATCAGGGTCAAGACCGCGCCCGACGCCGTGGCCGAGGCGGACTGGCTCTGGTATAACCTCGCCACCCCGCCGCGCCTCGGCCTTGCCGCGCCGGTAAAGACACTGCTCAAGCGCGCCGCCGCTGAATTGAATGCAGGAGAGACCTCATGACCCGCACCGTGAACTGCCGCAAGTACAACCAGGAACTCCCCGGCCTCGAGCGCCCGCCGTTTCCAGGCCAGAAAGGCGAGGACATCTACAACAACATTTCCAAGCAGGCCTGGGACGACTGGCAGAAGCACCAGACCATGCTGATCAACGAACGCCGGCTGAACATGATGAACGCCGAAGATCGCAAGTTCCTTCAGGGCGAGATGGACAAGTTCTTCTCCGGCGAAGATTACGCCAAGGCTGAAGGCTACGTTCCGCCGAGCGAATGACCGTCGGCTGCGCTAAGCGCCCGTCCGGATTAAATATTTTTCCGGACCACGCTTGACAGGCAAAAGCCAAATCCGTCTAATAGCGCCCCGTTGCCCAGGTAGCTCAGTCGGTAGAGCAGGGGATTGAAAATCCCCGTGTCGGCGGTTCGATTCCGTCCCTGGGCACCACCTTTCGTTTTCAGGTGGTGTCAGCATCACCCGAAAGCCCACAAGAAGCCCGCCCCGTGCGGGTTTTTTGTTGTCTGCACTTCCCTACCCTTCCCTTGTAAGCCCGAATTTTTAGGGGCATTCTTGGGGGCATTCGAGTTCGGTCGAATTTATGCCCCTACGAGGTGCGCCCCATGCCACGGAAAGCCACGCCGCTGACGGACAGCGCGATCAAGGTAGCCAAGCCCAAGGACAGCCCCTACAAGCTGACGGACGGCCAAGGGCTATATCTGGAGGTGACGCCCAACGGCTCGAAGCTGTGGCGCCTCAAGTACCGTTTCGATGGAAAAGAAAAGCGGCTGGCCTTGGGCGCTTACCCTGCCGTGTCTCTACAGCAAGCCCGCCAGCGCCGCACAGACGCACGCGAGCTGCTTGCCCAAGGGGCAGACCCTAGCGCCGAGAAAAAAGCCGCCAAACAAGCGCAACGGGCCGATGGCGTGACATTCGAGACGCTGGCGCGGGAGTGGTACGCCTACAACGCGCCACGCTGGGCCGAAAGCACTGCCTACAAGGCGAAGCTGTACATGGAAAACGACCTGATACCCGGCATCGGTGCCCGCCCGGTCAAAGCCATCACCCGCCCGGAGCTGGTCGAGCTGGTGCGCAAGGTCGAAGCGCGGGGCACGCTGAACGCCGCCGGCAAGATTCGCCAATGGCTACACCAGATATTCCGCTTCGGGCTGGCGAGTGGCGTAGTCGAAGCCAACCCCGCAACCGATCTGGACGTGGTAGCCGCACCGCCGAAAGCCACCCGGCACCATCCGCACGTTGCTTTCGATGAGCTGCCGGGGCTGCTGGAAATCCTGGAAGTCACCAACCTAAACCCGCTGACCCGCTGCGCGATCCGCTTGCTGATGCTGACGGCCGTTCGCCCTGGAGAGCTGCGCCAGGCGCCGTGGTCGGAGTTCGATCTGGACGGCGCGACCTGGACCATTCCGAAAGCGCGCATGAAAGCCCGCCGCCCGCATGTCGTGCCCCTGCCCCGCCAAGCCGTTGCCATCCTGCGCCAGCTCAAGGAAATCACGGGCGATTACCCGCTAGTGTTTGCAGGCCAGCAGAACCCCGACCGGCCAATGTCTGAAAACACGATTAACAAGGCACTGCGCCTGATGGGCTACGAAGGCCGCCAGACCGGCCACGGTTTCCGCCATCTGCTGAGCACCGAACTCAACGGGCGCGGCTATAACCGCGACTGGATCGAGCGCCAGCTAGCCCACGGCGACAACGATGAAATCCGCGACACCTACAACCACGCCACCTACCTGGAGCAGCGCCGGGAAATGATGCAAGCCTGGGCCGATTCGATAGATGCGCTATGCGCTGGCACCAACGTGGTGAGCATCAAGCGCAAGGCATAGAAACCGCATTGGTTGCGGTGAGCATCACGACCGAAACAATTTGATACAAGCCAGGCGCTACCTTCCAGTAATGGTTTTGGGTGTGCCTGGGTACATCTGGGTACGTCCGGGTGTGCGTAGGCGCTATCCCTTTCGGCAATAGTCGCGCGGGGTTTTAGAAAACCGGAAAAAATGCATTTTGAAACTTCCAGAGGCACAAGTAACATCGGGGCCACTGGCTAGACATACAGCAACCGTGTGGTGGTCGCGGTAACACCACGGTACAGCACGGCAGCTGTAGGATCGCAGACAAAGAAAAGCCCAGCGCTACCAACGCTGGGCCTTCGATGGGGATAGACGCTACCAACGTCTTTAACCGGCAAGCCAGTTAACAACCCCCGAGGGACGAAGCTTTTGAGATGGGCTTCTATAACACGCAGTTGTATGCGTGTGCCGCAGACTGTATTGCCACCGGCATTGATGCGTCAATGCATAACCCCGCCTAGGGGACCGGAGGCATACTGTCCCCCTCGGGTTTTTGACCAACTGCACAACAGGAGCAATCCATGCAGACCAAGAACCCTGTTTATCAGCCTGTAGCCAAGCTGTGCGAACGCTATCAGGTTTCCCGCACGACTTTCTGGCGCTGGAGCAAGACGCCAGGCTTTCCTTCCCCGGTGCGCCTTGGGCGCTCGGTGCGCTGGAACCCCGAGTTCGTTGACGCCTTCCTGACCAAGCAGGAGGCCTAACAATGACGACTTCGAAGCCCCGTGACGGGGTTATGGGATCGGCTTGCCTGGAAAAAGCCACACAGCCCCGCCGCTTTATCAAGCTGGCCAAGGTGAAGGACTACACCAGCCTTTCCACGTCTGAAATCTACCGGCGTATTGCAGCCGGAACCTTTCCGAAGCAGGTCAGGTTGGGACCGAAGTCGGTAGCCTTCATCGAGGCGGAAATCCTGGCTTGGTGCGACGAAATGGCCGCACAGCGAGGGGAGGCTGCATAAATGGCTGACAAAACAATGCAACGCCATAGCACTAGTGTCGAAGCACAGCGTGCCCGTCTGCTGGCGCGGCTACGGATTGGCGCCTTGGACACGTTCACCGCCCGCCGTGAACTTCACGTCATGCACCCTGGAGGGCGCATCAAGGAGCTGCGCGCCGCTGGCCACCCCATCCGCACCGAGCGGGTCACGCTGACGGATGAGGACGGCATCACGCACAGCGGCGTTGCCCTTTACTTTCTGAGCAGCACCAGCGCGGAGGTAGCCGAATGAACGGCCTTCAATCCATTCATGCCGCTGCCTGGAGGGCACGCGCGCTCGCCGCGCTTCGTGCTGACTCATCTCTATCGGTCCGCCTGCGCCGTTACAACGAAGCGATGGCCCGTGCCCGCTCGCTTGGACTCAAGTCCGGCCGGCACGCTGACACAGCTAACGGCGATGTTTCCAAACTAGCGTGGCGCAAGGCCGCAGCACCGAACCCGACCGCAGAGGGCTAAACCATGACCATTCAAAACGGCGCCTGTG
Source organism: Stutzerimonas sp. KH-1 (assembly GCF_054483855.1). Lineage (NCBI taxonomy): Bacteria > Pseudomonadati > Pseudomonadota > Gammaproteobacteria > Pseudomonadales > Pseudomonadaceae > Stutzerimonas > Stutzerimonas sp. KH-1. Next base: position 3,763,214 of record NZ_CM137011.1, on the reverse strand, counting down.
CGCCGAGGGGATCGGCTTGCCTGGAGAAAGCTGAATTGGCCTTCCGCGACGCGCTGCAAGCCACGTTCGGGCCGCTGGATTGGCTGCCAGTAGCAGACGGCACCATTCACCGTTTCCGCGTGCCAGACGACAAGCCCGGCACGCTTAACGGCTGGTACGTCCTACACCTGGACGGCATCGCATCGGGTGCGTTCGGTAGCTGGAAGGCGGGAGGCTCTAGCACTTGGAGCAGCCGCAAGCCCGCCGACCCGATGGAGGCCGAATTGATCCGCCAGCGGGTTGAGCAGGCACGGCACCAGCGCGAAGCGGAGCAACACCAGCGCCAGCAGACGGCAGCCATCGAGGCGCAACGGCTGTGGAGCACCAGCGCCACGGCTGACCCGCACCACCCTTACCTGATCGCCAAGGGCTGCCGGCCGCACGGCCTGCGCCAACGTGGCGACGTTCTATTGGTGCCGCTCTACCTGGGGCGCGTACTGGTCAACCTGCAACGCATCGCAGCGGACGGCGGCAAGCGGTTTCTGTCCGGGGGCCGGGTGAAGGGCTGCTATTCACCCATCGGCACGCTGGAGCCAGGCCAGCCGCTGTACGTCTGCGAAGGCTGGGCAACCGGCGCAACCATTCACGAGCACAACGGCGCCGCCGTGGCCTGCGCCATGAATGCGGGCAACCTGCTGGAAGTCGGGCGCCAGCTCCAACGGCACTACCCCGACAGTCCGCTGATTATCGCGGGTGACGACGACCGCCAGACCGAAGGCAACCCCGGACGCACCGCAGCCACCCAAGCCGCCGCCGTGCTTGGCTGTGGGCTGGTGCTGCCGCCCTGGAGCGGAGCCGAGCCGCTGAGCCTTTCCGACTTCAACGACCTACGCCAGTGGCGGGAGGCGAACCAATGAGCAATCTGGCCGAACTGATCCCCGAACCCATACCAGCACCCGATCCCATCGCAGACGCGCTCGCCAGGAGCAAACAAGATCCCGGCGCCATCTTCGAACCCGAGGTGCTGGCCCTGCTGCGCCAGGTGAGAGACGCCGACCCGGCGCGCTGGGCACGCATTCGCCACGCGGTAAAGGAAGCCAAGACGGTAAGCATGGCGGACCTGGACAAGCTGACCAGCGCCGCCAACGAAGCTACGGCGGGCACCGACGAGCTGTTCCCCGAAGTGACGCTATGGCCTGAGCTGGTAGACGGTGCCGAGCTGCTGGAAGCGCTGACCACGATCATTCGGCGCCATGTGATAGCCGACCCGGCCACGGTCCACGCCGCCGCGCTTTGGGCCGCCTTCACTTGGTTTGTGGACGTGGTGAACGTCGCGCCGATTGCCAACATCACCGCCCCGGAGAAGCGTTGCGGGAAAACGGTAATGCTTGGCGTGCTGTCGCGTCTCGCCTGCCGTCCCCTGGCCGTTTCCAATATCGCACCGGCTGCGTTGTTCCGCGCCCTGGAGCTGTGGACGCCGACACTGCTGATTGACGAGGTGGACGCCTTCCTGGCCGAGCATGAGGAAGCGCGGGGCATTCTCAATGCGGGTTTTACCCGCGACTCCGCTTTCGTGATTCGCTGCGTCGGCGATGACCACATGCCTACCCGGTTCAACGTATGGGGCGCAAAGGCGCTGTGCGGTATCGGGAAGATTGCCGACACCCTGTCCGACCGGAGCATTCCGCTGCGCCTGCGCCGCAAGCTGCCGGGGGAGCGTACCGTAAAGATTCGCCACGCCGACCCCGCAGCCTTCGCCGAGCTGGTAAGCAAGCTGGCGCGCTTCGCCATCGACAATCGGGAGGCCATCCGAACGGCCAGGCCCGCCGAGGTGGATGGCTTGAACGACCGCGCCAACGACTGCTGGGAGCCGCTGCTAGCGGTTGCCGAAGTGGCCGGAGGCAACTGGCCGCGCATTGCCCGCAACGCCGCCGCGACACTGCACGGCCTGGAGGAAGACACGCCGAGCATTGGCGCTGAGCTGCTGGCTTCGATCCGTGATGCCTTCGATAACCGGCGAACCGATCGGCTGCCGACCGCTGAGCTGTTGGACGCCCTGGCCGAAGACGAGGAAGCGCCGTGGGCAGCGTGGAACCGGGGCAAGCCTATGACACCGCACCAGCTTTCCAAGCGGCTCTCAGAGTTCGGGATCAAGCCCGGCGCCCATCGCATCGGCTTCAAGACTGCCAAAGGGTACAAACGGGAGCAGTTCGAGGAAGCCTTTAAGCGGTATCTGCCCGCCGACACCCCTGGAAAATCGGTAACACGGTTACAAGTCAGCAACCATGCGGCTCGCAGCGATTTTGAAACCGTAACACGGAGCGCTGTCGTTACCGATCAAAAAGGGCTGAAAGCCAGCAACGGCGCGGGTTGTAACCATGTTACCGATCCAAAGGGGGTACAGACCGAAGACAACGCGGAGTACTTCGGATAATGGCCGCCCTGGACTACCTGCGCCGGGCTGGTCTGACTGTCGAGAGCGTGGCCGACCGGCTGCGCGTCTCGCCGGCCGAGCGCATCACCGACCCGATTCGCCACTTCATACGCGAGCACCTTGCCGAGCTGCTGGCCGAACTGAACGCGGCCAACGACTCGACGCACTTGCCCACCAGCGAACCGAAGGGCACCGCCTGGAGGATCACCCGAGCAGGCCAGCCGATTGGCTACATGGTCGGTCAGCCAATGACCTATTCCGAAGCCCTGGCCGCCGCTTGCTGGCGCTGGGCTGATGCCGAACTAGACGGCGCACCAAAGGAGCCGAACCCATGAAGGCTAGCCAAGCTCGAACGCTCAAGCTGCCTCCCGTGCTGCGCGTGGTTTGATCGCTGGCGCCATGGACGGCGCTGCCCCCACCCCCGTTAGGTTCTCCCCCACCCCGGCGCCGTCGCGGGTGATTCGCGCCCCGCTTTTTCGCTTCATACGGATTTTTTCAGACCGCCCCCGCTTCCGGTTCCGCCTTCCGCAGAACGCCCCGCCAGCACGCCAGCGACGGCCACCAGCAACGCGGAAACGACCGGCACCAGTTGGCCTATTGCCCAGCACCAGCGCCCGAAATGCGAAGCCCGGAGCGAGACAACGAAACAACAACCAACCCACCAGCCAGCGCCGTATATAGCGAACGGTCACGGCGCGAATCACCCGCACCCCTGCCATCCCACCGGGAGAACCTAATGGGGGTGGCCCGGTTCGCAGCTGGTTCGCGCAATTGGTTCGCACCCTGACAGCAGGTCGGAGCAGGTACGCAAAGCACTGGTACGCAAGCTGGTACGCATGGAAATTACGCACTTTTCACGCACACTTTTCACGCACTACCCCGCTTCGGGGAAACACCCCATGAAAGCCGGTTTAGTGACCAGTACGCGCGCGAGGCCAGAAGGGTGATATCAGGGTTAGGCGGACGGCAAGATTAGGGCAAGGTTAGTGCAAGGGTGACCAGTCAGTGACCATTCGAGGTGACCAGTCGCAGCGGCAGGACGGGGCGACATTAGGGCGACGCACCCCAAGATCACCGCAAGGCGATACGGTAAGGTCACGGTAAGGGTAACGGGGCGATTACGGGGAGGAACCCCAAGGTTGCCCAAAGGGGTGAGGCTGAAAAACAATCAACGGATATCAAGCACCCCGGCACAGTTTCCAAAGTAGATCGGTTTAGATTCCGATCACCTGACAGCAGGCGGCAGCACGCTAATAAAACGCTAAGGCGAAACGAGCCATTGGCGCCGGAACGGGGGGCACTTTTCGTTTTGGGGGCATTTTTGGGGGCATCGACAAACTAGCGAACCAGACAAACCCAGCAAACACGCCACCTGTAGCGATTGGTTCGGTTCCGTCCCTGGCACCACTAATACCGAGAAACCCCAAGCGAAATTAATTTCCTTGGGGTTTTTTATTGCCTGTGATTTTTGCCGGCGGCGCGCGACGCTCGCCGGAACAGCCTTGACGGTATTCACACGGAAGCACCCGCCCAGCATCGCCGGCGTTCTGTGATCCCCCAAGCCACCCGCTGACTGAAGCTCGGATACCGAACGGCACCTACGCCGCAGCACGAGGACATAGCCGCAGGCAAGCTGCGCAGGGCCAGCAGTCCTTCATTCCCTTCATTGCTCCGACTTCATGCTGCGCTAGGCTGGTGTTAACTGGGCGGGCCTGAGCGGGATGTTGCCTGGCCGCGTCGAACTGCCAAGGAATGCTGCACAGCGCAAGGAGCCGAACGGTGCACAGGATTCTCTCGATTCTGCTGATATGGCTGTTGTCGAACGCCGGCCCGGCCGGCGCGGCGCAGTGGCGTTTCGTGACCGAGGACTTCCCGCCGTTCACCTACCCGGCTGACGCCCCGGCCAGCGAAACCGCAGGCGTTGGCGCGGCCGGCCCGTTCGTGGAGGTGGTACATGCGATCTGCGCACGCCTGCAGCACCAGTGCACGATCACCCTGTACCCCTGGCAGCGCGCATTCCGCCTGGCCGAGCAGGGGCAGGTGGACGGAATATTCACGCTCACACCTTCACCGCAACGCGAGCAGATGTTCCACATCAGCCGGATGCTGGTCACTTCTCGCTACAGTGTTTTCGCCCAGACCGAGAGCAGCTTCGTCTAGAACCAACCAAGCGATATGGCGGGGCGACTGGTTGGCGTCTATGGTCCGTCCGGTACCTCCTATGTGCTGTCCGAGCGCCTCAAGTCGGTGCCTGACGTACGCTTGCACCTGACTACCGACAATCGACGACTCTTACGCATGCTGCAGTCCGGACGCTTCGGCGTGGACGGCCTGGCAGTGCTCAATCAGGATGTCGCCTGGCATCTGATCGAACAAGAGCGCCTCGCCGGAGTGCGTGAGGCCGGCGAGATGGGTCCGATCCGCTATGGCATCGGCCTCTCGCGCAAGACGGTGAGCGAGGCACAGTTCGAGGCGTTCGAGCAGGCGCTGGACGCGGCGATAGCCGATGGCACGGTGCCGAATATCCTGCGCCGGCACCAACTCGAAGCCGCCTTCTGAGCGTTGCGCACGCGCTGGCAAGCGACGGTTCGGCGCATTTCTCGCCATGCGTGACCGGCCGCCATTTCGCCAACGCAGACGGACCATCTGAGACCTGGCGCCGATCAGGGCAGCGACCAGCCTGTTACCCTCGCCCGCCCGAACCGCATGGACGCCCTCATGCTGCGCTACCTGCTTGCCGCCCTGCTCATCACTGCCATGCCTGCCTCTGCCGAGTCGCTCGATTGCCGGGTGATCGGCATCGCCGACGGCAACACCTTCAGCTGCCGGACCAACGCGGGCGAACGGCTCCGGGTTCGGCTGGCGGAGATCGACGCCCCGGAACTCAAGCAACCCTACGGCAGCCAGGCCCGGCAAGCGCTCTCCGACCATATCTTCGGCAAGAACGTGACGCTCGAGGTCAAGGGCCGCGATGGCCTTGGGCGGACCCTGGCGCGAGTCGGCGTTGGCAATATCGACGTCAATTCGGAAATGGTCAGGGCGGGCGCCGCCTGGGCGTATCGCGCTCGCCTGGACGACCGCAGGCTGCTCGACCTGGAGGCTGTCGCCCGAGAGTTCCGGCGTGGCCTGTGGTCGTTGCACAAGACCGAACAGCAACCACCATGGGAATGGCGCGAGCAGATGCGCAAGAGCCGCTAGCTGGGGCACGCTCATCGGTCGACGTCACTAGCCGGGCGCCAGACCTGAGCTGACTGCCCTGATTCAGGGTCGCGCCGAGAACGGCGACACGCTAGGCTGCAAGGGCGTGGAGCGTATTGCCGCTCTGCCGATCGCCTGGAGCTTGCAGCATGCCCACTCGATGGATTGCGATAGTCGCCGGCCTGACACTCATGGGCAATTGCCAGGCCGATGAGCTGCGCTTCGTTACCGAGGATTTTCCGCCGTTCACCTATGCATCAGCCACAGCGACCGCAGACCGTGCGGCCGGGCCTTTCGTCGAGATCGTCGAAGCCGTCTGTGCGCGGATGGGAGTCGACTGCCCGGTGCAGCTGCTGCCGTGGCGCCGTGCACTGGCGCTGGCCGAAATGGGCGAGGTGGACGGTATATTCACCGTGATTCGCTCGCCGGAGCGCGAGCGCGCCTTTCACCTCACCCGCATGCTGGTCACCTCACGCTATGGCGTCTATGCCCGCTCGAGCAGCCGCTTCGTTTTCCACCGCCCGCAGGACCTGGCCGGGCGCAGCGTCGCCGTCTACGGGCCGTCAGGTACCTCGTTCGTGCTCGGCCAGCACCTGGCCGAGGTCAGCGACGTGACACTGATCCTGAAGGCCGACAATCGGCGGCTGCTGCGCATGCTGGAAGCCGGCAGGTTCGGCGAACAGGGCGTCGCAGTGGTCAATCAGGACGTCGCCTGGCACCTGATCGACCAGGAAAGGCTGCTCGACATCCACGAAGCCGGCGAGCTGCAGGCTGTCTCCTACGCTATCGGGCTGTCTCGAGCGGCGGTCAGCGAAGCCGAGTTCGCCCGCTTTAACGATGCGCTGGAGGTGCTGATCGGCGAGGGGAGCATCGCCACGATTCTGCGCCATCACGGGCTGGAGCCGGCTTTCTAGACGCTTCGCTACACCGGAGCGGAATCCTTCCTCACATTTCGCTGAATCATTCGGCGCTTCGAGCCGTCTACCAGAAGGCAGCGTTCGGGCAAATCCGAAGGTCTCGCCGCGAACATCCCGCTCATCACCCGCTCATAACGGAGGCTGACCGCCCATGGATGCCGCCAGGAAATTGCCCAAGGCCATCATTCTCTTCCCCGTGTTCATCCCAGCCGTGATCGTCACGCTCCTGCTGGTGATCGGCACGATCAGCAACCCGGACCTGGCCGGTGAGGTGTTCAGCTCGACGCTGGCCTTCATCACTGCCAATTTCGGCTGGTTCTACATGCTCTCGGTGGCCTTTTTCCTGGTGTTCATCGTCGGCATTGCCATGACGCCCTGGGGCAACATCAAGCTGGGTCCGGATCACGCCGAGCCGCAGTACAGCTTCCCGGCCTGGTTCGCCATGCTCTTTTCCGCCGGCTACGGCATCGCCCTGTTGTTCTTCGGCGTGGCCGAACCCGTATTGCACTATGCTTCGCCGCCCGCCGGTGCGGGGGAAACCGTCGACGCGGCCAAGCAGGCCATGCAGATCGCCTTCTTCCACTGGGGCTTTCATATCTGGGCCATCTACGGCCTGACCGGCCTGGTACTGGCGTACTTCTCGTTCCGCCACGGCCTGCCGCTGTCGATGCGCTCGGCGCTGTACCCGATCATCGGCGAGCGCATCCACGGGCCGATCGGCCATGTGGTGGATGTCTTCGCGATTCTCGGCACGCTGTTCGGCATCGCCACCACGCTGGGTCTGTCCGTCACCCAGATCAACGCGGGCATCAACTACCTCTGGCCGTCGATACCGATCAGCATCAACGTGCAGATCATCGCCATCGCGATCATTACCGCAATGGCGATCTGTTCGGTGGTTGCCGGGCTGGACAAGGGTGTGAAGAACCTGTCGCTGCTGAACATGATCCTGGCGATCGGCCTGATGCTCTTCGTGTTTCTGGCCGGGCCGAGCATCTTCATTCTCGAAACCTTCCTGCAGAACACCGGCAGCTACCTGAACAACATCATCGAGCGCACCTTCAACCTGCAGGCCTACAGCCGCAGCGACTGGATCGGCAACTGGACCCTGTTCATCTTCGGTTGGACCATCGCCTGGTCGCCGTTCGTCGGGCTGTTCATCGCCAAGATCAGCCGTGGCCGAACCATCCGTCAATTCGTCTTCGGCGTGATGTTCGTGCCGACCATGTTCACCTTCCTCTGGTTCTCGGTGTTCGGCGATACCGCACTGCACATGATCATGGTCGAAGGCTATACCTCGCTGATCGGCGACGTGCAGGCGGACAACGCCATCGCCCTGTTCAAGCTGTTCGAACTGCTGCCGATGACGTCCATCGCCTCGTTCCTGGCGGTGGTGCTGATCATCACCTTCTTCGTCACCTCGTCGGACTCCGGCTCGCTGGTCATCGACTCGCTGGCCGCCGGCGGCGCGCTGCACACGCCGGTGTGGCAGCGGGTGTTCTGGGCCAGCATCGAGGGCGTAGTCGCGTCCGCCCTGCTCCTGGCCGGCGGCCTCAGCGCGCTGCAGACCATGACCATCGCCAGCGCGCTGCCCTTCGCGATCATCATGATGATCGCCGCGCTGGGCATGTGGCGCGCTCTGGTGATCGAAGGCCACCACGAAACCAGTCTGCAAAGCCATATGCAGGGCAGCCGGCTGGCGAGCAACGCCGGTCCCGGCCTGTGGAAGAAGCGCCTGGCGGGGATGGTCAGTTTTCCCAGCCGGGAAGAGGTCGACGGCTTCATGAACACCACGGTGCTCAAGGCCATGCGCCGGGTGCAGCGCGAACTCAGTGGCCAGGAATGGGCTGCCGAAGTGCACACCGATGAAGCCCACTCGCGGCTTTACCTGGAGGTCATCAAGGACGACCAGGTGGACTTCATCTACGAGATCCGTGCGGTCGGTTACGCCATGCCGGCGTTCGCGCTGACCGAGGGTCCGGAGGCCGACGAGCAGTACTACCGTGCCGAGGTGTTCCTGCGCCGCGGCGGCCAACATTACGACGTTTACGGATACGACCAGGCGGACATCATCAGCGACATACTCGACCAGTTCGAGAAGTACCTGCACTTCCTGCACATCTCGCCGGGAAGCTTGCCGTGGAAAATGGCCGAGCACGACGAAATGCTCTCCGACGATCAAGACGCACCGAAGCCGGAAGCGGGCTGAGAGCGGTGGCAGCTTCAGGCCGCAGCCAAGCGGACCGAGCTGCCGCTTGCGCCGGGCAGCGGAGCGCACCTGCGCACGCGGCATCGACTTCATCTATATAGCCAGGAGCGCATTGTTGGCCGGCGAAACGTGACCGAACGGTCACATCGCTCAACGCCGCATCGCGCTTGGCGCATGCCGCGGTGCATGCTAGGTTTGCGCCTCGCCAGGAAGGCGAGCAGTTCGCCTGGAGCGCACCAACAGAATATCCGGACCCTGGCGGCCATCGCCGGTCCGAAAGAGGACCCCTCATGGCCGAGGCCATCCCTGCACTGGAAATCCGCAACCTGCACAAGCGCTACGGCGACCTGGAAGTTCTCAAAGGCATTTCGCTGACCGCCCGTGACGGCGACGTGATTTCCATCCTCGGCTCTTCAGGCTCCGGCAAGTCCACCTTCCTGCGCTGCATCAACCTCCTGGAAAACCCCAATGAGGGTGAAATCTTGGTGGCCGGCGAGCAGCTCAAGCTCAAGCGCGACAAGCAGGGTGATCTGATTGCCGCTGACGGCAAGCAGCTCAACCGGGTTCGCAGCGAGCTGGGCTTCGTGTTCCAGAACTTCAACCTCTGGCCGCACATGACCATCCTCGACAACATCATCGAGGCACCGCGCCGCGTGCTCGGCCAGAGCAAGGCCGAAGCCACCGAGGTGGCCGAGGCGCTGCTGGCCAAGGTCGGCATCGCCGACAAACGCCACGTCTACCCCAACCAGCTTTCCGGCGGTCAGCAGCAGCGCGCGGCGATCGCTCGCACGCTGGCGATGCAGCCCAAGGTAATCCTGTTCGACGAACCCACCTCGGCGCTCGATCCGGAAATGGTACAAGAAGTGCTTGCAGTGATCCGGTCGCTCGCCGAGGAAGGCCGGACTATGCTGCTCGTCACCCACGAAATGAATTTCGCCAAGCAGGTTTCCAGCGAAGTGGTGTTCCTCCACCAGGGTCTGGTCGAGGAGCAGGGGACGCCCGAGCAGGTATTTGACAACCCTCAATCGGCGCGCTGTAAACAATTCATGTCCAGCCATCGCTAATGGAGCAACACCGCATGAAGAGCTATAAAAAGATCCTGCTGACCGCTGCTGCCTCGCTGATCATCGGCACCCAGGCATTCGCCGCGGAAAAACTACGGATTGGTACCGAAGGCGCCTACCCGCCCTTCAACCTGATCGATGCCAGCGGCAAGGTGGTTGGCTTCGACCTCGACATCGCCCACGCCCTTTGCGCCAAGATGCAAACCGAGTGCGAAGTGGTCACCTCCGACTGGGACGGCATCATCCCGGCCCTGAATGCCGGCAAGTTCGATTTCCTCGCCGCCTCGATGTCGGTGACCGAAGAGCGCAAGAACGCCGTCGATTTCACCGATCACTACTACACCAACAAGCTGCAGTTCGTGGCGCCGAAGGGCGTCGAGTTCAAGACCGACAAGGACTATCTGGACGGCAAGGTCATCGGCGCGCAGCGCGCAACCATCGCTGGCACCTGGCTGGAAGACAACCTGGACGGCGTGGTCGATATAAAGCTCTATGACACCCAGGAGAACGCCTACCTGGACCTGGCCTCCGGCCGCGTCGACGGCATCCTGGCCGACACCTTCGTGCAGTGGGAATGGCTCAAGAGCGATGCCGGCAAGGACTTCGAGTTCAAGGGCGAACCGGTATTCGATGACGACAAGATCGCCATCGCCGTGCGCAAGGGCAACGACGAGCTGCGTGAGAAGCTGAACAAGGCGCTGGCCGAAATCATCGCTGACGGCACCTACAAGCAGATCAACGACAAGTATTTCCCGTTCAGCATTTACTGATCCAACCGAGCCGAAGCCCGGTCGCCTGAAACTGGCCGACCGGGCTTTGGTGTTTGAGCTTCTATGATTCCTGACCTTCACGGATTCGGGCCGGCGCTCATTGCCGGCACCTGGATGACCATCCAACTGGCCCTCGCCTCCCTGGCGCTGGGGCTGGTGCTCGGCCTGCTCGGCGCACTCGCCAAAACCTCGCCCTACAGCGCGCTGCGCTGGCTCGGCGGCACCTACTCGACCATCGTGCGCGGTGTCCCTGAACTGCTCTGGGTGCTGCTGATCTACTTCGGCACCATCAGCCTGATTCGCGGTATCGGCGAGTTGTTCGGCATCGAGAACCTGGTGCTCAGCCCGTTCGCCGCCGGCACCATCGCCCTCGGCCTGTGCTTTGGCGCCTATGCGACCGAGGTCTTCCGCGGCGCGCTGCTGGCCATTCCCAAGGGTCACCGCGAGGCTGGCCTGGCCCTGGGCCTGGGCAAGCGGCGCATCTTCCTGCGGCTGATCCTGCCGCAGATGTGGCGCCTGGCCCTGCCGGGTCTGGGCAACCTGTTCATGATCCTGATGAAGGACACCGCGCTGGTTTCGGTGATCGGGCTGGAGGAAATCATGCGCCGCTCGCAAATCGCGGTGACCGCCAGCAAGGAGCCTTTCACCTTCTTCCTCGTGGCCGCCTTCATCTACCTGTGCCTAACCATCGTCGCCATGATCGGTATGCACTTCCTCGAAAAACGTGCCGGCCGCGGCTTCGTGCGGAGCGCAGCATGACCTGGGAAATCTTCATCAAGTGGCTGCCGAGCTTCATCGAGGGCGCCTGGCTGACCCTTCAGCTGGTCGGCGTTTCGGTCGTCGCCGGACTGATCCTCGCCGTACCGCTGGGCATCGCCCGCTCCTCCCGGCATCTGGCGGTCCGCGCGCTGCCTTATGGCTACATCTTCTTCTTCCGTGGCACACCGCTGCTGGTGCAACTGTTCCTGGTCTACTACGGCATGGCGCAGTTCGAGGTGGTGCGCCAGAGTGCGCTCTGGCCGTATCTGCGTGACCCGTACTGGTGCGCCATCATCACCATGACCCTGCACACCGCCGCCTATATCGCCGAGATCATCCGCGGCGCGATCCAGAACGTGCCTCACGGTGAAGTCGAAGCCGCCCGCGCGCTGGGCATGTCACGCGCGCAGGCGCTGCTGCACATCATCCTGCCGCGTGCGACACGCATCGGCCTGCCGGCCTACAGCAACGAAGTGATCCTGATGCTCAAGGCCAGCGCCCTGGCCAGCACCATCACCCTGCTGGAACTGACCGGAATGGCACGCAAGATCGCCGCACGCACCTACCTGCACGAGGAAATGTTCCTCACCGCAGGCCTTATCTACCTGCTGATCGCCTTCATCCTGATGCAGGGCTTCAAGCTGCTGGAACGCTGGCTGCGGGTCGACGCCTGCCAGGGCCGCTAAGCCCTGGCTGCCTCCTCGGCTCAGCGAGGAGGCATGCTCTGCCTGGCCACTTTGGCTGAATCCCGCCTCCGCTCCGCTGTCAGACGCAAACCCGATCCCATCACGAGATTGCCCATGCCTGTCGATATTCAACGCATCGAAATGGACCAGCTCGCCTGCTGGCGAGTCCGCCGCGGTGAGGACGAACTGCTGATCGCCGAACAGGGCGCGCAGATCCTCAGCTATCGCCAGGGCGATGCGCCGCCGATCATCTGGCTCAGCGAGGAGGCCGCCTATCAGCAAGGGCAGTCGGTTCGCGGTGGCGTACCCGTGTGCTGGCCATGGTTCGGCGACCTGGCGCGCAACCCGCAAGGGGTCCAGGCGAGCTACCACGGCGAGCAACCCGCCCCGTTCCATGGCCTGGTGCGCACCCTGCCCTGGCAACTGCGCGAACAGCGCAGCGAAGGCGATACGGCGATTCTCGAGTTCCACTGCCCGCAGGCGCTCGGCGCACTGCCGGGCTGGCCGCACCGGGTCGAACTGACACTGCAGATCCGCCTGGCCGACGAGCTGGAGCTCAGCCTCAGCAGCCGCAACGTCGGCACGCAGGCAGTCACCATCAGCCAGGCCCTGCACAGCTACTTCGCTGTCAGCGACATCCATCAGGTCCGCATCGAAGGCCTGGCCGGCTGCCCTTACATCGATACGCTGCTGGATTGGCAGCAGCGCCAGCAGCAGGACGGCGACCTGGCGTTCAACGGCGAAACCGACCGCATCTACTTGCAGCTGCCGACAACTCTGGTGCTCATCGACCCGGCATGGAAACGCAGTATCCGGCTGACCACTCGCGGCTCGCGCTCCGCCGTGCTGTGGAACCCCTGGATCGACAAGGCCAAGCGCCTGTCCAGCTTCGCCGACGACGCCTGGCAGCGCATGGCCTGCATCGAGACAGCCAACGTGCTGGACGACGTGGTGGTATTGCAGCCCGGCCAGCAGCACCTGTTGGGCGTGTCAGTCACCGCAATCCCCGCGCTCTGAATTGCCGAATACGATCGGCTATAACAGCGCCAATCATCTTTCTGTGATCGAGTAGATAGTTGCATGTAAGTGATGACTTACATGCAACTGGACTAATTCGCACAAGTTCAAATAGATCGCAGAAGCAAATTTCCCGACAGTTTTGAATTAGTTCCGTCGGCCGCCGGCTAATATTTCCCACTGCAACAGAGATCACACTTCTCGCCTTGAATGAGGCATACCCCCCGTCTAGGATGCCCACCCCATAAGGCCCTGTGCAATTTGTTGCGCAGGGAAAGTGCGCAAGAAGTTGCGCACCTCCTTTCTCGGAAACATGCCGCTCTTAAATATTCGGCAGTTTCAAAGTTCACGGATCGAACTTGAGCGTCACGGAAGACCCAATGCACGCCAGCGCACTCAGCAAGCATTATCTGGAACTTGCCAGAAAGCCGGTCAATGACAGCAATTTCGCTGGCGACGATATTCGCTACAGCAGCGAATTCGAATTGCTCGAGGCTGAACTGGCCAAGGCCGGAGCATTGCACCAGACCACCGGTATCGACTGGCAGAAGGTCCGCGAGGGCAGCGAGATGCTGCTCGCCTCGCTGTCCAAGGATCTGCGCGCCGCTGCCTGGCTGACCTGGAGCCTGTTCCAGCGTGAGTCCTTTGCCGGGTTGCAGGCCGGCCTGAGCGTTCTGCACTACCTGTGCAGCCATCACTGGGCCGAGCTGCATCCGCGCAAGCCGCGCACGCGCGCCGCCGCGATCAACTGGCTGCTGCCGCGCCTTGAACAGACCTTTTCCGAAGACGTGCCGGTCGGCGAACAGCTGCCGCTGTTCCGCAGCCTCGCCGAGCAACTGCATGCGCTGGAGCAATGCCTGTCCGACCATCTCGGCGAAGACGCACCGCTGCTGCTGCCGCTTTGCCGCCAGCTCGACGGCATGGTCAAGCGCGCCAGCTCGGGGCAACCGCAGCCCGGGACAGTGGGCGCAGCCATCGCCCAGGTGAAGCAGGTCGCCAGCCAGGTCTTCGCCCCCGGCTCGCCGATCGAGAACGACAAGGAAGCGCTCAAGGCTCTGCGCAACCTGCAGGAACAGGCCCGCCCGCTGACCGCCTGGTGGCTCAAGCAGCGCACCAGCGATCTGCGCCCCCTGCGCCTGGCGCGAACCCTGCTCTGGCTGAGCATCGACAGCCTGCCCGAGCACAACAGCGAGCAGATCACCGCGCTACGTGGCGTACCCGCCGACAAGCTGGCCAGCTACCGCGAACGCTTCGCTCAGGGGCAGTACGCCGACCTGCTGGTGGACCTGGAAAACAGCACCGCGCGCGCGCCGTTCTGGCTGGACGGTCAGCGCCTGGCCTGGGAGTGCCTGCAGGAGCTAGACGCCGCGCAGGCCATGCGCGAAGTGGAGATTCAGCTCGCGCTGTTCCTGCAACGCGTACCGCGTCTGGAAGAGCTGTGCTTTCACGACGGCACCCCGTTCGCCGACGCCGAAACCCGCGCCTGGATCAGCGGCCAGGTCATGCCCCATGTACAGCCGGCCACGGCCGCCAGACAGGAAGAACCGCCTGTCACCGGCACCGCACAACCGAGCTGGGAGCTCGCGCTGCAAGAAGCCGTTCCGCTGTTGCGCAAAGAAGGCCTCAAGCCTGCCGTGCAACAGCTCAAGCAGGGCCTGGCTCGCGCCCGCGGCGACCGCGAGCGCTTCTTCTGGCAGCTGAGCCTCGCCCGCCTGTGCTACCAGGCCAAGAAATACGAGCTGGCCAAAACCCAGCTCGAAGCACTCGACCAGCAGCTCGAGGCCAGTGGCCTGGGCAGCTGGGAACCCGATCTCGCCCTCGAGGTACTGCGCCTGCTGCACAGCTGTTGCGAGCTGCTGCCGCAGAACCACGCCGTGCGTGAAAGCAAGGATGAGATTTACCGCAGGCTGTGCCACCTCGATCTCGAAGTGGTGCTGGACTAACCGCAAAGGAGAACACCATGGCCAAAGAAGGCTCGGTTGCACCCAAGGAACGCATCAACGTCACGTTCAAGCCGGCCACCGGCAATGCTCAGGAAGAGGTCGAGCTGCCCCTCAAGCTGATGGTGCTGGGCGACTTCACCCAGCGCGCCGACGACCGCAAGATCGAGGACCGCAAGCCCATCGCCATCGACAAGAACAGCTTCGACGAGGTCCTGGCCAAGCAGGAGCTGAACCTGACCTTCGGCGTGCCGAACCGTCTGCAGGACGAGCAGACCGACGACGAACTGGCCGTGCAGCTGCGCATCAATTCGATGAAGGACTTCAACCCGGCCAATCTGGTCGAGCAGGTTCCGGAGCTGAAGAAACTGATGGAACTGCGCGACGCCCTGGTCGCCCTGAAAGGCCCGCTGGGCAACGCCCCTGCCTTCCGTAAAGCCATCGAAAGCGTACTCGCCGACGACGATTCGCGTGACCGCGTACTCGGCGAACTGGGCCTGGCGGCCAAAGAGAAGCTGGACGCCTGATATCACCGACAAGGAAGCACATCTACATGACCACTAGCGCAGCCGCCGTCGAGCACGGCAACCACCTCGCCGAAGGCGGCATCCTCGACCGCATCATCGCCGAAACCCGCCTGACCCCGGACGACGAGGCCTACGACATCGCCAAGCGCGGCGTCTCGGCCTTCATCGAAGAACTACTCAAGCCGCAGAACGAAAACGAGCCGGTGAAGAAGGCCATGGTCGACCGCATGATCGCGGAGATCGACGCCAAGCTCAGCCAGCAGATGGACGAAATCCTTCACCACCCGCAGTTCCAGGCCCTGGAGTCGTCCTGGCGCGGCCTGAAGCTGCTGGTGGATCGCACCAACTTCCGCGAGAACATCAAGCTCGAGCTGCTCAACGCCTCCAAGCAGGACCTGCTGGACGACTTCGAGGACAGCCCGGAGATCGTCCAGTCCGGCCTGTACAAGCACATCTACACCGCCGAGTACGGCCAGTTCGGCGGCCAGCCGGTCGGTGCGCTGATCGCCAACTATTTCTTCGACCCCAGCGCGCCCGACGTGAAGACCATGCAGTATGTCGCCAGCGTCGCCAGCATGTCCCACGCGCCCTTCATCGCCGCCGCCGGCCCGAAATTCTTCGGCCTGGAAAGCTTCACCGGCCTGCCGGACCTGAAGGATCTCAAGGACCACTTCGAGGGCCCGCAGTTCACCAAGTGGCAGAGCTTCCGCGAGCAGGAAGATGCCCGCTACGTCGGCCTGACCGTTCCGCGCTTCCTGCTGCGCAACCCCTACGACCCGGAAGATAACCCGGTTAAAAGCTTCGTCTACAAGGAAAACGTCGCCGGCAGCCACGAGCACTACCTGTGGGGCAACACCGCCTACGCCTTCGCCAGCCGCCTGACCGACAGCTTCGCCAAGTTCCGCTGGTGCCCGAACATCATCGGCCCGCAGAGCGGTGGCGCGGTCGAGGATCTGCCGCTGCACCACTTCGAGAGCATGGGCGAGATCGAGACCAAGATCCCGACCGAAGTGCTGGTTTCCGACCGTCGCGAGTACGAGCTGGCCGAAGAAGGCTTTATCGCCCTGACCATGCGCAAGGGCAGCGACAACGCCGCGTTCTTCTCTGCCAACTCGGCGCAGAAGCCGAAGTTCTTCGGCAACAGCGAGGAAGGCAAGACCGCCGAGCTGAACTACAAGCTCGGCACCCAGCTGCCCTACCTGTTCATCGTCAACCGCCTGGCGCACTACCTGAAGGTGCTGCAGCGCGAGCAGATCGGTGCCTGGAAGGAGCGCACCGACCTCGAGCTGGAACTCAACAAGTGGATCCGCCAGTTCGTCGCCGACCAGGAGAACCCCAGCGCCGAAGTCCGCAGCCGTCGCCCGCTGCGCGCCGCCCAGGTCAACGTCAGCGACGTAGAGGGCGAACCAGGCTGGTACCGCGTCAGCCTCAGCGTGCGTCCGCACTTCAAGTACATGGGCGCTGATTTCACCCTGTCGCTGGTCGGCAAGCTGGACAAGGAATAAGCACTTGAACGGATACGGCAGCCTCTTCGAACGCCTCGGCGGTGACGCCGCGCGACGTTCCGGCTGGAGCCGCGAAGTCGCGGCGATGGCCTCGGTGGCTGCCCATCTGGCCAAGATGCTCAGCACCCGAGCGGGCAGCGTGCAGACGCTGCCCGACTACGGGTTGCCCGATCTCAACGATATGCGCCTGTCGCTGCACGACTCGCTGCAGCAGGCGCGTATCGCCATCGAGCGCTTCATCGAAGCGTACGAACCCAGGTTGACCCAGGTGCGCGTGCTGTCGCTGCCGCGAACCCACGACCCGCTGACCCTCGCCTTCACCATCGAAGGCCTGCTGGAAGTGGATGGCCTCAAGCGCCAGGTCAGCTTTTCCGCCAGCCTGGATGGCAGCGGACAGGTCAAGGTCCAGTAAGGAGACAACGGATGTCCGGCAAACCTGCAGCCCGCCTCGGCGATCCTACCGCCTGCCCGAAGACCGGCCACGGCACCAACCCCATCGCCGCCGGCTCACCCGACGTGCTGTTCGACGGCCTGCCGGCCGCGCGCATGGGCGACGCCTCCGCCTGCGGCGGTGCGATGGCCAGCGCCGTGATCCCCAACGTGCTGATCGATGGCAAGCCGGCGGCGGTGGTGGGCAGTGTGGGGAACCACGGCAACGTCGTCACCGCGGGCTCGGGGACGGTGGTCATCGGCAGCAGCCACAACGCGGCGCCCTTCCTCGCGCCTGCCGCCCTTGGAATTGCCAAGGCAGCTACTGCGGCGGCCGCTGCTGCCGAGGCCTTTCGCTCATCTGAACCGATAGCCCGCGCCTGGCAGGAAGAGCCGGGTGACCTCGCGCCATTGGGCGTTGAAGAGGAAGACGAAGACGAAGAAGAGGAGCTGGTCGAGCAGCCGCAGCAACAGGCGCGTCAGGGCATCACCCTGCGAATCGGCGTGTTCTTCGACGGCACCGGCAATAACCTGGCCAATGCCGCCGTGACCGAAAAGTGTCGCCAGGACGACCTGACTCTGCTGGACGAGCGCACCCTCGGGGAGGTCGTCGAGTATTGTAGGGCGCATGGTTTCGGCGGTAGCGAAGGCAACGGCTTCTTTACCCAGACACCGGACAACAGCTACGGCAACGCGCCGAGCAACGTAGCGCGGTTATTCGACCTGTACCAGGACGATGCGACCCGGAGCCTGGCTAAGGACGAACGTAGCGCCAGCATCAAGGCGTATCTCGAAGGCATCGGCACCAGTAGCGGAGAAGAGGACTCGGCATACGGGCTGGCTACGGGCATGGGCGATACCGGCGTAGTGGCCCGGGTGATGCAAAGTCCGCAGAAGATCCAAGAGTCGCTGGATCGCCTGCTGGGTAATAACCCCAATCTGGAAATCGAAGGGTTGGAACTCGACATCTTTGGATTCAGTCGCGGGGCTGCCGCGGCTCGTCACTTCGCCAACGAAATACTCAAATCGGAAAGCGGCATGCTGGCGAATTTATTCAATGCGCAGGCACCTGGGTTTAGCGCGGAATTCGACTGGGCCACCAACGTTCAGATTAACTTCATCGGTCTGTTCGATACGGTGGCGGCTGTGGCCGACCCGTTGAGTTGGGACTTCAGCCCTGCGGACCACCACAATCCAGGTGTCAACCTGTACCTCCCGCCAGATTGCGCGCGCAAAGTGCTTCAGCTGAAGGCCCGTGATGAGATGCGCTGGAACTTCGCGCTCAATAGCGTGACCCCACATCATCAAGAGATAACCCTTCCCGGCGCGCACTCGGATATCGGTGGCGGCTATCTTCCAGTCGTTCAGGAAAAGGTGATCCTCAGTCGTCCGGTCAGTTCCACGGTACCCGCGGGTATACCCACTGAGCGTACTCACGCGTGGCGCGAAACCGAGCGCCAGTATGAAAAATGGAAGGCTCTCGGACTGCCGGAGGATCAGCTTAAAAAAGAGGTTCGCCGCATCCGCAAACTCCAACCCCGCGGTGTCAACCATCCGCCGGAGGATTGGGTGTTAGGCCTGGTAACTATTGACCGTCAGATACGCGGCGAGCTTTCACTGGTGTATTTACGTGTGATGCGGGAACTGGCGGCCGAACATGGGGTTCCGGTCAAAGCCGTTCCCGACACGCCGAGTTTGGCGATTCCGTTTGAGCTCCAAGACATTGCCAAAAAAATGATGGCCTATGCCAACGGCAGCCGATATGACCTAAACGAACACGAAGAGCATTTGCTCCGATCGCGGTATATCCACCTATCCGCGCACTGGAAGCCCACCAGCGGCCTGCTTATCAGCAAGCCAGCGCCCAATGTGCGCTTGGTCTACAACAACAAGCCACAGCAGGGCTATCCCGAATGAAAACTCTTGTTCTCGCTTGCGCAATCCTTTTGCTCAGCGGCTGCACCAGCAGCCAGGCTCAACCGAAACTCCCCTATAACGCCTGGTATGTCGGTGTATTCGCACCTGAACATATGGAAGTCTGGGTGGAAAGCGTGGATGTGATCGACCGCCGGGGGCTGGCCTACGAGCGCGTCAGTGGCGGGGTCCCGTCCTATACAGGCAAGGTCGACGGCTGGCCCAAGCACCCAGCGGGAGGCGCAGGCAAGGACCTGCCAGGCATCGACCTGCCGGAAATCGTATTTGTGCGCTGGCAGTCGTTCGTTGAGCCGCAGACCTACAACGTACGCATCAATATTCCCGAATGGGTGCGCAAGGAGATGCTTAAACCTCAGCGTGGCTATTGCCACTTTCAGGGCAAGTGGTTGGATGGACAATTTCGCAAAGACATAACCATCGGCTTGGCCCCGGGTGGCATCGCCAAGGCCTGGGTAGGCGGACCCTGCCTGCAGTCCATTGAGATTGGCCGCTTCGAGGCTGCAGTTAGCAAGCTAGGGCCGAGCCTTGGACAGAACGAGGGACGCTACGCCTATCCCCTCTCGGAAAAAGCCAAGGCCTATATCGAGCAACACGGGGTGCCCTATGGCTCGTGGTAAACCCTCCTCACGCTGCGCCCGCCTGGCTCTCGCCGCCCTCGCGCTGACATTGGCCGCCTGCACCAACACTTCCCCGCCGCCGCGCGAACTGGCCGGGCGCTACGAACTGGTCGGCGTGATGGAAATGGGCTCACAGCTGCTGCTCCAGGAACAGGGCACGTTCGAGGCGGTGCTCTACTACGGCAGCCTCGACATCCAGGGTCGAGGGCACTGGGCAATGGTGGACGGGCAGATCGAGTTGCGCGAACGCGGGCCGAGGGCCTTCTTCGACAAGATGAGGCTGAAGCCACACGGCAACTGCCTGCTCGTGAACATGGACACCTCCACGGGATGCTACCGCCGACGCTAGGAGCCCCGCCGCGCAAGCGCGCCGGACACGAAACGACAAGGATGAATCGTTAGACATGTCTTTCAACCATTACTACCAGAGCGAGCTCACCGCCCTGCGCCAGCTGGGCAAGCGTTTCGCCGAGCGCAGCCCGGCGCTGGCGCCGTTCCTCGGGCAGGCCGGGCGCGATCCGGATGTCGAGCGTCTGCTCGAAGGTTTCGCCTTTCTCACCGGGCGGCTGCGGCAGAAGCTCGATGACGAGCTGCCGGAACTGACCCACTCGCTGATGCATCTGCTGTGGCCGAACTACATGCGTCCGCTGCCAGCCTTCAGCATGCTGCAGTTCGATCCGCTGAAGCGCCCCGGCCCGGCATTGACGGTGCCGCGCAATACGCCAGTGGAATCCAATCCTGTGCAGGGCGTCAGCTGCTGCTTTCGTACCGCCTACGCCACCGAGGTGCTGCCTCTGGCGTTGCAGACGCTGGAGTATTCGGTCAAGGGCACCGGTGCGCTGCTCAGCCTGCGCCTGCAGATGAGCGCCGATGGCCATCTCGGCGAGATCGGCCTCAACCATCTGCGCCTGCACCTGGCAGGCGAGCCCTATATCAGCCAGCTGCTCTACCTGAGCCTGTTGCGGCATCTGGGCGGCATCGAGCTGGTGCCGCTGGACGCGCAGGGCAAACCGCTGACAGGTCCCGATGGCCGACCGCTGACGCCCTTGCAGCTCAACGCCAAGCAGGTCGAGCCGGTGGGATTCGCCGAGGATGAGGCGCTGATCCCCTACCCGCTCAATACCTTCCGCGGTTATCGCTACCTGCAGGAATATTTCGCCTTCCCGGACAAGTTTCTCTTCGTCGACATCAAGGGCCTGGAGATCATTCAGCGCATTCCGGACGACCTGCTCAAGCAGGCCCGCGGCCTGGAGCTACGCTTCGACATTCACAAGGCCGGCGTGCAACGCATCCGCCCGACGCTGGACAACGTGCGCCTGTACTGTACGCCGGTGGTAAACCTGTTCCAGCACGATGCCATCCCGATCCGCCTGGACGGCAAGCAGGACCAGTACCTGTTGCTGCCGGCCGAGTACGATGCACAGCAATGCGGGGTGTTTTCGGTGGATCGGGTCACCGGCTGGAAACCCGGCGGCATGGGCTACGAAGAGTACGTGCCGTTCGAATCCTTCGAGCATGACCCCAGCTTCGATGTGCCGGTGGCGCGCCCGCACTACAGCGTGCGCCAGCAACCTTCGCTGCTGGGCGAAGGCCAGGAAACCTGGCTCAGCTTCGGCCTGCGCAACCTCGACCAGCACGAGACGCTGTCCATCGAGCTGACCTGCACCAACCAGAACCTGCCGCGCCAGCTGAAGCTCGGCGACATCTGCAAGCCCTGCGAAGACACCCCGGAATTTCTCAGCTTCCGCAATATCTCGGCGGTCACCCCGAGCTACGCGCCGCCGCTGCAGCGCGACTATCTGTGGAAGCTGATCAGCAACATGTCGCTGAACTACCTGTCGCTGGCCAACGTCGAGGCGCTCAAGGTGATCCTCGAGACCTACGACCTACCACGCTATTACGACAAGCACGCCGAGAACGTCAGCCGGCGGCGCCTCGGCGGCCTGACTCACATCGCCCACCAGCACGTCGATCGCCTGCATCGCGGGCTGCCGGTGCGCGGCGTACGTACCGAACTGACCATGAACCAGGACGGCTTCATCGGTGAGGGCGATCTGTTCCTCTTCGCCTCGGTGCTCAACGAATTCTTCGCCCTCTACGCCAGCCTCAACTCGTATCACGAGCTGCGCGTACAGAGCACACAGGGAGAGGTGTACCAATGGACGCCGCGCATGGGTCAGCAACCGCTGCTCTGAGACCGCTCAACCGCGGCATCCGCGAGTACAGCCTGTTCCAGGGCGTGCTGCTGGTGCTCGATCGCCTGCGCCAGCTCAATCCCGGGCTGGATGACGAGGCGCTCTACGAGCGCCTGGAATTCCAGGCCAACCCGAGCCTGGGCTTTCCCGGCAGTGATATCGAGCAGGTGCAGTTCTTCCAGGAGCACGGCGAGTGGCGCGCCCGCCTGCGCATCAACCTGGTCAGCCTGTTCGGCGCCGGCTCGCCGCTGCCGGCCTTCTACGGCGAACAAGCGCTTGGCGACAGCGAAGACGGCAACCCGACCCGCGACTTCCTCGACCTGTTCAACAACCGCCTGCAGCGCCTGCTGCTGCCGATCTGGCAGAAGTACCGATACCGCGCCAGCTTCACCAGTGGCGCCCATGACCCCTTCTCGGAGCAGCTGTTCGCCCTGGTCGGACTCAGCGGCGAGGCCATCCGCAGCGCGCCGGAGCTGAACTGGAAGCGCCTGCTGCCCTATCTCGGCCTGCTCAGCCTGCGCGCGCACTCGGCAGCATTGATCGAATCGGTGCTGCGCTACTACTTCAAGCACGCCGAGTTGAACATCGAGCAATGCCTGGAGCGCCGGGTGGAAATCCTCGGCGAGCAACGCAACCGGCTCGGGCTGGCCAACAGTCAGCTGGGCGAAAGCCTGGTGCTCGGCGAGCGGGTCCGCGACCGCGGCGGCAAGTTCCGCATCCATATCCGCCAGCTGGACTGGAATCGCTTCCACGAATTCCTGCCCATCGGCAGCGGCTACCAGCCGCTCTGTGCGCTGGTGCGCTTCACGCTGCGCGATCCGCTGGATTACGACCTGCGCCTGGAGCTTCGCCCGGACGAGATCCGTGAGCTACGCATCGGCGCCGACAACAACTGCCGCCTCGGCTGGACCAGCTGGCTCGGACGCGACCGCGCCGACGGTCTGGTCACCCTGGGCAGCAAGACTCATTAAGGAAGATGAAAATGATCAACGTCGACTTACAGCAACTGGTGCAAGCCCTGGATGCCCCCAGTAAACAGGATCTGGAAGGCGCAGCCGAACGCTGCGTGATACGTGGCGGCAGCAAGGTTCTCGTCGAGGACCTGCTGCTCGGCCTGCTCGAGCGTCCCGATGGACTGCTCAAGCGAGCCTTGCTGGATGCCGAAGTCGATACCGGCGCACTGGCGCAGGCGCTGCAACCGCGAGGCGAGCGCAGCGAATCGCGCAACCCGGTGTTTTCCACCGAACTGGTGCAATGGCTACAGGATGCCCTGCTGGTGGCCAGTCTGGAACTCGGCCAGAGCCAGATTGACCAGGCCGCACTGATTCTCGCGCTGCTGCGCAATCCGCTGCGCTATGCAGGCAGTCATTACCAGCCATTGCTGGCCCGGCTTGATGCCGAGCGCCTGCGCGACTTCGCCCTAAGCCAGCAGCCTCAAGGCAGCACTGGCAAACCTGCTGCCGGTGGCGAGTCGAACCTGGCGCGCTTTACCCACAACTTCACCCAACAGGCCCGTGACGGCAAGCTCGATCCGGTGCTCTGCCGCGACTCGGCGATCCGCCAGATGATCGACATCCTCGCCCGGCGGCGAAAGAACAATCCAATCGTGGTCGGCGAAGCTGGGGTCGGCAAGACCGCCATCGTCGAAGGCCTGGCGCTGCGCATCGTCAGCGGGGAAGTGCCTGCGGCGCTGAAGGGCGTCGAGCTGCTCTGCCTGGACCTCGGCCTGCTGCAAGCCGGTGCCAGCGTGAAGGGCGAATTCGAACGCCGCTTGCAGGGCGTGATCGACGAGGTGAAGGGCTCAGCCAAGCCGATCATCCTGTTTATCGACGAGGCGCACACGCTGATTGGCGCCGGCGGCCAGGCCGGTAGCGGCGATGCGGCCAACCTGCTCAAGCCGGCACTGGCACGCGGCGAGCTGCGCACCATCGCTGCAACGACCTGGAGCGAGTACAAGAAATACTTCGAGAAGGACCCGGCACTGGCCCGGCGCTTCCAGCCGGTGCAGCTGCACGAGCCGAGCGTTCCGGAAGCCGTCACCATCCTGCGCGGGCTGGCGCCGGTCTACGAAAAGAGTCATGGCATCTACCTGCGCGATGATGCGGTCACGGCCGCCGCCGAGCTGTCGGCGCGCTACCTGGCCGGCCGGCAGCTGCCGGACAAGGCCGTCGACGTGCTGGATACCGCCTGCGCGCGGGTGCGCATCAGCCTCGCCGCTGCGCCCGAGGCGCTGGAACGCCTGCGTGGTGAGGTCGCCGAAGGCGAGCGCCAGCGTGAAGCCATGCGCCGCGATCTGGCCGCCGGCCTGCCGGTCGACGCGTCTGTCCTCGAGCGACTGGAGCAACGTCTGCTCACGGCGGGAGACGAAATCGAGCAGCTCGAATCCCGCTGGACCAGGCAGCGCCAGCTCGCCGAGCGCCTGCTCGAGCTGCGCAAACGCACCGCCGAAGCCCGCAGCGATGCAAACGAGGACGGCGAGACCCCATCGCTCGATGAGCTCGAGTCCGAGCTACGCGCCGTACAGGCCGAACTCGCCGTAGCCCAGGCCGAGCAGCGACTGGTCAGCCATGAGGTCTGCCCGCGCCTGGTGGCCGAGGTAATCAGCCACTGGACCGGTGTGCCGCTGACGCAGCTGGCCCGGGAGCACAACGCCCAGGTCGCCAACTTCGCCGCTGATCTGCGCGCCCGGGTGCGCGGTCAGGAACAGGCCGTGGAAGCGCTGGATCGTGCCATGCGCGCGGCAGCGGCCGGGTTGAACAAGCCCGACGCTCCGGTGGGCGTGTTCCTGCTGGTCGGCCCCAGCGGCGTCGGCAAGACCGAGACCGCCCTTGCCCTGGCCGACCTGCTGTATGGCGGCGAGCGCTTCCTCACCGTGATCAACATGTCCGAGTTCCAGGAGAAACACAGCGTTTCCCGCCTGATCGGCGCGCCTCCAGGCTATGTCGGCTACGGCGAAGGCGGCATGCTCACCGAAGCGGTGCGGCAGAAACCCTACTCGGTGATCCTGCTCGACGAGGTGGAGAAGGCCGATCCGGATGTGATGAATGTCTTCTATCAAATCTTCGACAAGGGCGTGGCAAATGACGGCGAAGGCCGCGAGATCAACTTCCGCAACACCCTGATCCTGATGACCAGCAATCTCGCCAGCGAGCGCATCGCCAGTTTCTGCACCGCGGGACAGCGACCGGCGACCGAGGATCTGGAACTGGCCATCCGTCCGCAGTTGTCGCAGCACTTCAAGCCGGCCCTGCTCGGGCGCATGCGTGTGGTGCCCTACTACCCGATCATCGGCGAAGTGCTCGACGAGCTGGTCGCGCTCAAGCTGGCACGCTTCGGTGAGCGGTTGCAGCGTCGCCAGCTGCAGTTCAGCCATTGCCCGGCGCTGGTCACGCACCTCTCCGAGCGCTGCGGCGACAGTGATAGCGGTGCGCGCCTGATCGACCACCTGATCGAGCAGCACCTGCAACCGCTGGTCGTAGACCGCCTGCTCGCTGCCATGGCCAATGACGAGCCGCTGCAGCAGGTGCATGCCACGCTGGATGGCAACGGTGCGCTGGTCTGTGAGTTCGCCTGAAATGTCTGCGATGTTCAATCAGGTGCCACAGCCGCTGCGCTATGCCGAGGCCCTGCTGGGCCGTTTCGCCGGGCTGGCGCGCGCGGCGAATGCCGACAGCCTGCTCGGAGGGCTGGTGGAAACCGCGGCGCAGCTGAGCGATTGCCAACTCAGCCAGCTCTATCTGCTGGACGCCACCCATACCCGCCTGACGCTCTCGGCCGAGTGGCACAACGGCCTATTGCAACCACGCGAAGCCACCAGCCTGCCGAGTGATTACAACGGTGAACAGCTGTTGCAGTACTGCCTGTGCCAGAACCAGACCCTTTGCCTCAGCGAACTGGACAGCAATCTGCACGCTTCGAGCTTCCTGCCGGACAGCCCGGCCCCCTGGCGCAGCCTGCTCTGCCTGCCACTGCAGGACGAGCAGCAGCGCGTCGCCGGCCTGCTGCTGACGGCCAGTACCGAATCGCGCGAGCTGCACGGCTTCAGCGGTTCGCTGGCCCAGCTCGGCGCCTTCGGCCTCGCCCAGCTGCATCTGCTCCAGCGCCTGCGTACACCCGGGAGCACCGCGCCGCCCGCCGCACCGGTCAGCCCCTGCGCCAGCGGTTACGGCCTCATCGGCGACAGCTCGCGCATGCGTGCGGTCTACCAATTGATCGGCAAGGTGCTGCACAGCCCGGTCAACGTGCTGCTCACGGGAGAAACCGGCACCGGCAAGGAACTGGTGGCGCGCGCCATTCACGATTGCGGGTTTCGCCGCAGCAAGCCCTTCATCGTGCAGAACTGCGCTTCGCTGCCTGAGCAGCTTTTGGAAAGTGAGCTGTTCGGCTACCGCAAGGGCGCCTTCACCGGCGCCGACCGCGACCGCAGCGGCCTGCTCGATGCGGCGAACGGCGGCACGCTGTTTCTCGACGAAATCGGTGACATGCCATTGCTGCTGCAGGCCAAGCTGCTGCGCGTGCTGCAGGAAGGCGAAGTGCGCCCGCTGGGCTCCACCGAAACTCACAAGGTCGACGTGCGCATCGTCGCCGCCACCCACCGTGACCTGCGCAGCCAGGTGGAGAACGGCCTGTTTCGCGAGGATCTGTTCTACCGCCTCTCGCACTTCCCCATCGAACTGCCGCCGCTGCGCGAGCGTGAAGAGGACATCCTGCGCCTGGCCCGGCATTTCGCCGACAAGGCCTGCGCGTTTCTCCAACGCGATCTGTGTCGCTGGTCCGACGCCGCGCTCGAGCGTCTGGCAGGCTATGCCTTCCCCGGCAACGTGCGGGAGTTGAAGGGTCTGGTGGAGCGCGCCGTGCTGCTCTGCGAGGGCGGTGAGCTGCTGCCGGAACACTTCAATCTGCATGTGGAAGCAAGCCTGGACAGCAGCCTGAACCTGCGCGAACGCATGGAGCGGGTCGAACGCAGCCTGCTCATGGATTGCCTGCGCAAGAACGGCGGCAACCAGAGCCAGGCCGCCCGCGAACTCGGCCTGCCGCGGCGCACGCTGCTGTATCGCATGGAACGGCTGAATATCAGCCCGGCCGATCTCTAAGGAAGGAAAGACGCCATGTTCAACCCAGCTAACCAGGCCCACTTCACGCTTTCCCTCGAAGGCGTCGAGCACGACTTCAAGGTCCTCGAATTCCGGGGCCGCGAGGCCATCAGCCAGCCCTATCGCTTCGACCTGGAACTGGTCAGCGAGCGCCCCGATCTGGATCTGGAAAGCCTGCTGCATCGCCCGGCCTTCCTCGCCTTCGCGCCGGATGGCAGTGGTGTTCATGGGCTGGTGCATCAGGCGGCCCAGGGTGAATCCGGCAAGCGTCTGACCCGCTATCGCCTCACGCTCGTGCCGCAGCTGGCCTACCTCGCCCATCGCACCAACCAGCGCATCTTCCAGCACCTGACGGTGCCGCAGATCGTCGCCCAAGTGCTTGAGGAACACGGTATCCAGGCCGATGCCTACCGCTTCGGGCTTGGCCCGATGATCTACCCGCCGCGCGAATATTGCGTGCAGTACGACGAGACCGACCTGCACTTCATCCAGCGCCTGTGCGAGGAAGAGGGCATCCACTATCACTTCCAGCACGACGGAAACGGTCATGTGCTGGTCTTCGGCGATGACCAGACGGTCTTCCCGAAGCTCACTGCCACCGCCTATCAGCAGGACAGCGGCCTGGTTGCCGACCAGCCGGTGATCAAGCGTTTCGGCCTGCGCCTGGAAACCCGTACCAGCCGGGTCACGCGCCGCGATTACGATTTCGAGAAGCCACGTCTGAGCATGGAGGCCGCGTTCCACAGCGATTTCCAGCCGGATCTCGAAGACTACGACTACCCCGGTCGCTTCACCGAGCGCACCCGCGGCAAGCACCTGTCGCAACGCGCCCTGGAACGCCACCGCCACGACTACGAGCTGGCCGAAGGCGAGAGCGACCAGCCGAGACTTGCGAGCGGACATTTCCTCCCGCTCACCGAACACCCGCGCAGCGACTGGAACCAGCTCTGGCTACTTACCGAAGTGCTGCACGAAGGCAAGCAGCCGCAGGTGTTGGAGGAGTCCGTCACCAGTCATGTCGATAGCGGTGACGGCTTCGTCCAGGGCTACCGCAACCACTTCAGCGCCACGCCCTGGGACATCCCCTTCCGCCCGCTATTAAACCATCCGAAGCCGAAGATCCTCGGCAGCCAGACCGCCGTGGTCACCGGCCCCGCCGGCGAAGAAATCCACTGCGACGAGTACGGCCGCGTAAAAGTCCAGTTCCACTGGGATCGAGAAGGCCAGGCCGACGACAAGACCAGCTGCTGGCTACGCGTCTCCTCCAGCTGGGCGGGTGACCGCTATGGCGGCATCGCCA
The DNA here is from genome assembly GCF_054483855.1 of Stutzerimonas sp. KH-1. NCBI lineage: Bacteria > Pseudomonadati > Pseudomonadota > Gammaproteobacteria > Pseudomonadales > Pseudomonadaceae > Stutzerimonas > Stutzerimonas sp. KH-1. Next base: position 3,734,640 of record NZ_CM137011.1, on the reverse strand, counting down.
TTCCGCGGGTCGGCATGGAAGTGCTGGTGACCTTCCTCGAAGGCGATCCCGATCAACCGCTGGTGACCGGCTGCCTGTACCACAAGGAGCATCAGGTCCCCTACGACCTGCCGGCGAACAAGACCCGCACGGTGTTCAAGACCCTGAGTTCCCCCGGTGGGGGCGGCTACAACGAACTGCGCATCGAAGACCGCAAGGGCGCCGAACAGATATATATCCACGCCCAGCGCGACTGGGACGAGAACATCGAGCACGACCAGAAGATCCGCGTCGGCCACGAACGCCACGACACGGTGGAGGCCAACAGCTACAGCGAATTCCGCGCCGAAGAACACCGCACCACCCACGCCGACCGCAAGACAGAAATCCGCGCCAACGACCACCTCACCGTGGGCAACAGCCAGCATCTGAAGATCGGCACCGGCCAGTTCGTCGAGGTGGGCAATGAAATTCACTACTACGCCGGCAGCAAGGTCGTCATCGACGCTGGAATGGAACTCACCGCCTCAGGCGGCGGCAGTTTCCTCAAGCTCGACCCCAGCGGGGTGACGCTGAGCGGTGCGACCATCAAGATGAACTCTGGCGGCTCGGCTGGCACCGGTTCAGGCGTGAACGTCATCTCTCCTCGGATTCCTTGGGCAGCCGACCAGGACAAGGCCGGCGCTAAGCCCAAGCTCGCGCTGGCCAATACCCAACTGCAGCTGGCGCGCAAGGCCCGGCAAATTGCCGCCAGCCGTTGCCCGATCTGCGAAGCGTGCCGGGCGGGGATGTGTGAAGTTGGAGGCGGCCGATGAACGACAGGGTCGAACACTGGCTCAGCGAGCAACAAACCCAGCGCCGGCAGCTGCTGCTCGTTATCGACAGCCTGGCAGAGCCCCCGCCGCTGCCCCGTCTGTTCTCAGCGGACCTGGTGCACAGCTACGCCAGCCTCTATCAGGGGACCGAGGTCGCCGAAATGGCCGACGTCGGCCCTTGGCTGGTAATGCTGAACGAGCCGAATCTCATGCAGCTAGGTTCGCTGACCGATGCACCGGAGCAGAACTGGGGCTGGCTCGCCAGCGTCGACCAAGCTGACATGGCTGTGCTCACACAACACTGGCAAGCCCGCATCTTTGACGATGAACAAGGGCAACGTTCGCTGTATCGATTCCAGGACAACCGCATCGTCGCGCGTCACCTCGGCGAACTGGATGCGTCCCAACGCCCTCTGCTGCTTGGCCCACTGGCCAGCGTGCTCTGCTGGGATGGTCAGGACTGGCAGGGGTTCGATAACGAGCTGCCAGGGGAGTACCGCGAGCCCTTCAAAAAACCTTGGTTGTCCATCCCAGAGCCAGAGCAGGTACAACGTGCTGTGGCACACCACAACCTCGAGTTGTGGCTATGGCAGACCCACACGCAGGCGACCAATCGGCTCGCCGAAACTCAAGTGGTGAGTGACTGGCTGGACCATCAACTCGACAAAGCGAAGGAATGGCATTGGCACAGCGAGCCGCAACTGCACTTTCTGCTCCGCTACCAGCTCGACCCCGAACTGGCCGATCACCCGGTCTGGCTACCAGCCGAACGGGAAACACCGGAAGCCCATTATTCACGAGTCAGCTCAGCGCTGGCTTCAAGCTTTTCTGCACAGGACTGTTGAGATGACGTCCCACACCATCTTCCGTAACCGCTACCGACGCGCTCACCTATGGCCTGCGATGTTGGGCCTACTGCTCAGCGGTTGCAGCACGCTTGGCTCGGTCGGCGCCGACACCTTCACATTGCAAGGCGAGCTACCTGCCGATTTCGCATTGAAGGCCCAGGCACATTACGGCGGGTCCGAGAGTTGTAGTGGCCGCGGTCATGTGGAGACCTTCAAGGACGACTATGAAAAGGCACCGCATGGGTACCGGTTCGAAGTTCCGGTTGGTTATCGGGATGGTATTTGTGATCTGCAGCTGGTTAGGGTAGGACTGTTTATCTACGGCCGTTATGGAGAAAATGATTGGCAAGAAACTTATGATAACGGCGAATTGCTGGTAGTTGCGAAAGCGACTGCCGAGGATGGCAACAATCTACATGGCCACCCTGCACCGATACACTCTGAGTGCTCATGGTTATTCCAAGAGAGCAGGCTAAACCTAGGAATATCAAAAATACTTAGTTGCAAGGGAGCGGGAGCTCGACTAAACAGAAAACAGTTACCCCTGCAGACCATCATATTGTCTTTTACGGTAAACCCTAGAGAAGAACCATATCGGGATAATACTTGGATAGAATTTCCCGAAGGGTGGAGGCCGTGTCTACCTAAGGAGGGCTGGCAGCAGTGCCAGGACCCGCCAGTGTTTAAGACATACAAAAATAACAACAAAGAGTGCACTATTTATCCAAATTGCACGGAATAACCAAGGATGAACGGAACAACAGAGCAACTAAGCTGCCCATTGAAAAACGCTTGGGTTAGTTTTCGTCTCGTGGATGAGCACGGGAAAGGTGCACCGTACGCTGGGCTACCTTACAGATTACATGATGGTCAAGGCCAAGCTATCGAGGGCTTTTTGGACAATGATGGCTACGCTCTGATTAGAGATGTACATCCTGGCGCAATAGTTCTCGATCTATCGCAACCCGCAACGGCGTTCACTGATCCTTGGTATGAAGAACTTGCGATTAGAAAGGCTTTCAAGCTACCGCTAACAGCTGTACAAATGGCAGCTGAACAATCGCCCGCAGGCCCTCGGCGCACTGACGGAAAAACCTATCTGGCGCAAGAACGCGCAGTAAAAGAAGACGCTTACTTCATACGAGCCGAAGTCAGCGATTTCGTAGCGAGCAAAGGGCATCTTCCGACACCGGATGAACATTGGACGGCACCATCGGCATTAAAACAGAACGCAGGCTCAGCAGCAGACCAGCCAGGCGTTGCTCTTGGTTGTAATAGACGTCATGTCATCGAGATAAAGGCGTTACGTGCCTATAGTCCGTTGCTTTCCCGCGGCGCTGATTTCTGCGCGCTGAATGCCTATCACCTCGCGGTCATGAGCGCCTTCGCCTACGCCCCATTCAGCACCGCTACAAATCCTTACTCCTCAGCACCGCCACCGTATTCAGCGATTGGCAGCATCGGACATGTACTTCAGAACCAGCTAGGCCGCCGGATTCAGCCAACACAATTCAACACCGCGTCGCCCTATCACCTGCTCTGCGAAGAAGTGCCGTATTCGAAACGCCTCGAAATCATGCCCTACGATCCGGCGCGCTACGAAAACGAATCACAGGAGGGCTGGCGAAATCCCGAAGATGTGCACTTCTTGCACGACACCGATAACGAAACAGATACCAACACCCAAGCGTTCATCACCCATAACGACAAGATCGTATTGATTTCCGTCCGCGGTACGCAGGAGTTTCTGGCCGACGCCAGTCGAGATGCAGATGCCCGCCAGGTGCCATACGAAGAAGGTGAAGGCCAAGCACACCGCGGCTTCTACAAAGGATTTCAGGCTGCAAAGCCATTCGTAGAGCGCTACCTAAATGTCTTTTATACCGGCGAGCAGACGCTGATCATATGTGGCCACAGCTTAGGCGGGGCCATCGCACTGCTGCTAGCCGAATGGCTACGGCGCAAACCCACCAAACCTAAGGTAATCCTCTACACCTTCGGCGCCCCACGCGCGGGTGACGCAGCCTTCGTCAAGGCCAGCCGCCCTCTTACACATCACCGTATCGTCAATCACAACGACCCCATACCTGCGCTTCCGCTGCCATGGATGGATGCTGAATGGAAGCTGGCGCTTCCCGGGGCAGCTCTGGTGTATAGCTCACCGGCTCTCGGCATTGCGCTGCTGCTCGCAGGGATCGTCAACCTTCAAGGCGATCCTTACCAGCATCATGGCGAGCAATGGCATTTCATGCCGCGCAAGCCCGGCGCGGGCAGCGAGACGGCGATCTTGTGGCAGCCAGGCTGCGCCATGATTGCCGAGCAGACCTGCGCTCGTACCATCGGCGAAATCGGACTAGATGGCGATATGCCGAAGCGCGTTGCGCTCGCAGGATCCCAACACTCGAGCGACAGCGGCTATGCTCGTGCGGCGCTGGCTAACCTGCTGCGATGGACTGCCAGCGTGGAGCAGCGCAATGGCAGGCTGTTCACCGATACCGAGGTTCGTGACATTTACGCCCAAGTCCTGAGTACCGCGCAGCTGCTGGAAAGCTGGCAAGCGCGCTCCTTCAATGAATTCCGCTGGGAAATCAGGCGTAGGAATGTCATGCGCTTCTACGGCAAGACGGACCTCGAACTGCGCGCCATCTACGCCGATGCGGTGGAGCAGGGCGAACGCGTTCGAGCCGAGCAAAGCCCCGCATTGTCTCGCGCACAGCAGCGCCTGCTTGCCCAGGCGGAGCGGGTGGTGTCACTGCGCAGCGTCTTTGGGGAGCACGCGCAGCGACCGGACCTGCCAGAGCTGGTCGCACAATGGCGTGCCATCGGGGACCACCAGAGAGCAGAACGGCTAGCAGCCAGCACGCCACGAAGCGCCAGTGCCAGTGCCTAGCACGCCCTGGGTCGCCTTATCCGTAATTACGACAGTATCAAGGCCACGCTCGGCCAATCTACTAAATCGATCCTGCATAACGCTTCTGCGATTACCGAAAGAGGCGAGGTTCCACAGCTTGGGCAACGGATCAATACGGTTTCAAATTGGGCGAAAGGCGCCGGCCGCTTAGGCTACTTGGGCATCGCCATCGACGGCGGCGTTCGGTTGAGCAGAATCGATGACGCTTGTTCCGTGGGAGCAGTCAAACCTGTAGCCAGACAAGTTATCAGCAAGTGGGCGGCTTTGTATGGAGCGCTGCTGGTGGCGCGGTTGGAGGGGTTGCTGGTGCGAAAGTAGCCACTGCAGTAGCGGGTGGAATTGCACTTGCGTTCGGCGTCACAGTTGGCGCACCCGCAATTATTGTTATTGCGATTGCAGGGGCGGCAGGCGGAGCATATTTCGGTGGATCTGCCGGTGGAACGACAGGTGAAACATTGAGCAACATTTTTACCACTGGATAAACCAATGAGTGAAGCATCGCTATTAGAACAGATTATTGTCTTATCTTGGGCTTTCTTGGCCGTCACAGGAGGCTTCAATGGCATGTACATCTGCTTCCATGGAATAGGTCGTTTTGATCGCCATTTTTCAAGGCTAAATGACTTTAAAAAAGAATCTTACAGCCCTTTTGATCGTTTTTGCCGGATGCACCGCTATTCTTTCCAATATGTATTCGGAATCAATCGCCCTGTGATCAGCCTGCCTCTAAAAGTCTGGCTAATTTACACTTGCATTAGTCTTATATTTCTGTGGCTTAGCATGGCAATTGGTCAGCTTAATCTGCAATTCGGATTCAACCCACTAAAGTAGACCTTTATCAAACGCAGCCGACGATACAGGATCGTTCATTGGCCCAGTCTCATAGCTCAGCATTTAAAAAATGCTATTCGTAGCTTGGGCGTTAATGGCGGATATATGCTTTCAACAGCTCTAATTCGCGTCTCCATAAGCTAGAGCTCATGCAGGAGAACCTTCGACGAGACGAGTACCGTTCGGCAGCCAAACGCTGGCGGCCGATGAACGGACGAGGATTAAGCCCGCCGAAGTGACAAAATGACATCACAGCTGCGCCTGCAGCCTTTCGATGATCAGAGTCACTCACATGCCCGCCAATCGCCGCTATTCCATCATTCTCGAACACTCCGGGCAGGTCCTGCTGGAGCAGGCCTCGCTTGAGCAGGTCGAGGCGTTCTGGGATGCCAATGACGAAACCTATTTCGGCTTGCGTATCGAGGACGCCCAGAGCGAACACGCACGCGTGTACGTCACGGACGAGATTCCGGAAGACGAAGAACTCGCCCTGCCCTGATCGCCTGCACTGCTCCGCTTTCGCGCCCCGCCTGAGTACGAGTTCGGCATAATCGTCTGCCCGACCGCGGAGCAACGGCCATGCAGATCGACGAAGAGCTGACCCTGAAGAAGCTGGAAGTGTTTCTGGCCTTCATGCGCAGCGGCAATCTGGGCAAGGCCGCGGTGGAGCTGAACACCAGCAACGTCAGCGTGCACCGCGCCATTCACTCCCTGGAAAGCGCGCTGCGCTGCCCGCTGTTCAAGCACGAGGGGCGCAACCTGATCCCGCTGGAAAGCGCCTATGTGCTGGAAGAGCGCGCCCAGCAGCTGATCAAGGACGTGCTCGAGACGGTGCGCCAGACCCGCGAGGCCGCCGGCTTCTCGGCCGAGCGCTTCAAGCTCGGCGCGCTGTATTCGCTGACGGTGAAGACCGTGCCGCAGCTGATCATGGGCCTGAAGCTGCGCCGCAGCGAGCTCAACATCGACCTGATCCTCGGCTCCAACGTCGACCTGCTCTACAAGCTGAAGAACATGGAGCTCGACGCCATTCTGGTGTCGCTCAACGAGAGCGTCGCCGACCCGGACTGTGCCCAGGTGCAGCTGTTTTCCGACGACATTTTCCTCGCCGCGCCAGCCGACTCGCCCTTCGCCAACCAGAGCGAAGTGGATCTCAGCGATCTGCGTGACGCCACTTTCATCACACTGTCCCAAGGCTTCGCCACCCATCAGGACGGCAACCGGGTGTTCCAGCTAGCGGGTTTCGAGCCGAAGGTGGCGATGCAGGTGAACGACATCTTCACGCTGCTCAGCATGGTCAATTCCGGGGTCGGTTACGCGCTGCTGCCGGGGCGGGTGGGCATGGTCTACGAATCGCGGGTGCGATTGATACCGCTGCAGGCGCGCTATCACCTGCAGCAGCACATCGGCGTGGTGTTTCTAAAGGCCAAGGAGCGCGACCCGAACCTGCTGGCGCTGCTCGCCGAATGCCGGATGTATGCCCGGCGCGCGCTGGAGCAGAACGAGGATGCCAAGCCTGAAACGACGTAGGGTGGAAAACCCGCGCAGCGGTTTTCCACGCGTTGGCATATGGCCAGCCGGATCGGCATGATCAGCGCGCAACGGCGGAAGACGATTCACCGCCTTCCACCCCTGCGACCGCCACATTAGGCGACGGCTGTCTGCCCGGATGCCACCGGAGCCGGCCGCCCCAGACTTTGCGCCACCACGTCACCGACCATATCCGCGGTGATCGCGCTCAACGTCCAGCCCAAGTGCCCATGGCCAGTGTTGTAGAACACGCACGGCGAGCTGCCGCGGCCGACCTTGGGCATCATGTTCGGCATCATCGGGCGCAGGCCGGCCCAGGGCACCACGCTGCGGGTGTTGACGCCGGGGAAGCACTGGTTGACCCAGTCCACCAGCGGGCGGATGCGATCGGCACGGATGTCACGGTTGTAGCCGTTGAACTCTGCGGTGCCGGCGACGCGGAAGCGGTCGTCGCCCAGGCGGCTGCTGACCAGCTTGGTTTCGTCGTCCAGCAGGCTGACGGTCGGAGCCGAGGCGCGGCTGACCTCGTCGGTCAGGTTGACGGTGATCGAGTAGCCCTTGACCGGGTAGATGTTCACCCGGTCGCCGAGCTGGGCTGCCAATGCACGGCTGGCGGTGCCGGCGCAAACCACCAGGCCGTCGAACTCCAGCCGCTCGTCACCGCCAACGCCAGCGAGGATCACGCTGGCACGCTTGCCGTCGCTGGCCACCGACTTCACATCGGCACCGTAGCGGCAGCGCACGCCGAGCCGCTCGATGGCGGTGGCCAGGCCGTGGGTGAACTTGTGGATATCACCGGTGGAATCGCATTCGGTGTAGTAGCCGCCGTAATAGGTGCCGGCCAGGGTCGGCTCGATGGCACGCATCTCTTCCGGCGTCACGCTGCGCCGCGGCAGGCCGCCTTCGGCGAGCAGGCGTGAAACCTCAGCGGCATGATCGAAGCCGGCCTTGTCGCGGTAGATGTGCAGGATGCCCTTCTTCTTCAGGTCGAAGTCGATGCCTTCGGCTTCGGCCCAGGCGAACAGATGCTCGCGCGCGGCGATGGCCAGCCGAGCAGTCTCGACGGTGTTCTTGCGGTAGTTGGGGATCGAGCCGATGAACTCGGCGAACCAGGAGAGCTTGTGCCAGCTGGGCTTGGGATTGACCAGCAGCGGCGCATCGCTCTTGAGCATCCACTTGAGGCCCTTGACGATGGTCGACCAGTGGTTCCAGACCTCGGCATTGGAGGCCGACAGCTGGCCGCCGTTGGCGAACGAGGTTTCCATCGCCGCGTAGCGGTGCTTTTCCAGCAGGGTGACCGAGAAGCCGCGCTTGGCCAGGGCATAGGCGGTGGTGACGCCGGTGATGCCGCCACCGATGACTGCGATTGTTTTCATTGTTGCGCTCCAGAACGTCGAGGGGTCATAGCCCGTGCGCCCAACGCGCGGCGGGCGCCCCCTCTGTTCTGGACCTGAGAGATTCACGAGCGCGTGACGCGGCTCGCTTGCTCCTTCGGTGCGCCCAGCGACGAAAACCGGGCGGCTCTTCAGAGTTTCAGCGGTGATAGCGGTCCTTTTGCCTGAGAGTTTCCGGGGCGGTTGCTCCTTCGGCGCTGCCATGTGGCAGTCTCTCCCGCAATCACATCGATCCGCACCGGCCGCCTGCGGCAATCGGTCGCGAATCAAGGGTTACCCTGCCAGAAAAAACTGCCGCTGTAACCCCCCGGCTTTAGCCCGGGGCCACGCGGCGGTCTGGCGGGCCTGTGCCAGGGCGTGTAGCCGTCGTAGCGTGGATGGCCGCAGCCATCCACGCGGTGAGGTGGTGGAGAGGATACGCAGTGCCTCAGGCTCGTTCCGGGTTCCGCGTGGAAAATCGCTTTGCGAGTTTTCCACCCTACGCATTCGTAGGGTGGAAAACTCGCGCAGCCTTTTCCACCTTTACGACCTCAGCCCAACAGCCCGCGCATGACGAAGAACAGCAGCGATGGCCCGAGCAGGCAGCCCAGCGCGGTGTAGAACGCCGCAGTCAGGCAGCCGTAAGGCACCAGGCGGGCATCGGTGGCCGCCAGGCCGCCGGCCACACCGCTGGAGGTGCCGATCAGGCCGCCGAAGATCACCGCGGCACGGGGGTTGTTCAGGCCGATCATCGGCGCCACGAACGGCGTCGCGATCATCACCAGAATCGCCTTGACCAGGCCTGCGGCGATCGACAGCGCCATGACTTCGGAGCTGGCGCCGATCGCCGCGCCAGTGACCGGGCCGACGATGTAGGTCACAGCGCCCGTGCCGATGGTGGTCAGGCTGACCGCGTCGGTGTAGCCGAACGCCATGGCCACCGCGACGCCGGCGATGAAGGAGGAGAACACACCGACGAACAGCGCCAGCACGCCGACCATGCCGGCGCGCTTGAGCTCTTCCACACTGACGCCGAAACCGGTGGCGACGATGGCGAAGTCACGCAGCATGGCGCCGCCGAGCAGGCCGATGCCGGAGAACAGCGCGATATCCACCAGGCCCTTCTGCCCGCCGGTCACCACGCCGCCGATGTACGACAGCAACAGGCCGATGAGGATGGCGACCGCCGAGCCGTGCAGGCGGCCCTTGGTGAGCTTGTCGGACAGCCAGTAGGAGATCCACATGGTCGCGCCGATGATGGCGAAGCCGCTGATCAGGCCGTAGCCGGAGATCACTTTCATCAGAGATTCGTACATGGTTCAACCCTCCGTGGTCAGTGGCTTGGCTTCATCGGCTTCATGCTTTTTTCGGCCGATCCGGTCGAGCACCGGCACCAGCGCGAAGGCCACGGCGACAGCCGCCACACCGGCGAGAATGGCCATCGGGCCGCCGCTGAGGGCGCCGTAGACGTTCTGTTGCGCGGCCATCGCGACCACGATCGGGATGTACACGGCACTCCAGAATTTCACCCCCTGTTCGGTCTCCATGTTGAACAGGCCGCGCTGCTTCAGGTAGCTGCCGAGCAGGATCAGCAGGACCATGGCGATACCCACGCCACCGACGTTTGCCGGTACGCCCAGCAGCTTGCCCAGCAGCTCGCCGGCGAAAATGCCGGTGAGGGTACACAAGGCCAGGAAGGCCACACCAAAGATGATCATTGTTCTTGTCCTTTTTGGTTGCGCCGCCTGCAGAGGGCTTGGCGCGTGTTGTCGAGGTAGTTGTTTTTATCCATCGATCAGCCGCGAGTAAGGCTTGCTCGCGCTGAATGTGCACGCGGTCTATCGGCTCTGGCTGCCCTCCTGACGCAGCAAGGCGTCCAGTGTGTCGAGCCGGGCGCCGTCGAAGGCAGCCAGCGTACCCTGTTCGAAAACCCGTCGTGCCAGCCCGGTCAGCACCTGGCCTGGCGGCAGTTCGATGTGAAGCCGCACCCCGCGCTCGTAGGCGGTGCGCAGGGTGCCGTGCCAGTCGACGACGCGGCACATGTTGAAGGCCAGGTCGTCGCGCAGGCGCTCGGCGTCGAACAGCGGGCGCGCCGAGGAGCCGCTGAGGTAGCGAATCCGCGGTGCGCGCACCTCGACCTTGGCGAAGGCATCCGCCAGCCGCCGTGCCGGCTGCTCGAGCAGCGCGCAGTGCGACGGCACGCTCATCGCCAGGCGCCGCGCACAGGAGGCACCGAGGGCCTTGGCGCGGGCGGCGACCGCGGCCATGGCGGCGTCGCTGCCGGCGATGACGAGCTGGTTGTCGGCGTTGATGTTGCCCAGGTAAACCGGGCCCTCGGCTTCGGCCAGCAGCGACTCGACCGTGTCCAGCGACAGGCCGAGGATGGCGGTCATGCCGTAGCCCTGCGGGTAGGCCTGCTGCATCAGCTCGCCACGCAGCGAGACCAGGCGCACCGCGTCGCGATAGTCCAGCGCACCGGCGACCACCGCCGCGGCATAGGCACCGATGGACAGCCCGGCGACGTAATCCGGTCGCTGGCCATCGCGCATCAGCAGCCGCGCCACGGCGACCCCGGCGATCAGCAGGCAGAGCTGCACGGCACGGGTCGATTGCAACGCTTCGGCCGAATCGAGCAGCCGCACATCCTCGCCCAGCACCGCACTGGCTTGGGCCAGACATTCGAGGACTTCAGGCTCCTGCGGCAGACGCTGGAGCATGCCGGGCTTCTGCGCGCCCTGGCCGGGAAAGGCGAACAGGCTGCTCATGCCGCACGCTCCGTGGCCCATGGATCGCTCACCAGACGCGGTCCTTCGGCGGTCTTGACCAACACCCGTGCGGCGCCACCAGCCCATTCGCCGAGCGCCACGCCACCCAGCGGGGTTTCCAGTTGCAGGTCGACGCGGCAGGCGCGACCTTCCAGCAGCTGCAACAGTGGGCGCGCCTCGCTGCGCGGCAGCGGCCTCTCGGCCCTGAGCAGCAGATCGAGATCGCTGTCCGGGTGCGCCGTCGGCAGCCCAGTGGCGAGTTGAAAACCCGCCGAGCCGGTAACTCCCCAGGCGTGGCCCAGCGCATCGAGCAAGGGGCGTAGCTCGGCCAGCACGCGAAACACCAGCAGATCCTCAGTGGCCCGACGAGCGAGCAGTTCTTCCGGCGCCAACCGATGAGCAATCGCCTCGACCGGCATCAGCGCGGCCAGGCGTTGATCACGCGTCGCCCCGCGCAACCCGACCGCAACCAGGCCGGCGGCCACACGCGCACGCCGCACCACCACCGGCTGGCCGGCGGTGAGCACGGCCACCGCCCAGGCCGGCGCATCGGCCGGCAGCTGTGCTGGAGTCATGCCCCAGAGCAGGTCGTGGGGGCGTGGAATGTCGTGCATCTACAGCCTCCTCGTGATTGTTGTTGTCGAGTCGCTGATCGCTGTGGCGAATAGGGCCGCGTCAGGTGTTCGCTACCACTGCGCGCGCAACAGCTCGCGCACCCGCGACGACGCCTCGCGATTCGGCGCACCGAGGCGACCGCGCAGGTCGTTGCTGTCGCCGATGTCCGCCACAGCCTTGCTCAGGCAGTCGCGCACACGCGCCAGATCATCCGCCGAGGGCTGCTCGATGCTGTCCACCGAGAGGGTTTCCCAGAGCAGGCCGAGGGTCGCGTAGTTGTCGATGTCGTATGCCATCGGCGGCACCGATTCGGCCAGGGCTTCCAGCTCCTCGACGCTGCGCAGGGTGATGCGCGCCGCGGCGGCCTTGCCCATGGCATGCACCATCACGCCCGGATCGCGCAGGGCGATGATCCGCTGGGCCTGATAGCCGTGGGCGAGAAAGGCGCCGGACATGGCCTTGCCCACCAGCAGCGCGATCACCGGGTGCCCGGCCAGCCGTGCGCGGGCATAGCCATCCACCGCGCCGGCAAGGGCCTGATGAATGCCGAGGGCTTCTTCGCGGCGGCCATAGGCCTGGCTCGGCACGTCGACCACGGCGACCACCACACGCTTGTCCGCCTTGTCGCGATCGGCGGCGATCGCCTCGTCCAGCGCCTGGCCCAGGGCCCAGCCTTCGAGCAGGCCGACCTCGCCATTGCGCGCGCGCGGGAAGGGATTCTCGGCGTCCGGCACCACGGCGATATAGCGCGCGGCGCGCTCACCGAGCGTGCCGTCGACCACCTTTACCGAGGCCGGATAGCCCGCCAGTGCCTGGCCGCCGGCCAGGGCTTGCAACCAGTTCAGTCCACGGCTCATTGGGCATCTCCTTCGTAGAGGGCACGCACGGCGGCGGCATCGAGCTGCGTGCGGGTGTCGACATCGGCCAGGCGCTGGAGGTACCAGGCGTGGCGGCGGCTGCGCGGCTGCAGTGGCTTGCCGAGGGCGAACAGTTCGTGCAGTTGCGCGCGGATGGCGTCGGTGTCGTCGGCGACGTAGGCGTCCACCAGCCCCGAGGCATAGCGCTGCTCGCCACCGGTCAGGCTCCAGATGAAGGGGCGGTCGCGGGAGTCGTACTCGTCGAGACCGGCTTCCTGCTCGATCACCTGCGGGCCGTTGAGACCGACGCGGGCCTCACGGGTAACGATCAGGTAGCTGCACAACCCGGCGGCGATGGACATGCCGCCGAAGCAGCCGACGGAGCCGGCGACCACGCCGATCACCGGCTGGTAGTCGCGCAGTTCGACGATGGCCGCCTGGATTTCGGCGATGGCAGCCAGGCCCAGGTTGGCCTCCTGCAAACGCACGCCGCCGGTTTCCAGCAGGAGCACGGCGCGGGTCGGGATGCCGTTGCGGTTGTCTTCGGCAGCCAGCTCCAGCGCGCCGGCGATCTTCGCGCCGCCGACTTCCCCCATGCTGCCGCCCTGGAAGGCGCCTTCGATGGCGGCGATCACCGCCGGCTGGCCGTCAATGGTGCCCTTGGCGACCACCACGCCGTCGTCGGCCTGGGTGACGATGCCCTGCTTCGGCAGCCAGGGCGAGGTGACGCGATCGAACGGATCGAGCAGTTCGCGGAAGCTGCCTTCGTCCAGCAGCGCGCGGGCACGCTGGCGGGCACCGAGTTCGACGAAGCTGCGCGACTCGAGTAAACGGGCCACGGTGTTAGCGGACACATCAGTCATGGCCGACCTCCTCCAGTCCCTGCTCCAGGCGCAGACGCACTACGCCGGGTGTGGCCCCAAAATCGTGAATATCGATGTTCAATGCCGGTGGCGTCTGCTCGCGGAACATCCGCTCGAACAGGCTCTTCCAGCGTTGCTCGGCACCATTGACCGAGGTGACTACCTGGATCGCCAGCTTGCCGGCCTGGCCGGGTTCCAGCAGCACTTCCAGATCGCCCGAGCCGACCACGCCGACCAGGGCCTTGCCGCGGGCGGGTTGCCCGGCGGCGAATTCGAAAGACAGGGTTTCCATGTTCAGTTGCTCCCAGTCGGCGCCGGCGCATGCGGCGCCAGGCGGTCGAGGAAAAGGGTGGCGGCCAGGAGGTCGGCGGAGCCCCCCGGCGAGGCGTTGAGGGCGAGCATGTCGCGATCGAGCAGGCGCAGCTGGCGACGACCGGCGAGGCTGGCGGCACCGCCGGCTTCGAGCACGGCGCGGGCACCGGCCTGCATGCGGGTCAGCCCTTCAAGACCGGCGCGATGCAGCACGCAGGTGTCGGTCAGGCTGCTCATGATCGCCAGCAGTGCATCGAGCCTGGCGTTCTGCTCGCCGGCGCCGGCGCGGCGACTGGCCAGGAGTTGCGGCAAGCCGTGTTCGATGACCGCGGGAAAGCCGTGCTGCGCCTGTTCGCGGGCGCCGAGCACGCCGTAGCGACGGCAGACCCGCGCGCCGTGGCTGTCCGGGTTGTGCGGCGCGGCCGGGTCGTCCAGCCGCGCCAGGGCGGCCGCGCTGGCGGCGATCCCGCCGGCCGAAGCGCCGCTTTCCAGCATGGCCGCCGCGCTGAGCAGCCCCAGCGCCCAGATCGCGCCGCGATGGGTGTTGACCCCGGCGGTGACGCGCAGCATCTCCGCTTCGCCGTCGCGGCCCAGCTGGCCGAGGGTTTCACGCAGCGCCTGGCTGACCCGACCTTCGCTCCGCGCGGCATCGGCCATGGCGGCGAACGCCGGCCACAGCGACTGCGCCGAGGCGTGCATCAGCCCCAGGTGCAGATCGCTGTGCGCGCCACTGCCGCGCCGGTCGACCAGCCCCGGCTTGGGCGACAGGTCGGCCTCGTCGACCAGCGCCTGCACCGCCAGATCGGCCAGGCGCTCGGCCGCGGACGGCGCCTGTCGTGCAATGAGTGCGCTCATCACCAGCTCCTGAACTTGGCAGGCGGGTTGTAGAGGCCGCCGGACCACTCGACCAGCTCGGCGATGCTCTTGGCGGCGAGCAGTTCGCGGGTGGCGTCGTTGCGGCGGATGCCGAGGTCTTCCGGCAGGGCGATCAGCCCTTCGCGGCGCATGCGCTCGGTGTCCTTCGGGTTGTGCCGCAGGCCGATGCTGGTGACGCCGGCCACCGCGGCGATCATCGCCTGGCGTTCCTCCAGCGAGCGGGCCTTGTACAGGTAGGCGATGCCTTCCTCGGTGAGCAGATGGGTGACGTCGTCGCCGTAGATCATGATCGGCGCCAGCGGCATGCCGCTCTTCTTCGCCACCTCCACCGCGTCGAGCTGCTCGACGAAGGTGGGTTTGCCGCCTTCCTGGAAGGTCTCGACCATCTGCACCACGAGCTTCTTGCCGCGCTCGAGCATGGTCACCGGGGCCTCGCCGCCGGGCATGGCCATGTCCAGCCAGGCCGGGGTCGGATGGCGGCGACCGCGCGGGTCGTGGCCCATGTTCGGCGCGCCGCCGAAGCCGGCCAGGCGCCCGCGGGTGACGGTGGAGGAATGCCCATCACCATCGACCTGCAGGGTGGCGCCGATGAACAGGTCCACGGCGTACTGCCCGGCCAGCTGGCACATCATGCGGTTCGAGCGCATCGAGCCGTCGCGGCCGGTGAAGAAGACGTCCGGGCGCTGGGCGATGTAGTTCTCCATGCCCAGCTCGGTGCCGAAGCAATGCACGCTCTCGACCCAGCCAGTCTCGATCGCCGGGATCAGCGTCGGGTGCGGGTTGAGCGTCCAGTTGCGGCAGATCTTGCCTTTCAGGCCGAGGGATTCGCCGTAGGTCGGCAGGATCAGCTCGATGGCCGCGGTGTTGAAACCGATGCCGTGATTGAGCGACTGCACGTTGTGTTTTTCGTAGATGCCGCGGATCGCCATCATCGCCATCAGCACGTGCACCGGCTTGATATGGCGCGGGTCGCGGGTGAACAGCGGCTCGATGTAGAACGGCTTGTCCGCCACCACGACGAAATCGACCCAGCTCGCCGGGATGTCCACGCGCGGCAGCTCGTCGACGATCTCGTTGACCTGGACGATGACGATGCCGTCGCTGAAGGCGGTCGGCTCGACCAGCGCCGGGGTGTCTTCGGTGCTGGGGCCGGTGTAGATGTTGCCGTGGCGGTCGGCCTGGAAGCCGGCCACCAGCGCGACATTGGGGATCAGGTCCACCAAGAGGCGCGAGTAGAGTTCGATGTAGGTGTGGATGGCGCCGACTTCCAGCAGGCCGTCTTCGAGCAGCTGGCTGATGCGCAGGCTCTGCGGGCCGGCGAAGGAGAAGTCGAGCTTGCGCGCGATCTGCCGCTCGAACAGATCCAGGTGCTCGGCGCGGCTGACGCTCGGCATGATCATGTGCAGGTCGTGCAGCTTGCCGGGGTCGGCCTTGGCCAGTGAGCGGGAGAGGAAGTCCGCCTGCTTCTGGTTGTTGCCCTCGAGCACCACCCGGTCGCCAGGGGCGATCAAGAGTTCCAGGGCCTCGACGATCCGCTCGCTGGGCAGTACCACGCCATCGGCGAGGCTCTGCACCTGATCGAGACGACGGGCCTTTTCGGCTCGACGGCGCGACCACTGCGGCGGTGGGGAGATTGTTGTTGTCATGGCGACTCCACAGGTTTTCCGCTTTGTGGAGCGCACAGTAGGGAGGTGACCGAGGGGTCATCAATCAAGCAGCAGGCGCGACCGTTACGCTTGGGTTAACGATATGTCTGAACGGCCGGTTCGCGAGGCATGCAGCAGGCGCGGCGCATTGCACGCCACGCCTCTTGGAGCGATTACTTGTCGCGATCGATATTGAACGGCGACCAGGCCTGGCGGGTGGGCATCACTTCCAGGCGGTTGATGTTGATGTGATCCGGCAGGGTGGCAACGTAGAAGATCTGCTCGGCGATGTCCTCGGCGGTCAGCGGCGTGGTGCCGCGGTACAGCCGGTCGCTGGCGGCCTGATCGCCCTTGGTGCGCACCAGGGTGAATTCGGTTTCGGCCATGCCCGGCGCGATGTCGGTGACGCGCACGCCGGTGCCGAGCAGGTCGCAGCGAAGGTTGTAGCCGAACTGCTCGACGAAGGCCTTGGTCGCACCGTAGACGTGGCCGCCCGGATACGGCCAGTGGCCGGCCACCGAGCCGATGTTGACGATGCTGGCGCCCTTGCCGGTGGCGATCAGCGTCGGCAGCAGCGCGTGGGTGACGTTGACCAGGCCGGTGATGTTGGTGTCGATCATGGTGTGCCAGTCAGCGAGGTCGACCTGCTGCGC
This sequence comes from Stutzerimonas sp. KH-1, assembly GCF_054483855.1. Classification (NCBI taxonomy): domain Bacteria; kingdom Pseudomonadati; phylum Pseudomonadota; class Gammaproteobacteria; order Pseudomonadales; family Pseudomonadaceae; genus Stutzerimonas; species Stutzerimonas sp. KH-1. The sequence continues at coordinate 3,717,769 of NZ_CM137011.1, read as the reverse complement.
CGGCTGCGGCGCCAGCGCCAGGCCGGCGTTGTTGACCAGGCAATCGATCTGGCTGAACTCGCTGGGCAGCTGCTCGACCACCTCCTTCACCGCGCCGGCATGGCGCACGTCGAGGGTGGCGACATGCACCGGCACCTTCGCCGACAGCTCGCTCTGCAGCGCTTCCAGGCGCTCGCTGCGCCGCCCGGTGAGGACCAGCGCCCAGCCGGCCTCGGCGAAGCGGCGGGCAGTGGCGCGGCCGAAGCCGGAGGTGGCGCCGGTGATGAATACGATCTTCTGTTTCATGCTCTTCCTCTTTTCTGACAGGCCCGACCGTCGTGTAGGCGACGCGGCAGCTCGCTGACCAGCTTAGGGGCGCGCGCCGCGAAGGCAAAGCCTTGCGTGCGCCGACTGACCGCCGCGCTCATTGTCGAAGCTTCACCGAATGGTCATCGCAGGTTCACGGACGCTTAGCGGGACTGCAACAGAGCCTGACTACCTTCTCGTCTAGACAAGTTGGCCGACCTCCCCGGCCGCGCAGACGAGAGGGCAAGACATGAATGCGGCTATTCGAGTCGAGCGACTGAACAAGACCTTCGCCGGCAAGCAGGCGCTGTTCGACCTGGGCCTGGCGATACAGCCGGGCGAGATGGTGGCGCTGATCGGCGCCTCCGGTTCCGGCAAGTCCACGCTGTTGCGCCACCTGGCCGGCCTGGCCTGCTGCGACCGCTCCGCCGGCGGACGCATCGAGGTGCTCGGCCGCGAGGTTCAGGCCACCGGCCGTCTGCACGGCGAGGTGCGCCGCCTGCGCGCCGACATCGGCTACATCTTCCAGCAGTTCAACCTGGTAACCCGCCTCAGCGTGCTGGACAACGTCCTGCTCGGCTTTCTCGGCCGCATGCCGCGCTGGCGCGGATCGCTGGGCATGTTCAGCGACGAGCAGAAGCGCCAGGCCATGGCCGCACTGGAGCGCGTCGGCCTGGCCGAGCGCGCCGCGCAGCGCGCCTCGACGCTCTCCGGCGGGCAGCAGCAGCGGGTGGCGATCGCCCGTGCGCTGACCCAGCAGGCCGAGGTGATCCTCGCCGACGAGCCGATCGCCTCGCTCGATCCGGAGTCGGCGCGCAAGGTCATGGAAATCCTCGCCGACATCAACCGCCAGGACGGCAAGACCGTGGTGGTGACCCTGCATCAGGTCGACTACGCCCTGCGCTACTGCTCCCGCGCCGTGGCGCTCAAGGGCGGCCGCATCCATTACGACGGCCCCTCGGCGGCACTCAGCGACCACCTGCTCAACGATCTCTACGGCGCCGATCTGGACGCCAGCCTGCTGTTCTCCGACCGCGCCCGCGCCGCCGAGCCGCGGCAGCTGCAGCTGGTCAACGGCTGACCGAACGCCGACCCGACAACCAACGCCACACCTCAGGAGTGACCTCCATGTTGAAACGCTTCAGTCGCGCCCTCGCCGCCTCCACGCTGCTGGCCGGTGCCCTCGCCGGCACGGCCCAGGCCGCCGAGACCCTCACCTTCGGCATCATTTCCACCGAGTCCTCGCAGAACCTGCGCAGCGTCTGGGCCCCCTTCCTCGCCGACATGAGCAAGCAGACCGGCTACGAGGTGAAAGCCTTCTTCGCCCCCGACTACGCCGGGGTGATCCAGGGCATGCGCTTCGACAAGGTCGACCTGGCCTGGTACGGCAACAAGTCGGCGATGGAAGCGGTGGATCGCGCCGGCGGCGAAATCTTCGCCCAGACCGTCGCCGCCAACGGCAGCCCGGGCTACTACAGCCACCTCATCGTGCACAAGGACAGCGTCCTGAACTCGGTCGAGGACGTGCTGAAGAACGCCAAGAGCCTGACCTTCGCCAATGGCGACCCGAACTCCACCTCTGGCTACCTGGTGCCCGGCTACTACGTGTTCGCCAAGAACAAGGTCGACGCCGGCCAGGCCTTCAAGCGCAGCCTCAACGGCAGCCACGAAGTGAACGCGCTGTCGGTGGCCAACAAGCAGGTCGATGTCGGCACCTTCAACAGCGAAAGCATGGAGCGCCTGCAGATCACCGCACCGGACAAGGCGGCGCAACTGAAGATCGTCTGGACTTCTCCGCTGATCCCGGCCGACCCGCTGGTCTGGCGCAAGAGCCTGAGCGACGAGCAGAAGAACAAGCTGCGCGAATTCTTCATGAGCTACGGCGCCAAGCCGGCCGAGAAGGAAATCCTCGCCGCGCTGCAGTGGGCACCGTTCCGCGCCTCCGACAACGACCAGCTGTTGCCGATCCGCCAGCTGGAGCTGTTCAAGAAGCGCAGCGAAGTCGCCGCCGACAGCAAGCTCTCCGACAGCGATCGCCAGGCCAAGCTGCAGGGCATCGACGACGAGCTGGCCAAGCTGGAACAGCGCATGGCCGAGCGCGAGCAGAAGACTGCCGCCGCCAAGGCCAGCTGACCAACGCCGGGCGTGGCGCGCTGGCGCCACGCTCCCGTCCGCGCCGTTTGTGAGAACCGAACATGACCACTCTGAGCACCACACCGCCGCTGGCGGGCAACGGCAAGCGCAGCTGGCTGCGCCTGCTCGGCTGGGGCCTGTGCCTGGCCGTGCTGGCCTGGTCCTGGCAGGGCGCGGAGATGAATCCGCTGCTGTTGATCCGCGACAGCGCCAACATGGCGACCTTTGCCGCCGACTTCTTCCCGCCGGACTTCAGCAACTGGCAGCTGTACCTCAAGGAGATGATCACCACGGTGCACATCGCCCTCTGGGGCACCCTGCTGGCGATCGTCTGCGCCATCCCGCTGGGCATTCTCAGCTCCGAGAACATCGTGCCCTGGTGGGTCTACCAGCCGGTGCGCCGGCTGATGGACGCCTGCCGGTCGATCAACGAGATGGTCTTCGCCATGCTCTTCGTCGTCGCCGTCGGCCTCGGCCCCTTCGCCGGCGTGCTGGCGCTGTGGATCAGCACCACCGGCGTGCTCGCCAAGCTGTTCGCCGAAGCGGTGGAAGCCATCGAGCCGGGCCCGGTGGAAGGCGTGCGTGCCACCGGTGCCAGTGCGCTGCAGGAAGTCATCTTCGGGGTGATTCCGCAGGTGCTGCCACTGTGGATTTCCTACTCGCTATACCGCTTCGAATCCAACGTGCGCTCGGCCACGGTGGTCGGCATGGTCGGCGCCGGCGGCATCGGCGTGATCCTCTGGGAAGCCATCCGCGGTTTCCAGTTCGGCCAGACCGCCGCCCTGCTGCTGATCATCATCGCCGTGGTGAGCCTGATCGACCTGCTCTCCCAGCGCCTGCGCAAGCTCTTCATCTGACGGAGTGAGGGCCTGCGCGGCCTTCGAAAAAACCATGCAGTTGTCTAGACAACCCAGCGAACCGCTCTACCTCGAACTGGCACAGGTGCTGCGCGGCGAGTTGCGCCACTATCGCATCGGCGACTTCCTCCCCGGCGAGATGCAGCTGGCGCGCCGCTTCGCGGTCAACCGCCACACCCTGCGCCGTGCCGTCGACGAGCTGGTACAGGAAGGCCGCCTGCTGCGCCGCCAGGGCAAGGGCACCCAGGTGCTGCAACGCCCGCTGGTGTATCCGCTGCAGGCCGACAGCGCCTACAGCGAATCGCTGGCCGCCCTCGGCTTGCGCACCGAGGCGCGCCTGCTCGAGCGCCGTCAGCTGAGCGCCAGCGCCGAGGAAGCGCGCCACCTGCAACTGGCCGAAGGCGCCGCGCTGATAGAGCTGAGCACCCTGCGCCTGCTCGACGGCGAGCCGGTCAGCCTGATCCGTCACCGCTACTGCGCCAGCCACGCCGAGCTGCTCGCCGACTACCAGGGCGGCTCGCTGCGCCGCTACCTCGGCGAGCGCGGCCTGCCGCTGACGCGCCGTTTCAGCCTGATCGGCGCACGCCTGGCCGATCGCGACGAGGCCGCACAGCTGCTGATGCCCCTGCGCATGCCGCTGCTGTCGGTGTTCACCCTGTCCTGCGATGCCGCCGGGCGACCGGTGGAGATCGCCCTTTCGGCCAGCCGTTCCGACCGCTTCCAGTACCAGGTCGCCACCTGATGGAGAACCCCATGCACACCCGCGAACAATCCCCGCGCCAGCGCTGGATGGCCGTGCTGGCCCGCGCCAGCGCCGCCGATCTAGCGCCTTTCGAGAGTGACCTGCGCGACTGCGCCTACCAGCTGATCCGTCCCGCGGAAATCGGCATGACCCTGGTGCGCGGCCGCATGGGCGGCACCGGTGCGCCGTTCAACCTCGGCGAGATGAGCGTCACCCGCTGCGTGGTGCGCCTGGTCGACGGCAGCACCGGCTACAGCTACCGCGCCGGCCGCGACAAGCGCCAGGCCGAGCTCGCCGCCCTCGCCGACGCCCACCTGCAGGGCCCGCAACAGAGCCGCTGGCTCGCCGAGCTGATCGAACCGCTGGCCGCCGCGCAGGCCCGACGTGCCGCGCAAAAGGCTGCCGAAACCGCCACTACCCGCGTGGAGTTCTTCACGCTGCTGCGAGGAGAAGACTGATGAATCGCGCTCTATCCGACCTGTTGCAGGCCGCCTTCACCGACCCGGTGCTGGACGCGCAGAAGTGCTTTCGCGCCGCGCTCAAGGCCCTGGCCGAGCCGGGCACGCGCCAGCCGCTGGTCAGCGTCGCCGCCATCGAGCCGCTGCAGGCGGCCAGCTACGCGCTGTGCCTGAGCCTGCTGGATAACGACACGCCGCTGTGGCTGGCGCCGGCCTTCGACACTCCGGCGATCCGCTCCAACCTGGCCTTCCACTGTGGCTGCCCGATCGTCGAGGCGCGCGAGGAGGCGATGTTCGCCCTGCTCGACGCCGCGGCACTGGACGACCTCTCCGGCTTCTACGCCGGCAGCGAGCGCTACCCGGACCAGTCCTGCACATTGCTGATCCAGCTGGAACACCTCGACCGCGGCCCGGCGCTGAGCTGGCAGGGTCCGGGCATCGACGGCAGCCGGCTGGTCGGCCTGCCTCTGAAACCGGCGTTCTGGCAGCAGCGCGCCGCGCGCAACGACTTTCCGCGCGGGCTCGACGCACTGTTCTGCGCTGACGGCGAAGTGCTCGGCCTGCCGCGCAGCACGCGCATCGGCGATTCGCTGCAGGAGGTGGCCTGATGTACGTCGCGGTCAAGGGTGGCGAACAGGCCATCGACAACGCCCACGCGCTGCTGGCGAAGAAGCGCCGCGGCGATACCGGCATCGCCGAACTCGGCGTCGAGCAGATTCGCCAGCAGCTGCCGCTCGCCGTGGCGCGGGTGATGAGCGAAGGCTCGCTGTACGACGAGGAACTCGCCGCGCTGGCGATCAAGCAGGCCGCCGGCGATCTGGTCGAGGCGATCTTCCTCTTGCGCGCCTACCGCACCACGCTGCCGCGCTTCGCCGAAAGCCTGCCGCTGGACACCGGCGCCATGCAGCTCAGCCGGCGCATCTCGGCGACCTTCAAGGACGTGCCCGGCGGCCAGCTGCTCGGCCCGACCTTCGACTACACCCACCGCCTGCTCGATTTCGCCCTGCTCGCCGAAGGCGAACGCCCCGGCCCGCCGGTGGATGAAGGCGCCACGCTGGGCAACTGCCCGCGGGTACTCGGCCTGCTCGGCGAGGAGGGCCTGATGACCCCGGAAATCGACCGCGGCGAGCCGGTGCCGGACCTCACCCGCGAGCCGTTAGAGCTGCCGGCGAGCCGCGCCGAACGCCTGCAGGCACTGGCGCGCGGCGACGAGGGCTTTCTCCTGGCGCTGGGCTACTCGACCCAGCGCGGCTACGGCCGCAACCACCCGTTCGCCGGCGAGATTCGCATCGGCACCGCCGAGGTCTGGATCGAGCCACAGGAGCTGGGCTTCCCGGTCTGCCTCGGCGAGATCGAGCTGACCGAGTGCGAGATGGTCAACCAGTTCGTCGGCGAGAGCGCCGCGCAGGCGCAGTTCACCCGCGGCTACGGCCTGGCCTTCGGCTACGCCGAGCGCAAGGCGATGGGCATGGCGCTGGTCGACCGCGCGCTGCGTGCCGGCGAGTACGGCGAGGAAGTGCAGGGCCCGGCGCAGCAGGAGGAATTCGTGCTGATGCACTGCGACAACGTCGAGGCCGCCGGTTTCGTCTCGCACCTGAAGTTGCCGCACTACGTCGACTTCCAGTCCGAGCTGGAGCTGATCCGCAAGCTGCGCCAGCCGCAGGCCGAGCAGACCGCAGCCGACGCCGCGACGCCAGCGAAGGAGAAACGCGCATGAACGCTCACGCCATTCCCACCAGCGAGGCGGGCTACAACTTCGCCTACCTCGACGAGCAGACCAAGCGCATGATCCGCCGCGCACTGCTCAAGGCGGTCGCCATACCTGGCTATCAGGTGCCCTTCGGCGGCCGCGAGATGCCGCTGCCCTACGGCTGGGGCACCGGCGGCATGCAGCTGACCGCGGCCATTCTCGGCGCCGACGACGTGCTCAAGGTGATCGACCAGGGCGCCGACGACACCACCAACGCGGTGTCGATCCGCCGCTTCTTCGCCCGCACCGCCGGGGTCGCCACCACCGAACGCACCCCCGCGGCGACGGTGATCCAGACCCGCCACCGCATCCCGGAAACCCCGCTCGCCGCCGGGCAGATCATGGTCTATCAGGTGCCGATCCCCGAGCCGCTGCGCTTCATCGAGCCATCGGAAACCGAGACGCGCACCATGCACGCGCTGGGCGACTACGGCGTGATGCACGTGAAGCTCTACGAGGACATCGCCACCTTCGGCCACATCGCCACCAGCTACGCCTACCCGGTGACGGTGGACGGGCGCTACGTGATGGACCCCTCGCCGATTCCCAAATTCGACAACCCCAAGCTTCACCTGAGCCCGGCGCTGATGCTGTTCGGCGCCGGCCGCGAGAAGCGCCTCTACGCCGTGCCGCCGTACACCCGCGTGGTCAGCCTGGATTTCGAGGATCACCCGTTCCAGATCCAGCAGTGGGAGCAGTGCTGCGCCATCTGTGGCAGCGGCGATTCCTACCTCGACGAGCTGATCGTCGACGACGCCGGGACCAAGCAGTTCGTCTGCTCGGATACAGACTATTGCGCGCAGCGCGCCCAGCAACAGGAGAGCCGCCCATGAGCGCCGCCGAACAACTGCTGCCCGCCACGAGCGTCGGCACCGAGCCGCTGTTCGCGGTGCGCGACCTGACCCGCCTGTACGGCCCGGACAAGGGCTGCCAGGGTGTGTCCTTCGAGCTCTACCCCGGCGAAGTGCTGGGCATCGTCGGCGAGTCCGGCTCCGGCAAGTCCACCCTGCTCTCGCTGCTCTGCGGCCGCTGTCCGCCGGATCGCGGCAGCGTGCAGTACCGCGATGCTGCCGGCGACTGGCTCGACCTCTACGCCGCCAGCGAGGCCGAGCGGCGCACGCTGCTGCGCACCGAATGGGGCTTCGTCGAACAGAACCCGCGCGACGGCCTGCGCATGGGCGTTTCCGCCGGCGCCAACATCGGCGAACGGCTGATGGCCCAGGGCGTACGCCATTACGGCCAGCTGCGCGCCGCCGGGCTGGACTGGCTGCAACAGGTGGAGATCGACCCGGCGCGCATCGACGACCTACCGCGGACCTTCTCCGGCGGCATGCAGCAGCGCCTGCAGATCGCCCGCAACCTGGTTTCCAGCCCGAAGCTGGTGTTCATGGACGAACCCACCGGCGGCCTCGACGTGTCGGTGCAGGCACGCCTGCTCGACCTCCTGCGCGGGCTGGTGCGCGAGCTGGACCTGGCGGTGGTGATCGTCACCCACGACCTCGCCGTGGCACGCCTGCTGGCCGACCGGCTGATGGTGATGCGCCGCTCGCGGGTGGTGGAGTCGGGTCTGACCGACCAGATCCTCGACGACCCGCAGCACCCCTACACGCAGCTCCTGGTGTCCTCGGTGCTGCAGCCATGAAGGAATCCGTCATGACGAACCTGATCGAGGTCCGTGACCTCGCCAAGACCTTCACCCTGCACCAGCAGCACGGCGTCCGCCTGCAGGTGCTGCGCGGGCTGAACTTCACCGTCGCCGCCGGCGAATGCCTGGTGCTGCACGGCCAGTCGGGTGCCGGCAAGTCGACCCTGCTGCGCACGCTGTACGGCAACTACCTGCCGGCCGGCGGCAGCATCCGTATCCGCCACGCCGGCGACTGGCTGGAGCTGGTCGGCGCCGAACCGCGCCAGGTACTCGCGGTGCGCCGGCAGACGCTGGGCTACGTCAGCCAGTTCCTGCGGGTGATCCCGCGGGTGCCGGCGCTCGAGGTGGTGATGGAACCGGCGCTGGCGCGCGGCTGGACGCGTGTCGATGCCGAGGCGCGGGCCAAGGCGCTGCTGACCCGGCTGAACATTCCCGAACGGCTCTGGCAGCTGGCCCCCGGGACCTTTTCCGGCGGCGAGCAGCAGCGGGTCAACCTGGCGCGCGGCTTCATGGTGGGCTGGCCGGTGATGCTGCTCGACGAACCCACCGCCTCGCTGGACGAAGCCAACGCCCGCGTGGTGCTGGAACTGATCGACGAAGCCAAGACCGCCGGCAGCGCGCTGATCGGCATCTTCCATGACCGCGCGATCCGCGAGGCAGTCGCCGACCGCTATCTGGACATGACGCAGGAGGACCTGGCCCATGCCAGCTGAACAGATACTCAGCAACGCCCGCCTGGTGCTGGCCGATCAGGTGATCCATGGCAGCCTGCTGATCCGCGACGGCCTGATCGCCGACATCAGCGAAGGCGCCAGCAACCTGCAACAGGCCCAGGACCTGGGCGGCGACCTGCTGCTGCCGGGGCTGGTGGAACTGCACACCGACAACCTGGAAAAGCACATGAGCCCGCGTCCCGGCGTGGACTGGCCGTCCGCCTCGGCGGTGCTGACCCATGACGCGCAGATCGTCGCCGCCGGCATCACCACGGTGTTCGATGCGCTGTCGATCGGCGACATCAATCCCAAGGGCAAGCGCATGCAGCAGCTCGGCGTAATGCTCGAGGCCATCGCCGAGGCCGAGGCGGCCGGGCAGACCCGCGCCGAACACCGCCTGCACCTGCGCTGCGAAGTCAGCCATCCGCAATGCCTGGAGCTGTTCCGCGAGCTGGTCGAGCAGCCGCTGGTGCAGCTGGTCTCGGTGATGGACCACGCGCCGGGCCAGCGCCAGTTCGCGCGCATGGAGAAGTACCGCGAGTACTACATGGGCAAGTACCACCTGAGTCCCGCGGAGATGGATGCCTTCGTCAGCGAGCAGCTGGCCAACTCGGCGCGGCACAGCGACCAGCAGCGCGCCGCCATCGTCGACATCTGCCGCAGCCGCGACCTGGCGCTGGCCAGCCACGACGATGCGACGCTCGATCATGTCGAGGAATCGGCCGGCTACGGCATGGCCATCGCCGAATTCCCGACCACCTTCGAAGCCGCCGAGGCCAGCCACGCGCGCGGGCTGAAGGTGCTGATGGGCGCGCCGAACATCGTCCGTGGCGGCTCGCACTCGGGCAATATCGCCGCTGCCGATCTGGCCCGGCGTGGCGTGCTGGACATCCTCTCCAGCGACTACTACCCGGCCAGCCTGCTGCAGGCCGCGCTGGGCCTGGCAGAGCAGGACAACGGCTACGACCTGCCGCGCGCCATCGCCACCGTCAGCCTGGCGCCGGCACGCGCGGCCGGGCTGGATGATCGCGGCGAGATCGCCGTCGGGCTGCGCGCCGACCTGGTCCAGGCGCAGGTGCACAAGGGCCAGCCGGTGATCGGCCAGGTCTGGCGCCAGGGCCGGCGGGTGTTCTGATGGCGCACTCCGATAAAGCTGACAAGGCGCCAGCAGGTAGCGCGGCTGGCTCTATACTGCCTGCCACTGCGCTGGCTTCGATGATCGGGAGTAACCCCATGAAAGGCCGCTTGATTTACCTGATCGGCCCCTCCGGGGCCGGCAAGGACAGTCTGCTCGACGCCGCACGCGCAGCGCTCGCCGAGCGTGGCGTGCGCATCGCCCGGCGGGTCATCACCCGCTCGGCAGAAGCCATCGGCGAGGCCGCGCAGGCGGTGAGTCCAGAGCAGTTCGAGTGCCTGGAGGCCGAGCAGGCCTTCGCCCTCAGCTGGCGCGCCAACGGGCTGGCCTACGGCATCCCTGCCGAGATCGACGACTGGCTGACGGCCGGCGAGGATGTGCTGGTCAACGGCTCGCGCGGCTATCTGCCCGAGGCGCGGCGGCGCTATCCGAACCTGCTGGCGGTGCTGCTGAGCGTCGAGCAGGACGTGCTGCGCGAGCGCCTGCTGACCCGTGGCCGGGAAACGCCCGAGCAGATCGAGGCGCGCCTGGCACGCAATGCGCTGTTCAGTGGCGAACTGGACGACTACATCCGCCTGGACAATTCCGCCTCGCTGGAGCGCAGCGTCGAGCGCCTGCTGCAGCTGCTCGACGAGCACCGCCAATGCGGCTGACCCTGCTGGGCACCGGCGGCGCCGCGCAGGTGCCGGTGTACAACTGCGCCTGTCCGGCCTGCCGCGCCGCGCAGCTCGACCCGAGTCGCCGCCGCCGTGCCTGTTCGGCACTGGTGGACTGCGGCGACCAGCGTTGGTTGCTCGACAGCGGCCTGCCGGACCTCTGTGAGCGCTTCGCACCGGGCAGCTTCAACGGCATCCTGCAGACCCATTACCACGCCGACCATGCCCAGGGCCTGCTGCAACTGCGCTGGGGCGTGGGACTGCGCATCCCGGTGCACGGCCCGGACGATCCCGAAGGCCTCGCCGACCTCTACAAGCATCCCGGCATCCTCGATTTCAGCGAGCCGTTCGCCGCCTTCGAACAACGCATGCTCGGCACGCTGCGGGTCACGGCGCTGCCACTGGTGCACTCGAGACCCACCTTCGGCTACCTGCTGGAAGGTCACGGGCGCCGTATCGCCTACCTCACCGACACCGTCGGCCTGCCGGACAGCACGCGCGAACTGCTGCAGGACACCGCGCTGGATGTGCTGGTGCTGGACTGCTCAACACCGCCGCGCGACGCGCCACCGCGCAACCACAACGACCTGACCCGTGCGCTGCAGAGCATCGACGACCTGCAGCCGGCGCAAGCCGTGCTGACCCATATCGGCCATGAGCTGGATGCCTGGTTCATGCAGGCGTCGCGGGAACTGCCGGACAACGTGTGCCTGGCGTACGACGGGATGACGCTCTAGCGCAGCTTGCCACCACCACCGGCGAGGAGCGACGAAATACCGAGCAGCCTCTGGCAACGCGTGGAAAACGCTGCGCGGTTTTCCACCCTACCGATGGCGATGGCGATGGCGATGGCGATGGCGATGGCGATGGCGATGGGAGCGTAGGGTGGATAACGCGAAGCTTATCCACCATGGGTCCGTTGCATGGCGAAACCTCGGGCAGGGCCTCCGACGCGTGGAAAACGCTTTGCGGTTTTCCACCCTACGGCCATGAAGCATGGAGCGGATTCCGGGCTGACGCCGGCTAGCGCCCCGGCTGCGGGCGGAAACCCGGCACGCTGCTCGGGCGTTCGACCCGCGCGGCCGGCATGCTGCAGTTGAGGTCACGGAACGGGCGGCCGTCGAGTTTCTGCCAACCCTCGCCCGGTGAGGTCTGGCGGCAAATGATGGTGCCGTCGACTTTGCTCTGCCATTGGTAATAGGGCGCCGGCGCGGCGCTGGCGGCGATGGGCAGGAACAGACTAAGGACGAGCAGAACGATGCGCATGGCGGACTTCGGCGTTGCGATGGCGCCACTCTAACCCTTCGCCCGCGCTACGCAAGTGCCGTCCGGCGCGCTCAGTACCAGACCCTGGCGGCCTCGCGCATGAAGATTTCCACGGTCTTCGGCCCGATCCCCTCGAATTCCGCCAGCCGCCGTTCCAGGTCCTTGCGGTTCTCGCTGAGTTCATGGATGCGCCCGAGCTTGCCGCCATATTCCTGGTTGAGCTTCTCGCAGAGCTTGAGCAGCCGCTCGGCGGTGGACTCGTCGTAGCGTACGTAGTGTCCTTCACCGAGCATGTCCACCAGTTGCTGCCAGCTGCAGTTGCCCAGTTTGCGCGGCGTATCGCGCTTGTGCTTGTCGACGATCACGCGATACGCCTCGGCGGCGATGTCCTGCTGGATGCGCTTGCCGAACAGAAAGCTGGCGAGAAACCACTTGAACAGCGCGTGCTCACCGTCACTCATGTCGATGCCCAGATCCTTGGCGCTGATTTCCGCACTCATGGCGAGCCCTCCATCGAACGATTCGTCTGCATTCGAAGCCCACGCGCCAGGCAAGTTTCGCGCTCACTTCCGCCCCGATAAGCGGTTTCTTGCCGAGACCTCTCATCGCATAGGCGGATTTTTGCCTATCACCCCTGTCCATGCAGGCAGCAGCCCTTGTAGCAGGGGCTATGCGTGCCTGGCACGGCTTCTGCTACTAGCAATCTGCTCGATGCGATTCCAACGACAAGAAGAGCTGCCAGCGATATCCATCCCTCCGGACTCCCCGGTGTCATCGCCCCTCTGCTTGCTCGTCTGGCGCGTTCTCGAACGCGGCATCGTCTATCGTCAACATGCTGCGTCAACCAATAAAAACGAAACGGAGATCCACCATGAGACTGACCAAACGCCTGGGCCTGCTCGCTGCCGCTGCGGCCTTCACCGCCAGCACCGCGGCCGTCGCTGCGCCGACCTTCATCAACATCCTCACCGGCGGCACCAGCGGTGTGTACTACCCGATCGGCGTGGCCCTGTCGCAGCAGTACAACAAGATCGATGGCGCCAAGACTTCCGTGCAGGCCACCAAGGCTTCGGTGGAAAACCTCAACCTGCTGCAGGCCGGCCGTGGCGAACTGGCCTTCTCCCTGGGTGACTCGGTGGCCGACGCCTGGAACGGTGTCGAGGACGCCGGCTTCAAGGCTCCGCTCAAGCGCCTGCGCGCCATCGCCGGTACCTACAACAACTACATCCAGATCGTTGCCAGCGAAGAGTCCGGCATCAAGACTCTGGAAGACCTCAAGGGCAAGCGCATCTCCGTCGGCGCGCCGAAGTCCGGCACCGAGCTGAACGCCCGCGCGATCTTCAAGGCCGCCGGCCTGAGCTACGAGGACATGGGCCGCGTCGAGTTCCTGCCCTACGCCGAGTCGGTCGAGCTGATCAAGAACCGCCAGCTGGACGCCACCCTGCAGTCCTCGGGCCTGGGCATGGCCGCCATCCGCGACCTGGCCAGCACCATGCCGGTGACCTTCGTCGAGATTCCGGCCGCCGTGGTCGAGAAGATCGAGAGCGACGCCTATCAGGCCGGCGTGATTCCGGCCGGCACCTACGACGGTCAGGATGCCGATGTGCCGACCGTGGCCATCACCAACATCCTGGTCAGCCATGAGAAGGTCTCCGACGAAGTGGCCTACCAGATGACCAAGCTGATGTTCGACAACCTGTCGGCCCTGGGCAACGCCCACTCCGCCGCCAAGGACATCAAGCTGGAAAACGCCACCAAGAACCTGCCGATCCCGCTGCACCCGGGCGCCGAGCGCTTCTACAAGGAAGCCGGGGTTCTCAAGTAACCCAGCGCTGACAGACGGGCGGAGCGGGCCCTGCGGCCTGCTCCAGCCCGCATCCTTGTAGCAGCAGGCTTGCCCGCGTTGCCTCGTTGGCAAGCCTGCTTCTACAGGCCCCCACCTTGCAGTGAGAGAGTGATTCCATGAGCGAAAGCCAAGGGCTGCACGCCAGCCCCAGCGAATGGCCGAGGGCGCTGTTCTACGTCGCCCTGCTGTTCTCCATCTATCAGATCGTCACCGCCGCCTTTCACCCGGTGTCCAGCCAGGTGCTGCGCGCCGGTCACGTCGGCTTCCTGTTGCTGCTGGTGTTCCTCTGCTACCCGGCCCGCGGCAACGGCAAGCCGTTCCAGCCCGTGGCCTGGGTACTTGGCCTGGCCGGTTTCGCCACCTTCATCTACCAGTGGTATTTCGAGGCGGACCTGATCCAGCGCTCCGGCGACATGACCACCACCGACATGGTGGTCGGCCTGACGCTGATTGTGCTGGTCTTCGAGGCCGCCCGCCGGGTGATGGGCATCGCCCTGCCGATCATCTGCGGGCTGTTCCTCGCCTACGGCCTGCTCGGCGAATACCTGCCCGGTGATCTCGCGCACCGCGGCTATTACCTGGACCAGATCGTCAACCAGCTGTCGTTCGGCACCGAAGGCCTGTACGGCACGCCAACCTACGTTTCGGCGACCTACATCTTCCTGTTCATCCTGTTCGGCTCGTTCCTCGAGCAGGCGGGCATGATCAAGCTGTTCACCGACTTCGCCATGGGCCTGTTCGGCCACAAGCTGGGCGGCCCGGCCAAGGTGTCGGTGGTGTCCTCGGCATTGATGGGCACCATCACCGGTTCCGGCGTGGCCAACGTGGTCACCACCGGCCAGTTCACCATTCCGCTGATGAAGCGCTTCGGCTATCGCCCGGCCTTCGCCGGCGGCGTCGAGGCCACTTCCTCGATGGGCAGCCAGATCATGCCGCCGGTGATGGGCGCGGTGGCATTCATCATGGCCGAGACCATCAACGTGCCCTTCGTCGAGATCGCTAAGGCCGCGCTGATCCCCGCGCTGCTGTACTTCGGCTCGGTGTTCTGGATGGTCCATCTGGAAGCCAAGCGCGCCGGCCTCAAGGGCCTGCCGAAAGACGAGTGCCCGAGTGCCTGGGCTGCGGTCAAGGAACGCTGGTACCTGCTGATTCCGCTGCTGGTGCTGGTCTGGCTGCTGTTCTCCGGACGCACGCCGATGTTCGCCGGCACCATCGGCCTGGCGCTGACGGCGATCGTCATCCTCGGTTCGGCGATTATCCTCAAGGTGTCGTCGTTCGGCCTGCGCATCGCCTTCTGGATCGCCCTCGGCCTGCTCTGCGCCGGCTTCTTCCAGCTCGGCATCGGGGTGATCTTCGCGGTCATCGCCGCGCTGGTGGTGGTCTGCTGGTTCATCAAGGGCGGCCGCGACACCCTGGTGATCTGCCTGCACGCGCTGGTCGAAGGCGCGCGCCATGCGGTGCCGGTGGGTATCGCCTGCGCCCTGGTCGGAGTGATCATCGGCATCGTTTCGCTGACTGGCGTGGCCTCGACCTTCGCCGGCTACATCCTGGCCGTCGGCGAGAACAACCTGTTCCTCTCGCTGCTGCTGACCATGCTGACCTGCCTGGTGCTGGGCATGGGCATCCCGACCATTCCCAACTACATCATCACCAGCTCGATCGCCGCGCCCGCGCTGCTCGACCTCGGCGTGCCGCTGATCGTCTCGCACATGTTCGTCTTCTACTTCGGCATCATGGCCGACCTCACCCCGCCGGTGGCGCTGGCCTGCTTCGCCGCCGCGCCGATCGCCAAGGAGAAGGGCCTGAAGATCAGCATGTGGGCCATTCGCATCGCCATCGCCGGTTTCATCGTGCCGTTCATGGCGGTGTACAACCCGGCGCTGATGATGCAGGGCGGTGACTGGGCGGCCACGCTGTACATGCTGTTCAAGGCGGCCTTCGCCATCGGCCTGTGGGGCGCGGTGTTCACCGGCTACCTGCAGCGACCCATGGCACTGTGGGAGAAGTTGCTGGGCTTCGTCGCCGGTGCGGCGATGATCCTCGCCACACCGATGAGTGACGAGATCGGCTTCGCCCTCGGCGCGATCTTCCTCGCGCAGCACATCTGGCGCGCCCGCCGCGCCGAGCGTCTGGCGGCCGCATGATCGGTCTGTGCCTGGGGCTGGCAGGCGTGGTGTGGGCCGAAGTGCCCACCCCCGCCTTCACCCTGGCGTGGAACCACACGATCGAGAAGATCCGCTGGGAAGAGGATTACCGCGTGACGCCGGACGGGCTGCTGCTCGGCGAAGCGCGGGTCAAGGGTTCTGGTGCCGGGATGGAAATTCCGGATGACGCCGAACTGCGTGACGGGGCCTGGCACTACCAGCGCCAGATGCCAGCGTTGCCACTCCTGCGCCTGGGGCGAACCCCCGAGGCAGGGGATTACCAACTGTGTTTTGACCAGCGTTGCCACGCGATGAGCGAATGGCTCGGCCCGCCACAAGCGGACCAGCCGGCGCTGGAAGTCTGGGGCTGTACCGTGCAAGCGGCGAGTGTCGGGAACGATTGACCGGCTGGCCGGTGATCGTTGAGGAGGGGTGTTCGCGCAGGCGGCACCCCTTTTTCTTTGTTATCTGTTGTCTTCGGGCTAGCAGGCTGGGTGCGTTGGATGAACGTCTTTGCTTCATGGCTGTTGGCGAGTTGCCTGAAGGCTTGGTTTCGCCCTGCTGGGCGAGTCACTTTTTCCAAACGCCGAAAAAGTAACCAAAAACGCTTTGCCCCTGCATCCGGCCCTGCGCTTCGCTCCGGGTTCGCTCACTACGCCGCCGCTCCGAGGGTCGCCGTACAAGGGCCATCCATGGCCCTTTACGGCTCTCGCCGCATCCCTGCGGCTCGCCCCTCTGCGCGACGGCTCCGTTCACCCTCCTGAAGGGGCGTTTGGAGTCGCCTGGTAGGCTGTGCAAGATGAACAGATAGACCGATTTACCCGGCGTTCAGATGTTCACTTGGCTCCAAAGCTCCACGTTCATAAGCGCGGGCTCATCCCTCGTACTTGCATCAAGGGCGCGAACATCTCTACGGCATGCTCAGGCAGGAGCGTGGCCACCATCGTCCGCTTTACTTGGTTTCCTGTGCACACGCTATCAGGCGATGCCATTCGCCCCTTTCAGGAGGCCGAGTGGAATCGTTGCGGAGGGGAGCGAGCGGCATGGATGCCGCGAGAGGCGTAAAGGGCCATGGATGGCCCTTGTACGCCGGCCCCCGGAGCGACGATGGAACGAGGGAAGTCGAGCGCAGCGAGACCCGGATGGCAGGGGCAAAGCGTTTTTGCTTACTTTTTTCGCGACTGAAAAAAGTGAGTCGCCCAGCAGGGCGAAACCAAGCTCCCAAGCAGCTCGGAAATCGGCCACTACAAAAAGCCGATAATGCCCCTAACTCCGCATCAACCTTTCCGCGCCCAAAAAAAGACGCACACCCTTTCGATGGTGTGCGCCAAAGCGTCCCACTCGCACGCTATTACTTGGTCTGCATGATCAGATCCCGCCGCATCAGCGTCTTGATCTTCACCAGATGGTCGTCTTCCTGGGTCTTGGCCTTCGTAAAGCTATCGGCAATGTTCGGATGGCCCGCCGCCTGCGCCAGCTCGATCAGCAGTTCCCAGGCCGCATTGTCGGCCAGCTCCACGGTCAGAAGCGCATTCAGGCACTGGTCGACGTTGGTCCGCGGGTCGGTCAGCACGTTGACGATACCCAGGGCCATGGCCCCGACGACATCGGCACAAGGGGTCTGCGCGGTCGGGTCGGCGCCGAGGGTTTCGATCGCCTGGTGCACCAGCATCATGTGCTCGTGCTCCTCGTTGCGGATATGCGTGAGCGTGTCGACCAAGGCGGTGTCCGGCGTGTCGAGCGCCTTGACCTTGGCGATCATCGCCTCGTAGAGGCGTACCCCGTTGCGCTCGTAGGCCAGGCGTTCGCCCAGCTTGTCGAGAAACACCTCGGGGCTCTTGCCACGCATCATGTCGAAGCCGGTCTTGAGCATGCCCTTGGCCGAACCCGGCACCGGCACGGAGCCGATGCGGTCGGCCTCGGCGGCCCGTTCGGTGCGCTCGACCAGCATGCCGCGCTCATCGCCCGGCACGTCCGGGTGGATGTCGTTGACAGCGTCGAGCAGGCGCTTGGTGTCCTTCGGGGACATCTGCACGCCGGTGTAATTGGTACCTACTTTCGCTGCAGTAGCCATGTTCGTCTCCTCAGGAAGCCTTGCGCATCAGTTCGCCACCCGGCGCCCACTGGTAACCCGCCGAGACGATGTCCGAGGCGAGCCCTTCCGAGGCGAGGTGGTTGCGGTAATCGAGCGAGGACTGCGGCTCCTTGCCCTTGTCCACGTAGGCGGGGCCGGCGGTACGCAGGTTGACCTCGGCGGCCAGCACCTGGCGCACGAAATCGCGCTGGCTCTTGAACTCGACCATCTTCGGCAGCGGGCCGGCGAGGACCTCGGCCGGGTCGCGGCCTTCGAGCTTCTTGAACCATTCGCAGGCGACATTGAGGTGGCCCAGCTCATAGTCGAGGAAGCGCTCCCACATGGCCTTGATGCGCGGATTGGTCTCCTGCTCGGCGCAGCTGGCGTACATGTAGACTTCCATCGCCTCGTGCACCAGCCACTTCTCCATATGGCTTTCGCTGGGGTCGGAGAGCGCGCCGTACTGGGTCACGTGCTGCTCTTCCACCGAGGCGATCTCGGCATACAGCTGGCGCGCCAGCGGGTCGGCGAACAGCGGGCCGATGTTCATGTAGTAGTCGTGGGTCTGGTATTCCGCGCCGGTGATCAGCGCCGCGTGGATCTTGGTGATGAGCGCGGCGGAGTTCTTCTCGTAGTTGTCGCGGATGTCGTTTTCCGGATGACGATGGTGCTCCGATGTTTTCCGCCCGGGCACGATGTCGGTATAGCCCTGCAGGATGTTGTTGGCATCCTTGCCCTCGAGGCGATCGAGCATCGCCGAGTAGCGGTACAGGTGATCGAAGTCTTCCAGCAGGCCGAAGCGATAGGTCTGCGCCTGGTAAGGGTCGGGCTCGTTCTGCGCCACGGCGGCGGTCACCTCGATGGCCACCTGTTCGTAGGCGACGGTGGTTTCCAGCGGCGAGTGGTCGGCGCCGATCAGCCAGTTGACCATGGTTGCCTGGTGTTGCTCGACGCGGCGGATCTCGGCCAGCGGCAGGCGCAGCTCCTTGTTGAAGCGCGCAATGCCGTGCTTGAGGCGCAGGGCGTCGGTCTCGACGCCGTTCATGAGGATGATGCGCACACGGGTAAACGCATCGTCATCGAGTTTGCTGATTGGCTTGCCGGCCATTTCCTTCCATGTGAACTTCTGCTTCTCCAGTGGCGTGCCTTTGTTATCAAGAATTCCGGAAATGGTCTCCATGGAGCCTCCGTTGTCGTGGGTATCAGGCATGAGGGGATCGCCGCCGTATGGAATCGGCGACCTAGTAAAGAGGACCGGAGGGTTCGGAAAACGATTCGCACCGTTCAGCGGACAGGTGTATCGCAGCCGATGAACGGCAGATCGGGGATTTTCGACGCAAGAGCCATAACAGCACGTAACGCCCGCGGCAACAGGCCGCGCCGTTTCGCTTGTTCAGTTGGCCAGTTTTGAAAGTCTGGCTTCCCGCTCGTCGGCAGGCAGTTCCGTTAGCGCTGCGACCGCCTGGTGAAAGCGCGCCCAGCCCCGCCCGCACCGCTCGAACAACGCGGCAAATGCCGGCACCCAGCGGTCGTACAGGCCGAACGGCAAGAGCGTGGCGTTATTCAGCGGCTGGGCGAACCAGCGATCGAAGCGCCTATCGCCGCTCCACTGGCTGTCGCGCAGATGTCGATAGCGCTGACGCAGCGTCGCGAACTCGGCCTGCTTCAGCGCGCGCATCTCGCCTGGCGAGCGACCCGAGGCATACAGCCGGTCGAGACGCTGGCGCGTCTCGAGTAGCAGCTCAACCAGTTGTCGATAGCGTACCCGCGCCTGTTCATCCCGCTGCGGCAAGCCGCGATGCGCCCGCCACTGGCGCAGGCCCTCGCGCTCGACAAAGGTGGCGTAGGACTCGTTGAAGGCGGTGTCGCCGGGAAGATAGAGCTGCTGATGGGCCAGCTCGTGGAAGATCAGCGCCGCCAGCTGCTCGTCGTTGCGTCGCAGCATTGAGCTGAGCAGCGGATCGGCGAACCAGCCCAGCGTGGAATAGGCTTCGACACCCGCCACATGGGTATCCAGCCCCCTCAGCTGTAGCCGCGCTGCCTCGCCGCGGGCGGCACCCTGGCGGAAATAGCCGCGATAGGCGACGCAGCCGGCGATGGGAAAACAGTGCTCCAGCGGCTTGACCGAAAATTCCTCGGTGGCGAACAGATTCCACACCACATAAGGTCGGCCGAGTTCCGCGTAGAGCCGATAGCTGTCGTTGTCCGGCAGAGCCAGCGCCTGACTGCCGAAGCGGCGAGCCTGCAGTACCTCGCCCAGCCGTTGGCGCAATGCCGCATCGCGCGAGTCATCGGCGATCAGCGCCTCGATGGGTTCGCGCTGGTGCAGCAGCTCCAACTGGCCGGCGGCGAGCTGGCCGTAATAACTGCAACCATTCAGACAGACGGCAAGCAGCAGGGGAACCCAGCGCAGGCTGAGGCTGTCGATGGAGGCGGCGTTGGGCTTGGGCATCGGGTTACCGCTCGGTGGTCGGACTGGCGCCGGCGTGCGTAGCGCACCCTACAAAGGCCGTGCTGCCGATTGCAACCTGCGGCAGCCATCACGTCCTCAATCGAACCCTTGCCGGCCTCTGATTACCGGCTGGAGCCTTGTACATGCGCGGTTTCCTTCTCGTCACCCTGCTCGCCAGCCTGGCCGGCTGCTCCATGTGGATGCCCAAGCCCGATCCCGAGCAGGCCTGGGTCGAGCTCAACCCGAACGGCGAGACCCAGCTGCAGGCGGTCGCCGTGGACGGCAAGACGCTGGAGGACGATCGCTATTTCCAGGTCCCGCCCGGCAGCCGCAAGCTGGAGATGCGCTACCGCTTCGAGGTCAATGGCGCCAACGTCGGCCCCGGCAGCAACCCGCTGCCTCGCGACTGCAAGCTGACTCTGGAATACGACAAGTTCACTGCCGGGGCGCGTTATCGCCTGGTGGCCGGCGGCTATGGCTTCCGTCCCTGGGCCAAGCTCTACGACCAGCACCAGTACGTGCTGGCCCGCGCCGAGGAAAAGGGCTGCGGCGACCTCGCCGGCCGCTGAGTCCGCGTTGAAATGCGCCGTCATCTGGCGCACCCTCGCAGCATCGGTGAGGCGCAGCGCGTCTCACCCCGCCATTCGCCGAGGATCCAGCCATGCGTCGCGCACTCCCCCTCGTCCTGCCCGCCCTTCTCGCCCTGGCCGGCTGCGCCGGGCCATTGCCGCAACCCGACCCGAACATGGCCCGGGTCGACATGACCGCGCAGCCCAGCGATATCTTCATGTCCGACCAGCTGGACGGCAAACGCACCCCCGACGGCCGTTATTTCCAGGTCCCGCCGGGCGCCCATGAACTCGAGGCGCGCTACGAATTCGAAGTGACAGGGGGCGACTTCGGCCTGTTCGGCGAAACCCACACCATTCGCTGCACCCTTGTGATCCGCTACAACGACTTCCAACCCGGCCAGCGCTACCTGTTCCAGGCCCGCTCGCTGGGTTTCACCCCGCAAGGCTGGTTGCGCGACGAACAGCGCAACGTGCTGGTCGAGGCCAAGGCCGAGCATTGCCACTGAGCCCGCTCGCACCCGACCGCCTTACGTCATGAGGTAAACAATGTCCCGCATTGCAAACACCCGCTTCTCCGCTCTCGACCTGGCGCCGATCCGCGATGACGGCACGCCGGCACAGGCGCTGCACAATGCCCTGGCCCTGGCGCGTCACGTCGAGGGGCTCGGCTTCCAGCGCTTCTGGGTGGCCGAACACCACAACATGGACGGCATCGCCAGCGCCGCCACCGCGGTGCTGATCGGCTACCTGGCCGCCAACACCACGCGCATCCGCCTCGGCGCCGGCGGGGTGATGCTGCCGAACCACGCGCCGCTGGTGATCGCCGAACAGTTCGGCACGCTGGAAGCGCTCTATCCGGGCCGCATCGACCTCGGGCTCGGTCGCGCCCCCGGCGCCGATCAGTTCACCGCCCATGCACTGCGCCGCGACCGCATGGGCAGCGCCGACGACTTCCCCCAGGACGTCGAGGAGCTGGAGTTGCTGCTCGGTCCGCGCCAGCCCAATCAGCGCGTCATCGCCATGCCGGGAGTGAACAGCAACATACCGATCTGGCTGCTCGGCTCCAGCCTGTTCAGTGCCCAGCTGGCCGCGGCCAAGGGACTGCCCTACGCCTTCGCCTCGCACTTCGCGCCGCGCTACATGCATCAGGCGATCAAGCTCTACCGAGAAAACTTCAAGCCTTCGGCGGTGCTCGACACGCCCTACGTGATGCTCGGCGTGCCGCTGATCGCCGCCGACAGCGACGAGCAGGCCGAGTATCTGGTGACCAGCGTCTACCAGCGCATTCTCTCGCTGATCCGCGGACAGAGCCTGGTGCTGCGCCCGCCGGTGCAGAGCATGCAGGGCCTGTGGCTGCCGCATGAGCAGCAGGCCGTGGGCGACTTCCTCGGCCTGGCACTGATCGGCGGCCCGGAGAAGGTTCGCGCGCGTCTCGACGTGCTGCTGGAGCAGACCCAGGCCGACGAGCTGATCTTTACCTGCGACCTCTACGAAACCGCCGACCGCCATCGCGCCTTCGAGATCGTCGCCGAGCTGCGCCAGTAGATAGCCGGCCGCTGCCCTGACCGGCGGCGGCCTCACGCGGCACTGCCGGCGAACCCTGCCGCCGGCCACCGTTCCAATGGCATACACCCCTGGGCGCAACACCGCGCCCCGCCATCGGAACACGCATGAATTTTCTCGAATGGATGGCCGTACTCGGCGTCCTGCTGCTGATCCTCGCCCTCGCTTCGGCCTTCCTGCGCTGGCTGCCAATCACCACGTCCCTGATCTACCTCGGTTTCGGCGTGCTCATCGGCCAGCTCGGCATCGGCCTGTGGGAGATGGAATTCCTGCATATAGCCGGCTGGATGGAACACCTCACCGAGGTCGCCGTGCTGGTCTCGCTGTTCGTCAGCGGACTCAAACTGCGCATGCCGCTACGGCATCCGGCATGGAAGAGCGCCTATGTACTGGCCGGGCCGGTGATGCTCGCCTGCATCGGCGGCGTCACCCTGCTCTGCCACTACCTGTTCGGTCTGAGCTGGGGTGTCGCGGTGCTGATCGGGGCGATCCTGGCACCCACCGATCCGGTGCTGGCGAGCCTGGTGCAGGTCAACGATGCCCGTGACAGCGACCGCCTGCGCTACGGCCTGTCCGGCGAGGCGGGCTTCAACGATGGCACCGCGTTTCCCTTCGTGGTGTTCGGCCTGATGCTCATCGCCCAGGGCCAACTGGAGGCCGATTGGGTCAGCGAGTGGGCGCTGCACCGGCTGCTGTGGGCGGTGCCGGCGGGGCTGCTGATCGGCTTTCTGCTGGGCAAGCTGGTCGGCCGCGTGGCCATCTACCTGCGCGCACGCCACACCGATACCACCATGTCGCCCAACGACTCGCTGGCCCTGGCGCTGATTGCCCTGGCCTATGTCGGCGCCGAACTGGCTGGTGCCTGGGGCTTTCTCGCGGTGTTCGCCGCCGGTCTCGGTCTGCGTCACGCGGAAATCGCCGCCGCCGGACGCTCCGAGACGCCATCCGAGGAGCTGATCAACGACGCCGTCCCGCACCTCGCCGAAGGCGGCCTGGCCCCTCGCGCGCTGTCGCTGGATGACCGACAGCTGGGACAACCACGGGTCGCCGCCGGCGTGCTGATGGGTGACGTACTGGCATTCGGCGGACAGCTGGAACGCAGCCTGGAAGTGTTGCTGGTGACCATGCTCGGGGTGCTGGTCTCGGTGCACTGGGACTGGCGTGCGGTTCCGCTCGGCCTGGCGCTATTCCTGCTGATTCGGCCGTTGAGCGTGATGCTGCTGATGCCGCGGCGCTACCTCGACCGCGCCCAGTGCCTAACCGCCGGCTGGTTTGGCATCCGTGGCATCGGCAGCCTGTACTACCTGAGCTACGCAGTGACCCACGGCCTGCTGCCGGACGAAGCGCAGACCATTATCGGCCTGGTGCTATCGGTGGTGGCGCTGAGCATCGTGCTGCACGGACTCAGCACCCAGCCGCTGCTGCGTCGCTACGAACGCAGCCGCGCAGTCGCCGACTGAACGGCGGCCGCGCGCGTGGCGATCAGCTGTTCTTGAGGCGGAAGCCGACCTTCATGGTGACCTGGAAATGCCCGACCTTGCCGTTCTCGACATGACCGCGGATTTCACCGACCTCGAACCACTCGACGTTCTGCAGAGACTTGGACGCCTCGGCGATACCGTTCTGGATCGCCTCATCGACGCTGTTGCGCGAGGAGCCGACGATTTCAATCTTCTTGTACGTGTGATGATCCGACATTGAACAATCCCCTTCTGGTCTGAAGAGCCTCCGCTCGGTAATGACGCGTCCTGTTGATTGAGGCCCGCAGAGCGCCCCGGAAGTTCAGCGGAACGGTCGATCCGCCGATGGCGGGCGGCGAATCGCCCCCGGTGGGATGGGTGGATGACGCGCAGCTTGTCCGCGCGCTTCCGGCACGATCACCCGATGCGTTGGTAGCGGTAATGCTGCGGCTTGAATACCTGGTTGAAATGCCGCCCCAGCGAGTCGGCTTCGAGCAAGGCCTGCACCGCTGCGGGCGGGACCTCTTCGTAGCGGTACAGCGCGCCGCTGCTGAATTCCACTTCCAGCACCTGCTGCTCGGGGTCGTAGCCGAGCGAGCGCAGGCTGCGCGAAGACACCGCCGCACGCTTCATATCGCCGGCCCGGGTTCCTGGGTGAAGCCTTCGGCCTGCATGCGCCACAGCGCGTCGAACTCACCGCCGCGGCGGCGCAGCTCCTGTGGCGGGCCGTCCTCGACGATGCGGCCGTCGCGCAGCACGATGATGCGGTCGAAGCTCGACAGCGTGGACAGACGGTGCGCCACCGCGACCACGGTGCGGTTGTGCACCAGCAGGTTGAGTGCGGCCTGAATCTCGCCTTCGGACTGCGTATCCAGCGCCGAGGTCGCCTCGTCGAGGATCAGAATCGGCGCGTCCTTGAGGAACGCCCGGGCGATACCCAGGCGCTGGCGCTGGCCGCCGGAGAGCATCACGCCGCGCTCGCCGACCAGGGTGTCGTAGCCCTGCGGCAGTTCACGGATGAAACCGTCGCAGAAGGCGCTGCGCGCCGCCTCGACCACCTCTTCATCGCTGGCGTCCGGGCGCCCGTAGCGGATGTTCTCGCGGATGCTGCGGTTGAACAGCGCGGTCTCCTGCGGGACCACGGCGATCTTTTCGCGCAGGCTGTCCTGGCTGACGCTGCGAATATCCTGGCCGTCGACCAGAATGCGGCCACTCTGCACGTCGTCGAGGCGCTGCAGCAGGTTGATCAGGGTCGACTTGCCGGCCCCGGACGAGCCCACCACGCCGACCTTCTGCCCTGCCGGAATGTGCAGGTCGAGATCCTCGAACACCACGCCGCGGCCCGGATAGGCGAAGCGGATGCGCTCGAAGGTGATGTCGCCTTCGGCGAGCATCAGCTGGGTATCGGTGTCCTCCAGACCGTGGGGCTGGACGATGATGCGCAGGGTGTCGTCGATGGCGCCGAGCTGCTGGGTGGCGTCCACCAGCGCCAGGGCCAGGTCACGTGAGCCGTGCAGGATACGAAAGGTCAACGCGCTGACCAGCACCACGTCACCGGCGGTGACCGAACCGCCGATCCACAACTGGATCGCCCAGATCAGCATGCCGCCGGCCATCACCGACAGGCAGATGTCGTGCATCACACGGGCCTTTTCCAGGTACATCCAGCTGCGTCGCTGGGCACGGGCCTCGTAGCCGATCTCATGGGCCAGGCGTTCGGCCTCGCGGTCGCGGGCGGAAAAGGCCTTGATCGTCCAGACGTTGGAGACCGCGTCCACCAGCTCGCCGCCGACCCGCGCCGATTGCGCGGCGAAACGCTGATGCTTGGCGCGGCCGCGGATACCGAAGCCGGTGATCAGCGCGGCGACGATGGCGACGAAGACGATCAGCGCCACCGCCATCTGCCAGCCGACGGTGAACAGCACCACCACGGCGCCGAGAAAGTCGACGATCGGCGGCACGATCTTCCACGCCAGCCCGCCATAGATCGAACCGGCCGCGGCCCCCAGGGCGGAGATGCGATTGCCCAGCGAGCCGGCGAAATGCTCGGTGAAATAGCGCATCGGGTGGCCGGTCAGGTGCTTGAACAGGTCGACGCGGATGTCCACCACGCTGGCCACCACGGTGCGACAACCGAGCCAGCCGCCGAGGCGCCAGAACACGTTCTCGGTGACGATCAGGCCGATGAACAGCCCCAACGGCCACCAGACGTTGGCCGACGCGCGATCCGCCGTGCCCTGCGCCATGGCGTCGACCAGCAGCTTCATGCCGTACTGCACCGCCACCGCGCAGCTGGCCGCGCCGATGATCAGCGCCAGCAGCCCGCCGAAATGCCAGGGCCGCGCACAGATGTAGTGCCAGAGGAAAGCGACCGGGCGGCTGGGTAGCGGCAGCTCGCCGGGCTTGGCCCGAGGCACGGCGGCCGCCTGGTTCACGGCGTGGCTTCGGCGAATTGCGGGGCCGGGCTGGACTGGCTGAACCGCATCTGCTGCAGCCGCAGCTCGTCGGCCAGGCCCTCGTGCACGCAGCGCTTGCCGTTCTCGTCAGGAAAGCCGAGTAGCCCGACAGGGCAGTGCCGCTCGTCCGCCCAGCCGGGGTAGTCCAGCACCGGATACAGGCAGATGCCTTCCACTGGCACCCCTGTCTGCATCGCCAGGCCGGCCTGCTCGCTGACGTAACGCAGCCAGTCTCCGCGCAGGTCGCCCTCGGCGCCGGTCTCGGCGATCAGCAGTGGGCGCTGGTAGCGCTGGTGGATCTCGCGCAGGATGCCCTTGAACGGCCGGTAATCCGGGCTGTCGCGATCGATGGTGCGGCCGTCGCCGTGGTACCACTGGTTGTCCGAGTAGTAGTTGACGCCAATGATGTCGAGAAACTCCGGCGCGCCGCCGAGCCCCGGCCATTGCTCGCCGCAGAGCATGTCCCAGGCCTCGAACTGTGACTGGCGGAAACGCTCGGCGTCGCGCTGCGGGCCGGGCCGGTCGTTGCCGGCGATCACATGGATGGCCGGGTCGACCTGGACGAAACGCGCCCGCGGTTCGACCGCGCGGATCGCCTGCATCGCGGCGATGGTGGCGCGCACCAGCTGGTGCTTGAGTTCGAAGCCGCGACCGCGCGCCATGGGGTTGAAGTAGGCCTCGTCACCGCCGGCCCAGGCCCAAAAGGAAATCTCGTTGAGCGGTGCATAGAACGGCACATCGTGGGTCTCGTCCTTGACCAGTTGCGCCACCGCCGCGGCATAACGGGCGAAGCGGTCGACGAACTGCGGCCGCCAGATGTCGATGTCATCCGGCCAGCCGTAATGACACAGGTCCCAGATCACCTGGGTACCCTGGCGCTGGGCGGCCTGCAGCATGGGCAGGAAGCTCGACCAGTCGTACTGCCCCGGCTGGCGCTCGATCAGATGCCAGCGCAGGCCGTCGCGCACGGCATGCAGGCCATGGCGGTGCAGTTCGGCGTAGTCGTGCGCGGCCCAGCGGTCGTGGCCAGTCGCGGCGAGCAGGTCGAGCCGGCGGCCGTCGCTGCGGCGATGGTTCGAGCACTC
This sequence comes from Stutzerimonas sp. KH-1, assembly GCF_054483855.1. Classification (NCBI taxonomy): domain Bacteria; kingdom Pseudomonadati; phylum Pseudomonadota; class Gammaproteobacteria; order Pseudomonadales; family Pseudomonadaceae; genus Stutzerimonas; species Stutzerimonas sp. KH-1. The sequence continues at coordinate 3,690,477 of NZ_CM137011.1, read as the reverse complement.
GAAACCACCGAGAAAGAAACTCTTGAATACAGAGGGGTGGTGCATCGTTTACCTCTTGGATGACGCCAGCGACCGCAGCGTTAACCGCGCGGCCCGTGCCCGAGCGCACGCGCCTCGGGCTCTTGCATAACGACCGTTGCGCTTCAACCAGGTTGCCCGGCGACCGCCTGCGGCTGGCTGGCGTGCTCGGCTTCCTCGATGCGCTTGTACAGCGCCAGCGCCTGCCCTACCACCTGATCCATGTTGTAGTACTTGTAGGTGCCGAGGCGGCCGACAAAGGTCACGTTCGGCGTTTCGTCCGCCAGCTGCTGATAGCGCTTGTACAGCTCGGCGTTCTCCGGCCGCGGGATCGGGTAGTAGGGATCGCCCTCGGCGGAGGGGTACTCGTAGGTGATGCTGGTCTTCGGGTGGACCTGCCCGGTGAGGTGCTTGTACTCGCTGATGCGTGTGTAGGGCACGTCCTCGCTGGGGTAGTTGACCGTCCCCACGGCCTGGAACTGTTCCTGGTCGAGTTGCTTGTGCTCGAACTTCAGCGAGCGGTACGGCAGCTTGCCGAAGCGGTAGTCGAAGTATTCGTCGATCGGGCCGCAGAAGATCAGGTGGTCGTACTGCACCTCGTCGCGGATCTCGCGGTAGTCGGTGTTGAGCATGACCTTGATGTTGGGGTGCGCCAGCATCTTCTCGAACATCTTCGTGTAGCCATGCTTGGGCATCTGCTGGAAGGTGTCGGTGAAGTAGCGGTCGTCGGTGTTGGTGCGCGTGGGGATGCGCGAGGTCACCGACTTGTCCAGCTGCGACGGGTCCAGCCCCCACTGCTTGCGGGTGTAGCCGCGGAAGAACTTCTGGTACAGCTCACGGCCGATGCCGTTGATCACCACGTCCTCGCTGGTCTGAATGTTCTCCACCGGCTCGGCGCGGCTGGCGAGAAAGTCGGCCGCTTCCTGTTCGGTGGTCATGTTCAGGCCATAGAGCCTGTTCAGCGTGGTCATGTTGATCGGGATCGGCACTTCCTGGCCATCCACCTGCGCCAGCACGCGATGTTCGTAGGGGCGCCACTCGGTGAACTGCGAGAGGTAATCGACGATGCGCTGGGCGTTGGTGTGGAAGATGTGCGGGCCGTAGCGGTGAATCAGCACGCCGGACTCGTCGTGGTAGTCGTAGGCGTTACCGGCGATATGCGGACGCCGGTCCACCACCAGCACGCGCTTGTTCAGCCCCGTGGCAAGGCGCTCGGCGAGCACGCTGCCGGCAAAGCCGGCGCCGACGATCAGGTAGTCGAAGCCGCGTCTGCGCGCCTGTGGCTGGTCGCCCGCGCCTGCGCCGAGACGTTCCGGGTTGCTGTCCTGCGGGCTCATATCGCGCATTGCATCTTCTCCTTCATCAGGCTCCAGGTGTGATCCCAGGACATGTCGCCCAGGATCTCGTCGGCCTTGGCCAAGAGACCGTCGCGGTCTTCGGCATCGGCCAGGGCGGCTTCGGTGGCAGCGACGAACGCCTCGGCGCTGTCGGCGATGCGCACGATCCCGGTGTCACCGTAGGTGCGCACCACATCGGTGATCGGCGTGGACACCACCGGGAAACCCCCGGCGAGGTATTCGGGGGTTTTGGTCGGGCTGATGAAGCGGGTCGACTCGTTCAGTGCGAACGGCATGATCGCCACGTCCCAGCCGGACAGGTATTGCGGCAGCTCGTCGTAGGTCTTGCCGCCCAGGTAGTGGATGTTGTCGCGCTGCGGCAGCTCGGCCGGGTCGATCTTCACCACCGGGCCGATCAGCACGATCTGCCAGTCTGGCCGCATGCGCGCGACCTGCTCGATCAGCTCGAGATCAAGGCGCTCGTCGATCACCCCGTAGAACCCGAGACGCGGATGAGGAATTTCCGCCTGATCGTCCGGGTCGTGCTGCGGTCGGCGCGCAGCGGCGAAATGCTCGACATCCACGCTGCTGGGGAACGGGTGGGCATTGTCGTGGCGCTGGCGCTTGGCCTCGTAGAGGCTGTAGCCGCCGGTGAAGACCAGGTTGGCGCGGCACATCAGCTCCACTTCGCGCTCGATCAGCTGCGGCGGCGCGCCACGAAACGCCGAGAGCTCGTCCATGCAGTCATAGACGATCAGGCTCGGCGCCAGATGATCGGAGAAGGCCAGACTCATCGGCGTGTAGTACCAGAGCATCAGCTCGCCCACGCCGAGCTTTTCCAGGTAATCGTCGAGCAGCTGGCGCTGCACGCGGGTCGCATCCTCGCCCTCGCAACCGGCCGGCAGGCGCGGAATAAGCACCTGCACGCCGTTCTCCTCGGGGCGTACTTCCAGCCAGGGCTGGGCATCCTCGGTGGCAATCGGCTCTTCATGGAAGAGCACGTTGTAGTCGCGGGCAAAACGCGACATCAGGTGTTGCGGGCGCTGGTAGACGAAGCTCCAGCGCAGGTGCGACAGGCACAGCAGCGTCGGGATCTGATCGTCGAAGACCACTTCGGCCGGCGCCTGCTGCGCGTTGCGGGATTTACCGATGTCGTACTGGAACGGGCCGGCCCAACTCATGTAGCACCTCGTTTCGGTAGCCGTGCCCGGGCGTTCCTGCCCTCTCACCATGCCACGTCGATGCCCGCGCTGCCCTGCGTAAGGCGTGTCATCGCGCCACAACTACGAGCCGTCAGATGGCCTGCAACCCGCGTCGTCCGCCGGTAGTGGACGGCAATCGGCGGTTCGGGTTCCCGCCAATCATCCGATAGCGCAACCCGTCGGCCGTCCGGCAGCTGGATGGAACTCGCCAGAACCTTGCCCCGTCCGTATCAACAGGACGCCTTAACACCGGCACCGGAACCCGCGCGCGCAGCTCGTCGCCGTCCCGTTCCGTTTCGCCGATCCCAGATTACGGAGACTCATGCAGCGCCAGCCATGGCCAGCCGCAGTGTCCCGAGCGTGTCGAAAAGACAGCGAATGCGGAGGTAGACAGATGATTCTGGTAACAGGAGGGGCCGGCTACATCGGCTCACACGCGGTGCTCGAACTGCTGCAGGCCGGGCATGAAGTGCTGGTGCTGGACAATCTGTGCAACAGCTCGCAGGCCGCTCTGGACCGCGTCGAGCAGCTCGCCGGGCGACCGCTGCAGTTCGTCAGGGGCGACGTGCGCAATCGCTCGCTGCTCAAGGCGCTGTTCGCTGCCTACCCGATCACCGCAGTGATGCACTTCGCCGGCCTCAAGGCGGTTGGCGAAAGCGTGCGCGAGCCGCTGCGCTACTACGAAACCAACGTCGGCGGCAGCATCGCGCTGTGCCAGGCGATGGCCGAGGCCGGCGTGTTCAGACTGGTATTCAGCTCATCGGCGACGGTCTACGGCGAATCGCCGGTAATGCCGATCACCGAGGACCGCCCCACCGGCGTGCCGACCAACCCCTACGGCCAGTCCAAGCTGATGGCCGAGAACGTGCTCAAGGGCCTGGGCGACTCCGACCCGCGCTGGTCCATCGGATTGCTGCGCTACTTCAACCCCATCGGCGCCCACGAGTCCGGGCTGATCGGCGAAGATCCCAACGGCGTGCCGAACAACCTGCTGCCGTACATGCTGCAGGTGGCGGTGGGCCGGCGTAAGCAGCTCAGCGTCTACGGCAACGACTACCCGACGCCCGATGGCACCGGCGTGCGCGACTACATCCACGTGGTCGATCTGGCCAAGGGGCACCTGAAAGCGCTGGAGCGACTGCAGCTGATTCATGGTGTTTCCACGTGGAACCTCGGCACCGGCAAGGGCCATTCGGTGCGCGAGATGATCACCGCCTTCGAGGCAGTTACCGGCCGACCGCTGCCCCACGTGATCAAGCCGCGCCGCCGCGGCGACATCGCCCAGTGCTGGTCGGACCCGAGCAAGGCCGAACTGGAACTCGGCTGGCGCGCCGAGAAGGACCTGACCAGCATGCTTGCCGACGCCTGGCGCTGGCAGAGCCGCAATCCGCGCGGCTACGCCGAGGAAAAGGTCGCCGCCGCAGAGGCCGCCTCGCAGACCGCCCTGGCCAGCTGAGCGCTGGCTGCGCGAGCGAACCCATGCGGCCGGCGACGCGCTTGGGCCACGTGAGTGCATGTCAGGGTGTAGTGCACGCCAGCTCACGGCGAATCTTCGAGGCATCCAGACGGCGGTTGAGCTGCACCACACCGGTCAGCTGCGGGTCCTGCACCGCCAGGCGCAGCAGTGCCTCACGGGTCTGCGCCGCGGTGGCACAGGGGTTGAGCGAGACGTACAGCGCTGCCGCACCCGTTACATGCGGAGCCGCCATCGAGGTGCCACTCATGTAGGCATAACCGGCGCCACCCCTGGCAGTGGGTACGGTCGAGACGACGTTCACACCCGGCGCGGCGATATGCACGCTCTTCACACCGGAGTTCGAGAAACTGGCGCGCTGGCCGTTCTGGCCGATCGCAGCCACGGCAATGACGTTCGGCAATTGGTAGCTCGCCGGATAGCTTGGCGTCGTGTCGATGTCCAGCCCGCTGTTTCCCGCCGCGGCAATGAACAGGATATTGGCGTTACCGGCAGCACGAATGGCGTCATACAGGGCCTGCGAATAGCCACCACCACCCCAGGAATTGTTGGTTGCAACCAGATTGATCCTTTTCGCCAGTTTCAGCTGCGTCAGGTAATTGATGGCCTTTACCGCACCGGCCGTGGTGCCACCGTTGGCGCCGAGAAACTTCGCCGTGATGAGCTTCGCGCTCGGGCAGACGCCGAATACCCCGGCGCCGTTATTGGCAACCGCAGCGACCGTACCGGCGACATGGGTGCCATGGTCGTCTGCCGCGCCGTCGTAGACGCTGGCGTTATTGGCATTGAAATCCCAACCGTGGATGTCGTCGACGAAGCCGTTGCGGTCGTTGTCCTTGCGATCGGCGCGGCTGCCCTCGCCCGGGTTTATCCAGATGTTGCTGCGCAGATCACCATGGGTGGTCATCACGCCCTCGTCGATGATCCCTACGTGAATGCGGCTGGAGCACGCCACACCTGCATTCCAGGCAGCCAGCGCACCACTGCCGTAAGGTGCGGCTGGCGATGTGGTCGCGCCTTGCATGCCCCACAGGCTAGTGAGCCCAGGGTCGTTGGGATTGGCCAGTTGGGTGCGGTAGATCCAGTTGGGCTCGGCAAACTCCACGGCCGGATCGGCAGCCAGGCGGGCCAGCAACGCGGCATCCAGCTTCTTGCCCTTGCCCAGCTGTGCCTGCACCAGATCACCCTTGGCGTCCTTACGTGCAGCCTTGGCCAGCAGCTTCTGCATGGCCTTTGCACCCTGCCTGCTCAGCGCCGCACTTTTCGCCGTCTCCGAGGCGCCGGGCTTGAATTGCACCAGCAATTCACCCTCGACGAACGGCCGCCCCGCCTTCAGCGAAGCAGCCACCGGGTTGGGCTTGGCTGAAAGCGGTTCTGCCCCGATCGCGAGCAGCGCAAATAGGAAAAGTCCGACACGCTTCTTGTAGACCATCACTGTTCTCCTGAACGACTACTGACAGCCCACGGCGAATGGAATGCTGCTCGGTGGGTGCTCCCGAACTGTATCGGCATTAATGGTGTCGATTTAGTGGCGCCGGATAGATGGCGTAGCCGTTCGTCGGCAACGCTGCAGGCGTGTCCGTACGCCTTCAGCTCTTGCCATCAGGCAGAAGAAAGGCCCCCTGCTTCGCAGCGCGAAGCAGGGGGCCTTCAAGGATGCCTCGGTCACACTGATACGGTCGTGGAACGTCCCGTTTTCCCATCACCTACTGTGTGGCGCCGTCAAATCAGCTGCTGGCGCAACCAATCGGCCAGTCGCCCAGCGCGTCGGTCGGCGCGCCGCGCCGGTACCCAGAGCGCCAGCCGGGCATCGGTCTCGACGAAGCCCCAGGGCGCCAGCAACCGGCCGGACTTCAGATCGTCGGCGACCAGTTGCTGGGGCGCGATGGCCACGCCAAGGCCGGCCAGCGCCGCCTCCAGGAGGAAATACAGGTGCTCGAAGCTTTGCCCCAGGCGCAGCCGTGCAGGGTCCAGCCCCTGCTGGCGCGCCCAGTTTGGCCAGGCCTGCGGGCGTGAAGCGGTATGCAGCAGCGCCTCCTCGAGCAGGGCCGCCGGCGCCGCGTCGCGCAACTCGGCGCAACGCGGGTGGTAGGGGCTGAGCACCGGGCCGATGCGCTCGGCGGCGAGTTCGAACACCTGCATGTCCGCCGGCCATGGCGGTTCGGCGTACCACAGCGTCGCATCCAGCCCCGGCTTGCGTGGGTCCAGCTCGCCCTCGCTGGCCGACAGCTGCAGGCGCAGCTCGGGCAGGTCGCGATTGAGCCGGTCCAGCCGCGGAATGAACCAGCGCGCCAAAAGGCTGCCGGGACAACCGAGCACAAACGGCGCCTCGCTGGTCTGTCGCTGCAGCTCGATGCAGGTGCTGCGCAGGCGCTCAAAGGCCTCGCTGGCGGCGTCACGCAGACGCACGCCGGCATCGGTGAGTTTTACGCCGCGCCCTTCCTTGGCGAACAGAGCCAGACCGAGGGCCTCTTCGAGCTGCTTAAGCTGCCGGCTGATGGCCCCGTGGGTGACGTGCAGCTCGCGTGCGGCTTCGCTTACGCTACCCAGGCGGGCAGCCGCCTCGAAGGCACGCAGGGCATTGAGCGGTGGCAGATCGCGGGACATATATGTGAGTTTTCCTGACAGGTCAGCACGATCTTATCGCTTTTAACCCGGCGCCGGCAGCCGTAAGCTCACCCTCAATGATTGCCGTAGGGTGGAAAACCCGCGAAGCGATTTTCCACGCTGGCGTATCGATCGCGTGGACAAGGCTGCACCGTTGTCCACCCTACGCTCACCCCGACTGCGTGTCGGCACCCTCCAAGGAGCCTCGCATGACCTCATACCGCACCGGCCCGGACAACCGCGGGCTGTTCGGCCGCTTCGGCGGCCAGTTCGTCGCCGAAACCCTGATGCCGCTGATCAACGAGCTGGCCGCCGAATACGAAAAGGCCAAGAGCGACCCGGCCTTTCTCGAGGAGCTGGCCTACTTCCAGCGCGACTACATCGGCCGTGCCAGCCCGCTCTACTACGCCGAGCGGCTGACCGAGCACTTCGGCGGGGCGAAGATCTACCTCAAGCGCGAAGACCTGAACCACACCGGCGCGCACAAGATCAACAACTGCATCGGCCAGATCCTGCTGGCCAAGCGCATGGGCAAGCAGCGCATCATCGCCGAGACCGGCGCCGGCATGCACGGCGTGGCCACCGCCACCGTGGCCGCGCGCTTCGGCATGCAGTGCGTGGTCTACATGGGCACCACCGACATCGAGCGCCAGCAGGCCAACGTCTTCCGCATGAAGCTCCTGGGCGCCGAAGTGATTCCGGTCACCGCCGGCACCGGCACGTTGAAGGACGCGATGAACGAGGCGCTGCGCGACTGGGTGACCAACGTCCACAACACCTTCTACCTGATCGGCACCGCCGCCGGTCCGCACCCCTACCCGGCCATGGTGCGCGACTTCCAGTCGGTAATCGGCAACGAGGTTCGCGAACAGATCATGCAGAAGGAGGGCCGCCTGCCCGACTCGCTGGTCGCCTGCATCGGCGGCGGCTCGAATGCCATCGGCCTGTTCCACCCTTTCCTCGATGACGAGAGCGTACAGATCGTCGGCGTCGAAGCGGCCGGCCACGGCATCGACACCGGCAAGCACGCCGCCAGCATGGCCGGCGGGGCGCCGGGCGTGCTGCACGGCAACCGCACCTTCCTCCTGCAGGACGAAGACGGCCAGATCACCGACGCGCATTCGATTTCCGCCGGCCTCGACTACCCCGGCGTCGGCCCGGAGCACGCCTGGTTGCACGAGATCAAGCGCGTCGAATACGTGCCCTGCACCGATGACGAAGCCCTGGCCGCGTTCCATCTGTGCTGCCGCCTGGAAGGCATCATCCCCGCGCTGGAATCGGCCCACGCGCTGGCCGAAGCCTTCAAGCGCGCGGCCAAGCTGCCCAGGGAGCACCTGATGGTGGTCAATCTCTCCGGCCGCGGCGACAAGGACATGCAAACCGTCATGCACCACTACGACGAACAGGAAGAACACATATGAGCTCGGTGAATTCCCGCTTGCAGGCCCGCTTCGCACAGCTGAAGCAGGAAAACCGCGCCGCGCTGGTCACCTTCGTGACGGCGGGCGATCCGGACTACTCCACCTCCCTCGCCATCCTCAAGGGCCTGCCGGAAGCCGGCGCCGATGTCATCGAGCTGGGCATGCCGTTCACCGACCCGATGGCCGACGGCCCGGCGATCCAGCTGGCCAACATCCGCGCCCTGGCCGGCAAGCAGAACCTGCCGAAGACGCTGCAGATGGTCCGCGAATTCCGCGAGACCAACCAGAGCACGCCGCTGGTGCTGATGGGCTACTACAACCCGATCTTCGCCTATGGCGTGGAGCGCTTCGTCAGCGATGCGAAAGAGGCCGGAGTCGATGGCCTGATCGTCGTCGACCTGCCGCCGGAGCATAACGACGAACTCTGTGACCCGGCCCAGGCCGCCGGCATCGACTTCATCCGCCTGACCACCCCGACCACCGACGACCAGCGCCTGCCCACCGTGCTCAACGGCAGCTCCGGCTTCGTCTACTACGTCTCGGTGGCCGGCGTGACCGGTGCAGGTTCCGCCACCCTGGAACACGTCGAGGAAGCGGTAGCGCGCCTCAAGCGCCACACCGATCTGCCGGTATGCGTCGGCTTCGGCATCCGCACGCCGGAACAGGCCGCCGCCATCGCCCGACTCACCGAGGGTGTGGTGGTCGGCTCGGCACTGATCGACCAGATCGCCGGGGCCAAGAGCCCGGAGGCTGCGGTAGAAGGCGTGCTCGGCCTGTGCCGCGAGATCAGCGCTGGCGTGCACAGCGCCCGGTAGTCGTCGACACCTGATCAAAAAGCCGCTGGCAATTCACTCGTCAGCGGCTTTTTTGCATTCACTGTCGCCCTTCTTCATACCTCGGCCAAGCAGCGGCGGAAGGCCTGGGCAACAGGGCCAAACGGCTCATCAACGCGGCGCGCCAGGTAGGCCTCGTATTGCACCTGGCTGTTTCTTCCAAGCCCTAGGGTTCTCAGGCGTACCAATCGACCCGAATCGAGGTCTTCCTGCACTTGCCATGCCGGCAGCCGACCCCAGCCGAGGCCGGCATGGATGAGGGCGAACTTCGCGTCCTGCGTGTTGACCCGGCAGGTGTTCGGCGAAAGCACACCGAAGGTTCGACCTTCCGACAATGGCGTGGGGTCCGACAACACGATTTGCAGATGATCGGCGAGATCAGGCAAGCCAAGTGGCTCTGCTTCACTCATCTGGGCGAGCGGGTGATCGACATGCACCACGGCAATCTGCTGAACCGAGCCGATCGCTTCCAGCGCAATCCTTGAATTGCGGAAGTCCTCCCCCACGACAATCGCGAGCATGCAGCGCTTTTCGTCCAGCGCCGCCAGTGGCCCTCCAAGCGGTTGTGACTCCAGGCGGAAGCTTATGCGGGGATAGAGCGCCCGAACGTTAGTCATTGCGGCCGCCACCGCAGCGATCGGGAACAGCGTATCCACCACCACCGAAAGCTCCAGCTCAACGCCTTCACCCAACGCCCGAGCACGAGCGCGCATGACATCGGCTCTAAGAAGCAGGTCGCGGGCGTTGGCCAGCAAGGCCTGGCCCTCCGGTGTGAGTACGGGGCGATAACCGGTACGGTCGAACAACTGCAAACCAAGCTCGTCTTCGAGGTTGGCAATGGCATGGCTCACCGCCGATTGCACCCGCAGCAGACGCGTCGCACCGGAACGGAAGCTGCCACTGTCGGCCACGGTGACGAAGGTGCGAATCTGATCCAGCGTCATCCCATCTAACATGATCTGCTCCTGAGATCGTCTTGCTGAATTTTTTATCACTCTTGTAGAACTTGCGAAATGGATAGCCTTTGCCTTGAGCCAACAACCTCAAGAGGTACAAGACGATGGCAAAGGTCCTGGTGCTCTATTACTCGTCCTACGGTCACGTTGAAACACTCGCTCAAGCGGTTGCCGAGGGCGCGCGCGAGGCGGGCGCGCTGGCAGTCGTCAAGCGGGTGCCTGAGCTGGTGCCGGAGCCTGTTGCCAAGAAAGCAGGCTTCAAGCTGAACCAGGCGGCGAGCGTGGCCCATGTGGCGGAGCTTCCCGAATACGACGCTATCGTGATTGGCACGCCGACGCGCTTCGGCAACATGGCATCGCAGATGAAAAACTTCCTCGACCAATGCGGCGGGTTGTGGTTCGAAGACAAACTGGTCGGCAAAGTGGGCAGCGCGTTCACCTCGACGGGGAGCCAGCACGGGGGCCAGGAAAGTACGTTACTGGCAACCCATACGGTGCTGCTTCACCTTGGTATGGTCGTGGTAGGGCTGCCTTACAGCTTCAAAGGACAGCTGCGGATGGACGCCATCACTGGGGGCACGCCGTACGGCGCTTCGACCCTCGCCGATGATGGCAGTGGCGGCGACCGCCAGCCGAGCGAGAACGAACTGCAAGGGGCTCGGTATCAAGGCAGACATGTCGCATCTGTAGCAGCGGCGCTCGTTGCATCCGCCACGGGTTCGCCCCAATGAATGCAGTGGCGTCCGGCAAGCGCCGAGGGGCGGTCGTCTGGCTGGTCGTGGCCACCGGTGTCGTGGCCGCCCTGTACTTGGGAAAAGCGGCAATCGCGACGCCCATGCTGCAGGCCGACCTGCAGCTGAGCCTTGGGGCAATCGGATGGCTGACCGGTCTTTTTGCGGTGCTAGGGCTGTTTGGCGGCGCGCCTGCCGGTGCGCTGGTAACGGCCGTTGGCGATAGGCGAATGCTGCTTCTGGGCCTGGGTGTGATGGCCTTCGCAGGCGCAGTCGGTGCTATCGCATCCTCCTTCCCCGTACTGCTGGGATCCCGACTCTTAGAAGGACTCGGCTTTTTGCTGATAATCGTTGCCGGACCAGCAATCCTGCAGCGTCTCACGACAGGCTCGCATCAGGACCTCGCATTCTCCCTGTGGAGTTGTTTCATGCCATGTGGGATGGCCCTTGCGATGCTGATCGGCCCGCTGTTCGCCACCTGGCAGTCGTTCTGGTGGTCAAGCGCGGGCCTTGCGGCCGCTTCGGTCGCCATGGTGGTTTTGTATGTCCCCGACAGCAACCCGGCCGATCGCCGCACCGCAACGGGCATGCTTGGCAGCATTCGGCAATTGCTTGCCTCTCGAGGCACGGCCTTGCTGGCGGTCAGTTTTGCGCTGTATAGCCTTATGTTCTTTGCGCTGTTCAGCTTTCTGCCCGTCCTGATGATGGAACGCATGAGGGTCTCCCACCACAACGCCGGGCTGTTGGCAGCGCTGGCAAGCGCCATCAATATCAGCGGGAATCTCGCAGCCGGCTATCTGATGGCGCGTGGTATCAGTCGCTCCTCACTCTTGGTGATTGCAGGCAGTGTCATGGGGATATCCGGGCTCGGCATCTTTCTCGGCCTTTTACCGGCGTGGCCTACGTTCTTCTTATGCATCGTTTTTTCTGCGGTAGGCGGGTTGATCCCCGCCACCCTATTGGCTTCCGCGCCGCTGTTTGCACCTCGTCCCACACTCGTACCGATTGCCGTCGGCTTGATCATGCAAGGGAGCAACCTCGGCCAGTTGCTGGGCCCAGTGGCCGTGGGCAGCGCAACGGCGGCGTTTGGCTGGGGTGCGGCCGGTATGGTGGTAGTGGTCTCGGCGATGCTCGCCGTGGCGGTTGCCCAGCTTCTGCGTCCCGCTTTCTCAGCGCAACGCACCGCCGGATCGGAGAGCAACTGATGAATCTGCAACCGCCCGTCATGACGAGTCACTGTAAAGGCACCGAATCGATCTCTCACGCGCCGGCAGTCACGATCCAGCACGCAGCCTGCTGTGTGCTGGACGCTTGCGGATAACGAGTAATGCAGGCGTTTAGAAAATCGTGTTGCCATTCGCCGCCTTGGCGGGCACGTCCTAGATCACATCCCTATGCTCGACGAGGGTGCCGTCCTCGCCCCGGAAGAAGTTAGCCTGGTGAGACCTAGTCACGTTGCAGTGGCCTGGCCTCGACAACGGAGACCCCAAATGCCGCGCCCCGCTGGCGCTGACGTCGCCCTCTGCGTTGCCGCCGCAAGCCACGCCATCCACCGTGCAGGCCCGAACCGATTATCTGGCATCGATGACCATTATCGACCCGCTCGATTTCGACCACATCGCCTGAGCGCGTAGCATGCCCTGCACACCCCGTTCCCGCTCGAGGAGATCGACATGCCCGATACCGCCTACGTACCGCCCAAGGTCTGGACCCACGATGCCCCCTCCGGCGGCAAGTTCGCCAATATCAATGCGCCAACCGCCGGAGCGCGCGAGGAGAAGCCGCTGCCGGTGGGCAAGCACCCGCTGCAGCTGTATTCGCTGGCCACGCCCAACGGGGTGAAGGTGGGCATCATGCTCGAGGAGCTGCTCGCCCTCGGTCACAGCGGCGCCGAGTACGACGCCTGGCTGATCAAGATTGGCGAGGGCGACCAGTTCGGCAGCGGCTTCGTCGAGATCAACCCGAACTCGAAGATACCCGCGCTGGTGGACCGCAGCATCGACGGCGAACCGCTGCGGGTGTTCGAGTCCGGCTCGATCCTGGTCTACCTCGCCGAGAAATTCGGCGCCTTCCTGCCGACCGAGATCCGCGCGCGCACCGAGACGCTGAACTGGCTGTTCTGGCAGATGGGTTCGGCGCCCTTCCTCGGCGGCGGTTTCGGCCACTTCTACGCCTACGCGCCGGAGAAGTACGAATACCCGATCAACCGCTACGCCATGGAGGTCAAGCGCCAGCTCGACGTGCTCGATCGCCAGCTGGCGGAGCATCGCTACGTGGCCGGTGCCGACTACAGCATCGCCGACATGGCGATCTGGCCCTGGTACGGCGGGCTGGTGCTGGGCGAGCTGTATGGCGCCGGCGAATTCCTTTCGGTGCACGAGTACCAGCACGTGCAGCGCTGGGCCAAGGAGGTTGCAGCGCGACCGGCGGTCATCCGCGGGCGCAAGGTCAACCGCAGCTGGGGCGATGAGTCCGAGCAGGCGCCCGAGCGCCACAGCGCCGCCGACCTCGACTGAACCGTCGACAACCCTGCGCAGGTGCGAACGGCAGCGCCTTTCCCGCCTGCGCCGGCGGCCGAGCCCACTGACCGCCGATCCCGCCTGCTGAACTCTCACGGCAGCTGCCTACCCAATCAGATATGAGCGCTGCCATCGATCAGCCGGGGCTCTCATGTCCTGATCCCTCTTCGTGTTCGCCATGCGCAGCGCTCCAACCCGGTTGTACAGCACAACGTGAGGTGAGCCATGAAACACACACTGGTAGCAGCGTTCGCCACGCTGACCGACGCCAATCGAACCCGCGGCGACCTGATGGCACGCGGCATCCCGCGTGAACAGATCCATGCGGTGGGCACCGAGAGCGCCGACATCCACGCCTATGACGGGCCCTATAGCACCACGCCCGATACGCCGGTGGACCGCACCGAGCACGAATCGAAGGTCGCGCACTTCTTCAAATCGCTGTTCGGCCATGAGCCGCACGAGCAGCATCGCCATCATGCGACGGCTTATCCGGAGGCGGTGCGCCGCGGTGCCCTGGTGATCGCGGTGGACGTGGTCGACGAGGATCAGCTGGCCAAGGCCCGTGATGCGCTGGAGTACAACGGCGCCATCGATATCGACGAACATGGCGCCACTGGCACAGCGGACGGTTACCCCGGCCCCACCAGCCCCTATGCCGGCGCAACCGGCGGTGACAGCCATCTGGACAAGCATTTTACCGGCCAGCAGACGCACCATGCTGGCGCCATGGCAGGTCGCCACGGGGAAAGCGAAACTCTGGGCGCGGGCAGCAGCACTTCGCGTACCACCGAGCCGGATACGGGCAGCCACGGCATTGGCAGTGCCGGCAAACGCGCCGGTACCGACTACCTGCCAACCACCGCGACCACGGCGCCGACCGGGGCCGGCAGCAGCGGCCACGGCGCCAGCGCCAGCACCCCAGAGGTAGCGCCCGGTGTCGGTACACGCGAGTCGGGACTGTGCCGTGACCGCATCTGCGTGATCCAGCGGCCGAGCTGACGGCTTTCGCCTGGAAGGGTGAGAACAGGGCGAACCATGTTGTCACCCTTCCACGCCGCGTCCCGATCCGCCCGTAGGGTGGGCTTCAGCCCACCGCCACATGCGCATCCTCTCTGGTGGGCTGAAGCCCACCCTACGCGTTCACACCTCAACGCTGGCGTTTGTTCTCGCCCAGCGCCTGGCGCAGCCCGCTTCGGCCCAGACTCAGCGCCAGGCAATCTTCGGCGGTGCCAAGTGCGGCGTTGAGCAGCGAATGCGGCTGATAGGGTTTGCGCAGGCTCAGGCCGATCTTCGAGGCGAGCAGCGCCGCCGTCGCACCCAGTAGTGCCGGCAGCAGTACCGGCTCGCGCCGCACCCCCGCCAGCGCGGCAGCACTGACCCCACCCGATACCGCGCGAAACATCATCGACGGCACGATGGTGCGATCCGGGGCGAAGGGCATCTTGTCGCCGGCGATCTCCCCGGCCGCCAGTACCGGCAGGAAGGCCTGCGCCGAATCGGACGTCAGCAGCCGCGCCGCCTCGCCCGCACCGTGCAGATCATCCCGCTCGCTCAACGCGCGACTGACCAGCGTCGGCGCCAGCATGCTACGCATGCCCGTCACCGCGCCGATCGCCAGAGCGGCCCATAACAGATTGCTCGATGTCGACATCGTCAGTTCTCCCGGTAGTTGCTAGTACCGACCGGCCTGACGCAAGGAGCGTCGACGCAGTCCCGTGGCCATCGACGGATGGCACGCCAGCCGCCTCGGTGACTCCGCGCGTCAGACTTCGATGCGCAGCTTCCACCGCGCCAGACAACTGCACCGCACATCACCACTGGTTAAGCCCGTAGCCGACCACACCCAGACCAAAGCCCATCTGCGCCAGCAGCAGTGCGCGGATGGCGAAGGTGTAGCTGATCACCCGGCTCTGCCCCAGCGCATCGGCGGCGAACAGCCGGTAACTCTCGGGATAGTCGGCCTCCATCTCCTTGAGTGCGACGATGGTCAGCTCCAGCAGTTGCCGGCTGCGCGCGTCCACCAGCCAGAACACCTGCGCCAGCAAGACGGTGAAGGCGCCCAGCAGAATCAGCAGCCCCGGCGAGAAGCCCTGCTGCAGGGCCGCCAGTACACCGCCATCGGCAAAGATCGCCAGCACCACGAAGAAGTTGAAGCCCCGCAGGCGCTGCTCGGCATTGAGCTTGAAATGCGCCCAGACAAACTCTCGACCATCCACGCGATTGCCCTCTGCTAAGCCAGGCGGCGGCACACCACGACCATCACCCCGGTCGCGACCGTTGGCGGGCTGAAGCCCGCCGCTGCATATCGACCTCAGAGCGGATCGACCAGGTCCTGCCATTCCTCGTGGCGCTCGATGTACCTGGCGATGAACTCGCACTGCGGCACCACGCGCTTGCCGCGCCGCCGTGCATCGTCCAGCGCGCCCTTGGCCAGCACGCTACCCAGCCCCTGCCCGGACAGGCTGGGGTCGACCTCGGTATGGGTGAAGACCATCCGCTCGCCCTGCTCGCTGTACGCAGCGAAGCCGAGTGGCTGCCCCTCCACCAGCAGTTCATAGCGCTGCTGCGCAGCATCGTGGCGGACGCTGGCTTGTTTATCGGTCATGGCAGATTCCCTCTCGGTTCTTTGGCTGTGGCTAGAGGTACGAGTGGACGCAGTGTGGGAGGGTTCAGATGGATCGACGACGAAACGCCCTGCGCCGAGTCGCCCAAGGTGGGCCGCAAGTAGGCTCGGGCCGGGTATGAAACTCAATCACCGCTGGTTTGAAGCTCGGCATGGCCGCCCGACAAGGCGATCGCCTGGTTATTGCTGAATGGTCGGAGATCCAGCGCATCCCCATGCTCTTTCAGCACCTGCTCGACAGCCTCGGCAAACGGCTCGTTTCGGTAATGCGGCAGCGGGTAGAAATCGACCAACCCCAAGGCGGCATAGGACGCGAGTTCAGGCGCGGCAGAAACGTCGTCCAGCGCCTTTATGTATTCGATGCTGGGGGCGAGTATCGCGGAGCCGGCGGATTCGCCGATGTAGCACTTCCCGGCTCTGACGTGTTCGGCGATCAGCAGGTCCGCGCCTGTGCGCTTGAGCTCCTGCAGCAGAAAGAAGGTGTTGCCGCCGGACACATAGATGTAATCGCCGCGTTCGAGCTTGCTGACGATCTCGTCCCGACTTGCGCTGGAAACGTCCAGCTCATCAATAACCAGGCCCACCTTGACGAGTGCGTCCTTGGCCGCGAGCAGGTATGAATTGACCTCCTCAACAAGACTTGCCGTAGGAATCAACGTAACCGTCTTACCGCTGCACTCGCCCTTGGTGAAGCTGACAAACAAGTCCACGACTTCAGCAAAGGAGGATGTCAGGAAAATGTTCATATGCACCTCTGCGCTCGACTGGATTCAGGCTCGCCCAACCGCCCCTGGTTATTGAGAACACGGCGGGATAGCTCAGCGCTGCTGCGCCGCGCCTTCCAACAGGCCGACAAGCAGAGTGGACGAAAAGCCCTTGGCTTGTCCGTTTCCTATCAATCCACCCCGACAAAACCACCGGTCTGGTGCTGCCACAGCCGCGCATAGAGGCCACCGCGGGCGATCAGCTCGGCGTGGGTGCCGGTCTCGATCACCTGGCCCTTGTCGATCACCACCAGCCGATCCATACGCGCGATGGTCGACAGCCGGTGGGCGATGGCGATCACCGTCTTGCCTTCCATCAGGGTATCCAGGCTCTCCTGAATCGCCGCCTCGACCTCCGAATCCAGCGCCGAGGTGGCTTCGTCGAGCACCAGGATCGGCGCGTCCTTGAGCAGCACCCGGGCGATGGCGATGCGCTGCCGTTGCCCGCCGGAGAGCTTCACGCCGCGCTCGCCCACCATCGCCTCGAAGCCCTTGCCGCCCTGGCTGTCGTCCAGGGTCTTGATGAACGCATCCGCACGGGCCTTGCGCGCCGCGGCCCAGAGCTCCTCTTCCGTGGCGTCGGGCTTGCCGTAGCGCAGGTTGTCGCGGATGGAACGGTGCAGCAGCGAGGTGTCCTGGGTGACCACGCCGATATTGGCGCGCAGGCTCTCCTGGCTGACCTCGGCGACGTTCTGCCCGTCGATCAGGATGCGCCCGCTCTCCAGATCATAGAGGCGCAGCAGCAGGTTGACCAGCGTCGACTTGCCCGCACCCGACGGCCCGACCAGGCCGATCTTCTCGCCCGGACGAATGTCGATGGTCAGCCCGCTGATCACCCCGCCCTGCTTGCCGTAGTGGAAATGCACATCCTCGAAGCGCACGCCGCCCTGCTCCACCTGCAGCGGCCTGGCGTCCTCGGGGTCGAGCACGTCGCGCGGCCGGACGATGCTCTTCATGCCGTCCTGCACGGTGCCGACATTCTCGAAGATGCCGTTGACCACCCACATGATCCACTCGGCCATATTGTTGATGCGGATCACCAGGCCCAGCGCCAGGGCGATGGCGCCTGTCGTGATCAGCGCCTCGCTCCACAGCCACAGCGCCAGCGCGCCGGTGCCGACAATCAACAGGCCGTTCATGCAGGTAATCAGGAAATCCAGGCTGGTGATCACCCGCGACTGCAGGCGGAACTTGCCGAGCAGCTCCTGCATCGCCTCGCGGGCGTAGCTCTCCTCCTCCCGCGAATGGGCGAACAGCTTGAGCGTGGCGACGTTGCTGTAGCCGTCCACCACCCGCCCCATCATCTTCGAACGCGCCGCGGAAGCGGCCGCCGAACGCGCGCGAATACGCGGCACGAAGTACCAGAGCGCGGCGCTGTAGCCGACGATCCACAAGGCCAGCGGCACGATCAGGCGCAGGTCGGCGGCGGCGAACAGATACAGCGCGCTGCCGGCATAAACCACCACATGCCAGAGCGCATCGATCACCTGCATGGCCGAATCGCGCAGCGACGGCCCGGTCTGCATCACCCGCTGGGCGATGCGCCCGGCAAAGTCGTTCTGGAAGAAGTTCAGGCTCTGCTTGAGCACGTAGCGGTGGTTCTGCCAGCGGATCAGATTGGTCAACCCCGGGTTGATCGCCTGATGCGTGAGCAGGTTGTGCAGGCCGAATACCAGCGGCCGGATGACCAGCGCCACCGCCGCCATCCACAGCAACGCGTTGCGGTGCTCGGCAAAGAAGGTCCGCGCGTCATCGGTTGCCTGGGCCATATCGATCAACTGGCCGAGAAAGCTGAACAGCGCCACCTCGATCACCGCCGCGAAAAAGCCGACCACCAGCACGGCGGTCATCAACGGCCAGACCTGCTTCAGGTAATGGGCATAGAAGCGCAGCATCCCGGCCGGCGGCGCGACGTCCGGGCTGGGCTTGAAGACATCGATCAGGTTTTCGAAACGGCGGAACAACATGGGGAGGTCTGCTTTGTGGCGAGGTGGGCAAACGTCGTTCGCAAATACGGCCGCGCGGGCGCGGCATCCCGGTTGGACGCCCCGAGCCCGCGAGCGTTTCGCCAACCACCTGCCCGGCCCGTCGATTCGTATCGGTGGACAAGCAGAGCGTTGTCCACCCTACGCCACTCCGCACTCCTCTGCCGACACCGCGCACGCGTAGGGTGGAAAACGGCGAAGCCTTTTCCACGCGTTACGTTCAGACCACCTCGCTGCATTGCTTGTGCTGAACAGTCATTTCCCCGACTCCGGGCCAGATACATAACGAAGCGGAGACTTCCGAGTATTCTCCGATCTCCTACGCAAACCTTTGCACCCGGCACGCCCGCCATCACCCTGCCGAAACGCTGATATGAAGAAAGTCACTCTCACCGCCTGCGGCCTTCTCGCCGCGTTCGCGTTGGTCTTCGGCTGGAGCCTGAACGATGTTCTGAACGCGCCTCCGTCGGTGTCACAAGTCAGCCCGCAAGGTCGTCATCTCATAGAGAGCGTGCCGGTACGGGGCCTCCTAGCTCCTGGTGGAGGACTGTCCTATTTACGCATCGTCGACCGTGCGGATGGGTCGAAGGTATTTCGCAGCCCGCTGTTTACCACGCGGTCGGTGGATATGCGGGCGAGCGAGGACAGCCAAAACCTGGGCGTGACCTGGATAGCCTTCGACAAGCACACCCAAGCCTTTACCCTGAGCATCCCTCAGTGGCGCCCGGATTGGCGCAACATTTTCTTCAGCAATACGCCCTACGAGGTCGTACCGAACGGCTGAGCCACAAAATACATCCGCTGGCTGTAAAAGACGGAAGCGCCGCCGCTACCCCTTCGGAACCGATTCCGGCCGCAGATAGGGCAGCATGTGCGCCACATAGTCCGCCTTGCCCAGCTCGATCCCTTCCTTACGCAGGATCGAATACGCGGTCATCACGTGGAAATAGAACTGCGCCAGCGTCCAGTCACGGGCGTACTGGTCCGCGGTCAGGTCGAAGATCATCCCGTTCGCCAGCTCATGGGCGATTGGCTTGTCCGCGTCCATATCCAGCGCATCGGCGGCGAGGCCGTCGAGCAACGCCACCGTCTCATCGATCCGAGCATAGGCATCAGCCAGCGTGCCCGGCCGCTCACCAGCCCGCCGCCCCTCGTCCAGCAGCTCGTTGATCACAGCCGGGAAGGCCTCGCCTCTCAGCCGGCACACGGCCTCCCGCGCCTGCACACAGGCAAAGCGCACCTGAGTCGACAGCGGAAACATATCCGGCGCCAGCCGCCCGGATAACAACGCCTGCGCCTCCGCTTCCGGCAGCTGGGCCTGCGCCTTCTTTAGCCAGCCGGAGAGGGTATTGAGCATTTGGGTGTAGGTTGGGACGAGGAGGGTTGTTAGCTGCATGGGTTTAGCCTTACGGAGAGCTACGTCGAAGAAAATGACAGGGAATCCAATCTAGGATTTCAGGGCTCATGGCTAGCCCTTTGTGCATAGCGCTTCAAACACCGGCGCAACTTTGCTGCGCCCGAGTGCTTTGATTTGTTAGCGCATTTTCTACTTTCGATTGAATATGCACGATTCAAGCTCTTCGTAAACCTTCATGTTTTTACTAATACATTCCGAGAGATTTAACTTGAATTTCTCCGGATTGACGTTGAAGGTAATGCCACAGATGCTCTTGATTTTTCCTGTTTCGTCTTTCAGGTTCTGATTGATTATATCGGTCACAAATTCATCATAAGCAATCTCATTGAAGTTCAAGGTATTCTTATTACAGTAACTAACAAGAACTTCCTTGTCATACAAATAGTTTTCTATCTCCCACCTGTTCAATACCCTGTGGTTTACAGGGTTGTTTTGAAGGTATAACTGCCTATCGCTTTCGTCAGTATCATTACCTGACGCCATATCTCGATCTTTCAGCACGTAAATTTCCAAACCGGAAAACACCTTGCTTAGAATAGCGATGGCGATATCGCTCCTTTGATCGAGCTCAGTATTTCCGCCGCTTGATACGAATAGAGTGTCATGATGCTGATCTGCAAAAATATTATTAAATACATTTGCATCCAATCCTTTTTCGACGCCGCTTTTGCCAGGTTTGTCTCGACCCTCGCAATAGATGATTTTGCTGGGGCACACTAAGTTAGCTAAGTCGTCAAGAGCGATAGAAAAAATATTTTTCCAATTGGACTTAGATTTTTCCATGGGAGTAAGAGTGTATGGCTTTGCGGCGAGCTCATACTCACTCTTGAAATGAATTATCTGGCAGTCATCTTTAAGTTCTTCCTGTAACGTTCGCAAGAATCCAATGCTATGGGTGGTGATCCATATTTGGCAGTTTTCACCTATGAGTTTATTTATCTCGATAAGAAGGTTTCGTTGTATCGCCGTATTAATGTGGAGCTCTGGTTCGTCTAAGAGGAATATAGTCTCACGATATTCATCCTTTCTTAAATATAGATCCAAGAGAATATCAACTACCTCCTTTTCTCCCGATGAGAGAACATTAAATTCGAACTGATTGGGGTGATCCTTTTTCTTGAAATAAAGACTTCCTTCCGCAGCCTCAATATCCCCTATACTGGATATCTCTAAGTCAAGGCACTTGGATAGGGAATAATTTAGGTCACCAATTATCTTCGCTTTAGCTTCGCTGGGCTTACAATCAGTTTGATGAAGATACTTATTGAATGCGATGTATAAACGACGGTAATTTTCTTCCATTTTGTCGTCAAGGTCAGATGCTGACGACGCGCCGTAGTTATTTAGGGAGACGCTGAACAATTAGCCAATTCTCACCGTCCCCCTTTTTCAACCCGGTTTTTTCAACCTACCGGCCTTATTCTGCGTTTCTTGGGCCGATTTCTACCCTGATTTTGCTGATTAGCGGGCCAGCCCCGCCTTTCGGACGGACTTATCCCGCCGTCCGTTGCAAATACCGCTTGGCCAGTACCAGATTGGCCAACCCAAACAGACTGAACAACTGCGCCGTATTCTTTTCCAGTCCACGGTAGCGAACCTTACGATGATTGAAGCGCACCTTGATCACCTGGAAGGGATGCTCGACCTTGGCACGCAGCTGCGCCTTGGCGTATTCGACTTTGCGCTTGACTCGGTACAGCACGCTGTCTTTGCCGTGATGTTTGTAACTGCTTGGCCGTGCTGCAATCGACCAGACAACGTCCCGTTCAGCATGCTCCGGTCGCTTGGCCGCACCAGTGTATCCAGCGTCACCCGAAACATAGGTTTCGGCGCCGTGCAGCAACTGATCGACCTGGGTGACATCCGCCACGTTGGCGGCAGTCCCTACCACGCTGTGCACGAGTCCCGATGTGGCGTCGACACCAACGTGGGCCTTCATCCCGAAGTGCCATTGATTGCCTTTCTTGGCCTGATGCATCTCAGGATCACGCTTACCTTCTCGGTTCTTGACCGAGGGCGGCGCGGCGATCAGGGTAGCGTCGACGATAGTGCCTTCCTTGAGCAGCAGACCCCGGCTGGCCAGATGCTGGTTAATCGTTTCAAACAGCACCCGCGTTAGCTGATGGGTTTCCAGCAAGCGGCGAAATCGCAACAAGGTAGTGGCATCCGGTGCCGACTCACGGCCCAGGTCGATGCCGATGAAACCACGAATGGCCTGGCTGTCGTAGACGGCATCTTCGGTACCTTCATCGGAGAGACCGAAACACTGCTGCACGACATACATGCGCAGCATGCGCGACAACCCAATCGCAGGGCGTCCACGCTTGCCTGTGGTGTCGCTATAGAACGGCGCCACTTGCGCCTCCACTTGTGCCCAGGGCACCAGCTGTTCAAGGTCAGCCAGGAAGCGATCTCGGCGAGTCTGCTTTTTCTTGCCGGTATATTCGAGTTCGGAGAAGGTCTTCTGCACGCGCGTAACAAAGCTCATGGAGGGGGCTGGTTGAGGGGGCTCAGTGTGCCAAGGGTGGGGGCGGCTGGCTATTTATGCAGTGTCTCCTTAGCCGTATCTCACTGGTTGCTCTCGATTCGGTAACCTTGAGATTGCTGTTATATCGATAAGGGCTTCGAAAGGAAAATATCGTGTTCTCTGTTCCTGTTTTCTGCCTCTCTTGCCTTGTTTCTTGAAAGTTTCCTCCAGAAAACTGAATGTCTACATTCTGGTAATCGAAGTCCGGGACTCTGTTCATTGAATGATATTCGTGGTTCTTGCTACCTTTGTTTCCGATGGGATTCCAAGCCGAGTTATGAAACAGCATCCCATCTAAAACACTACTTTTCCCGCATCCGTTAGGCCCCACGAGCGCAACTATACGCTTAGGATCTTCTCCCAGATCTATTGTGAGATCGAAGAACCGCTTATAGCCATTTTTCAATCTCAATTTCCTTATTTTCATCGATCTTTCCTATTTTAAAAGGTAGTGGTTGTGCTGGTCGCTAACGTTTGGTTAAGAGGCGGGCTTTAGCCCGTCCCAGCGAGCGGAGCGAGCGATTTGAACCTGTTGTTAGCTGATTCACAGTTCAGGTTTCTTTCCAAAGCGTAGGAAAAGTTGAATTGCGATGATCTTGACTATGTTAATTGAAGTTAATGAAATAGCGGTAAGTAGGCAGAAAAAGCCGATGAGAAAAAATTTCTGTTCAATTGGGACGTTAGAGTTTAGCATGCCGCTTAGAATGATTTGCCAATTATCAAAATAGATAGCTTGGCCTTCCGATATCCACTTGAAGACGGTTAGGAAATAAAAACTAACGGCAGCCATGACCCAAGGCTTTGGTTTGGTTAACGCGGTAATTAATAGAAGTAACGCTTCTAGTTCTTTTGATCTCATGTCATTTTTCATAAATGAAGAAACCCTTCTGCGTTAGTCTTTTGCAGGCCAAGTACCACAGCTGTCGCCAATAAATGTAAAGCTACATTTGCTGCACGTGTAGTAATATTCATTATCCGTACTGCCATGAAAGCCAACACTTTTAGATAACCCGCCTCTTCTAAGATCGGCGTGTCTGTGGTTGGTTTTGTTATCAATTATTTCTTGGCATTCTTTGCAGGGATTTTTATTCACGGTGAACTCTCTCTGATTCAGCTAACTATAATTAGGCGCCAATTGGTGCATAACACGCGGAACGGGCGTGGTGTATAACATTCTCTTCGTTTCGCACAGATGTGCTCTAGCTTGGGCAATACAGCGATATCAGCGCTCGTATGCTTTTTATGCACCACCGCTTTCGCTCGGGCGCTGCCCTGATGATAGAGCCGCGAGTGCAAAAGGGCCGGAGTAGCTCGTAATGTCACAGCGGAACCACGAAAAAATCGCAATTCCTGCGCGTGATGGCACATTAGACACTGCTTCCGTATGGGTAAAGCAGACGATGGATTAATCCCCAGTTTTCACACTGCAGCCTGACGCGCGGTCACTGGCGCCGTATGCACTTTCCGCCCACCTACCCTGTCCACCCTGCATGGCTCAGTTGCGGAGGTGATTGTGGAAGGCATGTTTTTCAGTAGCGGAACGACATTGATACGCACGCTGGTGGTCGGTGTGCTGGCCTATATCAGCCTGGTGTTGCTGTTGCGCCTGTCGGGCCGGCGGACGTTGTCGAAGATGAATGCGTTCGATCTGGTGGTGACGGTAGCGCTGGGTTCGACGTTCGCGACGATTCTGCTCAATCGCAATGTGTCGCTGGCCGAGGGGGTGCTGGCGTTCGCCTTGTTGATCGGGCTGCAGTATGTGGTCACCTGGTCCAGCGTGCGGGTGGCATGGGTGCGGCGGACGGTGACGGGCGAGCCGGCGCTGCTGTTCTTTCGCGGGCGTTTTCTCGGCGATGCCATGCGCGTGGCGCGGGTGACCGAGGACGAGGTGCGGGCTGCCGCGCGCAGTCAGGGGCTGGCCGCGCTGGATGGCATCGAGGCGGTGGTGCTGGAGACCGATGGCAGTTTCAGCGTGATCACCGATGGCGCCGGCGACAGCCGCTCCACGCTGGACGGGGTGAATGTGCCGGGGCCGAATGAAAAGGGCGTTTGAGGCCACGGCTCCCTTCATCGGCGACTGATCGACGGATCCGCCGCCGGGGCCTGCGCTGGCCCGGTTGCCGCCGCGCGGCGCTGCCGCCAGACTCGTTGTTCCCGCCCTTCGATGCGATTCCCACCGATGAAAACCAACCTCGACGAAATGCTCGCCTTTGTCAGCGTGGTCGACAGTGGCTCGATCAGTGCTGCGGCCGGGCAGCTGGAACAGACCGCCTCGGGCGTCAGCCGGGCGTTGAGTCGGCTGGAGGACAAGCTGGCGGTGACACTGTTGCGCCGCACCACGCGACGCCTGGAGCTGACCGAGGAAGGCGAGGCGTTCCTGGCGCAGGCGCGGCGGATTCTGGCCAGCGTCGAGGAAGCCGAGGAGCAGATGGCGCTGCGGCGGCAGGCGCCGGCCGGGCGCTTGCGGGTCAATACCGCGTCGCCGTTCATGCTGCATGTGATCGTCCCGCTGATCGGCGATTTTCGCGCGCGCTATCCGCTGATCGAGCTGGAGCTGCACAGCGACGACCGCATCGTCGATTTGCTGGAGCGGCGCATCGATCTGGCCATCCGCATCGGCCCGCTGCCCGATTCCAGCCTGCATGCACGGCCGCTGTGCCATACCACGCGCCGGGTGCTGGCGAGCCCGGCCTATCTGGCGCGGCATGGCACGCCGCAACAGGTCGAGGACCTGGCGGAGCACAGCCTGATCGGCTTTACCGAGCCGGATCGCCTCAACGACTGGCCGCTGCGCCATGCGCTGGGGGAGAGCTGGCGGATCACCCCGGCGCTGCGTGTCTCCAGCGGCGATACGGCGCGTGAACTGGCGCTGGCCGGTGAGGGGATCGCCAGCCTGTCGGACTTCATGACTGGCCGGGACCGCCAGCGCGGTGAGCTGGTGGAGGTGCTGGCGGCGCAGCGCGTCGACGTGCGCCAGCCGATCAACGCGGTGTACTACCGCAACACCGCGCTGGCCTCGCGCATCACCTGTTTTCTGGATTATCTGAGTGAGCGCCTGGGAGCCGGCGCCCCGCACGACTGAGCATGGGTCGCGCGTCCGGGTATCCACGGCGGTGGCGCCGGTCGAACGCCAGAAAGTGAAACGGCCCTGTCCATCGGGTCACCGATGGCAGGGCCGTTTCCCAGGTGCGTCAGCAGCGCCGCCTATTGCCCCAGCAGGCCCGCGTTCTGTACGGAGCCGAAGGCAAAGCCGAGGAACTCCGGCACGCTCATTTCGCGGCCGTTGAAGGTCACCTTGTCATTGGCGTAGTGCAGCGAACTGACCAGCCGCTCGCCTTCCAGACGCGACCAGCCGGTGTTCAGCGCCATGCCGCTGAACAGCTCGGTGGCGGCCTCGGTTTCCTGCTGCAGTGCCGCCTGGTCGAGCTGGCCGTCACGGGCGTTGTTCTGCACGACCAGCCCGGCGATGTCTCGCACCAGGTTCCTGTCGATGCCGGCGTCGGCCTTGAGCGAGGCGAGCATGCTGGTGATCATCGCGTCCGGGGTGAAGGCTTCTGCGCTCGGCGATTGCAGGTCGAGCACGACCGACAGGCGGGCCGCGCCGTGGACGGTTTCGAAGCCGAACTCGTCGAGGGCCAGGGTCGGCTTGTGCTCGAGCAGTTGCAGGGCACGGGTCTGCAGTTCCTGCTGCTGGGCGCTGGTCATGCCGGCGAAGGATTCCTGCGGGGTGGCGCTCTGGTCGAGGATGTCCTTGTAGCTCGCCACCAGGGCCTTGAGGCTGCTTTCCTCGAGGTTGCGCAGGCTGAAGACGAGGGCGAGGTTGCGGAAGGTCTGGCCTTTGGCGCTGACCTCGCCGATGCGGTAGCCGATGGTCTGATCGAGGCCACGGCTGCCGCGGCTCAGTGCCTCCTCGACGGAGGCCTGCTGGATGACCACGGCGGGTTCGTCGCCGGCCTTGATTTCCATGCGCTGCAGGGTGATGGCGGACGGTCCGAAGCCGAAACCGGCGTCGTAATCCTGCTTGTCGGCGCTCAGGCCGATGCCGCGCAGGCTCACCTGTACCGGCTGGCCACTGTCGCTGCGCTGCAGGTCGATATCGATTTCCGCCAGCTCGCCGTCCATGCGTACGTCGCTGCCGTCCCTGTTCGCCTCGAAGTTGAGGTTGGCGGGGGCGATGCGCACGCTGCCGTCCTCGTCTTCGATATTCAGCGCGGCCGTGCGCAGATCGCCGGCCTGGCCGCCGTCGTAGCCGATGGTCACCTCGCCCACCAGCGGCACTTCGCCGGAGGCGGCGTCGAACAGCTTCTGCGTCAGCGGCGTGCGTTCGAGTTCGAAGTGGCTCTGCGCGGCGACCGGCATCAGCTGGCCGCGGCTCAGGCGCGAGACGGGAAAGGGGCCGTGTTCGAGGCGATCGTTCAGCAGCAGGGCGTAGTGCTCGGTGTTGCCTTCGTCATCCGCTACATCGATGTCGATCTGGTAGCGCGCGGTGCTGGACAGCAGGCCGCGTTCGAAGCTGAGCAGGGTGAGGCTGACATCGGCACCGGCGCCGACGCCCATCTCGCGCAGCTTGAGGTTGGCCTGGTCGACGGCATCGCGGGCGGTCGATTCGACCTGGGTGCTGGTGTAGAAGGTGGCGGCCCCGAAGAGGGCCAGGGGTACGGCTACGGCGAGTGCGAGCTTTTTCATGGAAGCATCCTGTGCGGTGGCTGGGCAGACGTCCTGTCAGCCAATGGTTGGCAAGCGGCGGCACTCTAGCAGCGCGCTTCGGCAGGCTCCAGCGCGTCGGGGCAGAGGATGGGAAGGGTGAGAACGTGGCAGCAGATTCGGGCGGGACGACGCGTGCCGCGTCCTCGCCGCCCTGCCGGCGCCGCTATCGGTCGCCACCCGATTTCGGCATCGGAATGGCCACGCTGCTTTCGATGCCGCCGGCTTCGGCGTTGCCTTCCTTGTAGAAGGGTTCGATCTCGTCCCGGGCGCGCTGCCAGTGGTCGGCTTCCTGGCCTTCGGGGCGGCCCTCGGCTTCCCATATTTCATAGGCGCGCTGGCGGATGCGTTCGTCGACGTTCATGGCTGAAATCTCCGGGTAACGGGCCGGCGAATTGCCGGCCGTTAAGCAGAAGAAAGGCCGGCCCGCTACAGGTTCCGGCGGGGCGACGAGCGCGCTTGGCCGGGACGCAGCAGCGCGGGACCTGCCGATCAGGGAACCGCCACCGTCGCTGCGGTCTTAGCTCTGGATAAACGACGCCGACTGGCGTTTCATTCGCTCTTCGCCGCGCCCGGATCGGCCGGCGCATCGCCTTCTTCACAAAGGACCGCCCCATGAGCATCGCCCCCAACGCCGGACGCCTGCCCGACCCGCACACCCTGACTCATCTGCCGCGCCTGGTGGCGCGCTACTACAGCGACCGGCCGGACCCGTCAGACCCGGCGCAGCAGGTGGCGTTCGGCACCTCCGGGCATCGCGGTTCCTCGCTCAAGGGCAGCTTCAACGAGTGGCACATCCTCGCCACCACCCAGGCGATCTGCGATTACCGCCGCCAGGAAGGCATCGACGGCCCGCTGTTCATGGGCATGGACACCCATGCGCTGTCCGAGCCGGCGTTCGTCTCGGCGCTGGAAGTGCTGGCGGCCAACGGCATCGAGACGTGCATCGACGCCGGTTGCCCGGAAACCGGCGGCGAGCCGGGCTATACCCCGACCCCGGCGATCTCCAACGCGATCCTCAGCTACAACCGCGGCCGCGTGAGCGGGCTGGCCGACGGCATCGTCATCACGCCGTCGCACAACCCGCCGGGCGATGGCGGCTTCAAGTACAACCCCACCAATGGCGGCCCGGCCGACACCGGCGTGACCAAGTGGATTCAGGAGCGCGCCAATGCGCTGCTGGTCGCCGGTCTCGATGGCGTCAAGCGCATGGATTACCGCCAGGCGCTCAAGGCCGCCACCACCCAGCGCTTCGATTTCATCGACGCCTATGTCGGCGGGCTCGAGCGGGTGATCGACCTCGACGCCATCCGCGGCTCGGGCCTGAAGTTCGCTGTCGACCCGCTGGGCGGCGCCGGTGTGCACTACTGGCCGCGCATCGCCGAGCGCTTCGGCCTGCCGCTGGAGGTGCTGTCCACGGTGGTCGACCCGACCTTCCGCTTCATGCGCCTGGACTGGGACGGCAAGATCCGCATGGACTGCAGCTCGCCGCACGCCATGGCCGGGCTGATCGAGAACAAGGACCGCTTCGACGTGGCCTTCGCCTGCGACACCGACCATGACCGCCACGGCATCGTCACCCGCTCCGGCGGGCTGATGAACCCCAACCATTACCTGGCGGTGGCCATCGAATACCTGTTCACCCATCGCCCGGGCTGGAGCGCCGAGGCCGGCATCGGCAAGACGCTGGTGTCCTCCTCGATGATCGACCGTGTTGCCGCCGGCATCGACCGCCGTCTCGTGGAGGTACCGGTGGGCTTCAAGTGGTTCGTCGACGGCCTGATGGATGGCAGCCTGGGCTTCGGCGGCGAGGAGTCGGCCGGCGCTTCGTTCCTCGACAAGCAGGGCGGCGCCTGGTCCACCGACAAGGACGGGCTGATCCTCGGCCTGCTGGCGGCGGAGATCACCGCAGTCACCGGCAAGGACCCGAGCGAACGCTACCAGGCGCTGACCGACCGCTTCGGCGCGCCGGTGTACCAGCGCATCGACGCTGCGGCCAATCGCGAGCAGAAGGCACGCCTGTGCAAGCTGTCGGCATCGCAGGTGTCGGCGAAGGAGCTGGCCGGCCAGCCGATCACGCGCATCCTCACCGAAGCACCGGGCAACGGCGCAGCCATCGGCGGGCTGAAGGTGGAAACGGCGAACGGCTGGTTCGCCGCGCGGCCGTCCGGCACCGAGGACGTGTACAAGATCTACGCCGAGAGCTTCGAGGGCGAAGCGCACCTGGCACGCATCCAGGCCGAGGCCAAGGCGCTGGTGGACTCGGTGCTGGCCGGCTGAGGCTCACGGCCCCACGCCGGGCTATCGCTGCTGGCGGTCGCTGATGCTGACCGCCAGCTGTGCAGCTTCGACTTCGTCGGTGAGGTAGCGGCTGTGGCCGCCGGCATCGGTCACCCGGTAGAGCACCCAGATATCCGGCCCGCGCAGATGCTCGGGAATCGCGTCGCCCTGGAGCTTGCTCACGGTCACGCTCATGGCGGGGCTCCTTCAGTTGGCATTGGCTGTCTGGAGTGTGACTGCGCCAGCGCCAATCCGATCCTTGCCGTTCGCCGCACCGCGCCAAGGCTTTGCGCCCCGGCGCGTCTCGCTAGGGCACCAGCACCGCAGCACCCTGGAAACGTCCGTTGCGCAGGTCATCCAGCGCCTGGTTGGCCTGCTCCAGCGGGTAGGCATGGGTCTCGGTTTGGATACCGACCTGGGCGGCGACCGGGAAGAAATCCAGGCCGTCCTGGCGGGTCAGGTTGGCCACCGAAACTATCTCGCGCTCCTGCCAGAGGATGTCGTAGGGGAAGCTCGGAATATCGCTCATGTGAATGCCGGCGCAGACCACCCGGCCGCCCTTGCGCAGCGCGCGCAAGGCGGCCGGCACCAGCTCGCCCGCCGGCGCATAGATGATCGCGGCATCCAGCGGCACCGGCGGCAGCTCGCCCGAATCGCCGGCCCAGACCGCGCCCAGCGAACGGGCGAACTCCTGCGCCGCCACATCGCCCGGGCGGCTGAAGGCATAGACATCGCGCCCCTGCCAGCGCGCCACCTGCATGACGATATGCGCCGCGGCACCGAAGCCATACAGCCCGAGACGCTTGCCGGCGCCGGCCTTGACCAGCGAACGCCAGCCGATCAACCCGGCGCAGAGCAGCGGTGCCAGCGCCACGGGGTCGCCCTCCTCGCCGAGGGCAAAGGCGAAGCGGGCATCGGCCACCACGTATTCGGCGTAGCCGCCGGGCCGCGTGTAACCGGTGAACTGCGGCGCGTCGCAGAGGTTTTCTTCGGCGTGCTGGCAGTAGCTGCAGGTGCCGCAGGTGTGCCCCAGCCAGGGAATGCCGACCCGCTGGCCCGTCTCGAAGCCGGTCACGCCCTCGCCCAAGGCATCGACCAGACCGACGATCTCGTGGCCGGGAATGATCGGCAGCGGCGCCTCCGGCAGTTCGCCGTCGACCACGTGCAGATCGGTACGGCAGACGCCACAGGCCAGCACCCGCACGCGAACCTCGCCAGACCCCGGTTGCGGCACGGGCAGCTCGCGCAGCTGCAAGGGTTGGCCAATCTGTTCCAGCACCATGGCGCGCATCGACGTCTCTCCTTTCGTCTGCGTTCTGCTGATCGTAGGCCGATCGGCGGAAAAAGGCTCTAGATTCAGCGGCGATTCAAGGCGCTTCTGGTGGGCTGAAGCCCACCCTACGGTTCGGCGTGGTTCTGTAGGTTGCGGCAGTGGCGCTCCGCGCTCCCACCGGTAACCCGAGCGTTCCCCGGCGCATTCGTACTCAGTCATGTGACGCAGGGCAAAAACTCATGCGGCCTCCCTGGAGCATGGTTGGCGTGGTATCCGATTCACCAGAGGCATGGAGGCCTCGATGCCCAACTACCGCAGAAGCACAGTCGCGGGCGGAACCTGGTTCTTTACCGTAACGCTCGCCGATCGCCGTTCCACCCTGCTCGTCGAGCAGATCGATCAGCTGCGCGCCGCCTATCGAGCGGCGCAGATTCGATTGCCATTTCATACCACCGCCATTTGCGTCCTCCCGGATCACCTGCACGCCGTCTGGACGCTACCCCACGGCGACAGCGACTACGCCCTCCGCTGGAGCCTGATCAAGAGCCAGTTCTCCCGTCGGCTACCAGGCGGCGCGCGCTGCTCCAGCCAACTGCGCAAGCGCGAGAAAGGCATCTGGCAAAGGCGCTACTGGGAGCATCAGATCCGCGATGGGACGGATCTGCAGCGGCATGTCGATTACCTGCATTACAACCCGGTCAAGCATGGCTGGTGCGCTCGCGCCGCGGACTGGCCGTACTCCAGCTTTCACCGCTTCGTTCAGCAGGGTCTGTTGCCGGCGGACTGGGGCGGCGACGCGGTTCGGCTGGACCTGCTCGCCGGCGAACGGAACTGACCGGTGATAGCTGGGCTTTGTAGGGTGGGCTTCAGCCCACCAGCGGTGCTCGGTACGGCAGAAAGTCTCTACACTCGACACGTCTTGCCATTTCCGGAGTACGACCCGATGACGCTTTCGCCCTTCCATCTCGCCATTCCCGTCTACGATCTGGCCGCCGCCCGTGCCTTCTACGGCGAGGCGTTCAGCTGTGCCGAGGGCCGCAGCAGCGAGCATTGGGTGGATTTCGATTTCTTCGGCCACCAGCTGGTGATCCACGAGGCGCCGAAGATGCCGCATCAGGAGGCGGCGCACAGCAACCCGGTGGACGGCCATGACGTGCCAGTGCCGCACTTCGGCGTGGTACTCGGCTGGGAGCAATGGGAGGCGCTGGCCGAGCGGCTGAAGGCGCGCGGCACGCGCTTCGTGATCGAGCCCTACGTGCGCTTCCAAGGCCAGGTCGGCGAACAGGCGACGATGTTCCTGCTCGACCCCTGCGGCAACGCCCTGGAGTTCAAGGCGTTCAAGGACATCGGCCAGCTGTTCGCCAAGTGAGCTGGATCAGCCGCGCTCGGCGAGGTGCTGGTCCTTGAGCTTGACGTAGTTGCCAGCGGTATAGCTGAAGAAGCTGCGCTCCTTGTCGGTCAGCGGGCGCGCCTGCTTCACCGGGCTGCCGACATAGAGGTAGCCCGACTCGAGCGTCTTGCCCGGTGGCACCAGGCTGCCGGCGCCGATGATCACCTCGTCCTCGACCACCACGCCGTCCATCACGATCGAGCCCATGCCCACCAGAATGCGGTTGCCCAGGGTGCAGCCGTGCAGCGTGACCTTGTGCCCGACCGTGACCTCGTCGCCGATGGTCAGCGGGAAGCCGTCCGGGTTGTACGGGCCGGCATGGGTGATGTGCAGCACGCTGCCGTCCTGGATGCTCGAGCGCGCACCGATGCGGATGCGGTGCATGTCGCCGCGGATCACCGTGAGCGGCCACACCGAGCTGTCGGCGCCGATTTCCACATCGCCGATGACCACGGCGGAGTCGTCGACGAACACGCGCTCGCCCAGTGTCGGAGTGCTGTTTTGGTAGCTGCGTATCGCCACGATAGAAACCTCTTTGGCTGCGGGAAGGGTCGATTGTAATTAAGATGGCCGGCATTGCCGCTGCGGACCCGGGCTGAGCAGCATGCCGCCCGCCGTGGTCAGAGTAACAACCGGCCGACCGGCGTTGAAAAAGCACGACAGCGCGTCCATCTAGGACATCTGCCTGCCACGTCCGGCCTCGCTCCAGCGAGCGGCCTGCAACCCTCTTCGTCACAAGGTGTCCCCGTGAGCGCGAACAATCCCCTGCTGCAACAATTCGACCTGCCGCCCTATTCCGAAATCCGTCCGGAGCACGTCGAGCCGGCCGTCGACACCATCCTCGGCGACAACCGCGTGGCGATCCAGGAGCTGCTCAGCCGCCCGGCCGAAAGCCTGGACTGGCAGACCCTGGTGGTCGGGCTGGACGAGCTGAACGACCGCCTCGCCCGTGCCTGGGGGCCGGTCGGTCACCTCAATTCCGTGTGCAACAGCCCGGAATTGCGCACCGCCTACGAGGCCTGCCTGCCCAAGCTGTCGGCCTACTACACCGAACTCGGGCAGAACCGCGCGCTGTTCGAGGCCTACCAGGCCCTCGCCACCAGCCCCGCGGCGGCCGGTTTCGAGGTGGCGCAGAAGACCATCCTCGAGCATTCGCTGCGCGACTTCCGCCTGTCCGGTATCGACCTGCCGCCGGTCGAGCAGCAGCGCTTCGGCGCCATCCAGATGAAGCTTGCCGAGCTGGGCAGCAAGTTCTCCAACCAGCTGCTGGACGCCACGCAGGCCTGGACCCGGCACATCACCGACGAGGGCCTGCTGGCCGGTATCACCGACTCGGCCAAGGCGCAGATGGCCGAGGCGGCCAAGGCCAAGGGCCTCGACGGCTGGCTGATCACCCTGGAATTCCCCAGCTACTACGCGGTGATGACCTACGCCGACAATCGCGACCTGCGCGAGGAGGTCTACACCGCCTACTGCACCCGCGCCTCGGACCAGGGCCCGAATGCCGGGCAGTTCGACAACGGCCCGGTGATGGCCGAGATCCTCGAGCTGCGTCACGAGCTGGCCGGCCTGCTGGGCTATCGCAACTTCGCCGAGCTGTCGCTGGCGACCAAGATGGCCGAATCCACCGAGCAGGTACTGAGCTTTCTGCGCGACCTGGCGGTGCGCAGCAAGCCGTTCGCCGAACGCGACCTGGCCGAACTGCGCGCCTTCGCCGCCGAGCAGGGTCTGGACGACCTGCAGAGCTGGGACCTGGGCTACTACGCCGAGAAGCTGCGCCAGCAGCGCTACAGCCTGAACCAGGAAGAGCTGCGCGCCTACTTCCCGATCGACAAGGTGCTGTCCGGGCTGTTCGGCATCGTCCAGCGCCTGTACGGCATCCAGATCCACGAACTGGAGCAGTTCGACGGCTGGCACCCGGAAGTGCGGCTGTTCGAGATCACCGAGAACGGCGAGCACGTCGGGCGCTTCTTCTTCGACCTCTACGCGCGGCCGAACAAGCGCGGCGGCGCCTGGATGGACGGCGCCCGCGACAAGCGCCGCACCGCAGACGGCACGCTGCAGACGCCGGTGGCCAACCTGGTCTGCAACTTCACCCCGCCGGTAGGCGAGCGCCCGGCGCTCTTGACCCACGACGAGGTCACCACCCTGTTCCACGAGTTCGGCCACGGCCTGCACCACCTGCTGACCCAGGTCGAGCACGCCGGCGCGTCGGGCATCAACGGCGTGGCCTGGGATGCGGTGGAGCTGCCCAGCCAGTTCATGGAGAACTGGTGCTGGGACCCCGAAGGCCTGGCGCACATTTCCGGCCACTACCAGACCGGCGAAGCCCTGCCACAGGACAAGCTGGACATGATGCTGGCGGCGAAGAACTTCCAGTCCGGCATGATGATGGCGCGCCAGCTGGAGTTCTCCCTGTTCGACTTCGAACTGCACGCCACCCACGGCGACGGCCGCAGTGTGCTCGAGGTGCTCGAACATATCCGCGACGAGGTCTCGGTGATGCGCCCACCAGCGTACAACCGCTTCCCCAACAGCTTCGCGCACATCTTCTCCGGCGGTTACGCGGCCGGCTACTACAGCTACAAGTGGGCCGAGGTGTTGTCGTCCGACGCCTTCTCGCGCTTCGAGGAAGAAGGGGTGTTCAACGCCGAGACCGGCCGCGCCTTCCGCGAGGCCATCCTGGCGCGTGGCGGCTCCCAGGAGCCGATGGTACTGTTCGTCGATTTCCGAGGCCGCGAGCCGTCCATCGACGCCCTGCTGCGCCACCTCGGGCTGGTAGCGGAGGCCGCGGCATGAGCAACGAAGTATCCCGAGTCACCACCAAGCGCTTCATCGCCGGGGCCGTATGCCCGGCATGCAGCGGCACGGACTGCATCAAGATGTGGGATGTCGACGGTGTGCCGCACCGCGAATGCATCGACTGCGGCTACGCCGACACCCTCAACGCCCAGGGCCAGTCGGTACCCATGGAGCTGGGCACGCGAGTGAACAAGGTCCAGTCCAAGCCGGCCAACCCGCAGGTGCAGCCGGTGCAGTTTTTTCCTAATCCGAAGTTGAAGAAGCCGGAGTAAGGGGTGCTGCACCTGACCTGCGGTGACCTGGCCGGCGATGGTGTTCGCAACCTGCTGGCCGACCGCGAACCGGGTGCGGAGGTCCGGGTGCTGCGCGATGACCTGGCAGTCGGCCCGCTGAGCGATGTGGACAGCCCGCCGTGCGCCGCCCGTGTCGCCTTCTGGGAGCAGCTATGGCCTGACGAGCTGACGCCGCGCCCGCTGTTCGCCCACGACCTGGCCGCCGATGCGCGCTGGCTGGCAGAGCTCGCCGGGCAAGCCAACGACGTGATCGTCTGGCATGGCGACAGCGCGTCCGAACAGCTGCTGCTGGCACGGGTCTGCGCGGTGTTGCAGGGCTGCCGGTTGCAAGAAGTGGCCTGCGGTACAGGCGACAGCCGCGCCGGTCGGCGCAAAGCGGTGTCCATACATTCGCCCGAGGCGCTGGCGGCGCTCTACCGGCCGCAGGCCGTTTCGGTGTCCCGCCAGACCGAACTTGCCGCGGTCTGGCATCAGCAATGCGCCGGCACCTACGGCATTCGGCGCTGGGACAATGGGACCTTTAGCGGCGAAGACTATCAATTGATCGACGCGGCGCTGATCGCCGCCAGCCCGGATGAATTCGCGCCGCTGGCGCGCGCGATGGCCGAGGTCATGGGCCATTGCGACGGTTTCTTCGCCACCGATCTCTTCCTCTACTGGCGCGCCCGCGAGCTGACTACCGCGGGGCATCTGGAAGTACGGGGCGACCCCGCCGCCGGTTATCGTGATCTGCAGGTGCGCCGGAGGTGAAGGCGCACGCCGAACGATTCTGCTTCGCGGCCTCACGACAGACAGCGGTCACCGCCACGCCAGCGCTTACGCAGCCGCACCGCTGATAAAAAAAGAACCCGCCGAGTGGCGGGTTCTTTTTCGGTGCCAGGCTCGCTCAGCCCTCAACCTTCGGCGTCGCCCGTCCCGGCTGCGGTGGCGAGGCAAACAGGCGCTTGAGCTTCATCGCCGGCGCTTCGATCAGGTGCCAGGACAGCGCGGCGAGGATCAGCGTCGGCACGAAGGCGATCAGCGTCAGGCCGAGCACGCCGACCTGCGGGCCGAACAGGTAAATGGTCAGCTGCTGGAACGGGAAGGCGTAGATGTACAGGCCGTAGGAAAAATCGCCGTACTTGCCGAAGCGCGAGATCAGCGGCAGCGGTGCGTAGGCCAGGTAGAGCACCAGATACGGCAGCGCGACGAAGTACACCAGCGGGCCGATGTCGGTGCGGAAGGTCGCCACCAGCGCGGCGAACAACAACGCCGCGATCCAGCCACGCCAGGGGATGTCGTCACGATAGAGGAACAGCGCCGAGCCGCTGTAGTAGAGCAGGCCGAGCTTGAAGATGTTCTTGATGAAGTAGGACTCGATACCCAGCTTGCCCAGCAGCCAGAAATGCCCGACCGCCAGCACGGCGATCGGCAGGAAGATCAGCCGGCGCTTTAGGAAACCGGTCAGGCCGAGAATCATCACGCCGATGTACATCAGCACTTCCAGCGGCAGTGTCCACAGCGAGCCGTTGACCACGTCGGGGTAGGCGTTGCCGGTGAACACCCCGGGCAGTTCGTAGCGCGTCACCAGCAGGATGTTCTGCAGATAGGTCCAGGTACCGTCGGCGGCCAGGTAGCGCGCGAGGTCGAATTGCGTGACCAACGGACCGATGACGAAGGCCGACAGCAGTACCGCAACGATCAGCGCGGGAAAGATGCGCAGCGCGCGCTTGATGAGAAAGCTCTTCGGGCTGCTGCTGGCCAGCCAGGACGACGCGATCAGATAGCCGCTCATGACGAAGAAGATGCCGACGGCGATCGAGCCGCCCTTTTCGTAGCCGGTCAGCAACGTCAGGGGTTCATCACCGCGACGGCCAACCAGCGGGTAGCTGTGGGCGAACAGCACCAGCGCAGCGGCGAAGAAGCGCAGGAAATCGAAGTTGTTTTCCCGGGTGTGGAAGGAACCGGTGGGATGCATGGTCTGCTCCTGACTGTCGGCAGTGGCTGGAAGCTGGAGTGCACGGGAGTGCAATGCCGGTACTGCCGGATCGGTCGCCGGAGGCGCCCTGATCATCCTTTTGTTTGTTTGCCGGCCGGCTCCAATTCGGGAAGCGCGGAAACCACAGCGTTCACCCGATCAGCCTCCTTTGTCCGGACCTGTAAGCAAATGTTCCCGAGGCAACCGACGGGCGGTAGCGGTTGCCATCGATCAGTTGGGCTGGCGCGCGGTCGACGAGCTGTTTACTGTATATATAAACAGCATTTGGCCACGACCATGACCCTGCCCATTTCCACACCACGCGGCCGCGGTACGGCGGTGAACCCGGACAACCGCTTCGCGCCCACGCGCAGCGAGGCCTACGACGATGGCTGGGAACAGGACGTCCCGCCGACCCGCGCCACCGAGGTGCGCCGCGAGATCGCCAAGTCGGTACTGACGCGCAACCAGTCGCCGGACGTCGGTTTCGATCGCTCGGTCAACCCTTATCGCGGCTGCGAACATGGCTGCATCTACTGCTTTGCGCGGCCATCGCACGCGTACTGGGATCTTTCGCCGGGCATCGATTTCGAGACCCGGCTGATCGCCAAGACCAACCTTGCCGAACGGCTGGAGGCCGAGCTGAGCAAGCCGGGCTACGTGCCGCAGCCCATCGCCCTGGGGGTGAACACCGATGCCTATCAGCCGCTGGAGCGCGAGCAGCGGTTGACGCGCCAGGCACTGGAGATTCTGCTGCGCTTCAGGCACCCGGTGCACATCATCACCAAGGGTTCGCTGGTGCTGCGCGACCTGGACCTGCTGGTGCCGCTGGCCGAGCAGCGGCTGGTGAGCGTGTCGGTCAGCCTCACGACCCTGGACGACGAACTCAAACGCATCATGGAGCCGCGCGCAGCCTCGCCTTCAGCGCGCCTGCGAGTATTGCGCACGCTGCACGAGGCCGGCGTGCCGGTCAGCGTGATGTGCGCGCCGATGATCCCGATGATCAACGACATGGAGCTGGAGCGCCTGCTGGAAGCCGCCCGCGAAGCCGGTGCGCGTTCGGCCGGCTACGTGCTGCTGCGCCTGCCTCATGAGGTGGCCGGGCTGTTCGAGGGCTGGCTCGAGGAACACTTTGCGCAGCGCGCCGCCCATGTCATGAGCCTGGTGCGCCAGTCGCGCGGCGGCAAGGATTACGACAGCCGTTTCGGCAGCCGCATGCGCGGCGAAGGCCAGTTCGCCCAACTGCTCGCCCAGCGTTTCCAGCTGGCCTGCAAGCGCCTGGGTTTCAACCGCCGCGATCAGAACTACGGGCTGGATTGCAGCATTTTTGCGCCGCCCGGGCAGCAGCTGAGCCTGATCTGAGTGGTTGCCTGACGGTAGGGGCCTAGGGTGGATGACGCGTCATTCATCCATCGTGAGGCACACTGCCACGCAGCGGGCTGCGGCCCGGCCTGGGCTGCGCGCGGGTGCCATCAGACGCGTGGAAAATGCTTCGCAGTTTTCCACCCTACGCGGCGGATCAGTGGATGTGGATAACGCTCCGCTTATCCACAGGGGAGCAGACGTAGGGTAGCTGGCGCTTCACCCATCCACCGCAACGCAGGCATGCAGTGCGGTACGGGATCGATGACGCAGCCCATCATCATCGGCCGTTGCGCCCGTCTGCCAGGCGCGCCGGCAAGGAACTATCCCAACCCGCCACGGCACCAATCCCTGTATTCCCGCACCGGAGGCATCGTGGACTGGATCGATCTGCTGCAATGGCCGGCCATGGCGGTCACGGTGATCGCCGCCTGGCTGATCGGCTCGCTGCGACCCGGCCGGCGCTTCGTCGGCTTCTGCTGTTTTCTGCTGAGCAACCTGCTCTGGGTGATCTGGGGCTGGCACGCCGAGGCCTGGGCGCTGATCGTCCTGCAGGTCTGCCTGGCGGCGATGAACATTCGCGGCGTGAAGAAGAACGACGACCCCGCACAGCCCGAGCCAGACACGCCCCACGCTTAAATTGCCAGAGTGGGATCGCTGTCTATACTCCGAATCGTAGGCGTACCTGATTGAGTTCCGACTGCGCGTGCAAGCGTCCAGTCGGCCACCGAGTTTTTCGGAGGCCATGCTGGGCAGAATCGGACTGATCGAGAACGTAGCTGGCATGACGGGAATGGTTTCCCCGGCCAGCCGATTCTCGGCGGTGCGATGGCGGTCGGCGGGATAACAAGAATCATAAGGGGAACCCGCAATGTCTCGACATCCATGCATCTGGATGGGGCTTGGGCTTTCGGCAGTATTTGGCCAGGCCCAGGCGGCCTGGGACGTGAACATGCGCTCCGGCGCCACCGACGTCAGTCGGTCGGTGTTCGATCTGCACATGACCATCTTCTGGATCTGCGTGGTCATCGGCGTGCTGGTGTTCGGCGTGATGATCTATTCGATGATCGCGCACCGCCGCTCCAAGCGTCAGCAATCGGCCAACTTCCACGAAAACACCCGCGTCGAGGTGCTCTGGACGGTCATCCCGCTGCTGATCCTGGTGGGCATGGCGATCCCGGCGACGCGCACGCTGATCCACATCTACGACTCCAGCGAATCGGACGTGGATGTGCAGATCACCGGCTACCAGTGGAAGTGGCACTACAAGTATCTGGGCGAGGACGTGGAGTTCTTCAGCAACCTCACCACGCCGCGCGAGCAGATCAACAACCAGTCGCCCAAGGGCGAGCATTACCTGCTGGAAGTCGACGAGCCGCTGGTGATCCCGGCCGGTGCCAAGGTCCGCTTCCTGATCACCGCGGCGGACGTGATCCACTCCTGGTGGGTACCGGATCTGGCGGTGAAGAAGGACGCCATTCCCGGTTTCATCAATGAATCCTGGACCCGCGTCGAGCAGCCGGGGATCTACCGCGGCCAGTGCACCGAACTCTGCGGCAAGGACCACGGCTTCATGCCGGTGGTGGTGGAGGTCAAGTCGCAGGAGGATTACGCCAGCTGGCTCGGCGAGAAGAAGGCCGAGGCCGCCAAGCTGGCTGAACTGACCAGCAAGGAATGGACGCTGGAAGAGCTCTCCGAGCGCGGCCAGAAGGTCTACCAGACCGCCTGCGCCTCGTGCCACCAGGCTGGGGGCGAAGGCATCCCGCCGATGTTCCCGGCCCTCAAGGGCTCGGCCATCGCCACCGGCGACGTCGAGGCGCACATCGACATCGTCGTCAACGGCAAGCCGGGCACCGCCATGGCGGCGTTCGGCAAGCAGCTGTCAGAGGTCGATCTGGCTGCCGTCATCACCTACGAGCGCAACGCCTGGGGCAACAACACGGGCGACATGGTCACGCCGAAAGACGTGCTCGACTTCAAACAGGCCGAAGAAGCCACCCAGTAAGAGGATCAGGTGATGAGTGCAGTGATCGACGACCATGGTCATGTCGGGCATGACCACCACCACGGCCCGGCGAAGGGGCTCTCGCGCTGGCTGCTGACCACCAATCACAAGGACATCGGCTCGATGTACCTGTGGTTCAGCTTCTGCGCCTTCCTGCTCGGCGGCTCGATGGCCATGGTGATCCGCGCCGAGCTGTTCCAGCCGGGTCTGCAGATCGTGCAGCCGGAATTCTTCAACCAGATGACCACCATGCACGGCCTGATCATGGTGTTCGGCGCGGTGATGCCGGCCTTCGTCGGCCTGGCCAACTGGATGATCCCGCTGATGATCGGCGCACCGGACATGGCGCTGCCGCGGATGAACAACTTCAGTTTCTGGCTGCTGCCGGCGGCCTTCGGCCTGCTGGTCTCGACCCTATTCATGGAAGGCGGCGGGCCGAACTTCGGCTGGACCTTCTATGCGCCGCTGTCGACGACCTACGCGCCGGAATCGGTGACCTTCTTCATCTTCGCCATCCACCTGATGGGCATCAGCTCGATCATGGGTGCGATCAACGTGATCGCCACCATCCTCAACCTGCGCGCACCGGGCATGACGCTGATGAAGATGCCGCTGTTCGTCTGGACCTGGCTGATCACCGCCTTCCTCTTGATCGCGGTGATGCCGGTGCTAGCGGGCGTGGTGACCATGATGCTGATGGACATCCACTTCGGCACCAGCTTCTTCAGCGCCGCCGGGGGTGGCGACCCGGTGCTGTTCCAGCACGTGTTCTGGTTCTTCGGCCATCCCGAGGTGTACATCATGATCCTGCCGGCCTTCGGCGCGGTCAGCTCGATCATCCCGGCGTTCAGCCGCAAGCCGCTGTTCGGCTACACCTCGATGGTTTACGCCACCGGCGCGATCGCCTTCCTCTCCTTCATCGTCTGGGCGCACCACATGTTCACCGTCGGCATCCCGCTGACCGGCGAGCTGTTCTTCATGTACGCCACCATGCTGATCGCCGTACCCACCGGGGTGAAGGTGTTCAACTGGGTGTCGACGATGTGGCGCGGCTCGCTGACCTTCGAGGCGCCGATG
Organism: Stutzerimonas sp. KH-1; assembly: GCF_054483855.1. Taxonomy (NCBI): domain Bacteria; kingdom Pseudomonadati; phylum Pseudomonadota; class Gammaproteobacteria; order Pseudomonadales; family Pseudomonadaceae; genus Stutzerimonas; species Stutzerimonas sp. KH-1. The sequence goes on along the minus strand of NZ_CM137011.1, from coordinate 3,648,917 downwards.
CTGTTCGCCGTGGCCTTCGTCATCCTCTTCACCATCGGCGGCTTCTCCGGGCTGATGCTGGCCATCGCCCCGGCGGACTTCCAGTACCACGACACCTACTTCGTGGTGGCGCACTTCCACTACGTGCTGGTGCCGGGGGCGATATTCGGCATCTTCGCCTCGGCCTACTACTGGCTGCCGAAGTGGACCGGGCACATGTATGACGAGACCCTGGCCAAGCTGCATTTCTGGATGAGCTTCATCGGCATGAACCTGGCGTTCTTCCCGATGCACTTCGTCGGCCTGGCCGGCATGCCACGACGCATCCCCGACTACAACATGATGTTTGCCAACTTCAACATGGTCTCCAGCGTCGGCGCCTTCATGTTCGGCGCCACCCAGCTGCTGTTCCTGTTCATCGTCATCAAGTGCATCCGCGGCGGCGCACCCGCACCGGCCAAGCCCTGGGACGGCGCAGAGGGACTGGAATGGAGCGTGCCCTCGCCGGCGCCCTACCACACCTTCCAGACACCGCCGGACATGAGCGATGTGCACGAACACCGCAAGGGCACCGGCGGGGAGCTGACGCCGTGAGCAGGCAACTGGGCGTCGCTGGCAGGCCCGGCCGGGTCTGCCAGGTCGACCGCGAAATGGCCCGCTCCCACCAAACGGGGATGCTCTCATGAACGAGTCCCTGCCCACCCGGCGCCTGGTCCGCCGCCTGCTGTTCGTCGTGGTCGGCATGTTCGGTTTCGGCTTCCTGCTGGTGCCGATCTACGACGTCATGTGCCAGGCGTTCGGCATCAACGGCAAGACCGCCGGCGCCTACACCGGTTCGCAGAGCGCCGACGCGGCGCGGGCGGTGCGGGTGCAGTTTCTCGCCACCAACGCTGCCGGCATGCGCTGGGAGTTCGGCCCGCTGGCCGACCAGCTCAGCGTGCACCCGGGCGCCAGCCAGGAAATCCGTTTCGTCGCCTACAACCCCACCGACAAGCCGATGACCGCGCAGGCGATCCCCAGCGTCTCGCCGTCGCGGGCGGCCGCGTACTTCCACAAGACCGAATGCTTCTGCTTCACCCAGCAGGTGCTGCAACCGGGCGAGCGCATCGAAATGCCGGTGCGCTTCATCGTTGATCGCGACCTGCCCGCCGATGTGCATCACCTGACCCTCGCCTACACGCTGTTCGACATCACGTCCCGCCAGCCGCCGGTGGCCGTCAACGCCACATCGGCCCCGGCCAAGGAGAGTCTGCAATGAGCCAACAGACCACCCACGAGCAGTACTACGTTCCTGATCAGAGCAAATGGCCGATCATCGCCACCATCGCCCTGCTGGTCACCTTCTACGGCCTGGGCAGCTGGTTCAACGACCTCAAGGCCGCCCGTGATTCGTCCAACGGGCCGCTGATCTTCTTCGTCGGCGCGCTGCTGATCGCCTACATGATGTTCGGCTGGTTCGGTTCGGTGGTCAGGGAAAGCCGCGCCGGACTGTACAGCGCACAGATGGACCGCTCGTTCCGCTGGGGCATGAGCTGGTTCATCTTTTCCGAAGTGATGTTCTTCCTCGCCTTCTTCGGCGCGCTGTTCTACATCCGCTACTGGACCGGCCCCTGGCTCGCCGGCGAGGGCGACAAGGGCATCAGCAACATGCTCTGGCCCAACTTCGAGTACAGCTGGCCGCTGCTGAACAATCCCGACCCGAAGCTCTACCCGGCACCGGAAGGCACCATCAGTGCCTGGGGCCTGCCGCTGATCAACACCATCCTGCTGGTCAGCTCCAGCTTCACCCTGACCTGGGCGCACCATGCGCTGCGCAAGAACAACCGCCAGCACCTGAAGCTCGGCCTGGGCCTGACCGTGCTACTCGGTGCGGCGTTCCTGGTCCTGCAGATCGAAGAATACGTGCATGCCTACACCGAGCTCGGGCTGACCCTGGGCTCGGGCATCTACGGCGCGACCTTCTTCATGCTCACCGGCTTTCACGGCGCCCACGTGACCATGGGCGCGATCATCCTCACGGTGATGCTGGTGCGCATCCTGCGAGGGCACTTCAGCCCCGAGCAGCATTTCGGTTTCGAGGCGGCGGCCTGGTACTGGCACTTCGTCGACGTGGTGTGGATCGCGCTGTTCGTGTTCGTCTACGTGATCTAGGGAGCTCTCAGAAACCGAAGGCGGGGCGCAGCTGCCCCGTATAGAAACCCCAGCCGATCAGCGCAACGGTCAGTGCGCTGAGGCTGACGCGGATGAACAGGGCCGTGATCACGCGCGAGGTACGGCCCTCGTCCCTGACCAGAAAGAACAACCCACTGAACAGACTGACCAGCGTGGCCACTAACAACAGAACGATCGCCGCCTTGAGCATGAGCGATTCCACGACAGGGGTATTGGGGGTGGAGTATAGCCAGCCGTATCGACACATCAGGCTGCCGGCCATGAGCGGCTTCAGGCCCGGGCTGCTGCCGACCCTGCTGGTGCTGGCCATGCTGCCGGTGCTGGTCTGGCTGGGCTTCTGGCAACTGGAGCGTGGCGAGCAGAAGCGCGAGCTGCTGGAGCGCCAGGAAGCCCGTCAGCAGGCCGCGCCGCTGGCGCCCCACGAGATCGAACGGCTGAACGACCCGGCCTTCGCCCGGGTGTTCCTGCAGGGTCGCTTCGATGCCGAACACAGCTTCCTGCTCGACAGCCGCACCCGCGACGGCCAGGTCGGCGTCGAACTGCTGCAGCCCTTCCATGACGAACTCAGCGATCGCTGGGTGATGGTCAACCGCGGCTGGATTCCCTGGCCGGATCGCCGTGTGCCACCGGCCTTCGACACGCCGGCGCAGCCGTTGAAGCTCGCTGCCTGGGTCTACGTGCCGCCGGGCAAGCCGTTCGTCTTTAGCCACCGCACGGCCGAGGGCTGGCCGCGCCTGATCAACCATGTCGACATCGAGGCGATGTGGCAGCAGGCGGGGCGCGAGGGGGTGATCCACGAGCTGCGCCTGGAGCCGGGTCCGAGCGCCTATCGTGCCGACTGGGCGATCACCAGCATGAGCCCGTCGCAGCACCTGGGTTACGCCGTGCAGTGGTTCGCCCTCGCAGCGGCACTGCTGGCGCTGTTCATCTATTTCGGTGTGCATCAGGCACGGGGGAAGCGCAGTGAGCACGATGAATCCAACCCTCTCCAGCGGTGAAGGGAAACGCGGCCGCGGTCGGCTGCAACTGCTGCTGATCATCGGCGTGGTGCTCGGCCCGATGCTGCTGGCTTCGGCCATGTACCGTTTCGGCTTCTGGGTGCCGGAAAGCCGCAGCTATGACGGCGTGCTGATCGCCAACGGCCAGGACCGTGCGGCCATCGGCGTCAGCGCTACAGCGCCCGAGCGGCGCTGGGAGCTGCTGGTCACCGCGCCGCAGGGTTGCGAGGCCCAATGCCAGCAACTGGTCTACCTGGCCCGCCAGATCAATATCGGCCTGGCCCGCGAAGCGGCCCGCGCCGGCCATGCACTGGCCAGCGCGACGGCGCTGGACGAAGCCTACGAACAGCGCCTGCGTCGCGAATACCCGCAGCTGCAACGCCATACGCTGGACGCCGCCGTCTATGCCCGCAACCCCGAGGCACCCGCCACCCCCCAACTGTGGATCGTCGACCCCCACGGCAATCTGGTGCTGCGCTACGACGTCGGCGCCGACGGCAAGGCGATTCTCGACGACCTGAAATACCTGCTGAAGATCTCGCAGATCGGCTGAGGCACTGCGCCGCTGCGCTGCGGTCCCAAACAGGCCGCCCCAAGGAGAACCCGATGGCCAGACCCGGATACCGCCTCGCCCTGATCGCCACCGCGCTGGCCGTGGTAGTCGTGCTGCTCGGTGCCTACACGCGGCTGACCCACGCCGGCCTCGGCTGCCCGGACTGGCCCGGCTGCTACGGTTTCCTTGCCGTGCCCATGAGCGAACACAAGCAGAACCTTGCCGCGCTGCGCTTTCCCGATGCACCGCTGGAGGTGCGCAAGGGCTGGAACGAGATGGTCCATCGCTATTTCGCCGGCGCCCTCGGGCTGGTGATCCTCGCCCTTGCCGTACAGGCGATACGCCGTCGCGGCCAACCCGGGCAGCCGGTGAAGTTGCCGCTGCTGCTGCTCGCGGTGGTCATCGCCCAGGCAATCTTCGGCATGTGGACGGTGACCCTGCAGCTCTGGCCGCAGGTAGTCACCGCGCACTTGCTCGGGGGGTTCACTACGCTCAGCCTGCTGTTTCTGCTGTGCCTGCGGCTGTCCGGCGCGCTTGCTCCCTTGCCGGCCGTGGACGGTCGTCTGTGCAGATTCGCCGGCATCGCCCTGCTCGCGGTGGTGGCGCAGATCACCCTGGGCGGTTGGGTCAGCAGCAACTACGCGGCGGTGGCCTGCACCGATTTCCCTACCTGCCACGGCGAATGGTGGCCGCGGATGGACTTCGCCAACGCCTTCAACCTGACCCACCACGACATCGGCCCCAACTACCTCGGCGGCCTGCTCTACGGCGAGGCGCGCACGGCGATCCATGTCAGCCACCGCATCGGTGCGCTGCTGGTGACGCTGGTGATGCTGCTGCTCGCCGCCATGCTCATGCGCCGCGGCCTCGGCCGCCTGGCCGGGCTGCTCATCGCCGCGCTGGCGCTACAGGTCGGCCTGGGTATCAGCAACGTGGTGTTCAACCTGCCGCTGGCGGTGGCCGTCGCGCACAACGGCGGCGGTGCCGCGCTGCTGCTGGTGCTGGTACTGGTCAATTACCGGCTGCGCCAGTCTGCACATGCCACCCGGCAAACCGAGCCTGCATCGATTTCGAACACGACGGGGCAGCTCGATCTGCCCCGCGCATGACCACAAGGAGAACCCCATGGCGACTCTACTCAGCGAACGCGGCGCCCAGGCCAGCTGGCGCGACTACCTGGAGCTGACCAAGCCGAAGGTGGTGCTGCTGATGCTCATCACCTCGCTGGTGGGCATGTTCCTCGCCACCCGCGCCGGTGTGCCCTGGACGGTGCTGCTGTTCGGCAACCTCGGCATCGCCCTGTGCGCCGGCGGCGCGGCGGCGGTGAACCATGTGGTGGACCGGCAGATCGATTCGGTGATGGCCCGCACTCACAAGCGGCCACTGGCCGAAGGCCGGGTCTCGCCGGCGGCGGCACTGACCTTCGCCTTCGTCCTCGGCGTCAGCGGGCTGGCCCTGCTGCTGACCTTCACCAACGCCCTCGCCGCCTGGCTGACGCTGGCCTCGCTGATCGGTTACGCGGTGATCTATACCGGCTTTCTCAAGCGCGCCACACCGCAGAACATCGTCATCGGCGGCCTGGCCGGCGCCGCGCCGCCCCTGCTCGGCTGGGTCGCGGTAACCGGCCAGGTCACCGCCGAGCCGCTGCTCTTGGTGCTGATCATCTTCGCCTGGACGCCGCCGCACTTCTGGGCCCTGGCGATCCACCGCAAGGACGAGTACGCCAAGGTCAACGTGCCGATGCTGCCGGTGACCCATGGCGTGCACTACACCAAGGTGCACATCCTGCTCTACACCGCCATGCTGCTGGCGGTCAGCTTCATGCCCTTCGCCATTCACATGAGCGGCCCGCTATACCTGGCCGCCGCGGTGCTGCTGGGCGCGCGCTTCCTCTACTGGACCATCGCGCTGTACCGCGACAGCCGGCCACATGCGGCAATCAAGACGTTCAAATTCAGCATCTGGTACCTGTTCGCGCTGTTCATCGCGCTGCTGGTTGATCATTATCTGCTGCTCGATTTCTAAGCAGCTGCACTAAGGACATCCATGACCCGCATCCAGAAAACCGTCTTCATTCTCGTGGCGCTGGTGGCGCTGGTCGTCGGACTGACGGTTTCCAAGGTGCTCAACAGCCAGCGCCAGCTCGATCCCACCCAGCTGCTGGATGCCGGCATCGTCCTGCTGCCGCAGAGCCGCACGGTGCCGTCACTGAGCCTGACGGATCAGAACGGCGAAGCGGTGAAGGTGGACGAGCTGGACGGACAATGGACGCTGCTGTTCTTCGGCTACACCTTCTGCCCGGACATCTGTCCCACCACACTCGCGGAGCTGCGCCAGCTCGACGGCATGCTGCCCGACGCCGCGCGCGACCAGCTGCGCATCATCCTCGTCAGCGTCGATCCGAATCGCGACACACCCGCGCAGCTCAAGGAATACCTCGGCTATTTCAACGCCGGCTTCCAGGGCCTGACCGGCCCGCTGGACGATATCCAGGCCCTGGCCAACGGCGTCGGCATTCCCTTCATTCCGGGGGATACCAGCAAGGAGAACTACACCGTCGACCACAGCGGCAACCTGGTCCTGATCGGCCCGGACGGCCGCCAGCAGGGTTTTATTCGCGCGCCGCTGCGGGTGCAGAAGCTGTCCGAGCAGTTGCCCGAGTTGATCAACCAGGCGGAGTGACGCTCAGGCGCAGCGCCGCGAGGCGAGGTTCCCGCCAGCCCGGCAGATGAGTACGACCCGCTTCGCCCAGGCGGCGAAGCGAACGTCGCTTCGCCGCATCAGCCCGCCTCCGCCATCGCCCCACGCCTTGCCGCGGCCTGCCGCCTTGCCGACAGCTTGCGCCACCAGATCACCACGCCGGTCACCGACAGCACCGCGATCGCCACGCCCAGCAAGGCGATCAGGATGCGACCCGGCAGGCCGAGAATGCGCCCGCCGTGGATCGCCGGTTGCAGCAGGTGGAACTGCTGCCCCAGCGTGCCCTGGCCAGGAATCTCCTGGCCGAGCAGGCGCCCGTCGGTGCCGTGGAAGAACAGCCAGGCATTGCCCTGATTGCTGTCGTGCTCGCCGAAACCGGCGCCATAGAAGTTGTACTCGAAGCTGTAGTACAGCTCGGTGATCGCTTCGGTCAGGCCAAGCTCGGCGGCGTGCTGCACGGCGTAGTCGTACGCCTGGTGGAAGTCATAGGCGGTGGTGCCCAACTGCTCGGCCGGCATCCGCCCGCGGGCCTCGTAGACGCTCGGCTCAACGGGCGAGAACAGCGATACCACCGGCTTGAACACCTGCTCCGGCAGGTTCATCGCCACGCTGCTGACCGCCACTGGCGTGAGCAGCAGCCACAGCCACAGGCCGCCGGCGCGGTGCACGTCGTGGTTCATGCGCTGGCGCTTGATCTTCCAGGACGTCCACCATTTGGAAAGGAACGGCCGGCCGCGAGGGAAGGTCAGCACCAGCGAGACGAAGCAATCGATCACCCAGGCGATGGCGACGATACCCATCAACCACAGCCCCCAGTTGCCCGGCAGCGACAGGTTGTAGTGAAACTCGAGGATGAAGGGCACGAAGTTCTTGCGCGAGAAGCAGCACTCGCCCCAATAGCGCGTACCCACCGAGTCGCCGGTCACCGCATCGATGTACTGCACCACCGGGCGCTCGCTATATGGCTTGCCAGTCGCCGGATCGTTGCGCGGCACTAGCGCCACCAGCGCGGCGTGGCCGGGTTCGCTGGGAAACTCCATGTACCAGACCTGCATGCGCGGGTTGGCCTGCTCGACACGTTCCACCAGCGTTCCCGGCGCGAGCACCGGCCCCTCACTGGTAGTGTGGTAGAACTCCGGGTTGAGCCATTCGTCCAGCTCATGATGGAAGGCCAGGATGCTGCCGGTGATGCCGGCGAGAAACAGAAAGATCGCCGTGGCCAGGCCGATGTATCGGTGCAGGAGCACGAGAATGGAACGCATCGTCGGTTGTCCGTCTTTCAGAAAGCACAAAGCCGCCGGCCTTTGGGGACCGGCGGCGGTTCAGCGTTGATCAGAAGTCGTAGGTCACGGTAGCCATGACATTGCGCTCCTCGCCGTAGTAGCACTGGCTCAGGCTGTTGCACGCGGCGACGTACTTCTCGTCGGTGAGGTTGTTCAGGTTCAGGCGCACGCCGACACCCTGCAGCCCGACGCGGGACAGGTCATAACCGAGCATGGCGTCGTACAAGGTGTAAGACGGGATGCGCAGGGTATTCTCCGCGTCCGCCCAGCTCTTGCCGAAGTAGCGCGCGCCACCGCCTACCTGCAGACCGGCCAACGGGCCCTGATCGAAGGTGTAATCGGTCCACAGCGAAGCCATGTTGCGCGCCACCGCGTTCGGCGTGTTGCCGCGGTTGTTGACGCCAGCGGCACCGGTGAAGTCCTTGGAATACTCGACATCCATGTAGGTGTAGCTGGCGATCAGGTTGACCTGCTCGATGGGCCGCAGGCGCGCTTCGACTTCCACGCCTTTCGAGGTGAGTTCACCCACTGCGCGGTAGAAGTTCTCGTTGGAATCCTTGTTCGCCAGGTTGGATTGCTTCAGGTCGAAGTAGGAGATGGTGTACAGATCATCGGTGCCCAGCGGCTGGTACTTCAGGCCCACCTCGTACTGCTCGCCTTCGGTGGCGTCCAGCAGGGCGATGTCGTAGATACCCGGCGATACCTCGTTATAGGCCGCGGTGGCGTTGGGGTTGAACGACTCGGAGTAGCTGGCATAGGGCGACAGGCCGTTGTCGAAGGCATAAAGGACGCCGACGCGGCCGGTGAACTGCTCCAGCTTGGCGCGATCGTCCTGATCGCCGTAGCTGGCGTCGTCGGTATGGTCGAAGGACACGTCAACCCAGTCCTGACGCATGCCGAGGGAGAAGCGCCAGTTGCCCAGACTGATCAGATCCTGCACGTAGAGGCCGGTCTGCTCTAGCTCGCGGGTTTCATCGTACTGGTGATAGAACACCGGAGCGCCGGCGCCGACAGCACCGGTGTAGGGATTGATCGTGGGCAGCCCGTAGCCTGCGTCATAACTCACCTTCGCCTTGCGCCGCTGGTAATCGAGGCCGGTCACCAGGGTGTGGCTGAGTGCGCCGGTATCGAAGAGAAACTGCAGCTGGTTGTCGATGGTCCAGGCGTGCAGCGCTTCGTCGGCCCCAGTGTAGTAGCGCACCAGCTCGTCGGCCGTCGCATAGCCGTACTGGTAGACCTGCCCGGAGTCCACGGTCGAGTCCAGGTACTGGAAGTTCTGCCGCGCCGAAACCACGTCGTTGAAGCGATGCTCGAGCTGATAGCCGATCATCTGCTGGTCGCGCTCGAACTTCTCGTAATCCTCGTCGCCTTCGAAGAAGCTGCGTGAAATGCGCTGCCCGTTGTGCGACGTGACCGTGCCATCGGCCGGCAACCCGCCGTGGTAGCCACTTTCCGGATCGCGCTGCAGCATCGCCAGCAGGGTCAGGCGGGTGTCGTCGGTGAAGTCGATGCTCACCGAGGGCATCACCGCATAGCGCTGCTCCTCGATGCCATCGACCTGGTTGTCGGCGTCCTTGGCGACGCCGACCAGACGGTAGGCGATGCGCTCGTCGGCAAGCGGGCCGGTGAAGTCGAACGCCGCCTGCTTGTAGTCGTTGCTGCCGTAGGAGAACTGCAGCTGGCGGCTGGCTTCCTTCTGCGGTTTCTTGCTGGTCATCGCCACCAGGCCGCCAGGCAGGCTACGGCCGTAGAGCACCGAGGATGGGCCCTTGAGGATGTCGATGCGCTCGATGAAATACGGATCGACCTGCAGGCTGCTATAGGTGCCGCTGTCGCCCAACAGCTTCTGCCCATCGAGGTAGAGGTTGTCCACCGAGCCATCGGTGATGCCACGCATGGCCACGTAGTCGTAGCGGGTGGTGGCGCCATAGGGCGTGCTCATCAGGCCCGGTGTGTAGCGCACCGCCTGAGCGATGGAGCGTGAGCCCTGATCCTCGATCTGCTGGCGGGTGACTACCGAGACGGTCTGCGAAGTCTCTGCCAATGGCATGCTCGTCTTGGTCGCCACGCTGCTGTGGGTGGCGTTGTAGCCTTCCATCGAACCCAGCGCATTGCCCAGAGCGAAGCCTTCGACGGTCATCGGTTGCAGCTCGACGGCATCGGACTGCGCGCTGCGGCGAGTCAGCGAATAGTTGCCCTGGCCATCACGCACGGCCTGCAGACCGCTGCCCTGCAGCAGTGCGGCGAAACCTTCATCGATGCCGTACTGACCCTTGAGCCCGTTGCTTTCCAGACCCTGCACGAGGCTGCCGTCGACCGACAGCAACACGCCCGCTTCGCCGGCAAAGCGGCTCAGCGCGCTGGACAGCGCGCCTGCGGGGATATCGTAGCTGCGCACGGCCTGCTGGGTTGCCGCCTGCGCCTGCGCGGCAGCGGGTACGACAGCAGCCAGCGGCAGGCACAGCAGCGCGGCGCGGATACCCAGCGCCAGGGTACGGGAGCGATTGGGGGTGAAAGGCAAGGCGGAAGAGCGCATGAATGATCCTGTTCGACGTGACGGGTTTCGTCCTATGCCCGGCCAGTTCGAAGAAAGGGAACTGCAGATGCGAATATTTTTTATTCGTGTCCGTATTGGCTCAAACGCCAGCGCGCTCGGTCGCCGGCTCGAGACTGACCCACCAGGCCATACGTCGCTCGATACGCACCGGCAGCGTGGCGGCCAGCGCGTCCAGCACCCGCTCGGTATCGGCAAGGGGAAATGCCCCGACCACACGCAGATCGGCGATACGGGGATCGCAGCCGAGGTAGCCATGCCGATATCGCGACAGTTCGGCGAGGAAGTCCTCCAGGCGCTGGTTATCGGCCAGCAACACGCCGGTGGTCCAGGCCTGGTGCTCGGCGCTGGCCGCCTCGAGCGGTTCGACGCCGCGACTGCCGAACGCCGTCTGCTGCCCGGCCGGGATGCTGGTGATGCCGAAGCCGTCCAGCTGAATATCCACTATTCCGGCGAAGACACTGACCCGGGTCCACCCATCGTCCTGGCGCACCGAAAAGCGCGCGGCCTGCTCGCTGTACAACCGCCCTTCGCGGCTGGTGACCAGCAACGGGCGCGCCCGCCGGCTGGCGGGGGCCTCGATCAGCAACTCGCCACGATACAGCGCCAGCTGCCGTGTCTTGGTATCGAAGGCGATATCCAGCGCCGTATCGGTGTTTAACCACAGGCGTGAGCCATCGGCCAGTTTCATGTCGCGCACCTCGCCCACCGCGGTGCGCTCGTCGGCGGCCCACTGTCGCCACGGCATATGTCCGCTGGCCAGGCTCAGCGCAGTGCCACCGCACAGCACCGACAGCATCTTCAGCGCCTGGCGCCGATTCGATCGGCGGCTGTGCAGAAGCCCACCCGCGCTTCGGCCGACCGGGTCGGCCGCCAGGGGCTGGAACTGCCCGCTGATGCGCTCGACCCGAGCCCACGCGCGGGCATGTTCCGGCTGTTCCAGCCATGCGGACCATGCCTGATGCTCTGCGCGACTGGCCGAGCCGGACTGCAACACGGCGAACCATTTCGCCGCCTCCTGCAGCACGCGGTAATCGATGCCCATCAATCGTCCTCGACCAGCATCAGGCAGTGCAGCATGGCCTGGCTCATGTATTTCTTCACCATACGCTCGGAGACGCCGAGTTCGCTGGCGATCGCCGCGTAGGTCATGCCGTGCAGCTGCGACATCAGGAAGGCACTGCGGACCCGGGTCGGCAGACGCATCAGCATGGCATCGATCTGCAACAGGGTTTCGACGATCAACGCCTGGGATTCGGGCGATGGCACGACCGGTTCCGGCTGCAGGGCAAGCGCATCCAGATAGGCCTGCTCGATCTGCCGACGCCGCCAATGGTTGATCAGCAGCCCCTTGGCGATGGTGTGCAGGTAGGCTCTGGGCTCGCGAATGGCAGCCATGTCCTGATCCTTGCTGAGCACGCGCACGAAGGTATCCTGCGCCAGGTCAGCCGCACGCTGATTGCAGCCCAGCTGCCGACGCAGCCAGCCATTGAGCCAGCCGTGATGATCGGCGTAGAGACGGTGCAGCATCTGTTGCCGAAGCATGCCTTCAGTTGCCATGCGGCCTCCCATGAGCGCAGCAGGCGTTAATGCTAACGCTTCTCAACAACATAAATCCATGGCAATCGCCGCATTTGCTCATTGATCGGATGACCGTCAGCATTTGGCCGGTACTGCGGCGACCGTTCGGCTAGGCTGAGAGGGACATAGCCTCAGGAGCTCAAGCATGATCCGCCCTCTATCACTAGCCGTGTCGTTCAGCCTCTCGCTGGCCCTGCTGCCGGCCCATGCGCAGCAGATCCTGCCGGGCCTGTGGGAATTCAGCAGTGGCGACATCCAGGTGGACGGCCAGCAACTGCCGGCCATGCAGCAGATGATGGAGCAGATGCGCAACCTGCCTGCCGACCAGCGCCGGATGATGGAAGGAATGTTTGCCGCGCATGGTGTGCAGCTGGGCGCCAACGGGGTACGCATCTGCCTGAGCGAGGCGCAGGTGGCGTCGGGAGACTTGCCGTTTCAGGACGATCCGGCGTGCAAGCAGGAGATCACCGAGCGTGGCGATAAGCTGTGGAAATTCAGGTTCGAGTGCCCGGATGCCCAAGGTCAGGGCGAGACGCGCTTCATCAGCAACAAGGAATTCGTCAGCACCGTGGAAAGCCAATACCGCCAGGGCACCGAGACTGGAACGTCACGAATCGAATCCCACGCGCGCTGGATAGCGGACGATTGCGGCGCATTGAAACCGGCTAGGTAAGAGGCAAAAGGGAAATCAGCAGAGGTTCCACGTGAAACCCCTATGGCTGCTGGGCTGGCGTCAGTTCTTCTCCCAGCGGCCCTGGTTGTTCTGTTCGCAAGCGGGCTGGAGAAAGCGCGCATCACTGGCGATGCCGTAATAGTGGATGTCCTGCCGGTACGGCATGTTCGACACCTGCGCGTTGCGGCAGACACCGAAGGCACCGTCCGGGCACTGATCGACGAACTCGACTTCGACCTCGTGATCCTTCAACTGCGGCTGACAGAAGCCGGTGCGGAACAGCTCTGCGGGGATATTGATGTTCGCCTGGCACAGCTTCACTGCCACGCGGTCGTCGTGGCTGTTAATGACGCACGCTTCAGCCATCACGTCGGCAGCGACGAGCAGGCCGCACAGGGCTGTCAGCAAGAACGGTAGCCGCACGATTTCACCTCTCCGAGAACCGCCGGTGACTTTAGCATGAGCCACCGGCCCCTTTCAGACCCAGCGCAAAATGCGCAACATGGCCGCCATGCTCGAACATATCCCGACCCATGTCATCGGCGGCCCGCTTGGCGCCGGCAAAACCAGCCTGATCCGCCACCTGCTCGATCAGAAGCCCGCCGACGAACGCTGGGCCGTATTGATCAACGAGTTCGGCCAGATCGGCCTGGACGCCGCGTTGCTTAAGACCGAAGCAGACGGTATCAGTCTGGCGGAGATCCCCGGCGGCTGCCTGTGCTGCGTCAACGGCGTGCCGTTCCAGGTTGGCCTGGCGCGCCTGCTGCGCCAGGCGAAACCAGACCGCTTGCTGATCGAGCCCTCCGGCCTGGGTCACCCGGCGGAACTGCTGCGTCAGCTCGGCCAGTCGCCATGGCAGAGCGTGCTGAGCATCCAGCCGAGCGTGCTCGTGCTGGATGCCGCCGCCCTCAGCCGCGGCGAAGCCCTGCCCGACAGCCAGCGGCAGGCCCTGACGCAAGCCGGACTGCTGTTGATGAACAAGAGCGAATCACTGGACGCATCCGGTCGAACACGACTGACTGAGCAACTGCCCAAGCAAACGCTTTACTGGACCACGCAAGGCCAGTTGCCCCTAGAACGGCTTCCCGGTATCGACGCTCGCGCCAGTGAATCAGCACGCGCGACCACCCTGCCCTGCGGGTCGGCGACGCTGGCGCAGGTTTGGCTCGATCCGCGCCAGCCGATCTGCCAGGTTCAGGTGACAGCGGAGTACTGGAGCATCGGCTGGCGCTGGCACCCGAGCCAGCGTTTCGATCTCGACCAGCTCTCGCAATGGCTGGCGCGCTGGCCCTGGCGTCGCGCCAAACTGGTGGTCCACGGCCGCAGCGGCTGGCAGTCAGCCAATGCACTGGATGGTCAGGTGCTGGTCTTCAGGAGCAGCGAGTGGCGGCGGGATTCGAGGATAGAGCTGATCTTCAGCGAACCGCAGTCGCAGGCGGAATTGCAACAGGGCATGACGGCGTGTCGTATCGACGACTGACCCGTCAATCGCGGGGGCGGCGCCAGTCGTCCAGCTGGATCACCCGCCCCGGCTCGTCGGCGGGCTGGAACGGGTGTGCCGCCAGCTCGATACGGCCGACCTGGGCACCGAACATGACGATGGTACCGGGGTGCCGCTGCTCACCGGTGACCGTGAACTCGAACCCGTAGATGCGGGCAAGCCGGCGCTGGCCGCGTGCATCCGGCAACAGGGTCAGCTTGCGAAACGCCACATTGCCGTCGAGCAGTTCCACATCGAGCTTCTGACAATGTCGCCGCACTGCCTGCAAGGCACGCTCGCGAATGCCATGGGAATGCCAGAGCCAGGCGGCCGCGGCTGCCAGCAACATGAACAGGAAGAGATTGCTCAGAGTCAGCATGAAGTAAGCCAACGTGACCGGCGGGTGCACAGCTTAACAGGCCGCCGCGGCGGGGCCGTGTGGACAGCGCCGTACATCCGTTTCAGCTCTCCAGCCAGACGTCGCGCGCCCAGTGCCAGACCGTCTCCCAGGTTTCTTCGGTGAGCTCACAGTCGTCGCCGTCCCACAGGGTGACTTCACCTTCCAGGTCGACCACATAGTAGTCACGCCCGTCCTGGCAGATCGGAATCAGATCGCGCGGCACGCCGGCATCCCAGGCATTGGCGGCGACTTCCGGCAGGTAGGTGTGCGATTGCGGATCGGTGGCGGTGACCGGCTCCAGGCGCCCGTAGATCACATCGCTGACCTGAAGCAGGAACTCGCGCAGGCCGAACGGGAGGTTGATCAACAGCTGTTCCTCGATCTCCACCAAGAGATCGTCGTCGGGCAGTTCCAGCGGTACCGGCACCGACTCGTTGAGCTCGCGCAGCTGTTCGATGACTTCTTCCACATCCACCTCCTGTCGTATGCCCCCCAGGCAAGGCCCCGTTTATACAGCCCGCCGGATTGGCGAGCCAGTTCTGTCGCGTTAAAGTGCATGGCTTAGCGAAACGCTCGGTTAATACATTCACGGCGACTTGCCCGATTCAATACGCACAATTGCAGAAATTAGGTAGCAATTTGCATTGGTGCCTGCCAAACACATCTGGTCCGCTCGGACCTGAACAAGGACACGCAATGACTACTACCGAAGCCCAGGAGTTGCTCCAGGCCATCGATCGATGCGCCGACGAACCAATCCATATCCCCGGTAGCATCCAGCCCCATGGTTTCCTGCTGGTGGTCAGCGAGCCCGAGCTGCGTGTGCAGCAGGCCAGTGAAAACGTTCAGCTCTGGCTCGGGATAGACGCCCGCTCGCTGGTCGGCCAGCCTCTGTCGAACCTGCTACCCACCGCACGCATCGAAGCCGGTCTCACGGCACTGAGCGAAGACGACCACAACCCCTTCCACCTGAGCGATGTAAGCATCGGTCTCACCGGTGTCGCCGGCCAGGCGTTCGCCCTGCTCGGCCATCGCCATCGCGGCCAGCTGATCCTCGAATTCGAACGCGCGGAAACCTCCGGCCAGGCCTATGACACCCTCTACCCGCTGATGCGCACCTTCGTCGCCCAACTGCAGGACAGCCGCGAGCTGGAAGCGCTCTGCCAACTGGCGGTTCGGGAGGTCAAGCGCATCACCGGCTTCGGCCGCGTCAAGGCCTATCGCTTCGATGCCGAAGACAATGGCGTAGTGCTGGCAGAGGTCGCCGACCCCGGCTATCCAAGCTATCTCGGGCTGTGCTTCCCGGCTGCCGACATCCCGCAGCAGGCGCGCCGGCTGTATCGCGAAAACCTGATCCGGGTGATTCAGGACGCCAACTATCAACCCTCGCCGCTGATACCGGCCCTCAACCCGATCTCCGGGGCACCGCTCGATCTGAGCTTCGCCGCACTGCGCAGCGTCTCCCCGGTGCATCTGCAGTACATGCGCAACATGGGCACGCTGGCGTCGATGTCGATCTCCATCGTCATTCGCGACCGCCTCTGGGGGCTGATCTCCTGCCATGATGCCGAACCGCGTGCGGTCAGCTACCAGACCCGCACCGCCTGCGAGCTGCTCGGACGCATCCTTTCGCTGCAAATCGAGGCGCGGGAAAGCGAGATCGTCGCTCAGCGCAAGCTGGAACTGCGCCACCAGATCGTCCACCTGCTCGCGGCGATGGCCGATCGCGACAGCGTGGTCGAGGGTTTCCGCCACCTCCCCGAGGTGGTGCTGGGGTTCGCCGGTGCCGATGGCGCGGCGATCATTTCCGCCGACAAGTGCGAAACCGTCGGCGACACACCGGAGCATGAACAGATCCTGCAGCTGGCGCGGTGGCTGGGCGAACGACGCGACGAACTGGTCTTCCACAGTGACTGCATCAGCCGCGACATTCCCGACATGCCGGCACTCGCCGAGCACTGTGCCGGGGTCATGGCCATCTCCATCTCGCGCCTGCACGCGCACTATCTGATCTGGTTTCGCCACGAGCAGATCAAGACCGTCAACTGGGCCGGTCAGCCGGAAAAACAGATCGACCGTCAGAGCGGTGCGCTCACTCCGCGGCACAGCTTCGAACAATGGCAGGAAACCCTGCGCGGCTATGCGCAGCCCTGGGATCAGGTGGTGATCGAGGGCGCGCTGGAACTGCGCAATGCGGTGCTCGGTATCGTCTTGCGCAAAGCCGAGGAGATGGCCCAGCTGGCCGGCGAGTTGCGCGCCAGCAACAAGGAGCTGGAGGCCTTCTCCTACAGCGTTTCCCACGATCTGCGCGCTCCGCTGCGGCACATCGCCGGCTACACCGAGCTGCTCAGCGAGATGGAGAGCAAGCAACTGAGCGAACGTGGGATGCGCTTTCTCGACAACATCGCCGACGCCGCGCGCTTCGCCGGCACGCTGGTGGACAACCTGCTGAGCTTCTCGCAGATGGGCCGTTCGGCGTTGCGCCTGTCGGATGTCGACCTCGGTGCATTGGTCGCCTCGATTCGCGAGGAGCTGGCGCCTGACTGCGAAGGTCGCCAGATCGAATGGCACCTGCTGCCGATGCCGATCGTAGTCGCCGATGCCGCCTTCATTCACATGGTGCTGCGCAACCTGATCGACAACGCGGTCAAGTACAGCCGCACCCGGGAGGTGGCCGTCATCGAGGTGGGTGCCGAACAGCGCGCCGGCGAAGTGGTCGTCTATGTGCGCGACAACGGCGTCGGCTTCGACATGCAGTATTCGAGCAAGCTGTTCGGCGTGTTCCAGCGCCTGCACCGCATGGAGGAGTTCGAAGGTATCGGCATCGGCCTGGCGAGCGTGCGCCGCATCATCGAGCGCCACGACGGCCAGGTCTGGGCCGAAGGCCAGCTGGACAAGGGCGCCACGTTCTACTTCTCACTCCCAAAACTGTCCTATACATCGTCCCTCCTGGACCGAGACATCTGATGCTGAAACCGATACTGCTGGTCGAAGACAACCCCCACGACTTGGAACTCACCCTGATCGCGCTGGAGCGCAGTCAGCTGGCCAATGAGGTGGTGATCATGCGTGACGGCGCCGAGGCGCTGAACTACCTGCAGCGCACCGGCGCTTACGCCGATCGCGCCGATGGCAATCCGGCAGTGCTGCTGCTGGACCTGAAGCTGCCCAAGGTCGACGGCCTGGAAGTGCTCAAGACCGTACGCGAGACCGCCGAGCTGCGCAGCATTCCAGTGGTCATGCTGACCTCTTCGCGGGAAGAACCCGACCTGATGAAAGCCTACGAGCTCGGGGTGAACGCTTACGTCGTCAAACCGGTCGAATTCAAGGATTTTGTCGCCGCAATCTCCGACCTCGGCATCTTCTGGGCCGTGCTCAACGAGCCGCCACCCGGTTCGCTGCGTCTCAAGCGCGCGCGCAACAAAGACGAAAAGAACTGAACGAGCATTGCCGGCCCGTGCCTGGCGGGCCGTTTCGATGATTCCTGCTTCCTCGACAGGTTGGATATGCCAGCGTCAAAGAACATCAGCGTCCTGTTCATCGAGGACAGCCCGCACGACGCCGAACTTGCCCAGTTGGCGCTGGAGCGCAGTGGCTACACCCTGCACACCGAGCTGGTATATGACCGGGCCGGTGTGGTCGAAGCCCTGCAACGACGCGAATTCGACCTGATCCTGGCTGACTTCATCCTGCCCGGCTTCTCCGGTAGCCAGGCGCTGCAGGAGGCGCGTCGGCTCGCGCCGCAGACCCCCTTCATCTTTCTGTCCGGTGTGTTCGGCGAAGAGCATGCGGTCAACATGATGCGCTCCGGCGCGGTCGACTACGTGCTCAAGCAGAACCTCGGCTTCCTGCCCAAGGCCGTGGAACGCGCGATGGGCGAAGTCAACGAGCGCCGGCGCCGGCTGCAGGCCGAGCAGGCGTTGCGCGAGGTCGAGGTACGCGCGCGCCTGGCTATCGATGCGGCACGCCTGGGCATGTGGGACTACGAACCGCAGAGCGGCACGCTGATCTGGGACGAGCGCTGCCGCGCGATGATGGGAATCGCTGCCGAGACGCCGGTCGACATGCCCCTGTTCGAGCGGCTCTGCCATCCGGACGACCGCGAACGCATGCGCGAGCAGGTTGCCCGCGCCATTTCCGGTAGCGACGCCGGCCAATTCAGCACCACCTATCGCGTGCTGTTCGAGGACGGCCGCATGCGCTGGATGGAAACCCGCGGCCAGGCGTTTTTCGACGGCGAGCGCTGTACGCGCTTCGTTGGCGTGCTGATGGACATCACCGAGCAGCAGCTGGCGACCCAGACGCTGCGGCAGATGAACGAAACCCTCGGTGAGCGCGTTCAGGAACGCACCCGAGAGCGCGATCGCACCTGGGAGCTGTCGCGCGATCTGCTCGCCGTGACCCATACGGACATGATGCCGGTCGCGCTGAATCCGATGTGGGAACAGGCCTTCGACTGGCCGCTGGAGCAGCTGATGGAGCATCCGCTGACCCGCCTGGTACACCCGGACGACCTGCAGGCGACGCTGGAAGAGACCGCGCGAGTGGGCCGTGGCAAGGTCACCACCCGCTTCGTCAATCGCATGCGCCACCGCGACGGCAGCTACCGCTGGCTGTCCTGGTCGGCCGTGGCCGATGGCGGCCGTATCTACTCGGCAGCACGCGACATCACCAGCGAAATCGCCGCGGTCGACAAACTGGCCGATGCCAACCGCGAGCTGCGCGCGCAGATCCAGGAGCGCGAGCGTGTCGAGGCCACACTGCAGCAGATGCAGCGCCTGGAAGCCGTCGGCCAGCTGACCGCCGGCGTCGCCCACGACTTCAACAACCTGTTGACCGTGATCCTCACCAGCGCCAGCTTCCTGCAGAACGACCTGCAGAACGGCGCGCCGCTGGAGCGCAGCCTGCGTCGACTGCAGTACATCCGCGAGTCGGGCGAGCGCGGCGCCACCCTGACCAGCCAGTTGCTGGCCTTCGCCCGGCGCCAGCAGCTGGCACCCACCGCCATCGACCTCAACGACACCCTGGTCAACCTGCTCAGCCTGCTCAAGAGCACCCTGGGTGGCAGCGTCAGCATCGAGACGGACACCCAGGCGGACATCTGGCACGCCCTGGTGGACCCGACCCAGATCGAGATGATCATCCTCAACCTGGCAATCAACGCCCGCGACGCAATGGCTGATAGCGGCCGGCTGACGCTGGGTACACGCAACGTGGTGATCGACCAGCCGGCGCAGCGCGCCGAAGACCCGAGCCCCGGTGAGTATGTGATGCTGTCGGTCGCCGACACCGGGTCCGGCATGAGCGAAGCCGTGCTGAGCAAGGCGTTCGAGCCGTTTTTCACCACCAAGGAAGTCGGCAAGGGCTCGGGGCTCGGCCTGGCCCAGGTGTTCGGCTTCGCCAAACAGTCCGGTGGTGGTGCGCGCATCGAAAGCCGCGAAGGCGTCGGCACGACCGTGAAGGTGTTCCTCCCGCGTACTTCGGCGCCACGCCAACCGGAGCCGGCCAGCGCGGCGAGCAGTGGCTCCGCCGAGAGCAACAATCAGCATTGCATCCTGCTGGTGGACGACGACCACAGCGTGCGCGAAGTGACCGCCCAGATGCTCGAGAATCTGGGCTTTACGGTGATCGCCGCGGATAGCGGCGATGACGCGCTGCAGTTGCTCACCCAGGGCGCGGAGGTCGACCTGCTGCTGGCCGACTTCGCCATGCCGGGTATGAACGGCGGCGAGCTGGCGCGTGCGGTGCGAGTACGTCACCCGGAGCTGCCGGTGGTGTTTGTCACCGGTTATGCCGAGCTGTGCGAACTGGGCCTGGAAGGCTACTCGATCATCCAGAAGCCGTTTCGCGAGGAACAGCTGGCGAACAAGCTTCATTTGGCACTTAGTGAGGGCAGTCTGGCGGATGGCTGAACTGCGTTTGCGCCTGCGTGAGGCAACGGCACCGCTGCACGAGCGGGTCGATGCCGCCTACTCCGAGTTCGATCTCGGGCGGCCTGAGGACTACCGTTGCTTCCTGCGTGCCCATGCGCGGGCGCTGCGCGCGGTGGAGACAGCCCTGGAGCAGGCCGGCATCGCCACGCTGCTAATGGACTGGCCCGCGCGGGCAAGACGGCATGCCCTGCTCGATGACTTGGCCGATCTGGACTGCCAGGCGCCCGTCGCGCTGCCCGCTCCCGAGCTGAGCGAGATCGCCAGCTGCTGGGGCGCCGCTTATGTTCTGGAAGGCTCCCGTCTGGGCGGGCAGGTGCTTGCACGGCGGGTTCGTCAGGCCGATCCGACCGCACCCGTTCGCTACCTCGAACACGGCGACGTCGCCCGGCTCTGGCCGACATTTCTCAGCCGCCTCGAGCAGCAGGCCTCGGCGTCTTCATGGGCGCCGATGCTGGCTGCAGCCGAAGCCACCTTCGGGCTATTCGCCAGTGCCGCCGCGCTGGAAGCCGAGGGCGCCTACGGCTGAGAGAGAAAGGCCCACGTGGGGGCCTTTCCTTGTTCGGCTGAAATCCGGTCAGGCGACCCTGAAGCGACCGACCAGCTGCTGCTGTTGCTCGGCCAGGCGCGCCAGCTCCAGGCTGGTCATGGCGGTCTGTTCGGCACCGGCGCTGACCTGGATGGCGACGTCGTTGATCTCCACGACATTGCGGTTGATGTCCTCGGCAACCGCGCTCTGTTCCTCCGCCGCGGTGGCGATCTGGATATTGCGGTCACTGATCGCGGCGACCCCTGCGGCGATCTCCTCGAGCAGCTCGCCGGTGCGGCCGATGTTGCTGGAGCCTGCCTGAGCCTTGCTCAGGGTGTCCTGCATGGAGCGCGCCGCGCGGTCAGCGCCCGTCTGCAGGTTGCCGATCATCGTCTGGATGCTGCCGGTCGACTCCTGGGTCTTCTGCGCCAGCATGCGTACTTCCGTCGCCACCACGGCGAAGCCGCGCCCGTGATCACCGGCTCGTGCCGCTTCGATGGCGGCATTGAGCGCCAGCAGGTTGGTCTGGTCGGCGATGCCACGGATCACGTCCAGTACCGAGGAGATCGAATCGCTTTCCTGCTTCAGGTTTTCGATGATCTGCGCGGTCTGATCGGCCTGATCAGACAGCTGACGGATCAGGTCGATGGTGTCCTGCACTTCGGCGCGGCCCTGTGCAGCGTTCGTGTTCAGCCGCTGGGACAGTTCGGCAGCATCGCTGGTGCTGCGCGCCACATCGCGCACAGTCGCGCTCATCTCGTTGATCGCGGTCACCACCAGCTCGGTTCCCTGGCGCTGGCGATCGATGCTGGCGCTGGTCTGCACCGTCACCGCCGACGACTCTTCCGCGGCCGTCGCGACTTGTGCCGTGGCGCTGCCGATCTCCCTGACGATCTGCTGCAGCTCACCGGCCATGACATTGAGGTTATTGGCAATCTCGCCAAATTCGTCGCGCCCCTGGTAGTCGGCCTTGGCAGTAAGGTCTCGTGCGGAAAGCGCCAGCAGGGTGTGGTTGACCTCATGTACCGCAGTCTTGATGTTGCGGATGATCAGCAACGACAACACCGTGACGGCAACAAGGGCAACGATCACCGCTGTCAGAGTCATCCACAGGGCACTGCGTGCTTCATCGCGCGAGGCGGCTGCGAGCTCGCCCACATGCTCGGCCAGCTGGCGTTCCACCTCGCCCATCAGATCGATCCGGCTGGTGGCCGTCTCGAACCAGGTTTCGCTGTCCACACCGAGGCTCTGGCCGATCGGTACGTCGAAGGCCAGACGCTGCAGTCGGGCGACTTCCTGTGCACTGCCCTGCTGCATCTGCTGGTCGAGCAGGCCGACGAGACGCTCAGCTGCCGTACGCCGAAAGCCGTCCAGGTAGGCGGTGAACTCGCCGAGGTTGCGGCTGAATGAGGCCAGCAACGTGGCATCGAACCGGTCCTGGCCGAACACCACACCGAGCATGGCGCGCTCACGGCCGGCGCGTTCTTTCATCTCGATGAACTGGTTGAGCCCGCTCAGCGCCCGCGCCAGCTCGGCATCCTCGACGCGCGCTTCAAGCGCGTGGGTGAAACCGATCAGTGATTTGATGATGCCGGTGAAGCGGGCGCCGGACTCCACGTTGCTGATCGCGAAACTGTCGATCTGCGCTCGGGTGCCGCGCAGTTCGTTCAGCGCGAGCAAGGCGCTGGCCAGCTGGGCGTCGTCTTTCAGCGCCAGTGTTGCAACGGCGTTGGAGGCTTCGTCCGTCGCCTGACGCAGGCCCGGCAGCCGCCGGCTCATGAGCCGTCCCTGGCTGCCGAGGAACACACCGCTTGCGCCACGCTCACGCTGCAGGGTGGTGATCAGCTGACTCACCTGCTGCGCCGCAGAGCTGGCCTCGACGGTGTACTCCATCTGCCGCAACGTCTTGTAGCTTTCATTGACGTACAGCGTTCCGAGCCAGAGAAACCCCAACAGGGGCGCGAGTACGATCAGAATCAGTTTCCGGCTCAAGGAGATGTTTTTCAGCATGTGGCACCTCGGGGCCCCAGCTGACCTGACTGGGGCTTGGGTAGTGCAAGGCATCTTCTGCTCGAATTCGAAGGCCAGTAGCGAACGAATCGGGTAGTCACAGAGGTTATGAATTTGGCCTCTGTATCGGGTGCTGAAAGGGTCTCGTGAGGGCGGCGAGCGGCTAGCCGACGAACGGGCTACGACGACGCTCAGCCCCTGCTTGCACAGGCTTGCCGAAGGCGGAAATCACCTGGCAACGCGCTATTGCGATCTGCCGGCTGAGCGACGCAGCGCAGCCATGCGTTCACACATCCATGGAGTTGCGCCCGGCAATGCTCACCCGGACGTGGACTGTGACAGCAGGAAGGGATGTTCGCGATCATCCGCGAACGGCTGGCGCGCTCGCCGAGAAATCGCTGGGGAGACCTGCTGCCAGGAGCCAGGCCGGCCAATGGCGGCGGCGACCACGGCGTCATCATCAATACCGACGACGACGCCGAGAACCCTGCGAGGTCGGTATTACTCCACCGTTACCGACTTGGCCAGATTGCGCGGCTGGTCGACGTCGGTGCCGCGCAGCACGGCGACGTAGTACGACAGCAGCTGCAACGGCAGGGTGTAGAGGATCGGCGCCAGCGCATCGTGGATGTGCGGCATGTTCACCAGGAAGATGCCCTCGCCATTGTCGAAACCCGCCTCGCGATCGGCAAAGACGATCAGCTCGCCGCCACGGGCGCGCACTTCCTGCAGGTTCGACTTGAGCTTCTCCAGCAACTCGTTGTTCGGCGCCACGGTGACCACCGGCATGTCGGCATCCACCAGCGCCAGCGGGCCGTGCTTGAGTTCACCAGCCGGATAGGCCTCGGCGTGGATGTAGGAGATCTCCTTGAGCTTGAGCGCGCCTTCCATCGCCACCGGGTACTGCGCGCCGCGACCGAGGAACAGCGTGTGGTGCTTCTCGGCGAAATGCTCGGCGATCTTCTCCACCGTGGCATCCATGGCCAGCGCCTCGCCCAGGCGGGTCGGCAGCCGCCGCAGTTCGTCGACCAGCTCCGCTTCGCGGGCCGCGCTCAACGTGCCGCGGACGTGGCCCAGGGCGAGTGTCAGCAGCATCAGCCCGACCAGCTGGGTGGTGAACGCCTTGGTCGAGGCGACGCCGATTTCCGGCCCGGCCTGGGTCAGCAGGGTCAGGTCCGACTCGCGTACCAGCGAGCTGATGCCGACATTGCAGATGGCCAGACTGGCAAGGTAGCCGCCCTCGCCGCTGGTAAGCTGCTTGGCATTGCGCAGCGCCGCCAGGGTGTCGGCCGTCTCGCCGGACTGGGAGATGGTGACGAACAGGGTGTCGGGCTGTACCACCACCTTGCGGTAACGGAACTCGCTGGCGACTTCGACCTGGCAGGGAATGCCGGCCAGTTCTTCCAGCCAGTAACGCGCCACCATGCCGGCGTGATAGCTGGTGCCGCAGGCGACGATCTGCACGTTGCGGACCTTGGCGAACAGCTCGCCGGCCTGCGGACCGAAGGCCTCGACCAGCACCTGACGATCGCCCAGACGGCCTTCCAGGGTGCGCTGCACGACCTTGGGCTGCTCGTGAATTTCCTTGAGCATGAAGTGGCGGTATTCGCCCTTGTCCGCCGCCTCGGCGCCTTCATGGTACTGCACGGCCTCGCGCTTCACCGGCTGGCCATCGACATCCCAGACCTGCACGGCGTCACGGCGAATCTCGGCGATATCGCCCTCTTCCAGATACATGAAGCGGTCTGTGACCTGCCGCAGTGCCAGCTGGTCGGAGGCGAGGAAGTTTTCGCCCAGGCCCAGACCAATCACCAGCGGGCTGCCGCTGCGTGCGGCGAGCAGGCGATCCGGCTGTTTGGCGCTGATCACTGCCAGACCATAGGCGCCATGCAGTTCCTTGACCGCTGCCTTCAGTGCAGCGGTGAGGTCGCCGAGCGAATCGAGCTTGTGGTGTAGCAGATGGACGATGACTTCGGTGTCGGTATCCGAGACGAATACGTAACCCATCTCCTTGAGCCGAGCGCGCAACGCCTCGTGGTTCTCGATGATGCCGTTATGCACCACCGCCAGGTCATCACCGGAAAAATGCGGATGGGCATTGCGTTCGCATGGCGCGCCATGGGTGGCCCAGCGGGTGTGAGCGATGCCCAGGCGGCCGGCCAGCTGAGTCTGTTGCTGAGCCTGCTCCAGCTCGGCAACCTTGCCGTTGCGGCGCAGGCGCTCGAGTGCGCCGTTCTCGTCCAGCACGGCGACGCCGGCACTGTCATAGCCACGGTATTCCAGGCGCTTGAGGCCTTCGAGAAGGATCGCGGTGATGTTGCGTTCGGCGACGGCGCCAACGATGCCACACATACTCAGGTCTCCAAATGGGGTTCGATGGCCACGCAGATCAGCTTCACGCCGCGGGCCAGGATGCTGGTGCGCGCCTCGTCGCTGAGGCGCTCATCGGTGATCAGGGTGTGCACGCTGCTCCAGGGCAGCTCCAGATTGGGGATGCGCCGACCGATCTTGTCGGCCTCGGCAAGCACGATGACCTCGCGCGCGACATCGGCCATCACCCGCGACAGCCCAAGCAGCTCGTTGAAGGTGGTGGTACCGCGCTTCAGGTCGATGCCGTCGGCGCCGATGAACAGCTGGTCGAAGTCATAGGATCGCAGCACCTGTTCGGCCACCTGGCCCTGGAAAGACTCCGAGTGCGGGTCCCAAGTGCCGCCGGTCATCAGCAGCACCGGCTCGTGCTCCAGCTCGCGCAGGGCATTGACCACGTTTAGCGAATTGGTCATCACCACCAGCCCGTGCTTGTAGCCGAGCTGAGGGATCATCGCCGCGGTGGTGGTACCACTGTCGATGATGATCCGCGCGTGCTCGCGAATGCAGCCGACAGCCGCGCGGGCGATCGCCTGCTTGTAGGGCGAGACGGGCTGTGCAGTGTCGCCGATCAGCTCCTGCGGCAGCGACACCGCACCGCCGTAGCGGCGCAGCAGCAAGCCATTCTTTTCCAGGGCGGCGAGATCCTTGCGGATGGTGACTTCAGACGTCTCGAAGCGCCGCGACAGCTCATCGACGCTGACCTCGCCGCGCTCGTTGAGCAGCGCAAGGATGACGTGACGGCGTTGTGGCGTATTGCGCTTCGACATTTATATGTTTCGATTCGAAAGTTAACGGAGCGAATCAAAACATATGCCCGAGGCGACCGCAAGTCCTGCCCGGCAGCCGGAAGTCGGCACAAACCATCCGGCCAAGGCCCTTTTTCCTCAGGATTTGTTTTTCACCGGTCGCTGCCAGCCATCGATATTGCGCTGACGTCCGCGACCGAGCGCCAAGGTATGCGCCGGTACGTCCGCGGTGATGGTCGACCCGGCGCCGGTAGTGGCGCCGTCGCCCAGATTCAGCGGCGCCACCAGCGAACTGTTGGAGCCGATGAACACGTCCTCGCCCATCACCGTCTTGAACTTGTTGGCGCCGTCGTAGTTGCAGGTGATTGTCCCGGCGCCGATATTGGTCCGCGCGCCGATCTCGGCGTCGCCCAGGTAGCTCAGATGACCGGCCTTGGCGCCGTCGCCGAGGCTCGCATTCTTCATCTCGACGAAGTTGCCCACATGCGCCTTGGCACCGAGTGTGCTGCCGGGACGCAGCCGGGCGAACGGTCCGCAGTCGGCGCCCTCGCCCACCACTGCGCCGTCCAGATGAGAATTGGCCTTGACGATAGCGCCGCGGCGCAGGGTGCTGTCCTTGATCACGCAGTTCGGGCCGATCTGTACATCATCCTCGATGACGACCTCGCCCTCGAGCACCACGTTGACGTCGATGAGCACGTCCCGACCGACACTCACTTCGCCGCGCAGATCGAAACGCGACGGGTCGCGCAGGGTGACGCCCTGGGTCATCAGCCGGCGCGCAGCACGCAGCTGATAGTGGCGCTCCAGTTCGGCGAGCTGGATGCGGTCATTGGCGCCCTGCACCTCCATGGCGTCCTGTGGCTGTTCGGTGGCCACCCGCAGCCCATCGGCCACGGCCATGGCGATCACGTCGGTGAGGTAGTACTCGCCCTGAGCGTTGCTGTTGGACAGGCGGCCAAGCCATTCGCCGATGCGGCTGCCCGGTACGGCGAGAATCCCGGTGTTGCCCTCGCGGATCGCCTTCTGCTCGGCGCTGGCATCCTTGTGCTCGACAATGGCCTGCACTTCGCCGTGTGCGTCACGGACGATCCGGCCGTAGCCAGTCGGGTCGTCCAGGGTCACCGTCAGCAATGCCAGCTGCTCGGGTCCGACCTTCTGCAGCAAACGCTGAAGGGTCTCGGCCTCGATCAGCGGCACGTCACCGTAGAGGATCAGCACGCGCTCGGCCGACAGATTCGGTAACGCCTGGGCCACCGCATGCCCGGTACCCAGCTGCTCGGCTTGAACCACGTAGTTAAGGTCGTCCCCGACCAGCCGCTGGCGAACCTGCTCGGCACCGTGGCCGATCACCACCTGAATACTGCGCGGCTGCAGCGCACGCGCCGTGCTTATGACGTGACCGAGCATGGATTGGCCGGCGACTGGATGCAGCACCTTGGGCAGTGCCGAACGCATGCGGGTGCCCTGACCGGCGGCGAGAATGACGATATCGAGGGACATGAAGCGATTCCTGAACGGGTTCGGCCCGACAGCTCACCTGTAGGTAGTCAGGGTGCAGCTGGTATCAGCGCCGACAAATGGCAGACAAAGAAAAAGGGTAGCCAAGGCTACCCTTTTACTCGTGCGCGATGAAGTTGCGAGTCGATCAGTGACGACCGTACTTCTTGCGCATTGCCTCGATGGTCCGCAGCTGAGCTGCAGCCTCGGCCAGGCGAGCGGCCGCGGAGCCGTAATCGAACTCCGCGCCCTTCTCGTGCAGGGCCTTCTCGGCAGCCTTGACGGCGGCCTGCGCGGCAGCTTCGTCGATGTCCTTCGCGCGGGTAGCGGTATCGGCGAGAACCTTCACCATGTTCGGCTGGACTTCGATGAAGCCGCCAGAGATGTAGAAGATTTCCTCGTCCCCACCCTGCTTGATCACTCGAACCGGACCCGGCTTGAGATCGGTCAGCAGCGGCGCGTGACCCGGCAGAACGCCGATGTCACCCAGGTTGCCGTGGGCGACGACCATTTCCACCAGCCCCGAGAACAGCTCTTCTTCCGCACTGACGATGTCGCAATGCACTGTCATAGCCATGTTCATGCCTCGGTAATCAGCCTGACCAGCAGTTGCGGGTCAGGCTGGTTGGCGCCCGCGAACGGGCGCGCCAGTTACAGTTTCTTGGCTTTCTCGATGGCTTCGTCGATGCTGCCGACCATGTAGAACGCCTGTTCCGGCAGATGGTCGTAGTCGCCATTGAGGATGCCGGAGAAACCACGGATGGTTTCCTTCAGCGGCACGTACTTGCCTGGCGAGCCAGTGAAGACTTCGGCCACGAAGAACGGCTGGGACAGGAAGCGCTGGATCTTACGAGCGCGGGATACCAGCTGCTTGTCGGTCTCGGACAGTTCGTCCATACCGAGGATCGCGATGATGTCCTTCAGCTCCTTGTAGCGCTGCAGCACGTACTGAACGCCGCGAGCGGTGTCGTAGTGCTCCTGGCCGATGACCAGCGGATCCAGCTGACGCGAAGTCGAGTCGAGCGGATCGACCGCCGGGTAGATACCCAGGGAGGCGATGTCACGCGACAGTACGACGGTGGCGTCGAGGTGGGCGAAGGTGGTCGCCGGGCTCGGGTCGGTCAGGTCGTCCGCAGGTACATATACGGCCTGTACCGAGGTGATCGAACCGTTCTTAGTGGAGGTGATGCGCTCCTGCAGAACGCCCATCTCTTCGGCCAGAGTCGGCTGATAACCTACCGCCGAAGGCATACGACCCAGCAGGGCGGATACTTCGGTACCGGCAAGGGTGTAACGGTAGATGTTGTCGACGAACAACAGTACGTCACGGCCTTCGTCACGGAACTTCTCGGCCATGGTCAGACCGGTCAGAGCAACGCGCAGACGGTTTCCCGGCGGCTCGTTCATCTGGCCGTACACCAGGGCTACCTTGTCCAGAACGTTGGAGTCCTTCATCTCGTGATAGAAGTCGTTACCTTCACGAGTACGCTCACCCACACCGGCGAACACGGAGTAACCGCTGTGCTCCATGGCGATGTTACGGATCAGCTCCATCATGTTTACGGTCTTGCCGACACCGGCACCACCGAACAGACCGACCTTACCGCCCTTGGCGAACGGGCAGACCAGGTCGATAACCTTGATGCCGGTTTCCAGCAGCTCGTTGCCACCAGCCTGCTCGGAATAGGACGGCGCAGCGCGGTGGATGGTCCAGCGCTCTTCTTCGCCGATCGGGCCGGCTTCGTCGATGGGGTTACCCAGGACGTCCATGATGCGACCGAGGGTCTGCTTGCCGACCGGTACGGAGATACCGGTGCCGGTGTTGACGACGTCCAGGCCGCGCTTGAGGCCTTCGGTCGAACCCATGGCGATGGTACGGACAATGCCGTCACCCAGCTGCTGCTGGACTTCCAGGGTGGTCTCGGCGCCCTGAACTTTCAGTGCGTCATAGACGTTCGGTACCAGATCGCGCGGAAATTCCACGTCGATAACGGCGCCGATGATTTGAACGATACGTCCGCTACTCATGTTTGGTTCCTCTGAATATTTGAACCGTTCTTAAACCGCGGCAGCGCCGCCGACGATTTCCGAAATTTCCTGAGTGATCGCAGCCTGACGGGCCTTGTTGTAGACCAGTTGCAGGTCGCTGATCAGCTCACCGGCGTTGTCGGTTGCGTTCTTCATGGCAATCATCCGCGCGGCCTGTTCGGCAGCGCCGTTCTCAACCACCGCCTGATAGGCCTGGGACTCGATGAAACGAACCAGCAGGGCATCCAGCAACTGCTGGGCGTCCGGCTCGTAGAGGTAGTCCCACTGACCTTTCTTGACCGGCTCGGCGTTCTCGTCTGCGGCCAGGGGCAGCAGCTGATCGACCGTGGGCTTCTGGGTCATGGTGTTGATGAACTTGTTGGATACCAGGTACAAGCGATCGATACGGCCTTCGTAGAAGCCGTCCAGCATGACCTTGACGCTGCCGATCAGATCGTTGATCGATGGCTCTTCGCCGAGGTTGCCGATCGCCGCGACGACGTTGCCGCCGAAGCTGCGGAAGAAGCTCGCGCCCTTGTTGCCGATCACGCAGAGGTCGACTTCGACCTTCTGATCGTGCCACTCCTTCATGTTCTTGATCAGGACCTTGAACAGGTTGATGTTCAGGCCACCGCACAGACCACGATCAGTAGACACGACGATATAGCCGACACGCTTGACCGGACGCTCCACCATGAACGGGTGACGGTATTCCGGGTTGGCGTAGGCCAGATGGCCGATTACCTGCCGGATCCGCTCCGCATAAGGGCGGCTGGCAGCCATGCGCATCTGTGCCTTGCGCATCTTGCTGACCGCCACCTTTTCCATGGCGCTGGTGATCTTCTGCGTGCTTTTGATGCTCGCAATCTTGCTGCGAATCTCTTTTGCGCCTGCCATTTGACACCTATCGGGTTAGCAGGCGGGAGCCTCACGGCTCCCGCTGCGGCTTACCAGCTTTGCGTGGCCTTGAACTTCTCGATACCAGCCTTCAGGCCAGCGTCGATTTCGTCATTGAAGTCGCCCTTCACGTTGATCTTCGCCATCAGGTCGGCGAACTCGCGGTTGAAGAAGGCGATCAGGGCCTGCTCGAAGGCGCCAACCTTGGCCACTTCCACGTCCGCCAGATAGCCACGCTCGGCGGCATACAGGGACAGGGACATGTCGGCGATGGACATCGGCGCGTACTGCTTCTGCTTCATCAGCTCGGTAACGCGCTGACCATGCTCCAGCTGCTTGCGGGTCGCTTCGTCGAGGTCGGAAGCGAACTGTGCGAATGCGGCCAGTTCACGGTACTGAGCCAGTGCGGTACGGATACCACCGGACAGCTTCTTGACGATCTTGGTCTGCGCGGCACCACCGACGCGAGATACCGAGATACCGGCGTTGACGGCCGGACGGATGCCTGCGTTGAACATGGCCGATTCCAGGAAGATCTGACCGTCGGTGATGGAGATCACGTTGGTCGGAACGAACGCGGAAACGTCACCCGCCTGGGTTTCGATGATCGGCAGAGCGGTCAGGGAACCGGTCTTGCCAGTCACGGCGCCGTTGGTGAACTTCTCGACATACTCTTCGGAAACGCGCGACGCACGCTCCAGCAGGCGGCTGTGGAGATAGAACACGTCGCCCGGGTAGGCTTCACGTCCCGGCGGACGACGCAGCAGCAGGGAAATCTGGCGGTAAGCCACAGCCTGCTTGGACAGATCGTCATAGACGATCAGCGCGTCTTCACCGCGGTCGCGGAAGTACTCGCCCATGGTGCAGCCGGCATACGGAGCCAGGTACTGCAGCGCAGCGGACTCGGAAGCCGAAGCAGCCACCACGATGGTGTTCTGCAGGGCGCCGTGCTCTTCCAGCTTGCGCACCACGTTGGCGATGGTCGACTGCTTCTGACCGATAGCCACGTAGACGCAGCGGATGCCGCTGTTCTTCTGGTTGATGATGGCGTCGATGGCCAGGGCGGTCTTGCCGATCTGACGGTCACCGATGATCAGCTCACGCTGGCCACGGCCTACCGGGATCATGGCGTCGACCGACTTGTAACCGGTCTGTACCGGCTGGTCGACCGACTTACGCCAGATCACGCCCGGTGCGACTTTCTCGACCGCATCAGTCGCCTGAGCGTTGATCGGACCTTTGCCGTCGATCGGGTTGCCCAGCGCGTCGACCACGCGACCCAGCAGTTCCGGACCAACCGGAACTTCGAGGATGCGGCCGGTGCACTTGGCGCTCATGCCTTCGGTCAGGCCCAGGTAGTTACCCAGAACCACGGCACCTACGGAGTCCTGCTCCAGGTTCAGTGCCATACCAAAGATGCCGCCAGGGAACTCGATCATCTCGCCGTACATGACGTCGGCCAGACCGTAGATGCGTACGATACCGTCAGAAACGCTGACGACGGTGCCCTCGTTACGGGCTTGAGCAGCGACATTCGATTTCTCGATGCGCTGCTTGATGATTTCACTAATCTCGGAAGGATTCAGTTGCTGCATGCCATGACCCTCAAATCAGGATTTCAACGATTCGGCCAACTGGCTCAGTTTGCCGCGGACCGAACCGTCGACAACCACATCACCGGCGCGAATCAACACGCCGCCGATCAGCGCAGGATTCACGACCTGCTGGAGGTTGACGGTGCGATCTAGCCGCTTCGACAGGGCGGCAGCCAAAGTTTGGAGTTGCGCGTTGCTGAGCTCAAAGGCGGTTTCAACTTCTGCCTCGAGCGTTTTCTCGGCTTGCGCCTTGATGTCCTCGTACAGCTCCCACACGGTCGGCAGGACCGACAGGCGATCGTTTTCGCCAAGGGTCTGAACGTAGTTGCGGAACGCCTCGTCGGCATCGTCACCAAGTACACGTACCAGCGCCTGGACCTTGCTTTCGCTGGTCAGACGAGGGTCGTTCAGCAACGCTGCGACTTCTGGGACTTCAACAGCGACGGCAGCCAGGTTGAGCATTTTCGACCAGGAATCGGTCTGTCCTGCGGCGCTGGCAAACTCGAAAGCGGCTTTCGCGTAAGGCCGAGCAAGCGTCTGGGTATTGATCATCGCTTGCCTCGCTTAGAGTTGGGAGGCCAGTTTTTCGACCAGCTCGTTGTGTACCTTGGCGTCCACCTGGGACTCCAGGATCTTCTCTGCACCGGCGACGGCAAGAGCCGCTACCTGGCTGCGCAGTTGGTCCCTGGCACGGTTCACTTCCTGTTCGATCTCGGCGCGGGCGCCAGCGACCAGTCGCTCGCCTTCGGCACGTGCCTGCTGCTTGGCTTCCTCGATGATCGCATTGGCGTGCTTGTTCGCCTGCTCGATGATCTGGGCAGCCTGCTCCTTGGTCTCGCGGAGGG
Organism: Stutzerimonas sp. KH-1; assembly: GCF_054483855.1. Lineage (NCBI taxonomy): Bacteria > Pseudomonadati > Pseudomonadota > Gammaproteobacteria > Pseudomonadales > Pseudomonadaceae > Stutzerimonas > Stutzerimonas sp. KH-1. The sequence continues at coordinate 3,616,094 of NZ_CM137011.1, read as the reverse complement.
TGTTGGACACCTTGTCCTGAGCCAGTTTCAGGTCCTGCTGCGCACGGCCTGCCGCATCCAGTCCTTCGGCGATCTTCTTCTGGCGCGCTGCCATGGCTGCCGTGATTGGCGGCCATACGAGCTTCATGCAGAACCAGACGAAGATAGCGAAGGCGAGCGTTTGACCGAACAGCGTCAAGTTAATGTTCACAGCGATTTACCTCGTGCTATCTCGTTCAACGCGGGAGTCATTCCACGGCGACGGGGTCCGCCCGGCGAACCCCATCTCAAACCGGAAAGTGATTAACCGGCGACAACGAAGATGAGGTACATCGCGATACCAACGCCGATCATCGGTACGGCGTCGAGCAGGCCGGCCATCAGGAAGGTCTTGGTTTGCAGCTGCGGAGCCAGCTCCGGCTGACGAGCAGTGGATTCCAGCAGCTTGCCACCCAGCAGGGCGAAGCCAATACCGGTGCCCAGGGCACCCAGACCGATCATGATGGAGGCGGCGATGTAGACGAGTTCCATGTAAAGCTCCTGAAGCTAAGGGGGTTAAGGTTTTCTTGGGTAAAGCAAAACGGTTGTAACGGTTCAGCTGTTACGGCGTGAGCTCGGCGTGCCCATGATCTTCATGAGCAGAACTCAGGTACACCACGGTCAGAACCATGAAGATGAACGCCTGAAGCGGGATCACCAGGATGTGGAAGATCGCCCAGGGTACATTCAGGGTCCACTGCACGTAGAACGGCAGCAGCGCGATAAGGATGAACACCACCTCACCGGCATACATGTTGCCGAACAGACGCAGCGCGAGGCTGAGCGGCTTGGTCAGCAAACCGAGGATTTCCAGGAACAGGTTGAACGGAATCAGCGACCAGTGGTTGAACGGGGTGAAAGCCAGTTCCTTGCTGAAACCACCGATACCCTTGACCTTGACGCTGTAGAACAGGATGAGGATGAACACGCCGAGCGACAGACCGAAGGTGCCGTTGGGATCGGCGGTCGGCACGATCTTGAAGGCCGGCAGACCGAGCAGCCCAGCGATGCCCGGAATGTAGTCGACCGGGATCCACTTCAGGCTGTTCATCAGGAACACCCAGACGAAGATGGTCAGCGCCAGCGGAGCAATGAGTGGGTTGCGGCCATGGAAGGTGTCCTTGACCACGCCTTCGACGAACTCGACGCACATCTCGACGAAGTTTTGCAGCTTGCCCGGTACGCCGGCCGTGGCAGACTTGGCGGCGCTGCGGAACAGCAGGATGAAGATGGCGCCCATCAGCAGCGACCAGCCAAGGGTATCCAGGTGAAAGGCCATGAAGCCCATGTCACGAGCTTCCAGACCCGTCTGAGCGATGGTCCAGGTGGCCTGATCGAGAACGGAGCCATCAGCACGCTCGTAACCTGCCGGCAGCTTGCCGTAGGTGAGGTTTTGCAGGTGGTGCTGGATATATTCAGCGGGGGTACTCGCCATAAACGCCTCAATGCTCAATGCTTCGGATTGTTTTTCATCAGCAGGAGCGCGCTTGCTCCGACACCCAGAACCAGCAGATAGCCGGCAAACAAGGCAATCGGGTCCAGCGGCTTCACTCCCACGAACACCAACGCAAACAGCGCTGCTGCCAGAATCTGTTTACCCATCTCGCCAGACCAGAAGGACTGGATGATTGCCCGAGTCGAACGTGCGCCAAAGTACCGAAAGGCCTTGTACGCGAAATACACGTTCGCCGACAGCGCAATCAGACCGCCACACAGTGCGGAGTAGCCGGCGACCATACCAAATACCAGGCCACATGACACAGCGGTCGCAACCACGACCATCGCCTGCATCAGCAATACGCGAAAAGCCGGGAGGCGATGGAAGGGTGTTCTGTTGCGTATGTTCACCGGATTTCCATCGCTGCAGCGGGCCGCGTAAATAATTGTCCGCAGTCAAAAAAGCGCGGCGAGTATAGGAGCAGGCCAGCCGGGGTTCAACTCTCCGGTAGTATTTTCCGACCGGCACTACATGGATTTTGTATCAACGAATGTGCGCCAGAACGCCCTGCAATTCGTCCAGCGAACTGTAGCGGATCACCAGTTGGCCCCTGCCCTTCTGCCCATGCTTGATCTGCACCGGCGAGCCCAGCCGTTCGGCAAGGCGCTGTTCCAGGCGGCTGATATCCGGATCGCTCTTGACCTCGGGCTTCGGCTTTTCCTTATCGCTCAGCCACTGACGTACCAGGGCCTCGGTCTGGCGGACCGTCAGACCACGTGCGACAACATGCCGCGCGCCCTCGACCTGTTGGTCACCCGGCAAACCCAGCAAGGCGCGCGCATGGCCCATCTCCAGATCACCATGGGCAAGTAGCGTCTTGATCTCGTCCGGCAGGGCGATCAGTCGCAGCAGATTACTGACGGAGACACGCGACTTGCCGACCGCATCGGCGACCTGTTGCTGGGTCAGCTGGAACTCCTGCTGCAAACGCTGCAGCGCCACCGCCTCTTCGATCGGATTGAGATCCTCGCGCTGAATGTTCTCGATCAGCGCCATGGCGATCGCCGCTTCGTCCGGGACCTCACGAACCAGCGCTGGCACCTTCTCCAACCCGGCCTGCTGGCTGGCCCGCCAGCGCCGCTCGCCGGCAATGATTTCGTAGCGACCACCACTCAGCGGTCGCACCACGATCGGCTGCATCACGCCGTGGTTCTTGATCGACTGGGCCAGCTCTTCCAGTGCCTGAGGGTCCATGTCACGTCGCGGCTGGTACTTGCCGCGCTGGATCAGCTCCAGCGGCAGGTGCTGGAGTTCGCGGGTATCGACCTTGGCAGCCTCTTCCTGCATGGCCGAAACACTGGCGCCGCCGAGCAGGGCATCGAGTCCGCGGCCTAGGCCTCTTTTCTTGGTCGCCATGAGTAGTCCTTATGCGAGGGCGCCACGCGCCGACTGGCGCTGGCGTCGCGACAGTTCTCCGGCCAGGGCCAGGTAGGCCAGTGCGCCCTTGGATTGCTTGTCGTAGACCAGCGCCGGCATACCGTGGCTGGGTGCCTCGGCAAGCCTGACGTTGCGCGGGATGACGGTGTCGTAGAGCTTGTCGCCAAAATGCGCCTTGAGCTGCTCGGAGACATCGTTGGTCAGGCTGCTGCGCGGGTCGTACATGGTGCGCAGCAGACCTTCGATCTTCAGACTCGGATTGAGTGCCTGACCGATGCGCTGGATCGAGTTGACCAGGTCGGTGAGCCCTTCGAGCGCGTAGTACTCGCACTGCATTGGGATGATCACTCCGTCCGATGCAGCCAGAGCATTGATAGTCAGCATCGACAGCGACGGGGGGCAGTCGATGAGGATGTAGTCATAATTTTCGCGGACCGGCGCCAGGGCTTCGCGCAGGCGCTTTTCCTTGGCCGGCAGATTCAACAGGGCCACCTCGGCCGCGGTCAGGTCGCGGTTGGCCGGCAGCAACTGGTAGCCACCGTGCTCGGAGAACTGCATGGCATCAACCAGGCTGCATTCGCCGATCAGCACATCGTAGATCGAGTATTCCAGGCCGAGCTTGTCCACACCGCTGCCGGTGGTGGCGTTGCCCTGCGGATCGAGATCGATCAGCAGCACGCGCCGGCGCGTCGCAACCAGCGAAGCGGCCAGGTTGATACAGGTGGTGGTCTTGGCGACACCGCCTTTCTGGTTGGCAATGGCGAAGACTTTAGCCATGGTCAGTGTCTGTCCGGGTCATGAAGTGCGGCGCAGTATCAGCAGATGGCGCTGGCCTTGGCAACCGGGAACCTTGAGTACGTGACAGGCATCGAGGCGGAAGTCCGCTGGCAGCCGCTGCAGCTCGTCGTCCGGCTGCACGCCTTTCATCGCCAGCCAGCGCGTCTCGGTATCGCCCAGATGGCGTGTCCAGCTGGCAAAGTCCTCCAGCGAGCTGAAGGCACGCGAGGTGATGCCGTCGAAAGCGATGGCTGGCTGGAACTGCTCGACACGGCTGTGCACCACCTCGAGATTGGCCAGTTTCAGCTCCAGCCTCACCTGGGTGAGAAAGCGCGTCTTCTTGCCGTTCGAGTCCAGCAGGGTGAAGGCCAGCTCGGGGAACATGATCGCCAGCGGCACGCCAGGCATGCCGCCACCGCTGCCGACATCCAGCCAGTTGCGCCCACCTTCGGCGACGAAGGGCACCACGCTCAGGCTGTCGAGCAGGTGCCGCGACACCATCTCGTCCGGGTCGCGTACGGCGGTCAGGTTGTAGGCCTTGTTCCACTTGATCAGCAGCGCCAGATAGGCAAGCAGCTGCTGCTGTTGCCACTCGCTGAGTTCGATCCCAAGTTCCTCGGCACCACGAACAAGCTCGGTGGCATGCGACTCACTGACCAGATTCATCAAGCGCTCTGCTCCAGCTGCTGGCCGGCGTTGCGTTTCTTCAGATGGATCATCAACAGCGAGACGGCCGCCGGGGTGACGCCCGGGATGCGCGATGCCTGGCCAAGCGTTTCGGGCCGAGCCTGCCCGAGCTTGTGCTGGATCTCCTTCGACAAGCCCGGAATCGTGGTGTAGTCGAGATCAGCCGGCAGGGCGATGTTCTCGCTGGCACGCAGCCGTTCGATCTCGTCCTGCTGGCGTTCGATGTAGCCGGCGTATTTGGTCTTGATCTCGACCTGCTCGGCGACCTGAGGATCCTGCGCACCGTCACCGGTCAGTTCGATCAGGCTCTGATAATCGATTTCGGGACGCGCAAGCAGATTGAGCAGGTTGTACTCGCGGGCCAGCGGGCTGCCGAAGCGTTCGGCGATGGCATCGCCCTGCGGCGTGCCGGGGCGCACCCAGCTGTTCTTCAGGCGCTGTTCCTCGCGCTCGATACCTTCGCGCTTGGCGCAGAACGCCGCCCAGCGGGCGTCGTCCACCAGCCCGAGCTCGCGGCCCTTCTCGGTCAGGCGCAGGTCGGCATTGTCCTCGCGCAGAATCAGCCGGTACTCGGCGCGCGAGGTGAACATGCGATACGGCTCCTGCGTGCCGAGGGTGATCAGGTCATCGACCAGCACGCCGAGGTAGGCCTCATCGCGTCGCGGGCACCAGCTGTCCTTGCCCTGCGCGCGCAAGGCGGCGTTGGCTCCGGCGAGCAGCCCCTGGGCGCCGGCTTCTTCGTAACCGGTGGTGCCATTGATCTGACCGGCAAAGAACAGCCCGCCAATGACCTTGGTCTCCAAGCTGTACTTGAGATCACGCGGATCGAAATAGTCGTATTCGATGGCGTAGCCCGGCCGCACGATGTGCGCATTCTCCATGCCGCGGATGCTCTGCACGATCTGCAACTGCACGTCGAACGGCAGCGAGGTGGAGATGCCGTTGGGATAAAGCTCGTGAGTCGTCAGGCCTTCCGGCTCGAGGAAGACCTGATGACTGTCCTTGTCGGCAAAACGATGAATCTTGTCTTCGATCGAAGGGCAGTAGCGCGGTCCCACGCCTTCGATCACACCGGAATACATCGGCGAGCGATCGAGGTTGGCGGCGATGATCTCGTGAGTACGCGCGTTGGTGTGGGTGATCCAGCAGCTGACCTGCGGCGGATGCTGCTCCCGGCTGCCGAGAAAGGACATCACCGGCAGCGGCGTGTCGCCAGGTTGCTCGGTCATCTGCGAAAAGTCCACCGAACGGCCGTCGATGCGTGGCGGCGTGCCGGTCTTCAGCCGACCGACGCGCAGCGGCAGTTCGCGCAGGCGCTTGGCCAAGGCGATCGAAGGCGGATCGCCTGCACGTCCGCCTGAATAATTCTGCAGACCTATGTGGATAAGTCCGCCAAGAAAGGTTCCGGTGGTCAGCACCACTGACGTGGCGAGGAAACGCAGCCCCATCTGCGTGACGACGCCACGGACCTCGTTCTGCTCGACGATCAGGTCATCGGCCGCTTGCTGAAATATCCACAGGTTGGGCTGGTTTTCCAAGGCTTCGCGAACTGCAGCCTTGTAAAGCACCCGGTCGGCTTGTGCACGGGTGGCACGCACGGCAGGTCCCTTGCGGCTGTTGAGCACACGGAACTGGATGCCGCCCTTGTCGGTGGCGGTTGCCATGGCGCCGCCCAGAGCGTCGATTTCCTTGACCAGATGACTCTTGCCGATGCCACCGATGGCAGGGTTGCAGCTCATCTGGCCGAGGGTTTCCACGTTGTGGCTGAGCAGCAGGGTCTTCACGCCCATGCGTGCCGCTGCCAGCGCAGCTTCGGTGCCGGCATGGCCGCCGCCGATAACGATCACGTCAAAACGGGAAGGGAAGTCCACCACGCACCTCGTGCCTGTCTAGATGGGAGTTTGGGAAACCGCGAAGTATAGGGATTTAGCCGGAGCTAAAGAAGGGCTCTGAGCAAAAAATGACCAACCATTCGACGGGGTACGTCAGTGGGTAAACATAGAAATAGAGAAGAAATAGATAAGAAGCTTATTTCTATGTTTATGTATGGTGAACTACCGTTCTGTGGATAACCCTCTGAAGACCCCGTCGCTCTAGCTCTCTAGGAAAGGATAAGCCTGTGCTTCGGCTGGGTGTTAGCCGTGTGAACGCGGCGCGCATCCTGTGGATTAAAGGCCTAGTTATGCACATATGGATTTTTCACCCGTTTTTAAGATGACTTTTCTACTGCGTTCAGGCGGCCTTTTCCACAGGGCTCATTGACGGCACAACGGGCAGCCGAATGCCTGCGCTGGGTTTCTTCAGCGCGACGTTGCGCGTTGTGGGTGAAGGGAGAGGAAGTGAAGCGGGCGCGATCAACGCCCGTTCTGAGTCATTTGCCGATGCAGAAGCTGGAGAAGATTCGCCCGAGCAGGTCGTCCGAGCTGAACGCTCCGGTGATCTCGCCGAGCGCCTGTTGTGCCAGGCGCAGATCCTCGGCCAGCAACTCGCCCGCGCCGGCCAGTGTCAGCTGGGCATGTCCATGCTGCAGATACTGGTCGGCCAGACGCAGTGCGTCGAGATGGCGGCGTCGAGCGCTGAAGCTGCTTTCAGAAGTCTGCTCGTAGCCCATGCACTGCTTGAGGTGTTCGCGGAGCAGCTCGATACCTTCACCTGACCGGGCGGACAGGCTCAGTGTTGCCTGTCCGCTGTCGTCAAAGCGAATCGCGATCGGCTCACCGCTCAGATCGGCTTTGTTTCGGATCAGCGTCACCCGGTTCGGTGCCGGGCTGAACTCGAGAAACTCCGGCCAGAGGGCCATAGGATCCAGCGCTTCAGGTGCACTGGCATCGACCATCAGCAGCACTCTGTCCGCTTCGCCGATGGCGTTGAGCGCCCGTTGCACGCCAATGCGCTCGACCTGATCGTCGGTGTCGCGCAGACCGGCCGTGTCGACGACATGCAACGGCATGCCATCGATGAGGATGTGTTCGCGCAGCACGTCGCGGGTGGTGCCGGCAATATCGGTCACAATCGCAGCCTCGCGGCCCGCCAGTGCATTGAGCAGGCTGGATTTACCGGCGTTCGGGCGTCCCGCGATCACTACCGTCATCCCGTCCCGCAGCAATGCACCCTGGCCGGCCTCCCGCAGCACTGTGGATAACTCTGCTTTCACGGCATTCAGCTGCGCCAGGACATGCCCATCGGCGAGGAAGTCAATCTCTTCCTCAGGAAAATCGATCGCCGCTTCTACATAGATACGTAGCTGAATCAACTTCTCGGTCAGTTGGTGCACGCGGCGAGAGAATTCGCCCTGCAGCGAACGCACCGCGTTGCGCGCTGCCTGTGCCGAGCTAGCTTCGATGAGATCGGCGATTGCCTCGGCCTGGGCCAGATCCAGCTTGTCGTTGAGAAAGGCGCGCTCACTGAACTCGCCTGGTCGAGCCAGACGCACGCCGAGTTCGACGCAGCGCTGCAGGAGCATGTCCAGGACAACCGGGCCACCATGCCCCTGTAGTTCGAGTACGTCTTCTCCGGTGAACGAATGCGGGCCTGGAAAGAACAGCAATAAGCCCTCGTCGATCACCTCGCCATCGTCTGCGTGAAATGCACCGTAGTGCGCATGCCGTGGTGTTGGCTCACGACCGGTCAGGGTAATGGCGATGGCCTTGGCCCGTGGCCCTGAGACCCGGACGATACCGACCCCTCCGCGCCCTGGAGCGGTAGCGACGGCAGCTATGGTGTCGCGAACTGGATTCATGCGGCCTCCTTTCTGGATCGCAGATAGCAGAACGCCCCAATCAAGGGGCGTTGTGCATGGGCATCTGAGGTGTCAGGCGGGCTTCGCCGCGGCCTCGATCTTGCGGGTAATGTACCACTGCTGAGCGATGGACAGGACGTTGTTGACGACCCAGTACAGCACGAGACCGGCAGGGAACCAGAGGAAGAAGAAGGTGAAGATGATCGGCAACAGCTTCATCACCCGAGCCTGCATGGGGTCCGGCGGAGTCGGGTTGAGCTGCTGCTGAATGAACATGGTCACGCCCATGATGATCGGCAGGATGAAGAACGGATCCTTGATCGACAGGTCGGTGATCCAGAACATCCAGGGCGCTTGGCGCATCTCGACGCTTTCCAGCAGGACCCAGTACAGCGCCAGGAACACCGGCATTTGCACCAGGATCGGCAGGCAGCCACCCAGCGGATTGATCTTCTCTTTCTTGTACAGCTCCATCATCGCTTGGGACATCTTCTGGCGATCGTCGCCATGCTGTTCCTTCAGCGCCTGCATCTTCGGCGAGACAGCGCGCATGCGGGCCATCGACCGGTAACTAGCGGCAGAGAGCGGGAAGAAGGCGAGCTTGATGACGATGGTCAGCACGATGATCGACCAGCCCCAGTTGCCGAGCAGCGCGTGGATGTTCTCCAGCAGCCAGAAGATCGGCTGGGCGATGAACCAGAGAATGCCGTAGTCGACCGTCAGACGCAGACCCGGAGAGAGCTCTTCCAGTTTGTCCTGGCTCTTCGGGCCGGCATACAGCGTGGCGCCGGTCTCACCCTGAGCACCGGCCGGCACGGTGACCGCCGGGCCGGTGAAACCGATGATGTAGTTGCCCTGGCTGTCCTTGCGGGTCTGCACCTGGTTGGTGTCGTCCGCCTGCGGGATCCAGGCGGTGACGAAGTAGTGCTGCAGCCAGGCGATCCAGCCGCCCTGCACGCTTTCACGCAGGTTGCTTTCATCCATGTCGCCCATGGAGACCTTGCGATAGGGCTCGTCCTTGGTCCACAGCGCGGCACCCAGATAAGTGGCGGTGCCGGTGGCGGTGCTCGAGGATGGGTCGCCGCTGTTGTCGCGCTTGAGCTGGCCGAACAGATAGCCGGTCCAGGGCTTTTCACTCTGGTTGTCGATCAGATAGTTGACCTTCAGCGCGTAGTTGCCTCGCTCCAGAGTAAAGCGCTTGGTGTAGTTGACCCCATCGGCGCTGTAGTTCAGGTCGACAACCAGCTCATCCTGCCCTTCGGCCAGTCGATACTCGGTTTTCTCGCTGCTGTACTGCGGACGGCCGCTGGCCTTGTCCGGACCATCGCCAATCAGGCCGCTCTGCGCTTCATAGGTACGCTCGCCGCTGCGCTCGAACAGCTGGAACGGCACATCGGGCCGATCCTGACGGCGAGGATACTGCGGCAGATGCAGCTCGACGATGTCCCCGCCACGCGGATCGATGGCCAGATCCAATACGTCGGTGCGCACCCGGATCAGTTGACTACTCGGTGCGCTGGCTGGCAGGGCACTGGCTTGCTGCTGACCGGCCACGGCCGGGACGTCATCAGCATTGCCTTCGGTCGTCGCACTCGGGCTGTCCGGCAGTGCCGGAGCGGCTGGCTGGCTTTGCGCGGTTTCGGTCGGCAAAGCTGCCTGACCGTAATCCTGGTTCCACTGAAGAACCATCAGGTAGGCAACGACTGCCAGAGCTACGAGCAGTATCGAGCGTTTGATATCCATGGTTACTCGGCCATCGGAGATGAATTGGAAGTGTTGTGAGGAGGCACAGGATCGTAGCCACCAGGGTTCCACGGGTGGCAACGCCCCAACCTGCGCAGGCTCAGCCAGCCGCCACGCAACAGACCATGGGTTTCGATGGCCTCTAGTGCATAGCAGGAGCAGCTTGGATAGAAACGACAGTGACTGGCCATCATCGGACTGATGGCGTACTGGTAGACCTTGATCGAAGCAATGGCCAATTTACGCATGGGTGCTGTTGGCGGCTCCAGGTTCGACGGCGGCCTTGGCTGGGTTGCGTGACAGTCGCTTCCAGAGCTTGGCGAACTGCTTCGCCAGTTCGGGATTGTCCAGATCAGCCAATCCCTTGCGGGCGATGATCACGATGTCCCAGCCCGCCAATTCCAGTTGGTGGTGACGAAAGGTTTCCCGTATCTGCCGCTTGATGCGGTTACGTTCCACCGAAAGCTTGACGCTTTTCTTGCCGATCACCAACCCGAGGCGGGGGTATTGCAGATCGTTCTCGCGTGCCAGCAGCAGGACGTTCCTGCCAGGCACCTTACCGGAAGGGGAGTCGAAGACTGCCTTGAATTGGCGGGGAGTCAGCAGACGCTTTTCCCGGCCGAAGCCCCGACTCACTACCTGTTCCGATATCAGACGGTCAGACGCTTACGGCCTTTGGCGCGACGGCGGGACAGAACTTGACGACCATTCTTGGTGGCCATGCGGGCACGGAAGCCATGGGTACGAGCGCGCTTGATGGTGCTGGGTTGGAAAGTGCGTTTCATGGTGCGGTTACCTGGTGATCCATTGCGGGCCGGAATGGCCCCCTTTTAAGAGACCGGCGATTGTAGAGAAGCTGTCCAGCCAGGTCAATTTCCAACCAGTTCCGCCGAGCCAGAAAATAGATAAGAAAGAAAAGAAATATAAGCTCTTAAGATGTAATGCTTATGTATGTACCCACTACGATCTGTGGATACCTTTCTGCAGGCTATACGCAGCAAGGGCTGAAGCGATTGAAAAGCAGGTGGAAAAGCGGTGCGGCGGGGGTGGGAAGCCTCTGTGCAGCCTGGGGATGAAACCCAGATATATCCACAGCGGACAGAACTAATCGCTTTCCCACAGGGTTTAACACCGCCCTTATGCGGGGTTATCAACAGGCTTGCAGGATGGCTTTTCATTCTGCCTGGTAAGCCGGAATCGCAGTGGCACGGGGCGGGTTCTTGTGGATAACCAACCGGTGCACAGCTACAATGGCCGCCGTCTTACCTCGACAGAGTCGATAGGAGCTTCCGTGTCGGTGGAACTTTGGCAGCAGTGTGTTGAGCTTTTGCGCGATGAACTGCCTGCTCAGCAATTCAACACATGGATTCGTCCCCTGCAGGTGGAGGGCGACGGCGATGAACTACGCGTCTATGCCCCAAATCGCTTCGTGCTCGACTGGGTCAATGAAAAGTACCTGTCGCGACTGCTGGAGCTGCTTTCCGAACGGTCGACCGGGCTGGCGCCGGCACTCTCCCTTCTTATAGGTAGCAAGCGCACCTCGTCCGCCGCCCTGCCCTCCGCGGCCGCAGCAGCGCGCGCCCAGCCGCAACCAGCAGCAACCACGCCGGTCACGCCCGCAGCGGTGGCGCAACCGCAAGCGGCCCGGTTCGAACCGGTGGTTGCCGAGCCCCCAGAGCCGGAGCCGCCGCGTACCGAGCGGACCGTGCAGGTCGAAGGTGGCCTCAAGCACACCAGTTATCTGAACCGCACCTTTACCTTCGAGAATTTCGTCGAAGGCAAGTCCAACCAGCTGGCACGGGCTGCCGCCTGGCAGGTGGCGGACAATCCGAAGCATGGTTACAACCCGCTCTTCCTTTATGGTGGCGTGGGTTTGGGCAAGACCCACCTGATGCATGCGGTGGGCAACCATCTGCTGAAGAAGAATCCGAACGCCAAGGTGGTGTACCTGCATTCGGAGCGTTTCGTCGCCGACATGGTCAAGGCCCTACAGCTCAACGCGATCAACGAGTTCAAGCGCTTCTACCGTTCAGTGGATGCGCTGCTGATCGATGACATTCAGTTCTTCGCCAAGAAAGAGCGCTCCCAGGAAGAATTCTTCCATACCTTCAATGCGCTGCTTGAAGGCGGCCAGCAGGTCATTCTCACCAGCGACCGCTATCCGAAGGAGATCGATGGGCTCGAAGAGCGTCTGAAGTCGCGTTTCGGTTGGGGTTTGACCGTAGCGGTCGAGCCGCCCGAACTGGAGACCCGTGTGGCGATCCTGATGAAGAAGGCGGATCAGGCCAAGGTGGATCTGCCCCACGATGCGGCGTTTTTCATTGCCCAGCGCATTCGCTCCAACGTCCGCGAACTTGAGGGAGCGCTGAAGCGGGTGATCGCCCATGCCCACTTCATGGGGCGCGACATCACCATCGAGCTGATACGCGAATCGCTGAAAGACCTGCTGGCGTTGCAGGATAAACTGGTCAGCGTCGACAATATCCAGCGCACCGTGGCCGAGTACTACAAGATCAAGATTTCCGATCTGCTGTCCAAGCGGCGTTCCCGTTCGGTCGCGCGTCCGCGGCAAGTGGCCATGGCTTTGTCCAAGGAATTGACCAATCACAGCCTGCCGGAGATCGGCGATGCGTTCGGCGGTCGAGATCACACCACGGTTCTGCATGCCTGTCGTAAGATCGCCGAATTGCGGGAAACAGACGCGGATATACGTGAAGATTACAAAAATCTGCTGCGAACTTTGACAACCTGAGTGCGACCTAATCTATAGGCAAGGGACCAGACCATGCATTTTTCCATTCAGCGCGAAGCCCTGTTGAAACCCCTGCAGCTGGTTGCTGGCGTCGTCGAACGCCGTCAGACCTTGCCGGTGCTGTCCAACGTTCTTCTCGTCGTACAGGGGCAGCAGTTGTCGCTGACCGGTACCGATCTCGAGGTTGAACTGGTGGGGCGCGTCGCGCTCGAAGATGCCGCCGAGCCTGGCGAGATCACCGTGCCGGCACGCAAGCTGATGGATATCTGCAAGAGCCTGCCGAGCGATGCGCTGATCAGTATTCGCCTGGATGACCAGAAGGTCGTCATCAAGTCGGGGCGCAGCCGCTTCACGCTGTCGACCCTGCCGGCCAACGATTTCCCCACCGTGGAAGAAGGTCCTGGCTCACTGTCGTTTACCGTCGAGCAGGGCAAGCTGCGCAAGCTCATCGAGCGCAGCGCGTTCGCCATGGCCCAGCAGGATGTGCGCTATTACCTCAACGGCATGCTGATCGAAGTGTCCAGCGGCATGCTGCGTGCCGTGGCCACCGATGGCCATCGCCTGGCCATGTGCTCGATGCAGGCCGGCATCGAACAGCCGGATCGCCATCAGGTGATCGTCCCGCGCAAGGGCATCTTGGAACTGGCGCGCCTGCTCAACGATCAGGATGCCGAAGTCAGCATCGTACTGGGTCAGCATCACATTCGCGCGACTACTGGCGAGTTCACCTTCACCTCCAAGCTGGTGGACGGAAAATTCCCGGACTACGAGCGTGTGCTGCCGCGGGGCGGTGACAAGCTGGTGGTCGGTGATCGCCAGCTGCTGCGCGAGGCGTTCAGCCGCACGGCGATCCTCTCCAACGAGAAGTACCGCGGCATTCGCCTGCAGCTAGAAAGCGGCCTGTTGAAGATCCAGGCCAACAACCCGGAGCAGGAGGAAGCCGAAGAGGAAGTTGCAGTCGATTACAACGGAGGATCGCTGGAGATCGGTTTCAACGTCAGCTACCTGCTCGATGTCCTGGGCGTGATGACCACCGAGCAGGTGCGTCTGATTCTCTCCGACGCCAACAGCAGCGCTCTGGTGCAGGAGTTCGACAACGACGATTCCGCTTACGTCGTGATGCCGATGCGTCTGTAACCCCGCTTAATGTCCCTCAGCCGTCTCTCCGTCACCGGGGTTCGCAATCTGCACCCGGTGACGCTGACCCCTTCCCCGCGCATCAACATCCTCTTCGGCGACAACGGCAGCGGCAAGACGAGCCTGCTGGAAGCCATCCACCTGCTCGGGCTCGCACGTTCCTTTCGCAGTATTCGACTGAATCCGGTGATCACCTATGAGCAACCGGCCTGCACGGTGTTCGGCCAGGTCGAGCTTCCGGACCAGCACAGTCGAGCCCTGGGGGTTTCCAGAGATCGCAGCGGCGAAGTCAGGATTCGTATCGATGGGCAGAGCGTTCGCTCTGCCGCCGAGCTGGCTGACACCCTGCCGCTGCAGCTGATCAACCCGGACAGTTTCCGCTTGCTGGAGGGGGCCCCCAAGCTGCGCAGGCAGTTCCTAGACTGGGGTGTGTTCCACGTGGAACATCGTTTCATGAGTGCCTGGCAGCGGCTGCAGCAGGCCCTGCGGCAACGGAACTCATGGCTCCGGCATGGTACACTGGACGGCGCTTCGGACGCCGCGTGGAGCCGGGAACTGAGCTTGGCCAGCGACGAGATCGACGGTTACCGCCGCGCTTACATCCAAACGCTTAAACCGGTCTTCGAGACGACGCTCAAGGCGTTGCTGGACCTGGATGGCCTGACGCTGAGCTATTACCGCGGTTGGGACAAGGATCGGCCATTGGTCGATGTGCTTGCATCGTCACTGGAGCGCGATCGCGCGATGGGCCATACGCAGTCCGGTCCACAGCGTGCGGATCTGCGACTCAAGGTTGGTGCTCATAACGCGGCTGAAGTGCTGTCGCGTGGGCAACAGAAGCTGGTGGTGTGTGCGTTGCGCATTGCCCAAGGTCATCTCGTCAGCGAGGCCAAGCGCGGGCAATGCATTTATCTGGTCGACGACCTGCCCTCTGAGCTGGATGCGCAGCACCGATTGGCGTTGTGCAGGTTGCTCGAACAGCTGAACTGTCAGGTGTTTATTACCTGCGTCGATTCAACCGTTTTGCAAGAAGGCTGGGGTGAACAAACACCAGTCTCAATGTTTCACGTGGAACATGGGCAAATAACCCAGCTCCACGGCCCCTCGGGAGTGAAGGCATGAGTGAGAACCACACGTACGACTCTTCGAGCATCAAGGTACTGAAAGGTCTTGATGCCGTGCGTAAGCGCCCTGGCATGTATATCGGCGACACCGATGACGGCACCGGCCTGCACCACATGGTCTTCGAGGTCGTCGATAACTCGATCGATGAAGCGCTGGCCGGCTACTGCAGCGATATTTCCATCACCATCCATACCGACGAATCCATTACCGTGCGCGACAACGGGCGCGGCATTCCGGTGGATATTCACGAAGAAGGTGTATCGGCAGCCGAGGTCATCATGACCGTGCTGCACGCTGGCGGTAAGTTCGATGACAACTCCTACAAGGTATCCGGTGGTCTGCACGGCGTGGGTGTCTCGGTGGTGAACGCATTGTCCGAGGAGCTACTGCTGACCATCCGCCGCGAAGGCAAGGTGTGGGAACAGCTCTATCGCCATGGCGTCCCGCAAGCTCCGCTCGCGGCGGTGGGCGAAACCGATACGTCGGGCACGCAGATCCATTTCAAGCCCTCCGCCGAGACCTTCCAGAACATCCATTTCAGCTGGGACATTCTGGCCAAGCGTCTGCGCGAGCTGTCTTTCCTCAACTCCGGCGTGGGTATCGTCCTGCGTGACGAGCGCACGGCCAAGGAAGAACTGTTCAAGTACGAGGGCGGCCTCAGCGCCTTCGTCGCCTACCTGAACACCAACAAGACCGCGGTGAACCAGGTCTTCCACTTCAACGTTCAGCGTGACGATGGCGTCGGCGTCGAAGTCGCGCTGCAGTGGAACGACAGCTTCAACGAGAACATCCTCTGCTTTACCAACAACATTCCCCAGCGTGACGGCGGTACCCACCTGGCCGGCTTCCGTTCCGCGCTGACGCGCAACCTGAACAACTACATCGAGCAGGAAGGTCTGGCGAAGAAGCACAAGATCTCCACCACCGGTGACGATGCGCGTGAAGGCCTGACCGCAATCATTTCGGTCAAGGTGCCGGATCCGAAGTTCAGCTCGCAAACCAAGGACAAGCTGGTTTCTTCTGAGGTGAAGACGGCGGTGGAACAGGAAATGGGCAAGTACTTCGCCGACTTCCTGCTGGAACATCCCAACGAAGCCAAGGCTGTGGTTGGCAAGATGATCGACGCCGCGCGTGCCCGTGAGGCGGCGCGCAAGGCGCGGGAAATGACCCGCCGCAAGGGTGCGCTGGATATTGCCGGCCTGCCGGGCAAGCTTGCCGACTGTCAGGAGAAGGATCCTGCGCTGTCCGAACTGTACATCGTGGAGGGTGACTCCGCGGGTGGCTCGGCCAAGCAGGGCCGCAACCGCAAGACCCAGGCGATCCTCCCGCTCAAGGGCAAGATCCTCAACGTCGAGAAAGCGCGCTTCGACAAGATGCTCTCGTCCCAGGAAGTCGGCACGCTGATCACCGCGCTGGGTTGCGGCATCGGCCGCGAGGAATACAACATCGACAAGCTGCGCTACCACAACATCATCATCATGACCGATGCTGACGTTGACGGTTCGCACATCCGCACCCTGCTCTTGACCTTCTTCTTCCGCCAGTTGCCCGAGCTGATCGAGCGTGGCTACGTGTATATCGCGCAGCCGCCTCTGTACAAGGTCAAGCGCGGCAAGCAGGAGCAGTACATCAAGGACGACGAGGCGATGGAGGAGTACCTCACTCAATCGGCCCTGGAAGATGCCAGCCTGCACGTCAACGATGATGCGCCAGGCCTGGCCGGCGAAGCGCTGGAAAGGCTGGTCAACGACTACCGTACGGTAATGAAGACCCTGCAGCGCCTGTCGCGGCTGTACCCGCTGGAGCTGACCGAGCACTTCATCTATCTGCCTCGGGTTACGCTCGAGCAGCTGGCTGACCACTCCGCGATGCAGGCCTGGCTCGAGCAGTACAGCGCGCGGCTCAAGGGTGGCGAGCGCTCGGGGCTGGTCTACAACCTCAGCCTGCGCGAGGACAAGGAACGCCACCTGTGGCTCCCGGAGGTGGAGATCAGCTCCCACGGCCTGGCCAGCTACATCACCTTCAACCGTGATTTCTTCGGCAGCAACGATTACCGCACGGTGACCGCGCTGGGGGAGAAGCTCAACAGTCTGCTGGAAGAAGGTGCCTACGTGCAGCGTGGCGAGCGCAAGAAGCCGGTCGCCAGCTTCAAGGAAGCGCTGGACTGGCTGATGAACGAGGGTACCCGTCGACACAGCGTTCAGCGCTACAAGGGTCTCGGCGAGATGAACCCGGACCAACTGTGGGAAACCACCATGGACCCGAACGTGCGGCGCATGCTCAAGGTGACGATCGAGGACGCCATCGCGGCGGACCAGATCTTCAACACGCTGATGGGCGATGCAGTGGAACCCCGCCGGGAGTTCATCGAAACCAACGCACTGGCGGTCTCGAATCTGGACTTCTGATGCGGCGGCGGCACTTGTAGATTCAAAGTGATGCAAAGAAAACCCCGGCCCCGACCGGGGTTTTCGTTTCAGCATAGACAGATCAAATCGACGCGACTGTTTTAATCAATTTCGGAATACCCCTACTGCGGAGTAGAGTTTGCCTCATTCGAGTCATTCATCTTAAGAGCCCTAAGGGCTAATACACTTTGACGGGGTATGTCGCCAATGTTGGATTCCAATCTCAAGACCCAGTTGAAAGCCTACCTGGAGAAGGTCACCCAGCCCTTCGAGATCGTCGCGTCCCTCGATGACGGCGAGAAATCCCGGGAGCTGCTGAGCCTGCTGCAGGACATCGCCGGCCTCAGCGACAAGATCACCTTGAAGACCGACGGCGACGATGCGCGCAAGCCGTCGTTCTCGCTCAACCGCATCGGCGGCAACATCAGCCTGCGTTTCGCCGGCATCCCCATGGGCCACGAGTTCACCTCGCTGGTGCTGGCCCTGCTGCAGGTCGGCGGTCACCCATCGAAGACAGCACCGGAGGTGATCGAACAGATCAAGGCGCTCGACGGCGACTACCGCTTCGAAACCTACTTTTCGCTGTCCTGCCAGAACTGCCCGGACGTGGTCCAGGCGTTGAACCTGATGGCCGTGGTCAACCCGAACGTCAAGCACGTGGCCATCGACGGCGCACTGTTCCAGGACGAGGTCGAAGCGCGCCAGATCATGTCGGTGCCGAGCATCTACCTCAATGGCGAGCTGTTCACCCAAGGACGCATGAGCGAGGAAGAGATCCTCGCCAAGCTCGACACCGGCTCCAGTGCCCGTGATGCCGAGAAGCTCAAGGCCAAGGACGCCTTCGACGTGCTGGTGGTCGGCGGCGGTCCGGCTGGCGCCGCAGCGGCCATCTACGCCGCGCGCAAGGGCATCCGTACCGGTGTCGCAGCCGAGCGCTTCGGCGGTCAGGTGCTCGACACCATGGCCATCGAGAACTTCATCTCGGTGAAGGAAACCGAAGGCCCGAAACTGGCCCGCGCGCTGGAAGAGCACGTGCGCGAGTACGAGGTCGACATCATGAACCTGCAGCGCGCCAGCCAGCTGATCCCGGCCGGCGACGACGGCCTGCATCGTGTGCAGTTCGAGAATGGCGGCGAGCTCAAGGCCAAGACCCTGATCCTCGCCACTGGCGCGCGCTGGCGCGAAATGAACGTGCCGGGCGAGCAGGAATACCGCGGCCGTGGCGTCGCCTACTGCCCGCACTGCGATGGCCCGCTGTTCAAGGGCAAGCGCGTGGCGGTGATCGGCGGCGGCAACTCCGGTGTGGAAGCGGCCATCGACCTGGCCGGCATCGTCGCCCACGTGACCCTGCTGGAATTCGGCGAAGACCTGCGTGCCGACGCCGTGCTGCAGCGCAAGCTCAACAGCCTGCCCAACGTCCGCGTGCTGAAGATGGCGCAGACCACCGAGGTCAAGGGCGACGGCCAGAAGGTCACCGGCCTGGTCTACAAGGACCGCAACAATGACGAGGTGCACGAGGTCGAGCTGGAAGGCATCTTCGTGCAGATCGGCCTGCTGCCCAACAGCGAGTGGCTCAAAGGCACCCTGGAGCTGTCGCGCTTCGGCGAAATCATCGTCGATGCCAAGGGCCAGACCAGCATCCCCGGCGTGTTCGCTGCCGGTGACGTGACTACGGTGCCGTACAAGCAGATCGTGATCGCCGTCGGTGAAGGCGCCAAGGCTTCGCTGAGCGCCTTTGACCACCTGATCCGTGCCTCCGCGCCGGCTTGATCGAAGCGCGAAAAAGAAGGGGAGCAACCGCGAGGTTGTTCCCCTTTTGTTTTTACGGGGGTCTGCTTTCAGCCGGCGTGCAGCACGCAGCGATCGCGCCCGCCATGCTTGGCCTGATAAAGCGCCTGATCGGCCTGTTGCAGCAGGCGTTCATAGTCCGGATGACCATCATGGACGGCCATGCCGATGCTGACCGTCACGTGCAGCACGTCGCCGCTGGACAGACGGAAGTGCTCACGGGCGATTCGCTCGCGCAGCTTCTCCGCCACCGCCAGTGCCTTGTTGGCATCGATGTCCACCAGCACCAGCAGGAATTCCTCGCCGCCCAGGCGGAACGCATAGTCGCCGCCGCGGGTGTTGCTCGCCAGCAGCGCGCCAACCTGCTGCAGGATCTGGTCGCCGGCATCGTGGCCGTGCGTGTCGTTGATGCGCTTGAAGTGATCGACGTCGATCGCCAGCACACCGAAGGTGTTGTTCGACTGGCGCGCGTAGAGCACTTCCTTGGCCATCACCACCGGCAGGAACTTGCGGTTGAGCAGCCGCGTCAGCACGTCACGGCCGGCCTCCAGGTCGTTGGCCTGCTCGAACAGGCTGTCGAGCAGGAACTTGATCGAGCGCGTCTGCTCGCGGATCTGATGCAGCTTGCCCAAGCGTCCGGCGGCATCGTCCAGCGTGGCGATGACCTTGAGCTCTTCATCGATCTGCGTGATGTACTCGAGGATGCTCGCGCTCTCCGGCGAGCCCTGGAAGGCATGTGAAGCCTTGTGGCGGAACCACAGGCCGAACTCGGAGCCGGCCAGCTGCGGCAGCGTGCCGGTCAGGTTGCCGATGGCCAGGTCGAACATCAGCTGGTTCTCCCAATCCAGCAGTGCGGCGCGCTGCCGCTCCTTCTCGACGCCAATGTTCTGCGAAACCGAAAACAGCCGATAGGCCTCTTCCGCCCGCGAATTGCGGTCGTGGGACTGTGAATAGGCGAAGCAGATGATCTCAACCGCCAGATCGATCAGATCGGCGCCCATGCGCGCGGCCTTGCGCCTGACCGGCTCGTCGAGTTCACGCTGTTCCAGCAGCTGGCGCAGGCGCCCCTTGAGCAGCCTGGAACCGCGCAGCACCAGGCTGACCGGTATCTCGATGCGCGCGTGGATATCGCCGACCTTGCGCTGCAGGTCGACTACCGCGTCGAGGTCGCTGTGGGCCGTCGAAGAACAGACCGTGACGATCCATTTCTGCATGGACTGGCCGAGACGGGTCTTGACCTGTTCATGGCTGAGAAAACTGGCCGAATGGGGATCGGCGAGCATCTGCGAATAGAAGTGCTCGGCCAGTTCCTGACTCTTCTCGGCCGACACCGCCTGCAACGCGGCGGCAGCTTCGGCGGGATAGCTGTCCAGCAGGCGCAGCCATTCGGCGACCAGCTGATGGTTGGGTATTTGCTGCATAGGGACTCGCTAGGATGGGCGGGCGTCCCTGCCGGCCCCGGTGTTGATCAGGGGGTCGGGCGACCCTGTGCTTCGAGCTGACTGACCTGCGCGTTGACCCAGTCTTCGGCGCGCTGGTTGAGTTCGGCCACCGCGCGCGGGCCTTCGCTTTCGGCCAGCATCGGTGGGCCGATGACCACCTGGATGGTGCCGGGGCGCTTACCCCAACCAGCCTTGGGCCAGAACATGCCGGCATTGTGGGCGATCGGCAGCACCGGTAGCCCGGCGTTGACCGCCAGTGCTGCACCGCTACGGGAAAACTTCGCTGGTTGGCCGACCGGCGTGCGGGTGCCCTCCGGGAAGATCAGCACCCAGGCGCCCTGCTCCAGACGTTCGTGGCCCTGCTTGGCGACCTGGCGCAGCGCCGCTTTCGGGTTGTCACGGTCGATGGCGATGGGCTTGAGCAGCATGATCGCCCAGCCGAAGAACGGCACGCGCAGCAACTCGCGCTTGAGTACCTGGGTCAGCGGCTCGAAGTACGCCGAGAGAAAGAAGGTCTCCCAGGTGCTCTGATGCTTGGCCAGGATCACGCAGGGGCGAGTCGGCACGTTCTCCGCACCATGCACCTCGTAGCGCAGGCCGACCAGGGTCTTGCCGAGCCAGACGGCGCAGCGGCACCAGTTCTGCACCACGAAGCGATAGCGGGCACGAAACGCCATGAAGGGCGCGAACACCAGGCTGACCAGGCACCAGGCGAACGCGGTGAAGGCCAGCAGGAAATAGAACAGCGCAATGCGAAGGGGGAACAGGAGGCTCATCGAGAACTCTCGAGTAGATGATCAACTACGGCGGCGAGGTCATCGAAGACCTGTGTACCGGGCGGCAAGGTGCCTTCCAGCGTGCGCAGGCCTTTGCCGGTCCTGACCAGATAAGGCACGCCGCCGAGCAGCATGCCAGCGTGCAGGTCGCGATGGCTGTCGCCCACTACCGGCACGCCCTTCAGGTCCGTCAGGCCGAAATGCTCGGCGATGGTGCGGAACATCCCAGGCTTGGGCTTGCGGCAATCGCAAGCGTCATCCGGACCGTGCGGGCAATGCACGATCAGGTCGATGCGCCCGCCCTGCTCCATCACCAGCTGCTGCATCTTGAAATGCATGTCGCCGAGGGTGCTCAGGTCGAACTTGCCGCGCGCGACGCCGGACTGGTTGGTGGCCACCGCCACCGTCCAGCCGGCCTTGCACAGCCGAGCGATCGCCTGCAGCGAGCCCGGGATGGGAATCCACTCGTCCACCGACTTGACGTACTCGTCGGAGTCCTCGTTGATCACTCCGTCGCGGTCCAGCACGATCAGCTTCACGGGCTTAGCCAAGTGCGGAAATATCGGCAACGCCAAGGAACAATCCTCTCAGCCGGGCCAGCAAGGCGTAACGGTTGGCGCGTACCGAAGCGTCTTCGGCGTTCACCAGCACCGCCTCGAAGAAGGCATCCACCGGACCACGCAGGTGCGCCAGACGCTCCAGAGCCTCACGGTACTGGCGTGCGGCCGCCAGCGGCTGCACGGCCTGTTCGGCCTGCTGGATTGCCGAGTACAGCGAGAACTCGGTGGCGTTGTCGAACCAGCGTGGCTCTACCGCTTCCGGCAGCTTGGCCTCGAACTTGGCAAGCAGGTTGGAGACGCGCTTGTTCGCCGCGGCCAGCGCCTCGGCTTCCGGCAATGTGCGGAAGGCCTGCACCGCCTGCACGCGCTGATCGAAGTCCAGCGCCGAACCGGGCTGCACGGCACGCACCGAGAGGTAGGCAGCAACGTCGACACCTTCGTCCTCGTAGCGCGCGCGCAGGCGGTCGAAGATGAACTCCAGCACCTGATCGGCCAGCCCGGCGGACTTGATCTGCGTACCGAACTGGCCGATGGCGAAGTTCACCGCTTCGACCAAATCCAGGTCCAGTTGCTTCTCGATGAGGATGCGCAGCACGCCGAGGGCGGCACGGCGCAGGGCGTAGGGGTCCTTGGAGCCGGTCGGTAGCATGCCGATACCGAAGATCCCGACCAGGGTGTCGAGCTTGTCTGCCACGGCCACGGCCGCACCAGTGAGTGTGCTCGGCAGTTCGCCACCCGCGCCGCGCGGCATGTACTGCTCGTTCAATGCCAGCGCCACGTCTTCCGGCTCGCCGTCGTTGAGTGCGTAGTAGTAACCGGCGATGCCCTGCATCTCCGGGAACTCGCCGACCATTTCGGTGGCCAGGTCGCACTTGCAGAGCAGTCCGGCGCGCGCGGCACGCTGCTTGTCGCCACCGGTACGTTCGGCGATCAGCCCGGCCAGGCGCGAGACGCGCTCGGCCTTGTCATAGACGGTGCCGAGCTGGGCCTGGAACACCACGTTTTTCAGGCGATCGTTGAAGCTGTCGAGCTTCTGCTTCTTGTCCTGCTTGAAGAAGAACTCGGCGTCTGTCAGGCGCGGACGCACGACCTTCTCGTTGCCGGCGACGATCTGCGCCGGATCCTTCGATTCGATGTTGGCCACGGTGATGAAGCGCGGCAGCAGCTTGCCGTTGGCATCCAGCAGGCAGAAGTACTTCTGATTGTCCTGCATGGTGGTGATCAGCGCTTCCTGCGGCACTTCGAGGAAGCGCTCCTCGAATGAGCAGACCAGCGGCACCGGCCACTCGACCAGCGCGGTCACTTCATCGAGCAGCGCCGGCGGCACGATGGCCGTGCCGTTCTGCTCGGCAGCCAGCTGCTCGACGCGCTTGGCAATCAGTTCACGACGCTCGGCGAAGTCGGCGATCACATGGGCGCCACGCAGGTCTTCCAGATAGCTGGACGGCTTGGAAATGTGCACCTGACCTGGGCTATGGAAGCGGTGGCCGCGGGATTCGCGACCGGCGCGCTGGGCGAGGATCTCGCAATCGATCACCTGCTCACCGAACAGCATCACCAACCACTGGGTCGGGCGAACGAACTCTTCCTTGCGTGCAGCCCAGCGCATGCGTTTGGGAATCGGCAGATCGTTCAGCGAGGCCTCGACGATGCCCGGCAGCAACTGGCTGGCGGGCTGGCCCTCGATGGTGCGGCTGAACTTGAGCTTCGGCCCGCTGCGATCGATCTCGGCCAGATCCACGCCACACTTGCGGGCGAAACCCAGAGCAGCCTGGGTCGGCTCACCTTCGGCGTCGAAGGCGGCCTGCAGCGGTGGGCCGTCGAGGTTGATGCTGCGATCCGGCTGCTGGGTCGCCAGCTGCTCGACCAGCACCGCCAGACGGCGCGGCGCGGCGTAGGCCTGCGCTTTGGCGAAGTTCAGGCCGGCGTCCTTCAGGCCCTTCTCGATACCGGCGCAGAAGGCTTCGGCCAGCTTGGCTAGTGCCTTCGGTGGCAGTTCTTCGGTACCCAGTTCGACGAGGAAATCCAGTGCACTCATTCTGCAGCCTCCAGCTTGGCCAGCACTTCGTCACGCAGTTCGGGGGTGGCCATGGGGAAGCCGAGTTTGGCCCGGGCCAGCAGGTAGCTCTGGGCGATCGAACGCGCCAGGCTGCGCACGCGCAGGATGTACTGCTGGCGCGCGGTGACTGAAATGGCGCGACGGGCATCGAGCAGGTTGAAGGTGTGCGAGGCCTTGACCACCATCTCGTAGGCCGGCAGCGGCAGCTCGGCGGCCATCAGCCGGTTGGCTTCGCTCTCGTAGAAATCGAAGAGTTCGAACAGCTTCGGCACGTTGGCGTGTTCGAAGTTGTAGGTCGACTGCTCCACCTCGTTCTGGTGGAACACGTCGCCATAGGTCACGGTGCCGAACGGGCCGTCGGCCCAGATCAGGTCGTAGACCGAGTCGACGCCCTGCAGGTACATGGCCAGGCGCTCGAGACCGTAGGTGATCTCACCGGTAACCGGGTAGCACTCGACGCCGCCGACCTGCTGGAAGTAGGTGAACTGGGTGACTTCCATGCCGTTGAGCCACACCTCCCAGCCCAGACCCCAGGCGCCGAGGGTCGGCGATTCCCAGTTGTCCTCGACGAAACGCACGTCGTGCACCGAGGTGTCGACGCCGATGCGACGCAGCGACTCCAGGTACAGGTCCTGGATGTTGTCCGGGTTGGGCTTCAACACCACCTGGAACTGGTAGTAGTGCTGCAGGCGGTTGGGGTTTTCGCCGTAGCGGCCGTCGGCCGGGCGCCGCGAAGGCTGGACGTAGGCGGCGTTCCAGGTCTCGGGACCGATGGCGCGCAGGAAGGTGGCGGTGTGGAAAGTACCGGCGCCCATTTCCATGTCATAGGGCTGCAGGACCACGCAACCCTGCTCGGCCCAGTAGCTTTGCAGGGCGAGGATCAGGTCTTGGAAGGTGCGCACGGCAGGCGTAGTCTGGCTCAAAATTTCACCTGTGCTGGGCTTCGACAGAAAGCCTCGGAGTATACCCCCCGCATGGCTGCGCTTGCGATGGTTTCGGCCAGCCAGACGTGGTCTGCACAAGGAGACCACATGCCACGTTGCGCCTGGTGCGGCACGGACCCGCTGTACATCGACTACCACGATCGCGAATGGGGCGTACCGGCCCGCGATCCGCAGGTGTTGTTCGAATTTCTGCTGCTTGAAGCCTTCCAGGCCGGGCTGTCCTGGATCACCGTGCTGCGCAAGCGCGAGCGCTACCGGCAGGTGCTGTTCGGTTTCGATGCCGAGCGGCTGGCGCGCATGAGCGATGCCGAGATCGATGAGCGCATGCTGGACCCTGGCATCATCCGCAACCGGCGCAAGCTCGAGGCGGCGCGCAGCAACGCGCGTGCCTGGTTGCAGCTGGAGGACCCGGTGGGTTTCGTCTGGTCCTTCGTTGGCGGCGAGCCGAAGATCAATCGCTTCGAGCGCATCGATCAGGTGCCGGCGGTCTCGCCCGAGGCCGAGGCGATGAGCCGCGCCTTGAAGAAGGCCGGCTTCAGCTTCGTCGGCCCGACCATCTGCTACGCCTACATGCAGGCCTGCGGCATGGTCATGGACCACCTGACCGATTGCGAGCGCCATGCCGAGCTGGCCGGCGACGTTTGAAACACTGCACGCCTGAGCTGCCAGGATGTGCGTCGTTGCCGCCGCTGCGCCTGAAAGCCGGCGACGGTTGCAGGTAGACTAGGCGACCTGAAAATTTCGGAGTGCGGTGTGGAAAAGCTCAAAGGTGCCTTGGTCGTCGGCTCCCTGCGACTCTTCGCTCGACTGCCCTGGCGCATGGTCCAGGGCCTGGGCTCGGCGATCGGCTGGCTGATGTGGAAGCTGCCGAACCGCTCGCGCGAGGTGGCGCGCATCAACCTGCACAAGTGCTTCCCCGAGCTCGGCCCGGCGGAACTCGACGCCCTGCTCGGCCGCACCCTGCGTGAAACCGGCATGACCTTCACCGAAAGCGCCTGCGCCTGGATCTGGCCGGCGGAGAAGACCCTGAGACTGGTTCGTGAGGTCGAGGGTCTCGAGGTGCTGCAGGCGGCGCTGGCCTCGGGCAAGGGCGTGGTCGGCATTACCAGCCACCTGGGCAACTGGGAAGTGCTGAACCACTTCTATTGCGCGCAATGCAAACCGATCATCTTCTACCGCCCGCCGAAGCTGAAGGCAGTGGACGAGTTGCTGCAACAGCAGCGCGTGCAGCTGGGCAACCGGGTCGCGCCGTCGACCCGCGAGGGCATTCTCAGCGTCATCAAGGAAGTCCGCCGTGGAGGTGCGGTGGGCATTCCGGCCGACCCCGAGCCGAGCGAAGGCAGTGGTATCTTCGTGCCCTTCTTCGCCACCCAGGCGCTGACCAGCAAGTTCGTGCCCGGCATGCTCGCCGGCGGCAAGGCGGTTGGGGTGTTCCTTCATGCGTTGCGTCTGGAGGATGGTTCCGGCTACAAGGTCGTCCTCGAGGCCGCGCCCGAAGGGATGTACAGCGAAGATGCGGAAACTGGCGTAGCGGCGATGAGCGCAATGATCGAGAAGTACGTGCGCGCCTATCCCAGCCAGTACATGTGGACCATGAAGCGCTTCAAGAAACGCCCCGCCGGCGAGAAGCGCTGGTACTGATCAGGCTCAAACAACAACGACAGGGACGAGCGCATGCAAAACCAGAGACAGCATCCGCGTACCAACATGAAGTGCCGCATCCGCATCACGCATCCAGCCTTTGGCGAGGTCTTTGCGCAGACCCGTGATCTATCTGATGGCGGTGTCTATGTCCGACATCCGGAGCTGGTGGTGCTGCATCCCGGCGACGAGGTCACCGGCCAGGTGCAGGACCTGCCGATTCCGGCGCCAGAGCTGCGGATGGTGGTGATGCGGGTGGATGCCGAAGGAGTCGGCCTGCGGTTTCTGCGCGAAGACTGAGCGCGCGTCAGTCGGGCGTCAGCCGGTCGAGACGGCGCAGGAATACGGTCATTTCCTTTTCCGCCTGCTTGTCACCCTGGGCGTTCGCCGCGGCGATGCCACGTTCCCAAGCCTGATGGGCGCCGGGCTTGTCGCCGTCGGCCTGCAGGGCCTTGCCCAATAGCTTCCAGGCGGCTGAGTACTTCGGATCGAGTTCGACGCAGCGGCGCAGATGTTCGGCCGCCCTGCCTGGTTGCCCGGCATCTAGATAGCCTTTGCCTAGACCGAAGCGCAGCATCGGATTGTCCATGCCTTGGGAGAGCATTTTTTCCAGCGATTCGAGCATGTTCAGACCTTGATTGGCGCGCGGCGCCGGAAGGAATCATCTCACTGTAGTGCAAAGCGTTGACCGGGCAAGAGCAGCGGCATAGGCCAATGGTCTTAGTTGTCGCGCCGGATATTGCACGCCGAGCGTGACAGCAGTGCGACACCTCAGTGCGCTTCGTTGACCGCACTGAGGAATTCCCGGGTGCGTTCCTCGCGCGGGTTGTTGAACAGCTCGTCCGGGCTGCCCTGCTCGTGGATCCGGCCCTGGTGGAAGAAGCACACCCGATCGGCGAACTCACGGGCGAACCCCATCTGGTGGGTGACCATGAGCATGGTCAGGTTATGCGCGTCGCCGAGGCGGCGGATCACATTCAGCACCTCGCCGCAAAGCTCTGGGTCGAGCGCCGAAGTCACCTCGTCGAAGAGCATCACTTTCGGCCGCATCGCCAGTGCGCGGGCGATGGCCACGCGCTGTTGCTGTCCGCCGGAGAGCTGCGCCGGGAAGTGCTCCAGCTTGTCCTCCAGGCCGACCATCGCCAGCAACTCCTCTGCCCTTTCGCGGGCTTCGGCCTTGCTCAGCCCGAGCACCTGCACCGGTGCCTCCATGACGTTCTGCAGCGCGTTCATGTGCGGAAACAGGTTGAAGCTCTGGAACACCATGCCGACCTTGCCGCGCACCCGGCGCAGATGGCGGGCATTGGCCGGCACCAGACGACCATGGCCATCGGGCATGTGGGTCAGGGGCTCGCCGTCCACCTCGATCAGCCCGTCGTCGATCCCTTCCAGGGTCATCAGCACCCGCAGCAGCGTCGACTTGCCCGAGCCGCTGGGGCCGATGATCGCGACCTTCTCACCCTCGCGAATCTCCAGATCGAGCCCGTCGAGCACGGTCAGCTCGCCGTAGTGCTTGCTCACGCCGGCGAAGCGCACCATCGGTTGCGCTGCCTCGGCTGGTTCGTGAGCGGTGTTCGGTTGTTCTGTGGCAGGCATTGGCGTATTCATCGGGCCAGCTCCATGCGGTTTTCCAGGCGGCGCACGCACCAGGCGAGGCCGAGGCTGAGAATGAGGAAGAACACGCCGACCATGGTGATCGGCTCCAGGTAGCGGAAACTTTCGGAACCGATGTTCTTGGCCCGCTGCATGATTTCGACCACGGTGATCGCCGAAAGCACCGGCGTGTCCTTGAGGATCGAGATCAGGTAGTTGCCCAGCGCCGGCAGCACCGGGCGCAGCGCCTGCGGCAGGATCACATCGCGGTAGGCGGTCCAGGGCTTCATGTTCAGCGCGGTGACGGCTTCCCACTGCGCGCGTGGCACCGCATCCAGACCGGCGCGGTAGACCTCGGCGGTGTAGCAGGCGTAATGCAGCGCGATGCCGATGATCCCCGCCTGCATGGCGCTGAGATTGAGGCCATAGTTGGGGAAGACGTAGAACAGGAAATACACCTGGATCAGCAGCGGGGTGCTGCGAATGAACTCGATCAGCCCGGTGATCGGCCAGGACAGCCAGCGTTGGCGGCTGCGGCGGGCGATGGCGAGAAACAGGCCGAGCACCACGGCAATGGCGAAACCGGCCAGGGCAATGCCGATGGTGGTCAGCGAGGCGTCCAGCAGACGCGGCAGGATCTCGCGGGCGAACTGCCAGTCGAAGAAGTTCATGACAGGCCTCCACGCATCCGTCCGCGGGCCAGCCGACGTTCCAGCTGGCGCATGCCGAAGTTGATCGCCTGTGCCAGGATGAAATAGATGACCAGCGCCAGGCCGAATATCTCCAGCGTCATCAGCGTCGCCTGATCCAGCTGACGGGCACGGAAGGCCAGATCCGACAGGGTGATCAGCGATACCAGCGAGGTGTTTTTCAGCAATTCGATCAGCAGGTTGGTGCCGGGCGGAATCGCCGCGAGCAGTGCCTGCGGCAGGATGATTCGGCGCATGCGCGTCAGCGGCGTCATGTTCAGCGCCTGACAGGCCTCATGCTGGCCCTGGTGTACCGAGCGTATTGCACCGCGCAGCACCTCGGCGCCATAGGCGCCGATGTTCAGGCCCAGGCCGACCACGGCCACGGCGAAGGCGCTCATTTCGACATTGAACGGTGGCATCGGCAGCACGAAGTACAGCCAGAACAGCTGCACCAGCAGCGAAGAGCCGCGGAAGACCTCGATGTAGGTGATGGCCAGCCAGCGCAATGGCGCCAGTGGCGAGAGTCGGGCCAGCGCGGCAATCAGCGCACAGGCAATGGCCAGCAGGGAGCCAAAGAACGTCACCTTCACGGTGACCCAGGCACCCTGCCAGAGCAGAGGAAGCAGTTCGATCATGATGGCGCTATCCGGTTTTCCGGAGCGCTGACCGAGGCTGCGCAGCGTGCTACGAAGCCTTGGTCAGCGTTCACAGGCGGGACAGCGGGTCAGCCGCGCCAACCAGCCGCCCCGACGGGCTTCAGGCGCCGCAGAGCTCGGCGGCGGTCTTGTCGGTCAGATTGGAGCGATCGAAACCGAACGGCTCGATGGTCTCGAGGTGCTCGTCGCTGCCCAGCCATTTCTTCAACTCGGCGTTGACCGCATCCCTTAGCGCTTCGTCCTGCGGACGGAATGCCAGTGCGCCATAGCCGGCCCGCGACGGATCGTCCTGGAAGTCATCGATGGCTTCGACATCGTCACCGGCCTTCTGCGCAAGCCCGCGCATGGTCAGCTGGGTGCCGATGGCGGCGTCGGCGCGGCCGCTGCGCACCGCCTGCAGCTGCGAGGTGGTATCGGGCACCTGGAGGATCTGCGAATCCTTGATGCCGGCCTTGCGCGCGTAGCCCAGGTTCACCGTGCCGGACATGATGGCGATCTTCACCTCGGGATTGCCGGCGATGTCCTCGTAGCTGCGCAGATTCTTCGGGTTGCCCTCGGCCACCAGCAGGGTGTCGAGCAGGCGGTAGTGCGGGTCGGTGAACAGCACCTGCTTGCAGCGTTCGGGGGTGATGTACATGCCGGCGGCGATGAGGTCGAAGCGACCGGCACGCAAACCGGGAATCAGCGAGCCCCACTCGGTCAGTACCGGCTTGATGGTGTCGATCTCCATGCGCTCGAAGACCTTGCGCACGATTTCCGGCGATTCGCCGGTGACGCTGCCATCCAGCGCGGTATAGGCGAACGGCGTCTCGTTGGCGTAGCCGATGCGTACGCTGCTGCTGTCCTTGATCTTTTCCAGGGTATCGGCCTGGGTGAGGCCGGCGAGACCGATGCTGGCCAGGGCGGCACAGCTGATCAGCAGCCGGCGGGAGTGTGTCGTGATGGTGCTGTTCCTCATGGGAGTTTCTCCTGTTCCTTGTAGAGACCCGAGGAATCGGATCGTTATCTGTCTAGGAGTGGTAACTGCATGGACCGTAGTTAAGGACGCCTGCGAAGCGCCAAGGTGCCGCAGGTATTTGCGCGTCGATAGTCTGCATCAATCGAGCGAAGCATCTGGCAACCAGTCCGGAGGGTACAAAAGCTGGACATAAAATGGAAATCTGAGCCTATCTGGTTCGAATTGGCTCGATTGAATGGAAAGCTGTTGCCGAGCCGAGTTTAGCCCGCAAGCGTTGTCGATTGAGAAAACAAAACGGCCCGCCAGGAGGCGGGCCGCTCGTTCGGGGGAAGGGAGGTCAGAAGAACGTCAGGCCAGCCTGGAACAGGCGCTCGACGTCGCGGATGTGCTTCTTGTCGACCAGGAACAGGATGACGTGGTCGCCCGACTCGATCACCGTGTTGTCGTGAGCGATCAGCACCTGCTCATCACGGATCACCGCGCCAATGGTGGCGCCTGGTGGCAGGGCGATCTTGCTGATGGGACGGCCGACGACCTTGCTCGAACGCGAGTCGCCATG
Organism: Stutzerimonas sp. KH-1; assembly: GCF_054483855.1. Taxonomy (NCBI): domain Bacteria; kingdom Pseudomonadati; phylum Pseudomonadota; class Gammaproteobacteria; order Pseudomonadales; family Pseudomonadaceae; genus Stutzerimonas; species Stutzerimonas sp. KH-1. The sequence goes on along the minus strand of NZ_CM137011.1, from coordinate 3,585,165 downwards.
GGCGATCACCTCGATGGCTTCGGCCGCGCCGCGGCGCAGCGAGTGGGCGCTGACGATATCGCCACGGCGCACGTGGGTCAGCAGGGTGCCGATGGTGGCGAGCTGCGGGCTGATGGCGATGTCGATCTCGCCGCCCTGCACCAGGTCGACATAGGCCGGGTTGTTGATGATGCACATGACCTTGCGCGCGCCGAGGCGCTTGGCCAGTAGCGAGGACATGATGTTGGCCTCGTCGTCGTTGGTCAGGGCGAGAAACACATCCGCTTCGTTGATGTTCTCTTCCACCAGCAGGTCGCGGTCCGAGGCGCTGCCCTGCAGGATGATGGTGCTGTCCAGGGTGTCGGAGAGGTAGCGGCAGCGCGCCGGGTTCATCTCGATGATTTTGACCTGGTAGCGGCTCTCGATGGCCTCGGCCAGGCGTTCGCCGATGTGCCCGCCGCCAGCGATGACGATGCGCTTGTAGTTCTCGTCGAGCCGGCGCATCTCGCTCATGACCGCGCGGATGTGGCCGCGGGCGGCGATGAAGAACACCTCGTCATCGGCCTCGATCACCGTGTCGCCCTGCGGCAGGATCGCGTGGTTGCGACGGAAGATCGCGGCCACACGGGTATCGACATTGGGCATGTGGCGACGCAGCTGGCGCAGCTCCTGGCCGACCAGTGGTCCGCCGTAGTACGCCCGCACGGCAACCAGTTGCGCCTTGCCTTCAGCGAAGTCGATCACCTGCAGCGAGCCGGGGTGTTCGATCAGCCGCTTGATGTAGTTGGTGACCACCTGTTCGGGGCTGATCAGCACGTCGACCGGGATCGCTTCGTTGTTGAACAGGCCCGAGCGCACCAGATAGGCCGCCTCGCGCACCCGGGCGATCTTGGTCGGCGTATGGAACAGGGTGTAGGCGACCTGACAGGCGACCATGTTGGTTTCGTCGCTGTTGGTCACCGCCACCAGCATGTCGGCGTCGTCGGCACCGGCCTGGCGCAGCACCGTGGGAAAAGAGCCGCGGCCCTGGATGGTACGGATGTCCAGGCGGTCGCCTAGATCGCGCAGGCGATCGCCGTCGGTGTCCACCACGGTGATGTCGTTGGCTTCGCTGGCGAGGTGCTCGGCGAGGGTACCGCCGACCTGGCCGGCGCCGAGAATGATGATCTTCACGCGATCACTCCTGAGAGGCGGACGCTTGCCGCCGCTTCCATGTTTGGTCCGCGCGCATTGCGCTGGGGTTTCGATTCAGCCACTGACACCACGTGGCTGCGCCGCGATCTTGATCAGCTTGGCATAGTAGAAGCCGTCGTGGCCGTCCTGCTGCGGCAGCAACTGGCGGCCGTGCTGCTGCGTCAGGCCAAAGCCGGCCGGCAGATCCAGCTCGCGCGCGCCCGGTGTGCGCTCGAGGAAGGCGCCGATCACCTCGCGGTTCTCGGTCGGCAGCACCGAGCAGGTGGCGTAGAGCAGCACGCCGCCGACCTCCAACGTCGGCCACAGCGCATCGAGCATCTCGCCCTGCAGGGCGGCCAGCGGGGCGATGTCCTCGGCCTGGCGGGTCAGCTTGATATCCGGATGTCGGCGGATCACGCCGGTGGCCGAGCACGGCGCATCGAGCAGGATGCGCTGGAATGGCTTGCCATCCCACCACTGCGCGGTAGCGCGGGCATCGGCGGCGACCAGCTCGGCATCGAGCTGCAGGCGCGCGAGATTCTCCTGCACCCGTGCCAGACGCTTGGGCTCGAGATCCAGAGCGATCAGTCCGGCCAACTGCGGCTCGCGCTCAAGCAGGTGGCAGGTCTTGCCGCCCGGCGCGCAGCAGGCGTCCAGCACGCGCTGGCCGGGCGCCAGATCGAGCAGCCCGGCGGCCAGCTGGGCGGCCTCGTCCTGCACGCTGACCCGTCCTTCGGCGAAGCCCGGCAGTTGGTGTACATCGCACGGCGCGGCCAGACGGATGCCGTCCTCACTGAACTCGCACGAATGGGCCTCGATTCCAGCGGCCTGCAATTCAGCCAGATAGGCGTCCCGGCTGACCTGCCGGCGATTGACCCGCAGCATCATCGGCGGGTGCGCGTTATTGGCCGCGCAGATGGCTTCCCAGTGCTCGGGCCAGTGCGCCTTGAGCGCCTTCTGCAACCAGCGCGGATGGGCGACGCGAATCACCGGATCGTGTTCCAGTTCGGCCAGCAGTGCTTCACCTTCGCGTTGGGCGCGGCGCAGCACTGCATTGAGCAGGCCCTTGGCCCAGGGCTTCTTCAGCTTGTCTACGCAGCCGACGGTTTCGCCGATGGCGGCATGGGCCGGAATACGGGTATGCAGCAGCTGATAGAGGCCGACCAGCAGCAATGCTTCGACATCACGGTCGGCGGCCTTGAACGGCTTCTGCAACAGTTTGTTGGCCAGCCCCGCCAGGCGCGGCTGCCAGCGCGCGGTACCAAAGGCCAGTTCTTGGGTCAGGCCGCGATCGCGGGCGTCGACCTTGCCCAAGACCTCCGGCAGGCTGCTGCCCAGCGAGGCCTTGCCCGAGAGCACGACGCTCAGCGCACGGGCGGCGGCCAGACGCGGGTTCATTGACCGAGCACCAGGCCGGGGGCGAACTGCTCGCGGCGACTGTTGTACAGGTCGGCGAAGCCTAGCGGTTTGCCGCCAGGCAGCTGCAGGCGGGTCAGGCGCAGGGCGCCGCTGCCGCAGGCAACCGTCAGTCCTTCCTTGCTCGCTTCGAGGATACAGCCGGGCTCGCCGCGGCCTTCGCCGAGCTGCGCCGCGTGAAACTTCAGCGTTTCGCCGGCCAGCGTGCTGTGGCAGATCGGCCAGGGATGAAAGGCGCGGATCAGCCGCTCCAGCTCGACGGCCGGGCGCGTCCAGTCGATGCGCGCCTCGTCCTTGCTCAGCTTGTGCGCATAGGTAGCCAGACTGTCGTCCTGTACGTCGGGCAGCAGCGTGCCGGCAGCCAGTGCGTCGACGGCCTGCACCACGGCCTGCGAACCGATCGCGGCGAGACGGTCGTGCAGCGTGCCGCCGGTGTCGTCGTCACCGATCGGCGTGCTGACCTTGAGCAGCATCGGACCGGTGTCCAGGCCCGCTTCCATCTGCATCACGGTGACGCCGGATTCGCTGTCACCGGCCTCGATGGCGCGCTGGATCGGCGCGGCACCACGCCAGCGCGGCAACAGCGAGGCATGGCTGTTGATGCAGCCCAGGCGCGGCAGGTCGAGCACCGCCTGTGGCAGGATCAGGCCGTAGGCGACCACCACCATCAGGTCCGCCTGCAGGGTTGCCAGCTGTGCCTGCGCAGCCGGGTCACGCAGGGTCTGCGGCTGGAATACAGGAATGTCGTGCTGCACCGCGAGCTGCTTGACCGGGCTGGGCATCAGCTTCTGGCCGCGACCGGCGGGGCGATCCGGCTGGGTGTAGACGGCAACGATCGACTTGCCCGCATCGAGCAGGGCCTGCAGGTGCTGGGCGGCGAATTCCGGGGTGCCGGCGAAAACGATGCGCAAGGGCTGGGTCATGGGGGCTCGCTAAGAAAAAGGCTTGCCGTAGCAAGCCTTCGAGGTTCGGGAATCAAGCCTGCTGGCGGTGGATCTTTTCCAGCTTCTTCTTGATCCGGTCGCGCTTGAGGCTGGACAGGTAGTCGACGAACAGTTTGCCGTTGAGGTGATCGCATTCGTGCTGGATGCACACCGCAAGCAGGCCTTCGGCGACCAGCTCGTAGGGCTTGCCGTCGCGATCCAGTGCCTTGATGCGCACCTTCTGCGGACGATCGACGTTCTCGTAGAAGCCCGGGACCGACAGACAGCCTTCCTGATACTGGTCCATCTCGTCGGTCAGCGATTCGAATTCGGGATTGATGAAAACCCGCGGCTCGGACCGGTCTTCGGACAGGTCCATCACCACCACGCGCTTGTGCACATTGACCTGCGTCGCGGCCAGGCCGATGCCCGGAGCCTCGTACATGGTCTCGAACATGTCATCGATCAGCTGACGGATCTCGTCATCGACCACATCCACCGGTTTGGCGATGGTGCGCAGCCGCGGATCGGGAAATTCAAGGATGTTCAGAATGGCCATATGCGTTTGTGATGCACTTATGGAATAAAGTCAAAAGCCGCTGCTAAGATGCCGAGCAGCATGGAAAACGGCTTAATGCCGCGATCCACAAGGGTTCCGCGGCGCTAGGGCGCTTTACGTGAAGGCACATAATAAAGGGATTCACCACATGAGGAAATCACTACTCGCCCTGCTCCTGGTGGCCGTCGGCGGGCTCGCGCAGGCCGCGGTGCAGCTCAAGGACAATCATCCGGAGCGCTATACCGTGGTGAAGGGCGACACACTCTGGGACATCTCCGGCCGCTTCCTGCGCGAGCCGTGGAAATGGCCGGAGCTGTGGCATGCCAACCCGCAGATCGCCAACCCTCATCTGATCTATCCCGGCGACACCCTGAGCCTGGTCTACGTTGACGGCCAGCCGCGACTGGTTCTGGACCGCGGCGCCTCGCGCGGCACCATCAAACTGTCGCCCACCGTGCGCACCACGCCAATGGCCGAAGCCATCCCGACCATCCCACTGGAGGCGATCAACAGCTTCCTGCTGAGCAACCGCATCGTCGACACTGCCGAGCAGTTCCAGGGCGCGCCGTACATCGTCGCCGGCAATGCCGAGCGGGTGATCAGCGGTGCCGGTGATCGCATCTACGGCCGCGGCGCATTCGAGGCGAACATGCCGGCCTACGGCATCTTCCGCCAGGGCAAGACCTACCTCGATCCGGAAACCGGCGAGTTCCTCGGCATCAACGCCGACGATGTCGGCTCCGTCGAGATCCTCGAGATCGAAGGCGACATCGCCACCATGCAGCTGACCCGTACCACCCAGGAAGCGCGCATCGGTGATCGCCTGTTCCCCGGCGAGGAGCGTGCGGTCAACTCCACCTTCATGCCGAGCGCCCCGTCCACCCAGGTCGAAGGTGTGATTCTCGACGTGCCGCGTGGCGTCACCCAGATCGGCCAGTTCGACGTGGTCACGCTGAACAAGGGTGCTCGCGACGGTCTGCAGGACGGCAACGTGCTGGCGGTGTACAAGACCGGCGAAACCGTGCGCGATCGCGTGACCGGCGAAAACGTGAAGATTCCGGACGAGCGTTCCGGTCTGCTGATGGTGTTCCGCACCTACGACAAGCTCAGCTACGGCCTGATATTGCAGGCCACGCGCTCGCTGGCGGTGAGCGACAAGGTTCGTAACCCCTGAACAAGAGAGCCCCGCGAAAGCGGGGCTTTTTCATGCTGTGCCAACACCGCACGGATGCGGTGCAACGAGACAAGGAGTGTTCACCATGCCTGCCATATCCCCTGCCGAGCTGGAAGCTCGGCTGCGTCTGCATCTGCTGCCCGAGCTGGGACCGCGTCGTTTGCGCAAGTTGCTGAGCGCCTTTCCCGATGCCGCTTCGGCACTCAGCGCACCGGCCAGCGCCTGGCGCTCGCTGGGCCTGCCGGCCAGCTGCGCCGAACCGCGCCGCAGCAGTGAGATTCGCGAGCGCGCCAGTGCCGCCCTCGCCTGGCTGGAGCAGCCGGACCGGCATCTGCTCTGTTGGGACGATCCCAACTACCCTGCCCTGCTGGCTGAATTGCCGGATGCGCCACCCCTGCTGTTCATCGCCGGCGATGCGGCATTGCTCGATCGGCCACAGCTGGCGATGGTGGGTAGTCGTCGCGCCTCGCGCCACGGACTGGACAATGCGCGGGCGTTCGCACGCAGTCTGGCTGCAGGTGGCTTCGTCATCACCAGCGGTCTGGCGCTGGGCATCGACGGCGCCGCGCACCAGGGCGCGCTGGAAGCGGGCGGCAAGACCGTCGCGGTGCTCGGTACCGGCCTCGAACGGTTGTATCCGCAGCGTCACGTCGGCCTTGCCCAGCAGATCCTCGACGGAGGTGGTGCGCTGGTGTCCGAGTTGCCGCTGGACTGCCCACCGCAGGCAAGCAACTTTCCGCGGCGCAATCGCATCATCAGTGGCCTTTCGCTGGGTGTGCTGGTGGTCGAGGCGAGTCCGTCCAGTGGTTCGCTGATCACCGCGCGACTCGCTGCCGAGCAGGGCCGTGAAGTCTATGCGATTCCCGGTTCGATCCATCATCCCGGCGCCCGTGGTTGCCATCAGCTGATCCGCCAGGGTGCCGCGCTGGTAGAGTCGGTCGACGATGTGCTCGAAGCCCTGCGTGGCTGGCAGCGCGTCGAGTTGCCTGCCGGCGCAGACCCAGCGCCGACACCGGACAACCCGCTGTTACGCGAGCTACTGGCCGCGCCGCGTAGCAGCGAAGCACTGGCCATGGCGCTCGATCAGCCGCTGGGCCAGTTGCTGGCGCAGCTGACCGAACTCGAGGTGGAAGGCCGGGTCGCTTGCGACAACGGCCTCTGGTCAGTGCTTGTGCACTAACCCTTCGTAGCGATGGGTGCGGCCTGATCCGTTTGCTGGTTCAGGTGCCGCCTGCCGGTTGCAGCTTGTTGCGAAACAGTTCAGGCGCCCCCTGCTCGGTACAAGGCGCGTTGGGTACACTGCCGGCTTTTCATCCAGGCAGAGGTCGGCATGATTGGCGATTGGCGTGTGCAGCAGGTGGCGCGGGTGGTGCGGGCCGGCGGGGTGATCGCCTACCCGACCGAAGCGGTCTGGGGTGTGGGTTGTGATCCCTGGGACGAAGACGCCGTGCTGCGCTTGCTGGCGCTCAAGGAGCGGCCGGTGGAGAAAGGCCTGATCCTGATCGCCGATACCGTCGAGCAGTTCGATTTCTTGCTGGACGATCTACCCGAGCGTTGGCTCGATCGCCTGGCCGGAACCTGGCCGGGGCCGAATACCTGGTTGGTACCGCATCGTGGCCGCTTGCCCGAGTGGATCACCGGGCGGCATGACAGCGTCGCCCTTCGCGTTACCGATCATCCGCTGGTCAAGCGCCTCTGCGCGCTGACCGGGCCGCTGGTGTCGACCTCGGCCAATCCGGCCGGTCGGCCCGCGGCGCGTTCGCGGCTGCGGGTGGAGCAATATTTCCCGCGTCAGCTCGATGCCGTGTTCACCGGCCCGCTGGGTGGACGGCGCAACCCCAGCGTCATTCGCGATCTGCGCACGGGCGAGGTGATTCGTCCGGCCTGAACCGGCGCTGAAACCCGCTGAGCGGCTGCCCCTATAAGGGCAGCCGGTAAGGGCAGCCGGCGCGGCGTCAGGGCAGCAGAATGGTCGAGCCGGTGGTTTCCCCCGCCGCCAGTTTGCGCTGGGCTTCGGCCGCTTCGCTGAGCGGATAGCGCTGGCCGATCTCGACTTGGATCTTGCCGCCGCCGATCATCTCGAACAGTTCATCGGCCATGGCCTGCAGGCGTTCCGGGGTGTCGGCGTAGCCGGCCAGGATCGGCCGGGTGACGAACAGCGAGCCCTTCTGCGCCAGCACACCCAGGTTCACCCCGGTGACGGCCCCGGAGGCGTTGCCGAAGCTGACCAGCAGGCCGCGCGGGGCGACGCAGTCCAGCGAGATTTCCCAGCTGTCCTTGCCCACCGAGTCGTAGACCACCGGGCACTTCCTGCCTTCGGTCAGCTCCAGCACGCGCTGCACCACGTCCTCGCGGCTGCGGTCGATGGTGGCCCAGGCGCCCAGGGCCTTGGCCCGCTCGGCCTTTTCCGCCGAGCCGACCACGCCGATCAACTGTGCGCCCAGTGCGCGAGCCCACTGACAGGCGATCGATCCGACACCGCCGGCGGCGGCATGGAACAGCACGGTCTCGCCGGCCTGCAGCGGGTGAATCTGGCGCAGCAGATACTGGCAGGTCAGGCCCTTGAGCATGACCGCGGCCGCCTGCTCGTAGCTGATTGCGTCCGGCAGTTTGACCAAGTGCCGAGCCGGCAGTGTGTGGTACTCGCCATAGGCACCCAGCGGGCCGGTGGCATAGGCGACCCGGTCGCCGGGCTGCAGGTGCTGCACGCCCTCGCCCACCGCGTCGACCACGCCGGCACCCTCGGTGCCCAGGCCGGACGGCAGGCTCGGCGGCTGGTACAGGCCGCTGCGGAAATAGGTGTCGATGAAGTTCAGGCCGATGGCGTGATTGCGCACCCGTACCTCGCCCGCAGCCGGCGCGCCGAGAGGCACATCGACCTGTTCCAGAACTTCGGGACCGCCGTGCTGGCTGAATTGGATGCGCTGGGACATGTCTGGCTCCTGGACGTTGAAAGAGCGCCTATCCAACCCGCCGGGGCTGCGTTCGTCAATCGGGCTGATGCTATGCTTGCCGGCCGACCCCGTTTCAAGCACCGCTCAGCCATGCGCCGCTGGCTGCGTGCGGTCATTCGCAAGGTGATTTAGTGAACGACAGGACCGAAGCCGTCAAAGCCTATCTGCTCGATCTGCAGGACCGAATCTGTGCCGCACTGGAGGCCGAAGACGGTGGTGCGCGCTTCGTCGAGGATGCCTGGACGCGGCCTGGCGGCGGTGGTGGCCGGACGCGGGTGATCGAGAATGGCGCGCTGATCGAGAAAGGCGGAGTGAACTTCTCCCATGTGCACGGCGATAGCCTGCCGCCTTCGGCCAGTGCCCATCGCCCGGAGTTGGCCGGGCGCAGCTTCGAGGCGCTCGGCGTGTCGCTGGTGATCCATCCGCACAACCCCTACGTGCCGACCTCGCATGCCAACGTGCGCTTCTTCATCGCCGAGAAGGAAGGCGAGGAGCCTGTCTGGTGGTTCGGCGGCGGCTTCGACCTGACGCCCTACTACGGCGCCGAGGAAGACTGCGTGCACTGGCACCGGGTCGCGCGGGACGCCTGCGCGCCCTTCGGTGCGGATGTCTATCCGCGCTACAAGGAATGGTGCGATCGCTATTTCCACATCAAGCACCGCCATGAGCCGCGCGGCGTCGGCGGGTTGTTCTTCGACGACCTGAACCAGTGGGATTTCGACACCAGCTTCGCCTTCATGCGCGCGGTCGGTGATGCCTATCTCGACGCCTACCTGCCCATCGTCCAGCGGCGCAAGGCCACGCCGTTCGGCGAGCGCGAGCGACAGTTCCAGCTGCTGCGCCGCGGCCGCTACGTCGAATACAACCTGGTCTACGACCGCGGCACGCTGTTCGGCCTGCAGTCCGGCGGGCGCACCGAATCCATCCTGATGTCATTGCCGCCGCAGGTGGCCTGGGGCTACGACAAGCACCCCGAGCCGGGTTCGCCGGAAGCGCGGCTGACCGAGTATTTCCTCCAGGACCGCGACTGGCTGGCCGAGCAGCCCTGACCTTCGACTGCTACCTGCACCCCACACAGCAAGGATTCACCCATGGACCGCTACGGCGTCTTCGGCAACCCCATCGGCCACAGCAAGTCACCGCAGATTCACACGCTGTTCGCCGCGCAGACCGGCCAGGCGCTGAGCTATGAGCCGCTGCTAGCGCCGCTGGATGACTTCCCGGCGTACGCTCGGGCGTTCTTTCGCGACGGTTTGGGCGCTAACGTGACCGTACCGTTCAAGGAGCAGGCCTATCGCATGGCCGATGAGCTGACCGAGCGCGCCCGCCGCGCCGGTGCGGTGAACACCCTGAAGAAGCTGGAGGATGGGCGCCTGCTCGGAGACAACACCGATGGCGCCGGGCTGGTCGCCGACCTGCTCAATGCCGGCCTGGTCCTGAGCGGGCAGCGCATCCTGCTGCTCGGCGCTGGTGGCGCGGTGCGCGGCGTACTGGCACCGCTGCTGGCGCATCGGCCGGCTGAATTGATCATTGCCAATCGCACGACGAGCAAGGCCGAGCAGCTGGTGCAGGAGTTCGCCGAACTCGGGCCGTTGTCCGCCCGCGGCTTTACCGAGCTTGCCGAACCGGTCGATTTGATCGTCAACGGCACGTCGGCCAGCCTTGGCGGCGAGCTGCCGCCGCTGGCCGACAGCCTGATCAATACCGGCCAGACCTTCTGTTACGACATGATGTACAGCGCCGAGCCGACGCCGTTCTGCCGCTGGGCCGCGGCGCTGGGCGCGACCACCCGCGACGGGTTGGGCATGCTGGTGGAGCAGGCGGCGGAAGCCTTCGAGCTCTGGCGTGGCGTGCGCCCGAATACCGCGCCGGTACTGGCCGAACTACGGCGGCAGTTGGGCTGAAGGACTTTTGGCGCGGTCACGTCTCGCTGACCGTTGCGCTGCTCAATCCTGAACCATGAGCAACTGACAGAACGGCTGCTAGCTGCGGAAATGGATGCGCTGGTGCAGGTGCTGCGGACGTTCCAGCTCGTCGACGATGCCGGCGGCGATGCGTTGCAAGTCGCGGTAGGGATTGGCCTCGCCCTTGCCAGCGGCCTCGGCTAGTGCCTCGACGGTCAGCTGGTTGCCGGCCGGTGGCGCATCCACCAGGGTCCAGTCGAGGGGGTGGGCGGCGAGTCGCTGCAGGGCGGCCTCGACTTCCGGTTGCCGCTCGATGGCCGGAAAGTCGGCGATCAGCAGCAGCCGCTCGACGCCGACCCGCTGCAGCCCGAGCAGCAATGCCTCCACCGCCTGGTAGAAATCGCGCCGCGGCGACTCGCCGGTGACGGCATCGGTGCTGGGCAGGCGCGGCGTGTGATACAGGCAGATCACCGCATCCATTCCTGCCACGCTTTCGCTGACGCTCAGTGGATCGAACAGGTCGCCCGGCTTGGTCCGCAGACCCGGCCGGGCGGATAAGGAGTTGAGATCGTCCAATAGCGCCACGGCCTCGTGCTGGCGGCTGAGCAGCTCGACCAGCAGCGCGCTGCCGAGATCGTCATGCGCACCGTAGACGGCGAACTTGAGCCGTGGCGTTTCGGCGTTGAGCATGGCGCGTGGCCGGTCAGCGGCGGCTGACTAGGTAGCCGATCAGGGCGAAGGCGCCAGCGGCCAGGGCCAGAGTGCCCAGCGGATGCTCCTTGGCACAGTCGCGCGCGGCGCGGCTGGCTTCACGGGTGCGCCGGGACAGGTCGGCATAGTGCTCGTCCCAGTGCTGGTCGTGCCAGAGCGACTCGGCGCGCGAGCGCAGGGTGTTGAGGCGATGACGGGAGTCGCGGCTGGCATCGTGCTTGAGCTCGTCGAGCGCACGCATCAGGCTGTCGATCTCGCGTTGGACTTCTTCGCGGGTGGTGGGCTTGTGGCTGAACATGGCGGGACCTCCCCTCGGTAAGTGTGAGGGTTTGACCTCGAAAATCCGCAGAGGTGCGGCCCGGGGCCTTGGCCCGGCAGCCCGAATGGCGCGGCAGGGTGTCTCGGTTCGGCCGTTACGCCGGTGCTGCTTCCGACGAACCGTTCATCGGCTGCAGGCGAGTCGCCAGGCGATTCCCTATACTGCGTCACATTGTCCACAGGGGTCGTCTACTGCGGCGCATTCCGCGTCCCGTGCCCCTTCATCGCGGGGAAACCAATCGTGAAATTTCGTCGTACGTTGGCCAGCCTGTTGTTCACCTGCCTGGCCACGTTGCCGCTCGCCCATGTCCAGGCCGCCAAGCCGGCCATGCAGGAACTCGCCTCCGGCAGCGCCCTGCTGGTCGATCTGAAGACCAACGAAGTGCTCTATTCCAGCAATCCGGACATGGTTGTGCCGATCGCCTCGGTGACCAAGCTGATGACCGCCATGGTCGTGCTCGATGCCAAGCTGCCACTGGACCAGGCGTTGCCGGTGACCATACGTGAGGCCAAGGAAATGCAGGGCGTGTTCTCTCGCGTGCGCATCGGCAGCGAGATCAGCCGCCGCGAAATGCTGCTGCTGACCCTGATGTCTTCCGAGAACCGCGCCGCCGCCAGCCTCGCCCACCATTACCCGGGCGGCTACTCGGCCTTCATCCAGGCGATGAATGCCAAGGCGCGGGCGCTGGGCATGAGCCGCACTCACTATGTCGAGCCCACCGGCCTTTCCGAGCGCAACGTCTCCAGTGCCAACGACCTGGTCAAGCTGATTCGCGCCAGCCGCCAGTACCCGCTGATCCAGCAGTTCAGCACCACCGGCGAGAAGACCGTGGCTTTCCGTAAGCCCAATTACACCCTGGGCTTTCGCAACACCAACGCCCTGGTGCGCAAGAACAACTGGGACATCCAGCTGAGCAAGACCGGCTTCACCAATGCTGCCGGCCATTGCCTGGTGATGAGCACGACCATGAAGCAGCGCCCGGTGGCCTTCGTGGTGCTCGACGCGTTCGGCAAGTACACCCACATGGCCGACGCCAACCGGCTGAAGAAGTGGCTGGAAACCGGCACCGTGACGCCGGTACCTGCGGCGGCGCTGGCCTACAAGCAGCAGAAGCAGGCGCAGCGCCAACTGGCCGGCCAGCCCGCCGATGCGGCGCAGGCGCTGCTCGACGCCCGCTGAGGTCTGCCGTTCGCTGCTTGGCAATGGCGTCTCGCAGCGAACCTGACCGTCAGACCTGACGATCAGCGAGCATTCTTGGGTTTGCGCAACTCTTTTTGCTGAGCGTCGTTCCTGTCATGAACGCCATCGCACCCGCGCCTGATCAGGTCGCCGATGACGACGCCGTCGTTCCCCGCCTGGTCTGCCCTGCTGCTGGCGTTCAGCGCCGGCATGCTGGTAGTTGCCTTCAGCGGCGTGCTGCTGGGCTGGCGGCGCCTGCGTGCTCGGCCACGGCGCGTTAGGTCTCGGGTCGCGCGGGATGCCCGGCCGTCCCGAACAACCCCGACAGATGATCCTATGCAACGATGACGGTACAGCTGACTCAAACGACTACATTTCCCTTAGCAGAGTGGGAACCGACGTCGAATGAGCACCCCAGACGATAGCTATATCCAGTGGCTGGTGGACCAGTCCATGCTGCATGCGGCGCGCGAGCGGTCGCGCCATTACGCCGGTCAGGCGCGTCTCTGGCAGCGGCCTTATGCCCAGGCCCGCCCGCGCGATGCCAGCGCCATCGCCTCGGTGTGGTTCACCGCCTATCCGGCGGCCATCATCACGCCGGAAGGCGGCACGGTACTCGAGGCCCTCGGTGACGATCGCCTCTGGAGTGCGCTGTCCGAACTCGGCGTGCAGGGCATCCACAACGGGCCGATGAAGCGTTCTGGCGGCCTGCGCGGACGCGAGTTCACCCCGACCATCGACGGCAACTTCGACCGCATCAGCTTCGATATCGACCCGAGCCTGGGGACCGAGGAGCAGATGCTGCAGCTCAGCCGGGTGGCCGCGGCGCACAACGCCATCGTCATCGACGACATCGTGCCGGCGCACACCGGCAAGGGTGCCGACTTCCGCCTCGCAGAAATGGCCTATGGCGACTACCCCGGGCTGTACCACATGGTGGAGATCCGCGAGGAGGACTGGGAGCTGCTGCCCGAGGTGCCGGCCGGGCGTGATTCGGTCAACCTGCTGCCGCCAGTGGTCGACCGGCTCAAGGAAAAGCATTACATCGTCGGCCAGCTGCAGCGGGTGATCTTCTTCGAACCGGGCATCAAGGACACCGACTGGAGCGTCACCGGCGAGGTCACCGGGGTCGACGGCAAGGTGCGCCGCTGGGTCTACCTGCACTATTTCAAGGAGGGCCAGCCGTCGCTGAACTGGCTCGACCCGACCTTTGCCGCGCAGCAGCTGATCATTGGCGATGCGCTGCACGCGATCGACGTCGCCGGCGCGCGGGTGCTGCGCCTGGACGCCAATGGTTTCCTCGGCGTGGAACGGCGCGCCGAGGGCACTGCCTGGTCGGAGGGCCATCCGCTGTCCGTCACCGGCAACCAGCTGCTCGCCGGGGCGATCCGCAAGGCCGGCGGCTTCAGCTTCCAGGAGCTGAACCTGACCATCGACGACATCGCCGCCATGTCCCACGGCGGGGCCGATCTGTCCTACGACTTCATCACCCGCCCGGCCTATCACCATGCGTTGCTCACCGGCGATACCGAATTCCTGCGCATGATGCTGCGCGAGGTGCACGCCTTCGGCATCGACCCGGCGTCGCTGATCCATGCGCTGCAGAACCATGACGAACTGACGCTGGAGCTGGTCCACTTCTGGACGCTGCACGCCTACGACCATTACCACTACAAGGGCCAGACCCTGCCCGGCGGCCACCTGCGCGAACATATCCGCGAGGAAATGTATGAACGGCTGACCGGCGAGCACGCGCCGTACAACCTCAAGTTCGTCACCAACGGGGTTTCCTGCACCACCGCCAGCGTGATCGCCGCAGCGCTGAACATTCGCGATCTGGATGCCATCGGCCCGGCCGAGGTGGAGCAGATCCAGCGTCTGCACATTCTGCTGGTGATGTTCAATGCCATGCAGCCCGGCGTGTTCGCCCTTTCCGGCTGGGATCTGGTCGGCGCCCTGCCGCTGGCGCCCGAGCAGGTCGAGCACCTGATGGGCGACGGCGATACCCGCTGGATCAATCGCGGCGGCTATGACCTCGCCGATCTGGCGCCTGAGGCGTCGGTCTCCGCCGAAGGCCTGCCCAAGGCCCGTTCGCTGTACGGCAGCCTGGCCGAGCAGCTGCAGCGCCCGGGGTCCTTCGCCTGCCAGCTCAAGCGCATCCTCAGCGTGCGCCAGGCCTACGACATCGCCGCCAGCAAGCAGATCCTGATTCCCGATGTGCAGGCGCCAGGGCTCCTGGTGATGGTTCACGAGCTGCCTGCCGGCAGGGGCGTACAGCTCACCGCGCTGAACTTCGGCGCCGAGCCGATCAGCGAGACCATCTGCCTGCCCGGCGTGGCGCCCGGCGCGGTGGTGGACATCATCCATGAGAGCGTGGAGGGCGACCTCAGCGACGATTGCGAGCTGCAGATCAATCTCGATCCGTACGAGGGCCTCGCCCTGCGTGTGGTCAGCGCCGCGCCGCCGGTGATCTGAGCGCCCTCTTCGCGTGCTCCGGGCGCACGGCTATAGTGCGCAGCCCCTGGGGCGCGCATCGCCCTCGCCGTCGAGACCATCCCGTGTCGTTCACTTCGCTTTTGCGCCTTGCACTGCTGCCGCTGGCGCTGCTTGCCCTGCCCGTATGGGCCCAAACCGCTTGCCCGCCCGGGCAGCAGCCGATCTGCCTGAGCGGCGCCTGCCTCTGCATGCCCGCCGCCGCCAGCGATCCTCAGGCCGTCTACGACCGGGTGCAGCGCATGGCCACGCTGGGTCTGCAGAGCTGGATTCAGCAGTCGCGCGACCGCCTGGTGGCCGGTGGTGTCGAGCCGATACCGCTGCACATCCGCTCGCAGCTCGAGCCGTATTTCGATCTTGCCGTGCTGGAGAGTGCGCATTTTCGCGTCGGCGACGAGGTAGTGCTGAATGCCGGCAACACCCTGCTGCGCAACCCGGACGTCAATGCCGTGACCCTGATCGACGTCATCGTCTTCCGCCACGAGGAAGATGCCCGGGACAACGTCGCGCTCTGGGCCCATGAGCTCAAGCACGTCGAGCAATATCTGGACTGGGGCGTCGCCGAGTTCGCCCGGCGCTATACGCAGGATTTCCGTGCCGTGGAGCGCCCGGCCTATGCGCTGGAGCGTGAGGTGGAAGAGGCCTTGCGCGAGGCGCAGACGCGGCGCTGAGCGAGCTGATCGGTGCTGCTGCCTGCTGCCGGCTGAAGCCCACCAATGACGCCGGCGAAAACGAAAAACCCCGCCGAGGCGGGGTTTCTGACGCAGGTTGTGCGGTCAGCTCAGAACGCCGGGACCACGGCGCCCTTGTACTTTTCCTCGATGAACTGGCGCACTTGCTCGCTATGCAGCGCGGCAGCCAGTTTCTGCATGGCGTCGCTGTCCTTGTTGTCCGGACGGGCGACCAGGATGTTCACGTAGGGCGAATCGCTGCCTTCGATGACCAGGGCGTCCTGGGTCGGGTTCAGCTTGGCTTCCAGCGCGTAGTTGGTGTTGATCAGCGCCAGGTCGACCTGGGTCAGCACGCGCGGCAGGGTCGCGGCTTCCAGTTCGCGGATCTTGATGTTCTTCGGGTTCTCGGCGATGTCCTTCGGCGTGGCGGTGATGCCCGCGCCGTCCTTCAGCGTGATCACGCCGGCCTTGGCCAGCAGCAGCAGGGCGCGGCCGCCGTTGGTGGCGTCGTTGGGGATGACCACGGTGGCGCCGTTGGCCAGCTCGTCCAGCGACTTGACCTTGCTCGAGTAGGCGCCGAAGGGCTCGATGTGCACACCAGCGACGCTGACCAGATTGGTGCCCTTGCCCTTGTTGAACTCATCCAGATACGGCTGGTGCTGGAAGAAGTTGGCGTCCAGACGCTTCTCGGCGACCTGGATGTTTGGCTGCACGTAGTCGGTGAAGACCTTCACGTTCAGTTCGACGCCCTGCTCGGCCAGCTGCGGCTTGACGAATTCCAGCAGCTCGGCGTGCGGCACGGCGGTAGCGGCGACGGTCAGGGTCTCGGCGGCCTGGGCGGAAAATGCGGCGACGGTGGCCAGGGCGGCAATCAGTTTCTTCATCGTTCGGTTCCTTGGATGGAGCGGCGTGCGTGGTTTCGCTCGCCCTGGGTTCATTTACGCGAAAAGTGGGTGACCAGTCTGTCGCCGACGCTTTGCAGCACCTGCACCAGTACCAGCAGCAGGATCACGGTGACCACCATCACGTCGGTCTGGAAACGCTGGTAGCCGAAGCGGATGGCCAGGTCGCCGAGGCCGCCGGCACCCACCACACCGGCCATTGCGGTGTAGGACACCAGGGTGATGGCCGTGACGGTAATGGCGGCGATGATGCCCGGACGCGCTTCCGGCAGCAATGCACTGAAGATGATCTGCCGCGTCGTCGCGCCCATGGCCTGGGTCGCCTCGATGATGCCGCGGTCCACTTCGCGCAGTGCGGTTTCCACCAGGCGGGCGAAGAACGGCGCGGCACCTACCACCAGCGGCGGGATGGCTCCGGCCACGCCCAGCGAGGTGCCGGTGATCAGAACAGTGAAGGGAATCATCACGATCAGCAGGATGATGAACGGCAGCGAGCGCAGCACGTTGACCACGAACGACAGCGCGGCATACAGCGGGCTGTTCTCGAACAGCTGGCGCGGACCACTGAGAAACAGCAGCACGCCCAGCGGCAGGCCGAGCAGAATGGTAAACAGCAGCGAGCCGCCGAGCATCAGCAGGGTGTCCAGCGTGGCCAGCCAGATTTCGTACCAATCTACGTTGGTGAACAGAGCATCCATCAGCGCAAGACCTCCACGTGCACGTCGGCGGCCTGCAGGTGGCTCATCGCCGCGCTCATGTCACCGCCGATCAACGCCAGGGTGAGCTGGCCGTAGGGGGTGTCCTTGATGCGGTCGATGCGCCCGGACAGGATGCTGTAGTCGACCCCGGTTTCACGGGCGACGGTGCCTAGCAGCGGCTTGTAGGTGGCGTCGCCCTGGAAGGTCAGGCGCAGGATGCGGCCCGGCACATGGGCGAAATCATCGTGCAACTCGCCTTCGTCCATCGCCTCGTCTTCCAGGACGAAGCGCTGGGTGGTCGGATGCTTCGGGTGCAGGAACACCTCAGTGACCGGCCCCTGTTCGACGATGGCACCGGCATCCATCACCGCGACGCGGTCGCAGACGCGGCGGATCACGTCCATCTCGTGGGTGATCAGCACGATGGTCAGCTTCAGCTCGCGGTTAATCTCGGCCAGCAGTTGCAGCACCGAGGCGGTGGTCTGTGGATCGAGGGCGCTGGTGGCCTCGTCGCAGAGCAGGATGCTCGGCTCGGTGGCCAGCGCGCGGGCGATGCCGACGCGCTGCTTCTGGCCGCCGGAGAGCTGTGCCGGGTACTTGCGTGCATGGTCCTTGAGCCCGACGCGTTCGAGCAGGCTGGCGACGCGGGCGTCGATCTCGCTGCGCGAGCGGATGCCGGCCAGGCGCAGCGGCATGGCGACGTTGTCGGCCACCGTCTTGGACATCAGCAGGTTGAAGTGCTGAAAGATCATCCCGACGCGCTGGCGGAAGCGCCGCAGGCCGTCGGCATCCAGCGCGGTGACGTCCTCGCCGTTGACCAGGATGCGTCCGCCGGAGGGCTCCTCGAGGCGATTGATCAGGCGCAGCAGCGTGCTCTTGCCGGCGCCGGAATGGCCGATCAGACCGAACACTTCACCGGAGGCGATTTCCAGCTGCGTCGGTTGCAGCGCGGGAATATCGCGGCCGGCGGTCCGATAGGTTTTATGGACTTGATGGAATTCGATCACGGGCGAACCTTGTGGGTGCGACGTTTGTTGCCGGGATGATCGGCGAAAGCCCGGCATTCTACCCGTTTGCCGGCGACGTCGCTCGCCTGCGCCGCTGCGATTGAGCAAATCCATGGCGCTGATAGGCAAAGCAAATCGTCGCAGGCGGCAACCTTGCGGCGATCTATGGGGTCACTAACCGGTACGCCGTGAATCGATCATGTGTCTGCCCCGCGTTCCGGGCCGATCGTTCGCGGTACCGCTCACCGCAAACGGAGGCCCACCATGACCGACAAGACCCCGCAACAGAGCGAGCTGGCCGGTACCGACACCGTCGACCGCGCCAATCACAACGCCAAGCTCGATCAGCTGGAAGCGTTTCGCAGCGACGCCACTGGCGAGGCGCTGCGCACCAATCAGGGCGTGAAGATCGCCGACAACCAGAACACCCTCAAGGCCGGCGATCGCGGGCCCTCGCTGCTCGAAGATTTCATCATGCGCGAGAAGATCACCCACTTCGACCATGAGCGCATTCCCGAGCGCATCGTGCATGCCCGCGGTGCCGCGGCGCACGGTGTGTTCGTCAGCTACGCCGACCACAGCTGGCTGACCAAGGCCTCGTTCCTCGCCGCCGAAGGCAAGGAGACGCCGGTGTTTGTGCGCTTCTCCACCGTGCAGGGCTCGCGCGGCTCGGCGGACACCGTGCGCGACGTGCGCGGCTTCGCCACCAAGTTCTACACCGATGAGGGCAACTTCGACCTGGTCGGCAACAACATGCCGGTGTTCTTCATCCAGGACGCCATAAAGTTTCCGGACTTCGTCCACGCGGTGAAACCCGAGCCGCACAACGAGATACCGCAGGCGCAATCGGCCCACGATACCTTCTGGGATTTCGTCTCGCTGACGCCTGAGTCCGCACACATGGTGCTCTGGACCATGTCCGACCGCGCCCTGCCGCGCAGCTATCGGGCGATGGAAGGCTTCGGCGTGCACACCTTCCGCCTGATCAATGCCGAGGGCGTTAGCCGCTTCGTCAAATTCCACTGGAAGCCGGTGGCCGGCGCCTTCTCGCTGGTCTGGGACGAGACGCTGAAGATCGCTGGCAAGGACCCGGACTTCAACCGCCGCGACATGTGGGAGTCCATCGAGATGGGCGACTACTTCGAGTGGGAGCTGGGTGTGCAGGTGGTCGAGGAGGCCGACGAGCACAAGTTCGACTTCGACCTGCTCGACCCGACCAAGATCATCCCCGAGGAGCTGGTGCCGGTGCAGAAGCTCGGCAAGATGACCCTCAACCGCAACCCGGACAACTTCTTCGCCGAGACCGAGCAGGCCGCCTTCCATATCGGCCACATCGTACCGGGCATCGACTTCACCAACGACCCGCTGCTGCAGGGCCGGCTGTTCTCCTACACCGACACCCAGCTGCTGCGTCTCGGTGGGCCGAACTTCCACGAGATCCCGATCAACCGCCCGCTGTGCCCGTTCCACAACAACCAGCGTGACGCCTTCCATCGCCAGACGATCAACAAGGGCCGCGCCAACTACGAGCCCAACTCGATCGACAGCGGCTGGCCCAAGGAAACCCCGCCGGCGGCCCAGGGCGGCGGCTTCGAGAGCTATCCCGAGCGGGTCGAGGGGCACAAGATCCGCAACCGCAGCGAATCCTTCGGCGACCACTTCTCCCAGGCCACGCTGTTCTGGAACAGCATGAGCGAGCCGGAGAAGGAGCACATCATCGGCGCCTACACCTTCGAGCTGGGCAAGGTGGAGCGGGTGTTCATCCGCGAGCGCCAGGTCAACGAGATCCTCGCCAACATCGACCTGGAGCTGGCCCGCCGCGTTGCCGAGAACCTCGGCCTGCCGGTCCCGAGCGCGCCGACCGTGACGCCGAAGACGCCAACCCCGCAGAGTTCGCCGGCGCTGAGCCTGATGAATCACGTACCGGGCAATATCAAGTCGCGCAAGGTGGCGATCCTGGTGGCCAACGGCGTCGATGGTGCGGCGATCGATACATTCAAGGCCAAGCTGGCCGAGCAGGGCGCGCTAGCCAAGGTCATCGGCCCGTCGCCGGCCCCGGTGAAAACCGCGGACGGCCAGATGCTGGCGGTCGATGCCGCGATGGATGGCATGCCCTCGGTGATGTTCGACGCGGTGTTCGTCCCCGGTGGTGCCGATGCGGCGGCCGCCATGGCCAAGTCCGGCGAGGCCAAGCATTACCTGCTGGAGGCCTACAAGCACCTCAAGCCGATGGTACTGCTCGGCGACGCGCGACAGATGCTGGCGACGCTGAACCTCACTCCGGATGCCGGGTTGCTGGAAGGCGATGACGTCGATGCGGTATTCGGCAACTTCGCCCAGGCGCTCGGCCAGCATCGGGTCTGGGCCCGCGAGGCCGTAGCGGCAACGATCCCGGCGTAACGGGTCAGCGTAGGGTGGATGGCTGAAGCCATCCACGCGGTGCCGGGTACGTTGCCTGGCGTGGCAGCGGGGGTGGTGGGCTGAAGCCCACCCTACGGTCGAGGGCTGCACCTGTAGGGTGGGCTTCAGCCCACCGTGGCGCGGTTTTCGGTCAGATCGCCGGCCCGTCTGTGCTCCGCATACGACCAATCCGGGTCATACGCAGGGTGGATTGGCCGCAGCATCCACGCCGGGCGCCTCGTCAGCCGCTCTGCAGCTCCCGCCAATGCAGGAACAGCCGCAGGTCGAACTCGATCTGCCCGTAGCCGGGCAGCATGTGTTCGCAGAGCTTGTAGAACGCACGGTTGTGCTCGCTCTCGCGCAGGTGAGCGAGCTCGTGCACCACGATCATCTGCAGAAATTCCGGCGCCGCCTCGCGAAACAGTGCGGCGACGCGGATTTCCTTCTTTGCCTTGAGCTTGCCGCCCTGCACCCGTGACACCGCGGTATGCAGGCCCAGCGCGCGATGGGTCAGGTCGAGGCGATTGTCATAGAGCACCTTGTCGATCGGCGGCGTGCTTTTCAGGTACTCGTGCTTGAGCGTCTGCACGTAGCCGTACAGCGCCTTGTCGCTCTGCACCTGATGCCGGCCGGGATAGCGCCGCTGCAGATAGTCGCCCAGACGGTCCTCGGCGATCAGCTGGCACACCTGAGCCAGCAGCGGCTCGGGGTAGCCGCGCAGGTACTTCAGATCGGTCATGCGCGTTTCGGCCAGGCGAAGCTGAGCAGGAAAAGCGCGGCGGCGCTGACCACGATGGACGGCCCAGCCGGGGTGTCTTCGTACCAGGACAGCGTCAGTCCCAGGCACACGGCAACGATTCCCAGGATGCTCGCGCCCAGCGCCATCTGCTCCGGCGTGCGCGCATGGCGCTGTGCCGCGGCGGCGGGAATGATAAGCAGCGAGGTGATCAGCAGCACGCCGACGATCTTCATCGCCACGGCGATCACCACGGCGATCAGCAGCATCAGCGCCAGGCGGATGCCGGCCACGGGCAGGCCTTCGACCTTGGCCAGCTCCTCGTGCACGGTGATCGCCAGCAGCGGCCGCCACAGCGGAATCAGCATCAGCAGCACCAGGGCGCTGCCGCCGATGATCCAGGCCAGATCGCTCGGCCCGACGGCGAGCAGATCGCCGAACAGATAGCCCATCAGGTCGATGCGCACGTCATCCATGAAGCTCAGCGACACCAGGCCGAGCGACAGCGTGCTGTGCGCGAGGATGCCGAGCAGGGTGTCGGAGGCCAGCGGCTGGCGCTGTTGCAGGGTCACCAGCAGCAGGGCGAGCAGCACGCAGCCGACGGCCACCGCCAGCGTCAGGTTGACGTCCAGCATCAGCCCGAGGGCGACGCCGAACAGCGCGGCGTGGGACAGCGTGTCGCCGAAATAGGCCATGCGCCGCCAGACGACGAACGAGCCGAGCGGGCCGGCGACCAGCGCCAGGGCCAGGCCGGCGAGCAGGGCGTTGAGAAGGAAATCGGGCATCTGATGCTCTGTCTAGTGCTTGCAGTTCGGGCCGTGGACGTGGGGTTTGCCGGTCACCACGCTGCCGTGCAGGTCGTGGCTATGGTCGTGCTGGTGGTGGTAGATCGCCAGGCTGCGCGCGTCCTGACCGAACAGCTCGACGAAGGCCGGGTCGCTGCTGACCTGCTCCGGGTGCCCCGAGCAGCAGACGTGGCGGTTGAGGCAGACCACCTGATCGGTGGCGCTCATCACCAGGTGCAGGTCGTGGGAGACCATCAGCACACCGCAGCCGTAGCGGTCGCGCAACACACCGATCAACCGGTACAGCTCGGCTTGGCCGGCGACGTCGACGCCCTGCACCGGCTCGTCGAGTACCAGCAACTCCGGCTCGCGCAGCAGCGCGCGGGCGAGCAGCACGCGCTGCATCTCGCCGCCGGAAATCTTCTGCAGCGGGCTGTCGATCACATGCTCGGCACCGACTTCACCCAGCGCTGCGAGGGCGCGGGCGCGGTCGACGCCGGGGACCAGGCGCAGAAAGCGCAGCACCGACAAGGGCAGGGTGGGGTCGACGTGCAGCTTCTGCGGCATGTAGCCGACGCGCAGCCGCGGCTTGCGCCAGACCTGGCCATGGTCGGGCTTGAGCAGGCCGAGCACGGCGCGCACCAGGGTGGTCTTGCCGGCCCCGTTGGGGCCGATCAGGGTGACGATCTCGCCGCGATGCACCTGCAGTTGCGCGCCTTCCAGCACGTTCTGGTTGGCGAAGCGCACATGGATGTCATCCAGCCGCAGCAGTACCTCGCTCATGCGGCGTTCCGGCAGTTCGAGCAGAGCCCGACGACTTCCACGGTCTGGCCTTCAACGGAGAAGCCAACGCTGCCGGCGGCGCTGTCGATGGCCTCGGCGATGGCCGGGCGCTCCAGCTCGATGGCGGTGTGGCAGAGACGGCAGATGAGGAACTGGCCCTGATGCGGATGCTCCGGGTGGTTGCAGCCGATGAAGGCGTTGAGTGAGGCGATGCGGTGCACCAGGCCGTTCTCCAAGAGGAAATCCAGCGCGCGGTACACGGTGGGCGGCGCGGCGCGTCGGCCGTCCTGCTCGCTCAGCACCGCAAGAATGTCGTAGGCGCCGAGCGGCTTGTGGCTCTGCCAGACCAGCTCCAGCACGCGCTTGCGCAGCGCGGTCAGGCGCACGCCCTGGCGTGCGCAGAGGCTGTCGGCTTCGGCCAGCGCATGGCTGACGCAATGGTCATGGTCGTGGGGCGTACAGGCCAGCGGGGTCTTGGACATGAGCGGCGACGTGTTGGGGTAGAGACGTTATTATGTACCAATTCCTCCCGTACGAGTGACGCCCGTGAATCGTCTTTTTTCCCTTCCCTTGCTCGCGGCGCTGGTTGCTGGCGCCGCGTCCGCCCACGCCGAAGTTCGTGTGCTGACCAGTATCAAGCCGCTGCAGCTGATCGCCTCGGCGGTTCAGGATGGCGTCGGTGAGCCTGACGTTCTGCTGCCGGCCAGCGCTTCGGCGCATCATTACTCGCTGCGACCGTCCGATGTACGGCGTATCCGCGATGCGCAGCTGTTCTACTGGATCGGTCCAGATCTGGAGAGCTTCCTGCCGCGCGCACTGAGCGCTCGCGAAGGCACGACCGTGGCGGTGCAGGACCTGCCAAAGCTGACCCTGCGTCGGTTTGGTGATGCGCACGCGCACGACGAGACTGAACATCACGATCACGACGATCACGACGGCCATGACCATGGTGCTCACGGGAATGAAGCGGCCGCACATGGCGAGACCGCCCATGCCGACGAGCACGACCACGACCATCGCCCAGGCACGCTCGATGCGCACCTGTGGCTGCTCCCGGCCAATGCCCTGATCATCGCAGAGCGCATGGCCGCTGACCTGGCCGCCGCCGACCCGGCCAACGCACAGCGCTACCAGGCCAACTCGGCGGCCTTCGCCCAGCGCATCGAGGCGCTCGACGCCCGTCTCAAGCAGCGCTTCAGCAAGGTGCAGAACAAGCCGTTCTTCGTTTTCCACGAGGCCTATGACTACTTCGAAGCGGCCTACGGTCTGCGCCATGCCGGCGTGTTCAGTGCCGGTGGCGAGTCGCAACCCGGCGCGCGGCATGTGGCGGCGATGCGCGAGCGGCTGCAGCAGGCCGGGCCGAGCTGCGTGTTCAGCGAACCGCCGGCGCGTCCGCGCCTGGTCGAGACGCTGACCGCCGGCTTGCCGGTGAAGATGGCGGAACTGGACGTGCTGGGCGTCGGCCTGGCGACGGATGCGCAGGGTTACGAGAAGCTGCTGGAAGGTCTCGGTGACACCCTGGCCGACTGCCTGGAATCGCTCTGAGACCGCGCCGCAATGGCATTGGTGGGCTGAAGCCCACCCTACCGAACGTCCACCGGCCCCCTGTAGGGTGGGCTTCAGCCCACCGGTTTTCCCTGCAAATACGGCGAGAATGGCTCGTCAGGCCGGATAAGCCTCAGCCGGCCTTACGTATACCGTCGGCGAGCAACTCCATCATCTGGTCGATCTCGGCCTTCTCGACGATCAACGCCGGCGACAGCGCAATGGTGTCGCCGCTGGCGCGTACCAGCAGGCCCTTCTCGAAACACTCGCGGAACACTTCGTAACCGCGCTTGCCGACGCCATCGGCATAGGCGGCGAACTGGATGCCGGCCACCAGTCCGACGGTGCGGATGTCGATCACGTTGGGCAGGTCGCGCAGGCTGAACAGTGCCTCCTGCCAGTAGGGCTCCAGGTCGATGGCCTTCTGAAACAGCTTCTCCTGCTGATAGATCTGCTGGGTCGCCAGTGCCGCCGCGCAGGCCACCGGATGCCCTGAGTAGGTGTAGCCGTGGAAGAACTCGATGACGCTTTCCGGCCCTTTCATGAACGCATCGAACAGATGGTCGGCGACCAGCACCGCGCCCATGGGAATCGCGCCGTTGGTCAGACCCTTGGCGCAGGTCAGGATGTCCGGCGTGACGCCCCAGCGCTGCGCGGCGAAGGCCTCGCCGACGCGGCCGAAGCCGGTGATGACCTCATCGAAGATCAACAGGATGCCGTGCCTGGCGGTGATCTCGCGCAGCCGTTGCAGATAGCCCACCGGTGGCAGGATCACCCCGGCCGAGCCGGACATCGGCTCGACGATCACCGCGGCGATGTTCTCCGCACCATGCAGCGTCACCAGCCGTTCCAGTTCATCGGCGCGCTCCACGCCGTGCTCCGGCAGGCCGCGGCTGAAGGCATTGCGCTGCAGATCGAGGGTGTGCGGCAGGTGATCGACACCCGGCAGCATCGGGCCGAAGGCGCGACGGTTGTTGGCCATGCCGCCGACCGACATGCCACCGAAGCCGACGCCGTGATAGGCCAGCTCGCGGCCAATCAGCCGCGTGCGCGAGCCCTGACCGATGGCGCGCTGATAGGCCAGGGCGATCTTCAGCGCGGTATCCGCCGATTCGGATCCAGAGTTGGTGAAGAACACCCGGTTCAGGCCTTCGGGGCTGATGGCGGCGAGCTTCTCGGCCAGCTCGAAAGGTAGCGGATGGCCCATCTGGAAGGTCGGGGCGAAATCCATCTTGGCGATCTGCTTGCTCACCGCCTCGCTGATTTCGCGGCGCCCATGGCCGGCATTGCAGCACCAGAGCCCGGCGGTGCCGTCGAGCACCTGGCGGCCGTCGCTCGCCGTGTAGTACATGCCTTCGGCACTCTCCAGCAGGCGCGGCGTGGCCTTGAACTGGCGATTGGCGGTGAAGGGCATCCAGAAGTGATCGGGCGAGGCGTTGGGATGGAAATCCTGTGACATGGGGCTGGCTCCGGGTGGCGAGCGGCTATGCTGCGACGGCGAGCCGCAGGGTTTTCATCGAGTCTATGTTTAATAAAACGAACAAAACAAGGCGATAGACCGGCCGTTCGTAAAAAATATTGATAGGGTCCGCGCCGCTGGTTTAGGGTGCCTTTTCCACAGCCCGAAGACCTGACTAGAGAGGATGCACCATGCCCACCCTGACCCTCGCCGACTGGCAACAGCGTGCCCGCGACCTGCACATCGAAGGTCGCGCCTTTATCCAGGGTGAGTATTGCGCCGCGGCGGACGGCGGCCAGTTCGACTGCATCAGTCCGGTGGACGGGCGGGTGCTGGCGCAGGTCGCCAGCTGCGACCAGGCCGACGCCGAGCGCGCGGTGGCCAGTGCCCGTGCCGCATTCGATGCCGGCAGCTGGTCGCGCCTGGCACCGGCCAAGCGCAAGGCGGTGCTGATCCGCTTTGCCGATCTGCTGGAAGCCCACCGCGAGGAGCTGGCGCTGCTAGAGACCCTCGACATGGGCAAACCTATCGGCGACTCGCTGGCGGTGGACATCCCCGGCGCCGCGCGGGCGCTGCGCTGGAGCGGCGAGGCGATCGACAAGATCTACGACGAAGTGGCGGCCACGCCCCACGACCAGCTCGGCCTGGTCACCCGCGAGCCGGTCGGCGTGGTGGCGGCCATCGTGCCGTGGAATTTCCCGCTGATGATGGCCTGCTGGAAGCTCGGCCCGGCGCTGGCCACCGGCAATTCGGTGGTGCTCAAGCCGTCCGAGAAGTCGCCGCTGACCGCCATCCGCATTGCCCAGCTGGCGATCGACGCCGGCATTCCGGTCGGCGTGCTCAACGTCCTGCCGGGCTACGGCCACACCGTCGGCAAGGCGCTGGCGCTGC
Source organism: Stutzerimonas sp. KH-1 (assembly GCF_054483855.1). Lineage (NCBI taxonomy): Bacteria > Pseudomonadati > Pseudomonadota > Gammaproteobacteria > Pseudomonadales > Pseudomonadaceae > Stutzerimonas > Stutzerimonas sp. KH-1. The sequence continues at coordinate 3,558,504 of NZ_CM137011.1, read as the reverse complement.
ACATGGACGTTGATACCCTGGTGTTCACCGGTTCCACGCGGGTCGCCAAGCAGCTGATGATCTATGCCGGCGAATCGAACATGAAGCGCGTCTGGCTGGAGGCCGGAGGCAAGAGCCCGAACATCGTCTTTGCCGACGCGCCCGATCTCGAAGCAGCAGCGCAAGCCGCGGCCGGCGCCATCGCCTTCAACCAGGGCGAGGTCTGCACCGCCGGCTCGCGGCTGCTGGTGGAGCGTTCGATCAGGGAGCGCTTCCTGCCCATGGTGGTCGAGGCCCTCAAGGGCTGGAAACCGGGCAATCCGCTTGATCCGGCGACCAACGTCGGCGCGCTGGTGGATACCCAGCAGCTGAACACCGTACTCGGCTATATCGAAGCCGGGCGTGGGGCGGGTGCGCAGGTGCTGATCGGCGGCCAGCGCACGCTTGAGGAGACTGGCGGACTGTATGTCGAGCCGACCATCTTCGATGGTGTCGACAATGCGATGAAGATCGCGCAGGAGGAAATTTTCGGTCCGGTGCTGTCGGTGATCACCTTCGACAGCGCCGAGGAAGCGATCGTGATCGCCAACGACACGCCCTATGGCCTGGCCGCGGCGGTGTGGACCGCCGACCTGTCCAAGGCGCACCGCACCGCCCGGGCGCTGCGCGCCGGCAGCGTGTGGGTCAACCAGTACGATGGCGGCGACATGACCGCGCCGTTCGGCGGCTTCAAGCAGTCCGGCAACGGCCGCGACAAGTCGCTGCACGCCTTCGACAAGTACACCGAGCTGAAGGCGACCTGGATTCAGCTCTGACGGCATCCGTAGGGTGGATGTCGCCTTTTACATCCACCTTGCCGCACAGCCAGGGTGGATCGATGAAGCGTGATCCACCCTACGGTTTGTGAGCGTTCAGCTAGCTTTGCCCCCACTGCCCACTGCGGCGCATTGCACCCCAGTGGTGCTTGCGACGCGAGAACCATTGCCAGAGCCCGCGGCAGCGCCAGACGGTATTCAGCTGGCGGTAGCCGAAGTTCTCCAGCACGGCCATCAGAAACAGCTGCAGCATGTCGCGCCGACGGCTGTAGACGCGGAAGGACATGGTTTCCAGCAGCAGGCCGTTGACCGACAGCAGGATGCCCATGCCGATCGCTACCAGCAGGAAGGCCGCCAGCGCCGCGTAGGACACTGCGCCGAAGGCGAAGCCGGCGAGCATGAAGCCGTAGCCGACCAGTTCGATCAGCGGGCCGATCCATTCGAACAGCGCCATGAACGGCCAGGCCAGCCAGCCCGGCGTGCCGCCACGCAGGCTGAAGGCCAGCCGTGCATGCCGGCTCAGGCTTTCCGCCAGGCCGCGTTGCCAACGGCTGCGCTGGCGGCCGAGGGTGCCGAGGTCTTCCGGGCATTCGGTCCAGCAGATCGGGTCCGGCAGGTAGCGGATGCGGTAGGGAATGCGCTTCTCGCGGTGATAACGGTGCAGCCGCACCACCAGCTCCATGTCCTCGCCAACGGTATCGGTGCGATAGCCGCCGACCGCCATCACCCGTTCGCGGTCGAACAGGCCAAAGGCGCCAGAGATGATCAGCACGGCGGAGCGGCGACCAGCCGAGACGGCCGAACAGAAAGGCGCGCAGGTACTCGACGATCTGAAAGCGCGCCAGCCAGTTGCGCGGCAGCCCGGCGCGGATGAGAAAACCGCCGCGCACCTGCGAACCGTTGGCGATGCGCACCGTGCCCCCGGCGGCAATGGTGCGCTCGTCTTCGAGGAACGGCTGGACCACCCGCAGCAGGCTGTCGCGCTGCAGGATGGAGTCGGCGTCGACGCCGCAGAACAGTCCATGGCGTGCCGCGTTGATACCGGCATTCAGCGCATCGGCCTTGCCGCCGTTGGCCTTGTCCACCACCCGCAGATTGGCGTAGCGCCGCGAACGATAGATGGCCTGCACCGGTTGGTGGGCCACGGCCTGGCGCAGCGGCTCGGGGTGCGGCACCAGGTCGAATTCCTCGATGAGCACGGCCAGGGTGCGGTCCTTCGAACCGTCGTTGATCACCACGATCTCGAATAACGACAGACGCGCCTGGTCATCACCTGCCTGGACGCGGGTGCAGGGATGAGCGCTCTGACATGAGACCCGTGCTATTGCGAGCGGTTCGCGGTGCGGTGGCCGCGGTTCAGTTGCCGGCGATCCGAACCTGGTTGCGGCCGTTGTGCTTGGCGGCGTAGAGCGCCTGGTCGGCACGCTCGAGCAGTGCGCCTGAGCCATGACCGTCGGTTTCGCAGATACCGGCGCTGAAGGTGACGCCGAACTCATGGCTGTCGCCGGCATTGAAGCTCAAGGCGGCGAAGCGTTCGCGTATCTCGTCGAAGATTCGCCCCGCCTGCTGTGCCGAACATTCGGGCAATACCGCGACGAACTCCTCGCCACCGTAGCGGCCCAGGCTGTCGATGCGCCGCAGGCGCTGGCGCAGCAGGTTGGCCAGAGCGCGAATCACATTGTCACCGGCGGCGTGGCCATAGTTGTCATTGACCTGCTTGAAGTGGTCCAGATCGAGCATCACCACGCTGGCCGGCTTGCCGCTGCGTGTCGCCCGTTGAACCTCCAGCGCCAGCTGCTCTTTGATGTCGGCGTGCTTGAGCAGGCCGGTCAGGCTGTCGCGTGCCAGTGCGGTGCTCAGCGAGCGTGCGCGCTGGGCGTGTGAATACACCGCCGCCACCAGCGCGGTATCGCTGACCGGTTTGGTGATGAAATCGTCGCCGGCCTGGAGCAGCGCTGCCATTTGCCGGTGGGAGTCGGTTTCGGCTGACAGATAGATGATCGTCACCCGCAGCCATTCATCGTGCAGGCGGATCATCTGCGCCAGCTCCGGCCCCGAGCAGTCCGGCATGTTGATGTCCAGCAGCAGCACCTCGGGATTGAAGCTGTGCATGGTCTCCAGCACCCGGGTCGGCTCGGTGAGGGTCTTGACCTGCATCTGCGCGTTGCGCAGCACCAGGCTGTAGCGCGCGGCCAGATCGGCGTCGTCGTCGACGATCAGTACCCGAAAGGGCTCGCCCTGTTGCCGATCGAGGCAGCGCTCCAGGCTGTTTTCCAACTGGGTGATGTCCAGCGGGCGGGTGAAGAAGCCCTGGGCCCCGGCGCGCACCGCCGCCAGCTGACTGGCGAAATCGGCGCGGTCGTGGATGACCAGCAGCGGCAGCGGATTCTCCAGACTCTGCTGCAGGGCTGCGAGCGCCTCGAGTTCGCTGTCGTGTTTCACGGCGACGATCAGCGCATCCGGCAGTTCGTTGGCCACAGCCTCCTGCAACGCTGCGAAATCCTCCGACAGACTGACCAGATAGCCGAAGTTGCGCAGCGTCCGCGCCATGTTGTCGGCGGCGACCGGGTCGGGCTTGAGCAGGTAGATGCGGCAGCCGGGGGCCGGCTCTTCGTGGTGCTCTGGCAGCTCTGCAGCGCCTTCGCGCTCCTGCCCGGGCGTCTCGTTGCTCAGCTGCAGCAGCGCGCGCGCGAAGGCGTCCGCGGCGCGGCTGCCGGGCTTGGCTGACTCCAGCCAGCGATCGGCGCGCTGCTCCAGCTGTCTGGCGCGCTCGCCGAGCTTGGCGAAACCAAAGGTGCCCGCCGCGCCTGCCAGGCGGTGCAGGCGCTCGCGGATGCCGAGCATCACCTGTCGCCGCTGGCCAGTGGCGCGATTGGCCTGCAGCTCCTGCGCCTGTGCGGCAAGATCGGCGAGGTCGGCCTGCAGTCGCTCGGCGAACTGCTGCTCAAGCTGGGCGAGCTGTTGCTGCAGCGCCTGGCGCGCCCGGTCATCCATGCTCGGCCTCCCAGATCTGCTGCAACTGAGCGGCCAGTTGCAGCGGGTCGAACGGCTTGCTCAGGACCTGGCGCACGCCGAGCTGGCGCAACTCCTGCGATCGTTCGGGCTGCAGATGGCCGGTGAGGAATACCACCGGCGTCTGCTGCAGATCCAGCAGCTGGCCGAGCTGGCGCACCAGCTCGATTCCGTCCATGTTGGGCAGCATCACGTCGAGCAGGATCAGGTCCGGTGCGAAGTCCCGCACCTGCTCGAGGGCGGCCTGGCCGGACTGACAACTGAGCACTTCGAAGCCGCCGAGCTTTTCCAGGGCGATGCGGGTAACCACCTGAATCGAAGGGACATCTTCGACATGCAGGATGCGCTTGAGCTGTTTCATCACGGACTCTCCTTGGCCTGGTCAGCAATCGGCAGTTCGAACCAGAAGCAGGCGCCATGGCCGAACTCGGATTCGAAACCGATGCGGCCACCCATGCGCTCCATCAGCTCCTTGCTGATGGCCAGCCCGAGCCCGGTACCACCCTGCTGGCGGCTGTCGGAGGAATCGGCCTGGGCGAATTTCTGAAATACCCGTTCGCGGAAATCGGTGGAAATTCCCGGGCCCCGGTCTCGGACGCTGACGCGTACCTGCCCGTCACGGAGCCGGGCCGACAGCTCGACGTGTTCGCCGGGCGGCGAGAACTTGGCGGCGTTGGACAGCAGGTTGCTCAGCACCTGCTGCAGACGCATGGCATCGACCCGAACCTGGACCTGCGGGCACTCGCCGAGTTGCAACTGCACGCCATGGCGTTCGGCATAGCTGCGGTTGCTCTGCAGGGCCATTTCGAGTTGCGGCCGCAAGGGCTGTTCGAGCAGCTCGAAGCGCATCTTGCCGGCGTGCAGCTTGTCCATGTCCAGCAGATCGTCGATCAGCGCGCTTAGGCGCAAGCTGTTCTGCTGGGCGATGTGGAGCAGCTCGCGCATCTGCTCGGGCACCTCGCCCATGACATTCGAGCAGATCAACGCCAGCGCACCGCTGATCGAGGTCAGCGGCGTGCGTAGCTCGTGGCTGACGGTGGAAATGAATTCGCGCTGCAACTGCTCGATGCGTTTGCGTTCGGTGATGTCGTGCAGCACGGCGACCGCGCCCAGCGGCCGGCCATCGGAGGTGTACAACGGATCGGCGTTGGACAGCACATGCCGCGGTGTGTCGCCGCTCAGCAGCACCATCTCGTGGTCGACGACGTGCTCGCCACCCAGCGCGCGGCGCAGCGGAATTTCGTCGGGCTGCAGCCGCGTGACGCCGTCGGCACGGTACAACTGGTAGCGTGTCGCCCATTCGTCCGGCGAGCCCGGCTCGGCATCGGCGCCGTGCCACTGCTTGGCCTTCTCGTTGAAAAGGGTGAGGTTGCCCTCGGCGTCGCAGGCGATCACGGCCTCGCTCAGCGCCTCGAGCAGGCGCCGGTTCATCTCCTGCTGCTTGTCGAGTTCCAGCTGCTCGGCCTTGCGTGCGGTGATGTCACTGACGAAGCCGTGCCAGAGCACCGAGCCGTCCACCTGGCGCAGCGGGGTGGCCCGCGCCTCGACCCAGAGCAGCCCCTTGCGAGGGTGCTCGACACGGTGCTCGCTGTGCCAGGCCGCCAGCTCGCTGGCCGCCCGGCGAATGCTGGTGAGCAGGGCGCTGCGGTCGCCGCCGTGGACCCGTGCCACGATCGGCGCGAAGCTGCTGGCCAGCTGCGCCGGGCTGAGCCCGTAGACCTGCTCGACGCCTTCACTGACATAGGGGAAGCAGGATGGCCCGTCGGCCCGCCAGTGGAACTGGAAGAGCATGCCCGGAACCTGCGCGGCGATCTGCTGCAGACGTAGCTGCAGCTGTTCCTGATAGGCGAGGTCGTAGGCGTTGACCAGATAGCCGCGCAGCTGCTCCTGCTCATCGTGGATCGCGGTGACACCCAGCAGCACCGGCACCGTGTTGCCATTGCGGTGGCGCAGGCGCCACTGCGACATCTCGCGGCGACCGCGGTGCAGCGGCGCGGTGAGCACGCCGAAACCAGGCTCGATCGGCAGCTGCAGCTCGCTGGTCAGCAGTGCCGCCCGGCGTTGCAGGTCCTCGGGGCGGAACAGCGCCGCGGTCAGCGGGTGGCCACGCAGCGCCTGCTCGCTGTAACCGAGCAGGCGCTCGGCAGTCGGATTGACGCTGGTCACCACACCGTCGCTGCGAGTGACCAGCACCGCGCTCGATGCACTGTCGAGTATGGCCTGCTGCAGCGCTGCCTGTTCGGCGTGGCGGTGGGCCAGCAGGTGCTGCTCGAAGAGGCGGATCACCTGGCGCCCGAGCCGCTCGAGAATGGCCCGCTGCTCGGGATTGAGTCGCCGCGGCTGGCGATCGATGACACACAGCGTGCCGAGGTTGTAGCCGTCCGGCGATGTCAGCGGCGTGCCGGCATAGAAGCGGATCTGCGGGCCGTCGACCACCAGCGGATTGTCGCGGAAGCGCGGATCCTGCAATGCATCCTCGACCTCGAAGATCTCCTCGCCGAGGATGGTGTGGGTGCAGAACGAGATCTCTCGCGGGGTTTCACTGACGTCCAGGCCGACGCGACTCTTGAACCACTGGCGGCGGTCGTCGACCAGCGAGATCAGCGCGATGGGCGCGTCGCACAGCTGCGCGGCCAGCTGGGTGAAATCGTCGAATGCGCTGTCCTCGGGGGTATCGAGGATCTCGTAGCGCAGCAGCGCCGCCAGGCGCGACAGTTCCCGCGGCTGCGTGGTGGATGGCGTCGGCGCCGGGCTTGCTTGCGGTGACTCCATCGTCGGGGCCTTGCGGATTCGGTGAGTGACACCAGGTCGGACAACAGGTCACGACGCCGGTTTGGGCAGTCCGACTAGTATCGGCCAGTAAGCCAGATGCTGCGAATCTGCTCGGCCAGCAGCATCGGGTCGAAGGGCTTGACGATCACATCGCGGGCGCCGAGCTTGCGCAGGTGTTCGATCTCGCTCGGCTGCACCTTGGCGGTCATGAATGTTACCGGAATCCGCTCCAGATCGATTCGCTCGCGCAGCCTGAGCAGCGTCTGCGGGCCGTCCATGCCGGGCATCATCACGTCGAGCAGGATGAAGTCGGGGGCGAAGGCTTCGACTTCCTCCAGCGCCTGGGCACCGGAGGAGCAGGACAGCACCTCGTAGCCGCCGATGGCTTCCAGCGCCAGTTTGGTCACCGCCTGGATCGACGGATCGTCTTCGATGTGCAGGATGCGCCTGAGCTCGGCCATTGTGCCTCCAGAAGATTGCGTACGCGTCCGCGCTCACGGAAGCATCAGGGTTGATCTTGCACCGCCGTTGCGATCGGCAGTTCGCACCAGAAACAGGCGCCTTCGCCCGGCTCGGAATCGAAGCCGATCCGGCCATGCATGTGTTCGATCAGCTCCTTGCTGATGGCCAGGCCAAGGCCGGTACCGTCCTTCTGGCGGCTGTCGGAGGAATCGGCCTGGGAGAATTTCTGGAAGATCCGCGTGTGGAATTCGGGGGCGATGCCCGGGCCCTGGTCGCGCACCCAGATTCGCACCCAGGCGCCGCGGCACTCGCTGCCGAGCGAGACGCTGCCGCCCGGCGGCGAGAATTTGACCGCATTGGAGATGAGGTTGGCCAGTACCTGCTGCAACCGGTCGTCGTCTGCCACCAGTTGTACGTCGGGCGCCTGCTGCAGAACCAGCGTGACGTCGTGCTTGGCGGCGTAGCCCTGGTTGGCGGCGATCGCCTGCTGCAGCTGCGCGGGCACTGCGAGGGCGCGCAGGTCAAGGGTCATTTTGCCGGCGACCAGTTTGTCCATGTCCAGCAGGTCGTCCACCAGGCGGCCCAGGCGCAGGCTGTTCTGATGGGCGATGCTGAGCATCTGGCGCATGTTCGGCGCTGTCTCACCCAGTGCGCCGCCGACGATCAGGCCGAGCGCGCCGGAAATGGAGGTCAGCGGTGTGCGCAGTTCGTGGCTGACGATCGACACCAGCTCGCTCTTCATCCGCTCGATGCGTTTGCGTTCGGTGATGTCGCGGACCAGGCCGATGAATTTGCATTCGCCGTGGTGGCTGATCTGCGAGACGCGCAGCTCGATGGTGAAGGTCTCACCGGTGCGGCGCAGGGCGGTGAGCTCGCGGTTCTGTTCCAGTGCGCGCGAGGTGCCGCGGCGGGCGTAATGCTCCAGATAGCCGTCATGAGCGGAGCGGTCCGGTTCGGGCATGAGCATCGACAGGTTGCGACCGATCACTTCGGCACTGCTGTAGCCGAAGATCTGCTCGGCGGCGTGGTTGAAGGTCTCGATGATGCCGCGCGCATCGATGATGATGATGGCGTCGATCACGTTGTCGATCAGCATGCTCAGGTAGCGTTCGCGCTGCTGCATCTCTTCGCGGGCCAGGGCCTGATCGGTCACGTCCCAGATGAAGCCGTCGCACCACCCGAGCGGGTCGTCTCGCTCGCGCAGGACGCGGGCCTTCTCGCGGACGTAGACGGTCCGGCCTTCGGCATTGAGCAGCCGGTAGACGCCCTCGAAGGTGTCCTGCTCGGCGTGCTGTTGCGCCAGCGGCAGATCGTCCGGATGAATCAGGCTGGCGTAGCTGCGCACGCGATCGCCGACGAAATCGCTGGCCGGATAACCGGTCAGGCGCTCGATGCCCTCGCTGAGGTAGCTCATGCGGCGGCGGCCATCGTTGCGGCAGCGGTAGACCACCCCGGGCAGGTTGCCGACCATGGCGCGAAAGCGGCTTTCGCTCTTCTGCAGCGCGCGGGTGGCCTCCATCAGCTCGGTGATTTCGGTGACGAAGCCGTGCCACAGGACGGTGCCGTCCGGCAGGCGTTCGGCCGTCGCGCGGCCTTCGGCCCAGATCAGGCCGCGCTGCGGATGCTGAATGCGGAACTCGACCGAGCCGGTGCCCGAGCGTATCGCCAGGCGCAGCAGGGCAGCCTTCAGACGCGGCAGATCCTGTGGATGAACATGGGCCAGCGCTCGTGACGGGTCCTCGAACAGCCGCTGCGGGTCGATGCCGTAGAGTTCGCGCGCGCCCTCGCTGACATAGAGAAAGGCGTAGCGACCGCTGGCGAAGCGCTTGAGCTGAAACACCAGGCCCGGTAGCAGACTGGCGATCTTCTGCGCGCGCACCAGCAGCCGCTGCCGCCGCCGCGCCTGTTGCTGCTGCACGAACTGGTGCTGCCGCTGCGCACTGAAGCGCCGCTGCAACAGCACGGCCAGCATCAGCAGCAGCACCTCGGCGATGGCCCAGGCGAGGCTCCATTTGATCAGCAGGCGTTGCTCGGCCTGCAGGTGCTCCTCCTGCATGGCGCTGATGTCGCGCCAGACCAGGCTCGCCGCCAGCGGCTGCCCCTGGGGCTCGCTCTGCAGCGGGATCTGGTTGAGCATGAAGGTGCGCCCGTCGGCCTTGAGCAGGCGCAAGGCCATGCCGCTTTCCGGCTCGGGCAGCAGGCCCTGTTGCGCCCAGGGCAGGATCTGCGTGGCCGAGTGTTCGATCAGCAGCCAGTCGCTGCCCTTGCCCAGCTGGACCCCGCTGGGCACATCCGCGCCGGCGTTCTGCAGAACCTGTCGATTGACCACCAGCGCCAGTCCCGCCGCCAGCTGGTCGCTCAGCGCCGGCAGTTCCGGCAAGACGCTGTAGCCGACTTCCAGCGCGCCGATCACCGAGCTGTTCGGCCCATCCAGGGCGCGCAGGGGGATGATTGCGCGGGTGCTGGCGCCGAGTGCGTCGACCTCCAGCCCGGTCTGGACGATGCCGTCGCGCAAGGCCCGTTGCAGCATCGGCCGCTGCGCCGCGCGCGGATCGGCGAAGTGCTCGGGCCGCTGCATGCGCAGCAGGGTGACCCCGGCCTCGCCCCAGAACACCTGCAGCTGCATGGCCTGATGCCGCTGCATCGAACTCCAGGCCGGCGCCAGCGCCGATCGCAGCCGCTGACGCAGCCGTTCGACACGGGCGTCATCGAGAGCCAGACCGTTGCGCAGGGCGCTGTCGATCAGGCGCACCTGGCGCAGTACCTCGGCATTGCCTGCCAGCGCGGTGGCGACCATGTCGGCCTGGCGTCGCTGGTTCAGCTGTGCGCTCTGCAGTGCGAGGCTCTGCAGTTCGCCATGCGTGTCGACTTCGAGCAACCAGGCGGCATCGCGTGCACGGTAGTCGTTCAACGCCAGGCCACCGAACAGCAGGACCAGCAGCAGACTGCCCAGCGCGAAGATCCAGCGGGGGGATACACCGGTGTTCGTCATGGCTGAGCGAGCTGATCGCGTGTGGTGCTGCGCGCGACGTACGACGTTTGCATGAGCCGCAACTTTCCAGGCAAAAAAACCAATGATAGCTCTATGCCATCAGGGCCGATAGCTCGGCCTTCCGGTCACCGACGTGATCGACGCACAGGCGTAGCGATTGAAATGGAATGTGATCAAAAAGACATCAGGTTTCGGATGGTCGGTCAGGTCGCCTCTGGACTCGCATTGGCGGGGTGTTAGGCTGCTGACAAGGTGTACGCGGACGAAGGTCTCGTCGGCGCACCGTTATCCATGAGGCACCCCGTTACCATGTGGCACACCGGTTTACTCGACCTTTCGGTCTGGCAACTCATCGCGACCACGCTGCTGCTGACTCACGTCACCATCGTCAGCGTCACGGTCTACCTGCATCGCTATTCGGCCCACCGCTCGCTGGAGTTGCACCCGGCGCTCAAGCACTTCTTCCGTTTCTGGCTGTGGCTGACCACGGCGATGAACACCCGCGAGTGGACCGCTATCCACCGCAAGCACCACGCCAAATGCGAAACCCCGGACGACCCCCACAGCCCGGTGCACAAGGGGCTGCTGACCGTCGTGCGCAAGGGCGCCGAGCTGTACATGGCCGAGGCGAAGAACGAGGAGACCCTGCGCATCTACGGCAAGAACTGTCCGGACGACTGGATCGAGCGCAACCTCTATTCGCGCTTTCCCAATACCGGCATCGTGCTGATGCTGCTGATCGACCTGGCGCTGTTCGGCGCGCTCGGCCTCACCGTGTGGGCCGTGCAGATGATCTGGATCCCGTTCTGGGCCGCCGGCGTGGTCAACGGTCTCGGTCACGCGGTCGGTTATCGCAACTTCGAATGCCGTGACGCGGCGACCAACCTCGTGCCCTGGGGCATCCTCATCGGTGGCGAAGAACTGCACAACAACCACCACACCTACCCGAACTCGGCCAAGCTCTCGGTGCGCAAGTGGGAGTTCGACATGGGCTGGGCCTGGATCCGTCTGTTCAGCATGCTTGGTCTGGCCAAGGTCAACCGTACCGCACCCATCGCCCATCGCGTCGAGGGCAAGCGGCATCTGGACATGGACAGCGCCATGGCGATCCTCAACAACCGCTTCCAGATCATGGCGCAGTATCGCCGGCTGGTGATCGTGCCGCTGGTTCGTCAGGAGCTGTCCCGCGCCGACGCCTCGCTGCGCCACCGGCTGCGCCGCGCCAAACGCCTGCTGGCGCGCGAACCGAGCCTGCTGCAGCAGGAGCAGCAGGCACATATCGAGGTCATGCTGGAGCAGAGCCAGGCGCTCAAGGTGATCTACGAGAAGCGTCTGGCGCTGCAGCAGATCTGGACGCGGACCAGTGCCAACGGCCACGACATGCTGGCGGCCATCAAGCAATGGGTACAGGAAGCCGAGGCCAGCGGCATCCAGTCGCTGCGTGAGTTCGCCGAGCATCTGCGGACCTATTCGCTGCGGCCATCCGTCGTCCCGGCATGACCTTCGATCGGCTCAAGCCCGGGGCGTAGCGGCGCCCGGAACTTTGCCTGCTGCAAGCTCTCTGAACAGCACTCTTACATTGCAGTACCGCCACCTGGGTGGCGGTCGTTTCAGGAAGAAGGCTATGCAGCTGGCGAGCAACCAGGGTGATTCGAGAATGAGCATGCTGCCGGGTAGTGATGCGCAGACGCTGCTGGCGTTGATGCACGCGCGCGCGGAGGCGGAGCGTCTGGGCGAGCGAGAGCAGTTGTTCAGCACGCTGCTGGGCGGCGTCAACGCGGTGCTCTGGGCATTCGACTGGCAGGCGCAGCGGATGATCTATGTCAGCCCGGCCTACGAGCGCATCTTCGGCCGCTCGCCAGCGCTGCTGCTGGCCGACTACGGTGAGTGGCGCAACGCGATCTACCCGGACGATGTCGAGTATGCGCAGAAGTCGATGCTTGCCGTGCTCGATGAGGGTGCAGTGGAGACCCGCGAGTACCGCATCATCCGCGGCGACGGTCAGCTGCGCTGGCTGAGCGACAAGTGTTTCCTCGGCCGCCGCGCCGAGCATGGCCACGGCCCGATCATCGTCGGCATCGCCGAGGACATCACCGAGAAGAAGCAGCTCGAAGGCGAACTGCAGCGTCTGGCGACCACCGACGTACTGACCCAGAGCAGCAACCGCCGGCACTTCTTCGAGTGCGCGCGAACCGAGTTCGAGCGTGCCCGGCAGTTCGCCTCGCCGCTGGCGTTCCTGCTGCTGGACATCGACGACTTCAAGCGCATCAACGATACCCACGGCCACCAGATGGGCGATCAGGTGCTGCAGAAGGTCGCTCGCTGTGGCGCTTCGGTCCTGCGCCAGAGCGACCTTTTCGGCCGTATCGGCGGTGAGGAGTTCGCCGCCTTGCTGCCCGGCTGCCAGCCGGACCTGGCCGAGCAGATCGCCGAGCGCCTGCAGCGCGAGATCGAGCGGGTGGTGTTCACTGCCGAGAATGGCGAGCGTTTCCGCGTCACCGCCAGCCTGGGTCTGACTTACCTGAAGGCCAGCGACCCCGAGCTAAGCGCGGTATTCGCCCGCGCCGATGCGGCGATGTACACCGCCAAGCGCCTCGGCAAGAACCAGGTGATCGTCGGCTGACGCGGCCGTTAGTCGAACCGCTCGTCATAACCGCGACCGAGAAACTGGATCAGGCAGAAGCCGTGGCCGAAAGGGTCGGCCAGCAACGCCAGGCTGCCCCAGGTTTCGGTCGTGATCGGCTGTTCCAGCCGCGCACCCTGGGCGATCGCCTTTGCCGTGGCGGATTCGATATCGTCGACGACGAAATCCAGATGCACCGGCGTCCAGTGCCGCCCGTAGTGGCGCTGCTGGCTGCCGTCTGGTGTCGCTGCGCTGCCGGCGTTCTTTTGCAACAGGTAGATGGGCGCAGGTCCGCCGAGCAGTTCCACCGCGTACCCGCCCAGTCTGCGCCCGACCTGCAGGCCGAACAGCGAGCCGTAGAAATCCACGCCCCGCTCCAGGTCGTCGACGTCCAGGTTGACCAGAAAGTCCATCGGACCCTCCCTGCCTGGCGCCATGGCCCAGGCGCGCCGTTCTGCCGTTAGCGCACGAAGGGCGCCGGTTGCTGCTGGGTGATGCAGTGGATGTTGCCGCCGCCCAGAAGAATCTCCCGACCCGGGACCATGACCACTTCGTGCTCGGGGAATACCTCAGTGAGGATGCGCTCGGCTTCGCCATCCAGCGGATCGCCGAAGGCCGGCGCGATGATGCCGCCGTTGACGATCAGGAAGTTCACGTAGCTGCCAGCCAGGCGGATCGACGGGTCGCGCGGCTGGCTGCCATCCAGTGCCTCGACACCGGCGCACTCGGCGGCCGACGCATGCAGCGGGCCGGGGATCGGCATCCTGTGCACGGTCAGCGCGCGGCCCTTGGCGTCGCGTGCGCGCTGCAACACCGCCAGGGCGGCCTGGCACCGTGCATAGTTCGGGTCGTTGGCGTCGTCGGTCCAGGCCAGCAGCACTTCGCCCGGACGGACGAAGCAGCAGAAGTTGTCGACGTGGCCGTCGGTCTCGTCGTTGTAGAGGCCGTGCGGCAGCCAGATGATGCTGTCGACCGCCAGGTGCTCGCGCAGCACCGCCTCGATCTGCTCGCGGGACAGCTGCGGGTTGCGGTTGCGGTTGAGCAGGCATTCCTCGGTGGTGATCAGCGTGCCTTCGCCGTCGACGTGGATCGAGCCGCCCTCAAGCACGAAACCTTCGGTGCGATAGCGATCGCAGTACTCGATCTCGAGGATCTTGCGCGCCACCTCGTCGTCGCGTTGCCAGTCGGCGTAGAGCCCGCCGTCTTCGCCGCCCCAGGCGTTGAAGGTCCAGTCGACGCCGCGCAGACCGCCGTTGTCGTCGATGACGAAGGTCGGTCCGGTGTCACGCACCCAGGCGTCGTCGCTGCTGATTTCCACCACGCGAATGCGCGGGTCATCCAGCGCGGCGCGCGCCGCCAGGTATTGCTCGGCGCTGGCGCAAACGGTCACCGGCTCGAAACGGGCGATCGCCTTGGCGACGGCGGTGAACGCCGCCTGCGCCGGTCCCGCGTTGTCCCGCCAGTTGTCCGGGCGCTGCGGCCAGACCATCCAGGTCTGGCTGTGCGGTGCCCATTCGGCGGGCATGAAGTAGCCGTCTTGGCGGGGCGTGGAACTGAGGGTGGTCATGGCTGAGATCCTGGTAGGGTGGAAAACGGCCGCAGGCCTTTTCCACCATGTGCGTCCCTGGTGGAAAACGCTGCGCGGTTTTCCACCCTACGTTCATTCCGACGGCGTTTCACCGTCCAGGGTCTTGATCGAGCCGTACAGGTTCGGCCGGCGATCACGGAACACGCCCCAGGCGCTGCGGATATGTTCGAGCTGGTCGAGATCGAACTGGTGCACCAGCACGCCCTCGCTGGTTTCGTCCAATTCCTCGACCTTGGCCCCGAACTGGTCGGCGATGAACGACGAGCCGTAGAAGGTGATGTCGTAGCCGTCCTGCTCCTCGCGGCCGATGCGGTTGCTGGCGATCAGCGGCATCAGGTTGGCGCCGGCATGGCCCTGTTGCACGCGCTGCCAATGGTCGCGGGAAGTGATGCTCGCATCGTGCGGCTCGCTGCCGATGGCGGTCGGGTAGAACAGCAGTTCGGCACCCATCAGCGCCATGCTGCGTGCGGTCTCGGGGAACCATTGGTCCCAGCAGATGGCCACGCCGATCCTGGCGTAGCGGGTGTTCCAGACCTTGAAGCCGGTGTCGCCCGGGTTGAAATAGTATTTCTCGTGGTAGCCGGGGCCGTCCGGGATGTGGCTCTTGCGGTAGACGCCGAGCAGCTTGCCGTCGGCATCGATGATGGCGATGGAATTGAAGCGTGCCCGCCCGGCCAGCTCGAAGAAGCTGATCGGCAGCACCACCTGCAGTTCGGCGGCGAGCTTCTGGAAATGCTGGATCGCCGGGTTCTGTTCCACCGGTATGGCCAGCTGCAGGTATTGCGGATTGGGTTTCTGGCAGAAGTACGGGGTCTCGAACAGCTCCTGGATCAGGATGATCTGCGCGCCCTTGGCGGCGGCCTCGCGCACCAGCCTGTCGGCATTGGCGATGTTGGCCTGGCGATCCCAGGAACAGGCCATCTGGGTGGCGGCTACGGTAACGACTCGGGACATGGAGCACCTCGCGGCTGCGGTTGAAAGGGCGGCGGCTATCGAAGGCGCAAATTTATTCGATAGTTATCCGGATTGATAGTGCAGTGAATGCGTTTACGACCGATTAGGAACGCCGTTTGTCGATATCTATCGATTAACGATCGGCGATTCTCGCTTCGGCAGGCACGGCGGCAGATACAGGCCCAGATAGGCATCGAACACCCGCATGCCTTCCTCGGCCATGCGCGGCGTCAGGCTGCCGTACAGCTGTATGGATCGAGCATAGACGCGGTCGCCGAGTTCCACGGCCAGGGCGAATACATCGATGTCCTGCGGCAGCGGAGGCAGGGCGAAATGCCGCTCGAACACCGCCTGCATGGCCTGGCCGAGTTCCAGATCCAGGCGCTGGTCGGTCTGGGTGACTTCACCGAGACCGTGTTGCGCCAGGATCAGCTGGCGAGCGGCGCTGTCCTGCTCGTAGACCTTGAGCATGCGCTGTTCGATCAGCCGCGACAGGTCGCGCCAGCTGGTCAGGCTGTGGTGATCGATGGGCTGTTCGAGACTCGCTCTGAAGGTCGCGTGCACATCCGCCGTCAGCGCCGCGAGCAGTGCCGGCACGCCGGAGAAGAAGTGATAGACGGAGGAAGGCGGAATGCCCGCATGCTCGGCGACCGCATACACCGACAACGTCGCGGCCCCTTGCCCGGCGAGCAGTTCACGGGCGCTGGCGAGGATCTGGCGAATGCGCGCCTGGCTGCTGGCGCGTGGGCGGCGACTGGTGGTCGCGGGGCTGGGCTTGGTCATCGGCCTATTTGATGCCAGCCCGGCGGCGGATGCAAACCGCCGTGGCGGTCGCCCCGCAGCACACGGGCCCGCGGCTAGACGGTATGCAGGTACCAGTTGTACTCGAGGTCCGAGATCGAATGCTCGAACTCGGCCAGCTCGCTCTCCTTGCACGCGACGAAGATGTCGATGTAATCGGGGCTGATGTAGCGCGCCATGATCTCGCTGTCGTCCAGCTCGCGCAGGGCGTCGCGCAGGTTGGTCGGCAGGCTCTGCTCGACCTGCTCATAGGAGTTGCCCTCGATGGGGTCATCCGGCTCGATCTTGTTGGTCAGGCCGTGGTGCACCCCGGCGAGGATGCCGGCAAGCAGCAGGTAGGGGTTGGCGTCGGCACCGGCGACCCGATGTTCGATGCGTACCGCGTCCGGGCTGTCGGTCGGCACGCGTAGCGCCACGGTGCGGTTGTCCATGCCCCAGCACGGCGCATTCGGCACGTAGAACTGCGCACCGAAGCGGCGATAGGAGTTCACGTTCGGGCAGAGGAAGGCCATCGAGGCGGCCATGGTCTGCTGCAGGCCGCCGATGGCGTGGCGCAGCGGTTGACTGTCCAGCGGGTTCTCGGTGGCGAAGATGTTGTTGCCATTCTTGTCGAGCAGCGAGATGTGCACATGCAGACCGTTGCCGGCCTGGCCCGGATAGGGCTTGGCCATGAAGGTGGTGTCCATCTCGTGGTCGTAGGCGATGTTCTTGATCAGCCGCTTGAGCAGCACCGCATAGTCGCAGGCCTTGATCGGGTCGGCGACGTGATGCAGGTTGACCTCGAACTGCGCCGGGGCGCTTTCCTTGACGATGGCGTCGGCCGGGATGCCCTGCTCCTTGGCGCCTTCGAGGATGTCCTGCAGGCAGTCGACGTACTCGTCGAGATCGTCGATCAGGTAGACCTGGGTCGAGTGCGGGCGCTTGCCGGAAATCGGTGAGCGCGGCGGTTGTGGCCGGCCGTTGATGTTCTCCTGATCGATCAGATAGAACTCCAGTTCGAACGCGGCGCAGATGGTCAGGCCCAGTTCGTCGAACTTGCTCACCACCTGGCGCAGCACCTCGCGCGGGTCGGCGAAGAAGGGGTCGCCGTCACGCTCGTGCATGGTCATCAGCAGCTGCGCGGTGGGGCGCTTCTGCCAGGGTTCCTTGCACAGCGTGTTGGGAATCGGGAAGCAGGTGCGGTCGGAGTCGCCGATGTCCATGCCCAGACCGGTGCTTTCCACGGTGATGCCGTTGATGTCGAGGGCGAACAGCGAAGCGGGGAGGTTGATGCCCTTTTCGTAGACCTTGTGCAGGCTGGCGCGCTCGATGCGCTTGCCGCGCACGACTCCATTCATGTCGGTGATCAGCAGATCGACGTACTGCACCTCCGGGTGTTCCTTGAGAAATGCGTTAGCTTCGTTGAGCTGAACGGCACGCGGCGGGGCCATGATGAATTACCTTAATTGTTAAAAATTTCAATCATCAGATGCTTGTCTGGGAGTCAATCGAAAAGCCTGATCACTGTCAATAGTAGCCGGCCGGCGCCCCATGAGTGCCCATGCTGGGCCTTTTTTGGGGCATCCTTGCGCTGTGACGAGCGCAGCGCACGTGGCCGAAGTTCGGGCTATTGTCTATAAAAATGAACAAGACTACTCTCCGGTATGCCCCATTCGAACGACGAGTATCCCATGTCGCGCAAGCCTCTGATCGGCGTATCGGCCTGCACCAAGCAGCTCGGCCACCACAGCTTTCATATAGCCGGCGACAAGTACCTGCGTGCCGCGGCGATCGCTGGACTGCCGCTGGTGATCCCGGCACTGGACGAGCTGATCGATCCCGCGACCCTGCTGGAAAACTTCGATGGCCTGCTGTTCACCGGCTCGCCGTCCAACGTCGAGCCGCATCACTATGGTGGGCCAGAGAGTGAGCCGGGCACTCATCATGATCCGTTTCGCGACCGCCTCACCCTGCCGCTGATCCGCGCGGCGGTCGAGGCCGGCATTCCGGTGTTCGGCATCTGCCGGGGCTTTCAGGAAATGAACGTGGCCTTTGGTGGCACCCTGCACCAGAAAGTGCACGAAGCCGGCCCCTATCAGGATCATCGCGAGCGTCCCGAGGATCCGCTGGATGTGCAGTATGGTCTCAGCCATGCCTTGCATGTGCAGCCGGGCGGGCTGCTCGAGCGCCTCGGCCTGCCGGCGCAGATACAGGTCAATTCGGTACACGGACAGGGTGTCGAGCGCCTCGGCGCCGGCCTGCGCATCGAGGCGCTGGCCCCCGACGGGCTGATTGAGGCATTTTCCGTGGAAGCCGCGCCGAACTTCGCCCTCGGCGTGCAATGGCATCCGGAATGGCAGGTCCACTCGCACCCGCACTATCTGGCGCTGTTCCAGGGCTTCGCCGAAGCCTGCCAGGCACGTGCACGACAACGCTGAGGCCGACCCCGTACGGCCACTTCCCAGCAACCCGAGGTCAACATGAGTATCAAGCTCGACCAGCTCACCGGCTGGCTGAAAGAACGCAAGATCACCGAAGTGGAGTGCCTGATCAGCGACCTGACCGGGATCGCTCGCGGCAAGATTTCACCGACCAACAAGTTTCTCGACGAGAAGGGCATGCGCCTGCCGGAAAGCGTGCTGCTGCAGACCGTGACCGGCGATTACGTCGAGGACGACATCTACTACGAACTGCTCGACCCGGCCGACATCGACATGTTCTGCCGGCCCGATCCGAACGCGGTGTTCCTCGTGCCCTGGGCGATCGAGCCCACCGCCCAGGTGATCCACGACACCTACGACAAGATGGGCAACCCCATCGAGCTGTCGCCGCGCAACATCCTCAAACGTGTGCTGAAGATGTATGCCGACCGTGGCTGGCAGCCCATCGTCGCGCCGGAGATGGAGTTCTACCTGACCAAGCGCTGCGAGGACCCGGACCTGCCGTTCCAGCCGCCGATCGGTCGTTCCGGTCGCCAGGAGACCGGCCGCCAGTCGTTCTCCATCGATGCCGCCAACGAGTTCGACCCGCTGTTCGAGGACATGTACGACTGGTGCGAAGCGCAGGGCCTGGACCTGGACACCCTGATCCACGAGGAAGGCACCGCGCAGATGGAGATCAACTTCCGTCACGGCGAGGCGCTGCACCTGGCCGACCAGATCCTGGTGTTCAAGCGCACCATGCGCGAGGCCGCGCTCAAGCACAACGTCGCCGCCACCTTCATGGCCAAGCCGATGACCGGCGAGCCGGGCAGCGCGATGCACCTGCACCAGAGCGTCATCGACCTCAACACCGGGCGCAATATCTTCTCCAACGAAGACGGCTCCATGAGCCAGCTGTTCCTGCACCACGTCGGCGGCCTGCAGAAGTACATCCCCGAGCTGCTGCCGATGTTCGCGCCCAACGTCAACTCGTTCCGCCGCTTCCTGCCGGACACCTCGGCGCCGGTGAACGTGGAATGGGGCGAAGAGAACCGTACCGTGGGCCTGCGCGTGCCGGATTCCGATCCGCAGAACCGCCGTGTCGAGAACCGCCTGGCAGGCGCCGACGCCAACCCTTACCTGGCCATCGCCGCCAGCCTGCTGTGCGGCTACATCGGCATGGTCGAGCAGCTGCCGCCGAGCCAGCCGGTCAAGGGCCGCGGCTACGAGCGGCGCAACCTGCGCCTGCCGCTGACCCTGGAAGCGGCGCTGGAGCGGATGGAAACCTGCCGCGAACTGGAGAAATACCTGAGCCCGAAATTCATCACCGGCTACGTGGCGGTCAAACGCGCCGAGCAGGAGAACTACCACCGCGTGATCAGCTCCTGGGAGCGGGAATTCCTGATGCTGTCGGTGTAAGGCCGCTTCCGCCGGAGCCGGCCGCAGGGTGGATGCGATTTTGGCGTCCACCGACCATGCACGAACTTTAACGAGAGGTGACTGATGAGCGATTCGCAAACCCTGCACTGGCAAGCGCTGAGCCGCGACCATCACCTGCCGCCGTTCACCGACTACAAGGCGCTGAACGCCAAGGGCACGCGCATCATCACCCGCGGCGAGGGTGTGTACCTGTGGGACAGCGAAGGGCACAAGATCCTCGACGCCATGGCCGGGCTGTGGTGCGTCAATCTCGGCTACGGCCGTGAGGAACTGGTCGAGGCCGCGACCAAGCAGATGCGCGAGCTGCCGTACTACAATCTGTTCTTCCAGACCGCCCACCCGCCCGCCGTGGCGCTGGCCAAGGCGATTGCCGACATCGCCCCGGCCGGCATGAATCATGTGTTCTTTACCGGCTCGGGGTCCGAGGCCAACGACACCGTGCTGCGCATGGTGCGCCATTACTGGGCAATCAAGGGCCGGCCGGAGAAGAAGGTGATCATCGGCCGCTGGAACGGCTATCACGGTTCCACGGTTGCCGGTACCAGCCTGGGCGGGATGAAGGCGATGCACGAGCAGGGCGATTTTCCCATCCCCGGCATCGAGCACATCGACCAGCCCTACTGGTACGGCGAGGGCGGCGACATGAGCCCGGAGGAGTTCGGCCTGCGCATCGCCGACCAGCTGGAGCAGAAGATTCTCGAAGTTGGCGAGGACAAGGTCGCCGCCTTCATCGCCGAGCCGATTCAGGGCGCCGGCGGCGTGATCATCCCGCCGGACAGCTACTGGCCCCGAATCAAGGAAATCCTTGCGCGCCACGACATCCTGCTGGTGGCCGACGAGGTCATCTGCGGCTTCGGCCGGACCGGCGAATGGTTCGGCAGCGACTACTACGGCCTCACGCCCGACCTGATGCCGATCGCCAAGGGCCTGACCTCCGGCTACATCCCCATGGGCGGCGTCATCGTGCGTGACGGAGTGGTGCAGACGCTCAACGAGGGCGGCGAGTTCTATCACGGCTTCACCTATTCGGGGCATCCGGTGGCCGCCGCGGTGGCGCTGGAGAACATCCGCATCCTGCGCGAGGAGAAGATCGTCGAGCGGGTCAAGACGAAGACGGCACCCTATTTGCAGTCTCGCTGGCAGGAACTGGTCGAGCATCCGCTGGTGGGCGAAGCCCGTGGTGTCGGTCTGCTCGGCGCGCTGGAACTGGTGAAAAACAAGAAGACCCGCGAACGTTTCGTCGATGCCGATGTGGGCATGCGCTGTCGCGAGCACTGCTTCCGCAACGGCCTGGTGATGCGTGCGGTTGGCGACACCATGATCATCTCGCCGCCGCTGGTGATCAGCGAGGAGCAGATCGACGAGCTGATCGGCAAGGTACGGCTGTGTCTGGATGCAACGGCCAAGGACGTGCGTGGTTGATTCGCGGCAGCCGGTGGAGGCTGGGCCTGGGTTGCCCTTCGCACCGCCGATTGCGCTCGGCTTGTTGAAAAAAAGGGCCTGACCTTGCCAGACTGCGCGCGTGCTGGAAGCCAGACCTACCACGGGGTGTGTCGATGCCGGCACACCCAGGCCGCCACGCTGTTCATGGCCTGTTCCACTGCCCCTACTAACGATGACAACAGGAGCTGCACGGATGAATCCCTTCGCCAAGACCCTACTTGCCATGACGCTGGCCGGCACCCTAGCCGGAGCTGCGCAGGCCCAGGAAAAGGTGCTGCACGTCTACAACTGGTCCGACTACATCGCCGAAGACACCCTGGAGAACTTCACCAAGGAAACCGGCATCAAGGTGGTCTACGACGTCTTCGACAGCAATGAGGTGCTGGAAGCCAAGTTGCTGGCCGGCAGCTCCGGTTACGACGTGGTAGTGCCCTCCAACCCCTTCCTGGCCAAGCAGATCAAGGCCGGCGTGTTCCAGAAGCTGGACAAGTCCAAGCTGCCGAACTGGGAAAACCTCGACAAGGATCTGCTCAAGGCGCTGGAACCTAGTGACCCGGGCAATCAGTACTCGATCCCCTACATGTGGGGCACCATCGGCATCGGCTACAACGTCGACAAGGTCAAGGCCGCGCTGGGCGACAATGCCCCGGTGGATTCCTGGGACCTGGTGTTCAAGCCGGAGAACATCGAGAAGCTGAAGTCCTGCGGCGTCGCCTTCCTCGACTCGCCGACCGAAATGCTGCCGGCTGCGCTGCACTATCTGGGCTATGCCCCGGACAGCGGCAAGGCCGACGAACTGAAGAAGGCCGAGGAGCTGTTCATGCAGATCCGTCCGCATGTGGCCTATTTCCACTCCTCCAAGTACATCTCCGACCTCGCCAACGGCAACATCTGCGTGGCGATCGGCTACTCCGGCGACATCTACCAGGGCAAGTCGCGCGCCGAGGAAGCGGCCAACGGGGTCAACGTCAGCTACAAGATTCCGAAGGAAGGTGCCGGTAGCTTCTTCGACATGCTGGCGGTGCCGGCCGACGCGAAGAACGTCGAGAGTGCCCACGTCTTCCTCAACTACCTGATGAAGCCTGAGGTGATGGCCTCCATCACCAACTACGTGCAGTTCCCCAACGGCAACGCCGCGGCTACCCCGCTGCTGGATGAGGCGATCCGCACCGACCCGGGCATCTACCCGAGCCAGGACGTGCTGAAGAAGCTGTACACCTTCCCCGATCTGGATCCGAAGACCCAGCGTGCCATGACGCGCAGCTGGACCAAGATCAAGTCGGGTCGCTGAGGCGACTGCATGCACCGGCCGGGCGATGCCGGCCGGTGCATGCACCCGATCCGGGCGCAGGGGCAATCCGCGCTTGGAACACCAGCACGAGGACACGGAATGCTTGAAGCCCTTGCAGCCACGTCATCTGCCCTCGTCTCCACCTGCCCTGAAACTGCAGCGGCAGTTGCACCAAATCTGTTGATTTCCAGAGGTTTTTCCAATAAATAGGCCGGCCTTTCCCGCCGGGACATGCGCGGCCTGTAACAAGAGGACTCAACCCATGCGCTCGACCCTCAAGTCGCTGATCGTCGCCGCCGCGGTAGCCGGAGCGACAGCCGCCCAGGCTGCCACCGTACATGTCTACAACTGGTCGGATTACATCGGCGAAACGACGCTGGAAGAGTTCGAGAGGGAGACGGGGATCAAGCCCGTCTACGATGTCTTCGACTCCAACGAAACCCTGGAAGGCAAGCTGCTCGCCGGCCGCAGCGGTTACGACGTGGTGGTGCCCTCCAACCATTTCCTCGGCAAGCAAATCCGCGCCGGCGCCTTCCAGAAGCTGGACAAATCCAAGCTGCCGAACTGGGAAAACCTCGATCCAGCCCTGCTCAAGCAGCTGCAGAAGAACGACCCCGGCAACGCCTACGCGGCGCCTTACCTGTGGGGCACCAACGGCATCGGCTACAACGTCGAGAAGGTCAAGGCGGCGCTCGGCGTCGACAAAATCGACTCCTGGGCGGTGATCTTCGAGCCGGAGAACGCTGCGAAACTGGCCAGCTGCGGCATCGCCTTCCTCGATTCGGCCGATGAGATGATCCCGGCCATGCTCAACTATCTGGGCCTGGACCCCAACAGCGAGAACGCTGCGGATTATCGGAAGGCCGAGGAGAAGCTCCTGGCCGTGCGGCCGCATGTGCGTTATTTCCACTCGTCGAAGTACATTTCCGACCTCGCCAATGGCAATATCTGCGTCGCCGCCGGGTTCTCCGGTGATGTGTTCCAGGCCGCCGCCCGCGCCGAGGAAGCCGGCAAGGGCATCGAGATCGCCTACGCCATTCCCAAGGAAGGCGGCAACCTCTGGTTCGACATGCTGGCCATCCCTGCCGATGCCAGTAACGTCGACGAAGCCCACGCCTTCATCAACTACCTGCTGCGTCCCGAGGTGATTGCCGCGGTGAGCGACTATGTCGGTTACGCCAATCCCAACCTCAAGGCGGGCGAGCTGATGGACCAGGAGGTGCGGCAGGACGCATCGGTGTACCCGCCGCAGGAAGTGCTCGACCGGCTTTACGTTTCGGCCGAGCTGCCGCCAAAGGTTCAGCGGCTGATGACGCGCACCTGGACCAAGGTGAAATCCGGCAAGTGAACTCCGGAGCGGTTGCGCTTGGCCCGGCCTGCCTTGGCCGAGCGCAGCCCGCTCTGCCGGGGTGTGCCAGCAGGCGTGCCCGCTGCAACGATCATTAGATTTCCGGCAATGGCCGGGCCAACCATTTTCATTTCGGGAGTTCGCGCATGGCCGTTGCCTCCAGCGCCTACAAGAAAGCCCTCAGTGGCGAGAGCAAGAACAAGCAGGTGCTGCTGAAGATCGACCGCGTCACCAAGAAGTTCGACGAAACGGTGGCGGTCGATGATGTCTCGCTGAGCATCCACCAGGGCGAGATCTTCGCCCTCCTCGGCGGCTCGGGTTCGGGCAAGTCGACGCTGCTGCGCATGCTCGCCGGCTTCGAGCGGCCCACCGAGGGGCGCATCTTCCTCGATGGCCAGGACATCACCGACATGCCGCCCTACGAGCGGCCGATCAACATGATGTTCCAGTCCTACGCGCTGTTCCCGCACATGACGGTGGAGCAGAACATCGCCTTCGGCCTGAAGCAGGATGGCCTGCCGAAGGAAGAGGTCGAGGCGCGGGTGAAGGAGATGCTCGGCCTGGTGCAGATGACCCAGTATGCCAAGCGCAAGCCGCACCAGCTGTCGGGTGGCCAGCGCCAGCGCGTCGCCCTGGCCCGTTCGCTGGCCAAGCGCCCCAAGCTGCTGCTGCTCGACGAACCCATGGGCGCGCTGGACAAGAAGCTGCGCTCGCAGATGCAGCTCGAGTTGGTGCAGATCATCGAGCGCGTCGGTGTGACCTGCGTGATGGTCACCCACGACCAGGAAGAGGCCATGACCATGGCCGAGCGCATCGCCATCATGCATCTGGGCTGGATCGCCCAGGTCGGCAGCCCGATGGATATCTACGAGACGCCGGCGAGCCGTCTGGTCTGCGAGTTCATCGGCAACGTCAACCTGTTCGACGGCGAGCTGGTCGAGGACATGGGTGACCACGCCATCATCGCCTCGCCCGGTCTGGAGAACCCGATCTACGTCGGTCACGGTATCAGTACCCGCGCTCAGGACAAGCAGATCACCTACGCGATCCGCCCGGAAAAACTGCTGATCGGCACCGAACTGCCGGAACTGGAGAGGCCCGGCTATAACTGGGCCAAGGGCGTCGTGCACGACATCGCCTACCTCGGCGGCCACTCGGTGTATTACATCAAGCTGCCGTCCGGCGGTGTGCTGCAGGCCTTCATGGCCAACGCCGAGCGCCACGTGAAGCTGCCGACCTGGGAAGAAGAGGTGTACGTCTACTGGTGGGATGACAGCGGCGTGGTGTTGCAGGCATGAAGCGCTCGCCCCTGAACACCGGACGCCGACTGGTCATCGGCGTGCCCTTCCTGTGGCTGATGCTGTTCTTCCTGCTGCCCTTTGCCATCGTGCTGAAGATCAGCTTTGCCGAAGCGGATGTGGCCATTCCGCCGTACACCGACATCTTCGCCTATGCCGACCAGCAGCTGCAGGTGCTGATCAACCTGGGCAACTACATCTTCCTCAGCGAAGACGAGCTGTATCTGGCGGCCTACCTGGGCTCGCTGCGGATCGCCTTCTTCAGCACGCTGCTCTGCCTGCTGATCGGCTATCCGATGGCCTACGCCATTGCTCGCGCGCGAAAGGACCTGCAGACGGTCCTGCTGCTGCTGATCATGATGCCGACCTGGACCGCCATCCTGATTCGCGTCTATGCCTGGATGGGCATCCTCAGCAGCAACGGCATACTCAACGGACTGTTGCAGGGGCTCGGCCTGATTGATGCGCCGCTGCAGATTCTCAACACCGATATGGCCGTGTACATCGGCGTGGTCTATTCCTACCTGCCGTTCATGATCCTGCCGCTCTACGCCAACCTGGTGAAGCACGACCCGAGCCTGCTCGAGGCAGCTTCCGACCTCGGCGCGCGCAACCTCACCAGCTTCTGGAAGATCACCGTGCCGCTGTCGAAGAACGGCATCATCGCCGGCTGCATGCTGGTGTTCATTCCGGTGGTGGGCGAGTTCGTCATCCCCGAACTGCTCGGCGGTCCGGAGACGCTGATGATCGGCAAGGTGCTCTGGCAGGAGTTCTTCAATAACCGCGACTGGCCGGTGGCCTCGGCACTGGCGGTAGTGATGCTGGCGATCCTGCTGGTACCGATCATCCTGTTCAACCGGAACCAAGCCAAGGAACTGGAGGGCAAGCTATGAAGCGCTGGAGCTTTTCCAACCTGATCCTGGTGCTCGGGCTGCTGTTCATCTACCTGCCGATGGTCATCCTGGTCATCTACTCGTTCAACGCCTCGCGGCTGGTGACGGTGTGGGGTGGCTGGTCGCTGAAGTGGTACGCCGGCCTGCTCGACAACTCCCAGCTGATGGGCGCGGTGATGCGCTCGCTGGAGGTCGCGGCCTACACCGCGGTTGCCGCGGTGGCGCTCGGCACCATGGCCGCCTTCGTGCTCACGCGTATCCCGGTATTCCGCGGTCGCACGCTGTTCGGTGGCCTGGTCACCGCGCCGCTGGTGATGCCCGAGGTGATCACCGGTTTGTCCCTGCTGCTGCTGTTCGTCGCGATGGCGCAACTGGTCGGCTGGCCGGCGCAGCGCGGGCTGGTGACCATCTGGATCGCTCACACCACGTTCTGCTCGGCCTACGTTGCGGTGGTGGTGATGGCGCGCCTGCGCGAGCTCGACCTGTCCATAGAGGAAGCGGCGATGGACCTCGGCGCGCGGCCGTGGAAGGTGTTCTTCCTGATCACCATGCCGATGATCGCACCGTCGCTGGCCGCGGGCGGCATGCTGTCCTTCGCCCTCTCGCTGGACGATCTGGTGCTGGCCAGCTTCGTCTCAGGTCCCGGCTCGACCACCCTGCCGATGGAGATCTTCTCCGCCGTGCGCCTGGGCGTGAAGCCGGAGATCAACGCGGTGGCCAGTCTGATCCTGCTCAGCGTGTCGCTGGCCACCTTCCTTGCCTGGTATCTCACCCGGCGTGCCGAGAAGCGCCGCATCCGCGCGATGCAGCAGGCGATGGATGAAACCGCTGGCAATCCCACCTGGCGCCAGGTGATCGACAGCCGCAAGGTGCTGGTGCCACCCTCGGCGCATAGCTGAGCGTTACCGGGAAGCGAAAAAGGGCGCAGCGGTGCGCCCTTTTTCGTGGCGCCTAGGAAGCCATCACCGGCGTACCTACGCTGCCGCTAAGCCTCAACCCTGCCAGTCACAGAAACAGGCCACCGCCAGGGAATGGGTCGCGCGCACCTTGCGCCCCGCGAGCACTGCTTCGAGGATCGGTTCGACGAAGCTGTTGTCCGAACTGCACACCGCCCCCTCGCTGTAGGGCCCGATATAGACGAGCTCACCATACTGGTCCCAGATGCCCACCGCGGGGCTGGCCGGCAGCTGTTCGGCACCGATGAGCCCCTCCAGCGCTTTCAGCGAGGCCAGTGGTTGCGGCAGGCGACCCTGGCTGCCGGGCTTGCGCACCTCGTAGAAGGCGACCGGCTGATCGGCGAAGCGCTCGAGCAGCTCCTGCAGATGCTGCTGGTTGCCGACATTGCACGGGCAGCCGGGATCCCAGAAGTGCACGAAGCGGACCGGGCCGGGTCCTTGCAGGGCGGCGGGCAGCTGCAGCGCATCACCCGAGAACAGCTCGGCGCGCTCGCCTTCGAAGGTGCGCAGGTAGCGCGCCTCGAACCACCAGAACGCAGCCAGCATGGCACCGGCCCACAGCAGGGCGATCAACGCGGCGATCAGATACTTGCGGCGACTAGTCATGACGGAACCCCGGAAAAGGTGCGCAAGCTTGCCATGCGGCGATGCAGAGCTGAATATCCCAGCTCAACGCAATCGAAGAATGTCCATGTCCGCGCGTATCCAGCCCGAGCGTCTGCGCAACAGCCTGCCGGCTCTGTCCGAAGCCGTCGAGGCGAGCGTCGAGACCCTTCACTATCAGGCCTACTACGGCCTCGATCTGCCCCATCGCCAGTCCATTCAGCGCCGCCTGGGGCGCTTTCGCGTGCACGACTACGATGTCGTCGCGCAGGCCTGGTGGCCGGAACAGCCGCACGCCAGCCTGCTGATCCTGCATGGCTACTATGACCACATGGGCCTGTATCGGCATGTGGTCGACTGGGGGCTGGAGATGGGCTTCGCCGTGCTGGCCTGCGACCTGCCTGGCCACGGCCTGTCCAGCGGGCCCGTCGCCAGCATCAACGAGTTCGACGAATACCAGGCGGTGCTGGCCGGACTGTTCGAGCAGGCTCGCCAACTCGATCTGCCGCGGCCCTGGCATCTGCTTGGCCAGAGCACCGGCGGCGCCATTGCCCTGGACCACTTGTTACACCAAGCGGAGAACCCGGACCTCGGGCGGACCATCCTCCTCGCGCCGCTGGTACGGCCAAGGGCCTGGTTGCGCTCGCGCCTGAGCTATGAGCTGCTGCGGCCGTTCGTGCGGCAGATTCGTCGCTCGTTCAGCGACAACTCCGGCGACCCGGCCTTTCTCGAGTTCGTCCAGGCGCGCGATCCGCTGCAGGCCGATATTCTGCCTACCGCCTGGGTCGGTGCGCTGTCGCGCTGGATTCCGCGCATCGAAGGCGCCGCCGAAAGCGCGCATGCGCCGCTGATCGTGCAGGGCGAGGCCGACATGACGGTGGACTGGCGACACAACCTGCCCATTCTCGAAAGCAAGTTCGCCGCTGCGCAAATCCTGCGCCTGCCCGATGCGCGCCATCATCTGGTGAACGAGCGCGAGGAGATACGTCGCGCCTATTTCGATTTTCTCCGCGAGCGTCTCGGCTAACGCCGGCCGGTCAGATGCCCTGTTGCGGCTCCAGCTCGGTGCCGCTCATGCCCACGGCAAGCCCGGCACGCAGAGCCTGCAGCGCGGCCTGGTAGTACGCCTTGCCGTCATCGGAGCGGGCGAACTCGAGGTATTGCTCGAGCTCGGCATCGGACAGATCGCGGTAGACATACAGCAGCGTGTTATCCAGGTCGCCCTCGATCTGTTCGATCATCCGCTGGCGCTGGCTGCTCAGTAGACTCTGCGCCTGGTTGCCGCCGAGCAGCCCGGGAATCATCTGGCTGAGGCTGTCGGCGGCGACGCCAGCCAGCGCCAAGCTGACTTCGGCACCCGCTTCGCTGGCCGGCAGCGCCTGCGCCAGATGGCGGATCAGCAGCTGCCGGTTGCTGCCCGCTTCCATCCGCGGCAGGCCTGAAGCGTGCTGAGCCAGCTGTTCGCGGCGAGCGGCAAGCACCTCTGCCGAAACGATCTTGCGGCCCAGGGGCGACTGGAAGAACTCCAGCGCCGGTTGCGGTTCGGCCAAGTGCTCGCGCAGCGCCTGCTGCGCGCGCTGGTCGATGGCGTGCGAGGCGAAGCGGCGGTTGCTGTTGGTCACCAGGGTCTGGAATACCGCGGGCGGCAATGTGTCCTTGTAGCGCTGCTGCGCGGCGGTCAGCGCATCGGAGAAATTGGCCCGCTGTTCGGTCCAGCCGGCGGTTTCGTAGAGTTCCTGATAGGTGTCGGCGAAGCTGCTGAAGCTCAAGGTCAGCAGTAC
This sequence comes from Stutzerimonas sp. KH-1, assembly GCF_054483855.1. Lineage (NCBI taxonomy): Bacteria > Pseudomonadati > Pseudomonadota > Gammaproteobacteria > Pseudomonadales > Pseudomonadaceae > Stutzerimonas > Stutzerimonas sp. KH-1. The sequence goes on along the minus strand of NZ_CM137011.1, from coordinate 3,529,054 downwards.
ACAGGTCAAGAAGGCGCGCATGGAAACTCCTGTCTGGCGGGCGGTTCATTTTCCGTGCCCCGACAGCCGCTTGTCGAGGCGCGCGAATGTGGCTGTGCTTGGCACAGCGACGCAGCTTGTAGCGGAGTCTCAACAGACCCTAGACTCCTGCGGTATTCCTTCGGAGTCACTTCCTTGCCGTTCTCTTCGATCATCGACGACCTGGCCGAGCGCGGCTGGTCGCTGCAGAGTTCTTTCCTTCCCAGTGATGTGACCCACAAGCTGGCCGACGAGTGCCGCAGGCGCGAGGCCGAGGGCGCGCTGGCGCCCGCCGCGGTCGGCCGCGGCGAGGCGCAGGCGGTGCGCGAAGGCATTCGCAGCGACCATATCCAGTGGCTGGAGCCAGGCCAGTCGGCGGTCTGCGACGACTACCTCGAGCTGATGGACGGCCTGCGCCAGCAGCTCAACCGCGAGCTCTTCCTCGGGCTCGAGGAGTTCGAGTGCCATTTCGCCTTCTACCCGCCGGGCGCCTTCTACCAGACCCACCTGGACCGCTTTCGCGATGACGACAGCCGGTCGGTCACCGCCGTGCTCTATTTGAATCCGGATTGGCAGCCCGCCCACGCTGGCGAACTGCGGATGCACCTGGCCGACGGCTCGCAGCTGGACGTGCCCCCGCTGGCCGGCAATCTGGTGGTGTTCCTTTCCGGCGATTTTCCCCATGAAGTGCTGGTGACCCAGGCCGACCGTCTGTCGCTGACTGGCTGGTTCCGCCGGCGACCGGCGGATGTGCTGGCGCTCTGACGAGCACGTATCGGCATTCGCGCGAACGAAAAAAAAAGCCCGGCACAGGCCGGGCTAAAGGGAAGTCAGTGCTTCGTGCTACATGCCGAGCATGTTCGGTAGACCCAGGGAAATCGACGGCACGTAGGTGATGATCACCAGGAAGCTCAGCATCAGGGCCAGCCATGGCAGCACCGCGCGGATCACCTGGGTCACCGGCATGCCGGTCACCGCCGAGGCGACGAACAGATTCAAGCCCACCGGTGGCGTGATCAAACCGATTTCCATGTTCACCACCATGATGATGCCCAGGTGGATCGGGTCGATGCCCAGCTGAACGGCGATCGGGAACAGGATCGGCGCCAGGATCAGGATGATCGCCGACGGCTCCATGAAGGCCCCGGCGACCAGCAGCACGATGTTCACCACCAGCAGGAACATCCACGGCTGCAGCCCGGCTTCGATCACCCAGGCGGTGATCGCCTGTGGAATCTGCTCGGTGGTCAGTACGTGGGCGAAGAGCATGGCGTTAGCGATGATGAACATCAGCATGATGCTCAGCTTGCCGGACTCCAGCAGCACCTTCGGGCACTCGCGCCAGGTCAGATCCTTGTAGACGAACAGCGCGACGAAGGCCGAATACACCGCCGCGACGGCTGCCGCTTCAGTGGGCGTGAACATGCCCGAATAGATGCCGCCGAGGATGATCACCATCAGCAGCAGGCCCCAGACCGCCTTGCGTGCGGCGGACAGCCACTCGCGGAAGCTGGCGCGCGGCAGTGCCGGCAGGTTCTTCTTCACCGCGATGATGTAGATCGCCACCATCAGCGCGCCGCCGAGCAGGATGCCCGGGACGACGCCGGCCATGAACAGCTTGCCCACCGAGGTTTCGGTGGCGGCGGCATAGACCACCATGACCACCGACGGCGGAATCAGGATGCCCAGGGTACCGGCGTTACAGACGATGCCGGCGCCGAAGGCCTGCGGGTAACCGGAGCGCACCATGCCGGCGATGGCGATGGAGCCGACCGCGGCCACGGTGGCCGGCGACGAGCCGGACAGCGCGGCGAACAGCATGCACGCCAGCACCGCACCGATCGCCAGACCGCCACGGATGTGACCGACGCAGGCGTTGGCGAAGTCGATCAGACGACGGGCCACCCCGCCGGTGGTCATGAAGGCACCGGCCAGCAGGAAGAACGGGATTGCCAGCAGGGTGTAGTGTTCGGAGGTCTCGAACAGCTTGATCGCCAGCGAGCGCACCGAGTCCTGGCTGAAGATCATGATGGTCAGTGAGCCGGCCAGGCCGAGGGACACGGCCACCGGTACGCCGATGAACATCAGCACGAAGAGGGCGACGAACAGGAACAGGATGGTCATTACTTGGGCTCCTCTTCGCCATGCTTCAACGCATCGGCCGCTTCATCGGCAAGGCCGAGGCCGGTCTGCTCGTTGCGCAGGATACGTACGAAGATTTCGGCGAAACGGATGAACACCATGGCGAAGCCGAACGGCACGATCATGCCGATGTGCCACTGCTTGATGCCGATATGGCCCAGGTCTTCGGCGCCGATGTTGGCGATGAACAGGGTCTGGATCCACTCGAAGCTGGCCACGGTCAGCAGGCCGGCGTACCCCAGGCAGAACAGGCAGGCGATGATGCCGATGACACGCTGGATATGCCGCGGTGCCAGCTTGACCAGTGCATCGACGCCGATGTGGCCGGCGGTGCGCACGCCATAGGCGAGGCCGGAGAAGATCAGCCAGGCGAACAGCGCCTTGGTCAGCGCGGTGCTCCAGGTCATGGACTGGGCCAGCCCGATGATGAAATCACCGATGGCGAACCAGAAGTCGGCGCTTCCCTCGAAGCGGTCGCCCAGGTCGTAGAAAAGGGTGTAGAGGTTGTTGAGGATCACGTAAACGAAGGTCACCAGTGTCATGGCGGCCAACAGAAAGGCGATGAAACCTTCCTCGAAGTGGTCCCAGACGCGCCAGAGGGCGTTCATGGATGACATCTCCCGATGGACTGCTTGTTGTATCGAAGGCAGCACGGAGGTGCGCCGTGAACCAGCCAGGGCAGGCTGGGGGACAGAGCAATGAAAAACTCTTGTTGTCGCCATCGAAGCGGCGCGGCCCGGGATCGCCTTGGCCTGACCTGTCTGCCCTTGGTGCGGGCTTCGTCTTCGCTAGCTGCTTTGTTTTTTCACTGAGCTGTCGGGTATCGCTGGGTAGTACAGCAAAGGGGCGGGGAGCCCGCCCCTCGGCAAAGGCTTATTTAGCCTGGTTGGCAGCTTCGGCAGCCTTGATCAGGTCAGCACCAATTTCGCCTTCGAACTTCTTCCAGACCGGCTTCATGGCTTCGCGCCACTTGGCGCGCTCTTCCGGCGTCAGCTCGAGGATTTCGGTAGTGCCGGCGGCGAGGATGTCAGCCTTGGCCTTCTGGTTCAGGGCGTCGGCCTGCTTGTTCACTTCAACAGTGACTTCTTCCACGATCTTTTCCAGCTCGCCACGTACATCGGCAGGCAGGCCGTTCCAGAACTTGGTGTTGGTGATCAGCATGTAGTCCAGCAGGCCATGGTCGGACTCGGTGATGTGCTTCTGCACTTCGTGCATCTTCTGCGAGTAGATGTTCGAGTAGGGGTTCTCGGCACCGTTGACCACGCCCGTCTGCAGGCCCTGGTACACCTCGGCGAAGCTCATCTTGCGCGGGTTGGCACGCAGCGCCTTGAACTGCTCGTCCAGCACGGCAGACGCCTGTACGCGGAACTTCAGGCCGCGCGCGTCTTTCGGCTCACGCAGTTCCTTGTTGGCCGACAGCTGCTTCATGCCGTTGTGCCAGTAGCCCAGGCCGGTGATGTTCTTGTCTTCCATGGAGCGCAGCAGGCTCTGGCCGGCCTCGCTCTTCTGGAAGCGGTCGACTGCCGCGATGTCATCGAACAGGAACGGCAGGTCATAGACCTGAACGCCCTTGGAGTAGTGTTCGAACTTGGCCAGCGACGGGGCGATCAGCTGAACGTCGCCCAGCAGCAGGGCTTCCATTTCCTTGCCATCACCGAACAGCGAGGAGTTCGGGTAAACCTGCACCTCGACCTTGCCCGGCAGACGCTCTTCCACCAGTTTCTTGAACATCAGGGCGCCCTGGCCTTTCGGCGTATTTTCGGCGACCACGTGCGAGAACTTGATGGTGATCGGGTCAGCCGCGTGGGCCAGACCAGCGATGCTCAGCGACAGGGCGCATGCCAGCGCCTTGGCAGTCAGTTTGAACATTGGATGTTTCCTCTTGTTGTGGATGGAGCGCCACGGGGCGTCTCCGGCAGGAACCGGCAGGGCAAGTCTAGGCGGCAAATGCGCAGGGCGATGGCCGGTTGCGACTCGTTCCATTCAGTTCGTTGGGTTGCAGGAGCAATGCCTGTGCCAGAAGCAGCAGTACCACCTGGGCGCCGGAAGTTTACCCAGCCGAAGGTTGAACTTTGTATGTCGGATTACCGACAAGCGCGTCTAGGTCGCACCTTTTCACGATTCCAGCGGCGGCCGTGAAGCGTCGAGGGCGATGCAGGGGAGCAAAGCGGAGCCGTTGAAAGGCAGGGTGGATGGCGGTTTTCCGCCATCTAATCGTTGTCATCGGGCGAGCTTCCGCCAGCGTCGGCGAAGCTCAGGCCATGCTTGCGCAGTTTGTCGTGCAGCGTCTTGCGCGGCAGGCCGAGGGCTTCGGCGACGCTGCGCAGCGAGCCATGCGGACGATTCAACTCGGCGGCGATCAACGCGCGCTCGAAGGCATCGACCTGCTCGCCGAGGCTGCCGCCGCTGGCGAGGCTGGTCGCTGGCTCACTGCCCGGCACGTCCAGGCCCAGCCCCAGCCCGAGGGCGAAGCGCTCGGCGGTGTTCTGCAGTTCGCGTACGTTGCCCGGCCAGGCGTGTTGCAGCAGCACGGCACGCTGCTCCGGCTGCAGCTCGCGGATCGGCAGGCCATGGCGTTGGGCGGCGGCTTCGGCGAAATGCTGGAACAGCAGGAGGATGTCTTCGCTGCGTTCGCGCAGCGAAGGGATACGCAACGGCGCGACATTGAGCCGGTAGTACAGGTCGGCGCGAAAGCGGCCCTGGTCGGCGGCCACGCGCAGGTCTTCCTTGGTCGCGGCGATGACACGGATGTCCAGGGCGATCGACTGGTTGCCGCCGAGCCGTTCGACCACCCGCTCCTGCAGCAGGCGCAGCAGCTTGACCTGCACATCGAGGCTCATGCTCTCGATCTCGTCGAGGAACAGCGTGCCGCCATTGGCGAACTCGAACTTGCCGATCCGGCGCTTCTGCGCGCCGGTGAAGGCGCCGGGCTCGTGGCCGAACAGCTCGCTCTCCACCACCGACTCGGCCAGGGCGCCGGCGTTGATCGCGACGAAGGGGCCGTTGCGCCGGTTCGACAGGTCGTGCAGCGCACGCGCCACCACCTCCTTGCCGGCGCCGGTCTCGCCGAGGATCAGGACATCAGCCTGGGTGCCGGCCAGTGCGCCGATCTGCTCGCGCAGGCGCAGCATCGCCCGGGACTGGCCGAGCAGGCGCGCCGACAGCTGTTGGCGGTCGGCCAGGGCCAGACGCAGGGAGCGGTTGTCCAGCACCAGCTGGCGCAACGCCAGGGCGCGGCGCACGCTGTCCAGCAGCGCTTCGCTGGGGAAAGGCTTTTCCAGAAAGTCGTAGGCGCCGGCGCGCATGGCCTGCACCGCCAGCTGGATGTCACCGTGCCCGGTGATGAGGATCACCGGGAGCTCGTTGTCGCGTGCGCGCAGCTGTTGCAGCAGCTCCAGCCCGTCGATCCCAGGCATGCGGATGTCACTGACCACCACCCCCTGCCAGTCCGCCGGCAGGCGTGCAGCCAGGCCGCGAGCATCGCCCAGGCTGACCACCTCGAGCCCGGCCAGGTCGAGGGTCTGGCTCAGCGCCTGGCGCAGATGCGGATCGTCGTCGATCAGCACCACCTGGGCCTGGGCACTGATCGGGGTGTCGCTGCTCATTGGAGATGGTCCTCGCTGGGAAAGGCCACGCCGGGTTCGGCGCTACGCAGGAACAGGCCGAGCTGCGCGCCACCCTCGGGATGGTTGCTCATGCGCAGCTCTCCGCCCAGGGCGCGGATCAGGGTATCGCAGATCGCCAGGCCGAGGCCCAGGCCCTGAGCGCTGGTCTTGGTGGTGAAAAAGGGTTCGCGGGCGCGCTGCAATGCCTCGGCAGAGAAGCCTGGGCCATTGTCGCGCAGGCTCAGCAGCACGCCGTCGCCTTCGCGTTCGGCGCGTAGCCAGATACGCCGTGGTTGCGGGCGTTCGGCCAGGGCGTCGAGGGCATTGGCCAGCAGGTTGGCGAGAATCTGCCGCAGCCGCGTTTCGCCGGCCTGCACCCAGAGGGTGGCCTCCGGCAGATCGCGGATCAGCTCGACACCCATGGCCTGGCGGCGTTTGGCGAGCAGGGCGAGGGCATCGTCCAGCGCCGGCTGCAGCGCCACCCGTTCCGGCGCGTGCTGGTCGCGGCGGGCAAAGGCGCGCAGGTGGGCGATGATCGAGGCCATGCGCGCGGTCAGTTCGCTGATCAGCCGGAGGTTGTCGCGTGCCTCGCTGGTGCGGCCGTGCTCGAGCAGCACACCGGCGTTGTCGGCGTAGCTGCGAATGGCCGCCAACGGCTGGTTGAGTTCGTGGCTGATGCTCGCCGACATGGTGCCCAGCGCCGACAGCTTGCCGGCCTGCAACAGTTCGTCCTGGGCGCGCACCAGTTCCTGCTGGGCCTGCTCGCGCTCTAGCACCTCGACCTTGAGCCGGCTGTTCAGCGCCTCCAGATCGCGGGTGCGCTCCTGCACCCGCTGCTCGAGCTGCTGGCGTGCCTGGCTGTCCAGCGCCAGCCGTTCGAGGAAGTGCCGGCGGCGCTGCATCAGCAGGCCGAGCCAGAGCAGCAGCGCCAGCAGTGTGGCGGCGCCGATGGCGACGACGGTGCGCACCGGGCGTTCGACCAGGTTCACCGGCGCGAGAATACGCACCGTCCAACCGGTCTCCTTCAACTCGCGGCTCTGGATCAGCCAGGCGTCGATGTCCAGTGTCAGGTCTTGCGGATACAGGGTCGGATAGGGCTGGTCGAAGGCAATCTGCTCGCGCTCGTCGACGCCCAGCCCGCGGGTGGCGCGGAACCGCCACTCCGGTCGCGAGGTGAGGATCACTACGCCAAAGTTGTCGGTCACCAGCAGTTGCTCCGGCGTGCTACCCCAGAGTGTCTCGGTGTGATCGAGGTCGACCTTGACCACCAGCACGCCGAGCACCTGATCACCGTCGCGCACCGCCGCGCCAAAGTAGTAGCCACGCTTGCCGGAAGTCGTGCCGAGGCCGAAGAAGCGCCCCAGGCGACCTTCCATGGCCTGACGGAAATAGGGGCGGAAGGCGAAGTTGCGGTCGACGAAGCTGTCTTCCTCGTCCCAGTTGGAGGCGGCCAGGGTGTTGCCGTCGGTCGCCATCAGGTAGATGACGTCGGCACCGGTCTGCTTGCGCAGCCGCTTGAGCAGGCGATTGGCGTTGTCGCGCACCTGTGGCGAATCCTCCTGCAGCACGGCGCGCAGAGCGGGCAGATCGCCGAGGATGCGCGGCAGCACCTCGTAGCGATTCAGCGTGCCGAGCAGGTTGGCGACGTACAGGTCCAGGGTCTGGCGGTTCTGTTCGGTCAGTTCGTTGCGGTAATAGCGCTCGGCGAGCTGTTGCAACGGCCACAGCAAGGGCGCCAGCAGCAAGGCCAGCAGGGCGAGATTGCGCCAGCGTGGGCGGCGGGGAGGGAGCGGTACGGTCATGCGTGGGCGCCTGAGGGTCCGGCGCATTATGCACGCAGAGCGTGCCGGCGTTCAGCGTCGGTGGTCGAGGCGGCGGAAAAACGCCTGACTGCGGCGTGGCCAAGCGGCGCGGTGACCAGCTGGATCAGCGTCCCGCGGCGACGGGCTGCGGGGCCTCTTCGCTGTCGAAGCCGCGGGCCCTGTTGAGGCACTCGTGCAGAGCGGTTTCCCAGTCGGGGAGGGTGACCCCCCAATCCTGCCGCAGTCGCGCACAGTTGAGCCGCGAGTTAAGTGGACGCTGCGCCGCGGTCGGGTAGTTCCTGGACAGGATCGGGGTGATCTCGGCACGCAGGCGTCCTTCCTGGCGCAATCGCTCGGCGATGCTGCAGGCGAAGCCGTACCAGGAGGCCTCGCCGCTGGCGCTGAGGTGATACAACCCGCTCGGCCCGGCCTGCCCGGCGTTGCGCTTGCGCACCAGCTCGGCGGTGACGCGGGCGATGGTTGCGGCCCAGGTCGGCGCGCCGATCTCGTCGCTGACCACCGACAGCGCATCGCGCTCCTGCAGCAGGCGCTGCATGGTCAGCAGGAAATTCTTGCCATGCTGGGAATAGACCCAGCTGGTGCGCAGAATCAGGTGTTCGCCGCCGACGGCCTGGATCGCCTGTTCGCCGGCCAGCTTGCTGGCGCCATAGACATTGAGCGGCTGTGGCAGGTCGTTTTCGTCGTAGGGTTCGGCCTTGCGCCCGTCGAACACGTAGTCGGTGGAGTAATGGATCAGCGGCACACCGAGCCGCGCGGCTTCTTCAGCGAGCACCTGCGGACCGCGGGCATTGACCGCGAAGGCCTGCTCGCGGTGGCTTTCCGCCGGGTCAACGGCGGTATAGGCCGCCGCGTTGATGATCAGGTCCGGCCGCAACAGGCGCACCTGCTCACGAATCTGTTCGGGCACGGCGAGATCCAGTGCGTTGTGCCCGAGGGCGAGCAGTTTGCCGGTGCCAGCCAGTTCCACTTGCAATTCGCGGGCGAGCTGCCCAGTGCTGCCCGTGATCAGGATTTTCATGGAAACAGCTCCGCATCGCGCAGCAGCTTGCCGGCCTGGTCCTTGGCGGACAGTTGTGGCGCCTCGTCGAACGGCCATTGGATGCCGAGCTCGGGGTCGTTCCACAGCAGGCTGCGCTCATGCTCAGGCGCGTAGTAGTCGGTGGTCTTGTAGAGGAACTCGGCGCTTTCGCTGAGCACCACGAAGCCGTGTGCGAAGCCTTCGGGTATCCACAGCTGGCGCTGGTTCTGCGCGCTCAGGTGGGTGCCGAACCAGCGGCCGAAGCTCGGCGAGCTCTTGCGCAGGTCGACGGCGACGTCGAATACCTCGCCGGCGACCACCCGCACCAGTTTTCCCTGCGGCTGCTGGATCTGGTAATGCAGGCCACGCAGCACGCCGCGCTGGGACTTGGAGTGGTTGTCCTGGACGAACTGACGCTTGAGCCCCGTGGCCGCTTCGAAAGCGGCCGCGTTGAAGCTCTCGTAGAAGAAACCGCGTTCGTCGCCGAAGACCTTGGGCTCGATGATCAGTACGTCGGGAATGCTGGTTTCGACGACCTTCATGCGTCTTCACCCGCCAGCTTGAACAGGTACTGGCCGTAGCCGGTCTTGCCCAGCGCATCGGCGCGGCGCAGCAGCTGCTCGCGGTCGATCCACTTGTTCTGGTAGGCGATTTCCTCCAGACAGGCGACCTTCAGGCCCTGGCGGTGCTCGATGGTCTGCACGTACTGCGAGGCTTCCAGCAGGCTGTCGTGGGTGCCGGTGTCGAGCCAGGCGAAGCCGCGGCCGAAGCGCTCGACATTGAGATCGCCGCGCTCGAGGTAGGCCATGTTGACGTCGGTGATCTCCAGCTCGCCGCGCGGCGAGGGCTTGATCGACTTGGCGATCTCGATCACGTCGTTGTCGTAGAAGTACAGGCCGGTCACCGCGTAGCTGGACTTCGGCTTTTTCGGCTTCTCCTCGATGGACAGCGCCTTGCCGTCCGCGTCGAAGTCGATCACGCCGAAGCGCTCCGGATCCTTGACCCAGTAGCCGAACACCGTGGCGCCCTTCTCCTGACGCGCGGCGCGCTGCAGCTTCTCGGTGAAGTGCTGGCCGTGGAAGATGTTGTCGCCGAGGATCAGGCATACTGAATCGTCGCCGATGAACTCTTCACCGATCAGGAAGGCCTGGGCCAGGCCGTCCGGCGAAGGTTGTTCGGCGTAACTGAAGTTGACCCCGAACTGGCTGCCGTCGCCCAGCAGGTTCTGGTACTGCGGCAGATCCTGCGGTGTCGAGATGACCAGAATGTCGCGGATGCCGGCGAGCATCAGCACCGAGATCGGGTAGTAGGCCATCGGCTTGTCGTAGATCGGCAGGAGCTGCTTGGATACGCCAAGGGTGATGGGGTGCAGACGGGTGCCGGAGCCTCCGGCGAGGATGATTCCTTTCATGCGTTCTCCAGGGCGCCGAGGCGCTCGCGTTGATAGCTGCCGTCCTGGACGCGACGGCACCATTCGAGGTTGTTCAGGTACCACTGCACGGTCTTGCGCAGGCCGGTCTGGAACGTTTCCTGCGGCACCCAGCCGAGCTCGCGCTCGATCTTGCTGGCGTCGATGGCGTAGCGCAGGTCGTGGCCCGGGCGATCCTTGACGAAGGTGATCAGGTCTTCATAGCGGGCCAGGCCGGCGGGCTTGTTCGGCGCCAGCTCTTCCAGCAGCGCGCAGATACCGCGCACCACCTCGATGTTCTTCTGCTCGTTGTGGCCGCCGATGTTGTAGGTCTCGCCGACCTTGCCCTCGCTGACCACCTTGAACAGCGCGCGGGCGTGGTCCTCGACGAACAGCCAGTCGCGGATCTGCGAGCCGTCGCCGTAGACCGGCAGCGGTTTGCCATCCAGCGCGTTGAGAATCACCAGCGGGATCAGCTTCTCGGGGAAGTGGAACGGCCCGTAGTTGTTCGAGCAGTTGGTGATCAGCACCGGCAGGCCGTAGGTACGCTGCCAGGCCCGGACCAGGTGGTCCGACGAGGCCTTGCTGGCCGAGTAGGGCGAGCTGGGCGCGTAGGGGGTGGTCTCGGTGAACAGGTCGTCGACGCCGTGCAGGTCGCCGTACACCTCATCGGTGGAGATGTGGTGGAAGCGGAACGCCGCGCGACGCTCGGCCGGCAGCGTCTGCCAGTAGGCGCGGGCGGCCTCCAGCAGCTGGTAGGTGCCGACGATGTTGGTCTGAATGAATTCGGCCGGGCCGTCGATGGAGCGATCGACGTGGGATTCGGCGGCCAGATGCATGATGGCGTCCGGCTGGAACTCCAGCAGCGCCTCGCTGACCCGCTCACGATCGGCGATGTCGGCCTGGAGGAACTGATAGCGCGGGTTGTCGTCCACGCTGGCCAGCGACTCGAGGTTGCCGGCATAGGTCAGTTTGTCCAGGTTGAGCACGCTGTGCTCGGTATCGAGAATGAGGTGACGGATCAGTGCGGAACCGATGAATCCGGCACCGCCAGTAACGAGAATGCGCATAGTGATGGGGCTTCCTTGGCGCGCTGTCGAGCGTCAGGCTCTTAGCATGTCGGCACGATAGACCGGCCGTCGATGCAAAAATTCCCGGGTGTGGTGGGGCGCCGGGTGACCGTTTGGTTACCAACATAAATCTAGGATGCTGGCGTGATGCCATAAAGCTTCGGGCTAGAGCGGTCGGTCTGGCGACGCGGGCGTAGTGAAGAAAGCGTAGCCGCTAGCGCAACGACACCCGTAGGCGCGACAGCGCACCGATGAAGAACACCGTGCCGATCACCATCAGCGCCAGCAGCTGCGGCCAGACGATGGCCGTGCCGGCATTGCGGAACAGGATCGCCTGAGCCAGTTCGACGAAATGCGTGGTCGGCGCCACCAGCATGATGCTCTGCACCAGCTCCGGCATGCTCTCGCGCGGCGTCACTCCGCCGGAGAGGATCTGCAGCGGGATCAGCGTGAGGATCACCAGCAGGCCCAGCTGCGGCATGGAGCGCGCCACCGTGCCGAAGAAGATGCCCATCGAGGTGGCGGCGAACAGGTGCAGCGCCGCGCCGCCGGCGAACAGCCACAGCGAGCCCTGGATCGGGATATCGAGCCAGCCCTCGACGACGAAGCGCAGGGCGAACGCCGCTGCCGCCAGCACCACCAGACCCATGGCCCAGACCTTGCCGACCATGATCTCGAACGGTGTCACCGGCATCACCAAGAGGTGCTCGATGGTGCCGTGCTCACGCTCGCGGATCAGCGCCGCGCCGGTAAGGATGATCGCCAGCATGGTGATCTGGTTGATCACCTCGTTCACCGCGCCGAACCAGGCGCGGCTGAGGTTGGGGTTGAACGCGGTGCGCACCACCGCTTCGACCGGCAGCACGTCTTCGCTGCGGTAGCGGCGGACGAATTCGGCGGTCTCGCTGGCGATGATCTGCTGGATGTGCCCTGCGCCGGTGAACGCCTGGCTGACCTGGGTGGCATCGACGTTGAGCTGGATGGTCGGCTGGCGGCCGGCGAGCAGGTCCTGCTGGAAGCGCGGCGGGATGTTCAGGGTGAAGGTGTAGAGGCCGTCGTCCATGCCGCTGTCCATCTCCTGATGGCTGATGGCCTTCGGCTCGATGAAGTAGGGCAGCTGAAAGGCGTTGATGATGCGCAGCGACGCCTGCGAGCGGTCCTCGTCGACCACTGCGATGCTGGCCCGGTGCGGCGCCTCGGGAATTGCCGTGGCACCTTCGTAGATGGCCAGGGTGAACGAATAGATGATCAGCACCAGCATCGCCGGGTCGCGGTAGAGGCTGCGCAGCTCCTTGAGGCCGAGCTGGAGGATGTTGCCGAGCTTGCGTTGCAGGCCGCCCATGTCATTTCTCCTGCTTGCGCAGGCCGGCGACGCTGAGCAGGGTCAGCAGCGGAATGGCCAGCAGCATGGGAATGAAATAGGGGTACAGCTCGGCCATTCCGAGGGCCTTGGAGAACACCCCGCGGCTGATGATCAGGAAGTGGCTGGTCGGGTAGAGCTTGCCGACGAAGGCGCCGGCGCCCTCCATCGCCGAGACCGGGTGGATCAGCCCGGAGAATTGGATCGCCGGCAGCAGCGTGACGATGGTCGTGCCGAAGATCGCCGCGATCTGGCTGTTGAAAATCGCCGACATCAGCAGTCCCAGGCCAGTGGCGCAGGCCACGTAGAGCAGCGCGCCGAGGCAGAGGGTGAGGATGCTGCCCTTGATTGGAATACCGAAGACGAACACCGCCAGCAGCGCCAGGGTGGCGAAGTTGAACATGCCCAGCGCGATATAGGGCAGCTGCTTGCCGAGCAGGAATTCCAGGCGGGTGGTCGGGGTGACGTAGAAGTTGGTGATCGAGCCCAGTTCCTTTTCGCGCACCACGCCGAGGGCGGTGAGCATCGCCGGGATCATCATCAGGAGCAGCGGGATCATCGCCGGTGCCATGGCCGGCAGGCTCTGCACGTCCGGGTTGTAGCGGTAGCGGATGGCGACGTCCGCTGGCGTGAGCTGGCCGTCGACGCCGGCTTCACGGGCCAGCTGCTGCAGGTAGTTCAGATGGATGCCCTGTACGTAGCCCTTGATGGTGTCGGCGCGCATGGGCATGGCGCCATCGATCCAGAAGGCCACCTGCGGTATGGCGCCGCGCTTGAGGTCGCGGCCGAAGTTCGGCGGGATCTCCACCGCCAGGCTGATGTCTCCGCTGCGCAGACGCTGATCGAGCTCGGCATGGTTGGCCAGCGGAGCCTTCTCGATGAAGTAGCGCGAGCCGGCCATGTTCAGCAGGTAGTGCTGGCTGGTGGTGGTCTGGTCGCGGTCGAGCACGGCGTAGGTCAGGTTCTCGACGTCGAAGCTGACCCCGTAGCCCATGATGAACATCAGCAGCACGCTGCCGAGCATTGCCAGCGTCGCGCGGATCGGGTCGCGGCGCAGCTCCATGGCTTCGCGGCGGGTGTAGCTGAGCAGACGGCGCAGGCTGAAGCGGGCCTGGCGTCCGTTGTTGCCGGTGGCCTGGGAGGGCTTGCCCGGTGCGGCGGGCGGCGTTGCCGGCTGCTCCCCGGCATGTGCGGCGGCGGCTTCCTCCAGGTAGGCGATAAAGGTCTGTTCCAGCGTCGGCAGCCCGCGCTTGGCCATCAGCGCCTGCGGCGTGTCGCTGTCGAGTACCCGCCCGGCGTGCATCAGCGAGATGCGGTCGCAGCGCAGCGCCTCGTTCATGAAGTGGGTGGAGATGAAGATGGTCACGCCGTCCTCGCGCGACAGCTGCACCAGGAGTTCCCAGAAGCCGTCACGGGCGACCGGGTCGACCCCGGAGGTGGGTTCGTCGAGGATCAGGATCTCCGGGTTGTGGATCACCGCCACCGCCAGCGACAGGCGCTGGCGCACGCCCAGCGGCAGGCTGCTGGGCAGGCTCTCGGCATCGTCGGTGAGGTCGAAGCGTTCGAGCATTTCCTGCACCCGCGCGTCGCGCCGTTCGGCCGGCAGGTGGAACAGCCGCGCGTGCAGGTCGAGGTTCTGCCGCACCGTCAGCTCGCTGTACAGCGAGAAGGCCTGGGACATGTAGCCGACGCGCTGGCGGGTCTGCATGTCGTGCGGGTCCACCGGCTTGCCGAACAGCAGCGCCTCGCCCTCGCTGGCGGGCAGCAGGCCGGTGAGCATCTTCATGGTGGTGGTCTTGCCGCAGCCGTTGGAGCCGAGGAAACCAAAGATCTCGCCGCGGGCGATGCGGAAATTGACCCGGTCCACGGCGACGAAATCGCCGAAGCGCATGGTCAGCCCGTGGGCCTCGATGGCGATGCTGTCGCTCGGCGGCTGCGGCGGGATAATCAGCTCGCGGTGCTGGCTGCGCTTGGCTTCCGGCAGCAGGCGGATGAAGGCCTGCTCCAGGGTGTCGCTGCCGGTGCGCGCCAGGAGTTCGGCCGGCGTGCCGGTGGCCAGCACCTGGCCGGCGTCCATCGCCACCAGATGGTCGAAGCGCTGCGCCTCGTCCATGTAGGCGGTGGCCACCAGCACGCTCATCTGCGGGCGCTCGCCACGGATGCGCTCGATCAGCTCCCAGAACTGCGCACGCGACAGCGGGTCGACACCGGTGGTGGGCTCGTCGAGGACCAGCAGGTCGGGGTCGTGGATCAACGCGCAGCAGAGGCCGAGCTTCTGCTTCATGCCGCCGGAGAGCTTGCCCGCCGGGCGCTCGACGAAGGGCGCGAGGCCCGTGCTGCGGGTCAGCTCGGCGATGCGCCAGCGGCGCTCGGCGGCGTCCTGGCCGAACAGTCGGCCGAAGAACTCGAGGTTCTCGAACACCGTCAGCGTCGGGTAGAGGTTCTTGCCCAGGCCTTGGGGCATGTAGGCGATGCGCGGGCAGACCGCGCGACGGTGGCCGGCATCGCTCATGTCGCCGTCGAGCACCTGCACGCGGCCCTGCTGCAGCTTGCGCGCACCGGCGATCAGCGCCAGCAGGCTGGACTTGCCGACGCCATCCGGGCCGATCAGGCCGACCATGCAGCGTGCCGGCAGGCTCAGGCTGAGGTCATCCAGCGCGCGGGTCTTGCCGTACTGCAGGCTGACGCCGCTGATCTCGGCGACCGGGGCAGGGGACTGGTTCATTGGCCGACATTGATCTGCAGGTGCGCCGGCCATTCAGCGTCGGCGTCCAGCTTCAGGTAAGCGACGCCCGGCAGGCCGGTCTTGACCTGTTCCATGTGCTTTCTCAGCAGCTCGGGATCGATCCGCGCCTTGACCCGGAACATCAGCTTCTCGCGCTCGCTTTCGGTTTCCACCGTCTTCGGCGTGAACTGCGCGACGCTGGCGACGTAGGTGATCTTGGCCGGAATCACGTACTGCGGTGCGGCATCGATCACCAGGCGTGCCTCCGAACCCATGGCGACACGGCCGGCCTGGCGCTCGGGCAGGAAGAAGGTCATGTAGACGTCGGCCAGGTCGACCAGATTGAGCAGCTTGCCACCGGCGCCGAGCACCTCACCCGGCTGCGCGACGCGGTACTGCACGCGGGCCACGCGGTCGGTCTTCAACTCGCTGTCGCTGATGTCCGCCTGCAGCCGTACGACGCTGGACTGTGCTGCCTCCAGCGCCGACTGTGCCTCGATCACCTGCGACCTGGCGGCGGCGATACCGGCGTCGGCGGACAGCACTTGGGCGCGGGAGGCGGCCAGCGCGGCCTGGGCGCTCTGCATGGCGGCGAGGTCGTCGTCCAGCTGCTGGCGCGGCATGGCGTTGCGGTCGACCAGCGTCTTGGTGCGCTGGTGGCGCTTCTGCGCGGCGGTCAGCTCGGCACGGCGCTGCAGCACCACGGCCTCGGCGGTGGCCTTCTCGCTCTCGCGCTGGGTGACCAGCGCCTGGGCGGTGAGGATGGCATTTTCCGCCTGGCGCACCTGGGCGCGGGCCTGGTTGAGCTGAGCCTCCAGCACCTCGGTGTCCATCCGTGCGATGACCTGGCCGGGCTGGACGAAGTCGCCTTCGTCGACGCTGATCTCGCGGATGCGTCCACCGAGCTTGGTTGCAACGTCGATCTCGGTGGCCTCGATGCGCCCATTGCCGCTGGCGAAGCCGTCGCCCAGGCCGTCGGGACGCAGTTCCGACCATACCAGCAGGCCGACGACGACCAGCGCGGCGAGCGCGGACAGCACCCGGCGAAGTTTTTTCTGGGCTGGCGCTTTCATGGGCGTTCCTTATCGTGAAGCACTGGTCTGCATGCTAAGCGATGCCTCGGCGGGCCGCGCTTAGCCTGAGTCAATAAAACTGCTGTTTAACGCGTTTATATGACCGGTTCGCCGGACTTCACTGCGCGGAATAGCTTTTTGCCACCTCAATTGTCCAGCGTTGCAGCTGGCGGCTCAGCTCGTCACTGGCCTCGCCGAAGGCCGCCACCACGCTTTCCAGCTGCGGGCTGGCGCTGGGCTGGCGGACCTCGAAGCGGCGGCTGGCAAGGATGCGCTGCTCCGGTGCCGTCGCCAGCTGAGCATCTAGCCTGACCAGCACCTGCGGCTGGCCATCGACGTACTCGCTCTGGAACGCGCGCAGTTCGCTGAACAGCTCCAGCTCGGCGAACAGGTTGCTGTCCTCATTGCTCACCGCCACCGGTCCGCTCTGACGGAACTGCTCGATCAGCCGGTCGCGCAGCAGGGTCGGCGCGGCATCGCTCCAGCGCGCGCCCTGGTAGCTGCTGATCTGGTTGCCATCCGGCACCACGGCGATGCGCGGTCCGGCAAGGATGCGGCTGGCATGCGGGGTGTGGATGCGCAGTGCCTGGCGCAGTCGCTCGCCTGGCTGGACGGCCGGCAGCTCGGCGGTGGGCAGCAGGTACACGCGGATCGGTTCGGCATCGGGCAGCAGGGTGCAGGCCGCGAGTGTGCCGAGCACGCACGCGAGGGCAAGGGGGCGGAACAGCGCAAGGCGGCTCATGGGGTGAACTCCTGGATCTTCTCGCGGCCGAGCAGGAAGCCGCTGGGATTGTCTTCGAGGCGCTGGGTGACGCGGCGCAGGGCGCCGAGGGTGCCGCGCAGCTCGTTGATCGCCGGGCCCAGGTCGCTGAAGCCCTGCAGGCCGTTGTTCAATGCGCCCTGGTTGCTCGACAGCAGCTCGTCCAGGCGCGACGTGGCGCGCTCCAGCGCGGCCATGGATTCGCCGGCGCTGCTCAGCAGCTGGCGCCCTTCGTCATCGATCAGGCCATTGGCGTTCTGCGTCAGCCGGGTGATCTCCGCCAGCGCGGTGTTGGTCTGTTGGCCCAGCTGGCTGAGCTGGGTCAGCGCTTCGCTGAGGTCGCCACGCTGTTCGGCCAGCACGCTGGTGGCCTGTTCGAGATTGGCCAGGGTGCGGCCGATGCGCTCGGCGTTGTCCTCGGAGAGCATCAGGTTGGCGCTGCGCAGCAGGTTGTTGATGTTGGTCATCAGATCTTCGCCGTTCTCCAAGAGCGCACTCAGCGGCGAGGGGTCGGCGATGATCAGTGGCGGCTCGCCACGCTTGCCTTCCAGCGGGGGGCTCTGCGGCGTGCCGCTGTGCAGCTGGATGATCATGCTGCCGGTGATGTTGGCCAGCGCCAGACGCGCGCGGGTGTCCTGCTTGATCGGCGTGCCGGCATACACGCGGATGCGCGCGCGCACCTTGCGCGGATCGTCCGGCTCCAGCCACAGCGCCTCGACATCACCAACCTTGATGCCGCTGTACTCCACCGAGCTGCCGTTGGACAGCCCGCTGACCGCGCGATTGAAGCTGATCTCGTAATAGTTGTATTCGCGGTCCATGCTCGACTTGCCCAGCCAGAGGGCGAACAGCAGCGCGCCGCCGACTGCCAGGACGGTGAACAGGCCGATCATTACGTGGTGGGCGCGGGTTTCCATTTCAGCTCTCCAACAAGTCGGCGGCCTGTTGCGCCGCCCGGCCGCGCGGGCCGTGGAAGTAGTCACGAATCCAGGCGTCGTCGGTGGCTTCCACCACCTCCAGGCGATCGGCCACCAGCACGCGCTTGCGTGACAGCACGGCCACCCGGTCGCAGATGGTGTAGAGCGTATCCAGATCGTGGGTCACCAGAAACACGCTGAGGCCCAGCGCGTCGCGAAGGGTCAGAATCAGCTGGTCGAAGGCCGCCGCGCCGATGGGGTCGAGGCCGGCAGTGGGCTCGTCAAGGAACAGCACTTCAGGATCCAGCGCCAGCGCGCGGGCCAGGGCGGCGCGCTTGACCATGCCACCGGAGAGCTCATCGGGATACTTGCAGGCGGCATTGGCCGGGAGACCGGCCAGTGCCAGCTTCAGCCGCGCCAGATGTTCGGCGTCGCGGCGCTCGAGCCCGGCGTGCTCGATCAGCGGCAGCGCGACGTTCTCCTGCAGATTCAGCGAGGTGAACAGCGCGCCGCGCTGGAACAGTACGCCAAAACGTCGTTCCACCTGCGAGCGGCGCTCGGCCGACAGTTCCAGCAGATTTTCACCGAACACGCTGACGCTGCCGGCATTTGGTCGGCGCAGGCCGACAATGCTGCGCAGGAGCACCGACTTGCCGGTGCCCGATCCGCCAACGACGCCGAGAATCTCGCCGCGACGGATGTCGAGGTCGAGGCCGTCGTGCACGGTCTGGTTGCCGAAGCGGTTGACCAGTCCGCGTACCTGGATCAGTGCTTCGTCGCTCGTCACCAGCCCATCTCCATGAAGAACAGCGCGGCGATGGCGTCCAGCAGGATCACCATGAAGATCGCCTGGACCACACTGGAGGTGGTGTGCTCGCCCACCGACTGCGCGCTGCCGCTGACCTTGAAGCCTTCCAGGCAGCCAATCACCGCGATGACGAAGGCGAATACCGGCGCCTTGCCCAGCCCGACCAGAAAATGGCTGACGGCGATGTCGCGCGCCATGATGTTGAAGAACATCGTCGGCGAGATGTCCAGCGCCAGCACGCAGACCACCAGGCCGCCGGCGATGCCGCTGAGCATGCCGACGAAGGTCAGGATCGGCAGGGTGATCAGCATCGCCAGCACGCGCGGCAGCACCAATAGCTCGATCGGGCTCAGGCCTAGGGTGCGGATCGCGTCGACTTCCTCGTTGGATTTCATCGAGCCGATCTGCGCGGCGAAGGCGCTGGCGCTGCGCCCGGCGAGCAGGATCGCCGCCAGCAGCACGCCGAACTCGCGCAGGAAGGAAAAACCCACCAGGTTGACGGTGTAGATGGTCGCGCCGAAGTCGGCGAGCACCGTCGCGCCAAGAAAGGCCACCACCGCGCCGACCAGAAAGGTCAGCAGCGCGACGATCGGCACCGCGTCCAGCCCGGTCTGCTCGATATGTACGGCCAGTGAGGTCAGCCGCCAGCGCCGCGGCCGCGGTAGCGTCAGCAGCAGCGTCTGCAGGGTCAGGCCAATGAAGCCGAGCAGCGCGCGCTGCTGCTTCCACAGCGCCGCGACGGCGCCGCCGATATGTGCCAGCACGTCGCCGAAGGCATAGCCGCGCGGCGGCTCGGCGGCATCCGGTTGATTCAGGGCGGTGGCGACGGTGCGCAGCAGCGCCAGGCGTTCGGCCGGTAGCTGCGGCGCCCAGGCTTCGATGGCGGCGATTCGCTCGGGCCCGAGCAGCTCCACCAGCAGGCCGGCGCCCGCCGTGTCCAGCGCGCCCAGTTCGCTCAGCTCGATCTGGCTGCGCTCGTCGATCCGCGCGTTGAGCCGCTGCACCTCTCGACGCAGTGCTGCGTAATGGGCGAGGGTCCAGTCACCGACGATGCGCGCCCGCAATGGTGAAGCCCCTTGATCGAGGGTCACCGAACCGGGAGACGAGGACAGGGTGGCGCTCATCTTCTGCAAACGGGTGCCTATGTCGGGCGATGGAGTCCTGATTGATGCTAGCAGGGCTCCGCCCGGCAAGACAGGACCGGGTGGCCCGTGGTCGGCAACCGGCGGCGCGCGTCGGCTGCTGATTCATGGACCGCCACGGCGGCGTCAAAGTGCGCCGTTACGCTCGAGCCGGTAGCTGCTGATCGCCTCGTACACCGCCTTGCGCAGCCGGTTGATGCCGCCGATGGGGCGATGTTCCGGCAGTGCATGCCAGGGGTTGAAGCTGAGGTTGTCGCAAGCGAGGTTCTGCTCGGGGCTGTCGAAGTCCTGCGGCGGCAGGCGGATGTCGGCGACCGTCTCGAATGGTGCGATGGCCTCGTCCCACTCGATGCTGGTGTCCTCGATGGGCATGTAGTGCTCGGTGTTCTGCCGCTGCACCTGCAGGGCGAAGCAGGCGGGTGCGCGGTCGAGGGACAGCTGCTGGTAGAGCGCGCTGCGCAGGAAATTCGGCAGGTCGCGGTTCTGCTCGGGCAGTTGGTAGGTCGGGCAGTTTTCCGGCGTCGGGATAACCCGGTACTTGATGTTGTGCGGGCCGAGCTTGTATGGCGCCACGGAGCTGTAGGTGGTCGCGACCGGGCTTTCCGGTGCCGGCGCCAGGGTCTGCAGTGCGATGAACAGGTGGCGCAGCTCCCAGCTGCGCGGATCGATGCTCGGGAAGAACGCCAGCGCCTTCTTGCCCTGCGCCTGGGCAGCGAAGTTGCTGCGATATTCGGCAACGTCACGGACGAAGAACACAGGGTGGTTGAACATCACGAAGTCCTGTTCGCCGGCATGGCGCGGGTCACGCGTGAGCTTTTCCCCTGGCACGTCGAGTAGCTTGATCGCCATGCCGCGGGCGTCCCGGATGCGGTCGAACTGCGGGTAGGCGTTGCCGTTGGATAGCCTCACCCAGGCCTGCCAGGTCTTGCCCGGCTCGCTGAAAACGCCCTGGCGCAGTGCGGGCTGCAGGTCGGCGCGCACACTGACTTCGGCGCGCACGCAACCGTGGGCCTTGGCATGGGCGTCGCGCAGCACGCGGGTGTTCTCGCTGTGCTGTTCCACCACGGCGATTGCGTCGGCGATGATCGCCTGGGTGTCGGCCGCTTCGCTCGGCGCGATGACTTCTTCGCTGGAGACGGGGCCACGATGGGTGAAGTGAAAGTGCACGGCGGCAATCGCCCAGCCGGCCAGGCCCAGGGCGGTCATGGCAAGCAGCAGCCGGCCCAGCAGGCGGCCGATCCAGAGCCAGAGTCTTGTCAGCATGAGGCAGATCCTTGTACGGGTCAGGGGCAGCGTGGGCCGGGGTTGTGGGGGCGCGCCGGCAAGTCCTCGAGGCGCGGCTCGAAGCGGGGGTCGCCAAGCACCTTTAGGTACTCGACCAGCGCCCAGCGCTCGTGCGGCGCCAATGCCCGGCCGATCACACCATTGCCGCGGCAGCCGGCGCGGAATTCATGGCCGCGGTTGCTGTTGCCGGTGATTGCGGTATTCAGCAGAAAGCCGCCGTCGAAGCGCTCGGTGCGAATGCCCAGGTGCTGCGGATCGTATTCGCGGCTGCCGACCCAGAACTGTTTCTGCCGTTCGGCCACCGGCGACAGCAGCTGGAACAGTGTCGGCACCGAGCCGTTGTGCAGGAAGGGCGGCGTC
This sequence comes from Stutzerimonas sp. KH-1, assembly GCF_054483855.1. Classification (NCBI taxonomy): domain Bacteria; kingdom Pseudomonadati; phylum Pseudomonadota; class Gammaproteobacteria; order Pseudomonadales; family Pseudomonadaceae; genus Stutzerimonas; species Stutzerimonas sp. KH-1. Next base: position 3,507,541 of record NZ_CM137011.1, on the reverse strand, counting down.
GCCCAGATGCCGTCCAGCGGGCGTGCCTTGTAGCCGCGCAGTTCCTGCACGCCGATCGGCAGGCCGAAGCCGTCGAATTCCGCGCGCTCGGCCTCGCCGATGCCGGCGTCACGGTAGGCGCGCTCCTCGACGTAGGCGGTGATATAGGCCAGCCCCTTGGCGCTGGACAGGCTGGCGAGATCGAGCGGGCCGGATGACGCGCCATACAGCTGCACATCCAGGCGATCCAGCTCATCCTGGGTCCAGCCCAGGCGGGTCAGGTCGAAGCGGTGGTCGGCAATATTGTCGGCTGTGGTCGGATCGGTACCGACGAAGGAGGTGGGGATCACCTTCATGTGCCACTCGGGGTCGCGTTCGGCAGCGAAACGCTTGTCGACTGGCTTGGGCCTGGCGTCGTGGCAATGCGCACAGTTTTCCTTGTACAGCGCGCGACCGAGGCTGGCCTGCTCTAGATCGATCGCGCCCAGCACGTCTTCGGGCCAGCGAGGCGGGGCCAGCTGCATGAGCGTGGTTTCCAGCCTGTGCAGGTCGCGTACGCGAACGCCCGATGCGTAGCGCTCGGCTTCGGCGATGGGCTGGCCGTTCTCGTGCAGCAGCCGCAGTGTGGCGCCAACACCCAGCGCCTCGCCGATATTGCGTGCCATCGGCTGCATGGCCGAGCCGTTCCACTGCACCCAGTCGAACTTCCAGATATCCCACAGATGCGGGTAGCTCACTGGCGCGTTGGCCACGCGGTAGTTCGCCGGATCGATGGCATCGCCGAACACGCTGTTGGCGATGCGGCCGAACGCATCGGTACGGCCGAAGCCTTCTTCGGTGGGGTAGAGTCCGCGGTGCCAGTCGTTGTAGGCGGTGCCGAGCAGACGGTCGAGCACCTGCTTGAAGTCGTGGCGCAACTGCGCGCGGTCCTGCTCGTAGCGCTCGCCCAGCACCTGCTCGGCGAAGCGACGGAACTTGAGCGGGTTGTAATAGGTGAAGGCCATGCTCATGCCCAGCGCCTGGCCAAAGGCGCCACCGCGCAGGGTCGGCACGGTGGAGGCCAGCGAATGCATCGCCGCGCCACCGTCGATACGAATGGCCTGACCCCCGTAGCGCAACTCGCCGGTGTGGCAGGCCGCGCAGGTCACATCCAGATAGGCGCGACCGGTCTCATCATCCTCGTGGCGGGCAAAGCCGACCGGCAGGTTGCCGGGGTTCAGCGCGGTGGCTTGTTGCGCGGGATCGACCAGAAAGCCGAAGCGGGCGAGGTAGTCGGGCGTGGCGAACTTTTCCCGGCTGAAGGACATTTCCAGCGCACGGAACCAGTCGTACTCCAGCCCCTTAACCTGGGTGCCCTGCGGCGTGTAGTAGTAGGTCTGTCGCTGCGTGGCGTCCCACTGCTCCAGATAATGCAGCGCTTCGGGCGCTTCATACTCTGGAAGGTTCGGGTAGGCCACGAAATACAGCCCGACCCCCACGGCCAGCAAAGCCAACAACAAGACAGCCCCCAGGGCTCGGCGCAGCGATCGCATCGGTACATCCTTGTAGCGTCATGGCGAATGCGCGTTTATGGCAGGGTTGTGGGGTGATGGCAATACGGCGTCATTCTTTATGGGTGACAGATATTAGCGTGGGTGTGGTCCACCCCATATTTATCTCGAACGACGCTTACACCGGTTGTTTCCAGTGTCCTCATATGTCAGGGGCAATGCGATTCAGATAGTCCGCCCTGTCATCACTCATCCTTGAGATACAATTATCAATCGTTACTTGGTAAGCCTCTGCGGTCTCCTCTATTTCAAAGGCTTCAAGCTTGCAATCTGCGTCTCGCAGATCGATCCACTCTCGCTGCGCCGTCTTTAATAGAGAAACGTATTGGTCTGCTAGCAAAGGTGAGTTTTTATACTGATGTCTGATTCGATTCAGAGTGGCCTTGTACGATGAATTAAGATGATTGTCTGATTGCTCTTTATTGTGCTGCGCGCACAGGGCTATTTGAGAAGAAGCTTCAATCTCTTCGCACGGATCATTAACATCATTGCTTAATGCTGTACGTGCAAACAGAAGAAAAAAAATTAGAGTTATTTTTCGGATATTGAACATTAGTTATTCCTAAGGTAACGAGCTCTGTTTCGCCCCGGCTCATACTGCCTGATGGCAGGCGTATTTTCTATGTAGCGTATCAGCTCGGCTTTATCATTCCTCATTCCAGCCTTCATCGGGTTGGGCCCCTTTGTAAAACCCTGATAGACGAAATCTACCAGCACATCCCTGATAACCTGATCTAGGGCGTTCCAATCGGCCCTATCAGGCTCGCTCGCAGTCCACTGGTCATAATTTCTGATAGCGCGATCTACGTAGTTTGGGTAGATAATGTTGAAAAGAAGTATTTCCTGCTCGGGAGTTATTTGCCCAATAGATGATTTGTTATCTCTCAGAAATTGCTGAGCAGCCACGCCTTTCTTTCCGTGCGCCTGGGCAATCTTAGTTGCTTGATCATGCGCAATGCCGGCAGTTGTCATATGAGCGTAGATTTCTATTTCGGTCCGTGAACCCATGTCATAACCGCGACCGAGAGTGACGCCCGATAGATCGTTTCCAGGCCAGTGAACGACCCGGCTGAAGAACGGAGAGGTTGGAATATTATTCCCTTCGGCATCAAACGTTATTCTCCCTTCGCTAATCGTGTGGTTGGCACGCGCTACAGTGCTGAATATGCCGATCAGGGCAAGTGGTTGAAAGTGCCAAGCTTTCCCATCTGCGCTGATAGAGTAGCGCCCGGCGATATCGCCCCACCAGCTTAGAGTTTTGATGCGGTTCTTCTCTTCCGCCCAATCCTGATTGGGGTCATCGGAGCGGTGGCCCATCAGCTCATCGAGTTCGTCCCAACACGCTGCATTCCAAAACCACTCGCTTTCATGCCGCGTGACGAGCTGCGAGATGGATTGGGCGTGGCAAGGCTTTTCCAGTGCCTTCTGGATTTCTTGGGAGGTCATCTTGCCGTCGCGATTGGTGTCGATGATGTCGTAGAGGCGGCTGCGCACCGGACGTTTGTCGGCCTGGTCGATGGCGCCCTGGTAGCTGGCTTTTTCGTCGTCGGACAGGCGAAGCGCCGCGTTGAGGTAATAGACGAATCCCGAAATGGGAGGATCGGCATCCTCAAGGCATTCAAAACCCTCCCACTCCCACGGGCTATGACGAGTAGTGATCAGCTCCTGCTCGGCGAGCCAGCCGTCGATGGGGTTGCCATTAGCGTCGGCGAACAGACCATCCAGCCGCCACCAGTGCATAGTGTTGTCCGCGCCATCCTTGACCTGGATTTTTCTCGAAGTGGGGCGCCCATCCAGCAAGGACTGCGGAATGATCAGGTCGACGTCGATCTGCGTGCCATCGTCGTCCAATTTGGGCGGGTCCTCGGCATTGATATCGCCCCGATGGGTGATCAGTTTGCTCGCACCTTTGTAGACCTTGAGCAGGGTTTTCTGGTCGTCCGGCAAGCGGCTGGCCCAGGCGCGGCTCTGGGCGATGAAGGCGGGCACATCGTCGCAGCTGAACAGTTCGACATGGACCATGTGCTGAGCGGCGCTGTCGTGGTTCTGGTACAGACCGGGATGGCCAATAAGGTCACCCGCCTTGATCGGCAACCCGCTGTCGAGAACGACGACCTTGTCGTATTTCGCTGGCTCGCTGTGCGGTTTGAGCAAGCTGGTGGATACATAGCCGGGCAGTTGCCCCTCGTCGTCAGCTGATAGGGCGGGTTGTGCCGTCCCGCTGATCAGGCTGACCAGCTTGCTGAACTCGCCTTCCGTCTCGCCGATGGTGATCTCGGCACCCTTGGACAGCTCTGAGAGCTTAGTGGTGTGCTTGCTCGGGCCTGCGCGAACGCTCAGGCCATCGTGCTGCGTATTCACGGTATAGCGTTTGGTTTCCCAGAAGGCGGGGCGCGGAAGGTCCGCTTGTGCCTGGTAGCCCGCCCAATCCAGCAGGTGCATGTACAGGCTGTAGAGAGTGAGGCTTGGAGGGGTTTGCCCTTCGACGATGCTGCCGTCAGCGTTCTTCAAAGGCGGCGGCTGCAGGCTGTGCTTGACCAGAACGAACCCCGTGGAAAAGGGCGCTCGTTTGACCATGGGAATCTCGTCGGTGAATTCGCTGACCGGGTAGCATTCATCGATACGGTAGGCAATCACCTCTCCGTCGGCGATACAGCGCACGCTCGACTGGTCGAATGCAGCGGCCGTGCCTTCATCGAAATGCACGCCGCCATGCCATAAGCCGTTTTCGCCGGTGGGGTAGAACCCGCCTTTGGCCTGGGCCATATGTGTAAGCAGTTGCAGCGGATTGTGGCTGGTGTCCTTGCTGGGAAACGGGTAAGTCCAATTGATCGGCTTGTGTTCGGCCATGTTCGATGCTTCCTTGCGTTCGATCCGGCTGCGCAGCCGGCACTGTTCTTAGCCCGAGAAATTGAGCGAGCGCTTGCGTTTGCGGAGCAGGCTGCCCGCTTCGCCCGGCAGTGCCTGCTCCAACAAGCTCCCGGCCTTGTCGCTATCCGCGACCCCTGGCAGTACCGGTGGCTTGATCTTGATCCCAGAGCCCTTGCCCGGCGCGCCGCCGGCGTTGATTCGCGCCAGCGGGCCGGAGACGGTGATGCCGCCCGGGTCGAGCTTGATGAAGCTACCGCCGGCCTTGAGGGTCAGTTCGACACCGGCTTCGATGACCATCTTCTGCCCGGCCTTGAGGTGGATCTCGCGGCCGGCCTTGGTCAGCTGGGCGGTGCCGAGCTTGATGTGCTGGGTCTGGCCGACGGTGAGGTGGTCGTCGGGTTTGACTTCCACCTTGCGGTCGCCGGCAACAGTCAGGTGTTCTTCGGCGCGGAATTCGCTGTAGCTGTTGGCTTCGACAGTGTCGTGGCGTTCGTGGCCGACGCGGATCTTCTGGTCGTGCTCGATGTTCTCGTCCCAGTCGCGCTGGGCGTGGATGTAGATCTGTTCGGCGCCCTTGCGGTCTTCGATGCGCAGTTCGTTGTAGCCGCCACCACCCGGGCTGCTCAGGGTCTTGAACAGCGTGCGGGTCTTGTTCGCCGGCAGGTCGTAGGGGACCTGATGCTCCTTGTGGTACAGGCAGCCGGTCACCAGCGGTTGATCGGGATCGCCTTCGAGGAAGGTGACCAGCACTTCCATGCCGACCCGCGGGATGGCGATGCCGCCGTAGCGGTCGCCAGCCCAGCTGGAGGAGACGCGCAGCCAGCAGCTGGTCTTGTCATCGGCCTGGCCGTGGCGATCCCAGTGGAATTGGACCTTCACTCGTCCGTATTCGTCGCAGTGGATCTCTTCGCCGGCAGGTCCCGTGACCACGGCGGTCTGGCTGCCGAGCACCTTCGGTTTCGGATGATTCAGTGGCGGGCGAAAGGGGATGTCCCAGGGCGTGGCGCTGAAGCGGTTACGGTAGCCTTGGACGAAACCGTCACCGTTATCGACATGACTGGTGATCGACTCTTCCAACACCTGCGGCTGCTTGCCTTCGTGCAGCACCTCGGTGAGCAACCAGAGGTCGTTCCATTCCCGGCGCGGGTGGTCGGAGATCTCCAGCAGATGGCCGCTGACCAGTCCTGTTTGATCGCTGTCGCCTTCGGCCAGGCGATAGTCGTGGCGATGCCGTTCCAGTGCGCGTTGCGACAGGTGCTTGCCGCGGGCGCGCTCGGTGAAGCGGCCGGGGTAGTCGTAGTCTTCCAGGTCGGGCTGCGGCATGGCGTTCGCCGCCGGCTCGCCGCGGTAGGCCGCCTCCATCCGCAGCCTGGGTTGTTCGAAGTCGTAATCACGGCGACTGACGCGACTGGTGCGGGTCGCGATGCGCACGGCGAAGCGCTTGATCACTGGCTCGTCGGCGGTCATGCCATTGTCCTGCAGGTAGGCGGTCGGCTGGCCGAGCCTGGCGAAGCTGGTCTGGTCGTCGCCGAAGACCAGCGCATGGCCGGCCGTGCTGTGCTCGAAGTGGTAATGAATGCCTTCTTCCTCGCACAGGCGCTGGATGAAGTGCAGGTCGGTTTCGTCGTACTGCACGCAATACTCGCGCGGCGGGTAGACCACCGGGCCGAGCTGGAAGCGATAGGCATCGGCCTGGATGCCGTGTTCCTCGAGCACCTGGGCGATGATCTGCGGCACGCTGAGGTGCTGGAAGATGCGCTGATTGGTGCGATGGGCGAGGTAGGCCAGCTGCGGCACGAGCGTGAGGCGGTAGCGAGTCAGGCGTTGGCCGGATTCGCCCTGGGCGATGCGGTGGACCAGGCCATGAATACCTTTGCCAGCCGGGTCGAAGGCGAGAAAGGCGGGTTTATGCAACAGTGCCTGCAAATCCAGATCGGGGCGCTCGCTGACCAGCTCCAGGTCGAAGCGATAGGGCTGGCTGATGGCCTCGCGGCCCCGGAACTCGAGCAGCTTGAAGTCGTGTTCGACGTCTTCCAGGGTCAGGCTGAAGTGGGTTTCGTTGGCCGCGTTGAACATTGGGCTTTCCTTGTCCTGATATCATCCATGGGAGTGGCCGAACCAGCGCTGCCAGCGGCTCGGTACGGGGCGACTGAAGGCGCGCAACAGGCCCGCTGCATCGATGCTGCGCTGTGCTTCGTCGAATGCCAGTGCCAGACGCAGTGCCGGCCAGCAGTGCGCGGGCAGTTGCGGCGGGCATTGCAGGGTACGGTCCAGTTCCATCGCCTTCGCCTGGCGAGCGCTGAGCCGGCGAAACGGATGGCTGCCGCTGGCCAGTTCGTAGAGCACGCAGGCCAGCGCATAGATGTCGGCGCTGGCGGTCAGCTCGCCCCCGTCGAGCAGCTCGAGTGCCGCATAGCGCGGCGTCCAGGCGGCGAAGCGCGTGCGGCACAGGCGCGGCAGACCGGGTAGCAGGCCTTCCAGCGGCTGGCCGAGGCCATAGTCGAACAGGCGCAGGCCGTCATCGGCGAGCATCACGTTGCTTGGTTTCAGATCGCCATGCAGCACGCCCAGGCTGTGGGAGTAGCTCAGCGCTTCCAGCAGCGGCAACGCGATGCCCTGCAGTTCGCTCCAGGGCATGCCCTGCGGGCGCTCGCACAGCAGCTGGTCGAGGGTCGGTCCCTTCAGCAGCTCCAGGGTGATGAAGGCGCGCTGGCTCGCCGGGTCGATATCGAAGTTGTACAGGCGCACCACATGGCGGTGGCTGAGGCGCGTGGTCAATGCGTATTCGCTGTAGAGCAGCGCGCTGGCGTCGGGGTATTCGGCGAAGTCTTCACTGAGGGTCTTCAGCGCCACGTAGGGCTCCGGATCGCCGAACTGTTCGCGCAGCAGGTCACGCGCGCGATAGACCGCACCCATGCCGCCGACGCCGAGCAGGCGCTCGATCCGGTAGCGGCCGCCGAGGACTTCCGGCAGCTCGCCGACAGGCGTTTTCGGTGCCTCCGACACCGGCGTGGCCGCGGTGGAGGCCAGTGCAAAATAAGTGAGATCGCAGGCGGGCTGGGCGTTCATCGGCGGATCACCACGGCGCTGAGGTTGTCCCGCGCCGGGCCCTTGAGCGCCTGGCGAAACAGCCGCTCTAGCGCTAACTGCGTGGACGGCAGGCTGAGGGCTGCACCGAGCGCGTCGGCCGACATGCTCTGGTAGAGCCCATCGCTGCACAGCAGCAGGGTGTCGCCCGGGAATACGGCGAATTCGAGGATATCCAGTTCCAGCTTTTCGCTGGCGCCGATGGCGCGGGTCAGCGCATTAGCGGCCGGGTGTTTGGCGGCCAGCTCGGGGCTGAGCTGCTGCTCGTCGATCAGTTGCTGCAACAAGGAGTGGTCGCGTGACAGCTGATAGAGACGGCCGCCGCGCCACAGATAACAGCGGCTGTCGCCGGCCCAGATGCATGCCGCGCGGTCATCCTCCACGAGCAGGGCGACCACGGTGCTGCCGATCACCGGGTCCGGGCGTTCGGCGGTGACCGTCAGTTCCTGGCTGAGTCGGCGATTCAGCTCGTGCAGGCAGCACCGCAGCGCCAGCACCCGCTCTGGCAGGTCGCCCGTAGAGGACAGATCGGCCAGCTGCTCGACGATCAGGCGACTCGCCAGCGCGCCGTTCTGGTGTCCGCCCATGCCGTCGGCCACGGCCCACAACCCGGCCTGCGGCAGATCGAGGAAGGCATCTTCGTTGCGCGCCCGCACCTTGCCGGTGTCGGTGCGCGCGGCGCTGCGCCAGCTGCACGCGGTTGCGTTCATCACAGCGTCGCCGGCAGCTTGAAGCCGCGCAGCAGCGCGAGGTCGAACGGATTCGGCGAGCGCTGCGCATGCAGCAGATAGTTGGCGCGCAGACCGCCGAGATCGGCCTTGAGCATAAGCACGTCGCGCCCGCTGTGGTAATCCACCTGCATCAGGTCGATCAGGCGGAACAGCGACCAGGGCCCGGTGTTCTTCTCGATACCCACGCGACGGCCGCCGAGTTCCTCCACCACCAGGCTGGTGCGTCCGTCGTCGGCTTCGGCCGGCCAGCGGAACGCGGTCTGCACGATTGGCCCGTGGCGATATTCCATCTGCTGATTGCCGAAGCGGAAGTCGGCCCGGCCGAGGCTCGAATCCAGCGAGTACGGTTCGAGCTTGAACAGGATCAGCGGCTCGTTGGGGTTCTCGGCGAAGAAGCTGCGGCGAATGGTCTGCGCCCGGCTCATCTGTGCAAGGAACTGCTCGGACAGCGGCAGGCCGCGGCCATCGACTCGGCGCAGCTGGTACTGGCCGGCGCTACCGCTGACGAAAGGCTTGAGGTAGCGCTCGAAGAATCTGTCCGCCAGGCCCTGGGCCTTGAAGAACTCGCGGAAGTCGGCGAGGGCGACGTCGCTGGCGCTATGGGCGCTGAACGGATAGCGCTCGCGCAGGGCACCGCGATAGCTGGCATAGAGCTCGTTGCGATAGCGCTGGTTGAGGTAGTGGTAGGCATCGCTGAGCACCAGCGACCAGCTGTCCTCGGCCAGCAGGCCCAGCCATTTGCCCAGCGGCTGCGGCAGCCGTGCAGCGCTGTTGCGCAGCTGGTTGATGGCGTCGCGCTGACCGCCCATGCGTGCCTTGGCCATCTCGAAGGCGGCCTGTTCCGGTGCGCTGGCATGGGCCAGCGAGGCCAGCTGCGATTGCAGGGCGTCGAGGGCCTGCAGACTGGCGCTCAACTCGGCGCCGGCTGCGCCGTTCTCATCCAGCAGCTGGTGCAACGGCGCGAAGCGGCGCTCCAGGGTCTTGCGTGCAGTGTCGGGTATGTTCTTCAGGAGCGCAGCCTGGGCCTGCTCCGCCGCGGCAGTGGCCAGTTTGGCCGCCTTGCCGAGCTTGCCACCGGCGCCTTGCGCCGCTTCGGCCAGCTCGCCGGCCTCGGCGGTCGCTTCGGTCACACCGGCGAAGCGGGTGTTCTCGCGTATTTCCAGCAGCAGTTGCAGCAGCGGCGAGTTGGCGGCAGTGAGCCCGGCGAGCTGTGCGGCACCCTGCGCCGCACTGGCGGCCGGCAGGATGTTCAGCTGGGCGATCGCTTCGCTCCAGTGCACGGCGTAGTCGCGGAAATACAGCTGCTCCATTTCCGTCAGCAGGCGGCCGAGGTCCTTGGCGCTGAGGCTGTCGCCTTCGCCCAGCACCCAGTTGTCGCGCAGAATCTCACTGACCAGATCGGCGCCCTGAGCGACGAACAGCTTGTGATAGCCGCGCTGGGTATAGAAGCCGGGAATCGCATAGTCACCGCCGACGAACAGGGATGCCTGCGGACCGAGCTGCGTGTTCAGACGATAGTCGGGAAGGTTGCGCGCCTGGTCGCGCAGCATGCGGTACACCACTGCCGCCAGCGATTCGCTGCGCAACTGGGCGCGGGCCTTGGCCACCAGTTTTTCGTTCAGCTGATACGGCGCGAAGGATTCCTCCAGCAGGCGCGCAAAGTGCGTGTTGAGCCCCTGCTGCGCCACGGCATTGCCCGGATGGCGCAGCGACCAGTCGGCGGCCAGCCAGTCCTTGAGAAACGCCGCATCACGGCGTTCGGCCAGGTTCAGCATGAGATAGGCGCGCAGGCTGCCGAGCAGTTGCTCGCGGTCGTTCAGGTTGGCGCGAATCTGCGCTTCCAGCTGCCGGCCGACACGTGGCAGCAGCAGTTTCTCCAGATCGCGGCGATAGGCCTCGTGCAGCGTCGGGTCGACCGCCTCGCCCTGATACAGGCCGCCCCGGCGCAGCCAGGACACCTCGTCTTTCGGCGGGAACACCTCGGTCGCCGCATAGCTCGCGTCCAGAGCCTTGAGCGTACGTAGCGCCTCGTCTCCCGCATCGATGGACTTGCGCTCGCTGCCGAGTTGCTGGGCGATGCCGCGCAGTTGTTCCAGGCGCTCATGGTTGCCCGAGAAGTTCAGCGCCCAGGCGCCGCCGATCAGCAGCAGGCAGCCGAAGGCACCGGCATAGAGGGCACGCTGGCCCCAGTCGATGCGGCGCACCTCGCGTTGGTCGAGGCCCGCCAGTTCGGCTTCCGGGAAGATCACCCGGCTGAGCAGCTGATTGATGAAGCGCGCACGGCCGCTGCGGAAGGTTGGCAGTGCACTGCTGGCCAGGCCGAGCTGACGACCGATGCCGGCGGTGAGCGGGTCGAGACCTTCGCGCAGTTGCGGCGCGCTGGTCAGGTAGAAGCCCCGCAGCTGGCTGGCACGCTGGTAACGGTTGCCGGCGAAGGCCAGTTCGATGAACAGGCTCAGATGCTCGCCGATCTGCCCCAGCTGATGGGGGAAGTCGAGGATGCGGCCACGGCGCTGGGTATCGCGCTCCTGATGCATGCGCAGGATCACCTGGCTGTTCAGCCGGCGCAGCAGTTCCTCGAACTCCTGGCGCACGACCTGCGCGTCGCTGCCATTCTGTTCCTTGCGGAAACTCGCGCCGAGCACCTGGTCGCTTTCCTCCCGCGACAGCTGCTCGAAGAACTCGTCGAAACCGAGTATCCGATCGGCCTTGCTCAGCACCAGGTAGACCGGCACGTCCACGCTCAGACGTTGATGGATCTCGTGCAGGCGCTGACGGGTCTGGCGGGCAAGGTTCTCCAGCTCCAGTTCACTGCCGCCCTGCAGCAGGTCCACGGGCAGGTTGACCAGCACGCCGTTGAGCGGACGGGCACGACGCCTGCGCAGCAGACCGAGCAGGGTGTCCCAGGCGCTGCCGTCGACGGCAGCGTCGGGCTGGGTCAGATAGCGGCCGGCGGTGTCGATCAGCACGGCATGATCGGCGAAGTACCAGTCGGCAAAGCGGGTGCCGGAGACATCCTTGGTCAGGCGCTGCTGTTCGCTGCGGTTGAGCGGGAAATCCAGCCCGGAGAAATCCAGTAGGCTGGTCTTGCCGCTACCCTGTGGGCCGATCAGCAGGTACCAGGGCAGCTCGCTGCGCCATTTCTCGCTGCGCCCGCGATAGAGGCTGGAGGTCTTCAGGGTACGCAGCGCCTGCCTGAAGCGATGGCGCAGCTCCTGTTGCTCCTCGCCGATCAGGCCGTCGCGGCGCAGTTGTTCCTGAACGTCCTGATCCTCGGCGTCGCGCTTCTTGCGCGCGCTGGCGCGCCAGCTGGCGAAGACCATGGCCAGGCCCCAGCCGAGAAACAGCACGCTGATGCTCAGCAGGCGGGCGGTCGAGGATTCCCAGAAGCGGTAGTCGTCGACCGCCAGCAGCGGCCCGACGAACCACACCACAACCGCCAGCAGCAAGACCAGCAGCAGGCTCCAGACCCAGGTCCGGCGCAGCACGGCGCCGAGCTTGCCAAAGAACGTCTTCATCTCATTTCATCCCTGAAAAGGTGGAACCGCCGGCATCCATGTCCAGCACTCGATAGGGTTGCAGCACGGCCTCGCGCTGTTCGCCGAGGACCCAGGCGAAGCCGCCGTAGATCACCCCGAGGCAGACCAGGGTGAACAGCGCGACCATCCACCAGGGCACGATGCGCACCAGGCGCCGGCGGGTGTCCTTGAGGCCCTCCCAATGCGGCGACAGCTCGCGCGGGATATCGCCGCGCATCTGCCGGATCTGCCGGTAGAGGCTGTCGCGTACCGCTTCCAGTTCGAGCATGCCGCGCGGTAGCACGCGATACTTGCCCTCGAAGCCGAGGGACAGGCAGAGGTACATCAGCTCGAGCATCGGCAGGTGCTTGACCGGGTTGCGCGACAGCCGCTCGAGCAGCTGGAAGAACTTCTCGCCGCCGAAGGTCTCGTTGTGGAAGGAGGACAGCAGGCTCATCTGCGACCATTCGCTCTCGTTGCCCCAGGGCGTGGTCACCACGGCCTCGTCGAGCACGGTGCAGAGCACGTAGCGCGCCGCCATCACCTGGCTGCTTTCGGCGCCGTCATGCAGCGCGCGATGCTCGAACAGCTTGATCGCGCTGCTCAACTGGCCGTGCAGAGCCTGCAGGTCCTCGCTTTCCAGGCTGTGCTTGAAGCGCACCACTTCCGACAGCAGCGGCGAGGCGGCGGCCACCAGCGGGTTGAGGCTGATGTTGAAGGTTTCCGCCGGGCGCAGGCGCGCGGCGTAGATCATCCGCTCCTCCAGCTGCTCGAAGCGCGGCGGGGTGTCGAAGTCGGTCAGCGGGCTCTGCGCCGGGGCGTCTCCTGCTCGATTGACGATGACCGTGCGGTCGTCCTGTCCGTAATCCATTTCCTTGATCATGTCGCTCAATCCCTGACCGCCCAGAATTTCAGTTCGAGCCCGGCGAAGTCACCGGACACATGGAAGGCAAAGCCGCCGGAACGCTCCAGTTGCGCCTGGTCCTCGGCGTTGAGCTCCAGCGCGAAATAGGTCTTGCCGGCGTGGAAGGGGATCTGCCGCGGCGCCACCGGCAGCGGCTTGAGGCGGATGCCCGGCAGATGCAGGTTGACCAGCTGGCGGATGCGCTCCACCGGGCCGATCTTCAGGTGCGCCGGCAGCCGCGTGCGCAGGGTTTCCGAATCGCACTGGGCGCTGGCGGCGAGCACGAAGGACGCCGTGCCGAGCAGCTTGTGGTCATGCAGCGGCGATACCTGGATGCCGTACTGACGCTGCTGCAGCAGCAGCTCGATAGCGTGCTGCTCCAGCACCATCGACAGCACCTGGCGGATCGCGTCCATCAGCTTGCGGAAGCTCGCACCCTGGTCGCTGTGCTGGTAACGACCGTCCAGGCGCGGGCGCTTGCTTTCGCTGGAGAAGGTCGCCAGCTCGCCGAGCAGGCCAAGCAGGTCGCGATAGATCTGCTCCGGATGCACCTGCTCCACGCCCAGGTAGTGGCGCAGCACCGGTTCGTGACGGTTGATCAGCTGCAGCATCATGAAGTCGCCGACCTCGGCGCCACCCACCTTGCCTGTGGCGCTGATTCGCTCTGCAAGGGTATCGCCGCGGTGGGCGAGCATGCTGATCACTTCCTTCAGGCAGGACAGCAGATAGGCGGAGGCCTGGAAGTTTACATAGGTGGGGATGAACTCGGGGTCGAGGCTGATGACCCCGTCCGGCGTGGTGTCCAACACCTCGCACAGCTGCAGTTTCACGTAGGCCTGGTCGCTCTGTTGCTCACCCAGCAGCAGGCGGAAATCTGGCAGGCCGGTGCTGACCTGGCTGGTGCTGCTGTCGCCGGCATTGGAGTCGGCGACGTCCAGTTCGTGGGCGGTATAGCGCGCCAGCACGTCCTTCTGCTCCGGCCGGCGGGTTTCGATGTGGTTGCCGGTGACCAGCGGCAGCGCGAGATAAACCGGAGTGCTGCCGGTATTCGGCGGGATGTCCAGAGCCAGAGGCTCGCGCTCGCTGCCCAGCTCGAACAAGGTCCCGTCCGGGAGGATGCCGCTGGCCTGGCTGAGCACCAGCTTGCCCATGTTGAGGAACTGGCGGTCGATCTCCAGATTGAAGAATCCCCAGGCATAGCTGCTCAGCTTCTGGGTGCGCGCCTTGAGTTGGTGATCGTAGTATCGATCGCTTTGCTGGAAGTGCTGCGGGCGCAGCAGCATGCCTTCCTGCCAGACAACCTTGTGCAGGCTCATGCTTATTTTCCTTCTTCGGCGAGCGGGTCGAACAGCGCGATGCCGCGCTCGTCCAGGCTCAGGGCGATGCGGGTGCGCTCTTGCGGCGGCAGCGCGATGACGTAGCGCCAGCTGGCTTCCGGCAGGTCGCGGTAGGCGGCCAGCACGCCGACGTAGCGGCTGCCGTCCTGCACCGAGAGCTTCAGCTCACGGCTTTCGCCGGGACGCAGTTCCAGTTCCTCGGAGGTCACCAGGTCCGGCGCCAGGGCTTCCTTGGGCCGCTGGTAGAGGGCGAAGAAGTCGCCATTCTCGAACGCCACCGGATGCTTGAGCTCCAGCAGGCGCAGCACGATCGGCGACGGCCGGCCGTTGAGGTCGGGGTTGAGGCGGTCGCTGCCGTGCAGTTCGAGGTCGAGCTTGGTCAGCTTGGAGTACGGCGACAGTGCCGAGCAGCCGCCCAGCACGAGCAGCGAGGCCAGCATGGCCAGGGTGATGCGACGAGGCATGGGATCATCCTTGATGGGTTGAGTCGAGCGTGGCGATCAGGCGCACCTGCTCCTCATAGGTCTTCGCGAAGTCGCGGGCGAACAGTCGCTCGCTCCAGTCGGCATCCTGGCCGAGGCTGTGATGCAGGCGGCGATAGGCACGCCAGCGACTGCCGGCAGTAGCGATCAGCGGTTTGCGGCCTTCGCGTTCGAAACGCAGCGCCAGCTGTTCTGGTGCCAGCTGCTCGAACATCGCGTGAACGGCCGCGCGACTGGCCGCCAGCAGTGCCACCTGATGCGCCTGCAGGTCGCGGAAGGCGCGGCCGATGGCCTGTTCGGCCGAGAGTTGGCCTGGCTTGCCACCGCGCAGCAGGGCGCTCAGGGCCTCACCCGTATCAGCGCTGTGCTTGAGCGGGTTGTTGCCGGCGCTCTGCACGGTGGTCAGCGCCAGGCGCAGCTCGTTCTTCAGCTCGCTGCGGGTGCGCAGGCTTTGCTGCAGGCTGCCGACGCTCTGCTTGAGCAGACGGGCGGCATTCAGCGCCAAGGCCTGGCGCTGGTCCTCGTCGAGATCGTCGAGATCGATGCCCAGCGCCTCGCCGAAACGCGCCCAGAATCCCTGCGGCAGTCGTTCGGGCTCCGCTTCGCGCTTGGCTTGCGGTGCTGCCTGCGGCATGACCAGCTCCGGCAACGGCAGGCTTTCCATGTCGATGCGCGCGTAGTCGCGCTGCTGCTGCGCCTGGCGCTGTGGCGCTACCAGGGCGAGGTCGAGGTCGTCGACCTCGGCATAGACGCGCTCTTGCTGTTCCATCGCGACCAGCGGATCGAGGTCGAGGAAGGCATCGTCGGGGATGATGCTGCCAGCCGGCTGCGGACGACCGATGTCACCTTCGAACAGCGCCGGATCCTGGATCAGCCGGGCGCGGATCTCGAAGTCGCCCAGGCAGTAGACGCTGCCATGCTCGATGCGCTGCGGCTGGCCCTTGGCCAGGCTGGCGCCGCTGTCCTTGAGCTGGATGCCGTTGCTGCTGGTATCGGTGAGAAAGAAGGCGCCGTCGCGGTAGCTGATCACCGCGTGACGACCAGAGAGGACGCGCTTGCGGTCGGGGATCACCCAATCGCAGCCCTCTGCGCGGCCGATCACACCGCCGGCCTGCTTGAAGGTTTTGGTGGTCAGCAGACCCGGCACGAATTGCTGGGCGCCCACCATATCGAAGACCAGTTCCATGGTCGTGTCGCTCCTTGCGGTTACTGGCCGCGATTCAAGGCTTGCGGATCACCCAGCGGGCGATAGTGGTCATCGTCGAATTTGTAGTTGCCGGTGCAACCGGCGAGCAGCGCGGCGGCGATGAGCGAAACGAGGGCGTAATAGCGCACGGGCACGCGATTTCCTCCTTGAAGTCGTGTGTGGGGGCAAGGTGCGCATGGCGCGACCTGAGCGGGGCATTGAAGTTCAGTTGTCCCGCGGGCTCGGTGAACCGGTTCACAGAACGCCCGGCGGATGCATCTAAAACGAGCGTGAGGTCAGATTGGGGCGGTTCGGCGTCGCCGCACGGCGGGTTTGGCTTGCATCGGTCCGGCAATGCTGGCAGGCGATCTACTGATCGCTGACGGACCTGCAGAAACGCAAAAGCCCGCAGCGAGCGGACTTTGTCGGAGTGCTTCGAGTGGGACTCGAAACGACTATCTGTATGGCGCATCCGGCGGGATTCGAACCCACGACCCCTGCCTTCGGAGGGCAGTACTCTATCCAGCTGAGCTACGGATGCGTTGCGGGGGGCAATCATACGCATGTCGTTGACGGGCGTCCATGCTGGTGCGGCTGGGCGGATATGCCCGGGTGCGGCTTTTTCGCAGCTGCCGATGACCGGGCCGGCTGGTACGCTTGCGTGTCGCGGCCGGGGGCCGTGGGTGTTCGATGGCAAGGGGATGGAGATGTCAGGCCATATCAAACTCTGGGACGCGCCGCTGCGGCTGTTTCACTGGTTGTTCGCCGGGGCGGTTATCGCGGCCATCGTCACGGGCTGGATCGGCGGCAACCTGATGCTCTGGCATGGCCGGCTCGGTCTGCTGGTGCTGGGGCTGCTGGTGTTCCGTCTGATCTGGGGCTTCGTCGGTTCCACGTACGCCCGCTGGTCACGGATCTTCGCCGCGACGTTCGGTGTGAAGGACTATCTGCAGGGCAACTGGCGCGAAGCCGGGCACAACCCGCTTGGCGCGTTCTCCGTGCTGGCCATGCTGCTGCTGGTGAGCTTCCAGGTTGCCAGCGGGCTGATGGCGACCGACGACATCGCCTTCCAGGGCCCGCTCTATGCGTTGGTCAGCAGCGAAACCGGCAGCGCGCTGAGCGGCCTGCATCGGCAGGCGAAGTGGCTGCTTCTGGTGCTGATCGGCATGCACCTTGCGGCCATCATCTATTACACGCTGGTGATGCGCCGGCCACTGGTGCGGGCGATGATCGCGGGACGGGCAGAGCGCGAGCATCCGACGCAGCAGGACGCGCGGGGCGGCTCGCTGCCCACCGCGGTTCTGGCGATCGCGCTGGGTGCGGCTTGCGTATGGGGTGTGCAGGCGGTGGGGGACTGGCTGAAGCCTGAGCCGGCGGCGGTAGCGCCCAGCCTGGACTGGTAAGCCAGCCGACAGGCAGGTGACGGCTGGCTTGGACGATCAGTCGGCGCGGAACTTGTCGTGGCAAGACTTGCAGCTGCCGCCGACGTCGCCGAAGGCCTTCTTGATCGCGGCCTGATCGCCTTCTGCGGCGACCTTGGCAAGCTGGTTGGCGGCGGCGGTGAACTTGCGGCCGATCTGCCCGGCCTCATCGAGGTTCTGGAAGAACTCAGGCTTCAGGCGGGTGGCCTTGCCCAGTTGCTCGGTGGTGGTATCCGGGCTGTACAGGCTGCCCATGCCAGAGTTGGCGATGGCGGCGATGGCATTGGCTGCGGCTGCCACCTTGGCCTGGTCGTAGGGCTCCTTGCCGTCGACTACCTGAGCCTTGATCTTGCCCATGTTCCACGACATGAACTGGTAGCCGGCCTGGCGGGTTTCGACCATCTCTTCCAGTTTCATCTGCGCCTGGACGGCAGTGCTGGCCAGCAGGACGGCGGCCACGGCGCCTGTCATCAATGCTTTCACGGTAACTCCTTATCGATCCTTGGTTGTTCGGCGGCTGTGCCGCTCGCGCGCAACTATACCCCGACCCGTACCCGGGTTTGGGTAACAAGGCGTGACAGGCCGCGCAGGCATCAGGCTGGTCAATGGCACGACAATGCCAAGCGCCATGAGCTTGCCGGCCGGCCGGCTGCGGTCCTAGCATGGTCGTTCGCAGTGCAATGCGGCGGCAGGAACCGGGCGGCGAAGGACGGTTCAGATGATCGTCGCGTTCGCCAAACTTTCCGCAGCGGGCCTGCCGCTACGATGCCCGAGGAGACTGCCATGCAACTCAAAGACACCGCGCTGTTCCGCCAGCAGGCCTATATCGATGGCGCCTGGCTGGATGCCGACAGTGGCCAGACCATCAGCGTGAACAACCCGGCCACCGGCGAGATTCTCGGTACGGTGCCGAAGATGGGCGCCGCCGAAACCCGCCGCGCCATCGATGCCGCCGAGCGGGCGCTGCCGGCCTGGCGTGATCTGACCGCCAAGGAGCGCTCGCAGAAGCTGCGTCGCTGGTTCGAGCTGCTGATGGAGAATCAGGACGACCTGGGTCGGCTGATGACGCTGGAGCAGGGCAAGCCGTTGGCCGAAGCCAAGGGCGAGATCGCCTATGCGGCGTCCTTCATCGAGTGGTTCGCCGAGGAAGCCAAGCGCATCTACGGCGACACCATCCCCGGTCACCAGAAGGACAAGCGCATCCTCGTCATCAAGCAGCCGATCGGCGTGACCGCGGCGATCACCCCGTGGAATTTCCCGGCGGCGATGATCACCCGCAAGGCCGGCCCGGCGCTGGCGGCTGGCTGCACCATGGTGATCAAGCCGGCATCGCAGACGCCGTTCTCGGCGCTGGCGATGGTCGAGCTGGCCGAGCGCGCCGGAATTCCCAAGGGCGTGCTCAGCGTCGTGACCGGCTCGGCCGGCGACATCGGCAACGAGCTGACCGCCAACCCCAAGGTCCGCAAGATCTCCTTCACCGGCTCCACCGAAGTGGGCGCCAAGCTGATGGAGCAGTGCGCGCCGGGGATCAAGAAGGTGTCTCTGGAGCTGGGCGGCAACGCGCCATTTATCGTCTTCGATGATGCCGACCTGGACGAGGCGGTGAAGGGCGCCATGCAGTCCAAGTACCGCAACGCCGGGCAGACCTGTGTATGCGTCAACCGCATCTATGTGCAGGACGGCGTGTATGACGCCTTTGCCGAGAAATTCCAGGCGGCGGTGGCCAAGCTGCGGGTCGGCAATGGCCTGGAAGAGGGCACCGACATCGGCCCGCTGATCGATGATCGTGCTGCCAGCAAGGTCCGCGAGCATATCGAGGATGCCGTCGCCCAGGGTGCGCGACTGGTGGCAGGCGGTCAGGCTCACGCAATGGGCGGTAGCTATTTCGAACCCACCGTGCTGGTGGATGTGCCGGACAGCGCCAAGGTGGCCAAGGAAGAAACCTTCGGCCCGCTGGCGCCGCTGTTCCGCTTCAAGGACGAGGCCGAGGCGATCGCCAAGGCCAACGACACCGAGTTCGGCCTGGCCTCCTACTTCTATGCCCGCGATCTGGGCCGGGTGTTCCGCGTCGCCGAGGCGTTGGAGTACGGCATGGTCGGCATCAACACCGGACTGATCTCCACCGAAGTGGCGCCGTTCGGCGGTGTGAAATCCTCGGGCCTTGGCCGCGAGGGCTCCAAGTACGGCATCGAGGACTACCTGGAGATCAAGTATCTCTGCATGGGTATCTGAGCGACCTGCGACAGCTAGCCTCAGGGTCAGAGGCTGGCTGTATGCCATCAGTCCGTGCAGAATCGCGCCCCCATTGGCGCGATTCTCGTCTCGAGGATCTCTCGCCATCGACCTACCCCGTCGCTAGGCTGTGGTGACATCTCCAGCGAGCCGTGCAGTGAGCCTCTCTGCCCAAGTTTCCTTCGTTCTGGTTGCCTACAACGAGCCCTGGCGCGCGGACCAGCTTTGTCAGCTGGTGCGCGAACTGCGCCCCGGTATGCGTGTGCAACCCGCGGCGGACGGGCATGCCGCGCTGGAGCTGTGCAAGCGTCAGGTGCCCAGCCTGTTGATCATCGATGGTGAGCTGGAAGGTCTCGATGGTCGCCAGCTGTTGCGTGAACTGCGTCGTCACGGCCCGACCCAGCGCCTGCCCTGCGTGCTGATCAGCGCGCGTACCGATACCGCCAGCGTCCGCACCGTGCTGCCATTGGCGCCCTCTGCGTACCTGGGCAAACCCTACGATCTCGACGACCTGCGCCAGCGGCTGGACAGGTTGCTGCCACGCTCGGCCGGACGTGCCGGGGTAACGACGCCTGCAGTGACAGACACTGTGGACCGCTTTCTCGAGCGCATGCGCCCGCATAACCGCGGCGCGCCGCTGCAGGAAGCGGTGCTGGTCGCCCTGCAGCGCCTGCAAGGTGGTGACCAGGATTTCGCCGAACTCGAGGAGCTACTGGCCCGCGATCCGCAGGTCACGGCCCGGCTGATCAGCGTCGCCAGCAATGGCGCGGCGCAGCCGGCGGCGCCCTGCCTTGGGCTGGCGCAGGCGAGACGCCAGCTCGGTGCGGCGCGCAGTCTGCAATTGGTTACCGAGCTGGCCCTGCAACACAACGCGCGGTTGCCCGAGCCTCGCCTTGCCGAGCTTGCCGGTCAGCTCGGTAACCAGGCGCTGCGCACGGCACGGCTGGCGAGCTGGCTGGCGCGCCAGCTGAAGCTGGATGTCGAGCTCTGTTTCAGCGCCGGGCTTTTGCAGAACATCGGCGAGCTGGCGTTGCTGCGCAGCCTGCAGGAGTGGCTCGACAGTGGCGGCGCGCTGGATGAAGCGGATCTGCAACGCTGCCTGCGCGAGCGCGCGGCCGGCTTCGGCTCGGCGCTGCGGGCACAGTGGGCGCTGCCACTGGAGCTGCGCCAGGTGATCAGCGCCTACTACGCGCTGGGTGCCGGTGTACTGCGCCGCGAAGCGCTGGTGCTCAACCTGACGCGGCTGCTGATCGAACTGCCCGCCGATGCCGAGCCGGCCAGTCTGGCCGGCGAGCGGACGGTGCGCCTGCTGCGCATCGATCCTGATCTGCTAGCGCGCGCGCCTCGCCATGCCGTCGCGGGCTAGCCTGCTTCTGATCCGACATTCCCTGTATTGATAGCCGCGACCGATCGCCCCTGGGTCGCGCACCATCCCTTGTCTGGCGCGGCTCTGCGCCTTCTTTTCGCTCGAATGCGCTGGCCGTGTGGTGCTATCGACACGCGGAAATGAGTCATTTATTCTGCAGTGCGAAACATGATTCCGTGAAATTACAATTCCAATCAGCATTTCACACAGCGGAGGCCAGTCATGACAGATGTCGTACGGCTCGAAGTTCAGGGCGATATCGCGCTGATCACGGTCAACAATCCACCGGTCAACGCTCTCGGCCAGTCGGTGCGCGAGGGGCTGCTGAAGGCCTTTCAGCGTGCCGAAGCGGACCAGCAGGTGCGCGCCGTGGCGCTGGTGTGCGAGGGCAACACCTTTATCGCCGGCGCTGACATCAAGGAATTCGGTAAGCCACCACAGGCGCCGAGCCTGCCAGACGTAATTGAAGTCATCGAAGGCTGCAACAAGCCGAGCGTCGCAGTCATTCATGGCACCGCGCTCGGCGGCGGGCTGGAAGTGGCGCTGGGTTGTCATTACCGCATCGCGCGCAAGGACGCCAAGGTCGGCCTGCCGGAAGTGAAGCTGGGTTTGTTGCCGGGCGCCGGCGGCACCCAGCGGCTACCGCGTCTGGCCGGCGTCGAGAAGGCTTTGGAGATGATCGTCAGCGGCACGCCGATCAGTGCTGCCGAGGCGGTCGAGCACAGCATCGTCGACGAGCTGTTCGAGGGTGATCTGGTGAACGCTGGCCTGGCCTATGCCCGTCGTATGGTCGATGAAGGCCGCGCACCGCGACGCACCGGCGAGCAGACCAGAGGCCTTGAGAGCGCCGACAACGAGGCGCTGATTCGCGCCAAGCATGCTGAAGTGGCCAAGCGCATGCCTGGACTGTTTTCGCCGCTGCGTTGCATCGCGGCGGTCGAGGCGGCGACGAAGTTGCCGTTGGCCGAAGGCCTCAAGCGCGAGCGTGAGCTGTTTGCCGAGTGCCTGAACTCGCCACAGCGTGGTGCGCTGGTCCATTCGTTCTTCGCCGAACGCCAGGCCGGCAAGATCAACGATCTGCCGGCAGACGTGAAACCTCGCTCGATCGACACGGCTGCGGTGATCGGCGGCGGCACCATGGGTGTCGGCATCGCCTTGAGCTTCGCCAATGCCGGGGTGCCGGTGAAGCTGCTGGAAATCAACGACGAGGCGCTGCAACGCGGCCTGCAGCGCGCCCGTGACACCTACGCGGCGAGCGTCAAACGCGGCAGCCTGACCGAGGATGTTATGGAGCAGCGCCTCGCGCTGATCACCGGCGTCACCGACTACGGCGCCCTGGCCGATGCCGACGTGGTGGTCGAGGCCGTATTCGAAGAGATGGGCGTCAAGCAGCAGGTCTTCGAGCAGCTGGATGCGGTGTGCAAACCCGGTGCGATCCTCGCCTCCAACACCTCGTCACTCGATTTGAACGCCATCGCCGCCTTCACCAAACGCCCCGAGGACGTGGTCGGCCTGCATTTCTTCAGCCCGGCCAACGTCATGCGCCTGCTGGAAGTGGTGCGTGGTGAGCGGACCAGCGATGAAGTGCTCGCCACTGCCATGGCGATCGGCAAGCAGCTGAAGAAGGTCTCGGTGGTGGTCGGCGTCTGCGACGGCTTCGTCGGCAACCGCATGGTCTTCCAGTACGGCCGCGAGGCCGAATTCCTGCTGGAGGAAGGTGCCACGCCGCAGCAGGTCGATGGTGCGCTGCGCAACTTCGGCATGGCCATGGGACCGTTCGCCATGCGCGACCTGTCCGGCCTCGACATCGGCCAGGCGATCCGCAAGCGCCAGCGCGCGACGCTGCCGGCGCACCTGGATTTCCCCACCGTCTCGGACAAGCTCTGCGCCGCCGGCATGCTAGGGCAGAAGACCGGTGCCGGCTACTACCGCTACGAACCCGGCAACCGCACCCCGCAGGAGAATCCCGACCTCGCGCCCATGCTGGAAGCCGCGTCGCGGGAAAAAGGCATCGAGCGGCAGGCGCTGGACGAGCAGTACATCGTCGAGCGCTGCATCTTCGCGCTGGTCAACGAGGGCGCGAAGATTCTCGAGGAAGGCATTGCCCAGCGCTCCAGCGACATCGACGTCATCTACCTCAACGGCTACGGCTTCCCGGCCTTCCGCGGCGGGCCGATGTACTACGCCGACAGCGTCGGCCTGGACAAGGTGCTGGCGCGAGTAAAAGAACTGCACGCGCGTTGCGGCGACTGGTGGAAGCCGGCGCCGCTGCTGGAAAAACTGGCCGCCGAAGGCCGCACCTTTACCGAATGGCAGGCCGGGCAGTGAGCCCCGCCGACCTGCATTCCGAACGCACCATGAGGACCTTCCCATGAACGTCAACTACACGGCCGAAGAGCTCGCCTTCCGCGATGAAGTACGCGCCTTTCTGAAAAGCGAGCTGCCGGCGGACATCGCCGCCAAGGTCAAGCTCGGCAAGCACATGTCCAAGGAAGATCACCAGCGCTGGCAGCAGATCCTGGTCAAGCGCGGCTGGTATGCGCCGGGCTGGCCGGTGGAGCTGGGCGGCACCACCTGGGGCCCGGTGGAAAAGCACATTTTCGACGAGGAGTGCTCCGCCTTCGGGGCACCGCGTACCGTGCCCTTCGGCGTCAACATGGTCGCCCCGGTGATCATCAAGTTCGGCACCCAGCAGCAGATCGACCATTACCTGCCGCGCATCCTCTCCGGTGAGGACTGGTGGTGTCAGGGCTATTCCGAGCCCGGTGCCGGTTCCGACCTGGCCAGCCTCAAGACACGCGCCGTGCGTGACGGCGACCACTACGTGGTCAACGGCCAGAAGACCTGGACCACCCTTGGTCAGCACGCCAACATGATCTTCTGCCTGGTGCGCACCGACCCCGAGGCCCAGCAGCAGCGCGGCATCAGCTTCCTGCTGATCGACATGAAGAGCCCGGGCATCAGTGTGCGGCCGATCATCACCCTGGACGGCGACCACGAGGTCAACGAGGTCTTCTTCGACAATGTCCGCGTGCCGGTGGAGAACCTAGTCGGCGAGGAAAACCAGGGTTGGACCTGCGCCAAGTACCTGCTGACCCACGAGCGCACGGGCCTGGCCGGCATCGGCTCGTCCAAGGCGGTGCTGGCGCATCTCAAGCGCATCGCCATGAAGGAAGTCTGCGACGGCAAGCCGATGCTCGAAGACCCGCTGTTCCGCGCTCAGGTCGCCGAGGTCGAGATGCAGCTGATGGCCATCGAGATGAGCACCCTGCGCATCCTCGCGGCGGCGAAGGAGGGCGGCGTACCCGGCGCCGAGTCGTCGATCCTCAAGATCAAGGGCACCGAGATCCGTCAGGCGATCACTCACCTCTTGCGCAAGGTCATCGGCCCCTACGCGTTGCCGTTCCTCGAAGAGGAGCTGCAGCTGGACTACGAAGGCGAGCTCTTGCACGCCGACTACAGCGCATCGCTGGCCGGCGATTACTTCAACATGCGCAAGCTGTCGATCTTCGGCGGCTCCAACGAAATCCAGAAGAACATCGTCTCGAAGATGATTCTCGAGCTGTAAGGGGACAACGCCATGGACTTCAAACTGACCGAAGAGCAGCAGATGCTGCAAGACACCGCGGCGCGCCTGGTGCGCGACGCCTATCCGTTCGAACAGCGCGAGAAGTTCAGCGAGTCCGAGCTGGGCTTTTCCGCCGAATTCTGGTCGCAGCTGGGCGAACTGGGCCTGACCGCGGTGCCGTTCTCCGAGGAGATCGGCGGCTTTGGTGGTAGCGGCGTGGAAACCATGCTGGTCATGACCGAGCTGGGCCGCGGCCTGACACTGGAGCCGTATCTGCAATCGGTGATCCTCGCCGGTGGCCTGATCAACCAGCTCGGTTCCGACGCGCAGAAGCAGGACCTGCTGCCGCAGGTCGCCGCCGGTTCGCTGCAACTGGCGGTCGCGTTCGACGAGCCGCAGAGCCACTACAACCTGAACGATGTACAGACCCGCGCCGAAGCGGTCGACGGCGGCTATCGGCTCTCCGGACGCAAGGCCGTGGTCATCGGCGGGCACAGTGCCGGGCAGATCATCGTTTCCGCGCGCAGTTCCGGCGACAGCCGCGACGAGGCCGGCATCAGCCTTTTCCTCATCGATCCGAACGCCCAGGGCGTCAGCCGTCGCGTCTACCCGACCATCGACGGGCGCAAGGGCTGCGACTTGTTCCTCGACAACGTGCAGGTGGGTGCCGAGGCGCTGCTTGGCGAGCTGGGTAATGCGTTGCCCGCGATGCGCTACCAGCAGGGCCGCGCGATCGCCGCGCAGTGCGCCGATGCGCTGGGCAGCATGGATGAGGCCTGCAAGCTGACCCTCGATTACCTGAAGACGCGCAAGCAGTTCGGCGTGCCGATCGGCAAGTTCCAGGTCCTGCAGCACCGCATGGTGGACATGCAGACCGAGTTGGAGCAGGCCACCAGCATGGCGATCCTCGCCGCGACCTTTGCCGATGGCGAAGACAACGACGAGCGCAGCCGTATCATCGCCGCCGCCAAATACATCTGCGCCCGCGCCGCGCGCAAGGTGGCCGAGGAAGCCATCCAGCTGCACGGCGGCATCGGCATGACCTGGGAATACAACCTTGCCCATCACGCCAAGCGCTTGGTGATGATCGCCCACCAGTTCGGTGACGACGACCACCACCTGAAGGCGTACGCCAAGTTGATGCAGGTGGCGTAACGCGCCAACCGCGACACACGACCGGGCCCCTGTGGCCCGGTTTTGCTTTGCAGAATGGATCAGGTGCTTAGCCGACTGCGGGCAGGTGTGGCGGAGGCATCGTAGGGCGGCGTTCCGCTTCAGCTCGCGCCAGCAACCAAACGGTGGCCTGAAGCCCACCCTACGGCGCTGCGCGCAAGGTGGCAGTTTCGTAGGGGTGGAAGACGGCGAAGCCTCTTCCACCGTTGCGTGCCAATCGGGGCCTGCCAGGGCCGGCAGGCTCGCGATGTAGTCGTTCACACCGGTGGCAGTTCGTAGGGTGGATGTCGCTTTTCACATCCACGCGGTGGTCGGCACCCGCGCCTGGCGTCCCGCGTCCGATCAGGCCGGTTTCGCCTCTGCCTCGGCTGGCGCTACGCCCTGCGGCTTCCATTCCTGCAAGCGGTCCAGGCTGCCGCGGTAATGCTTTAGCCCCATGCCGAGCAGGACTATCGCGCCGATCAGCGCAATGCCGGTGACGATCAGCAGCGAGTAGCGCAGGGCGTTGTCGTCGCCGAAGACGAAATCGGTGCCCAGCGCCACCGCGGTCGGGCCGATGCCGAGGCCGACCATGGTGATGACGAACAGGTACACCGCCGAGGCCTGGCCGCGCATGGAGTTGGGCATGATCTCCTGGATCGCCGCCGGGCCCACGCCGAAGGGCATGGCGATGGTGAAGACGTGCAGGGCGATCAGCGCCAGCGCCAGTTCGCCGGTGCCGGCCAGGTAGGCGAGGTTGAGCGGCAGGGTCAGCGCGGCGGAGATGATGCCCACGCGCAGCGGTGCGTCGCGATAACCGCGGCGGTGCAGCAGGTCCGACAGCCGCCCGCCAGCGATGATGCCGATCGAGCCGGCCACTGCCACCACCGAGCCGTAGAGCACGCCGACGTCGCTGGCCGACCAGCCGTAGGTGCGGATGAAAAACGTCGGAATCCACGCCGAACTGCCGTAGGCGGCGAAGGCCAGGCAGGCGAAGCCGAAGTTGTGGCAGAGCACGGTGCGGCGGTTCTGGCGGATATAGCCCGCCACCTCGCTGAGTGGCACCTCGACGCCGGCGCCGACGCCCTTGCGCGACGGCTCGCGGATCAGCAAGAGCACGGCGGTGAACAGCACGCCGGCTGCACCGAGCACGAGGAAGATCAGCTGCCAGGGTCGGACCATGCCGAGCACCGGCAGCTCCACATCACCTTGCGCCGAGGCGAACTTGACCACCAGCCCGCCGAGCAGAAAGGCCAGACCGGAGCCGATGTAGATGCCCATCGAATAGACGCTCATCGCGGTGCCGCGCAGCTTGGGCGGGAAACTGTCGGCGATCAGCGAGTAGGCCGAGGGCGATAGCGCCGCCTCGCCGACACCGACGCCAATGCGAAACACGAGAAACTGCCAGAAGGTCTTGGCCGTGCCGCACAGCGCGGTCATCAGGCTCCACACCAGCACGCCGATGGCGATGATGCCGCGGCGGCTCTTGCGGTCGGCCAGGCGGCCGATGGGCACGCCGCAGATGGTGTAGAACACCGCGAACGAGAAGCCCATCAGCAGGCTCATGTGGGTATCGGTGATGTCCAGGTCGCGGCGGATCGGTTCGACCAGCAGATTGAGGATCTGCCGATCGACGAAGGACAGCACGTAGGCGAGCATGAGGATGGCGACCGTGACCCAGGCGCGGGTACTCGAGGGGTAGCCGTTATTGTTGTTGTGCATGGCAAGGCTCCATTGGCGAGGAGGGCTGTAACCAGCCCATCCTCACTTTTGTCGGAGATCAGCCATACGGCAAGGTGAATAACCCTCGCATATGTTTCGAAATATGCTAGCAGTGTTCCGCTCTGCGAAACTAATGCTTTAAGCCTCACGCCACCGTTTGTCGTTGACCCGGCATCAGCTCTGGCAACAGACGAGGCGTCCAGAGGTTATCGGCGAAACTGCGACGGAAGAAGCCGAAGTGGCCGATCCGCGTGGCGCCGATTTCCGCGGGCGCGATGCGCTGCATGGTTTTTGGTGCCGAGCTGTAGAAGCCATGCAGGGATTCGGTGTTGCGCGCCGACATCATTTCGTCGTCGCTGAAGGACAGCGAAGTCAGGGGTGTGCGCACGGCTGCGAAGGCCTGGCGCATGGGCTCGCCCTCGACACCGACCAGGTAGTCCGGATGAAGACACCAGCGCCGCCACTGGCGAATCACCCCGGCGGGCAGGTCGCCGACCGCCCCGATGCGTCCGCCCGGGAAGTAGCCGGCCACCGCGGTCAGCACGGGCGCCAGGCCATGCCAGAGCAGCCAGGCCTTGTTGCGGATCTGCGGGCTGTTCTCGCGCCAGTAGCCGCTGCCGGCGGCGATGGTGACGATGCGGGTCAGGCGCTCATGGCCGTTGACCAGCGGCAGGATCTGCGCACCGACGCTGTGGCCGATCCAGTACAGCGGCAGCTCACCGGCGGCCTCGGCGGCTCTGTCCAGTACCGCGCTGCAGTCATGGCGCGCCCAGTCGAGGATGTCCACGTTCAGCTGGCGGAGCGGCACCCGCCGCGAGCGCCCAATGCCCAGGTAATCGAAGGTCACTACCTGATAGCCGCGCTCGGCGAGCCAGGTGGCGAAGTCGGTATAGAAGCGCTGCGGCACGCCCATCGCCGGCGCGATCAGCACGACGCCACATGGCGCGCTGCTCGGCTGATACCAGTAGCTGGACAGGGCATGGCCGTTGCCATTGTCGATGGTGCGTTCTTCAACCTGTATCGTCGCCATCTTGTTGTTCTCCGCGCTTCTGCGATTGCTGCGATCGGTGCAGTATACGAAGGGTAGAAGATAATTCTAGAAAATTATTCTAGTCAGACGGGAGGCCGGATGGCCCGTAGTAGCCGCAAGCAGGAAATCCTTCAGGCCGCACTCGCCTGTTTCACCGAGTTCGGCGTGGAAGCGACTACCATCGAGATGATTCGTGATCGTTCCGGCGCCAGCATCGGTAGCCTCTATCACCACTTCGGCAATCGTGAGCGGATCATCGCCGCGCTGTATCTGGAAGGCATCGGTGAGTATGCCGCGCTGCTCGAAGCCGGGCTGATCGAGACGCTGGATGCCGAGGCCTGTGTCCGGCTTTTCGTCACCAGCTATATCGACTGGGTGGTGGCCAATCCGGACTGGGCGCGTTTCGTTCTGCACAACCGCGGGCGGGTCGAGGCCGGGGAGATGGGCGAACGGCTGCGCGAGGTCAATCGCGCCCACGGTGAGCGGGTCGGGGCGATCCTGCGCCGTCACCGAGAAAGCGGAGCCTTTCGGCGGATGCCCGGCGACTGCTTTCTCGCGGTGGTGATCGGACCCTGTCATGACATGGCGCGCAACTGGCTGGCGGGGCGTTCCCGCACCGCGCTGGCCGACTGCCGCGAGCTGCTCGCGGACATCGCCTGGGCCAGCGTCAGGGCCTGACGGTCAGACGCCGAGGCTTTCGATATCCCGAGCGAGCATTTCCAGCTGATGGGCCAGCGAGTTCTTCAGGGTGTCCTCGCTGAGCTGGAATGACGGCGCACCGCAGGTGAGTGCCATGATGCTGCCGTCGGCCAGGTGCAGCGGTACACCGGCGGCCATCACGTTGCGGTCCCAGTCGCCGAGCGACAGGCAGAAGCCGTGACGGGCGAATTCCTCGAACGACGCCTGCAGCGAGTCGCGGATCGCCGCCCAGCCATCCCCATACTTGGCGGCCAGAGCGGCCATCAGATGCTCGCGTTCCTTCTCCGGGGTGGCGGCGAGAAAGGCGCGCCCGGCGGCGGTGGTGGCCAGCGGCAGGCGCACACCGGCGTCCATGCGCAGGGTGGTGACCTCGGCCGGGCGGCAGTTTTCCACGTAGATCATCGACAGCCGGTCGCGGCAGGTCAGACCCACGGTGGTGTTGGTGCGGCGGGCGAATTCGTCCATGTAGGGCTTGGCCAGCTGGCGCACCCGCAGGTTGGAGACGTAGGCGTAGCCCAGCGCCAGCACGCCGGAGTCGAGCTGGTATTTCTCCAGCTGCTGCGAATAGCTGAGATAGCCGAGCTTGGTCAGCGTGTAGGTCATGCGCGACACCGTGGGCTTGGGCAACCCGGTGATGCGTGCGATGTCCTGGTTGCCCATCACCACCGAGCCATGGGTGAAGGCACGCAGTACGTCCAGCCCACGGGCCAGGGCCTCGACGAACTTGCGATCCTTGGGTGTGCCGGTGTCTTCGATGTCGTCGCTCATGGTCTCGGTCTTTCTGGCTAGTGGGCAGCGGGGGCGAACGATAGCAGATCGCCCGATCGCGAGCAGTGCGGCCAATGGCGATCATTGCGAGGTGAAAATCGATCGTCTAGTATCAGATTCGACATCCAGTTTCGCACAGTAAAACAATAATTCATTTTTGGAGAATGTCGATGTCCGCTTCCGTGCAAGGCTACGTGGCTGCCGAACTGGCCCGTGGCGGCTACCAGAACGTCCATGACCTCTTGACCCTGGCCTGCGGCAAGCACCCGCAGCGCACGGCATTTTCCTGTGGCGACGACCACCTCACCTACGCCGAGCTGGGCAGCCTTGCCGACGCGTTCGCACGCTACCTGCGGCATCACGCTGGACTGCAACCCGGCGACCGGCTGGCGCTGCAGTTGCCCAACTCGTTGCAATATCCCATCGCCGTGTTTGGCGCACTCAAGGCAGGGCTGGTGATCGTCAATACCAATCCGCAATACACCGCCGCCGAGGCGCGCCATCAGTTCCGAGACTCCGGCGCCAGGGCGATCCTGGTGCTCGACCGGTTGTTGCCGCTGGTGCGGGCGGTGCAGGCGGACACCGCACTGGAACGGATCATCCTCACCAGCGTCGAGGATCTGCAGGCGCCGGTCTATGACAGCCAGGAGCCGGCAACAGAGCGCTTCATGCAGGCGCTGCGGCTGGGCGAACAGAGCCCGGCGCTGGACTGCGTCGCCGGGCTCGACCGGCTGGCGCTGCTGCAATACACCGGCGGCACCACCGGTGTGTCCAAGGGCGCGATGCTCAGTCACTGCAATCTGCTGGCCAACGTGCTGCAGACCATCGAGCTGTTCGACAAGCCGGGCCTGCTGGAGCCGGAAAAGGACGTGCGCATCGCGCCGCTGCCGCTGTATCACATCATGGCCTTTGCCACGAACTGCCTGAGTTCGGTGGGTATGGGCCTGCACACGGTGTTCATCCGGGACGGGCGCAACCTGGACGAAACTATCAGTGCCATGCAGCGCTATCCGTTCAGTCTGCTCAGTGGCATCAATACGCTATTTGTCGGGCTGATGAATCACCCGGAGTTTCGCAGCATCGATTTCTCCCACCTGAAGTGGGCGACATCCGGCGGTGCGCCGCTCAACAGCGAGGTCGGGCGTCGCTGGCAGGCGCTGACCGGTGCGCCGATCCGCGAAGGTTTCGGCCTGACCGAGGCATCGCCGGTTGTGGCGACCGGTACTCAGCTGAGCCCCTACCGCGAGGGCTACATCGGCCAGGCGCTGATCGACACCGAGCTGCGCACCGTGGACGACGACGGCAACGACGTACCGGCGGAGATGCCGGGCGAGCTCTGGCTGCGCGGGCCGCAGGTGATGCGAGGCTACTGGCAGCGACCGGAGGAGACGGCCAAAGTGATCACCGCGGACGGCTGGCTCAAGACCGGTGACATCGCGCTGCTGGATGCCGAGGGTTTCGTGAAGATCGTCGATCGCAAGAAGGACATGATCCTGGTGTCCGGCTTCAACGTGTTCCCCAACGAGATCGAGGATGTGCTGATGCAGCACCCGTCGGTACGCGAATGCGTGGCGGTGGGGATCCCTGATGCGCGCAAGGGCGAGGCGGTGAAGGTCTTCGTCAGCCTGCGGGAGGCAACCGATGATCAGGCCCTGCTCGAGCATTGCCGCCAGTTCCTGACCGGCTACAAGCTGCCGAGCGCCATCGAGATCCGCGACGAGTTGCCGAAGACGGCGGTGGGCAAGCTGCTGCGCCGCCAGCTGCGTGACGAGGCGCGGGCAGCGGCGAGCTGATCGCTGCCTATATATATGTAGCGAGGCGACGAGCGGGGCTGTTGCAGCGCGCGCCCCACGGGCTTGCCGGCGGGGCTCGGCGAGCCCAGCGCAGCCGGGTGGAAAAAACAATCCGCGCTTGTTGCTCAGGGGGCTTTCTGATATAAAGCAGCGCTCTTTTCTAGGGGCCCGGTATCTTCGCTCGCAGCGTGGCCGGTAAGACCCCCATGAATCGTGGCGCTGAGCGCCGAACTGACAAGTGAATTCAAGCGGCCAACCCATGCCGGGTTGGGCATGTGGTTTTAGAGGGCTGAGGCATGTCGAGAGTCTGTCAAGTTACCGGTAAGGGTCCGGTAACCGGGAACAACATTTCCCACGCAAACAACAAAACCCGTCGTCGTTTCCTGCCGAACCTGCAGCATCATCGCTTCTGGGTCGAGTCTGAGAACCGCTTCGTGCGTCTGCGCCTGAGTGCCAAAGGCATGCGCATCATCGACAAGCGTGGCATCGACGTCGTTCTGGCCGAGCTGCGCGCCCGCGGCGAAAAGGTTTAAGGAGAGCAATCATGCGTGACCTGATCCGTTTGGTGTCCAGCGCCGGTACCGGCCACTTCTACACCACCGACAAGAACAAGCGCACCACCCCCGACAAGATCGAAATCAAGAAATTCGATCCGGTCGTTCGCAAGCACGTGATCTACAAGGAAGCCAAGATCAAGTAATTGATCGGCCCCTTGAAGGAAAAACCCGCCATTCGGCGGGTTTTTTCGTTTCTGGGCCGGACATCGCGCATCGTTCGTCAGCGCTCCGGGTAATTTGACAAGAGTCATATGCTCCCCAAGGAAATTCGCTATCGTACGGGTTTCCCCTTTCTCCCACTTTCGGCACGAGGATGCGCAGCGCATGGCGAAGACGGACGGGCCCATCGCGGCAGACAGCAAGAGCACTTCCAGCATCGCCCTGCAGGCGGCTTCCGAGGACATCTGGTCGCAGAAATACCGCCTGAGCAGCAAGGACGGCACGCCCATCGACCAGACCGTCGATGACACCTGGCAGCGAGTCGCCCGTGCCTTGGCCGACGTCGAACCGGCCAAGCAGCGCGAGCACTGGTACGAGCGCTTCCTCTGGGCGCTGCGCAATGGCGCCATCCCGGCCGGGCGGATCATTTCCAACGCCGGCGCGCAGGACTACAAGCCGGCCACCTCGACCATCAACTGCACCGTCTCCGGCTCGATCACCGACTCGATGGACGACATTCTCGGCAAGGTCCACGAGGCCGGGCTGACGCTCAAGGCCGGCTGCGGCATCGGCTACGAGTTCAGCACCCTGCGTCCGCGCGGCTCATTCGTTTCCGGCGCCGGCGCGCACACCAGCGGCCCGCTGTCGTTCATGGATATCTTCGACAAGATGTGCTTCACCGTGAGTTCGGCCGGCGGCCGCCGCGGCGCGCAGATGGGTACCTTCGACGTCGGCCATCCGGACGTGCGCGAGTTCATCCGTGCCAAGCGCGAGGACGGCCGCCTGCGTCAGTTCAACCTGAGCCTGCTGATCACCGACGAGTTCATGCAGACCGTCGAGGCCGACGGCGAGTGGCCGCTGATCTTCCCGGTGCATGCCAAGGAAGCCGCCGAGCTGGATCTGGCCGACGATGCCGAGGTGGTCTGGCGCGAATGGCCGGTGCATGACGGCTACATCGTGCGCGACGATGGCCTGGTGGCCTGCAAGATCTACGGGCGGGTCAAGGCTCGGCATCTGTGGGACATGATCATGGTCTCCACCTACGACTACGCCGAGCCCGGCTTCATCCTCATCGACCGGGTCAACCAGCTGAACAACAACTGGTGGTGCGAGGCGATCCGCGCGACCAACCCCTGCGGTGAGCAGCCGCTGCCGCCGTACGGCTCCTGCCTGCTGGGCTCGATCAACCTGACCCACTTCGTCATCGACCCGTTCGGCGTCGAAGCGCGCTTCGACTGGGACAAGTACCGCGAAGTGGTGCGCGTCTTCACCCGCATGCTGGACAACGTCGTCGAGATCAACGGCCTGCCGCTGGAGCAGCAGCGCCACGAGATCGAGAGCAAGCGCCGCCACGGCATGGGCTTCCTCGGTCTCGGCTCGACCCTGACCCTGCTCAAGCTGCGCTATGGCAGCCCGGAAGCCTGCGTGTTCACCGAGGAAGTTTCCCGCGAGATGGCGCTGGTCGGCTGGGAGCAGGCGCTGGAGCTGTCCAAGGAAAAGGGCCCGGCACCGTTGCTGAGCCAGACCTTCGAAGTTACCGCCGAAATGCTGCGCAAGCGTCCGGAAATGGCCAAGGACGGTTACAAGGTCGGCGACCAGATTGCCGGTCGCGTGCTGCATGCCAAGTACTCGCGCTACATGCAGAAGATCGCCGAGTACGCGCCCGAGCTGATCGAGGCGCTGGCCGAGCAGGGCGCGCGCTTCACCCATCACAGCTCCATCGCGCCTACCGGCACCATCAGCCTGAGCCTGGCCAACAACGCCTCCAACGGCATCGAGCCGAGCTTCGCCCATCACTATTCGCGCAACCTGATCCGTCCGGGCCGCAAGGCCAAGGAGAAGATCGAGGTGTTCAGCTACGAGCTGCTGGCCTATCGCACGCTGATCAACGAGCGCGCCAAGCCGGGATCCGACGAGCCGGGCGAAAAGCTGCCGGACTACTTCATCACCGCCGATGACGTCAGTCCGACCCAGCACGTGGATATCCAGGCCGCCGCGCAACGCTGGGTCGATTCGTCGATCTCCAAGACCGCCAACGTGCCGACCGACTACCCGTTCGAGGCGTTCAAGGACATCTACCGCTATGCCTGGCGCCAGGGCCTCAAGGGCTGCACCACCTTCCGCTTCAACCCGGCGGCCTTCCAGGGCGTGCTGGTCAAGGAGGCCGACCTGGAGAAGACCCTGTACCGCTTCACCCTCGAAGACGGCAGCGTGGTCGAGCTCAAGGGCAACCAGGAGGTCGAATATGACGGCGAGGTGAACACCGCCGCCAACCTGTTCGACGCCCTCAAAGAAGGCTACTACGGCAAGTACTGAAGCCGGCCCGCCAACCGTTTGGACGCCGGGCCGCGAGCGCCGCCCGGCAGGAGAGATTGCACAATGACCGTAAAGATCACCCAGCGCATCAAGGGCTTCAAGGTCGTCGACGAGACCCTCGAGCGCCCCGCGACCGCGGCCAGCGCTAGCGACGGCACGGCGAGCAAGGCCGTCAACGTGGTGGAGATGGACGAGAGCCTGCAGCGCCCGGAAACCCTGATCGGCATGACCTACAAGATCAAGTCGCCGCTGTTCGAGCACGCGCTGTACGTCACCGTGAACGACATCGTGCTCAACGCCGGCACGCCGCACGAGCAGCGCCGGCCGTTCGAGATCTTCATCAACTCGAAGAACATGGACCACTTCCAGTGGATCGTCGCGCTCACCCGGATCATGTCCGCGGTGTTCCGCAAGGGCGGTGACTGCACCTTCCTCGTCGAGGAGCTCAAGGCAGTGTTCGATCCGCGCGGCGGCTACCTGAAGAAGGGCGGCGTCTACATGCCGTCGATCGTCGCCGAGATCGGTGCGGTGCTGGAGCGCCATCTGATCGCCATCGGCATGCTCGAAGGCCATGCGCTGGACGAAACCCAGCTCAAGTACCTGGCCGAGAAGCGCGCCGCCTACGAGGCCAGCCAGGGCGCGGTGGCGGTGGAGCCGGGTGAAGGCTTTCCGGCCGGCGCGCAGCTGTGCAACAAGTGCAACACCCAGGCCGTGGTGCAGATGGATGGCTGCGCCACCTGCCTGAACTGCGGCAACTCCAAATGTGGCTGACCGCTCACGCGGTCGGATGAAAAAAGGCCCGGGCTGATGCCTCGGGCCTTTTTCGTTGGTGCCAGGCGAAGCGCGCTCAGGTCACCACGCGATAGCAGGGCGTGTACGGCACGCCTCCCGGCAGTTTCATGCGGTGCTGCTGGACGAAGGCCTGTAGCAACTTGTCCAGCGGCTGCATGATCGCGGTATCGCCGTGGATCTCGTAACGGCCGTACTGCTCGATGCGGCGGATGCCCTTGTCCTTGACGTTGCCGGCAACGATCCCGGAAAACGCGCGGCGCAGGTTGGCGGCCAGCTCGTGGGGCGGCAGGTCGCGGCGCAGCGGTAGGCTCGCCATCGCCTCGTGGGTCGGGTCGAACGGTCGCTGGAAACCTTCCTCGATCTTCAGCAGCCAGTTGAAGTGGAACGCATCGTTGCGCTCGCGGCGGAAGCGTCGTACTTCGCGCAGCCCCTCGGTCATCTGGCGCGCTACTTCGGCGGGGTCGTTGAAGATGATCTGGTAGCGCTTCTGCGCTTCCTCGCCGAGGGTGGCGCCAACGAAGTCATGCAGCTGTTGCAGGTAGTCCGCCGCATCGCTTGGTCCGGTGAGAATCACCGGGAAGGGCACGTCGCGATTGTCCGGATGCAGCAGGATACCGAGCAGGTAGAGGAATTCCTCGGCGGTGCCGACGCCGCCGGGGAAGATGATGATGCCGTGGCCGACCCGCACGAAGGCCTCCAGGCGCTTCTCGATGTCCGGCAGGATCACCAGCTCGTTGACGATCGGGTTTGGCGCCTCGGCGGCGATGATGCCCGGCTCGGTCAGGCCCAGGTAGCGGCTGCCAACGCGGCGCTGCTTGGCGTGGCCGATGGTGGCGCCCTTCATCGGCCCCTTCATCACGCCGGGGCCGCAGCCGGTACAGACATCCAGGCTGCGCAGGCCCAGCTCGTGTCCGACGCGCTTGCTGTACTTGTACTCCTCGGTACTGATCGAGTGACCGCCCCAGCACACCACCATACTCGGCTCGACGCCTGGGCGCAGCGTGCGGGCGTTGCGCAGCAGGTGGAAAACGTAGTCGGTGATGCCTTGCGAGCTGTCCAGATCGATGCGTGCGTTGCTCAGTTCGCTTTCGGTATAGACGATGTCGCGCAGGGCGCTGAACAGCATCTCGCGGGTGCTGGCGATCATCTCGCCGTCGACGAAGGCA
This sequence comes from Stutzerimonas sp. KH-1, assembly GCF_054483855.1. NCBI lineage: Bacteria > Pseudomonadati > Pseudomonadota > Gammaproteobacteria > Pseudomonadales > Pseudomonadaceae > Stutzerimonas > Stutzerimonas sp. KH-1. The sequence goes on along the minus strand of NZ_CM137011.1, from coordinate 3,471,155 downwards.
TCGGCCGGTGCGTTGAACAGCTCCAGGCGTACGCCACGGTCCTGTTGCAGGATGCGCACCTCGAAGTCTTCGTACGCTTCGAGGATGGTCTTGGCGTTATCGATGCGGGTGCCGGTGTTGAGGATGGCCAGCGCGCACTGGCGGAACAGCTTGTGGGTACTGCCGGAGCCGACTTCGCTCAGTTGCTGTACTTCGCGCTGGGAAAGCGTTTCCAGACTGCCTTTGGGGCTCACCGAGGCATTGATTACGAGGGGTTGGGTCATTGATGGTTCCTGAATGCGATGGCCACGCCATCGAGGAGCTGATGCATCGAAACGGCGGCTGCGTGATCGCCGGCAGCAGGGGTTGGCCCAGCGTGCTGGCGACAGCGTATGTGACGACATCTTAACGCGAGGATATGGCAGCGGTGGCGATCCGCGTTCACCGTGCGAGCAGCAGCGCCGCTCGCTGGCCCGTGGTCCTGGTTCGACCTTCCCGGTGGGCGGCGGTTCGCCCTGCTGCGCGTCGTTCGTGGTAGCTCAGGTCCAGCCGTAGCGCACCAGGTGGAAGAAGATCGGCGCGGCGAAGCAGACCGAATCCAGCCGGTCGAGCATGCCGCCGTGGCCCTCGATCATGTGCCCCCAGTCCTTGACGCCACGGTCGCGCTTGATCGCCGACATCACCAGGCCGCCGAAGAAGCCCAGCAGGTTCAGCAGCAGCGCCATCAGGGCCGCCTGCCACCAGGCGAACGGGGTAATCCAGAACAGCGCCGCGCCGATCAGTGTCGCTAGGAATATCCCGCCAACGAAGCCTTCGACGGTCTTGGACGGCGACAGGCGCGGGGCGATCTTGCGCTTGCCGGCCAACTTGCCGCAGACGTACTGCAACACGTCGGAGAGCTGCACGACGATGATCAGCCAGGCAATCAGCAACAGGTTGCGACCTTCGTAGCCGGCAATTTCCAGGGTGAGCAGGGCAGGGACGTGGGAAACGCAGAAGACTGCGATCATCAGGCCCCATTGCACCTTCGAGGCGCGTTCGAGAAAGCGCGTGGTGTCGCCACCCAGCGACGCCAGGATGGGCAGCAACAGGAACACGTAGACCGGAATGAAGATGGCGAACAGGCCGTACCAGCCGACCGCCACCAGCAGATACTGCAGCGGCAGCACCAGATAGAACGCCGCGACCAGCGCCGGATAATCGCTGCTGCGTGTCGGCGTCAACGTCATGAATTCGCGCAATGCGAAGAACGACACCAGGTAGAAGAGGATCACCACGGCCGTGTGGCCAAGCCAGAAGGCGATGCCGATCAGCGCGACCATCACCCACCAGGCATTGATGCGCGCATTGAGGTTGTCGATCACCGCGCTCTCGCCGCCGCTACGACGCTTGAGGACAAAGCCGATCAGCGAGGCCAGGGCGAGCAGGGCGCCGATACCGGCGAACAGCAGCAGGGTATTGCGATCCATGTCAGTCTTCCTTCGGGGCCAGTTCTAGCAGAGCCAGGCGAGCGCGCTGCAGAAACGCGTCCTTGTCCTCGTCCTTTTCGATGCTCATGGGCGTGCCGAAGCTGACGCTGCACAGCAGTGGCAGCGGCAGGCTGCGGCCCTTGGGCATCACCCGATTGAGGTTAGCGATCCACACCGGCACCAGCTCCACGTCCGGACACGCCAGGCCCAGGCGATACAGCCCGCTCTTGAAGGGCAGCAGGCCTTCTTCCAGATTGCGCGTGCCCTCGGGGAAGAGGATCAGTGAATCGCCGGCGGCCAGGGCGTCGAGCATCGGTTGCAGCGGATTCGACTCCGGGCCGCTGCGCTCGCGATCCACCAGCACGCCATTGAACAGACGATGGATGACGAAGCGGCGCAATGCGCTGCTCTGCCAGTAATCGGCGCCGGCGACGGGGCGGGTCCTGCGCCGCAGGTCAGGCGGCAGCGATGCCCAGAGCAGCACGAAATCACCGTGGCTGCTGTGGTTGGCGAAGTAGATGCGTTGCCTGTTGAGCGGCGCGCAGCCGATCCAGAGGCTGCGCGTACCGGTCAGCAGGCGTGCAACGGAAGTGATCGCGAAGGCGAGCAGGGCGCCGAGCATGGAATGTTCCTCGATAGCGGGCGGAGGTCGGTGGTGCGGGCGGTGGCGGTTCAGTCCGCTTCGGCGGGCGCCGATACGGTTTCCGCCAGGCCTTGTCTGACCCGGTTGCTCAGCGTGAGGATCGACAGCCCGGCGATCAGCAGCAACAAGCCGTTGATCCAGGCGGCTGGCAACAGGCCCAGGGCGACGCCAGTGGCCAGCACGCCGAAGGCGAAGGCCCGGTCGCTCTTGCCCATCGGGCCATCGTAACGACGTGATGCGCCCACCATCGGACCGAGCACACCGGCGTACTCGGTGAGAGCCGCAAGCACCACCACCAGTACCACGGCAGCAGGCCAGACGCCGGCCACCAGCGCGAGAGGCAGATAGAGCGCCGCATCGGCGGCCACATCGCAGAGTTCGTTGAGGTAGGCGCCGAGCTTCGATTGCTGGCCGAATTCCCGCGCCAGCATGCCGTCGATGGCGTTCAGTGCCATGCGCAGCAGCATCCACAGTGGGATCAGCAGGAAGACCCAGAGGTGCTCGATCAGCAGCGCAACCGCCGCTGCGACTGCCAGCGACACGACCAGCGCTGCCAGCGTGACCTGATTGGCCGTGATGCCGCTGTCATGGAGGCGCTGGACCAGTGGGCGCAGTAGTGCCTGAAATCGGGGTTTGAGCTGATAGATGGAGGGCATGCATCGATTCCTTTCGATGATGGGGCGTCGCGCATTTCGGCTCAGGCCGGCGCGCATCCTGTGCGCCCGGCACTTTGGGGTAAAGCCCGCGCTGTCGCAAGCTGCGCTGGAAAATTTGCGAGGTGTTGAACGCTTTCGCCGCGCGGTGCCGGTACCGGCGGCCTAGAAGGCAAAAGGCAGCGCGCTGGAGGGATGCTGGCGTGCTTTCAGCAACCGATGAAATTCGCCGGGATCTTTCACCTGCACGTCCGTCTTGCCTTCGTGACGCTGCGCCGCGATCAGCCGCGACAGCCAGAAGCGCACGCAGGCCACGCGCAGCATCGGCTGCCAGAGCTCGGCTTCGGCCGGAGTGAAGCGGCGCAGCGCGGAGTAGGCCGCCAGCAAGGGCTCGCTGCGCTCACCGTCGATCTCGCCGTTGGGGTGCGAGCACCAGTCGTTCACGGCAATCGCCAGGTCGTAGAGCATCGGCCCGGAGCAGGCGTTATAGAAGTCGATCACGCCGGTCAGGTGGCTGCCTTCGAACAGCACGTTGTCGCGGAACAGGTCGGCGTGCAGGTTGGCGCGTGGCAAGGCGAGGAGTTTCGGACGCAGCTCGGCGATCTCTGCCAGGCCATCGCGCAAAAGCGGCAGCTGGTCCTCGGACAGGCTCAGCGCCAGGCTCGGCCCCTGTTCCTGCATCCAGTCCAGGCCACGGTCGCTGGCGCGTTCGAGGATGTGTTCGCGGGTGGCCAGATGCAGACGGGCCAGCAGCCGGCCGACTTCGGCGCAATGATGCGGATTGGGCTCGACCACGTGCTTGCCGGGCAGCCGCGGCTGCAGCAGCGCGGGCTTCTCCGCCAGCTCGCGCAGCGCCTCGCCGTGCTCGGTGCGCAGCGCATAGGGCACCGGCAGGCCGGCGCGGTGCAGCACGTCGAGCAGTTCGATGAAGAACGGCAGATCCTGCCTCGGGCCGCGCTCGATCAGGGTCAGGACGTATTCGCCCTGTTCGAGGCTGACGAAGAAATTGCTGTTCTCGCTGCCTGCGACGATGCCCTGAAAATCGCGCAGCCGGCCGAGCCGGTACGGTGCCAGAAAGGCTTCCAGTTCATCGCGTTGCAGGGGCGTGAATACCGACATGCTGTCCTCCCGGGCGGTTGATGGATTACCAGCTGAAGATCTTCCAGGAGGGGATCAGCATGTCCGGCTGGTCGGAACGGACGAAGTTGCCGTCGTTGCCGTCCGCGCGCACCAGGAAATACGGCTTGCCGTGCTTGGGCGTGACTTTCACGGCGTAGAGGAAGCCGTTGACGCGATATTCCTCGACGGTGCGATCGCCTTCCTGACGGATGGTTACGTCGGGCTCACCTTCGACCGACTCCTGGGCGAAGCCGGCCAGAGGGGCGCATGCCAGCAGGCTGGCCAGCATCAGGTGTTTGAGAGCGCGCATGGTAACCTTGTCCCTTTGTCGATAAGTGGTCCTTGGCATTCTAGCTCCGGGCCCGCCGAAAAGGTTGATTCCGCTCATGAGCCAAGCTCCCCTCGTCCTGGTGGACGGTTCGTCCTACCTCTATCGCGCTTTTCATGCCTTGCCGCCGCTGACCACCTCCACCGGCAAGCCGACCGGCGCGGTCAAGGGCGTGCTGAACATGCTGCTCAGCCTGCGCCGGCAATATCCGGACAGCCCCTTCGCCGTGGTTTTCGACGCCAAGGGCCCGACCTTCCGCGACGCGCTGTTCGAGAACTACAAGTCGCACCGCCCGCCAATGCCGGATGACCTGCGCGTGCAGGTCGAGCCGCTGCATGCCAGCGTCCGCGCGCTCGGCATGCCGCTGCTGTGCGTCGATGGCGTGGAGGCGGACGACGTCATCGGCACCCTGGCGCGCCAGTGCGCGGCGCTCGGCCGCGACGTGGTCATCTCCACCGGCGACAAGGACATGGCCCAGCTGGTCTGCCCGCATGTCACGCTGGTCAACACCATGACCGGCAGCGTCTATGACATCGAGGGTGTGAAAACCAAGTTCGGTGTCGGCCCCGAGCTGATCATCGACTTCCTCGCGCTGATGGGCGACAAGGTCGACAACATTCCTGGCGTGCCAGGCGTGGGCGAGAAGACGGCATGTGGCCTGCTCAACGGCATCCCGGGCGGGCTCAAGGGGCTCTACGAGAACCTCGACCAGGTTGCCGGGCTGCCGATTCGCGGTGCCAAGTCACTGGGTGCCAAGCTGGAGGAGCATCGCGATGCCGCCTTCATGTCCTACGAGCTGGCGACGATTAAGATCGACGTGCCGCTGGATGTCGAGGTGGCAGACCTGATGCCCGGGGAACCGCACCGCGAGGCGCTGATCGCCCTTTATCGCGAGCTGGAGTTCAAGCAGTGGCTGGACGAGCTGTTGCGCGAGGCCAAGGCGGCGGGGGAGAACTGCGAGGTGCAGCCAGAAGGCTGTTCGATCCAGGCCGATGCCCAGTACGAGACCCTGCTGGACCAGGCCGATTTCGAGCGCTGGCTGGCGCGTCTGAAGGCGGCCGAGTGCTTTGCCTTCGATACCGAAACCACCAGCCTCGATGCGCAGCGCGCCGAGCTGGTCGGCGTGTCCTTCGCCGTCGAAGCGGGCCAGGCGGCTTACGTGCCGCTGCGCCATTCCTACATGGGCGTGCCGCAGCAGCTCGAGCTGGATGCCGTGCTCGGCGCGCTCAAGCCGCTGCTGGAGGATCCGGCCAAGACCAAGATCTGCCAGCACGGCAAATACGACATGAACGTGCTGATGCACTACGGCATCGAAATGCGCGGCATGGCTTTCGACACGATGCTCGAATCCTACGTGCTGGACGCCACTGCCACCCGCCACGACATGGACAGTCTGGCGCTCAAGTACCTCGGCCGCGGCACCATCCGCTTCGAGGACATTGCCGGCAAGGGCGCCAAGCAGCTGACCTTCGACCAGATCGCCATCGAGCAGGCCGGCCCGTACGCCGCCGAGGACGCCGACGTCACCCTGCGCCTGCACCAGACCCTGCTCGGCAAGCTGGAGCAGACGCCATCGCTGCTCAAGGTGCTGACCGAGATCGAGATGCCGCTGGTGCCGGTGCTGGCGCGCATCGAGCGCAACGGCGCGCTGGTCGATGCACAGCTGCTCGGCCAGCAGAGCGTCGAGCTGGGCGACAAGCTGGTGCAGCTGGAACGCGAGGCGTTCGACATCGCAGGCGAGGAATTCAACCTCGGCTCGCCCAAGCAGCTCTGCGCGATCCTCTACGACAAGCTCGGCTGCCCGGTGATCTCCAAGACCGCTGGCGGCCAGCCGTCCACCGCCGAAAGCGTGCTGGCCGAACTGGCCGAGCAGGATTACCCGCTGCCAAAGGTCATCATGCAGCACCGCAGCCTGAGCAAGCTCAAGGGCACCTACACCGATAAGCTGCCGCAGCAGATCAACCCGCGCACCGGGCGCATCCACACCAGCTACCACCAGGCGGTGACCGCCACCGGCCGGCTGTCCTCCAGCGACCCGAACCTGCAGAACATCCCGATCCGCACCGCCGAGGGGCGGCGCATTCGCCAGGCCTTCGTCGCTGCGCCGGGCTACAAGCTGCTGGCGGCGGACTATTCGCAGATCGAGCTGCGCATCATGGCCCACCTGGCGCAGGATGCCGGCCTCTTGCACGCGTTCCAGAACGACTTGGACGTGCACCGCGCCACGGCCGCCGAGGTGTTCGGTGTACCGCTGGAGCATGTCAGCAACGACCAGCGCCGCAGCGCCAAGGCCATCAACTTCGGCCTGATCTACGGCATGAGCGCCTTCGGCCTGGCCAAGCAGATCGACGTCGGCCGCAAGGAGGCGCAGGAGTACATCGACCGCTATTTCGCCCGCTACCCCGGCGTGCTCGCCTACATGGAGCGCACCCGTACCCAGGCCGCGGAGCAGGGCTATGTCGAGACGCTGTTCGGTCGGCGGCTGTACCTGCCGGAGATCAACTCGAAGAACGGCGCCATGCGCAAGGGCGCCGAGCGTACCGCGATCAACGCGCCGATGCAGGGCACCGCGGCGGATATCATCAAGCGCGCCATGATCGCCGTGGACGGCTGGCTGCAGGACAGCGGGCTGGATGCGCGGGTGATCCTGCAGGTCCACGATGAATTGGTGCTGGAAGTGCGCGAAGACCTGGTCGAGCAAGTCCGCGAAGCCATCTGCCCGCTGATGAGCGGGGCCGCCCAGCTGGACGTGCCGCTGCTGGTCGAGGCGGGGGTTGGCAACAACTGGGACGAGGCGCACTGATCGAGCTGCCGAAAAATGTCGGTAGTCGACGAAATTTTTTTCGTTTGCGTTGAACTTACGGCGCAACGCTCCGGTCAGAGCATGCGAAGGGTGTAAAAGCCCTTCGATGCTCCTTGTTGTGTTAAGTGTTGGCAGATCTCTGGACCCCGCCCTAGCGGTCCGGATTCGACCTCGAACTTCCCCCTCCCCCAATGAAGTTCGAGGTTTTTTTTGCCTGGAGAAAAGTGGAAAGACGCTGAGCAGCAGTAATGGGCCTGCGCAAGTTCTTGCGCAGGTGTTCTGTGGATAACCTTGTGCGTAAGCTGTTCGCAACGCGATCTGCCAGCGTTGGGGCGGCGTTGCGCAAGTTGTTGCCGCGGCTGCGCAGGTTCTTGCACAGCTTTCTGTGCTGGGCATCACGCCTGCCGTTTAATGCGTATGCTTTTTCTCTATATCTTTTTGAAAAATAAGAGTTTTTCGTAAATGGCACGGTGCTTGTTGTTATGAAATGGCCATTCGGCACTCATTTCAGACAAGGAGAGCACCCATGCCAACACCCGCGTATCTGTCCCTCGAAGGCACCAAGCAAGGCCTGATCACCGCTGGCACCTTCACCGAGGACTCGGTTGGCAACATTTTCCAGGAAGGCCATGAGGACCAGATCCTGGTGCAGGCCTTCCAGCATCAGGTCATCATCCCGCGTGACCCGCAGTCCGGTCAGCCGACTGGCCAGCGTGTACACAAGCCTCTGATGATCACCAAAGTGTTCGACAAGTCGTCGCCGCTGATCTTCAACGCCCTGACGTCCGGCGAGCGCCTGAACAAGTGCCGTCTGGAGTGGTATCGCACCTCGTCCACCGGTACTCAGGAACACTACTTCACCATCGAACTGGAAGATGCGGTGATCGTCGACGTGCAGTCGCGCATGCCCAACTGCCAGGACCCGAACATGTCCCACTTCACCCATCTGGAAGACGTGTACTTCACTTACCGCAAGATCGTCTGGACCCACGAGGTATCCGGCACCTCCGGCTCTGACGACTGGCGCACCCCGATCGCCGGCTGATTCGCCGCGGTCCCGCTTCGGCCAGGCTCGCCTGGCCGAACGCTTTTTTGCGAAGCACTGAACAGATTCCGTCAACGTCGCTCCGGAATGCGCGAACCAAGCATTCTAGAGCGGACGGCCTGTGTTAAACGGGGCTCCGCAAGCGCCCATGCGCTGATACATGGACTGAACAGGAGGAACATGGATGTTCGCCCCAGCCAACCAGGCCCACTTCACGCTTTCCCTCGAAGGTGTCGAGCACGACTTCAAGGTGCTCGAATTCCGGGGCCGCGAGGCCATCAACCAGCCCTATCGCTTCGACCTGGAACTGGTCAGCGAGCGCCCCGATCTGGACCTGGAAAGCCTGCTGCATCGCCCGGCCTTCCTCGCCTTCGCGCCGGATGGCAGTGGTGTTCATGGGCTGGTGCATCAGGCGGCCCAGGGTGAATCCGGCAAGCGTCTGACCCGCTATCGCCTCACGCTCGTGCCGCAGCTGGCCTACCTCGCCCATCGCACCAATCAGCGCATCTTCCAGCACCTCAGCGTGCCGCAGATCATCGCCCAGGTGCTCGAGGAGCATGGCATTCAGGCCGATGCCTACCGCTTCGGGCTCGGCCCGGTGGTCTATCCGCCGCGCGAGTACTGCGTGCAGTACGACGAAACCGACCTGCACTTCATCCATCGTCTGTGCGAGGAAGAGGGCATCCACTATCACTTCCAGCACGGTGCGAGCGGCCATGTGCTGGTCTTCGGCGATGACCAGACGGTCTTCCCGAAGCTCACCGCCACCGCCTATCAACAGGACAGCGGTCTGGTCGCCGACCAGCCGGTGATCAAGCGTTTCGGCCTGCGCCTGGAAACCCGTACCAGCCGGGTCACGCGTCGCGATTACGATTTCGAGAAGCCACGCCTGACCATGGAGGCCGCGTTCCACAGCGATTTACAGCCGGATCTCGAGGACTACGACTACCCTGGCCGCTTCACCGAGCGCGCCCGCGGCAAGCACCTGTCGCAGCGCGCCCTGGAGCGCCACCGCCACGATTACGAACTGGCCGAAGGCGAAAGCGACCAGCCGCGGCTGGTGAGTGGGCACTTCCTCCCGCTCGGCGAACACCCGCGCAGCGACTGGAACCAGCTCTGGCTGCTGACCGAATTGCTGCATGAAGGTAAGCAGCCGCAGGTGTTGGAGGAGTCGATACTGGAGCTCTCCTCTCCCTCCGGGAGAGGGGCTGGGGGTGAGGGCGCTCCAGGCAACGCCGACTTCCATCAGGGCTACCGCAACCGCTTCAGCGCCACCCCCTGGGACATCCCTTTCCGTCCGGCCCTTCGCCATCCGAAGCCCAAGGTGCTCGGCAGCCAGACCGCCGTGGTCACCGGCCCTGCCGGCGAAGAGATCCACTGCGACGAGTACGGACGGGTGAAGGTCCAATTTCACTGGGATCGCCACGGCCAGGCCGATGACAAGACCAGCTGCTGGCTGCGCGTCTCCTCCAGCTGGGCTGGCGACCGCTATGGCGGCATCGCCATTCCGCGGGTCGGCATGGAAGTGCTGGTGACCTTCCTCGAAGGCGATCCCGACCAGCCGCTGGTGACCGGCTGCCTGTACCACAAGGAACACCAGGTCCCCTACGACCTGCCGGCCAACAAGACCCGCACGGTGTTCAAGACCCTGAGCTCGCCGGGCGGTGGCGGCTACAACGAACTGCGCATCGAAGACCGCAAGGGCGCCGAACAGATCTACCTCCATGCCCAGCGCGACTGGGACGAGAACATCGAGCACGACCAGAAGATCCGCGTCGGCCACGAGCGCCACGACACGGTGGAGGCCAACAGCTACAGCGAATTCCGCGCCGAAGAACACCGCACCACCCACGCCGACCGCAAGACAGAAATCCGCGCCAACGACCACCTCACCGTGGGCAATAGCCAGCACCTGAAGATCGGCACCGGCCAGTTCATCGAGGCGGGCAATGAAATTCACCTCTCCAGCGGCCTCAAGGTCGTGCTCGAAGCCGGCAGCGAACTGACCTTCAAGGCTGGTGGCAGTTTTATCAAACTCGATGCCAGCGGCATCACCATGGTCGGGCCTTTGATCAGGATGAACTCGGGTGGAAGTCCGGGGAAAGGTTCGGGTGCGGCGCCGGTATTGCCGGGGCAAGTTAGGCCGGCAGATGCGGATGTGTCTGGGGCTGTGCTTGAACATCGACTGAAGCAAGCGAGATTCAGCCATACACCGCTAATCGAGTTGTGTCAGAAGCCTCGGGGCGGTACGCCAATGCAATGCCCGCTGACCAACTGTCCTTGTCGTCATGCCGCCCAGTTAGGGAGCTGAGTGATGTCTGTACAGATACTCGCAGGGCTTCCCAATCTTTCTACCCCACTCTTCATGCTGCTTGAATTGGATGAGCCGCTGCTGCAGCGGATTTACCAGCTAGAACCTGATCCACGACCAGAAGCTCTGTTTGCTGATACCGAGCTGGGCGCTCATGTCGAACTAGGACCTTGGCTGATACAACTGACGGCGGATAGCGCCTGGTTGACTGCGTATCGCCAAGCACCAGAGCAATGGCCTGGCGTGTTATTGAGTTCCGGGCGGCCAGTTGATGAGCTGTTGGCCCATTTGCGCGCAATGCTGGTCGTGCAGTTTGAAGGTGAGCGTAAGGGCATACTGCGCTATTACGACCCACAGGTGGCCAGTTACCTTTTCGCGGCGACCGAGATCGTTAACACCTGGCTAGGCCCCATCGAGCAGTTGTTCTGGCATGGCTCCACCTGGGCAGACCGCAGCGAGAACATCAGCCATTGGCACAGCCTTCGGAGCGAGTCGACCAATCATGGGGCGCCGCCGGAAGGCAGGCTGATACTCGACAAAATGCAGATCGCTGCGCTCGAACGGCAGCAACTAGAGGCATTTGCCTATGAACGCTGGCAGAAGCATTCACAGGCTGAGTTCAACCAGATCTTGGGCTATCTGCAGCAGGGTCTTGCCTCTGGGTTCGACGACGAGAAGAGCCTGGGCGCATACCTCGAAGCCCGGCTCACCTATCCCCAGCACCTAAGCCATCCCCAGATCGCATCGGGCCAGGTGCAGTTTCGTCTGCAGCAACTGCAATCCTGGCTGGAAGCCACACCAGCCCCCTCGGAGAGTCAAGGATGAATGCCAAAGTAGGGAGTCTGTCCGGCAATCCGGCCTGTGAAGCTGGCAAGCTGATTGTCGAAGTGATTGGCAAAGATCACCCGCCGGAACAGCGAGTGGTGATCTATGACGAAACCGATCATGAGCTGCAGGAGTGGCTAACACAGCAGGCCAAACAAGAGCTTGTAGCCGATTCTCAGCGGAGCAGTACGCTGCATATCTGGGATTGGCAGCAGCAACCCAAGCGCCATCTCTGGCTGGAGATCGAAGCAGAGCGCGGCAGCCCCATTCGCGTACCGCTGATGGATGACACACGCATTACCCCGCGCCAGCGTGAGCGGCAGTGGAACTGCATCGTCCCTGTAGTACCCATGAGCACCATGCTCGGTATCAGCGCCAACCACCAGCACCGTGAATACCCCGTGCATGTGCGCCCCGGCTTCATCTACCTGTTCTATCGCGGCAAAGTGTGGCGTGAACTCGAGATTCGTCAGGCTGAGGGGCAGGTGACTTATCACGACGTACGCCTGAGTGACTTTCGCAATGGCGAGCACTTTCGAGACGGCGCCCGCACGGCCAGTGGCAAAGGGCTGAGTGAGATTTGGCTGCCAGCCAGATGGAACAACCGCGCGGCCCCGGATATCGAGGTAGCTTATGCCGAGGTGCAATGGCCTGCCGTTCGCCTGAACGCCATGGAGCGCAATGCTCGCCTGCGTCGCGCCCGTTGCAATCGCTTGGGCCTGGCCGTGGCCGAACGCAGCTTCGGCAACACCACTTACCGGGCTCCAAGCCAGCAGCAAGCCTTCTACCTGCGCAATGTCCCCGCCCATCGTCCGCGTGACCCTGCTCGTGAATGGTTGTTCGATCAACCGCTCAAGTATCTGCACGATCTGAGCGGCCAGTACCCCGTGCAGAGCCAGCAGTATGCTCGGCAGGTTCATCAACTTCACGAGCGCGGTGAGTCCACCCCAGGGCCAACGCACGCACAGCAGACGCAGGATGACCTACGCCCGGAGACCGGCGCTTGGGCTGTCGAACTGGGCGACACGCTACAGAACCTCCAGCATGTCTGCAGCGCAACCAACGAGCGTGAACACTGGCAGGCCGCTGCGGCCGAAACCGACATGCTGGCCACGGTCAAAGAACGCCAGATCGCCGGTGTACTTGTGGAGGATGGCCTCTACCGCATGCGCCACCTACTGGCGCGCACCAACCAGGCCCAAGCGGTGCTGCAGCTCTGCGCGCAACGGGCCACCTTCCATGCCCATCACGCCTCGGCATTGTTGATTCAGCGCATGATGGTTCCACCCTATATCGGCGGGCAAAGCAACCCGCTGCACCGCTTCATCAGCCAGGTCAGCCAAGAGGGTCGTCAGCAGATCGACCTGTGTTCGGGCCAGCATGCTCGCCAGTTGGCCATGACCTGCCTCAAGGCCGCACAAGACAACCTTGCTGCCTGGCTGGAACAGGCTTCCAACCAGCATGCGCTGGGCGACCATTTTTGCCTGGAAGGGCTCGACTACGCCGGCGCCTTCCAGCTTTGCAGTCAGCTATTCGTCTGCCTAGCGCGCACGGTCGATCAACAGGATCCATTCCTGGCGGCAGGCGATGCCCCACGCACAAGCGCGGGCAGGAGACTGCTATGCAAGATTGCGCAGAGCGCCAGCCAGCCTCTGCACCGGATGTTGTGGCCAGAGGCGGACGACGACACCCTGCTCAAGCCCTATCAAGCGGTGCAAACACCGAACAACGGCGAAGGCCATTACCGTGCCGATGCCTTGAACCAGGTGGCGCAGCTCAATGCACCGCCCAGCGAAGAGCCGGCTACTCTGGAAGGCAACATGCTCGCAGGCTTGATGCAGCAACCGGACTTCTTGCTCCTGCCTTCCGCCAAAAGCGGCGCTGCCGCGCTGATAACCGTATGGGAGAACCTGAGCAGCGCCCTGAAGGAGGCGCAAAAAGAGTTGAGTGGCGCCAGCACAGAGTACGTCCAGGCTGCAGATCAGAACAGGCGCAGGCAGCTGGACGTGCATGACCACGAGAGCGACCTGCACCACGAGCAAGAACGCAGTAACGTGTTGAAAGAGGAACTGGGTAACCAGACATTTCCTGCAAAATACCGGCTGTATACCAAGGACCTGCAACTGCTGCGCAGCATGCTGCAACAGGAGTTCGGTGACATGGTGTTCATTCGCCGCACGGCCGCTAACCAGAAGAACTACTACTTCTTCGGTTTGACTGACCTCCCAGCGGCGCCGCAAAACGCGCGTCGGATCTTTGGTGAACTGCTGGATATGGAGGGTCAGTTACTGGCCAGCAGCAATGGTCGCACAGCCAATCGGGCCGGCACCGACCAGCAGGCTCAAGAGCTCTTGTTACTGGCCATCCCCAAGAATCACCGTACCGCCCGCCTGATCAGCGAGCTGAACCGGCAGATTGCCGAAGAACTGCGTATCCAAAACGACCTCCAGCAGGCGCGAGAGCGCCGGGAGGCCGCCCGTGGCCGCCTGAGCGAAGCCAACAATGCCCTGAAACAGGCGCAAGAGCGGCTGGCCCAACAAGAACGCGGCTGGCGCCGAAGCGCACGCGGCGTGCTCGGCTCCACGGTCTTTCCGGCTGGCGTGTTGATTCTGGAGTTTTTTAATGTGCGAGCGGAGTTTGAGGCTAGAGATGCAGCAATAAGAAATAAAGGTGAATTTAGGTCTGCTGTGGGACTAATCAGTGCAGGAACTGATTTGCTATTAGCCATGGAGTTTCTAGCCAATAAAGTCGCGCACAACCATCCGCTGATACAAAACTTTCAGAATAGGTACGCCGAACGGGTAGTGCTGAGAATCCCTCCAAAAGTGGCTGGAGTATTTGGCCAGAAGTTGATCACGGAAGTAACCGGCAAACTGGCCTTCCAAAGCTTCGCCGGCACGCTCTTCGTCGGTATCAGCATTTACGATGCCCTGCACGAAGTCAGCCTGGGCGACGATGCCGCCTGGGGCTACGGGCTGATGGCCGTGGGTGGCCTGGTGGGAGTGATCGGCGGCTTCTTTACCACCAGTGGTGCGGTCTTCCTGGGTATGGGCCCTGTTGCCTGGGCCACTCTGCTGCTGATTCTGGCGGGGGCGGCGCTGGTCTGGTGGCTGGACGACAGCCCCATCGAGGAGTGGTTGACCAACGGCCCCTTCGGCGGCAACCGCAGCGCTAAGGTGCCCCACCTCTGGAACGATCCGCAGGAGGCCTTCTACCGTCTGGTCAGCCTGTTTGCCGGCATCCGTATCCGCATTGGTGCCAACCCGGAACAGGCACGTTTCAGTGGCGCCATGGGCCTGCTCGACCCCGCCGAATACCATGCAATGCGCCGCTCAAATACCCAGGTGCGTATCGAAAGCAACCTCCCTGGGCTCGCCGCCACCCTGGGCAGCGCCAATATCAGCGCGGTCAGCCAACTGCGCAGCAGTAGCCACCGCCTTAGCCCGCGCGACATGGTGCAGTCCAGCAATCATACCCTGAGCCCCATCCAACCCCTGGCCCAGCGCCTATACCCCGATGCCCTGGAACTGTTCTACGAGGTGCCGGTTTCGCAGAGCATGCCACGTACCCCCCCACATCGATGGCAGACTTACAGCCTGGCCGTGCGCGCCCAGATAATCCTGCAAGGAGAGGATCGTAACTGGGTGTTCCCGGCGCCGCCCCCGACCGATGTCCTGCGTTACGACCCGAAGCGGCATGATAAACCCGAGTTCAGCAAAACCAATCAGCCCTTCTGGGCCGATGAACAGACCCATTCGGACAGCCAGCCGTAAGGATGCCCCATGACTGCCCACTACAGTTCCAGCGCCTACCAGCCAGCGCGCATTCCCGACCAGCCGGCAGCGGTCAAGCGCAGTTGGTTGTTCCGCTTTGGCAGCTCGCGCCTGCCCTGGGGTCATACCGAGGACATCGTGCCTCTCAGCATGCTGCGGCAAAGCACGCCAGCCGGGTTACGTGCCCAAGAGAAATACCAGCAGGACGTGGCCGCCGGACTTCGCCAGGAAGAAAAGTTCGCGCAACGTGATTATCACCAGATCAATGATCACGAGCGTATTCGCTATGCCCCATTCTCCAAACGCACGACCTTCTGGTTTTATCTACTGGGAGCGGGCCGCTTTGTTTTTTGGGTGATGATGATTATGTCGCCTATAAGCTGGCTACTTGTAGCTGATGCTCATCCAGACGGTTTTACCCAAGGCTTAACTAGTGTTGTTCTAAAGACGGCGCCTTGGTTTTTGGGAGTTCCCCTCGCCTGCTGGGCCATAGGCTCCCTGGTCGTTAACAAGTTCACCAATTGGGTCGTTCGCCCTTCCAAGGGCCCGTTGTGGGAGTTCAACCGACGCACTGGCATGGTCACGATCTTCGACTACGACAATATGGGCGAGTACAAACGCAGTGGCACTATCGGTGAGTTCACCTACCCCTTTCATGAGTTCGATGCCTATATCAGCAGCGGCCCCGACAGGCAGGGACTGATCTGGCATCAACTGCATCTGGTGCATCGCTATCACGACCTGGCCATCGATCTTTCCCCCATCGTGCCCAAGGACTCCAGCATGGCACCGCACTTCGCCGCCTGGGATTTTCTGCAGAACTACATGGACACCAGCCGCCCCCTGCCGGATATCCCGTTGTTCGAGCAGCACCGCGCGAGCGATCCGGTAACGGCAGAGCATGACCGCCGTACGGCCCGCCCCGAGCGCTACTGGCGTGATATGGACGATAAGACCTGGGAGGCGCAACTGACGCAGAACCTGGCCCGCGTCAAAGCCTACGGCATCACTGGCCGCCTCAACCTCATGGACCGCCATGTGCGATATGCCGATTGACTGCGGCCGGCTGGGAGCCATATGCCGTCCTATAGTTCCCGGTAGGCCTATCGGAACCAGCTTTTAAGGCAACTCCAGCCCACCCCCAGCCTTGTGCAACCCACGCAGATGCTCGCCGATCTGGGCCAGGTTCACTTCGATCGCTTCGAGTTCCTCCCGCCGCTCATCGCCCAGCAGCACCCGGACTTCCTGGTCCAGTTCTTCGCTCAGCTGATTCAAGCGTAGTTGGCGTTGTTCGCTCTCGCGTTCGAGGCGGGTCCATTCGTTGGGTTGTGGCAGGCCGTAGCCGTCGCCGTCGAGCAGTTCGGCCGGGCGGCTGAGGTAGCCGCTGCTGGCGAGGATTTCCTGCAGGGCGCCGTCGGCCTTGTTCAGGCTGGCGTCGCGGCCGCGGCCGCCGAGGTAGCGGTTCTTCAGCTCATCCTGGGCGAGCAGCAGTTGACGGCGCAGGGCGGCCTGCTCGACCAGCAGCAGGGCGGCGGCGGCACGCAGGTCCGCGCGGTCGATCCATGGCTGGCGTTCGGCCGCGTCGAGCTCGAGCCACTGCTCGACACTGTGCTGTGGTAGGCCCAGGCGTTCCTTGAGCACGGCGAACATGGCCTGGTAGCGGTCGCGGTAGGAGTCGAAGCGGTAGCCCAGACGCAGCGCCTCGCGGGCGTCGTCGAGCACGCTGGCGTCGGCCAGGCCGCGGTGGATGAGAACTTCCAGCAGCCCGTTGGGCATGATGCTGTCCAGTGCGACCAGATCGCTGCGCGCCGTGCCGCTGCGCAGCAGTTTCAGGGTTTCCACCGCGCAGTTGTTGGACAGGAAGTAGTAGTCGCCGTCGTAGCTCCAGTGCAGTTCGGCGCTGCGCTCGACCAGCTGGCGAATCTCTTGGGGGTGCAGTTTCAAGGGCACCGAGGCCAGCCCGCGCAGCTCCACCTTGGTGTATTCGTCGATCACCTGGCCCAGCGGCAGAATGAACAGCCGCGAAGGGTAAACGCCGGTGAGGCCGTCCCAGCTGGAGAGCTGCACGTCATCGACGAAGGCGCGGAAGGACAATACCAGGTGGTGGTCCAGATCGAGTCGACAAGCGGGGCCGGGCTCGCGGCCGGGCGCGCAGATGACCAGGCGCAGCATGCTATGGCCCCAGCGGCTGACCCAGGCGTCGTTGGCTTCGGCGAACAGGTAGTCGACCTCGTAGACACGTGCAGGGTCAAGGCTCAACAGGGGCGTGCGGCCGAACTCGCGACCGGCGTTGAGGAAGGGGTAGCCCGGCGTGCAGTCGGCAGGCTCCGGTGCCCAGCCGAAGTGCTCGCTGAAGTAGCGGTGCAGGGATGGGCGGCGGCAGGCGTAGTTGGGGTCGAGCAGGAAGTATTCGAGATTCACCGCGACGAATTCCAGCGGGCTGGTCAGCTCGTACGGATCGGGACTGCGCGCCAGCTGTGCGTTGTCCTGTTCGCGCAGGCCGCGCTTGCCGACCCGTTGCGGCCAGCCGGCCAGATCGAGCAGGCGCGGGTCGTCGCTGAGGGTGAAGCGGCGGTCGGTCTGCCCGCGGCAGTCGTCCGGCAGCCCGATCTGTCCGAGATTGCTGGCGCGCTGACGGCAATGGCCCTGCAGCAGGTGTTGATCCGGCGACCACAGGCGCGCGCGATCGTACAGATGCGCCACTTCATGAATGACGGTGGCGAGCAGCTCGCGGCGCACCGTGCCGTGGGGACGATGGGTTTTCTCGTTGGCGGCGCTGCCGTCGGTGAGCGCCGGCAGCAGGCGCTGATTGAGCTCCAGGCGCTTGCCGCCGGCGCGGCCATAGGCCTGTTCCGGCAGGTTGTCGCGCCATTGCACGCGCACCTCGCGATCGAGGCTCTGCACCAGGCGGGGTGGCAGTGCGGCCATTGCTTCGTCCAGCAGCGCCTGGCTGGCGGCGCGTTGCTCGGCGTCCAGCGTGCGTGAGTCGAGAACCAGGCGCAGCTCGGCATGAGCCGCGATGCTGGCCAGGCTCAGGCCGCTCGCCAGCAGCCAGACGCCGAGGCGGGTCACAGCGCGAGGATGGCTTCGGCCAGTTGCAGGTCGCTGGCGTTGCGCGCTGCGGGGAACTCGCTGCGCAGGGTGCCGATCGCCGCTTCCAGATGGGCACCGCGGATCTCGCCGGCGCTGGCGACGAAGCTGGCGGCGTCTTCACGCGCCTCGACGACGACCTTCATGTCACTGATGCGGCTGGTCACGTCGGATGTGAAGTTGATGCTGCGGTCCAGGGCACGCACGACGATGTTGCTGGTGGCCACGAGGGTCTGCGCCTGGGCTGTGCCCGCGGCGACGGCCAGCGCCAGCGGGGCGGCGAGCAATAGCTTGTTCATCGATGGAATCTCTCTCGGGTCTGGGCACCGGCAGGCCGGGGCGGTTATTGGACGAGGATCGCTTCGGCCAGTTCCAGGTCGCTGGCGGCAAGCTCCGGGTGCTCCTGGCGCAGCCGCGCCATGGCGGCTTGCAGGCGAGCCGCGGTGAGCTGACCTTCGCTGGCGACGAAACCGGCCGCGTCTTCGCGGGCCTCGGCGATCAGCTTGTTGTCGAAGGGAGCGCTGGTCAGCTGGCTGCTGACATAGCTGGTCTGCACGACACCCGCGGTGGTGACATCGAAAGCCTGGGCGGTACCAGCGGCGAGGCCGAGAAATAAGAGAACGATTGAATACGAACGCATGCGGAACCTGTCGCCGGGAAAAACGGCGCCAAGGCTAGCGAAACGCTGGCTGCAGAGCCAGCGCTCGGTTGCTTCCTCAGGTTGCAGCAGCGCTTATGCTGCTGCATGCATCAGAGCGCCAGGATCGCCTGAGCCAGTTGCAGATCGCTGGCCTGCAACTGCGGCTGCTGGCTACGAATGTGGCGCAGCGCCGCTTCGAGATGGACGCCGCGCAGATCGCCACGGCTGGCGACAAAGCGTGCGGCGTCGTCCCGGGCGTCGAGCGCCAGCTTGTCGTCGCGCAGGGATGAAGTGAGGTCCGAGGTGGCATCGACAGTGTTGATCAGGCCGCCGACCACCATGTCGGTGGTAGCGGTGAAGCTGGCCGCGGACGCGCCTCCACTCAGCAGCAGGCCGGCGGCGAGGAAGGGAAGCAGGATTCGGGACATGGCAGATCTCCAGTGGTGAGGCTCTAGACCGCGCCATGGGTACGACGTTCCCGTCGCTACGGCCTTGTAGCAGGCAACATAGCTCGAATCGGCGAGCGCAGAAGAACGCCTCAGCGCCAGAACGGCTTGTCCAGCTCTGCCGAGCGCTCGCTATGGCTGATGCCGACATCCGCCAGCTGGCGGTCGTCGAGCTGCGCCAGTTGCTGGCGGGTACGGTAGTTGCGTTGCCAGCGCTGCAATACTTGCAGCAGCTGTAGCCAGTTGCGCCGGGCGCGGGTGGCGACATAAGGACGAGATAGCGTGCGGTCCATGCTGCGCTCCTTCCCGGTGTGACCGGGTGCGGGTTATGGGAGAACAGGATCGCGCGCGTCAGGCAAGTGCAACAGCCACAGGGATTCTCGATTGTGCCGGTGCAGTTCGAGAATGGCTGCAACTGTATTGGTCGCGAATGCGCCAACTGTTCTCGCTGCGCTGCTTATCGGTCCGGTGCGCGTGCCAACGCACCCGGCGTAGTGCCGAACTGTTGACCGAACGCGGCGATGAACGCCGAGGTGGATTCGTAGCCGCACGCCAGGGCGACGTCAGTAACCGGCTGGCCCTGCTCCAGCAGAGGGAGCGCGCTGAGCAGGCGCAGACGCTGGCGCCAGGCGCGGAAGTTGAGGCCGGTGTCGCGCTGGAATTGGCGGGTCAGAGTTTTCTCCGAGACCTTGAGGCGCTCGCTCCATTGTTTCAGGCTGAGTGAAAGGTCGGGCTGCTCATAGAGCGCTTCGCACAGCCGACGCAGCCGGGCATCCCCGGGCCAGGGCAGCGAATAGCCGATTGCCGGCGCCGCCCGCAGCTGGTCCAGCAGCACCGCTGCCAGGCGGCCTTCTGCACCTTGCTCGTCGTACTCCGCCGGCAGTGCGCCAAAGGCGCGGATCAGCTCGCGCAGCAGCGGGCTGACCGCGAGCACCTGGCAATGCTCGGGCGCCCAAGCCAAGGCGTGCTGGTCGATGTACAGGCTGCGCATCTCGGTCTGCGGCGAACTGATTACCTCATGCAGCAGGCCCGGCGGAATCAGGATGGCGCGCTGCGGCGGAGCGAGAAAGCGCCCGCGCTCGGTATGCACGCGCAGCACGCCGCTGATGGCGTAGGACAGCTGTGCCCACGGATGGCTGTGGCGCGGCGTGGTGGTCCGTTCGGCCAGGGATTCGCTGCGGGCGAACAGCGGGCGCGGCAGTGCATCCATGGCTGGGATGCTGCGTTGCACGAGGCCGCTTTGTCCTTTTCTCGACATTTGTCTGGCTTATGGCGTTAGTCGGATATCCAGGGCGACAGTAGACTCGCTGGCAACCTGCCGCAAGCCACACAATCAGGAGCGCCGATGGCCAGACCTCGCTTGTTACCGGACAACTTCACTCTGGCCCTGCTCGGTGCGGTGGCCATCGCCACGCTGCTGCCAGCGCGCGGGCAAGGCGTGGCGGTGTTCGAGTGGATCACCAACCTGGCCATCGGCCTGCTGTTCTTCATGCACGGCGCCAAGCTATCGGGCAGTGCGATCCTCGCCGGCATGGGCCATTGGCGCCTGCATCTGCTGGTGTTCAGCTGCACCTTCGTGCTGTTCCCGCTGCTCGGCCTGGCGCTGCGTCCGCTGCTGACGCCGATGATCGGCGCCGAGCTGTACCTGGGCATGCTCTACCTATGTGCCTTGCCGGCCACGGTGCAGTCGGCGATCGCCTTCACCTCGCTGGCGCGCGGCAATATCCCGGCGGCGGTGTGCAGCGCGGCGGCTTCGAGCCTGATCGGCATCTTCCTCACGCCGCTGCTGGTGCTGCTGCTGATGGGCGCCCAGGGCGAAGGCGGCTCGACGCTGGATGCCATCGGCAAGATCGTCGTGCAGCTCCTGTTGCCGTTCATTGCCGGGCAGATCGCGCGGCGTTGGATCGGCGACTGGGTGGCGCGCAACAAGGGCTGGCTGAAGAACGTTGACCAGAGCTCGATCCTGCTGGTGGTCTACACCGCGTTCAGCCATGCGGTGGTCGAGGGCATCTGGCAGCAGGTGCCGCTGCCGCAGCTGCTGGGCCTGGTGCTGGCCTGCTGTCTGCTGCTGGCGCTGGCGTTGCTAATCACTTGGCTGGTGGCGCGCTGGTTGGGCTTCGATCTGGAGGACCGCATCACCATTCTCTTCGCCGGCTCGAAGAAGAGCCTGGCCACCGGCATTCCCATGGCGCAGGTGCTGTTCGCCGGCGGCGCGCTGGGCACGCTGATCCTGCCGTTGATGCTGTTCCACCAGATTCAGCTGATGGTCTGCGCGGTGCTGGCGCAGCGCTATGCGGCGCGGCCAGATACAACAGCGGTGGCAAAAGCGGGCTGACTCGAAGCCAATCAGCGACGGATTCGTGCCTGCAGCGCAAATATCATTTGCCCGTTACGGTCTGGGAGCGGTGCGCAGGGGTGGCTAAGCTGCGCGCCATTCTGTTGCTGAGGCATTTCCATGAAGAAGATTCTGCTACTCAACGGCGGCAAGGCCTTCGCCCATTCCGCCGGCCAGTACAACGCCACACTGCATCAGGCAGCCATCGAAACCCTGACGGCGGCCGGCTTCGAAGTCCGCACCACCGAGATCGACGCCGGCTACGACGTGCAGCAGGAGGTCGAGAAGATTCTCTGGGCGGATGCGCTGATCTATCAGATGCCCGGCTGGTGGATGGGCGCACCCTGGACGGTGAAGAAATACCTCGACGAGGTGTTCACCGCCGGTCACGGGAGCCTCTACGCCAACGACGGCCGCACCCGCTCCGACGCCTCGCAGAAGTACGGCAGCGGCGGTCTGCTGCAGGGCAAGCGCTACATGATTTCCGCCACCTGGAATGCGCCGCAGCAGGCCTTCGACGATCCCAGCGACTTCTTTGCCGGCAAGGGCGTGGACGCCGTCTACCTGCCGTTCCACAAGGCCAACGAGTTTCTCGGCATGCAGGGCTTGCCGACCTTCCTCAGTGTCGATGTGATGAAACGGCCGCAGATCGAGGCGGATGTCGAACGCTATCGGCGGCACCTGGGCGAGGTGTTCGGCTTCAGCGTCTGACCTTTGAACAGGCAAAGAAAAACCCCTCGCGGCATGGCCGGGAGGGGTTTTTCGTTTCAGCGCGAGGCGATCATTCCACGGCCTTGACCATGTCCTCGACGACCTTCTTGGCGTCGCCGAAGACCATCATGGTCTTGTCCATGTAGAACAGTTCGTTGTCCAGGCCCGCATAGCCGCTGGCCATGGAGCGCTTGTTGACGATGACGGTCTTGGCCTTGTAGGCCTCGAGGATCGGCATGCCGGCGATCGGTGACTTCGGATCGTTCTTCGCCGCCGGGTTGACCACGTCGTTGGCGCCGAGCACCAGCACCACGTCGGCCTGGCCGAACTCGGAGTTGATGTCCTCCATCTCGAAGACCTGCTCGTAGGGCACCTCGGCTTCGGCCAGCAGCACGTTCATGTGCCCCGGCATGCGGCCGGCGACCGGATGGATCGCGTACTTCACGGTCACGCCCATGTGCGTCAGCTTCTCGGCCAGCTCCATCAGCGCGTGCTGCGCGCGGGCCACCGCCAGGCCGTAGCCGGGCACGATGATCACGGTGTCGGCGTTGGTCAGCAGGAAGGCGGCGTCGTCGGCCGAACCGGACTTCACGTTGCGCTCCTGCTGCGCGCCCGCCGGGCCACCGGCATCGGCGTCGGCACCGAAGCCGCCGAGGATCACGTTGAAGAACGAGCGGTTCATCGCCTTGCACATGATGTACGAGAGGATCGCGCCGGAAGAGCCCACCAGCGAGCCGGCGATGATCAGCATCGAGTTGTTCAGCGAGAAGCCGATACCGGCGGCCGCCCAGCCCGAGTAGCTGTTGAGCATGGACACCACCACCGGCATGTCCGCACCGCCGATGGGGATGATGATCAGCACGCCGATGACGAAGGCCAGCGCCACCAGGATGGCGAAGGCGGTCAGGTTGCCGGTGAAGGTGTAGACCAGGCCCAGGCCGATGATCGCCAGGCCCACGGCCATGTTGACCATGTGCTGGCCCTTGAATACCACCGGGGCACCCTGGAACAGACGAAACTTGTACTTGCCGGACAGCTTGCCGAAGGCGATCACCGAACCGGAGAAGGTGATGGCACCGATGGCTGCGCCGAGGAACAGCTCCAGGCGGTTACCCACCGGAATCGCGTAGCCGATCTGCTCGACGATGCCCAGCGACTGCGGCTCGACCACCGCGGCAATCGCGATAAACACCGCGGCCAGGCCGATCATGCTGTGCATGAAGGCGACCAGCTCGGGCATCTTGGTCATCTCGACGCGCTTGGCCATGACGGTGCCGACGCTGCCGCCGATCAGCAGGCCGACGATCACGTAGCCGATGCCGGCGGTGGCCAGCTCGCTGCCGAGCTTGAAGATCAGGCCCACGGTGGTGAGCACCGCGATACCCATGCCGATCATGCCGAACAGGTTGCCGCGGCGTGACGTGGTGGGGTGGGACAGACCCTTCAGCGCCTGGATGAAGCACACCGAGGCGACCAGATAGAGCAGGGTGATCAGGTTCATGCTCATGGCTTACTTGCCCTCCGCCTTGGCCGCGCTGCGGTCCTTCTTCTTGAACATTTCCAGCATGCGCCGGGTGACCAGGAAGCCCCCGAACACGTTGACCGCGGCCAGCGCCACGGCGAGCGTGCCCATGGCCTTGCCCAGCGGGGTGACGGTGAGCGCGGCGGCCAGCATGGCGCCGACGATGACGATCGCCGAGATCGCGTTGGTGACCGCCATCAGCGGCGTGTGCAGGGCCGGGGTGACGTTCCAGACCACGTGGTAGCCGACGTAGATCGCCAGCACGAAGATGATCAGGTTGTAGATGCCGTCCGAAATCAGATCCATGTTCGCGTCTCCCTTAACCGTTGGTCCGCACGACCTGGCCGTCGCGGCACATCAGGCACGCGGCGACGATGTCGTCTTCGAGGTTGAGCTGGAACTGGCCGTCCTTGTCGATGACCAGCTTGAGGAAATCCAGCAGGTTGCGCGCGTACAGCGCCGAGGCGTCGGCCGGCACCAGCGTCGCCAGGTTGGCGTGACCGACGATGGTCACGCCGTGGCGCACCACCACCTGATCGATCTCGGTCAGCGGGCAGTTGCCGCCATGCCCGGCCGCCAGGTCGACGATCACCGAGCCGGGCTTCATCTGCTCGACGGTGGCTTCCTGCAGCAGCGTCGGCGCCTTGCGGCCGGGGATCAGCGCGGTGGTGATGACGATGTCCGACTGCAGCGCACGCTCGTGCACCGCCTGCGCCTGACGCGCCATCCACGAGGCCGGCATCGGCCGTGCATAGCCGCCGACGCCTTCGGCGCATTCGCGCTCTTCGTCAGTCTCCAGCGGCACGTCGACGAACTTGGCGCCGAGCGATTCGATCTGCTCCTTCACCGCCGGGCGCACGTCCGAAGCCTCGACCACCGCACCCAGGCGCTTGGCCGTGGCGATGGCCTGCAGCCCGGCGACGCCGGCGCCGAGGATCAGCACGCGCGCGGCCTTCACCGTACCGGCGGCGGTCATCAGCATCGGCATGAAGCGCGGGTAGTGATGGGCACCGACCAGCACCGCCTTGTAGCCGGCGATGTTGGCCTGCGACGAGAGCACGTCCAGGCTCTGTGCACGGGACGTACGCGGCGCGGCCTCCAGGGCGAAGGCGGTGATGCCGCGGGCAGCCATGCGCGCGATGCAGGCATTGTCGAACGGGTTGAGCATGCCCAGCAGCACACTGCCGGACTGCATCTGCGCCAGTTCGGCCTCGTCCGGCGCATTGACCTTCAGCACCAGCTCGGCGGCAAAGGCCGCGGCCGCATCACCGATGGTTGCGCCGACCGCTTCATAGGCGCTGTCCGGCACGCTGGAAAGCAACCCGGCGCCGCTTTGCAGCGTCACCCGGTGCCCTTGGCCGATCAGTTTCTTGACGGTTTCCGGGGTCGCGGCGACGCGCGTCTCCCCGGAGTGGGTTTCGAGAGGAACACCGATGTGCATTGTTGTTGTTCTCCTGCGTGATCATGACCGGTACTGCGGCGAACCGCGCACCGACGTGCTTTTCACCCGCTCGCTGCTCTGGCGAACGGGGTGTGGAACAGGTGAAGCCAGCCGGGCGATGCGCAAAAACGGATCGCCCGGCGCGGCATTCTGCAAGCCTTGAAAAAATCAAACAACTGTTTCAATCAAACGATTGTATTTGACGCGCCGGTCGCAGGATGACTGCCTGTTTTCCGTGCTTCGCTGCAGATTGCGTCCTGTTTGGCTCTGCGTACGACCAATTCGTCCGCGCCAGGCACACGACACGGCCGCATCATGAATGACGCGCCATTGACGGGGTATTCGTCAGCGGTGCCAAGCATCTCCGACCTTGGTGTCGGGTTAAGTCGATATGCGGGAAAAACGCGCGCACGTTGAAATGTCATTCAATCCTTGTAGTCCAACTAGGCTGGTTGGACCCGATTGGAGTGTTTCGAACGCAGTGACGTCGGGTCGCTGCGTGTCGCTGGTGGAGCTGGACGATGCCCGAACTCGATGTAAACGAAGTCACCACGCTGCTCGAACAGCCGGCCCAGCGCCGCCTGCCGTTCGCCTTTGCGCGTCGGCACGGTGTGATCCTGCTGGAGCGTGGCGGCGAGCTGCACCTCGGCCTGCGCGAGGGCGCCGCGTTGACTGCCGTACAGGAGGCGCAGCGGGTCGTTGGCATGCGTCTGCCGATGCAGTGGCTGGCCCAGGCGGATTTCGATCAGGCGCTCGGTGCCGCCTACCAGCACGATTCATCGGCGGCGATGCTGATGGTCGAGGGGCTGGGCAACGACCTCGACCTGGCCAGCCTGGCCGATCAGATCCAGGAAACCGAGGACCTGCTGGAGCAGGAGGACGACGCGCCGATCATCCGCCTGATCAACGCGATCCTCGGCGAGGCGATTGCCGAGAACGCCTCGGATATCCACATCGAAACCTTCGAGAAGCGCTTGGTGATCCGCTTCCGCGTCGACGGCATCCTCCGCGAAGTGGTGCAGCCCAAGCGCGAGCTGGCGGCGCTGCTGGTGTCGCGGATTAAGGTCATGGCCAAGCTGGACATCGCCGAGAAGCGCATTCCGCAGGATGGGCGTATCTCGCTGCGGGTCGGCGGTCGCGAAGTCGATATCCGCGTTTCCACGCTGCCCTCGGCCAACGGCGAGCGGGTGGTGCTGCGTCTGCTGGACAAGCAGGCCGGGCGCCTGACCCTGCGTCATCTCGGCATGAACGAGCAGGACCGCCGCCAGCTGGAGCAGGCGGTGAAGAAGCCCCACGGCATCATCCTGGTCACCGGCCCAACCGGTTCAGGCAAGACCACCACGCTCTATGCCGCGCTGACGACCCTCAACGACCGTACGCGCAACATCCTCACCGTCGAGGATCCCATCGAGTACCACCTCGAAGGCATCGGCCAGACCCAGGTCAACACCAAGGTCGACATGACCTTCGCCCGCGGCCTGCGCGCCATCCTGCGCCAGGACCCGGACGTGGTGATGGTGGGCGAGATCCGCGACCAGGAAACCGCCGACATGGCCGTGCAGGCCTCGCTCACCGGCCACCTGGTGCTCTCCACGCTGCACACCAACAGCGCCATCGGCGCCGTCACGCGCCTGGTGGACATGGGCGTCGAGCCGTTTCTGATCTCCTCGTCGCTGCTCGGCGTGCTGGCCCAGCGCCTCGTGCGGGTGCTGTGTAATGACTGCAAACGCGCCTACATCGCCGATGCCGCCGAGTGCGAGCTGCTCGGCGTCAGCCCAGCCGAGGCGCCGACGCTGTACCACGCCGAAGGCTGCGAGCAATGCCGTGGCCTCGGTTACCGCGGGCGTACCGGCATCTATGAGCTGGTGCTGTTCGACGACACCCTGCGCACCATGGTGCACACCCGTGCCAGCGAGCAGGACATGCTGCGCCATGCCCGGGTACTGGGCCCGAGCATCCGCGAGGACGGGCTGCGCAAGGTGCGCGAGGGGGTGACCACCATCGAGGAGGTGCTGAGGGTGACGCGTGAGGAGTGAGGGGATGAGGTTGCTTCCGACGCGCCTGCAGAGGCATCCGCAGCCTGACCGACGTCGCATGGTGGCGCCATTCGCGGCCGCTCCGTCGACTGTGCAATGCCTTTGTGGAAGCGGTCACCGCGGATCGCCGCTGTTGGAGACCGCCTGATGGCCGCCTTCGAATACCTCGCCCTCGACCCCCGCGGCCGCGAGCAGAAGGGGCTGATCGAGGCCGATAGCCCGCGTCAGGCGCGCCAGCTGCTGCGCGAGAAGCAGTGGGCGCCGCTGGAGGTGAAGCAGGCCAAGTCCAAGGAAGACGTCAGTCGCGGCGGTTTCAGCTTCGGCCGCGGCCTGTCGGCGCGCGATCTGGCATTGGTCACCCGGCAGCTGGCGACGCTGGTGCAGGCTGCGCTGCCCATCGAGGAGGCCCTGCGCGCGGCGGCCGCGCAATCCACCTCGGCGAAGATCAAGTCGATGCTGCTGGCCGTGCGTGCGCGGGTGATGGAGGGCCACAGCCTGGCCGCGGCGCTGCGCGAATATCCGTCGGCCTTTCCCGAGCTCTATCGCGCCACCGTGGCGGCCGGCGAACATGCCGGCCATCTCGGGCTGGTGCTCGATCAACTGGCCGACTACACCGACCAGCGTCAGCAGTCGCGGCAGAAGATCCAGCTGGCGCTGCTCTATCCGGTAATCCTGATGGTCGCCTCGCTGGCCATCGTCGTGCTGCTGCTCGGCTACGTGGTGCCGGACGTGGTCAAGGTGTTCGTCAACACCGGGCAGGAACTGCCGGCGCTGACCCGCGGGCTGATCGCCACCAGCGACGTGGTGAAGAACTGGGGCTGGCTGATCGTGCTCGGCCTCGTCGGCGCGTTCCTTGCCATGCGTGCCGCCCTGCGCGACCCGGCGCTGCGCCTGCGCTGGCATGCGTTCATCCTGCGGATACCGCTGATCGGTCGGCTGAGCCGGGCGACCAACACGGCGCGCTTCGCCTCCACTCTGGCGATCCTGACACGCAGCGGCGTGCCGCTGGTGGAGGCGCTGTCCATCGCCGCTGCGGTGATCGCCAACCTGCGCATCCGCGAGCGGGTGGTCGAGGCGGCGCAGAAGGTGCGTGAAGGCAGCAGCCTGACCCGTGCGCTGGATGCCACCGGGGAATTCCCGCCGATGATGCTGCACATGATCGCCAGCGGGGAGAAATCCGGTGAACTGGATCAGATGCTGGCGCGAACCGCGCGCAATCAGGAGAACGACCTTGCCGCCCAGGTGTCATTGCTGGTCGGCCTGTTCGAGCCGTTCATGCTGGTGTTCATGGGGGCGGTGGTGCTGGTCATCGTGCTGGCCATCCTGATGCCGATCCTCTCTCTCAACCAACTGGTGGGGTAACGACAATGAAGTTGCAACGACGTACGCAAGGGGGCTTCACCCTCATCGAGATCATGGTGGTGGTGGTCATTCTCGGCATCCTCGCCGCGCTGGTGGTGCCGCAGGTGATGAGCCGCCCGGACCAGGCCAAGGTCACCGTGGCGAAGGGCGATATCAAGGCCATCGCCGCGGCGCTGGACATGTACAAGCTGGACAATTTCGCCTATCCGAGCACCCAGCAGGGCCTGGATGCGCTGGTGAAGAAGCCTTCCGGCAACCCGCAACCGAAGAACTGGAACCGCGACGGTTACCTCAAGCGCCTGCCCAAGGACCCGTGGGGCAACGACTACCAGTACCTGTCGCCAGGCACCCAGGGCCAGTTCGACCTCTATTCCTTCGGCGCCGACGGCAAGCCGGGCGGCAGCGATCTAAACGCCGACATCGGTAACTGGGACCTGTAATCGATGCGGCAACGCGCCCGCGCCTTCACGCTGATCGAACTGCTGGTGGTGATCGTCCTGCTGGGCATTCTGGTCAGCGTGGCGGTGCTCAGCGTCGGAGGCTCGAGCACCTCGCGCGAGCTGCGTGACGAGGCGCGTCGGCTGGCGGCGCTGATCGGTGTGCTCAGCGACGAGGCGGTGCTCGACAGTCGCGAATACGGCCTGCTGGTCAACAGCGAGGGCTATCGTGTACTGCGTTACGACGAGGCAACCACGCGCTGGCTGGACGTCGAGCGGCGCAAGGTGCACAAGGTGCCGGAGTGGATGCGCCTGGACCTGGAACTGGACGGCACGCCGCTGGAACTGCTGGCTCCGATCCGGCGCGAAGATGATCGCGCCGGGTTGTCCCAAGACAGCGAGCGATCCGCACGCCGCGCGCCGCGGCTGGAGCCGCAGTTGCTGATTCTCTCCAGTGGCGAGTTGTCGCCGTTCAGCCTGCGTCTGTCCGAGCGCAAGTCGGGCGGCGACGCCTGGCTGATCGCCAGCGACGGCTTCCGCCTGCCCGAGGCCGAGCCGCTCGGAGACAGGCGATGAGAGCATCTCTGGCCAGGGTTGGCCGCGGTTTCACCCTGCTGGAAGTGCTGGTGGCGCTGGCGATCTTCGCCAGCGTTTCGGCGGTGGTGCTCACCGCGGCCGGGCGCAGCCTGAGCAATGCCGGACGCCTGGAAGAACTGACCCTGGCCGGCTGGATCGCCGATAACCGCATCAGCGAACTGCAGTTGCAGCAGACCCCGCCTGCCATCGGCCGCGAAACCCAGGCGCTGGAATACGGCGGCCGCCAGTGGCAGACCCTCAGTGAAATTGAGGCCAGCGCCGATCCGGGCCTGCTGCGGGTGACTGTCTGGGTGGCGCTGCAGACATCGCGTGGCCGCAGCGACCCGCTACCCGAGCGCGCGGTCACCAGCCTCACCGGCTTCATCGGTGTCGGCCCAGGAGCCGCGCGCCAATGAACGCTCACGCGCGCACCAGTGCCGGTTTCACCCTGCTCGAACTGCTGATCGCCATCGCCCTGTTCGCGCTGCTGGGCCTCGGCACCTATCGCATGCTCGAAGCGGTGCTGCAGAGCGACGAGGCGGTGCGTGCGCAGGAACTGCAATTGCGCGAGCTGAGCCGCGCGGTGTGGGCATTCGAACGCGACCTGCAGCAGGTGGTCGGGCGGCCGATTCGCGACGGTTTCGGCGACGAACGCAACGCCTTTATCGGCCAGTTGGGTGGTGAGGATGGCGCGCCGGTGCTGGAGTTGACCCGCGCCGGCTGGCGCAATCCCACCGGGCTGCGGCGCGCCAATCTGCAGCGGGTGCGCTGGCGTCTGGCCGGCGATAACCTCGAGCGCGTCTACTGGGTGGTGCTGGACCGCGACATCGACAGCGAACCGCGCGTGCAACGCGTGCTGGACAATGTCCAGGGCCTGCAGCTGCGCTACCTCGACGAGGACACCGTGTGGCACGAAGAGTGGCCGCCGTTCGATTTCGGCCGCGGTAGCCCGGAGAACGCCGCCGAACGCCTGCCGGTCGCCCTGGAGCTGAGTGTCGATCACGCCCGCTACGGCCGCATCACCCGTCTGCTGCGCCTGCCCGATGCCGCCGAGCAGACGATGCAGCAGGCATTGCCCGGCGCCGAGGGTGTGCCCGAGCCGTTCGAAGGGGAGCTGCCGCAATGAGTCGTCAGCGCGGCGTGGCGCTGATCACCGTGCTGCTGGTGGTGGCCATCGTCACCGTGGTCAGCGCGGCAATGGTGGCGCGCCAGCAGCTGAGCATTCGTGCCAGCAGCAACCAGCTGCAGGCACGCCAGGCCTGGCACTACGCCCTGGGCGGCGAGGCGCTGGCGCAGGCGATACTGGCCCGCGACCTGAAGGGCGGCGAGCCTGGCGCCGCCGCGATCGATCATCTGCTCGAACCCTGGGCGCAGCCGCTGCCGGCGTTCGAGATCGATCAGGGCGAGATCCTCGTGCGTATCGAGGATCTCGCCGGACGCTTCAACCTCAACGACCTGCTGCGCGACCAGCAGCCCAACCCCGCCGCGGTCGAGCAATTCCGCCGGCTGCTGCTGCGTCTGCAGATCAGCGCGCCCTATGCCGAGCGCCTGCTCGACTGGATCGATCCCGACCAGCAGCCGAGCGGTGAGCTGGGAGCCGAAGACAACGTCTATCTCGGCCTCGATACGCCCTATCGCAGCGCCGGTCGCCGCTTGCATGATCTGTCCGAGCTGCGCCTGTTGCTGGACATGCGTGAAGAGGATTTCCAGCGGCTGGCACCCTACGTCGTCGCGCTGCCGCCGAACGTGCCGTTGAACGTCAACACGGCCAGCGCGATGGTGCTCTCCAGCTTGAGCGACAACCTCAGCCTGGGTGCGGCCGAGTCGCTGGTTGAGCTGCGCCGCGCCGTGCCGTTTCGCAACAGCGCGGCGTTTCTCGCGCAGCCGGCGCTGGCCGGCACTACGCTGCAGGGCACTGCGCTGGCGGTTGGCAGTCAATTCTTCCAGGCCACCAGCGAAGTGCGCCTGGGCGACCGCCGGCTGGCGCTGGTCAGCCTGTTGCAACGCGAGCAGGACGGCAGCGTCCGTGTGCTCGCGCGAAATCTCGGTCAGCCTGCCCGGCAGACCCTCCCATCCGACGGAGAACGCTAGACCATGGATTGCCTGTTTCTGCCCGCCGATTGCCCGGCCCGGCTCGACGCCGAGACCCGCGTCTACTGGCTGCCCAAGGATGAACCCGGCCGCTGGCAGCCGCTGGGCGACTGCAGCGCGGCCGGCGCCATCAGCCTGATCCTGCCGACAGAGGTCTGCAGCTTCTTCGCCATCACCCTGCCGACGCGCAAGGCGCGCTGGATGCAGCAGGCGCTGGCCTATGCCGCCGAGGAGCTGCTGGCGGAAAACGTCGACGATCTGCATCTGGCCCTCGGCGAAGCACTGCCAGACGGCCGCCTGCGGGTCGTGGCGATCCGCCGCCAGCTGCTGGATGACTGGCTTGGCCAGTTGCGCGAGCTCGGCCTGCTGATCGTGGCGATTCATGTCGACGCCGATCTGCTGCCGCGGGAGGGCACGCAGCTGTTGTTCATCGGTGAGCGTGGCCTGCTCGGCGGCGAGGGCGAGACCCGGCTGGCCTTCGCCGGCGCGGACTGGCCGCAGCTCGCCACGCTCTGCCCGGCACCCTGGCACGCACAGGGCAACGTGGCCGAGCCGCCGCTGGCGCTCGACGACTACCGGCAGGTGGACGACCCCTATGCGTTTCTCGCCGCGCAGCGCGCGGCGGCGATCAACCTTGCCCAAGGCGACTTCGCCGTGGAGGTCGGCAACACCGGCCTCGGATACTGGAAACCGCTGTTCGCCGTCGCCGGGCTGATCCTGCTGGTGCAGCTGGGCTTCAACCTGGGCCAGGCCTGGTACTTCCAGCGCCAGGGCGACGCCTACGCCGAGGCCAGCCTGGCGCTGTACCGAGAGCTGTTTCCCGAGGACACCCGCATCGTCAACATGCGCGCGCAGTTCGATGATCACCTGGCGCGCGGCAGCGGAGGACAGGCCGGCTTTCTGCGTCTGCTCGATCATGCCGCCGCGGCCCTGGAGGACGGCATTCCGGTGACCATCGGCCAGCTCGATTACAACCAGGACCGTGGCGACCTGGCGTTGCAGGTGCAGGCCATGGACTTTCCCACGCTGGAAACATTGCGCCAACGCCTGGGTGATACCGGTCAGAGCGTGCAGCTGGGCTCGGCCAGTCGCGAAGGCGATGGTGTCAGTGCGCGGGTGGTGATCGGAGGCTGATGATGAATCTCAAGCAACAACTGGCCGTGCGCCTCGCGGATTCGCCGCTTTGGCAGCGCTGGCAGCGTCTGGCACCCCGCGAGCGCACCTCGCTGAGCCTGCTCGGTGCCTTCCTGCTCGCCGTGCTGTTCTATCTCTGGCTGTGGCTGCCGGCCCAGCGTCAGGCTACCGACGCCCGCGAGTATTACCAGGCGCAGCGCGAACTGCATGCCTACATGGAGCAGAACACCGAACTGGCGCGGCAGATGGAGCGCAGCAACCAGGTCGAGCTGGCGCCGGAGCAGTTGCAGGGTGTGATCACCGAGAGCGCGCAGCAGGGCAATCTGCGGATCGAAAGTTTCGACAACAGCAGCGATGGCGGCCTGCAGGTGAGCCTGCCCGGCGCGTCCTATGCGCTGCTCTTGCGCTGGTTCGATACGCTGCAGGGACAAGGCGTCAGCGTTGTCGAGGTCAGCCTGGAGCGTGCCGGAGATGGTCTGGTCAACGCCCGGGTGACCTTTCGCGCCGGTAGTTGAAACGCACCGGCCGCATGCCGTCGGGCTGGCGGCTATACGCGCAACCCGGCAGCGCCGGCGGTCGTCAGTGTGGCGAATTGAACTGCATGGCCAGTGCCCGCAGTGCGGCCTCCGCGGCGAGCACCTTGGCCACCGCGTCGTCGGCTCGCTCGCGGCTGATGCCGAGGCGGTCGAACAGTTGCTGGGGAATTAGCGTATCCGGTCCGCTGCCTATGCCGCGATTGCGCAGCATGCGTACTGCCAGACAGACCAGGTTCGGATAGGCCGCATCGTCGCCGTCGTAGCCGGGGTCGTTCTGGAAGCGCAGGGCGGCCGCGAGCTCCTCGGGCATGCCCCACAGACGCATCAGCCAGGCGCCGATCTGCTCGCGGGTGATGCCCAGCAGATGCTGTTCGACATGGCTGTGCGACAGGTGCGGGTTGGCTTCCAGATGCCGGCAGATCAGCGAGAAATGCGGCGGGAAGACGTGCGCCAGGACCAGGTAGCCGAAGTTGTGCAGCAGCCCGGCCAGGTAGCTCAGGCCCGGCTCCGGGCGTTGTTCGCGGGGAATGGCGCGGGTCAGCCCCTCGATCACCGCAGCGGTGTAGATCGCCTGTTGCCAGTAGGGCGTGGCGTCCTGCGGTTGGTCCTTCGGCAGGCTGAGGGTCTTGCCCAGCGCCAGGCCGAGGGCGAGGTTGATCACCAGGTCGAAGCCCAGCACGCGGACGATGGCATCTTCCACCGAGCGGATGCGCCCTGGGGCGGCGTAGTAGGGTGATGCGGCCCAGCTGATGACCTGCGCCGCCAGCGCCGGGTCGGTCTCCACCACACCGGTGATGTCGTCGACGGTCGCATCGGGGTTGACGCGCAACTTGATGATCTTCTGTGCGGTATGCGACAGCGGCGGGATCTCGATGGTCTCTTCCAGGCGCTTCTGGATGCGCCGCGCGGTGAAGCTCTGCACCGCCTGGCTGATCTCCGCACGGTCGTCGTGCGGGCGGTCGAGGTTCGGCCGGATGCCGCTCAGCGGCACGGCGAAGTTGCCGGCGCTGGCCTTGCTCAGCATGCGCTTGAAATCGCTGCTGCTGACCTCCACCAGCATGCCGAGCTGGCCGGACTCCAACAGCAGCCTTGGTTGCTGCAGCAGGCGCTCTTCGTACAGGCAGGGCGAGCTGGTCAGCGAGGGTACGCCGGGCAAGCGGCTCAGCTCGTGTTTGGCGAGCATGCGCGCCAGCCGCTCTGGTTTGACCGCAGCGAGTTCCCGGCCGGTGAGTTCGGCCAGGCGTGCCAGATCGAGCAGATGGTCCTGCGGGAACAGCACCAGCATCGCGCCGATGGCGTCATCCAGGAGGACCGCCTGAACCCGTTGCGCGGCAGGAAAGTTGGGGCGATCGCGCTGGATCTGGTAACTCACACCGAGGTCTTTCAACAGCTTGGTGATCAGAATGGGCGGTTCGGAGCAGCTTTCGGTGTCGACAGCAGTATTCATGAGCGGACCCGTGGTGGTGACCTGCCGGAGTATAGCGAAGCCGTCAGGCGCGGACGTTGCGGCGACGGATGGTTGTCATACCTGACCGTATTCCTGGCCGTGACGCAGCCAGCGCTCGAGCAGCGGACTGACGTGCTGCGGCCAGTGCGCCAGTAGTTCCTGCGCGGCATCACGCACCGCTGGCAACAGCTCGGCGTCGCGCATCAAATCGGCGACCTTGAACTGCAGGAGGCCGGTCTGGCGCGTGCCGAGCATCTCGCCGGGGCCGCGCAGCTCCAGGTCCTTTTCGGCGATGAGGAAGCCGTCGCAGGTCTCGCGCATGATCGCCAGTCGCTCGCGACCCAGCTGCGACAGCGGCGGATGGTACAGCAGTACGCAGTGACTTGCTGCACTGCCGCGGCCGACCCGCCCGCGCAGCTGATGCAGCTGGGCCAGGCCGAGGCGCTCCGGGTTCTCGATGATCATCAGGCTGGCATTAGGCACGTCGACCCCGACCTCGATCACCGTGGTAGCGACCAGCAGTTGTAGCTCGCCGCGCTTGAACTGCTCCATCACCGCGGCCTTCTCGGCCGGCTTCATGCGGCCGTGAATCAGCCCGACACGCAGGCCCACGAGGGCAGCGGATAGATCCTCGAAGGTGGTTTCCGCGGCCTGGCAGGTGAGCTCCTCGGATTCCTCGATCAGGGTGCACACCCAGTACGCCTGGCGGCCCTCGTTGCAGGCGATGCGCACCCGCTCGATCACCTCCAGGCGGCGGCTGTCGGCGATCACCAGGGTGTTGACCGGAGTGCGGCCCGGCGGCAGTTCGTCGAGGATCGAGGTATCGAGATCGGCGTAGGCGCTCATCGCCAGGGTGCGCGGAATAGGCGTGGCGGTCATGATCAGCTGATGCGGGCAGAGCCGGCCATCAATGCCCTTCTGGCGCAGGGCCAGGCGCTGCTGCACGCCGAAGCGGTGCTGCTCGTCGATGATCACCAGGGCCAGGCGCTTGAACACCACCTCGTCCTGGAATAGCGCATGGGTGCCGACCACCATCGGGCAGCCGCCGGCGATCTGCTCCAGCGCTGTGGCGCGGGCCTTGCCCTTGAGCTTGCCGGCCAGCCAGGCGACCTCGATGCCGAGCGGTTGGAGCCACTTGCTGAAGTTGAGAAAGTGCTGCTCGGCGAGGATTTCTGTGGGCGCCATCAGCGCCACCTGGTAACCGGCTTCCAGCGCCTGCAGGGCGGCAAGGGCGGCCACCACGGTCTTGCCGGCGCCGACGTCGCCCTGCACCAGGCGCAGCATCGGCTCGTGCTGGGCCAGGTCATAGGCGATCTCGGCGCCGACGCGCTGCTGCGCGCCGGTGGGGCTGAAGCCGAGGTTGGCGAGAAAGCGCTGCGGCAGCCTTTTCGCCGGCGGCAGTTGTGGTGCCTGCTGGGCGCGTACCCGCTCGCGCAGGCGCTGCAGCGACAGCTGATGGGTCAGCAGCTCTTCGAAGGCCAGGCGATGCTGGGCCCAGTGGCGGCCCTCGGCGAGCTCCTCCAGATCGGCGTCCGGTGGCGGCCGGTGCAGGTAGCGCAGGGCCTGATCCAGCGGGCCGAGCCGGTACTCGCGGGCCAGCTCCGCCGGCAGCCAGTCCGGCAGACTGTGCGGGCCGAGTCGGCTCAGCGCCTGCTCGCTGAGGTTGCGCAGGCGCTGTTGGGTCAGGCCCTCGGTGGTTGGGTAGATCGGCGTCAGGGTCTGTTCCACCGGCGCCGGCTCGCCGGTCAGCGCGCGGTATTCGGGATGGTAGATCTCCAGTCCCGAGGCCCCGGGACGGGCTTCGCCATAGCAGCGCAGCTGGGTGCCGCGCTTCATCGCTTCTTTTTGCGCCTGGCTGAAGTGGTAGAAGCGCAGGCTCAGCGTGCCGCTGCCGTCCTGCAGGCGCACCAGCAGGCTGCGGCGGCGGCCCATGACGATATCGGCGCCGGATACCACGCCTTCGATCACCGCGTCCTGCCCCGGGCGTAGCGCGCCGATGGGCACCACGCGGGTACGGTCCTGGTAGCGCAGCGGCAGGTGGAAGAGCACGTCCTGCAGGGTTTCCAGGCCGACCCTGGCGAGCTTCTCGGCCAGTGCGGCGCCAACGCCCTTGAGTGCGGTGACCGGAACGGTCGCCAGTTCGCTCATGGCCTCAGGCTTTCGCCGACGGCGGCTTGCCTACCGAACACAGGCGGATCGAGTCGGCGAGGATCTCGATGGCCTTGGGCCGCGGGAAGCTGGCGCGCCAGGCGATCGCCACGGTGCGAAATGGCACCGGCGGCGTCAGTGGGCGGGTTTCCAGTACGCCGGGGGAGTAGTGGTGGCTCTCGACTGCCGACAGCGGCAGGATCGACACGCCCAGGCCCGAGGCGACCATGTGGCGGATGGTTTCCAGCGAACTGGATTCGACCGTGGTGTGGCTGGCCGCCTCGCCCTTGCGGGTGGTCGGGCAGGCTTCGAGTACCTGATCGCGGAAACAATGGCCCTCGCCGAGCAGCAGCAGCGACTTGTCGTTGAGCATGTCGGCGTCGATGGTTTCCTTGGCGGTCCACGGGTGATCGGCCGGCATCAGCACGTAGAACGGCTCGTCATACAGCGGCTTGGTCAGCACGTCGGCTTCCTGGAACGGCAAGGCGATGATGATCGCGTCCAGCTCGCCGGTGCGCAGCTTGTCGCGCAGGACGTGGGTGAAATTCTCTTCGATATACAGCGGCATGTCCGGCGCCACGCGGTGCAGCTGCGGGATCAGGTGCGGGAACATGTAGGGGCCGACGGTGTAGATCGCACCCACCTTGAGCGGTGCCGCCAGCTGGTTCTTGCCGACCTGGGCCAGCTCGCGAATGCTCTGCGCCTGCTCCAGCACCTTCTGTGCCTGGGTGACGATGCCTTCGCCCACGGGGGTCAGGCGCACGGCGCTCTTGGTGCGTTCGAAGATCAGTACACCCAGCTCGTCCTCGAGCTTCTTCACGCCAACCGAAAGGGTCGGCTGACTGACGTGGCAGCGCTCGGCGGCACGGCCGAAGTGCTGTTCCTGGGCGAGGGTGACGATGTAGCGCAGTTCGGTCAGAGTCATAGTCAGCATCCATCAGATTGCCGGCAAGCATAGCCTTTTGCGTAGCCCTTAACCAACCAGTGGCATGCGTGGAAAGCCGGTACACTCCATTGCATACGGCCCGCGTTCGGGTACCACTGAGGGAGCAGAAGATGGGCAAGCGCCTTAGCGTATTGATCGCCGGTTGCGGCGACGTGGGCAGTCGCCTGGGCCTGCAGCTCGGCCGTGACGGCTGGCGGGTGTACGGTCTGCGGCGCAACGCCGCCGAGCTGCCGGTGCCGATCCTGCCGGTCAAGGGCGACCTGACCGATCCCACCTGTCCGCGCTGCTGGCCTAACGGCGGGCTGGATTATCTGGTCTATGCCGCGTCCGCCACCGAGCATGATGAGGCCGGCTATCGTCAGGCCTATGTCGAGGGGCTGCGCAACGTGCTTCGCTGGCTGCGACAGCATGAACAGCAGCCGCGCCGTCTGCTGTTCGTTTCCAGCACCGGCGTCTATGCCCAGCGCGACGGCGAATGGATCGACGAGGATTCGCCCACCGAGC
The DNA here is from genome assembly GCF_054483855.1 of Stutzerimonas sp. KH-1. Lineage (NCBI taxonomy): Bacteria > Pseudomonadati > Pseudomonadota > Gammaproteobacteria > Pseudomonadales > Pseudomonadaceae > Stutzerimonas > Stutzerimonas sp. KH-1. The sequence continues at coordinate 3,432,805 of NZ_CM137011.1, read as the reverse complement.
CGACCGGCTTCACCGGGCAGGTCATGCTCGAGGCCGAGCAACTGGCCCTCGGCTGCGGCCTGCCGGCCACCTGCGTGCGCATGGGCGGGCTGTACGACCCGAGTCGCCCCTGGCTGCAGAACCAGGTGCGTGCCGGCCTGCGGGTCGAGCGCGATCCGCCGCAGTACAGCAACCGCATTCACCGCGACGATGCCGCTGCCCTGTTGGCTTTCCTGCTGCAGAGCGACGCCAGTGGTGCTGCGCTGCAGCCCTGTTACCTGGGTGTCGACGATGACCCGGCGCCGCTGCACGAGGTGGTCGACTGGCTGCGCGAGCGGCTGGGCGTCACCCACTGGGCCGAGCAGAGCATGACCCGCCGTGCCGGCAGCAAGCGCTGCAGCAACGCTCGGGCCCGAGCCCTAGGCTGGAAGCCGCGGTTCGCCAGCTACCGTGACGGCTACGCCGCGCTCGGGCGCGACCGCCACTAGGGACGGATGCCGTTGCGCTCACCGCCCGCTGCGGCGTGGCGGGCATGCAGCCCGTCGGCCAGCGGGCAACTCTCGTCCGGCGCTGCTTACTAAATCCTGACAGCACGCCGCACCGGCCGCAGAGGAGCGACAGAGGCAGCAAAGGAACATTCATAGGCCATGTGAGAACGGAACCATCGTTTTCACCGTGCCCTGACCAGGCGGCGTTTCCGCACACCCGATCAGGAGATTGTCCATGAGAGCCCTTCGCTGGCACGGCAAGCACGACATCCGCTGCGACAACCACGTCCCCGATCCCTCCATCGAGGACCCGCGCGACGCCATCATCAAGGTCAGTTCCTGCGCCATTTGCGGCTCCGACCTGCACCTGTACGACGGCTTCATGCCCGGCATGCAGCACGGCGACATCATGGGCCACGAGTTCATGGGCGAAGTGATGGAGGTCGGCTCGGCGAACAAGAAGCTCAAGGTCGGCGACCGCGTGGTGGTGCCCTTCACCATCGTCTGCGGCGAATGCGACCAGTGCCGGCGCGGCAATTTCTCGGTCTGCGAGCGTACCAATCGCAACAAGGACATCGCCGACAAGGTGTTCGGCCATACCACCGCCGGGCTCTACGGCTACACCCACCTCACCGGCGGCTATGCCGGCGGCCAGGCCGAGTATGTGCGCGTGCCCTACGCCGATGTCGGCCCGGTGGTGATCCCCAATGGCCTGACCGACGAGCAGGTGCTGTTTCTCGGCGACATCCTGCCCACCGGCTGGCAGGCCGCGGCGCAGTGCGATATCCAGCCCACCGACACGGTGGCGATATGGGGCGCCGGCCCGGTCGGCCAGTTCGCCATCCGCAGCGCGATCATGATGGGCGCCGAGCAGGTCATCTGCATCGACAACGTGCCCGAGCGGCTGTCCATGGCCCGCGCCGGCGGCGCCATCACCATCAACTTCGACGAGGAAAGCGTGCTCGAGCGGCTCAAGGAGCTGACCCGCGGCAAGGGTCCGGAGAAGTGCATCGACTCGGTGGGCATGGAGGCGCACGCGGCGCGTTCGATCGATTCGATGTACGACCGCGCCAAGCAGGCGCTGATGCTCGAGAGCGACCGGCCGCACGTGCTGCGCGAAATGATCTACGTCTGCCGTCCGGCAGGGATCATCTCGATTCCCGGCGTCTATGGCGGGCTGATCGACAAGATCCCGTTCGGTGCCGCGATGAACAAGGGCCTGACCTTCCGCATGGGCCAGACCCACGTCAACCGCTGGACCGACGACCTGCTCAACCGCATCCAGGAGGGGCAGATCGATCCGAGCTTCGTCATCACTCACAGCGTCAGCCTCGAGCAGGGTCCGGAGATGTACAAGACCTTCCGCGACAAGCATGACGGCTGCATCAAGGTGGTCCTGAAGCCATGAACCGGTCGCCGATCCTGCAGTAGGGATCGGCCGAGCCACGATATCGAGCGAGGAGTCTTATGAGCATTCCACGTCAAGTCACCCGGCCCAACCATTCGGCGCGCTCGCTGGCGCGGGGACTGGGCTGGTTCAGCATCGGCCTGGGCGTCGTCCAGCTGGTGGCGCCGCGTCAGGTCGCGCGTTTCATCGGCATGCCCGGCAGCGATGGAGTGATCCGTGCCTGCGGTCTGCGCGAAATCGCCACCGGCGTCGGCATTCTGCTGGCGGATGATCCCAAGCCCTGGATCTACGGCCGTATCGGCGGTGACGCGCTGGACCTGGCCGGCCTCGGCTGGAGCATCGAACACGGCAACGAGCCGGCCAATGCGGCCATCGCCGCCGGTGCGGTGGCCGGCATCACCGCACTGGACCTGAGCTGCGCCAAGGGTCTGGATGCCGAACGGGTGCCAGCGGTCGAGTGGGACTACAGCGATCGCAGCGGTTTCCCCGCAGGCACGCAGCAGGCTCGCGGCTGCGTCGAGGCGGAATTCGCTGCGGCCCGCGCCGAACCCAACGGCTACTCGCCCTCGCTGCACTGACGTACTGCGCCGAGCCGGGGCGCCTGCGCTCTCGGTTCGGCGAAGTTTTTGTTAAGGTGGCCGGCCGTTCCGGTCGTCCGCCCGCTGGGCTCAGCGACGACGCTTCAGATGAGAGCCCATGTCTTCGGTCATCAACGTTGTCCTGCCCGTCTTCGCCCTGATCCTGCTCGGCTACCTGTGCCGCCGCAGTGGGCGCATGGGGCCGACCGGCGCTTCGGAACTCAACCGTTTCGTGGTCTGGCTGGGCCTGCCGGCACTGCTGTTCAGCGTCGTCGCCACCTCCACCTGGGAGCAGCTCTGGCAACCGGGGTTCATCGCCGCCTTCGCCATCGGCTGCCTCGGCGTGTTCGCCTTCACCCTTGCGTATCGTCTGCTGCAGAAGCAGCCGCTGGTCGATGCCAGCCTGGATGCGCTGGGCGCGTCCTATGCCAATACCGGCTATGTCGGGATTCCGCTGTGCATGCTGGTGCTCGGCGACGAGGCACTGCAGCCGGCGATGGTCGCTTCGATCATTGTCGTGTGCGTGCTGTTCGCCATCGCCCTGGCCTGCGTGGAGACCGGGCTGCACGCCGGCCAGGGGCTGCTGCGCACGCTGGGCAAGGTGAGCGGGGCGCTGGTGCGCAACCCCCTGGTGATCGCGCCCATGCTCGGCGCGCTATGGGCTGCCGGCGGTGTACAGCTGCCGGTGCCGCTGGCCACTCTGCTCAAGTTGTTGGGCGCAGCGGCGGCGCCCTGCGCGCTGGTCTCGCTGGGCCTGTTCCTCGCCCAGCCGCAGCCGGCCGGTCGGGTGCAGGGCGTCTGGCCGCTGGTGGGGTTGAAGCTGGTGGTACAGCCGCTGATCACCTGGTACCTGGCGTTTCAGGTGTTCGAACTACCGACCCTGTGGGCCTATTCGGCGCTGCTGCTGAGTGCGCTACCGACCGGCACCGGGCCGTACATGCTTGCCGAGTTCTATGGCCGCGAGGGCTCGCGGGTATCGCGGGTGGTGCTGTACTCGACGCTCGGCTCGCTGCTGACCCTGTCGCTGATCCTGCTGCTGTTGCCGGTCTGAACTGCGCGCTCTCTTGCCCGTGGATAAGCCTGCGGCGTTATCCACCCTACGCCTGATCTGCCGTAGGGTGGATGGCCACCCCGTGGAAAACCGCGAAGCGTTTTCCATGCGCCCCCTTTCCCTACGGTCAGTTCGCTGGTCGCGTCACTTCCAGCACCACGGCGGCGATGCGGTCGCATTTGACGTAGGCGCCACCGAGCAACTCCTCGCCGAACACGTCCGGGTCCAGCTCGCGATAGGTCCAGCTGAAGGCGCCGCCTTGCAGGCGTCGGCGCACCTCGGCGAGGAACGGGTCCTGGTTGTCCAGCATCGCCACGCCGGTATACAGCAGCAGCGTTCCGCCCGGCGCCAGGCGCTGCAGCGCCGCATCGAGGATCGCCAGCGACAGCCCGGCGCCCAGCGGTCCACCGCCGTGGCGATAGGCGCGCTGGTCGGCGTCGACCAGATAGGGTGGGTTGGCCAGGATCAGATCGAATTCGCCGTCCACCGCGCTCAGCAGGTCGCTGTGCAGGGCGCGCAGGTTGTCGGCACCGGCCAGCGCCGCGTTGATGCGGGTCAGGCGCAGCGCCTCGGGATTGATGTCCACCGCCAGCACCTCGGCCTGCGGCCGCGCCAGGGCGGTGAGAATCGCCCCGGCGCCGGAGCCGCAGCCGATGTCCACCGCGCGGCGGATCATCCCGGTGTGCTGGTTCAGATGGCAGCGGATGGCGTTGGCGAAACGGTAGGTATCTGGGCCGAAGAACACCGCGTCGCTGGCGCTGGTGGGAAATGCCGAGTGCAGGAACAGCTGGCCGTCGAGGCTCGACAGGCGCACCTTCGAGCGCCAGCGCGAACCGCAGGCTTCCAGCACCTGCGCCTGGTCCATCAGGCTGAACAACGCGCCCGGCAGCAGCTCGTGCTGGAAGGGCCGGCTCCAGCCGAACACCCCGTGCAGGTCGTCGGCCAGGGCATTCTCCGGGCGCTGGTTGACCCGTTCGTGGGTCAGCGGGGTGGGCGTGATGAAGTGATAGCCGCGATCGCGCAGGGCCTGGCCCAGATGCAGCAATGCGCGGTCCTGCGCAGTGTCCATAGTCATGGTGCTTTCCTTGATCGATCTCGTCAGTTGAACAGTCCGTTGAACAGCCGCGTGGCCAGCAGGCCCGCGGCGCTGTGGTGGCGCTGCGGTGCCAGCAGTGGCAGCAGCAGGCGCATGCGCGCGGCGCGGTCGGGCAGGCGGGCGACCTGTTGTTCGAGCAGCTGCAGCTCCTCGTCGAAATCGTTGCCACTGGCGTGCTCGGCGGGTTGCGGCATGGCCGGCGCAGGCGCGGCGCGCCGTGCGTTGAACGCCGCCTGGCGTTGCAGCAGCGCACCGCGCGGGCTGCGCTTACCCTCGGCCTGCCAGTCGGCGGCGATCCAGTCATGGATCATCTGCTGTTCGTAGGCGCTGAACACTCCGAACATGGGCGCCTGTTCGCCGACGATCAGTTGCCAGAAGCGGCTTTCCTGCGGGTCGTGGCCGCGCTTGATCCAGCCGCGCTTGTCCAGCACCGCGAGGAACTGCTCGACGTCATCGCCGAGCCACTGGTTGACCGTGCGGCCTTCGAAGCGGCAGTAGTCGGAATGAACGAACTGGCCGACCGCGGCCTTCTTCTCGAAGATGCGCTGCACCTCGCGACCGAGGTCGAAGTTGCCGATCACCGAGACGGTGCTGGCGCCCAGGTCGTTGAGGCGATAGCCATCGCGCACGCGGCGATAGAACTCGGCGCTGTCGCCTACCTGCGGCCAGGCATCCAGCAGACCTTGCACGGCTTTCTTCGCGTGGCCGTTGTCGGCGTTGTCGACGGTGACGTGCAGGGTGAAGTAGTAGGGGTCGATGCCCAGCTCGGTCAGCTCGTAAGAGGTGATCAGCAGGTGCAGCGGCAGCTGCTCGTAACCGAGGTTGAAGCCGATGATTTCCGGCAGGAACTGCTCGGCGTGCTCGGCCAGCGCCAGCTGGATGGCGCCCTGGACGAAATGTTCGTCGTCCAGCTCCTGCCAGTCGTCGCAACCCTGACTCGCCAGCAGCTTGCGGTAGAGCACCACGTGGTTCTTCTCCGGCAGCCCGTCGCCGAGCTCCTCCAGGTAGGTCTGGATCAGCGCGGTGAAACGCGCATCGTCCCAGCGCTGCAACAGGCCGTAGAGCCAGGCGCCGTCCACCAGCTTGGTCGGCGCCACACCACGCAGGAAATGCAGCGCATGGGCCTTGCTCGGGAAATAGCGGCGCGGGCCGCCGGCGCGACGCTGCTCGAGATAAGCCTGGTACTGACCGCCGACCGCTTCGGTGCGCTGCAGCACCCAGGCGTCCAGACCGGCGGGGTCGTCGGGCAGGTCGCAGGGCAGGGCGGTGGCCGCTTCGAGCTGGATGCGCAGGTAATCGGCGGCAGTCTCCCGCGCCTGGTCGTCGACCTCGCGGACGAGGGCGAAGTACAGCGCCCGTGACGGCTGTTCCGGCTCCGGGTTGATGGCAGGGGTGCTCGGCAGGCTGCGGGAAGTCAGTTGCATGATTCTGTTCTATGGCAGTTCCAGTTGAGTTTTGGCTGCCCCGCCACTGGTTTAGTTCAGCTGCCCCGCCGAGTGGCCATTGGTCCAGAAAGCCGGGCTAACGCTGCAACTTCCGAGCGCGCGGCTCTTTCTACACTTACCAGGCACCCCGGATCGGCCGGGGTTTCGACAGCGAACGAGGAGTGCGTATGAGCGAGAACGAACCGGGCCGCGAGAGCATCGAGTCCATCGACCAGAGCGGTGATGCCCACGAACAGAACCCCGAAACCACCTCGACCCAGGGTGAGATTGCTGGCGGCGATGAGAGCGACGTCCCGGGCGGCGCCTACAACGTGCCGCCGGGACTGGCCGAGGAGGTGAGCGACGAGGAAGCGCTGCACGATTCGTCGAATAGCGACCCGGAGCGAGGGCGCGGGTGATACGGGTCACGTTTTGCGGGGTGTCCGGCGCGCGGCCGATGGCGGCGACTTAACTCCGACGGGCGTTGGGTCGCCTGCTGGCTCTATCACTGCCATCAGCCGAGCAACGGACATGCGCCAACACAGTCGCTTCAGCTTTCGCCACATCAGCAGCATCCAGGTCAGCAACCGCCTGAACGGTGAGCCGATGGGCTATGTCGCCGATCTCTCGCTCGGCGGCCTGCGCCTGGTCGCCAGCCAGCCGCTGGCGGTCGGCGGATGCTACGAGATGGTGCTGCACGTGCCGGAGCACGGCGAGCGGGTGCGGCAGATCGAGGTGGTGGTGATCTGCCAGTGGTCGCGCAAGGACTCGCGGCGCGACAGCTTCGAGATGGGCTTCGCCCTCGACCGGCCGTCGGCCGAGTTCACCGCCATGGTGGCGCAGCAGGCACCGCGGCGGCGCAAGCTCTACTGAGGCACGCGGAAGGCATCAGCCCAGCGTGCCGAGGATGTTCACCCCGACCCGGTCGGGTATCTCGTTCTGCGAAAGCACATGCAGCCCCGGGCTGAACACCCGTGCATAGCGCGCCAGTAGCGGGCGCAGCTGCGGCATCACGGTGAGGATCGGCGGATGGCCGTCCTTGCGCAGCTTTTCCTTCACCACCGGCATGCTGTTCTGCAGCTGATTGAGCAGGCTGGGCTCCACCGGGATGTTGTCCAGGCTGACCGGCCCGGCCTGCTGGGCGATGGCCAGGGCGTTGAGCAGGGTGTTCTCCAAAGCGTTCTCCAGCACGAACACGCCCAGCTCGCGGCGGTCGCCAGCGACCATCGAAACGATGCTGCGGCGCAGTGCGAAGCGCACGTCGGCGGCCAGCAGCACCGGGTCCTTGGTGGTCTCGCTGCATTCGAGCAGGGTGCTGGCGATGGTCTCGATGTCGCGCAGCGGCACCTCCTCCTGCAGCAGCTGACGGTACACGCGCATCTGCTGGGTATAGCTCAGCGCGCCCTTCAGGCTTTCGGCGAGTTTCGGCGCCTGCAGCGTCAGGCGCTGCATCAGGTGTTCGACGTCGTCGTGCTTGAACAGGTCCGGCAGATGCTCGCGGATCACTTTGTTCAGGTGGGTGGCGATGACGCTGGCGCAGTCGATTACCTGATAGCCGAGGTTCAGCGCACGGGACTTGTCCGTCGGCTGGATCCACACCACCTGCATGCGATAGGCCGGATCGGTGCCGAGGATGCCGTCGATCTCGCCGTACAGCTCCGGCGACGGGATCGCCATCAGGCGGTCGGCGTGCAGTTCGGCGCCATCGATCTTCTCGCCGTTGATGTAGATGTCGTACTGCGACGCCTTCAGACGCAGGCTGTCGCGGATCTGCACTTCCGGCAGGAGGAAGCCGAGGTGCTCGGACAACGTCTGGCGCACGCCGCGTACCCGCGCGGTCAGGGGGGCGCCGGAGGCTTCGTTGACCAGCCCGACCAGCTTGTAGCCGAGCGATACCGACAGCCGCTCGACCAGCGGAATGTCCTCCCAGGCCAGCGACTGGGCCTTTTCCTTGTCCATCGCCTGGCCGAGCTGCTGGATCTCCTTGAGATCGGCGCCCTCGGCCGGTGGCTGCTGCAGCGAGACGCGCCAGGCGATGAAGCCGATCAGTGCGGCGAAGCCGATGAACGCCAGGTGCGGCATGCCCGGCACCAGGCCGAGCACGAAGAGGATGCCGGCCACGGTGTACAGCGAGGCCGGGTTGGCCAGCAGCTGGCGTTGCACCTGGCTGGTGATGTCGCTGGATTCGTTGATGCGGGTAACGATGATCGCCGCTGCAGTCGACAGGAGCAGCGCCGGAATCTGCGCCACCAGGCCGTCACCGATGGTGAGCAGGGCGTACTGCTTGAAGGCATCGCCGGCGCCCAGGTCATGGACGAACACGCCGATGGCGAAACCGCCGAAGAGGTTGATCAGCAGGATCAGGATGCCGGCGATGGCGTCTCCGCGGACGAACTTCGAGGCGCCATCCATGGCCCCGTAGAAGTCCGCTTCCTTGGCCACTTCCTGGCGTCGCGTCTTGGCTTCTTCCTGGGTGACGAGGCCGGCGTTGAGGTCGGCGTCGATGGCCATCTGCTTGCCCGGCAGGGCGTCCAGGGTGAAGCGCGCTGTGACCTCGGAGATGCGCTCGCCGCCCTTGGTGATGACGATGAAGTTGATGATCATCAGGATCACGAACACCACCAGGCCGACGATGAAGTTGCCGCCAATCACCACCTCGCCGAAGGCCTCGATCACCTTGCCCGCCGCGCCGGTGCCGGTATGGCCCTCGAGCAGCACCACCCGTGTCGAAGCGACGTTGAGGGTCAGGCGCATCAGCGTGGTGATCAGGATTACTGTGGGGAACAGCGAGAAATCCAGCGGGCTCTTCGACGACACGCTGACCAGCAGCACCAGCACCGCCATGGCGATGTTGAAGGTGAACAGGATGTCCAGCAGCTGCGGTGGCAGCGGCAGGATGATCATCGCCAGGATCGACAGGATGATCAGCGGAATGCCGATCCGACCGCTGCGGAAGGTGGGCGTGAGTTTCTGCATCAGGTTCATGAGCGTGCTCGGTTGAACAGTTCTTCGGGGATGTGGATGTTGCTGGCCAGCGCGGGCTTGCCTTGCCGGCGGCCCTGCTTCCAGGCCTTGAGCTGGAGGATGTAGGTCAGCACGTGGGCCACCGCGGTATACAGCGGCGCCGGAATCTGCTGGTTGACCTGGGTGCTGTAGTAGATCGCCCGCGCCAGCGGCGGCAGCTCGACCACTTCACGCGCGTTGGCCTGGGCCATCTTGCGGATGTATAGCGCCATCTCGTCGACGCCGCGGGCGATGACGAAAGGTGTCTCGGCCTTTTTCGGGTCGTACTTGAGCGCCACGGCATAGTGGGTCGGGTTGACGATCACCACGTCGGCATCCTTGATCACCTTGGCGATCTGCCGCTGCGCCAGCGCACGCTGCAGCTGCTTGATGCGCGCCTTCACCTCGGGGCGGCCTTCCTGGTTCTTGTGCTCTTCCTTGCGCTCCTGCTTGGTCATGCGCATTTTCTTGAGGAAGAAGAAGCGCTGCAGCGGGATGTCGATGAAGGAGAACAGCACGAACACCAGCAGCAGTGAGAGCGCCAGGTCGAAGGTCAGCGAGAAGGCGCCGCCGATGGCGCTGAAGATGTCGGTGCGCTGCAGCGCGATCAGGCGTGGTGCGGCGTAATACAGCTGCCAGGCGGCGATGCCGAGCAGCGCGGAGATCTTCAGCAGCGACTTGGCCAGCTCGCTCCAGTTCTGCGCACCGACCATCCGCCCCAGCCCGGTGATTGGGTTGAGCTTGCTGAACTTGGGCGCGAAGTTCTTCGAGGCGAACACCCAGCCGCCTGGCACCAGGGCAAAGGCGATCACCAGGATCGGCGTCAGCAGCAGCGGCAGCAGCACGCTGATGAACACCAGCAGGTTGTGGGTGAGGATCAGCTGCAGGTCATCGACGCCGATCTCGCTCTGCCGGAAGTCGATGTAGGAGTAGCTGAAGCTCTGCTGCATGCCGTCGAGAAAGAACCCGGCGCTGAGCTTGAGCACCAGCAGCGTGGCGAGCAGCGATACGGTGGTGGCGACGTCCTTGGAGCGGGTGACCTGGCCATCCTGGCGACTCTTCTTGAGTTTCTGCTCGGAGGCCTCCTCGGTCTTTTCCTGGCTGCTGTTCTGCTCAGACATGGCCGCCGCTCCGGAGCAGGACGCCGATCTTGTCCAGCAGGTCGCGGGTCAGGTGCAGGTAGGCCTCGGCCAGGTTCGGCAGGGTCAGGTAGATCAGCGACAGACCGGCGAGGATTGCCATGGGAAAGCCCAGCGAGAACAGGTTCATCGCCGGCGAGATACGGTTGAGCAGACCGAAGCAGAACTGCACCAGGGTCATGCAGAAGACGATCGGCAGAGCGATCAGCAGGGCTGCCGAAAGCACCCAGGCCATCGACCAGGCGATGGTCTGCAGACCGTCGTAGAACAGCCCGCTGCCGATCGGCCAGTAGACGAAGCTCTGGTAGATGATGCTCACCGTGACCAGGTGGCCGTCGATGGCGAAGAACAGCAACGCCAGCAGGATGAAGTACAGCTGGTAGATGATCGACGCCGAGGAGACACCGTTCATGGGGTCATTGAACACCGCCATGGACAGGCCGAGCTGGGTCGAGACGATATCGCCGATCAGGGTGAACACGGTGAACACCAGGAGCAGCGCCAGGCCCAGCAGCAGCCCCATGGCGATCTGCTCGATGGCCGCGAGGATGCCGGCCAGCGACAGCGGATCGAGTACCGGCGGTGTCGGCAGAGCCGCGCCCAGCACCAGGGTCAGCGCCAGCGCCAGGAGGATGCGCACACGCACGCTGATCGCCTTGTGACTGAACATCGGCGCCAGGCTGAACACGGCCATGATCCGGCAGAACGGCCACCAGTAGGCGAGCAGTGATTGCAGGTATTGGCCGGCGTGCATGAGGGGATCGTTGGGCATGATTCAGCCGACCAGGCGACCCGCCTGCTGGAAGGTTTCGATGAACAGATCGCTCAGCGTGCGCAGGATCCAGTGCCCGGCGAACACCAGCATGCCGAGGGTGATCAGCAGGCGCGGGAGGAAGCTCAGCATCTGTTCGTTGATCTGGGTGGCGGCCTGGAAAATGCTGATCAAGAGGCCGCCGAGCAGGCTCGGGACGATCAGCACGCAGACCACCAGGACGATCACGTGGATGGCGTTGGAGACGATATGGACGGCGGTGTCGGGGGTTAGCATTGGGGCACCTTTGAGGTGACGGTGAATGCACCGCTCGGGCAGGCGGCGAACTGCAGCTTTGGCTTTGCTTGTTGTGGGAGCGGGCTTGGCCACGAAGCGTTTGGGCTTGGGCTTCTGGGGCTAATGCCCATTGGCCGGGTTGGCCGACGCATTGGTTTCGCCCTGCTGGGCGAGTCCCTTTTGGCAGTCGCCCCAAAAGGAACCAAAAGGTCTTGCCCCTGCATCCGGGTCTCGCTGCGCTCGACTTCCCTCACTTCATCGCTGCTCCGAGGGCCGCCGCGCAAGGGCCATCCATGGCCCTTCACGGCTCTCGCGGCATCCATGCCGCTCGCCCCTCTGCGCAGCGATTCCATTCGGCCTTCTGAAAGGGGCGTTTGGTGTCGCCTGTCAGGCCGTGCGCGTAGGAACAAGCGAAGAGATTTTTTGCTTTCGTTGCTTGGACACTTCCAGGCACCTCGGTCCCTAATCCCCTTCAGGAGGCCGAGCGTAGGCGTTGCGTAGGGGGGCGCGAGGCATGGATGCCGAGCGAGGAGCGATGGGCCAGTGATGGCCCTTCGTGAGGGGGCGCCTAGTCCGACCCCCGGAGCTGCGCCGAAGCGAGGGAAGTTTTGCGCAGCAAACCGGGGGCGCCCAGTCCGGATGTAGGGGTGGCCTTCTTTTTGGTTACTTTTTCTTGGCCAGACAAGAAAAAGTGACGCGCCGTGCAAGGCGCAACCTGTAGTTCCAGCCGAGGAAAGCGTGGCGCCGAATACCGATGTCAGAGCCGGCAAAGGCAAAGCTTCGCGGCCAAAGCCCACTGCCTCCCCGCTCTCCAAACCCCACCACCTGGCCAACGCCTTCATCCCCATCACCTAAAACGGCTGAATACTGGTGGTCAACGTCCCCATCAACAGCGCCCAGCCATCAACCAGCACAAACACCATCAGCTTGAACGGCAACGAAATCATCATCGGCGAGAGCATCATCATGCCCATCGCCATCAGCACGCTGGCCACCACCAGGTCGATCACCAGGAACGGCACGAAGATCATGAAGCCCAGCTGGAACGCGGTCTTCAGCTCGCTCAGTACGAACGCCGGCAGCAGCAGCGAGAAATCCAGCTCGTCGAGGTCTTCCGGCAGCTGTTCGCCGGCCAGCGCCACCATGGTTTCCAGGGAGTTCTTGTTGGTCTGCGCCAGCATGAAACCGGCCAGGCTGCCCTTGGCCGAGTCCAGCGCCTGTTCGAGGGTGATCTCGTCGTTCTGGAACGGCTCGTAGGCCTGGCTGTGGATTTCCTGCCAGACCGGGCGCATCACCAGCAGGGTGACGATCAGCGCGATGCCGATCAGCACCTGGTTCGGCGGGCTCTGCTGCAGGCCGATGGCCTGGCGCAGGATGGCCAGCACGATGATGAAGCGGGTGAAGCAAGTCATCATCATCAGCATCGCCGGCAGGAAGCCGAGCAGGGTCATGAGGATGAGGATCTGCAGCTTTACCGAGAACTCCTGGCCATTCTCGGTATCGTTCAGGTTGAACAGCGTGATCTCGCCGCCGGCGGCCTGGGCTGCCAGGGGCATCAGCCCGATCAGCAGCAGGCCGAGCAGGCTCAGGCCGCGACGCAGGCTCATGGGGCGAAGGCGTCCAGGCTGGTGCCGGACAGTTCGACGATGCGCAGGCCGTAGTTGCCGTTCATCACCACCACCTCGGCCTTGGCGAACAGGGTGCCGTTGACCTTTACGTCCAGCGGCTCGCCGGCCAGCTTGTCGAGCACGATCACGCTGCTGGTGTCGCACTCCATCAGCTCCTTGAGGGAAATTTCCGCGGAGGCGACTTCCAGGGTGACGTTCACCGGAATCTTGCCGAAGAAGCTCAGGTCCTGGCGTGGCGCTGGCGCGGCCGCAGGGGTCGGTACAGCCGGCTCGTCGACCGCATCCAGGCTCAGTTCGCCTTCGTTGATGAGGCTTTCGAATTCGTTGTCGGAAAGATGGCCGTTCATTGGGGGTTCACGCTTTCAAGTGAAGTGAGGAACAGGGCGCCATCCTCTTCGAAGATGGTGCCGCGAAAGAGCTTCTGCTGGTTGATGCGCACTTCGTAACGGTCCAGCGGGCGCAGCATGAGGATGTCGTCGAGCTGCAGGGCGAGCACCTGTGCCAGCGGCATCTGCGCCGCGGCCACCACGCAATCGAGGCGTACCGGCAGGTGCTTGATGTGATCGAGGGGGTTGCCGGGCTGGCGCGGCGCGGGCGGGCCGGCCAGGCGGCTGGTCAGTTCATCGACCAGCTCGGTGTCCAGATAGAGGTAGATGGAGGAACGGCTGCCGGTGATATGGCTGATGTACTCGTACTCGGCCACATACTCCCAGCTGGTTTCCTCGTAGTCGTTGCGATAACTGTCGAGTTTGCCGAAGGTCTCGCCGGACAATATCGAGCGGGCGAATATATCGGTGATATCCATGCCCAGCCGATTGCGCATGCGCTGTTCCGAGGTGCTGATCGGCGGCGTGTCCTGGCTGGCAATGACGGTGCCGCCGTAATAACACTCAAGTGCCTCGGTCAATAATGCACGGTCGATGGAAAAACCCACTTTGCCCATGGCCGAGCGATAGATGCAGTCCGGCTCTTCGCTGCGCTCTTCCTGAACATCGATGCGGTTCAGTTCGAGATTTATGCGGTAATTACGCAGGAAATAATCGCCGATCAGTCGCGGATTCTTGTTGGTACTTTCCTTGATGTACTGCGGAATCTTGTGGTGATGCCGTCCCAGCTTCTGCGGTTTCAATACAGTCAGGCTTTGGGCGGGCACGCCATGGTGGACTTTTGCATTGCCAGTCATGTTGTGAACTGTATGTCCTGAGGTCGGTGAACACGGCGGCGATGCCGCTGGCCATTGGTGCAGACGAGTGGGCTGGCTGGCGCGGGTGTTTTTCCGGGCACGGCTCTAGCGTGCCGCCATCCTAGGCATGGGCGCGTGAGAGGGTTAAATCAAGAGATATCAAATGACCTCTTTTGAGCTCATCTGGCATCGGTTGATTTCAATTAAGCAGAACTGATTGGGCGACGGTGCTGGCGCGCTGATAGCGTGCGCGCACTTGTTCGGGAAGTACCTTTGCGAGCGTGCTGGTTCGATTGCGAGTCAGTGGGCAAAGACGGCAAAGACTTCCGAAAAATTAAATCGATTTTTTATCTTCCCGCATCTCCGCTGATTCGTTGCGCACGAGCGCGGCGCCTCCCGGAGGGCAAGGTGGTCACATTGAAAAGTGTCAGTCAGGCAATGAACTACGCATGCGACGAGCTATTCGATGAATTGCCGGCGAAGAAAGTCGCCATTATCGGAAGTGCCCAGGCCGAAGCCTGCGAATTTCTGCAGGCCGGTTTGCGCAGGCAGGGTTGCGAAGTTGCGCGTTTCAATGATTTCGCCGAACTCGACAAGGCTCGGCTCGATCGCCTGGCATTGATCTTCGTGGTGGTTGCAAGTTTGCCGGCGCGCTCCTTGTATGCGCAGGTGGAAAGTCTTGTGCGGCGTGCAGGTAGTGTCTGTCTGATTCCGGTAGTCGAGTACGCCGACCAGGAAAAGGCCGCCACGCTGCTGGAACTGGGTTGCGTCGACTATCTGCTGTCTCCGTTCAGCGAGACCCAGCTGGGCGCATTGCTGCGCCGCCAGGTCTGTGCCGAGACCGCCCAGGAAAGCTTCGTTTCCTGCTCCCAGGCCGGTCGCCGCCTACTGGCCATGGCCCAGCGCGTGTCCCTGACCCGTGCGCCGATCCTCATCACCGGCGAGACCGGCACCGGCAAGGAGCTGATGGCGCGCTACATCCATCGCTTCTCCGCCAGCCCGGACGCGCCCTTCGTCGCGGTGAACTGCGCGGCGATCCCCGAGCAGATGCTCGAATCCATTCTCTTCGGCCATGAGAAGGGCGCCTTCACCGGCGCGGTGAGCGCCCAGCCCGGCAAGTTCGAGTTGGCCAACGGCGGCACCCTGCTGCTCGACGAGATCGGCGAACTGCCGCTGGGGCTGCAGGCCAAGCTGTTGCGCGTGCTGCAGGAACAGCGCGTGGAGCGCCTCGGCGGGCGCCGCGAGATCGAGCTGAACGTGCGCATCATCGCCGCGACCAACCGCGACCTGCAGCAGGAGGTGGCCGAGGGCCGCTTCCGCGCCGACCTGATGTTCCGCCTCGACGTGCTGCCGCTGCATATCAGCCCGCTACGCGAGCGCAAGGAAGACGTGCTGCCGCTGGCCCGCCGCTTCATCAGCAAATACGCGCCGCAGGAAGCCCACGACGAGCTGCTCACCGAGGACGCCTGCCGCGCGCTGCTGCAGCACGACTGGCCGGGCAACGCCCGCGAACTGGAAAACACCGTGCAGCGCGCGCTGGTGCTGCGCAACGGACTGTTCATCCAGCCGCAGGACCTGGGCCTGGCGGTGCCGGCAGGCATGCCGGCACGCAGCGAGCGGCCGCTGGCGCTCGCCGCGGAGAACGGCAAGGCGGCGCTGCGCGCCAGCGGCAAGTGGGCCGAATACCAGCACGTGATCGACACCATCCGCCGCTTCGACGGCCACAAGGCCAAGGCCGCCGCCAGCCTGGGCATGACCTCACGCGCGCTGCGCTACCGCCTCAACGCCATGCGCGAGCAGGGCATCGAGCTGAATTTCTGAACCATCGGGGAGCACGACCATGAGTTCCATCAACCAGGTACAGCAGGATCTGCTGAGCCGCATGCAACAGCTGGCCGAGGTCGCCGGGAGCCCGGCAATCAAGCCGGCGAGTCAGCCGGCGGCCGACGCTGGCGGTCTGTTCATGGCGGCGATGCGCTCGGTCGATGCCCAGCAGCATCAGGCCAGCGCGGCAGTCGCCGCGGTAGACAGCGGCAAGAGCGACGATCTGGTCGGCGCGATGATCGACAGCCAGAAGGCCAGCGTGTCGTTCTCGGCGCTGCTACAGGTGCGCAACAAACTGACCACGGCGTTCGATGACGTCATGCGAATGCCGCTTTGATCGGCCCAGAGAGCTAACACGTGCTGCAGAAACTGAAATCCCGGTTGCCCGAAGGCGGGCTGCAACTCGATCCGCGTGTGACGCTGGCCGGCATGGCGGTGATCGCCGCCGCGCTGGCGGTGGCCGTGGCCTTCTATCTGTGGCGCGACAACGGCTCGTTCCGCCCGCTGCACGGCGCCGGCGAGTCGTTTCCCGCTGCCGAGGTGATGCAGGTACTCGACGGCGAGGCGCTGCAGTACCGTATCCATCCGCAGAGCGGCCAGATTCTGGTGCGCGAGGACCAGCTGGCGCGGGCGCGCCTGTTGCTCAACGCCAAGGGCGTGAAGGTCGCGCAGCCGGCCGGCTACGAACTGTTCGACAAGGAAGAGCCGCTCGGCACCAGCCAGTTCGTCCAGGACGTGCGCCTCAAGCGCAGCCTGGAAGGCGAACTGGCGCGCACGGTGATGGCGCTCAAGGGCGTGCAGCAGGCGCGAGTGCATCTGGCGCAGGAGGAGAACAGCTCCTTCGTGGTCAGCAAGCGCGCGCCGAGCAAGGCGTCGGTGATGCTGCAGCTGGAGCCGGGCTATACGCTCAGCCACGATCAGGTCGGCGCCATCATCAATCTGGTCGCCAACAGCGTGCCCAATCTCAAGCCCGAAGATGTCGGCGTGGTCGACCAGTACGGCGCGCTGCTCTCGCGCGGGCTCAACGTCGGCGGCGGGCCGGCGCAGAACTGGCAGGCGGTGGAGGATTACCAGCAGAAGGCGGTGGCCAATATCGAGCAGGTGCTGGCGCCGGTGCTGGGCCTGGGCAATTACCGCATCAGTGTTGCCGCCGATATCGACTTCAGTCAGAAGGAAGAGACCTTCCAGTCCTACGGCGACACGCCGCGCCTGCGCAACGAGGTGCTGCGCAACGAGAGCGCGCTGGATCAGCTGGCGCTGGGCATTCCCGGTTCGCTGGCCAACCGCCCGGTGGCGCCGCCGAAGGAGGGCGAGGAACCTGCGCCGGTCAAGGCGGAAACCAAGGGCGCCACCTCGCTGCGCGAGGAGTCGACCCGCCAACTGGATTACGACCAGAGCGTGGTGCACGTCAAGCATGCCGGCTTCGCCCTGCGCCAGCAGAGCGTGGCGGTGGTGCTCAATGCCGCGGCCGCGCCGGAGGGTGGCTGGACCGACGAGGCCCGCGCCGAGCTGGAAGCGATGGTGCGCAGCGCCGTCGGTTTCCAGCAGGCGCGCGGTGACTTGCTCAGTCTCAGCGTGCTGCCATTCGCTGCCGTCGAGCAGATCGATGACGTCCTGCCCTGGTGGGAGAACAGCCAGGTTCATGCGCTGGCCAAGATCGGCGTGGCCGGGCTGATCGCCCTGCTGTTGCTGCTGATCGTGGTGCGCCCGGCGGTACGCAACCTGACCCAGCGCAGCGTCGCGGCGCTGCCGCAGGGCGACGGGCTGGAAGGCAGCCTGGTCGAGCCGAGCGCACCGGCCGCGCTGGAAGGCGACAACCGGCCGGCACTGGCCAGCCCGCGCGAACCTGGCGGGCCACACGTCTTCGGTGAGCTCAACCCGCTTTCGGAAATCCGCCTGCCGGCGCCGGGCTCGGGCCTGGAACTGCAGATCGAGCATCTGCAGATGCTCGCCAAGAACGACCCCGAGCGGGTCTCGGAAGTTATCAAGCATTGGATAGGGCGCAATGAAAGAGACCTCAACCCAGCCGGCTGAAGACGGCCAGGCATCGTCCCGCGAGATCAAGGCGCGGCCGGTGCAGCTGCGCTCGGTCAGTTCGCTGGATCAGGCGGCAATCCTCATGCTGAGCATGGGTGACGAGATTTCCGCCGGCATCCTGCGCAACTTCTCCCGCGAGGAAATCATCAGCATCAGCCAGGCCATGGCGCGGCTGTCCAACGTCAAGCAGCCGATGGTCTCCGATGTGATCAGCCGCTTCTTCGACGACTACAAGGAGCAGAGCAGTATCAAGGGCGCCTCGCGTTCCTACCTGGCCGGCATGCTCGGCAAGGCGCTGGGCGGCGACATCACCCGTTCGCTGCTCGATTCCATCTACGGCGAGGAGATCCGCGCCAAGATGGCCAAGATGGAGTGGCTCGATCCGAAGCAGTTCGCCGCGCTGATCGCCAAGGAGCATGCGCAGATGCAGGCGGTGTTCCTTGCCTTCCTGCCGCCGGGCATGGCCACCGAGGTGCTCGAGTGCATGCCGGCCGAGCGCCAGGACGAGCTGCTCTACCGCATCGCCAACCTCTCGGAAGTCAACAGCGACGTCATCGCCGAGCTGGAGCAGCTGATCGACCGCAGCCTCAAGGTGCTCAGCACCCAGGGCTCGCAGGTGCGTGGCGTGAAGCAGGCGGCGGACATCATGAACCGCTTCAAGGGCAACCGCGACCAGATGTTCGAGCTGCTGCGCGCGCACAATGAGGAGCTGGTCGGCAAGATCGAAGACGAGATGTATGACTTCTTCATCCTCTCGCGGCAGAACCAGGACGTGCTGCAGACTCTGCTGGAAGTCATCCCGCTGGACGAGTGGGTGGTCGCGCTCAAGGGCGCCGAGCCGGAGCTGGTCAAGGCCATCCAGGGCGCCATGCCCAAGCGCCAGGCGCAGCAGATGGAATCGATCAACCGGCGTCAGGGCCCGGTGCCGCTGAGCCGTGTCGAGCAGGTGCGCAAGGACATTATGGCCGTGGTGCGCGAGATGTCCGCCGATGGCGAGCTGCAGGTTCAGCTGTTCCGCGAACAGACGGTGGAATGAGATGACGGTCAAGGTGATCAAGGGTGCCGACCGCAGCTGGCGTCCGTTCCGCTTTCCGCCGCGGGTGAAGCCACAAGGCCCGGCGGCGGAGAGCCTGGCCGGCGACCCGGCAGCCCTGCAGCGGGCGGTGGCCGACGGTTTCCAGGAAGGCATCGACAAGGGCTACCGCGAAGGGCTGGAGCAGGGCCGCGAGGCCGGGCACCGCGAGGGCTTCCAGCGTGGTGTCGAGGATGGCAAGGCGCTGGGCCTGGAAGACGGCCGGCTGCAGGGCCAGCGCGCATTCGACGAAGCCGGCCGGCCGCTGGACCGGCTGATCGAGTCGTTCGAACGCTTTCGTGCCGAATATGAGCAGGCGCGCCGCGAGGAACTGCTGGAGCTGGTGCAGAAGGTTGCGCGCCAGGTGATCCGCTGCGAGCTGACGCTGCATCCGACGCAACTTTTGACCCTCGCCGAGGAAGCGCTGAGCGCCATGCCGGGTGATCAGGAAGATGTGCGCATCCATCTCAACCCGGAAGAGTGCGCGCGCATCCGCGAGCTGGCGCCGGAACGCGCCGCCGCCTGGCGCCTGGTACCGGACGAGAAGCTCGCGCTCGGCGAATGCCGCGTGCTCACCGCCCAGGCCGAAGCCGACATCGGCTGCCAGCAGCGGCTGGACTCGTGCATGGAAACCCTCGCCGAACACATCACGGCGCAGGGCTGAGCCATGGCCCTGCGCGACAGCTTTCGCCTCGACGAGGCCCTGCGCTCGCTAGACAAGGTACAGTTGGCCAAGGTCAGCGGGCGGCTGGTGCGGGTCTCCGGGATGCTGCTGGAGAGCCTCGGCTGCCAGCGCATGACCGGCCAGCGCTGCTATGTCGAGCAGGGCGACGGCAGCATGCTGGAAGCGCAGGTGGTGGGCTTCAACCGCGACATCACCTACCTGATGCCGTTCAAGAAGCCGGTCGGCCTGACCGCCGGCTCGCGGGTGTTCCCGGCGCCGGACGAGGCCAAGCTGCATATCGACGAATCCTGGCTCGGTCGCGTACTCAACGGCCTCGGCGAGCCGCTGGACGAGCTGGGCAAACTCGGCGGGCGCGACCCGCTGCCGGCCGAGCTGCCCTCGGTCAATCCGCTCAAGCGCAAGCCGGTCAGCGAAGCGCTGGATGTCGGCGTGCGCGCCATCAATGCCACCCTGACCCTGGGCAAGGGCCAGCGCGTCGGCCTGTTCGCCGGCTCGGGCGTGGGCAAGAGCGTGCTGCTGGGCATGATCACCCGGCAAACCAAGGCCGATGTGGTGGTGGTCGGGCTGATCGGCGAGCGTGGCCGCGAGGTGCAGGAATTCATCCTGCATTCGCTGGGCGATGAGGGCCTGAAGAAGGCCGTGGTGGTGGTCGCACCGGCCAACGAATCGCCGCTGATGCGCCTCAAGGCCACTGAGCTCTGTCACAGCATCGCCGCCTATTTCCGCGACCAGGGCCATGACGTGCTGCTGCTGGTGGATTCGCTGACCCGCTATGCCATGGCTCAGCGCGAGATCGCTTTGGCCCTCGGCGAGCCGCCGGCGACCAAGGGCTACCCGCCGTCGGTGTTCGGCATGCTGCCTGAGCTGGTGGAAAGCGCCGGCAATGGCGCCAGCGACAATGGCAGCCTGAGCGCCATCTACACGGTGCTGGCCGAAGGCGATGACCAGCAGGACCCCATCGTCGACTGCGCGCGGGCGATTCTCGACGGCCACATCGTGCTCTCGCGACGCCTGGCCGAAGCCGGGCATTACCCGGCCATCGACGTCTGCGCCTCGGTCAGCCGCTGCATGAGCCAGGTCGGCCAGCCGGCGCACCTGGGCGCGGCACGCCAGCTCAAGGAGTGCTACAGCACCTTCGAGAAGATCAAGGAGCTGATCCCGCTCGGCGGTTACACGCCGGGGGCGGACATCAAGACCGATCGTGCGGTGCAGTTGGCACCGACCATCGAGCGCTTTCTGCGCCAGGACGTCGGCGAAGCCGCCGAGCTGGAAACCAGCGTCGCCACCTTGCAGAACATCCTCGGGAAACCGCGATGAAACAGCAGATCGAGACCCTCGGCCGCCTGGCCAGCCTGCGCAGCCACCGGGTGCGGCAGATGCTCGGCCGCGTGCAGTACCAGCAGAACCTCTGCCAGCGCTACCGCAACAACATCACCGGCCTGAGCCGCCTGTGCGGCTTTTCCGTGCCGATGTGCACACCGCTGCAGCGCGACAACCAGCAGCGCTACAAGGCCACCCTGTACAAGATGGTGGAGCTGCAACGCCGCGAGCTGGCGGTGGCCGAGCAGGCGCTGGAGCGCATCCAGCGCGAGCTGCTGCAGGCCATGCGCAGCGAGAAGGTGGTCGAGCATGTGATCGAGGGCAAGCTGCAGCAATGGCAGCAGCTGCTCGCCCAGCAGGAGCAGAAAATCCAGGACGGGCTGGCCGCCCAGGCCCACTGGCGTGCCAGCCATTGAGCGCCTTCCATCGGCCTGTCGCGGCGGGCGTGGAGGCGGCTCCCGGCGGTCGGTAGACTAGCCGCGCCTGGGCTGTGAACAGGCATTTAAGTTTCGTGCCCGGGCGGTCGCCTGTTTGGCTGTAACCACCGAGTTGGAAAGAAATCATGGAAATCAGCCGGCACTTCAAGCCCGCCCTGACACCGGCCACCGAGGCCAGCTCCACCCGCCAGCCCACCGCGCGCCCGACGCCGGAAGCCGCCGTGCGCCAGCCGGAAAGCCTGCCGCTGGAGCAGATGCACGACGCCCTGCGCGCCATGCCGGACATCGACCTGGACCGCGTTGCGGCGATCAAGCAGGCGCTGCAGCGCGGCGAGATCTCCACCGATCCCGCCGCGCTGGCCGGCAGCATGCTCGCCTATCACCGCGGAAGCGATGCGTGAACCAGCGTGACAAGCTGCTCGCGGTCGCCGCTGACGACTTGGAGCAGGATGGCGACGATTACCTGGCCCTGCGCGACCTGATGCAGGCGCTCTACGCGTTCCTGCTCGAGCGCGACAGCTCGGAAATCGATCGCCTCAATCTGCAGATCACCACGCGCGTCGAAACCCTCGCCCTGCGCGCCCAGCGCCGGGCCAAGGTGCTCGGCGCCTTCCGCCTGCAGGCCGATGCCGAAGGCATGCAGCGGCTGCTCGGCTGCTATCCCGACGACCAGGCGACGCGCCTGCGCACGCTCTGGCAGAAGCTCGGCGCGCTGGCCAGCCAGTGCCAGCAGATCAACGAGCGCAACGGCAAACTGCTCGCCATGCACCACGAAATCCTCGGCCAGCTGCTGGCCGGCAGCCACGATGCGCGGCTGTACCAGCCGCAGCCGTACTGACTCTGCCATCGCGTCCGGCCCCGCCGGCACGACCACGGCCGTCCCGTTACTCGATCTCCGCAGCCTGAGCAGCCCGCTCCAGTCCTGGGCTGCGTGTTGTTTCGTCGACCGGCTTAAGTCGCCCCCCCTTCTTCGTCGCCTTTGTTCTGAGAGGTTTCGCCGTCCGGGCGAGGCGGAAGCGGCATTTCCCCGTTTCCTGTCGCGGCCGTCGAGCGGAAGTGCTTCTTCTGCGCCAATCGCGCAAAAGTGCTTTTAAATCAACGATTTGTGTATTGGCACTCAACTTGCTCTAGAGAGCACAGGAAGGGGATCGGCAATGGCGATAGATTCAGATTACGTAAAGCAGATGGCGACGCAGCTGGCGACCTACGAAGTTCAGTCTTCGCTGGACCGGCTCAATCGCAATGAAAGCAACTACAAGACCCAGCGTGACGCGCTGAGCAAGTTGCGCACATCCCTGACCACGTTCAAGTCAGCCATGTCCGGCCTGAAGACCGGCAACGCCACGATGCTGGTCAACAGTGCCTCGTTCAGCCAGGACGGCTATGCCAGTGCGACGGTCGGCACCCAGGCCCAGCCCGGCAGCTACCAGTTCTATGTCGAACAGCTGGCCAGCAAGCAGCAGGTCGCCGTGCAGGGGCTGGTCGATGGCAGCCTGAGCGGAACCCTGACCCTCGAAGGGCAGGATTTTGCGCTGGCCGATTACGCCACGCTCGACGATGCAGCCAAGGCGATCAATGCCGCGGATCTCGGCGTACAGGCAACGCTCGTGCGCAGCAATGGCGAAGTCAGCCTGGTGATGACCAGTGCCGAAAGTGGCGCTGCCAATGCCTTCGCGGTGTCGCTCGCGGGCACCACGGCCACGACCACCACGCTCTCCACGGCGGCCGATGCACAGATCCGCATGGGCGGCTCGTTCGGCAGCGGTGGCATCCTGCTGACCAGCTCGAGCAACAGCTTCGACAACGTCATCGACGGCGTCAGCCTCTCCGTGAACAAGGTACACACCGCCAGCGACTCGGCGCTTACGCTGACTGTCGGGCAGGACCAGAGTGCCACCAAGGGCAAGGCACAGAGTTTCATCGATGCGTTCAACGCGTTGATGACCAGCTTCGATTCGCTGACTGCCAGCGGTAGCGACAGCAGCGCCCGTGGTGCATTGGCTGGTGATTCCAGCATCCGTTCCATCGAGAGTCGCCTCAACGGCTTGCTGCGCACCGACTTCGGCGGCAGCAGCCTGATCGATTTCGGCATCAGCGCCGACCGCAACGGCAAGCTGACCATCGACGCCGGCCGCTTCGAGGCGGCGGTGGCGAAGGATCCGGCCGCCTTCGAGGCGCTGTTCACCGGCAAGGACAACCTGCTCGACAGCATCGACAAGACGGTCGCCAGCTACACCAGCAGTGCCAACGGCATGCTGAAGAACCGCATGGACACGCTGGACCTGAACCTGCGGCGCATCGACGAGCAGTTCGAGAACCTGCAGCAGCGCTACGACACCTACTACTCCCGCTATCTGAAGCAGTTCACCTCCATGATGCAGACCATGCAGAGCATGGAGCAGACCTCCGGAATGTTCTGATGACCTACCTCCCCAACGACAGTTACGACAGCTATCGCGCGGTGGACCTGGAAGCGCGCGCCGCTTCCGCTTCGCCCTACGAACTGGTGCTGGTGCTGATGGACGGCCTGCTCGACGAGCTGGCGCGCGCCCGTGGGCATATCGAGCACAAGCGTTATCAGCAGAAAGGCGCCTCGCTGGAAAAATGCATGAACATCCTCAACGGCCTCAACGGTGCGCTGGACGAGGAGGGCGGCGGTGAGGTCGTGCAAAGCCTGGCCAGGCTGTACGAGTACTGCATCTACCGCCTTTCGGACGTCAGCGTGACGTTGTCGCTCGATGGGCTGGACGAAGTGGTGAAGCTGGTGGGCGTCCTGCGCGAAGGCTGGGAGGGCATCAGTGCCGCACGCAAGTGATGCGCAGCGCCTGCAGGCGCTGCATGCCCAGCTCACCGCTGCCCTGGCTAGCGGTGACTGGCGTGCCGTCGGCGAGGTGGATGGGGCGATTCGGCAGTGCCTCGAGCAGTTGCCGCGCGACCCTGCGGCCGATCCGGCCGTGCAGGCGGCCAGGGCGCAGCTCCGAACGCTGCACGGAAAGGCGCTGGAAGCCTGTGCCGAGGAGTGTGAGCGCTTGCGCCTGCTGCTGGTGAATCACCTGGAGTACGCCGAAGGGCGTGCGGCCTACCAACGTATCGACATGTTCGCCGCAGGAGATGGCCGGTGATTCAGTTGCCTGCACAGCGCATTGCCGGAGACGCCGCAGGCGGCTCCGAGCTGACCGGCGCGCTACCCCGCCCGGCCTCGATGAGCGCTCGGGGCGCGGTGCCTCCCGGGACGGCTGCGCCGATCGCGTCCGGCTTCCGCGAGCGCCTGCTGCGTGCGGCCATCGCCGATCCGGAGCAGACGCTGCAACAGACCGCGCCGCCACCTGAGCCGCTGCCATCGCCAGTGGCGCCGCCGGCCGGCTCCGAGGCCGAGCGCACCGACAGCGAGCCGCTCGAGGAAACCGCTGCCGAGCAGTGGTTGCAGGGCATGCTCGGTCAGCAGCAGGTGGTGGTGCAGGCGCGCGAGGCGGGCACTGCCCAGCCGCTGGCCTGGCCCCTGCCGGCCGAGCCGGTCGCTGCTGCGGCAACCGAGCAGGCCGTTGCGCAGGTCGAGGGCTTCGTCGAACGGCAGCAGCATGGCCAGCCGCTGCCATGGCCGGTTGTGACGGTCGGCGAGCGCCAGGGCGCGGCTTCCGCTGAACGCCAGCCGGCGCCGGTGCTGCGGCCAGGCTTAGAGACCGCCGCGGCGTGGACTGCGCCGACAGCGAGCGCGTCGTTGCTCGACGCGCAGCTGCCGACCGAACAGCTGGCACCGCTCGAGCCCGCTGCGCCGGGCGAAGTAGGCGAGGCGCCGCTGCTCACCGGCGAGCGACCCGCCAGCCCGTCGCTGCAAGGCGCCGAGCGCCTACTCAGGTTGCAGGCGCCGGAGGCCAAGTGGGGCGAGCAGATGCTGCATGCGCTGCGCGAGCACGTCGAGGTGCAGCTGCAGCAGCGTCAGCAGAGCGCCAGCATTCGCCTCGATCCGCCGGAGCTGGGCAGTCTGGAAATCCACCTCAGCCATGAATCCGGACGCCTCACGGTCCAGCTCAGCGCCGCACACGCCGATGTCGCGCGCCTGCTGCAGCAGACCAGCGACCGGCTGCGGCAGGAACTGGTCGCGCAGCATTTCGTGCAGGTCAACGTGCAGGTTGGTGCCGATAGCGGCCGGGACCGCCAGGGTCAGCCTCGGCAAAGCCGTGACGAGGAGCAGGTGCTTGCCGCGGCTGCAACCGCGCTGCCGGAGCGCAGCGGGCGCTCGGCCGGGCTTGCCAACGATGTGCTGGTCACGGTCTGACCGGCTCACTTTCAACTACAGGATCCGAATTGGTTATGTCGACGCCCCGTCTCGTTCTTCTGATGCTGCTGCTCAATGTCGTCACCGTGGCCGGCGGCGTCGGTGCCGCCTACTGGCTGCTCAAGCCGGGCATGGCCGGCGGTGAAGTGGTGGCCGAAACCATCGAGCCGGTGCAGTACGAGTTCTATGCCGTGCCCAAGGTCATCGTCAGCCTGCGGGGGGACGGTCGCGAGCGCTATTTCGTGCTCGACCTGGCGCTGCAGGCCGAAGCTTCGGATGAGCCGAAGAACTTCGAGCAGATCGAACCGCTGGTGCGCAACTCGGTGGTCAGCTACCTGTCCGGGCTGGAATTCGCCGAGCTGCGCGCGATGCCCATCGGCGAGCTGCAGGCGCGCCTGGAAGAGGCGTTGTTCGCCGACTTCGCCAGCAAGAAGGCGGTGGTGCCGTTCCACCATGTGCTGGTCAACAAGCTGATCGTTCAATAAAGGCCCGCGCCATGAACGCCACCTGCCCCGTCGACTGCTACACCGCCAGCCCGGCCGGCCACGCGCTGTTCGCGCCGGCCGACGAGCAGCGCTGGATGATGCAGTACCTGCCGCTGGTCAAGCGCATCGTGCGCCAGCTGTCGCTGCAGGCGAACCAGGTGCTCGACCGCGAAGACATGGAGCAGATCGGCATGATCGGGCTGCTCGAAGGCCTGCGTCGCTACGGCGAACCGGACGAGCAGTTCGGTCGCTTCGCCGCGCTGCGCATCCGCGGTGCCATCCTCGACGAGCTGCGCCGTCAGGACTGGCGGCCTCGGCAGGTCCGGCAGCAGGCGCACAAGGTGCGCGACGCGATCCGCGAACTCACCCGCCAGCTCGGCCACACGCCGAGCGACGAGGAGATCAAGGCGTTCACCGGGCTGGATGAAAAGGACTACCAGGCCTTCCTCTGGGCCGATTCGTCGGAGGCCATCGAGAGCCTCGACGAACTGCTGCAGAGCGGTCACGAGCATTTCCCCGATGCCGCCGAACTGTTCGAGGAACGGCTGCTCAAGGAGCGCCTGCTGGAGCAGGCGCTGGCGCGGCTGGACGAGCGCGAGCGGCTGGTGCTGACGCTGTATTACCAGCACGAGTTGAGCCTCAAGGAAATCGCCCTGGTGCTGGAAGTCAGCGACGCCAGGGTCTGTCAGTTGAGCAAGCAGGCGATCGGCAAGGCCTGTCGCTTTCTGGGGTCGGTGGACCCTTAACCGAGAGAAGTCAGTAACGTCATGCAGAAAGTATTAGGTGCGTTCATCATCATCGGTTGCGTCCTCGGTGGCTACGCCATGGCCAACGGCGACATGCGGGTGCTCTGGCAGCCGGCGGAAGTGGTGATCATCCTTGGCGCCGCGATCGGCAGCCTGGTGGTCGGCAATCCGAAGGAGGTGCTGATCGAGATGCTGCACCAGATCAAGGGCGTGTTCGCCTATCAGCGTCGTGGCGAGGAGTTCCAGCGCCAGTTGCTGATGCTGCTCTATGAGCTGCTGGAAATGGTCGACGTGGGCGGTCTCAAGGTGCTCGATTCGCACATCGAGGAGCCGGAGCAGAGCGACCTGTTCGTGCGCTACCCGCTGATCCTGCAGGAAAAGAACCTGATGGCGTTCATCGCCGACAACTTCCGCCTGATGGCCATGGGCAAGATCAGCGCCCACGAACTCGAGGGCTTCCTCGAGCAGGAGCTGGAGGCGATGGAACATGCGTTGATGCAGCCGTCGCGCTCGCTGTTCAAGATCGGCGAGGCGATGCCGGGCTTCGGCATCCTTGCCGCGATCATGGGCATCATCATCACCATGGGCAGCATCGGCGGCAGCGTCGCCGAGATCGGCGCCCACGTCGCTGCGGCGCTGGTGGGTACCTTCCTCGGCATCTTCTTCTGCTACTGCCTGATGGAGCCGCTGTCCAATGCCATGGGGCAGCGGATCAAGACCGAGCTGTCGGCGCTTGAATGCGTGCGCACCACCCTGGTCGCGCATCTGGCCGGCAAGCCGACGCTGCTGGCGGTCGATGCCGGACGCAAGCTGATCGAACAGGACGTCAAGCCGGCCTTCCGTCAACTCGAGGTCTGGGTCAACCAGTACGAGGAAGAAAGGGACGCGGCATGAAGAGCCGAGACAAGGGCAAGGCCGGCGAACGCGAGATCATCATCAGGCGCCGAAGCAAGAAGGGCCACGGCGACGAGCACGGCGGCGCCTGGAAAGTGGCTTTCGCCGACTTCACCCTGGCCATGATGGCGCTGTTCATGGTGCTGTGGATCATCCAGCCGCAGATGAACCTGACCAACCCGGCCTCGGGCGATCAGGAAAGCAATCCGCTGGTCGATGGCGGTGCCGGCATCTTCGACGGCACCAGCACCTCGCCGCTGGAACTCGATGGTGTGCCGCTGCGCCCGGCGCCGGACGAACCGTCGCCTCGGCATGACGAGACGGCAAGCCGGGACGGCGAGACGCCCACCGACGGCACCCGCCGCTATGCCTCGACCGCCGAGTTGCAGGCGCTGGCGGCACTGATGCAGGAGGTCGCCGGGCAGGTCGACGCGCTGGCCAATCTGGAAGTGGACGTGGTGCCGCAGGGCCTGCGCATCCTGATCAAGGACGACCAGCAGCGCTTCATGTTCCAGCGCGGCAGCGCGGTGCTCAACCCGCACTTCGCCAAGTTGCTTGGCGTTCTGGCTGGGGTGCTGTCCAAAGTCGAGAACAAGCTGATCATCAGCGGTCACACCGACGCCACGCCCTACCGCCTGCAGTCAGGCTACGACAACTGGAACCTGTCCGGGGACCGCGCCTTGCGTGCGCGCAACGTGCTGGTGTCGGCCGGCCTGCCGGCGCGCTCGGTGTTGCAGGTGACGGCCCAGGCGGATGTCATGCCGCTGCGCCCCGAGGCGCCGGAAGACGGTGCCAACCGGCGGGTGGAGATTCTCTTGCTGACCGATTCGGCGGAGACGCTGTACAAGGAGCTGTTCGGCGACAGCTACGGCAAGGTGCGTTTCTCCGAGAGCGGTGCGCAATACAGCGGGGAGCCCAGCGAGGAAAGCTGAGCGCTGGCGGGGCGCACGCTGGCCGGGCGTTGGCCCTCAGCGCTGCGCCACGGCCTGTTCGGCGCAGTAGACCTGCTGGGTTTCGACGCCGTAGAGGCAGGCGCCGACCTGTTCGAGGGTGATGCGAGCACCCTTGTGCTTGCCATAGAAGAGGTTGAACAGCAGTTCGTCGTCGAGCCCGCTGGTCGCCGGCAGGCCGTTGATATCGCCTTCCTCCACCACTAGCTGGGCGCGCCCGAGAAAATCGGTTTCCACTCGGCCCGACGCCTCGACGATGGTCGGGCTGTTGCGTGTCATCGAATAGAAGCGGCCATCCTTGAACACCATGCTCTGGCTGACCTGCACCAACTGGCCGTTGCTGAGCAGGACCTGCCCGCTGGACGCGTAGCGCCCATCCAGGCTGGTGCTGTAGTTGGTAGTGGTGCCCATCGCGACGAACGCCCAGAGTGCCAGGGCAGTGGGCACCATCACGCGTAGCATGCGCTTGCTCGCTATGCCGGTCTCGGAGTGAATACTCATCGCAGACATCCTTGCAGTGTTTCGTTGGAGACGACATTGACCTGGCTGCGGTGGATCTTCAGCCAGTTCACATGACCATCGTTGCGCAGACAGCGCAGCTCGTAGAATCCGGGCGACATGTTGACGATGAGGCGGCTCGGATGCGTGTTGAGGCCGGCCAGGCTGGTCACTAGTCGGCGGGTCTCCTGCACCATGCGTTCGAGCATCTGTTGGCTCTTTTCCACGTACAGCACTTCCAGCTGGCCGATGGAGTGGCTGTGGGTCAGGGCGCTCTTGGGGGCCTGAATGAAGCGATAGCCCAGTGCGAGGACGCCCAGCAGTATCACTGCGGTGGTGCTCAATACGGTGGGGGCGAGCCATGGCGAACGCCTGCCGTGCAGCTTGGCCGCAGTGATCTGCGCAGCCACGTCCGGCATCGCCATCGGCTCGCTCGCTGCGACCGGCGTGTCGGCGGGTTGTGCAGCTGGCGTGTTCTCGGCATCGATCAGGTAGTTCGGGTTGAACAGGTAGCCCCGCCTCGGCAATGTCTGAATGATCTGACTAGCGCTGTCGTGCAGCACCTGGCGCAGGGTGTAGATCTGCTGGTTGAGGCTGCCCTGGCCGACGACCCGGTCTTGCCAGGCATAGCGCAGCAGCTCTTCGCGTGAAACCACTTCCCCAGGGGTGTGCAGCAGACGTTCCAGAACGCGGCTGCCGGAGAAGCCGAGATCGACCCGTTCCACCTCGTCGCCGAGGGTCAGGCTGAGCTGGTAGAGCGTGCGATCGAAGCGAGCCAGGCATCCTTCGCGTCCGCTTCGCAGAAGCGGGCAGGCGATGCCGTCGGTGGCCTGTCTGGGCGGAGATGAGGTCATAGGGCTCGGAAAAAGGTGCGGTGACTGTGATCTAGGACAAGGGAGTACCGTGAACTGGTCGGCAGTATATTGGCGCCGTTTTTTTGAACTTACAAGGGAACTAATCAGGCTTATAGCTGTCATGCATGATAGCTATATGACATCACAGCGATGTTTTCGCGACTCGCTGGTCAGGTCGGAGAGCGTGCAGGGCGCGCCATTGCTGGGCTCGGGGCGGGACGAGAAGTGTATCGGCATGGCTGATGCGGTGCCTGTCCATTGGTCGGATGGA
The DNA here is from genome assembly GCF_054483855.1 of Stutzerimonas sp. KH-1. NCBI lineage: Bacteria > Pseudomonadati > Pseudomonadota > Gammaproteobacteria > Pseudomonadales > Pseudomonadaceae > Stutzerimonas > Stutzerimonas sp. KH-1. Next base: position 3,402,431 of record NZ_CM137011.1, on the reverse strand, counting down.
CGACCGCAGTGTGTTCGACACGCAAAAAAACGCCCCGAACCAGTCGGGGCGTTTTTCATTTGTAGCGGAGCAGGTCGGCCCGCGCGGGCCAACCCGGCGCTCATCAGCCCAGCAGGCCCATGACCATGCCCGGCATCTGGCCGGCTTGCTTGAGCATGGAAATGCCGGACTGCAGCAGCATGCTGTTCTTGGTCATGGTGGCCGATTCGGCGGCGAAGTCGGCATCCATGATGCGGCCCTTGGCCATCTCGGTGTTGTCCTTCATGTTGGCCAGGTTGTTGTTGGTGTGATTCAGGCGGTTGATGTTGGCACCGAACAGGGCGCGCAGTTCGCCAACCGAGTTCAGAGCGGTTTCCAGAACGGTGATATTGGCGTTGGCGTTGGTGTTGACGGCAGTTGTCGGGTCCTGGGTAGTCGCCAGCTCAACGCCCGGGGTCCCCGGAACGGCGTAGGTGTCCGAAGCGTTGCCCAGTGCGGTCGCGAGCCCCGTAAGCTTAGCGCTGACGTCCAGAGTCAGGGTCTCGCCAGCGCTGGAACCGATCTGGAAGGTCATGGCGGCGGAGAACTTGCCGAGGCTGCCGTCGGTAGTGGTGCCGTTACTGAACAGGCTGTTACCGGCGAACTTGGTGTTCTTGACGATGTTGGACATTTCCTTGCCCAGTTCGTCGTATTCGGCCTGCAGTGCGATCAGGTCGGCGCCGCTGTTGGTGGCGTTCGCGGCCTGGGTCGACAGGTCCTTCATACGCTGCAGGATGTCGGTCATTTCGCTGAACGCGCCTTCGGCGGTCTGCAGCAGGGAAACGGCGTCGTTGGTGTTGCGCATGGCTACGCCCATCCCGCGGCTCTGGGCGTTCAGGCGGGTGGCAATCTGCAGACCGGCGGCGTCGTCGGCGGCGCTGTTGATGCGCAGGCCGGTGCCCAGGCGCTGCTGGTTGGTGCCCAGGGCATTGTTGGTCTTGCCGAGGTTGGTCTGGGTAACCAGCGAGGAGTAGTTGGTATGGATGGACAGGGCCATGATGAATTCCTTCGTGCTAAGTGGGCTGTAGGAGCTGGCTTGACTGCCTGCTGAAGGGGTAAGGCGACAGCCCTGTGCGAAGGATTAAATCCTGGCGCCAAAAATTTTCTACTTGCCCTCCAATGAACTGCCACGCCCTCACACGGCGTATACCACCGAGCGCGCGCCGGTTAGAACGTACTGCTCACCACGCCTTCCTCCACCACCTGAGCGTCGATCACCTTGCCGCTGCGTACGTTGCGCACGCGAATTACCTCGCCCGGCTGTCCGTCCGCCAGCGCCTCGCCACTGGTGGAGGCTTCTATGCCGTCGTTGCTGGCGATGATCTTCACCGGCTGGCCGCGTTTGACCGCCAGCGGTTGTGCCAGAAGTGATGGGGTGAGTGTCTGCCCGGCGCGGATGCGCCGCTTGGCGGCCATGCCCTGCACCTCTTCCAGACGATGAAAGTAGCCGCGCTGGGCCCGCGCGATGTCGATCGGTTCGAGCCTGAGGTCGGAGCCGGCAATGGTCTGGCCGCGTTCGATGATGCCCTGGGCATGCACCGTCGGCAGCCACACGCCGGCCTGGCTGGTGAGCTCCAGGGTCCAACCGTTCTCACCTGGGCAGCGCACGGCCAGCCGTTGACGCTCGAGCAGCGAGGGATTGTTGCCCGCGGGGCGAACCTGCAGCGGCTGGTTGCAGCGGGGCAGCCGCGCGGCGCTGGCCGGCAGGCTGGTGTCGTGCGTCAGGCGTGCGCCCTGCCAGCCCTGGCGCTTGGCCTCACGCTGCAGTCGTTCGTTCAGGTGTCGATCGACCGCCTCGATGATCTGCCGGTCGCTGCCGTTCTGCCCGAAGGCAAGCAACGGCATGAGCAGCAGGAGCAGCGCCGTCGAGGCGGAAGCAACTTTTCCGCCTGGCCTGCGCGAGCGTCTCCCAAGCGGAAGGTTACGGCCCGTCGAGTGCTTTGTGCTTGAGATTTTATCGATAAAAAACAAAGAGTTACCTGCTTTTGCGCGACGCGGCACGAATGCTGCAGACGCTCATTCGATCGAACACACCGCTCATGCTTCAAGGGTATCGGCGAATGAGTATACGGATTGAAGACGCACTCGGCGTTCACGAACGCGCGCTGGGCTTGCGCATGCAGCGCAGCGAGATTCTCGCCGCGAACCTGGCCAACGAGGACACCCCGGGCTTTCAGGCCCGCGACATCGACTTCGGCGCCGAGATGCAGCGCCTGGACGATGGCGCCTCGTCGCGCCTGAGCATCGCCGGCAACGATCCGCGGATGCTCTATCGCGTACCGACCCAGGCTTCGCAGGATGGCAACACCGTCGAGCTGTCGGTCGAGCAGGCGCAATTCTCGCGCAATTCCATGGATTTCCAGACCAGCCTGACCTTCATCACCATGAAATTCCGTGGTCTGAAGCAGGCCATCGAGGGCCGCTGATGTCATTCGATTCCATCTACCGCATCGCCGGTTCGTCGATGAACGCGCAGACCGTGCGGCTGAACACCGTGGCCAGCAACCTGGCCAACACCGATTCGGCGGCCGCCAACCCGGCGGACGTCTACCAGGCGCGCAAACCGATGTTCGCCGCGGTGTACGAGAACAACTCACTGACCCGCGGCGTCGGCCTGGGCGGCGCCCATGTGCAGGTGCTCGACGTGGTCACCTCCGGCGCCGAGCCCAAGCGCCGCTATGAGCCGGGCAATCCACTGGCCGACGGCGAGGGCTACGTCTACTACCCCGACATCAACGAGATCGAGGAGATGACCGACATGATGTCGGCCACCCGCAGCTTCGAGACCGGTGTCGAGGTGCTCAACCGCGTCAAGAGCATGCAGCAGAGCCTGCTGCGCCTGGGAGAAGTCTGATGAGTAGCGTCAATTCCGCACTGGACGCCAGCCTGGCCGGCAACAGCATCGATCAGGTCAAGCGCGCGGTGAACGTCAGCGACGCCACCACGATGGAGAACAACTTCATCAGCCTGATGGTCGCGCAGATCAAGTATCAGGACCCGACCAAGCCGGTCGACAGCACCGAGTTTCTCAACCAGTTCTCGGCGATGTCCCAGGTCAAGAGCATGGAGAACATGACCAGCCTGGCGCAGAACAACCTGGTACTGATGGACAACCTGCAGACCCTGACCGCCGCCGGCCTGGTCGGCCAGCAGGTGCGGGTGGCGACCGAAACCCTGCAGCTCGACGGCCAGCCGCTGCAGGGGCAGTTCACCCTGGCGCACGCCTCCAACCGCACGGCGCTGGTGCTGACCGATTCCAACGGCCAGAAGACCACCATCGAGCTCGGCGCCCGTGCGCCCGGCCAGGTGCCGTTCGACATCGACCCGCAGCACCTCGGCCTGCCGGCCGGGCAGTACAGCGTGGTGATCGAGTCGGATAACGGCGAGTACCCGCAGGTGGAAGTCGCCGGTCTGGTCGGCAACGTGCGCGTCAGCGCCGAAGGCCCGGTGCTGCAGATCGACGGCGTCGGCTCGGTGCCGTTCTACAACATTCTCGAGTTCGGCGCCGGCAACGCCTGACGCCCGAACCTCCATCCAGCAGAGTCGAGACGCAATCATGAGCTTCAGCATCGCCCTGACCGGCCTGTCCGCCGTCAACGAACAACTGAACACCATCGGCAACAACATCGCCAACTCCGGCACCGTCGGCTTCAAGTCCTCGCGCACCGATTTCGGCAGCCTCTACGCCGAGACCCAGGCCATGGGCGTGGAGGTGATCGGCACCACCCAGAGCATCAGCCAGGGCGGCGCGCTGACCACCACCAATCGCACCCTGGACCTGGCGATCTCCGGCGGCGGCTTCTTCGTCACCCGCGCCAGCAATGGCGACGTCGGCTACACCCGCGCCGGCATCTTCGGCACCGATAAGGACAGCTACATCACCAACAGCCTCGGTCAGCGCTTGCAGGGCTATCCGGCCGATGCCACCGGCAATCTGCAGACCGGCATCGTCGGTGACCTGCAGCTGCGCTCCGGCGGCATCCCTGCTCGCGCCAGCGACGCGCTGAGCTTCGTTGCCAACCTGGATGCCGACCAGCAGGTACCAGCCGTGGCCTTCGATCCGCTGGCGGCGGACAGCTACAACTCCACCTACACCACCAAGCTGTTCGACTCCCAGGGCAAGGAACACACCCTGACCCAGTACTTCGTCAAGACGGCCGACAACAGCTGGAATGCCCATTACTACGTCGACGGTACTGCGCTGGCCGGTGGCCCGCAGGCGCTGACCTTCGACAGTGCCGGCGTGCTCGCCGCGCCGATCGGCACGGTCCCCCTGGCGGCGCCGCTGACCGGCGGTGTGGCCCCGTTGGCCATCGATCTGGACTACAGCGGCACCAGCCAGTACGGCTCGGAATTCAGCGTCACCACCAATCGCGCCACCGGTTACGCGGCAGGCGAGCAGACCGGCATGAGCGTGGAGAAGGACGGCAAGGTCTACGCCAGCTACTCCAATGGTGAGCGCATGTTGCAGGGCCAGGTGGTACTGGCCAGCTTCGTCAACGCCGAAGGCCTGAAGAACATCAGCGGCACTGCCTGGACCGAGACCGCCGCCTCCGGCGCGGCGATGCTCGGCGCCCCGGGCGTCGGCCAGTACGGCACCCTGGCTTCCGGCGCGCTGGAAAGCTCCAACGTCGACCTCACCCAGCAGCTGGTAGGCCTGATGGAAGGCCAGCGTAACTACCAGGCCAACACCCAGGTCATTTCCACCAACAAGGAACTGACCCAGGTCCTGTTCAACGCACTCTGAGGCTGACCCATGGATCGCTTGGGATACACCGCGATGACGGCCGCCAGCCGCACGATGATGTCGCTGCAGGTGCGCTCGAACAACCTGGCCAACGTTAACACGCCCGGCTTTCGCGCCGACCTCGAACGCGCCCAGGCCGTGGCGGTGGAAGGCTACGGTTACGACAGCCGGCACATGGCGCTGATCGAGAACAACGGCGTCAGCCTGGCGGCCGGACCGATGGTGGCCACCGGTCGCGAGCTGGACTTCGCGGTCAAGGGCAACGGCCTGATCGTGCTGGAAGACGGCGAGGGCGAGGCCTACACCCGCCAGGGCAGCATGCAGGTGGACGCCGAAGGGCGCCTGACACTCAACGGTCGTGCGGTACTCGGCGAGGGCGGCCCCATCGTCCTGCCCGAGCATGACCGCCTGGAGATCGGCAATGACGGCACCGTGTCGATCATGGCTCCCGGTGACTGGATGATGGCCGAGGTCGACCGCATCCGCCTGGTCGACGTGCCGGCGGCCAACCTGATGAAGAACCAGGCCGGCCTGCTGGTGACCCGCGACGGCGAGCCGGCGCAGCCCAGCGAGGACGTGCGGCTGGCCAGCGGCTTTCTCGAGTCGAGCAACGTCTCGGCGATCGACGAGCTGGCCTCGACCATGAGCCTGAACCGCCTGTTCGAAACCCAGGTGAAGATGATGAAAGCCGCCGAGGACCTTTCCGACGCCGGCAACCGAATGATCCGCGGCAGCTGATCGGGAGATAACGCATGAATTCTGCACTTTGGGTCAGCAAGACCGGCCTGGCCGCCCAGGACAAGGCCATGTCCACCGTTGCCAACAACCTGGCCAACGTCAACACCAATGGCTTCAAGAGCGACCGCGCGGTCTTCGAGGACCTGTTCTACGTCATCGAGAAACAGCCGGGCGCGCAGGCCGACGAGATCAACACCGTGCCGTCCGGCATCCAGCTGGGCAGCGGCGTGCGCGTCGCCGGCACGCAGAAGGTGTTCACCGAGGGCAGCATCCAGACCACCGGCCAGCCGATGGACCTGGCCATCGTCGGCCGCGGCTTCTTCCAGGTCGAGGCGCCCAACGGCGATATCTTCTACACCGAGAACGGCCAGTTTCAGCTGAATGCCGAAGGCATGATGGTCAACGCCCAGGGCCTGCCGCTGAACCCGGCGATCGAAGTGCCCGAAGGCAGCACCGGCTTCACCGTCGGCAGCGACGGCATCGTCACTGCGGTGCTGGCCGGCGACACCCTGCCGTCGGAGCTCGGGCAGATCACCCTGGTCAACTTCACCAACCCCGGCGGGCTGGAAGCGCTGGGCGGCAACCTCTATCGCGAAACCGTCGCCAGCGGCGAGCCGGTGGAAGGCGTGCCGGGCGAGGAAGGCCTCGGCCAGCTCAAGCAGGGCGTGCTGGAAGGCTCCAACGTGCAGGTCGTAGAGGCCATGGTGGCGATGATCGCCATCCAGCGCGCCTACGAGGCCAACGCCAAGGTTCTCGATGCCGCCAGCGGCATGCAGCAGTTCCTCAACCAGACCGTGTGATGCCGATGAAGCCGATCGCCCTCCTGTTCGCCTTTCTGCTGCTCGGCGGCTGCGCCAGTTTCGACGAGATGCTGCCGGACGAGGATTCCAGCGAGTACGAGCCGCTGGAACTCGACTACAGCCTGCCACCGACCACTGGCGGCGGTCTGTTCCGCTCCGGCTACGGTGGCTCGCTGGTGAGCGACAAGCGCGCGGTGCGGATCGGCGACATCCTCACCATCGTGCTGGACGAATCGACCCAGTCGAGCAAGAGCGCCGGCACCAGCTTTGGCAAGCAGTCCAGCGTCGGCGTCGGCGTGCCCACCGTACTCGGCAAGACCTACCCGGACGTCGAGACCTCGGCCTCGGCCGAGCGCGACTTCAGCGGCTCGGCCAAGAGTTCGCAGCAGAACACCCTGCGCGGCTCGATCGCCGTCACCGTGCACCGCGTGCTGCCCAACGGCACGCTGCTGGTCAAGGGCGAGAAGGCGCTGCGGCTGAACCAGGGCGACGAGTACATCCGCCTCGCCGGCCTGGTGCGCATGGACGACATCAACCGCTTCAACCAGGTGTCCTCGCAGAACGTCGCCAACGCACGGATCTCCTACGCCGGCCGCGGTGTGCTCAACGACAGCAACTCCGCCGGCTGGCTGACGCGCTTCTTCGCCCACCCGCTGTTCCCCCTCTAAGTGGAAGTTTTCCCGATGCGTGTGAAGCTGTTTCTCGCCGCCGTCGCACTGTGCTGGCAGTTGCCGGTGCAGGCCGTGCCGCTGATGGATCTGGTGGATATCGAAGGCATCCGTGGCAACCAGCTGATCGGCTACGGTCTGGTGGTCGGCCTGGATGGCACCGGTGACAAGAACCAGGTGAAGTTCACCAGCCAGTCGGTGGCCAACATGATCAAGCAGTTCGGCGTGAACCTGCCGCCGAACGTCGACCCGAAGCTGAAGAACGTCGCTGCGGTGACCGTTACCGCCACGCTGCCGCCGTCCTACAGCCCGGGGCAGAGCATCGACGTCACCGTGTCCTCGCTGGGTGATGCCAAGAGCCTGCGCGGCGGCCAGCTACTGATGACCCCGCTGCAGGGCGTCGACGGTGAAATCTACGCCGTGGCACAGGGCGCGCTGGTGGTCGGCGGCGTGAATGCCGAAGGTGCCAGCGGCTCCAAGGTGGCGATCAACACCTCCAACAGCGGCCTGATCCCCAACGGCGCGACGGTGGAACGGATGATCCCCACCGACTTCACCGAGCGCCCGGATGTGATGCTCAACGTGCGTCAGCCGAGCTTCCAGACCGTCACCCGTGTGGTCGATGCCATCGATGCCTACTTCGGCAAGGGCACCGCCACCGCGCTCAATGCCACCAAGATTTCGATTCGTGCGCCGGTCACCAGTACCCAGCGCATGAGCTTCATGGCCATGCTCGAACGCCTGGACGTCGAAGAAGGTCGTGTGCGACCGAAGGTGGTGTTCAACAGCCGCACCGGCACCGTGGTGGTCGGCGAAGGCGTGCGGGTAAAGGCCGCGGCGGTGGCCCATGGCTCGCTCACGGTGACCATCAGCGAGCGGCCGCAAGTCAGCCAGCCGAACGCCTTCGCCGGTGGCGACACCGTGGTTACACCGCAGTCCGACGTGGCCGTCGAGCAGGACCGCAAGGCCATGTTCAAGTGGCCGGAAGGCGCCAGCCTGGAAAGCATCATCAGCACCATCAACAGCCTGGGCGCGACCCCGGATGACGTGATGAGCATCCTCCAGTCACTGGAACGCGCCGGCGCACTGAACGCCGAACTGATCGTGATGTAAGGCCGCCCATGAGCATTGTTTCCCTACCGCACCACCTCAATGCCATGCGCGCGCGCAGCGACGGCCCCAGCGCCGCGCGCCGCCAGCAGCTGGAGATGGTTTCCGAGCAGTTCGAGGCCATGTTCCTGCAGCAGATCCTCAAGCAGATGCGCAAGGCCGGCGACGTGCTGTCGGCCGGCAACCCGATGCGCAGCCGCGAGCTGGACACCATGCGCGACTTCTACGACGAAGTGCTGGCCGAAACCCTGGCCGGCAAGCGCCAGACCGGGATCGCCGACATGCTGGTGCAGCAGCTCTCCGGCGGCCGCGACGGCACCGCGGCGGCACCGGCGGCACTCGGCCTGGCCAGTGTCGGGCAGGGCGGCCAGCATGCCCTGCGCGGCACCTGGCAGCGCGGCGTCGAAGCGCTGGACAGCGCCTGGTCGGCGGGCAAGGCCGGCTTTCGTGCGCTGGTCGACAGCGTCATCAAGCACGAGTCCAGCGGCAACGTCGCCGCCGTCTCGCCCAAGGGCGCTCGCGGGCTGATGCAGCTGATGCCCGGAACCGCCCGCGACATGGCCGCCGAACTCGGCCTGCCATTCGACGAGGCGCGCCTGACCCGCGATGCCGAGTACAACAAGCGCCTCGGCAGCGCCTACCTGAACAAGATGCTCGAGCGCTACGACGGCCATGAGGCGCTGGCGCTGGCCGCCTACAACGCCGGCCCCGGCAAGGTCGACGAGTGGTTGAAGCAGCATGGTGATCCGCGCCGCGGCGAGATCGATGCGGCGAACTGGATCCAGAAGATTCCCTACCAGGAAACCCGCGACTACACGCGCAACATCCTCAAGGACCTGCAGGCCGCCAACAGCCAGCCGCGCGAGCCGCAGGCCGCGCTACAGTCGGCCGGCCGGTTGCCGGCGGCGCAGGCCAGCCTGGGCACCGCAGAGCGACTGTCCCGCGGGCAAATGCTGGCCACGCTGGAGGGCGAGCGCATCGGCACGCAACAGCCGGCATCCGTTGCGCTTAATGAGCCGCCCGCGGCAGTCGCCTTGAATAGACAACCACCGGTCGTCGTGCGCCATCTCTCCGTGGCGTTCGCCCAACCGATCCGCATCGATTCGAAGGAAGTGCTGTCGTGAGTGTCTTGAGTCAGATTGGCTACAGCGGCGTCCGCGCTTCGCAGATCGCCCTAACCGCGACCGGGCAGAATATTGCCAACGTCAACACGCCCGGCTTCAGCCGCCTCGGCCCGGAACTGCATTCGGTCGGCGGGCAGACCGCCACCAGCATCGGCGGTGGCGTGCAGGTCAGCAGCATTCGCCGGCTGTCCAACGATTTCCAGAACCAGCAGCTCTGGCGCGCCAGCACCGACAAGAACTACTACGGCACCAGCCAGCAGTACCTTTCGGCGCTGGAAGGCCTGATCCACAGCGAAGGCTCCAGCGTCAGCGTCGGCTTGGACAATTTCTTCGCCGCGCTCAGCGAGGCCAGCTCCACGCCGGAATCCATTCCCCTGCGTCAGCAGATCATCGGCGAGGCCAAGCAGCTGGCGCAGCGCTTCAACGGCCTGAACAGCAACATCGGCACCCAGCTCAACGCCCTGCAGGGTCAGCGCGTGGCAATGGTCGCGGAGATCAACGGGCTGTCCGACAACATCGCCGAGCTGAACGTGGAAATCCTCAAGATGGAGTCGGCCGGGCGCGATACCGCCACGCTGCGCGACTACCGCGAGAACCTGATCAAGGACCTCAGCCAGTACGCCGGCATGCGTGTGCAGGAGGTCGCCGACGGCACGCTGACCGTGTCCCTGGCCAACGGCCAGCCGCTGGTCGCCGGTGGCAGCGCGGGGCAACTGACGGTCGAGCAGAACCTGGCCGGCGAACAGGAGCTGGCCCTGGTGTTCGCCAAGACCACCTTCCCGCTGGTGCAGGATGGCCTCGGCGGCTCGCTCGGCGCGCTCTACGACATGGAGTACGGCGCGCTGCGGCCGGCCCAGGACGACCTGCACGACATGGCTGCGGCCCTGGCGCAGAGCGTCAACGACACCCTGGCTGGCGGCTTCGACCTGAATGGCGATCCCGGCCAGCCGCTGTTCGTCTACACCCCCGGCAGCACCAGCGGCATGCTTGCGGTGACGGCGCTGGCTCCGGAACAGCTGGCCTTCTCCTCCGCCGGGCAGAGCGGCACGGGCGAGGTCGGCAACAACGAGAACCTGCTGGCTCTGCTGGAGCTCAAGTCGGCCAAGGTCAACGTGGCCGGCAGCGATGTCCCCCTCAACGATGCCTATGCTGGCCTGGTCGGCCGCGTCGGCAGTGCCAGCCGGCAGAACCAGGCCGACCTCGCCGCTGCCACCGTCGTCGCCGAGCAGGCCCAGGCCCAGCGCGACAGCGTCAGCGCGGTGAACCTGGACGAGGAAGCGGTCAACCTGATGGCCTACGAGCAGGCCTATCAGGCCAACATGAAGGTCATCAGCACCTCCAACGACCTGTTCAACGCCGTACTGGCAATGTTCTGAGCCGACTGACGAGAAAACACCATGCGCATTTCCAACGCCCAGATCACCGCCACCATGCACGGTTCGCTGAACAACAGCTCCGAGAAACTCGGCAAGCTGATGCAACAGATGGCCAGCGGCGAGCGCATGCTGGTGCCATCCGACGACCCGATCTCGGCGGTCCGCGTGCTGCGCATCCAGCGCGAGGAAGCCAGCCTGACGCAGTACCGCACCAACATCGCCAACGTCTCCGGCAACCTGTCCAAGCAGGAAGCCAATCTCAAGGCGACTTCCGACAGCATGCTGAGCATCCGTGACCTGTTGCTGTGGGCGGCCAACGGCAGCAACACCGACGAGGACCTGTCGGCCATCGCCAACGAGCTGGAAACTCTCGAAGGCACCGTGCTCAGCTTCGCCAACGTGCGCGACGAGGAGGGCCGCTACCTGTTCTCCGGCACCCGCGCCAACCAGCCGGCGATCGCCCTGGTTGGCGGTGTCTACGTCATGCAGGGTAACGACCAGCATCGCCAGGCCGCGGTGGCCAACGGCGTGCTGGTGGAAGAGAACGTCACAGCTGCGCAGATATTCGGCGCCGGCGTCGGCATGCTCAACGAGCTGCGCAGCCTGGTGCAGACGCTCAAGGACCCGGCGCTGGATTCGAGCGACCCGGCCGTCCGCGCGCAGATCGCCGCGAGCATGGACAGCCTCGACGCCACCCACGGCAGGCTGCTCGGCGCGGTTACCGATCTCGGTGGGCGGCAGAACACCCTGACCCTGCTCGGCAGCAGCAACGAGGACGTCTCGCTGGTGAACCAGAAGATCGATGGCGAACTGTCGCGACTGGATTACGCCGGCGCCAGCATCGACCTGAACAACTACCAGCTGTCGTTGCAGGCCACCCAGAAAACCTACATGAAGATCAACGGCCTGACCCTGTTCGGCATGCTCTGAGGCGAGGAAGCCTGATGAAGATTGGCAAGCCGCTACCGGCTGTTTCCGCGATCAACCCCCAGGAGCGTCGCCAGACGCTGCTGCCGGAAACCCCGGCGGCGACGCAACGGACATCGGTGCTGGCCGATGCCGCGCATGCGGAGGTGGCGAGCAAGAAGAGCACCAGCTTCAGCCTGCAGCTCAACCAGCAGCTGTCCTCGATGCAGTCGGCGGAAAGCTACCTGAACGACCTTCATGGCCGCCTTTCCCAGCTCAAGCTCAGCCTCAGCCGCGAGATCAGCTCGCCGACCTCCGGTTCGGGGGCGGATAGCATCCGCCATGCCCTGCAGGACGTGGAGCAGCTGCTGCGTGAACGCAGCAAGCGCTCGGCCAACTCGCTGGATGCCACACTCAAGCTGCGCCTGAGCGAGCCGGTGCGCAGCCGCTTCAGCCTGCAGGGGCTCGATTCCCTCGAAGCGATCCGCCAGTCCGGCCGCGAAACGCTGTTGTTCAGCGGCGGCCGCCAGCTGGCCGAACCGGTGGCGGTGGTGCTCGACGATGACATGAGCGACGAGCAGATCCTGCGCCGCTTCAACGGCAGCCTGGGCCAGTCCGGCATTCGCGCCGAACTCGACGACAACGGCCGGCTGCGCTTCTCTGCCCGCGAAAGCGACTGGCAGCAGCTCAAGGATCAGCTGGCGGTGCAGGGTGAGGACAAGCTGTTCGCCAAAGGTCGTTACCAGCGCGTGCAGAGCGAGGAAGATCAGCTGCTGAAGTTTCCCGAGGAGCCATCGCTGGACTCGCTGCGCGAACTGCGGCGCATGCTCGATACCGTGGTGGCGGGGCTGGAAAAGGTCAGTGCGCTGCGCGAGCAGCTGGGTCAGCGCCAGCGTGAGATCCGCGATTTTCTCGCGCGCCAGGCCGATGCCGACGAGCAGCAGTGGGCCAGTGATTTTTCCCACTCGGTGTTCAACCTGATGCAGCGCAGCCCGTCCAGCTATGCCGCCGTCACCGAGACAGTGGTGGCGCAGGCCAACATCAGCCGCTTCGCGGTGGTCAGCCTGCTGTCCTGAGCGGCGCGCTTCAGTTCGGCGCGAGCAGCTTGATATCCGACGGCCGTCCGAGCGTCAGGGTTTGCAGCGTTTCGCCCAGCAGGCCACTGTCCGGGTCGCGGCGCAGCAGCACCAGGCTGTCGCTCAGCTGATTGGCGATCAGCATGAAACGCCCATCCGGCGTGATGGCGAATTCCCGTGGTTCGCGACCTTCGCTCGGGCGGCGCTGGATTTCGCGCAGCGTGCCGTCGGCTTCGATGGCGAAGGCGATGATGTGGTTGTAGTCGCCGCGGTCGCTGACATAGAGGAAGCGGCCATCGGCCGATGTGTGGATCGCGCCGGGTGAATGACGCACTTCGCTATCGGCCTCTTTGAGGTCCAGCAGCTGCCGGCGGGTCAGGGTGCCGTCGGTGTAGTCGAAGCCCGCCACCTGGGCGCTCAGCTCCAGGGCGAGATAGGCGTGTTTGCCATTGGGGTGGAACACCAGATGGCGCGGGCCGCTGCCCGCGGGCAGCTCGATGCTGGCGGGCTCATCCGGCCGCAGCGGGCGTTCGGCATGCCTCGGGTCGTAGCGGTAGACGAATACCCGGTCGGCGCCCAGGTCGCTGACCAGAAGGCGTGTGCCGTCCGGACTGGGCACCGCCGAATGCACATGGGCCGAGCGCTGGCGTTCGGGATGCACACCGCTGGCCTGGTGCGCGGTGATCTGCGTGACCGGCAAGGGCCGGCCATCCTCGGCCAGCGGCAGGACCGCCAGGCTGCCGCCGGGGTTGGGGCGCGAACCGTAGTTGCTGACGAACAGGTAGCGACCGTCGTGACTGAGGCTGGCATGGGTGGGTTCGTCGCCGAGGGTGATGGCCTGGCCGATGGGCTGGTAGTCGCCCTTGGCGTCGCGCTGCCAGGCGCCGACGCGGCCGACCGGGTCGGCATGGGCCGGGCCGTTCTCATGGGTGGCGTAAAGCCGGTCGCGCTTGTCATCCAGCACCAGCCAGGAGGGATTGTCGCCGGCCAGTGTCTGCACGGGTTCGGATTCGAGCCGCCCCTGCGCGGGATCGAAGCGCAGGCGCAGGATGCCTGGGCTGTCGCTGTCGTGCGTGTAGCTGCCGATCAGAATATGCATGTCGTCGTTCCCGGCCTGGGCGCCCTGGGTCAGTAGTGCGCCGGCCAGCAGAGCCAGTGCGAGTCGGAGGCGCATGGGCCGTTTGCCTTTTGTCGATGAAGTCATGCGACTATGACCGCCGTCGTGGCGTGATGCTCCCGCCGTGCGGTGGCGCGAACAATACCTGACCACCAGGGTCTGATATGCACCCGGGTGGATGCCGGCCTTTCCAGAATCCAGGACGTCTCATGGACCATTTGCTCCCCGTTCAGCTTGTCGAATTGCAGAGCATCGCCACCGATCTGGCCGAGAATCGCATCGCCCCGCTGGCGGCCGAGGTCGACGCCGAATGCCGCTGGCCCGCCGACTCCATGCAGGCGCTCGCCGAAGCCGGCCTGCTCGGCCTGCAGGTGCCGGTCGAGCTGGGCGGCCGCGGGCAGGGGCTGCTGGGGCTTTGCGTGCTCACCGAAAGCATCGCGCGGGCCTGCCCATCGTCGGCGCTGTGCTACGGCATGCATTGCGTGGCGACTGCGGTGATCGCCGCCAAGGCCACCGAGCATCAGCGCGAGCACTATCTGCGGGAGATCGCCGCGGGGCGGCACATCACCACCCTGGCACTGTCCGAGCAGGGCACCGGCGCGCATTTCTACCTGCCGGAAACCCGCCTGGATGCCGACGGCGACGAGTTCGTCATCGACGGCACCAAGCAGTTCGTCACCAACGGCGGGCATGCCGATTCCTACGTGGTTTCCACCGTGGCGGCGGACGCCGAAGCCGGCGATTTCAGCTGCCTGATCGTCGACAAGGACGGCGCCGGCATGCACTGGCTCGACGCCTGGGACGGCTTCGGCATGCGCGGCAACTCGTCCCGGCCGCTGCGCCTGGAACAGGTGCGGGTGCCGGCGCGCAACCTGCTCGGCGAGCCGGGCGATCAGGTCTGGTACGTGTTCGAAGTGGTGGCGCCGTTCTTCCTCATGGCCATGGCCGGCACCTACCTGGGCATCGCCCAGGCTGCGCTGGACGAGGCGGGCCTGCACCTGCACTCGCGTCGCTACAGCCATTCCGGCGAGTCCCTGCGCGACGTGGAGACGCTGCAGGTGCGCTATGGCGAACTCTGGACCGATCTGGTGAAAACCCGCGCGTTGGTGCGTGAGGCCGCACGGCGTGGCGATGCCGCGCATCCCGAGGCGCTGCCGTACATCCTGGCGTGCAAGACCGAAGCGGCGGAGACGGCGGTACGCCTGGCCAACGAGGCGATGAGTATTTGCGGCGGGGCGGCCTACCGCGACAGCAGCCGCGTCTCCCGGCTGCTGCGCGACGCCCGCGCCGGCCACGTGATGACGCCCACCACCGGTCTGCTGAAGCTGTGGACCGGACGCAGCCTGCTGGGGCTGCCATTGCTATGAACGAGCTGCTGCTCGATCAGGTCATGCTGCTCGATGCCGGCGACGGTCGCTTGCGCGAGCGGATCGGCAGCTGGGCAGCGGAGCAGGATCTGCAGCTGCACTGTCTCGACGGCAGTGCCCCGCCGCTCGGGGAGGATCAGCCGGCGCTGGTGCTGTTGGCGCCCGGCTTGCCGCGCGTGATCGCCCTGGCCCGGCAGCTGCGCAGCCGCTGGCGGGCCGCGCAGCTGCTGTTTCTCAGCGAGGACGCGCACGTCGAGCGGCTGCACCGCGAACTCGGTCCGGCGCCTATGTTGGGGCCGTACTGGTCGATCGTCGCGCTCGACAGCGACACATTGTGTCAGCGGCTCGATCAGGCGCTGGCGAGTGTGCGCCGCCGGGCGCGCCTGCGTACCACCCTGGCGCGGGCCAATGCCACGGTCAGCAGCAGCCAGTCGAGCAGGCGTCCGCAGCCGACGGCAGAACTCTATCTGCATCACTTCATCGATGCGGCGCGCGATGCCATCGTCGGGCTCGACCGGGCTGGCGCGGTGCTCTACTGGAGCGCCGGCGCGGCCGAGCTGTTCGACCTGAAGCAGACCGAGGTGCTCGGACAGGCGGTGAGCGGGCTGCCCTTCTGGAACGCCGACCTGGCGCAGGCACTGGCGCAGGCGCTGGATTGCGACTCGACCCAGACCTTGCAGTTCGAGGAATCGACCCAGGGGCGCGTGCTGGAGGTCGTCGTGGCCGCGGTCTGTGCGACCGATGGCGCAGTGGTGGGGGCGGCCCTGACGTTGCGTGACGTCTCGGCGCTGGTCGCCGAGCGGCGCGCCAGCGAGCTGTACGGGCGCCGACTCGTCGAGGAGCGCACGCACCTGCAGCGGCTGTTCGACCAGGCGCCGGGCTTCATTGCCATCACCGAAGGGCCGCAGCACGAACTGAAGATTGCCAATCGCGCCTTCCATGAGCTGGTCGGCGCCCGTGAGCTGCTCGGCCTGCCTGCCTACAAGGCCTTTCCGCAGCTGGAGAGCCGTGCGCTGTCCGACCTGCTGCAGCAGGTCTATGTCACCGGGCGCCCCTACCTCGGCCGCCACCTCGCCGTACGCGTGCGCCCGCAGCCCGGCGGCAAGGCCGAGCGGCGCTACGTGAATTTCATCTTCCAGCCGGTATTCAGCGAGGACGAGCAGATCAGCGGCATCTTCTGCCAGGGCCATGACGTCACCGCCCAGGTGCTGGCGCAGCAGGAGCTGCAGCGCACCAGCGAGCGCCTGCAGGAGCTGGTCGAGGAACGCACCCGCGAGCTGGAGCTGAGCCGGCAGGCGCTGTACCAGTCGCAGAAGCTCGAGGCCATCGGCAAGCTCACCGGCGGCGTGGCCCACGATTTCAACAATGTGCTGCAGGTCATTGCCGGCAATCTGCAGTTGCTGCAACCGCTGGCCGAGGACAACCGTGCCGCGGCCAAGCGTGTCGATGCCGCCAGTTCGGCCGTCGAGCGCGGCGCCAAGCTGGCCCGGCAGCTGTTGGCCTTCGCCCGCCGCCAGCCGTTGCGACCGCAACCGACCAATCTCGGCCGGCTGCTGCGCGACCTCGACGAATTGCTGCGCCAGGCCATCGGCGAACACATCGAGATCGAAACCGTGGTCGCTGGCGGCCTGTGGACCACCATGGTCGATCCGCACCAGCTCGAGCAGGTGGTACTCAACCTCGCGATCAACGCCCGCGACGCCATGCCCGAGGGTGGCAAGCTGACCTTGGAGCTGGGCAACGCCATGCTCGACGAGCATTACGCCGCAACCCAGGCCGACGTGGCACCGGGTCAGTACGTGCTGCTGGCGGTGTCCGACACCGGTGTCGGCATGCCGGCAGAGATCATCGAGCAGGCCTTCGAGCCCTTCTTCACCACCAAGCCCGAAGGCCACGGCACCGGTCTGGGGCTGAGCATGGCCTACGGCTTCGCCAAGCAGAGCAGCGGGCATATCCGCCTCTACAGCGAGCAGGGTAGCGGCACCACGGTCAAGCTCTACCTGCCGCGCACCGAGCAGCCCGAGGTGCAGGCGTTGCCGGACATCGTCGGCCCTGTCGTGGGCGGCAGCGAAACCATCCTGGTGGTGGAGGACGACCTGCCGGTGCAGGCCACCGTGATCGAGCTGCTCAGCGGGCTCGGCTATTCGGTGCTGCGCGCCAATGATGCGCAGAGCGCGCTGAGCATCCTGCAGAGCGGTATCGGCATCGATCTGCTGTTCACCGACGTGGTCATGCCCGGGCCGCTGCGCAGCACCGAGCTGGCGCGGCAGGCACGGCTGCTGCAGCCGGACATCGCGGTGCTGTTCACTTCCGGCTACACGCGCAATGCCGTCGTGCATGGCGGGCGCCTGGACCCCGGCGTAGAGCTGCTGAGCAAGCCCTACCGGCAGGAAGACCTGGCGCGCAAGGTGCGTCAGCTGCTGAGTGCGCAGCGCGGCGACGGCCAGGCCCCCGCGCAACGCTGGGTGATGGTGGTCGAGGACCAGCCACAGCTGCTGGCGCTGGCCTGCGAGATGGTCGAGGAGCTGGGTTACCGCGCCCGGGGTTACCCGAATGCCGAGCAGGCGGCGCAGGCATTGCACGACCAGCGCTTCGACCAGCTGCTGCTGGACGTCAACCTGCCCGGGCGCTCAGGCCCCGACTTCGCGGCCGAGGCCCTGGAAGCCCAGCCGTGGCTGAAGCTGGTGTTCGTCTCCGGCGAGGGCCGCATCGACAGTGCCCTGCCGTCCCGCTCTTTGCCCAAACCGTTCAGCTTCGACCAGCTTGCCGAGGTTCTGCAGATGTGAACGGGCGCGACCGGGATCGGCCACGGTAGCGACACAGACCGTGCACGCCGATAACCACCGGTGCGGTGAGGGCCAGCCAGCTCAGCCAGTCGCCAGCGCCTTCAGAGACCAGGCCGGCGACCAGTCCGATGATGGACGCCACGGCGACCACCAGCGGCCAAAGCCAGATGCGCATCATGCCCGCACCTCCGCCGTCGCACCGCGCTTGAGCCACAGGTACAGCCCGCTGCCCAGTACCACGATGGTGAGGATATCCAGCAACGCCCAGAGCACCTTCAGCGGCAGACCGCCGTAATCGCCGAAATGCAGCGGTTCGGACAGTTGCAGCGCGGTGACGTACCAGGGACGCGCGCCGGCTTCCAGTACCTCGCCATTGGCCGGATCGACCAGCAGCGCCTGGGTCAGGCGCGAGGTCAGCGGCGTGTCGCCGCGCAGGATCACCGCGACATGCTCCGGCGTGGCGCGCAGGGTGCCGGGGTAGGCGATCATCGAGATCGCCATGCCGGGTGCGGCGGCCAGCGCACGCTCGACCGCGATCTGCAGCGAACCATCGGCGGCCGGCGCCTCGCTGGCGTCGGCCGCGAGCAGCACGCGGGTCTCACCGGCTTGCAGTGCGGCGACCTGTTCGGCCTGCCAGGCCTGGAAGATCAGGTCCGCCCAGGTATTGATCACCCCGGTGAAGCCCACCGCGAGGGCCCACACCAGGGTGACGATGCCAAGCAGGTTGTGCAGGTCCAGCCAGCGGGTGCGGGCGGTGCGCTCCTGACGCACTTCGCCGAAGCGCAGCTTGCGCATGAAGGGCGCATAGAGCACCACGCCGGAGACGATCGCCACCATCAGCAGCAGTCCCATGAAGCCGAGGAACAGCTTACCGGCGAGCCCCGCGTAGAGGTCCACGTGCAGGCGGTACATCACGCTCATGAAGCCTTCGTCGAAGTTCGGCGCGCCGAGCACCTCGGCCGTACGGGCGTCGGAGAGGATCAGCGTCGACTCGCTCTCGTCGGTGTCGACGCGGGTATCGAGCTTGACGTACCAGACATCTGGCGCGTCTTCTTCGGCGAAGAAGTACAGCGGCACCAGACCGGGGTAGGCCTTCACAGCTTCGGCCGCGACCCGGTCGACCGCAGCGCGCGGCGTGCCCTCGGGCATCGCTGGCGCCTCGATCTCGTTGCCGGTGAGGTGATCGATCTCGTGGGAGAAGATCAGCGGCAGGCCGGTCAGGCACAGCATCAGGATGAACAGCGTAGAGACGAGACTGGACCACTTGTGGACCCAGCCCCACCGCCGCAGGGTGACTGCCTGCATCAGAAGTCGACCGTAGCGCTGACCGAAAGCGTGCGCGGGGCGCCGAGGACGAGGTAGTTCGAGCCCGGATAGCCCCCGGTCGAGGCCCAGTAATCGCGACCGGTAGCGTTGTCGAGCCCGGCCCGAAGCGTAACGTCACGGTCTTCGATGGTCATGCGATAGCGTGCGCCCAGATCCAGGCGGGTCCACGATGGCAAGCGGAGGTCATTGCTGGCGCTGGCGTACTGCTTGCCGGTATGCACCACCAGGCTGGTCAGCGTCAGCCCCTGCATACCGGGCACGTCCCATTCGCCGCCGAGGTTGGCCTGCAACTTGGGAACGCCGATGGCATCGTTGCCGTCGTTGGCGCCATTGAGCGTCTTCTTCTGCTCGGCATCCAGCAGGGTGACGCCACCCAGCAGACGCACGCCGTAGACGGGCTCGCCGAACACCGACAGCTCGATGCCGCGGTTGCGTTGCTCTCCGCCTTCGCGGAAGACCTGATTTTCAACAATGCCGAAAGGCCGCTCGGTACTAAACACCGCAATGCTGCCACCCAGATTGCCTCCATCGTACTTGAGGCCGATTTCGGTCTGCTTGGCGACGTAAGGCGCCAACGTCGAATCGGAATTCAGCACGGGGAGGCCGCCGGATGTCGCAGGGGCTGTTTCGCCCTTGGTCAAACCTTCGATGTAGTTGGCGTAGACCGAGAGTTCGTCGGTCAGCATGTACACGATCCCGGCGACCGGGGTGACTTCATGGTCGTCGTATTGGCCGCTGCGATTACCGGTCTGCGAGGAATAACTCTTGGTTTCGATACCCTGCCAACGCGCGCCAAGCGTGACCAGCAGACGGTCATCCATGAAGCCCAGCGTGTCGGCTAGAGCCATGCTCTTGGTATGGATGCGCTCTGTTACCTGCGGATCAGACAGGACTCCGCCATCGTAGGTAACGGTTGTGGGCAGTGCCGCGTCGAATGGGTCGTACAGGTTACCCGCGACAGGGGAGTAGAACTGGTTGGCCCCTTTCTCCTGCGAATCGAAGATTGCCGCCGACGTCACGAGCTGATGTGAGACCGCTCCGGTCTGCAGGCGCATACGCAAGCCGGCTTCGCTGGTAAATATGCTGTCTTCGCGGTAATTGTCGAAGCGCGACGCCGTGGTCGCACCAGAGGCTGTAGCGCGAGGGTTGGCCAGGCGATTTTGCTCTTCACCCTCCCGCACACCAGCTGCCAGCCAGCCCGTTACTGCATCGGTGAAGTCATATTCGGCGCGGAAGGTGCCAAACGTCTGCTTCTCTTTCGAATAGGTCCAGGATTGCGCGAAGTTATCGTCAGCATCTGGAGCACTGGGCAGGCCACCGCTCGGCGTAACGCTGGGGCGTGGATTGTCGATGAAGTGATACTGGTGGCCGATGTCTGCCGACAAGCGCAGGCGGTCACCCTGGTAGTCCAGACCCAGCGCGAACATGTCCAGCGTCTGGTCTTCTTCATCAACGCCTGTCTCGCCGGCGCGCTTGGCTGCGTTAAGACGAACACCGAACTGGTTCTGCTCACCGAAGCGACGACCCAGGTCGGCGGCAACCGTGCCTTGGCCGCCGGAGCTGGCGCCAAATGTCATGCGACTCAGGGGCTCGTTCGGCGCACGCTTGGGCAGCAGGTTGATAGCGCCGCCCAGACCCGTACCACCCGGTGCGGCGCCATTGAGAAAGGCGCTTGCACCACGGAATACCTCCGCGCGCTCGATGAATTCCGCGGCCACATACTGGCGCGGCAGCAGACCGTAGAGTCCGTTATAGGAAATATCATCGGAATACAGCGGGAAGCCGCGCACGACATACAGCTCCTGCATGTTGCCGAAGCCCCGTGCCACGCGCACCGAAGGATCGTTCTGCACGATGTCGGACACGCTGCGCGCCTGCTGGTCCTGGATCAGCTGCGAGGTATAGGACGTCGAGGTGAACGGCGTTTCCATGTAGTCGCGATTGCCGAGAATACCCACGCGCCCGCCTCGGGCGACCTGTTCGCCAGCGTAGGGTTGGGTCAGACCGTCGGCCGAAGCGTCGGCGCTGGCGGTGATCTCCACCGATTGCAGTTCGACCGGCTCGGTGGCAGTGCCCTGAGCCTGCTCTTCGAGTGGTTCCTGGGCCATGAGCGGTGAGCCAGCGAAGCTGGCGGCAAGGCAAACGGGCAGCAGTGCGGTTTTACGCGGGAAGCGAAGCGTGGGCATGGCGGACCTGACCGGACGTTGAACTGTGAGAGGGGTGAAGGGGACGGCTCGGCGGACAATGAGAGCCTGTGCCATCTGAGAGCCACTATCGTAAATAAAAGATAACAATTCGCAACTGTATTCCGCTTAGCGGTGTCGCGACGCGGTGGCGTGTTGGCGGTACCAAGCGCTCTGGCCCGAGGCCTGTCGCGTTCCGCGCTTCTGCAAAAAAAAAGTTTCGCGCTGCCTGTCGATTCATGAACACGCCGGACGACTACTGGCTGAACCCCCGTTCAACCAGAAAACAGGAGACGGACATGAACAACACAACCCGCCAGGACGAAACCGCCATTCGCCAGCTGCACGACGCCTTCGAGCAGGCCATCGGTGCCAAGGATCTCGACCGGATCATGGCGCAGTACGCGCCGGACGTGGTCGCCTTCGATGCAGTGGGCGCGCTGCAGTTCAAGGGCGTGGCCGAGTACCGCGCGCACTGGCAGCGCTGCTTCGAGTTCTGCCAGGGCGAAGGCTTCTTCGAGACTCACGAGCTGCACGTGGACGTCGGCGGCGAGC
This sequence comes from Stutzerimonas sp. KH-1, assembly GCF_054483855.1. Lineage (NCBI taxonomy): Bacteria > Pseudomonadati > Pseudomonadota > Gammaproteobacteria > Pseudomonadales > Pseudomonadaceae > Stutzerimonas > Stutzerimonas sp. KH-1. The sequence goes on along the minus strand of NZ_CM137011.1, from coordinate 3,380,534 downwards.
TGGCCTGTAGCCGCATGCTCACCCATTGCGGCGGGCCGAACGCCGAAGGCGAGATGCAGACGGCGTGGATGCGCGGCACGCGGGTCTGGGCGCGGCGCGACGGCGAGTGGAAAGTGATTCACGAGCACTTCTCGATGCCCTTCGACATGGAAACCGGCCAGGTATGCATGTCGTCGACACCTTCGGCGACGCAGCAGGTCGGTTGAGCGCCGCGCAGCTTCGTCGTTCGTTCAGGCAGGCTTCGCTCCCGGCTGCTAGCTTTTCTGCGTCCCTGGCAGCCGGAGCTTTTGCATGAAATACCTGTGCCTGATCTATTACGACGAGCAGCGTGTGGATGCGCTGACCGATGAACAGTGGCAGGCGCTGGTCGCGCGCTGCCTGAGCTGCGGCGAGGAGCTGCGCGCCAGCGGCCATATGCTCGCCGGCGAACCGCTGCAGTCGGTGCGTACCGCACGCACGGTGCGCGTGCGTGATGGCATCACCTCGGTGGTCGATGGCCCCTTCGCCGAAACCCGCGAGCAGCTCGCCGGCTTCTACCTGATCGAGGCGGCGGATCAGCAGGAGGCCGAGGCCATCGCGGCGAAGATTCCGCCGGCCAGCCTCGGTTGTGTCGAGGTCCGGCCTTTGCGCCAGCTGCCGCAGCGCTGAGCATGCCGCTCACCGGAGCCTTCGCGGCGGCGCAGGTCGAGGCGGTCTATCGCCGCGAATCGCGTCGGGTCCTGGCCACGTTGATTCGTCTGTTGGGCGATTTCGATCGTGCCGAGGAAGCCCTGCAAGACGCCTTCGCTGCAGCCCTGCAGCAGTGGCCGCGCGACGGCGTTCCGGATAACCCGCGCGCCTGGCTGGTATCCACCGGCCGCTTCAAGGCTATCGATGCCCTGCGCCGGCGGGCGCGCTTCGATGCCTCGCTGCGGCTGCTGGCCGAGCAGCTGGAAGATGCAACCGAGGCAGCGGAGGTGGACGAGATGGAAGACGATCGTCTGCGGCTGATCTTCACCTGCTGCCATCCGGCCCTGCCGGCGGATGGCCGCGTGGCGCTGACCCTGCGCGAGGTCTGCGACCTGACCACCGAGGAAATCGCCCGGGCCTTTCTGGCGCCGCCGGCCACCATCGCCCAGCGCATCGTGCGGGCCAAGGCGAAGATCCGCGATGCCCAGCTGCCCTATCGGGTGCCCGAGCGCGCCGAACTGCCGATGCGCCTGGAGAGTGTGCTGCGGGTGATCTACCTGGTGTTCAACGAAGGGTATTCGGCATCCGCCGGGGCGGCGCTGACCCGCGCCGATCTTTGTGTCGAGGCCATTCGCCTGGGCCGCCTGCTCTACGAGCTGCTGCCCGACGTGGAGGTCGCCGGGCTGCTGGCGCTGATGCTGCTGCACGATGCCCGGCGCGCCGCGCGCAGCGATGCTTCCGGCGAGCTGGTGCGGCTGGAAGAGCAGGATCGCAGCCTGTGGGATCGGCAGCAGATCGCCGAAGGTGCACTGCTGGTGCAGCGTGCCCTGAGCACGCGCGCCTTCGGCCCCTACGCATTGCAGGCGGCCATCGTTGCCGTGCATGCCGAGGCGCCGAGCGCCGCGCAGACCGACTGGGCGCAGATCGTGCGGCTCTACGACGTGTTGCTGCAGCTCAGCCCGTCACCTGTGGTGAGGCTGAACCGCGCGGTGGCTGTGGCCATGCGCGACGGTGCCGAGGCGGGCTTATTGCTGGTGGACGAGCTGCTGGCGCAGGGGGAACTGCAGGACTATCACCTCAGCCATGCCGCCCGCGCCGATCTGCTGCGCCAACTGGCGCGCCCCGACGAGGCCCGCGAAGCGTACCGCAGCGCCTTGCGACTGGTGCAGCTGGAGCCGGAGCGACGTTTTCTGCAGAGGCAGCTGGATGGGCTGGACAGCTGACTCGACGGGTTCGACGCTTGCGGATGCAAGCGTTCAACGCCCAGCGATGCTGCCATCCGCAGCTGACATTCTGGCGTAGGGTGGGCTTCAGCCCACCGCTTGCGGCAGCGCGATGCTTACCGTGTCTCGCCATGCCACGTCGTAGCGCGATGGTGGGCTTCACCCACCCTACGGAGCGGCGTCGCGCTGCGGCGACGAGAGCGGCGCCATGATCAGTTGTCGCAACTACCAGCCGGCAGATAGTCGCTGCGGCTCAGCCCGTGGCGCTGCATCTTCTCGTTGAGGGTGCGTCGTGGCAGCTGCAGCTGAGTCATGACCTCGGCGATATTGCCTTTGCACTGCTGCAGGGCGTTGTGCAGGCACTGCGCCTCGAAGGCTTCCATCTGTTCGGCCAGCGACTGTCCGCCACTGCTCGCCGGGGCCGGTGCGCTGAGGCCGAGGGCGTGGCGTTCGGCGGCGTTGATCAGCTCGCGCACGTTGCCCGGCCAGTCGTGGGCGAGCAGCTGCGTCAGCTCGCCGGGCGTCATCGGCGGGGCGGCGCGACCGTGGCGCTGGGCGGCCTGGCTGGCGAAGTGTTCGAACAGCAGCGGAATGTCCTCACGGCGCTCGCGCAATGGCGGGATGTGCAGCTCGGCGACGTTCAGCCGGTACAGCAGGTCCTCGCGGAAGCGTCCGCCGCGCACCTCTTCCAGCAGGTCCGGCTTGGCCGCGCTGATCACCCGCAGGTCGACCTCGATGCTGCGGTTCGAGCCGAGCCGTTCCAGGGTCTTTTCCTGCAGCACGCGCAGCAGCTTGACCTGCTGCGCCAGCGGCATGCTTTCGATCTCGTCGAGGAACAGCGTGCCGCCGGCGGCATGCTCGATGCGGCCGATGCGCTTGCCCTGGGCGCCGGTGAAGGCGCCGCTCTCGTGGCCGAACAGCTCGCTTTCGAAAATGGTCTCCGGGATCGCCGCGCAGTTCAGCGCCACGAACGGCCCGCCGGCGCGCGGGCTGAAGTCATGCAGGCAGCGCGCGACCTGTTCCTTGCCGCTGCCGGTCTCGCCACGGATCAGCACGTTGACGTCGGTCCCGGCCAGCTCCAGCACCTGCCGGCGCAGGTTGACCATCGCCCGTGATACGCCAAGCAGCTGCGATTCGATACGTCCCTTGCGGGCGAACTGCTCGCGCAGCTGGCGGTTCTCGCAGACCAGCCGGCGCTTGTCCATGGCGCGTCGTACGCTGTCGAGCAGGCGTTCCGGGGTGAAGGGTTTTTCGATGAAGTCGTAGGCGCCCTGGCGCAGTGCCTGCACGGCCATGGGCACGTCGCCGTGCCCGGTGACCATGATCACCGGCAGGTCGGCGTCCAGCGTTACCAGCTGTTCGAGCAGGCCGAGGCCGTCGAGATCGGGCATGCGCACGTCGCTGATCAGCACGCCGGGAAAGTCGCGATCCAGCGCTGTCAGCGCCTCGCGGGCGCGGGAGAAGGTACGCACCTGAAAGCCGGACAGCTCCAGCCACTGCTGCACGGCATGACGGATCGCCGCCTCGTCGTCGATGAAGATTACCTGCCCGCTCATTGCCTGCTCCTCGCGGTCGCGTCGCGGCAGTTTACTCGGCGGCGCGCGCTTCGGCAGCCGGCAGCGTCAGGGTGAACACCGCGCCCTGCTCGTCATTGCTGACTTCGAGGGTGCCGCCCATGTCGCGCACGATGCCGTAGGAGACCGCCAGGCCCAGACCGAGCCCCTGGCCCACCGGTTTGGTGGTGAAGAAGGGCTCGAACACCTGATCCAGCTGCTCGCCAGGGATGCCGCCGCCGTTGTCGGCAACGCTGAGCTGCCAGGCGTCACCGGCGCGCTCGCAGAGGATGCGCAGGCGCCGCTGCGGTCGCTCGGCCATGGCATCCAGCGCGTTGTGCAGCAGGTTGATCAGCACCTGCTCGAGGCGGATCGCATCGCCATTCACCCTGGCCTCGGCCGGCACCTGGCGGAACACCTCGACCTGCTCGCTGCGGATGCGCGGCGAGAGCAGTTGCAGCGCCTGCTCCAGCACATCGGCCAGCGCCAGGTGCTGCTGCAGTCCGGCCGGGCTTTTGCGGGCGAAGGTCTTCAGGTGGCTGGTCAGCGCGGCCATGCGCTCCAGCAGGCCTTCGACATGCCCGAGCCCCTCGCGCACCTCTCCCTCGCGGCCACTGTCGAGCAGCAGGCGCAGGCTGGCCAGCTGCATGCGCAGCGCGGTCAGCGGCTGGTTGATCTCGTGGGCCAGCGCTGCGGACATCTGCCCCAGCGCGGCCATGCGCGCGGCATGCACCAGCTCGTCCTGGGCAGTGTGCAGCTCGCGGGTGCGCTCCTGTACCAGGCGCTCCAGTTCGCTGCGGCTGCGCAGCTCGACACGATGGGTCTTGCGCCGCTGTGCCAGGTAGAGCAGCAGGAACGCCAGGGTCATCCACACGCCGGCCGCGGCCAGGCGGTAGCTGCGCACGCTGGCACTGACCGACTGCGGGTCGTGCAAGAGGTGCAGCGTCCAGTCTTCCTCGGGCAATGCCAGACGCTGCCAGAGGTACTCGCGGCGGCCATCCGGGCCGTCCACCAGGCGTCGCTCGCTGCCTTCGCCGAGTTGCTGCACCTGGCTGCTCGGCAAGGGTTGCAGGGTTTGCTCGGCATAGCGGCGCACATCCACCAGCCGGCTGCGCTCCTCGTCGCTCAGCGGGCTCAGGTAGCGAAAGCGCCAGGCCGGGCGGTTGGTGAGGATGACGATATCCAGCGAGTCGGCGATCAGCAGAATGCCCGGCTGGCCGACCCAGTCGCGCTGCATATCCTCCAGTTCGAGCTTGACCACCAGCACGCCGAGCAGCTCGCCGGCGGCGTTTTTCACCGAACTGGAGAGGAAGTAGCCGGGAATACCGGTGGTGACGCCGACCGCGAAGTAGCGCCCGCTGCCATTGGCCACGGCATCGCGGAAGTAAGGGCGAAAGGCATAGTTGTTGCCAACGAAGCTGCTCCAGTCGCGCCAGTTGCTGGCGGCGATGGTCTCGCCGTTGCGGTCCAGCAGGTAGAGCACCGAAGAGCCGGCGGCATGATTCTGCTGCTCCAGGCGCTGGTTGAGCTGCCTGCGCAACTGGCGATTGCCCGGGTCGGCGAGCAGCGCCTGGATGTCGCTGTCCAGCGCCAGCAGCGCCGGCACTGAGCGGAAGCGCTCGACCTGGGTATGGATGGCCTGGGCATACAATTCCAGCTGCCCCTGCGATTCCTGCCCGCGCTCGGCCCAGGCGCGCTGCTCGGCCAGCCGCCCGGCCCAATACATGCTGAGCAGCAGGCCGACGAGAATCAGCGCCACGATAAGGCTGACACGGAAGCGGTTGGGAAGGGCAGGCATGGCTTGGCTCGCGAAGGGACGCGTCGATGGTAAGCGAAAGCCGTGGTCGGTGTAGATCCGACCGGCGAGGCAATCGCCACCAAAGTCTTGATCCAAGCCGGTGGAGGCAAAGTGCCATCATTCATATACTTGGCGAGTCCGCTGGGTCGCGAGCGGGAGACGATTGCGCGGCCATCAGCGTCGCTCAATCGGTCGAGGTCGCCTTGCTCAGGAAAATTCTGGTCAGCCAGCTGCGTTTCGGAATGTACGTGTATGCGCTGGAAGGCAGCTGGTTCGATCACCCGTTCTGGCGCAGTAAATTCCTGCTGAGCGACCCAGCCGATCTGCAAGCATTGCGCAGCAGCGGCATCCAGGCGGTGTGGATCGACCTGGGCAAGGGCGTCGATGTCGAAGCGGCGACGCCTCCCGCCGCCGAGGCGCAACCTCTGGCGGCACCGCCGGATCCAGCCCTGCTGCAGCCGGACGTGGAAAGCGTCGCGCCGACACAACCGTGCAGCGTGCAGGACGAACTGCAGCGGGCGAGTCGACTGCTCAAGCGCTCCAAGGAACAGGTGACCTCGCTGTTCACCGAGGCGCGACTGGGTAAGGCCGTCGACCCGCAGCAATGCCTGCCGCTGGTGGAGCAGATATCCGCGTCTCTGGCGCGCAATGGCTCGGCGTTGCTCGGCCTGGCGCGGCTGAAGACCAAGGACGAATACACCTACATGCACTCGGTGGCGGTGTGCGCACTGATGGTCGCGCTCGCCCGCCAGCTCGGCCTACCCGAGGACCAGGTTCAGGAAGCCGGCATGGCCGGGCTGCTGCACGACATCGGCAAAATGGCCATGCCGCTGGATGTGCTCAACAAGCCGGGCAAGCTGAGCGAAGACGAGTACGCCATCATGCGCAGCCACCCCGAGCGCGGCCACGCCATGCTGCTCGCCGCGCTGACCTCGGTATCCGATGCGGTGCTGGACGTCTGCCTGCATCACCATGAAAAGGTCGACGGCACCGGCTACCCGCACCGGCTGGCGGGCGAAAAGATCAGCCTGTTGGCACGCATGGGCGCGATCTGCGACGTGTACGACGCAATCACCTCGAATCGCCCGTACAAAGCGGCCTGGGACGCCTCGGGTTCGTTGGCGCGCATGGCCCAGTGGCAGGGACATTTCGATACGCGCCTGCTGCATGCCTTCGTACGTGCCGTAGGCATCTACCCGCTGGGCTCGCTGGTACGGTTGCAGTCGGGGCGGCTCGGCGTGGTCATCGAGCATCATCCGCAGCAGCTGACGGCGCCCCGGCTGAGGCTGTTCTACTCCACGCGCACCCGGGCAGCGATTCCGCTCGAGGAACTGGAGCTGTCAAACCCGCAGTGCAGCGACCGCATCGTCGGTCGGGAAGACCCTGCCGACTGGGGCTTCAGCGATCTGGACGAGCTCTGGCGCTAGATTGGCGGTCGTCAAGGCGGGCGCTTGCCGCTAGACTAGCGCCCCCGAACGCGACTCGCCCGGCGAATCGCTCAGCAACAGAGCCCGTAATGCCCATGACCTGGCTGCCTGGTCCGCCATAGCGCTGTGCCCCCCTCGCGTCATCCTGCGACTGCCTGTCATGGGGTAGTCGTACGCTGCTGTCCGCGCGTATTGCCCAGCGACAGCTGAACCATTCAAACCAAAAAATCTCGCCTTGTATCGCTGCCGACCGCCCATGGTCTGCATGGTGGTGCTTTTGCTCTGGATAGTCCGATGCTGCAAACGATCAAACAAAACTGGTTCTCCAATCTCCGTGGCGATCTGCTGTCCGGTCTCGTCGTCGCCCTGGCGCTGATTCCCGAAGCCATCGCTTTCTCCATCATCGCCGGGGTCGATCCGCGGGTCGGCCTGTATGCCTCGTTCTGCATCGCCGTGGTGATCGCCTTCGTCGGTGGGCGCCCCGGGATGATCTCCGCGGCCACCGGCGCCATGGCGCTGCTGATGGTGACCCTGGTGCGCGAGCACGGCCTGCAGTACTTGCTGGCAGCGACGCTGCTCTGCGGCCTGTTGCAGATCGGCGCCGGCTACCTGCGTCTCGGCTCGCTGATGCGCTTCGTCTCGCGCTCGGTGGTCACCGGCTTCGTCAATGCGCTGGCCATCCTGATCTTCATGGCCCAGCTGCCGGAGCTGACAGGCGTCACCTGGCACGTCTACGCCATGACCGCCGCGGGCCTTGGCATCATCTACCTGTTTCCCTATGTGCCGAAGCTCGGCAAGGTCATCCCGTCGCCGCTGGTGTGCATCCTCAGCATGACCGCCGTGGCAGTTTATTTCGGCCTGGATATCCGCACCGTCGGCGACATGGGCGAGCTGCCCGATACCCTGCCGGTCTTCCTCTGGCCGGAAGTGCCGCTCAACCTCGAAACCCTGGCGATCATCTTCCCGTACTCGGCAGCGCTGGCCGTGGTCGGCCTGCTGGAGTCGCTGATGACCGCGACCATCGTCGACGAGCTGACCGACACCGGCAGCGACAAGAACCGGGAGTGCAAGGGCCAGGGCGTGGCCAACATCGTTTCCGGTCTGTTCGGCGGCATGGCCGGCTGCGCGATGATCGGCCAGTCGGTGATCAACGTGAAATCAGGCGGCCGCACCCGACTGTCGACGCTCGTCGCCGGCGTGGTGCTGTTGCTGATGGTGGTGTTCCTGAGCGACTGGGTCGGCCAGATTCCCATGGCCGCGCTGGTGGCGGTGATGATCATGGTTTCGATCGGCACCTTCAGCTGGGATTCCGTGCGCAACCTCAAGCACTACCCGCTCTCGACCAACATCGTCATGGTAGTCACCGTGGTGGTGGTGGTCTTCACCCACAACCTGGCCTACGGTGTACTGGCTGGCGTATTGCTCGCGGCGATGTTCTTCGCCAACAAGGTGGGACACTACCTGAGCATCGACTCGGCGCTGGATGCCGACGCCAGCGGCCGTCGCTATCAGGTGGTCGGTCAGGTGTTCTTCAGCTCGGCCGACAAGTTCACGGCTGCCTTCGACTTCAAGGAAGCGCTGAGCCGGGTGACCATCGACCTGTCGCAGGCGCATTTCTGGGACATCACCGCGGTCTCGGCGCTGGACAAGGTGGTGCTCAAGTTCCGCCGCGAGGGCACCGAGGTCGATGTGCTGGGTCTCAATGAAGCCAGCGCCACCATCGTCGACCGCTTCGGCGTGCACGACAAACCCGACGCCATCGACAAGCTGATGAGCCACTGACCAGGAGAACGACAATGACCCACGTAATGGCCTGTATCGACGGCTCCCCGCAAGCAGCCGCGGTCTGCGATTGTGCCGCCTGGGCCAGTCAACGGCTGGGCGCGCCGCTGACATTGCTGCACGTGCTGGACCGCCGGCAGTTCCCGGTGTCGGGTGACCTGAGCGGCATCATCGGCCTCGGCAGCCGTGAATTCCTTCTGCAAGAACTGGCCACCCTGGACGAGAAACGCGCCAAGCTGGCGCTGGAGGAGGGCCGTATGATGCTCGATGCGGCGCGCCAGCGGGCGATTTCCGCGGGTGTCGCCCAGCCCGAGTGCCGTCAGCGTCACGGCGATCTGGTCGAGACCCTGCGTGATCTGCAGAAAGACACTCGGCTACTGGTGATCGGCCGCCAGGGTGAAGACAGCGGCGACGACATCCAGCACATCGGCAGCCAGCTGGAGAGCGTGATCCGCACCATGCATCGGCCGATTCTGGTCACCGTCGGTCAGTTCACGCCGCCGCGCAGCCTGATGCTCGCCTTCGATGGCAGCGCCACGACACTCAAGGGGGTCGAGATGCTGGCCGCCAGCCCGCTGTTCAAGGGCCTGCCGATCCATCTGGTGATGGTCGGCAACGAAGACGACGCGGTGCTGACGCAGCTGAACGCTGCGCGCGATGCGTTGGCCGCTGGTGGTCTCGAGGTACACACCGCCATCCGCGCCGGCGAAGTCGAGCCGACCTTGCATGCCTATCAGGCCGAGCATGGCATCGACCTGTTGGTGATGGGCGCCTACGGCCACTCGCGCATTCGCCAGTTCTTCGTTGGCAGCACCACCACCAGCATGATCCGCACGACCCGCACGCCGCTGCTATTGCTGCGCTGATCAAGCCCCTCGCGCCGCCGAACAGCGGCGCTCAGCGGTAGAGGTCGGCACGGGTCCAGGGCAGTTCATGCCCGCCATCGGGCAACGGTTTGGTGGCGAGAATCTGATGCAGGTCGATCCAGTCGCGGCGAAAGCCATAGGAACAACCTGCCAGGTACAGTCGCCAGATCCGCAGCGCCCGCTCCGGCACCAGCGCCTGGGCCTCCGCCAGCCGCGCTTCCAGCCGTTCGCTCCACAGCTGTAGCGTGCGCGCGTAATGCAGGCGCAGGCTTTCCACATCGACGATTTCCAGCCCCGCCTCGCTGATGCAGCTGCTGATGCCCACCAGGTGCGGCAGCTCGCCGTGGGGAAACACGTAGCGATCGATGAACTCGCCGGCGCCATGGGCCACCGGGCGGCCGTCCAGGTGGCGCGAGGTGATGCCATGGTTGAGCACGAGACCGCCAGGCCGGACCGCGCCGAACAGCCGCTGGCAGTACAGCGGCAGATTGGCATGGCCGACGTGCTCGAACATGCCGACGCTCACCACCTTGTCGAAACGGCCGTCCTGCGGCAGGTCACGGTAGTCCATCAGCTCCAGCTGCACGCGGTCCTGCAGCCCCTCGGCTGCCACCCGCTCGCGGGCCAGCGCCAGTTGCTCGCGGCTGAGGGTGATGCCGAAAACCTCGGCGCCGAACTCGCGCGCGGCGAAGCGTGCCAGCCCGCCCCAGCCGCAGCCCACGTCGAGCAGGCGATCGCCGGGCTTGAGCCGCAGCTTGCGGCAGATCAGGCGCAGCTTGGCCTGCTGCGCCTGATCGATATCCTCTTCGCCGCTCTCGAAGTACGCGCAGGAGTAGACCATGTCGCGGTCCAGCCAGAGCCGGTAGAAGTCGTTCGACAGGTCGTAGTGATAGGAAATGGCTTCGGCATCGGTGGCCTTGTCATGCGCCTCGCGCGTGGGCGTTGCGAAGTCATCCACGGACAGTGCGCGACTGATGACGTCGCCGATGTAGATGACCTCTTCCACCGGTCCGAGCAGGTCGATATGCCCCTCGACATAGGCTGCGCCGAGCACATCCAGGCTGGGGCGCGCCAGTTGTGTGACGAGGTTGGGGTCTTTTATGACCAGCGTGACAGAGGGGGCGGGGCCGATATCCATCTCCTTGCCATCCCACAACTGCAGCTTCAGCGGCAGGCCGAGGTCTTTCAGGGCCGGTAGCAATGTCGCCAGCATGCGTAGATCTCCTATCTGTGCATTGTTCAAAAATGCTAGACCATGAGTTCCAAACTGTAGGCTATGGTCATGATAGTTTCCTGCTATAGCCGGATATGAGCGCAGATGCGCCGCTTCGCGCGCAGTTGCGAGCGCGTCCGCAAGGAGATGCTTGATGAGCGAACCGAGTCCCCGGCGCGTACTGATTCTGGTCGCCAGCGGCCCCGGCACTCCGGCGCGCTGCGCCGCACCGTTTCACATCGCCACGCTGCTCGCCTGCATGGATGCCGAGGTTACGCTCTACCTAACGGGCGAGGGCGTGCAGCTGGCGCGCCGTGAAGTGGCCGAAACGCTGCGCGCAGTGGATGGCGGCGAGCCCTTGCTGCATTTCATCCGCAACGCCAGGCAGGCCGGCGCGCGGCTGCTGATGTGTCGCCAGCCCGGTGTCCAGCTCGACCCCACGGCACTGATCGCCGAGCTGGATGAAATCTCCAGTGGCGGCGAGCTGGCGCAGATGATCCTCGAATACGAACGGGTGCTGACCCTATGAATCTGCACGGCCTGGAGTTCCCCGACTCGCTGCGCTACGCCCCGGAGCACAGCCTGTGGTTGCGCGAAGAGGCCGACGGCAGCGTCACCCTTGGCCTGACCGCTTACGGTTGCGCGCTCTATGGTGAGATATTCGCCTTCACCCCCAAGCGCGTCGGCGCCCGCATCGAGCGTGAGCGCAGCTTCGGCGTGGTCGAGTTCGCCAAGGCCGCGTCCTCGGCGCGTAGCCCGGTCAGCGGCGAGCTGCTCGCAGTGAACGAAGCGCTACTCGAGCGACCGGCGCTGATCAATCAGGACTGCTACGGCGATGGCTGGATGGTCCGCCTGAAGCCGGAGGGCTGGGCCACCGTGCGCGAGGAGTTCCCGCTGGGCAAGGCAGCCGAAGCCGCCATCGACGAACGCATGCGCCTGGACAACTTCGACCCGGCCAACGCCCATGTGCAGGCGCTGCAGTGGAAGTAACGGTGCGGCAGGTGCGGTAGCCTGGGCTTCGGCCCACATCCCAACAAGATGCCGAGGTGCGATCCGATTGCGCCGCGATAGCGCTCAGGATTTGTCCGGCGTCGAACTGTCCAGCACCTTGTCACAGCTTCGCTTGATCGCGTGGTCCAGCTGCCGAATGCAGATATCGATCGCCAGATCGCGGGTGCGCTTGTTCGCCCACTCCAGCTCGGCCAGCGTCTCGATCAGATCCTGATGGCCGTTCTCGTTGAGCAGGATGCCGTGCTGAACGATCAGCGTCCTGCCCTGAAAATTCAGCTGCACCGGATCACGCCCCACAAGGGATGCGCCAGCAGCCAGCAGACAATCGATATGGTCCCGTAGCGCATGCAATGCACGACGCTCATCGATCCGGTCACTCAAAACGTCTCTCCTGTCCCTGGAAAGAAAAGCCGCGATTGTGACGCGCTTCGCACGATATGGCGATAGCGTTTTGATATCGCCTGATAGGTCAGACTGTCGCATTTCGAACTGGCAGCTGGCGGCGCAGGACAACGGCAGAAGAGGTGGAACGGTTGGCGGAAGGCTGTGAGAGCCAGGCGTCGGACATCAATTCAGCTGAACGACGCGCGCGGTATGCTTCGGCGAAGCAGGGTCGCCGGACAAAGGACACGTAGCTTTTTAGGAAAGCCCTGCAGGTGACCGCCCATACTCCCTCTACCCGAGGAGGCTGCCATGTATCGCCCCGAAGATTTTCGTCTTGATGGTCAGGTTGCGGTCGTTACCGGTGCCGGTGCGGGGATCGGCCAGGCGATCGCGCAAACGTTTGCCGCCGCAGGTGCGGCAGTGTTGGTCAGCGATTTGTCGTTAGCAGCTGCCGAAGGGGTGCGTGATGAGATCGTCGCTGCCGGTGGTCAGGCCGCCGCCTGCGCCTGCGATATCACCGATGAGACCCAGCTTGCGCAACTGGTCGAGCACTGCGTGGACGACTTCGGCAAGCTCACCTTGCTCGTCAGCAACGCCGGTGGCGGCGGCCCGAAGGCCTTCGACATGCCGATGGCAGATTTCCGTCGAGCCTACGAGCTGAACGTGTTTTCTCTGTTTCGCCTGGCGCAGCTGGCGGCTCCGCATATGGAGCAGGCCGGTGGCGGAGCGATGCTGGCGATCACCTCGATGGCCGGCGAGAACCGCAACCAGCACATGGCCTCTTACGGCTCTTCCAAGGCCGCGGCCAATCACCTGATCCGCAACATCGCTTTCGACCTGGGACCGCGCGGAATCCGCGTTAACGGTATCGCCCCAGGCGCAACGCTCACCCATGCGCTTAAAGGCGTGCTCACCGAGGACATCGAACGCCAAATGCTGGCGCATACGCCCCTCCAGCGTTTGGGTGACCCGCAGGATATGGCCAACGCGGCGCTGTTTCTCTGTTCACCTGCGGCGGCCTGGATCAGCGGCCAGATCCTCACGGTTTCCGGCGGTGGGGTGCAGGAGTTGGGCTGAATACTCCCGGAGGCGGCCATCATCAGACCTCAATTGGGACCTTCAGGCCGGGCATCTTCATCGCAGCCGACGTCAGCGCCTGCCGAGCTCGCTTTGAGAAAGGGGGGCAGATTTATCTGGTTAGGCTTCTGGAGTGAATTGGCGGAAGGCAGTGAGAGTCGAACTCGTTTTTTTGGCTTGCAGTGATCCGCTGTCTTCGGCTTTTCTAGGCCTGTCACCGGGTCTAGCTGCTTTTTCTTGCTCTAAACAGCATTAGTTTCGACGCTTTTTCGACACTGACATGTTGCGCAGGTTGTCTGCTGGCGGCGCTGACGATATACAGTGTCGAATCCATTACTCGAAAGGATTTGTATTAGTGAATCTCTCAGTTACGAACAAAGATAATACATATTTGTTTGGTAAAGAAGGTATCGAATATTACGAATCATTTATGACTGCCCTTGGGTATTTAATGCCAAAACTAAGCACAAAGCAAGCCGAAGCCCTGTGTAATAAGCTGCAGCTGCGTGGCAACAAGTTTGAAGAGTGCCAATATTTACAGGCTGCTGTTGAAACTGTCATTGCATCTTATATTGCTTCACGCTTTAGCAGTTCTTTCGCTTATGAGCCTAAAATAAATCCTCCAAAGGATGTGGATTGTGCGTTCTCAATAAATGAAACAAGATATAATTTAGAGATTAAATGCCCGGACTTCTCCGTAAAAAATGCAATCGACGCGAGGAAGAATTTTAAGGTTGGTGCTTTTGGAAGGATGGAAAACTATAAAGAAGTGGTTGGCATTCTTGAGCGTTTATTGGATCCAGAAGCTAATCCTGCAGTCGATCTAGGGCAGGAACTAATTCAGCAACAGCACATGGATAATAAGCTGAAGGATTTTCTTATATCCGCGCATGGCAAGTTCAAGCCGCAGTCGGGAGAAAATGAACTAAATATTTTGGCTGTAGGCTGTGCTGATCCGATGGATATGCAGAAATGGTTTTTTTACATGTATGGTGTGCAGGGGTTATTTACGCCTGATTCATTTTGGCCTAGAGAGGAATATAATAATGTTGATGTGGTGCTGCTAACCAATACGTATCACCGGCATCACCAGTATTGGACAAAGGATAGAATACAAAGGCATTGGGATTTTTCTGGCTCTTTTAATTTAATCTTTAGCAACCCTTCACGGCGCCATGAAAAAGAAAGCCTGATATGGAATCTTGTAGATTCTATTCCTAACTATTCGCGTGAACTGATGGAGTACAGGGGAGCTGGTGGGCTTGATGAGTTGCGTATACCCCATTTCGTAGCAGAAAAGCTTACACAGAACGGACTGTATTATTTTCAGCCGCAAAACTAGTTAGCAAGAGAAAAAGAAGGTGCTAAAGGAAAAGCTATGCCTGGAAAGAAGGTGATCTTGCTGTTAATTGTAGTGGCAGCTATATGTTTTGGTGTAATTTTTGCTGCTTTTGAGAATGGGGGTTTGCTTGGATTAGCTAACTCCTTGGGGCAAGGGTTTCTGATAAGTATTGTATTTTATTTTGTTGTGGTCTATCTGCCCGAGAAAAAGAGAAGAAACGATATTTATAGAAGTATGGAGCTGCAATACCGTACCTTCAAAGAGTCCTGTATTAATACTTTTCTCGTTCTGAGTAACTCGCAAGAATATCAGAATAGGGAGAACTTATTGAGTCGAGAGGAGTTCAGGAGGTATTTTAAGAATAGCAATTGTCTTGGTGAAAATCGTTGGGATGCTGTATCGAACGCACTTCTCGCAAACGAATATTATCTGGCGGAAATAAAGTACGAGATAACTATACTTAACGATGAATTGAAGTTTCTTTTGGGGTCGGCGCACGTTTATGATGAAGAAGCATTTCGATATTTTAAGCGCCTCTCTCAAGCCCTTCATCGCCTTGAGTTAGTTAAGCAAGAGTATGACGACATAAAAACTCTATGCAGGTACCTTTGGAGTATCTTCACTGGTTGGAGCTTTGTTGATGGGTATAAGGAAGCGCATAAAGATATGTTCCTGGAGATGCTTGGCTCAACTAAATGAAAAATAGCTGAAATTATAATTGATTCAATGTCCTGACTTATTAGGATAGCTTGTATCCCTGCGCTCGGGCATACCATCGCCTAGCTACTTTCCGCATGATTGCTATCCCGCGCTGGGTTGGCTCAAGTTTCGGTTGGCTTCGTCGTAATCGGGGCTGGTCTGGCCGATCTCTGGGGCGATCTGTCCATTCGCCAGCCATAGGGCGTACTGCGGGAATGAAAAAGGGGACAGATTTATTTTTCCAGCTCAGAGGTGGTTCTGTAACCAAATTGGCGGAAGGCAGTGAGAGTCGAACTCACCCGGGAACGGCTGCCGTCCCCAACCGGGTTTGAAGCCCGGCCGCACCACCGGGTGCGATTGCCTTCCTTATCTGGTTTTGCTGTGAGAAAGGAAGCGGCGACCAGCCTACCCCAGGCCTGGCTGGATCGCCAAGGCGCTGTCCTGCCGGACTTTGCGTTCGTTGCCGAAGCGGCGGGTGAGGCCGATGCGGTCGAAGTGTTCGAGCAGCTGGATGCTGCGTTTGCGGCCGAGCTGGATGCGGTCGCGGAAGGCGGCAGCGCGGATCACGCCGCTTTGCGCTTCCAATTGCAGTACATGCCCCGCGAGTTGGCGAATGGTGAACTCGGGGTAGAACAAATCTTTCACCACCTGTTGCAGCAGGCCGAGACGGGCAAGCTTGCGTAACAGGTTGCGCATCTGTGTTTCGTCGACGCCGAGGTCGCGGGCCAGGTCGCGGACCCAGGGTGGGTCGAAATGGCCGGCTTCGAGCAATGGCCACAGGCGCGCTTTCAAATCTTCTTCCGCATCGCTCAGGCGCACCCGGTGATCGGGGCGGTGCAGCCACGGGCCGCTGGTTTCGATGTGGCCGGCGGCCAGTGCCTGTTCCAGCAAGGCGATGAATACCGGCCGCTCCAGCTGCGGCAGCGCATAGCGACGCAGGCGGTCGCGGTCGGGGCCAAGTTCGTCGGGTTGTTCTTCGTGAAAACGCTGGAGTGAGTCGAGCAGCGCGGTTTCGAGTTCGCGCCAGCGGGCCTGGTCGAATAGCCGTGGGCCCAGCCGTGTGCTGATCTCCAATACGCCGTGCGGGAGCTGCCAGCCTTCGCGCGGGCGGTTGAACTGGCGTTCCAGGCCTTGCGGGTCGATGCCGTTGGTGGCGCTGGCGAGCAGTGGCGGCAATGCCTGCTCCAGGCTCGGCTGATCGAGGGCGCGAAGTTGCTCCAGCCGCGCGGCGCGGCGGCGATTGCGCGGTGGCGCATACGGGTCGAGCACACGGCCACCGCCAAGGGTGCGCTGGGCGGACTGGTCGCGCAGGACGATGCGGTCGCCATGTACCGCGTGGCTCGGTGCGTTGAGCAGTAGCTGGGCGAAGGCGCGTTCGCCCGGCGCCAGGCTCGTGCCTTCGAGCAGGGCGACGCGCGCGGTGACGTCCTGGGCGCCAAGGTGCACGTGCACCGGCGTCCAGTGCTTGAGTTCGTGGGCTTCGCCGGGCAGCAGCTGGAAGTCGACGTCGATGCGTTGGGTCGGTGCGTGCAGCAGTGGGTGCAGCAGCCAGTCGCCGCGATGGATCTGCTCCACTGCCAGCCGCTCGCCGACAAGATTCAGGGCCACGCGCTGGCCGGCATGGGCTTCGGCCGTTTCACGGTTCTGCGCGTGCAGGCCGCGGACGCGCACGCGTTTGCCGGCGGGGCCGAGCAGCAGTTCGTCGCCGATTCGCACGCGCCCGGCAAAGGCGGTGCCGGTGACCACCACGCCTGCGCCGGTGACGCTGAAGGCGCGGTCGATGGCCAGGCGGAAGTGGCCGCTGTCGCTGCGGGCGCCGGTACGCGCGGCTTCGTCGATCAGCGCGGCGCGCAGGGCGTCGATGCCATCGCCGCGGATGCTGGAAACCGGAAAGATCGGCGTTCCGGCCAGTGCTCCGGCGGCCAGCAGGTTTTCGATCTGTTGCTCGACTTCGGCGATGCGCGCCGGCTCGACGCGATCGATCTTGGTCAGCGCCACCAGTGCCCTGCGGATGCCGAGCAACTCGACAATGGCCAAGTGTTCACGGGTCTGCGGCATCACGCCGTCATCGGCGGCCACCACCAGCAGCACGCAGTCGATGCCGCTGGCGCCAGCCAGCATGTTGTGCACGAAGCGCTCGTGGCCCGGCACGTCGATAAAACCGGTGAGGCTGCCTTCGCCGAGGTCGGCGTAGAGGTAGCCGAGGTCGATGGTGATGCCACGCTCGCGCTCCTCGCGGCGGCGGTCGCCTTGTTGCCCGGTGAGGGCGTGGAGCAGTGCGGTCTTGCCATGGTCGATATGGCCGGCGGTCCCGACGATCAACGGGCCAGCTCCTCTTGCAGATTTGGCAGCAGTTCGAGGAAGGCCGGTTCGTCGTCCAGTTGGCGCAGGTCGAGCCAGAGGGCATCGTCGTCGATGCGCCCGAGGACCGGAATCGGCAGGCAGCGCAGCGCTTCTTCAAGCTGGCGCAGGCTGCGGCCGCGCAGGCGCTTGGGCTGCTGCGGACGGATGCACAGGGCGGCGCTGGGCAGGCGGGCCACCGGCTGCGCGCCGCTGCCGATCATACCCAGGGCATCGGTTACTGCGACTTGCCAGCTCTCGCCGAGCACGGCGGCCAGCGCCGGGGCGATGCGTTCAGCCTGGGTGCGGATCTCCGCCTGCGGACGACTGAGCAGGCGCAGGCTGGTGAGGCGTTCGGCCAGGCGGTCGGGGTCGCGATAGAGGTTGAGCACCGCTTCCAGCGCGGCAAGGGTCAGTTTGTCGACGCGCAGGGCGCGCTTGAGCGGGTTCTTCTTGATCTTCTGGATCAGCGCCTTGCTGCCGACGATTAGCCCGGCCTGCGGGCCGCCGAGCAGCTTGTCGCCGCTGAAGGTGACGATGTCGGCGCCGTCGCGCAGCGCTTCCTGCACCGTCGGCTCCTTGGGCAGGCCCCAGCGCGAGAGGTCGAGCAGGCTGCCGCTGCCCAGATCCTCCAGCAACGGCAGGTCGTGGGCATGGGCGATGCGCGCCAGCTCGGCGGTGGCGACGCTGGCAGTGAAACCCTGCACGCTGTAGTTGCTGGTATGCACGCGCATCAACAGGCCCGAGCGCGGGTTGATGGCCGCTTCGTAATCCTTGGCGTGCGTGCGGTTGGTGGTGCCGACTTCATGCAGCTTCACGCCGGCGCGGGCCATGATGTCCGGGATGCGGAAGGCGCCACCGATCTCGATCAGCTCGCCACGGGAAATGATGCCTTCCTTGCGTGCGCCGAGGCTGTTCAAGGCCAGCAGCACGGCGGCAGCGTTGTTGTTCACCACAGTCACCGCCTCGGCGCCGGTCAGCTCGCGGATCAACCCTTCGATGAGGTCGTCGCGATCGCCGCGCTTGCCGGTGGCGAGATCGAATTCCAGGTTGAGCGGGTAGCGCGCGGCAAGGGTGATCGCCTCGATGGCTTCATCCGGCAACAGGGCGCGACCGAGGTTGGTGTGCAGCACCGTACCGGTGAGGTTGAACACTCGGCGCACGCGGCTCTTATGCTGGCTGGCCAGGCGTTCGCCGGCGCGCCCGGCGAGCACCGCTTCGGACAGTTCCAGCGCGGCCAGCTGGCCACGGCGAGCCGGTTCGCGCAGTTCGTCGAGCAGGTCGCGCAGCGTCGCCAGCAGCGCCTGACGACCATAGCGCTGCTGCAGTGGCTGGCAGGCCGGATCGCGCAGCAGCTTGTCCACCGAGGGCAGATGGCTGCTGCTCATGCCTCGTTCCCCGGTGCCAGCAGCAGGTTGGGTGCCTGGCGGTTGTAGCCCTGATCGGCCAGCAGCAGGTCGAGGTCCAGCGTCGCCAGGTCGGCGGACAGACTTTCGCCGTCCGGTGCCAATTCGAGATAGAGCTGCTTGAGGTAGCCGTTGCATTCGGGGCAGGCCTCGGCCTTGATGCCGTTGGGCGAGCCTTCGAAGTGCAGGTAGTCGAGCTTCTTGGTGCTGCGGCAGTGGCTGCATTTCAGGCGCACGTAGTGCCATTCGCAGGCGCACAGGGAGCAGACCAGGTAGCGCAGGCCGTTGAGCTGCCCGCGGTGGCGAATCACCCCGGCCATGGGCGGTGCGCCGCAGCAGGGGCAGAGGGTCTGGTCTTCGCGTTCGCGCAGGTCGGAGAGGTCGAGCTGGAGCAGCCAGTGGGTCCAGGCCAGTTGCAGCGCGGCGCCGAGAAAGGGCACCAGCGCCGGCGGCAGGCTGTCGTACTGGCCACTGACCAGCGCCACGGCCCAGGCCTTGCGCTGGCCGCTGTCGGCGCGGCGCAGCTGGTCGATGGCAGCGATGACCGACAGGTTGTCCGGCACCGCGAAGGCATCCAGCCAGGCATCGAGCAGCGGCAGCCACGCCCATTCGCGCACCAGGGTGTCGGCGGCCAGCGGCGGCATGGCTTGCTTGAAGCATTCGCGGGTGCGCGCAGGGTCGAGCGGTGCGCTGGCAGGCGGGTTGTCCAGCACCTGCTGCTGGGCCTGGCATACGCCGGCGAGCAGGCGCAGGTAGTCGGCCAGCGGATGATCTTCGGCGAGCTTGGTCAGACGCTCGCTGCGCAGGGCGAACAGATCGCGTGGTGGCAGGTTGGTGAAGGGTGGTTTGCTGGCAGCGGCTTCGATCTGCCCGGGTTCGAGAATGGTGCCTGACACGCAGGACTCCTTTTCTTGTGATATGCCGAACAGCATAGTCCGTCAGCGGTTATCGCTCGGCTTTCGATGGCATGCACGAACGAAGATTCCCGCGGTTGCGGGAACCTTCGTCGCGCTGTGGCGAGGTTTACTTGCGCTGGCTGATCTCCCGGTACCAGGCCGGATGGTGCTTGCGCGCCCAGGCCCGGCTGACGGTGCCGTAGAGCATCGCGCCCATCGACCCCTTGATCCAGATGGCGGCGTAGATGTGCACGATGATGCTGACGATCAGCACGAAGGCGGCAGCCGCATGCAGCAGGCTGGCCCAGCGCAGCGAGACGATGCCGAAGAAGCTGCTGAAGTATTCGCGCCAGATGACGATGCCGCTGAGCAGCAGCACCAGCATGCTGAGGATCAGCACCCAGAACAGCACCTTCTGCCCGGCGTTGTAGCGGCCGACTTCCGGCAGCTTTTCCTCGCGGTTGTGCACCACGTCGTTGATCTGCCTGAGCCACTGGCGGTCGCGCGCCTCGATGCGGTTGTGCCCGGCGAAACGGATCGCCAGCCAGAGGAAGAAGACGAACATCGCGACCCCGATGAAGGGGTGCAGGATGCGCGTCCAGGTGCCGCCGCCGAACAGCCCGGAGAGGCCGAACAGCGCCGGATGGAACAGTGCCAGGCCGGACAGCGCGGCGAGGACGAAGAGAATCGCGACGATCCAGTGGTTGGTCCGTTGCGAGGGGTTGTAGCGTTCGATCTCGTTGTTGTTCATCGTTGACTCCTTGAGCGAGCGGACACCGAAGGCGGCCCCGCGAACGGGGCCACGCCGTCAGGGTCGCGGCTCCTTGGGATCGACCACATGCACCGAAGGATCGACCTGGTGCACCACGGGCTCGCTGAGTTCGGCCTTGTCGTCCTCCTCGACGCGGATCGGGCCGACCCGCGTGTAGTGGAAGAAGCCGGCCAGCACCGCCGCGCCCATGCCCAGCAGCGCGAGGGGCTTGGTCACGCCCTTCCACAGGCTGACCAGCGGGCTGATGGTGGGCTCGTCCGGCAGGTCGTTGTACAACGAGGGCTGATCGGCATGGTGCAGCACGTACATCACGTGCGTACCGCCGACACCATCGGGGTCGTACAGGCCGGCCTGGTCGAAACCCCGCTCCTTGAGGTCGGCGATGCGCCCGGCGGCATGCTCCTTCATGTCCTCCTTGCTGCCGAAGACGATGGCGCCGGTGGGGCAGGTCTTCACGCAGGCCGGCTCCAGCCCGACCGACACACGGTCGGAACAGAGCGTGCACTTGTAGGCCTTCTTGTCCTTCTCGGAGATGCGCGGGATGTCGAACGGGCAACCGGTGATGCAGTAGCCGCAGCCGATGCAGTGGTCCTGGTTGAAGTCGACGATACCGTTGGCGTACTTCACGATCGCCCCCGGTGCCGGGCAGGCCTTGAGGCAGCCCGGGTCGGCGCAGTGCATGCAGCCGTCCTTGCGGATCAGCCATTCGAGGTTACCGTTGCCGGGGTTCTCGTACTCGGCGAACTTCATCACCGTCCAGGATTCGGCGGTGAGGTCGATCGGGTTGTCGTAGGTCCCGTGGCTGGTGCCGACTTCGTCGCGCAGCTCGTTCCATTCCGAACAGGCGACCTGGCAGGCCTTGCAGCCGATGCACTTGGAGGTGTCGATCAGTTTCGCCACTTCGCCGACCTCGCGGATCGACGGCCGCTCGGTGGTCGTGGCGGAGCGGGCAAACACGTCTTGAGTAGCCATCATGCCTTCTCCACGTTGACCAGAAACGACTTGAACTCCGGCGTCTGGGTGTTGGCGTCACCGACGAACGGCGTCAGCGTGTTGGTCAGGTAACCGTTGCGCGCCACGCCAGCGAAGCCCCAGTGCAGCGGGATGCCGATCTGGTGCACGGTCTTGCCATCCACCGTCAGCGGTTTGATGCGCTTGGTCACCACCGCCACCGCCTTGATATAGCCGCGGTTGGACGACACCTTGACCCGCTCGCCGGCGGCGATGCCGAGCTCCTTGGCCAGCACCTCGCCGATCTCGACGAACTGCTCGGGCTGGGTGATCGCGTTGAGCCGGCAGTGCTTGGTCCAGAAGTGGAAGTGCTCGGTGAGCCGGTAGGTGGTCGCCGCATAGGGGAATTCCTCCGCCGTGCCGAACAACTCCATGTCGTTCTTGAACACCCGCGCGGCGGGATTGCTGGTCGCCTGGCGGTTGTCCGGATGCAGCGGGTTGCGCCCGATCGGCGTCTCGAACGGCTCGTAGTGCTCGGGAAACGGCCCCTCGTTCATCTTGTCCACGGCGAACAGCCGCGCCACCCCTTCGGGGTTCATGATGAAGGGGTTCATGCCGGCTTCGGGCGGCGAGTCGACCTTGAAGTCCGGCACGTCGGTGCCGCCCCATTTGCTGCCATCCCACCAGACCAGGCGCTTCTTCTGCGGGTCCCACGGGTTGCCCGCAGGATCGGCCGAGGCACGGTTGTAGAGAATTCGCCGGTTGGCCGGCCAGGACCAAGCCCAACCAAGGGTCTGGCCCATGCCGTAGGGATCGGCGTTGTCACGCCGGGCCATCTGGTTGCCGGCCTGGGTCCAGGCGCCGCTGAAGATCCAGCAGCCACACGATGTGCTGCCATCGGCGCGCAGCAGGCCGAAGCCGGGCAACTGTTCGCCGGCCTTGGCCAGCAGCGCGCCGCTCTGCGGATCGAGCACATCGCCCAGCGCCTTGCCGTTGTACTCCTTTGCGATCTCCTCGGCGGAGGGCTCCTCGGGCTGGCGGTAGGACCAGTCGATGTTCAGCAGTGGCTCGGCGTAGGCGCCGCCTTCCTTGCGATACAGCTCACGCAGCCGGTGGAACAGTCCGCCCATGATCACCACGTCGGTCTTCGCCTGGCCTGGCGGCTCGGCTGCCTTCCAGTGCCACTGCAGCCAGCGCCCGCTGTTCACCAGCGAGCCATCCTCCTCGGCAAAACAGGTGGTCGGCAGGCGGAACACGGTGGTCTGGATGCTGGCGGTGTCGACGTCGTTGTATTCGCCGGCGTTGCGCCAGAACTCCGAGGTCTCGGTGGCCAGCGGGTCCATGACCACCAGGTACTTGAGCTTGGCCAGCGCCGCGCTGACCTTGGCCTTGTTGGGGAACGAGGCGATGGGGTTGAAGCCCTGGCAGAAATAGCCGTTGACCTGCCCCTGGTACATCATGTCGAACACCTTGAGCACGTCGTAGCCAGGAATATCCAGCTTCGGCAGCCAGTCGTAGCCCCAGTTGTTCTCCGCTGTGGCGCTCTTGCCATACCAGGCTTTCATCAGGCTGACGTGGAACTTCTCGTAGTGCTGCCAGTAGGACAGCTGCCCCGGGCGCAGCGGCTTGGCGGTGCGCTTGGCGATATAGGCGTTGTAGTCCTGCTCGGCCTCCAGCGGCAGGGTCAGGTAGCCAGGCAACAGGTTGGACAGCAGGCCCAGGTCGGTCAGGCCCTGGATGTTGGAATGCCCGCGCAGGGCGTTCATGCCGCCACCAGGCATGCCGATGTTGCCGAGCAGCAGTTGCACCATGGCGCCGGTACGGATCATCTGCGAGCCGACCGAGTGCTGCGTCCAGCCCAGGGCGTACATGATGGTCATGGCCTTGCCCGGTGCGGACGTCTCGGCGATGGTTTCCCAGACCTGGAGCATCCTGTCCTGCGGTGTACCACAGATGTTGCTGACCACCTCCGGGGTGTAGCGGCTGTAGTGCTGCTTGAGCAGGTTGTAGACGCAGCGCGGGTGAGTGAGGCTCTTGTCGACGCGGGCGAAGCCGTCCTCATCCAGCTCGTAGCTCCAGGTGGATTTGTCCGGGTAGCTGCGCTTCTCGGCGTCATAGCCGTTGAAAAGGCCATCCTCGAAGCCAAATCCTTCCTTCACGATGAACGCGACATCGGTGTAGTTGACCACGTACTCGTGCTGGATCTTGTCGTTTTCCAACAGGTAGTTGATCAGCCCGCCGAGGAAGGCGATGTCGGTACCGGTACGGATCGGCGCATACAGGTCCGCGACCGAGGCCGAGCGGGTGAAGCGTGGATCGACCACCACCAGCCGCGCCTTGTTGCGCGCCTTGGCTTCGGTGACCCATTTGAAGCCGCACGGGTGCGCTTCGGCGGCGTTGCCGCCCATGATCAGGACCAGGTCGGCGTTCTGGATATCGCTCCAGTGATTGGTCATGGCTCCACGGCCAAACGTCGGGGCAAGACTTGCCACCGTCGGGCCGTGTCAGACACGCGCCTGGTTATCGAACCCCAGAATGCCCAGTGAACGTACCACCTTGTGGGTGATGTAGCCGGCCTCGTTGGATGATGCCGAGGCGGCGAGGAAACCGGTGCTCAGCCAGCGGTTGACCGTCTGGCCCTTGTCGTTGCGCTCGATGAAGTTGGCGTCGCGGTCGTCCTTCATCAGCCGGGCGATACGGTCGAGGGCATCGCTCCACTCGATGCGCTTCCACTCGTTGCTGCCCGCTTCGCGGACTTCAGGATGTGTCAGGCGGTTGGGGCTGTGGACGAAGTCCAGCAGGCCGGCGCCTTTCGGGCAGAGCGTGCCGCGGTTGACCGGGTGATCGGAGTCGCCTTCGATGTGGATGATGTTCTGCGCGACGTTTTTGCCGCCGCTGCCCTGGCTGTAGAGGATCAGCCCGCAGCCGACGGAACAGTAGGGGCAGGTGTTGCGGGTTTCACGGGTGTTGGTCAGTTTGAAATGCCGGATCGACTCGGCATATGCCGTCGGTGGGGCCATGCCCAATGCCGCCATGCTCGACGCCCCAAGGCCCACACCGCAGACCTTGAAGAACTGTCGACGGTTCATGTCCATCGGTGTTCTCCTTCTCATCAGGCTGGAACGCCGATACTTTGCCGGCGTCTGCTTTAGCAGCTTAGCCAAGCTTTCAAGAAGTGAAGGATTAATGCTGCGCTTCGCTTGTGCCCGCAATCGCAAGGGTGTCGAGGATGGACCGGCTGGGCACTCAGGCGCCGGCCGGCATGGCGAGCTGGTTCTTCCATTCCCGTGGCGACTGCCCAGCTTGCGCCTTGAATGCACGTGACAGCGCCGCTTCGCTGCCGTAGCCGACCTCGGTGGCGATCACCTTCAGCGGTCGCCCTCGCTGCAGCGCCTTCTGTGCCAGACGCACGCGCCAGCCCTGCAGGTACTGGCCGGGCGTCTGCCCGAGCGTTTCGCGGAAGCTGGTGGCGAACACGCTGCGCGACATCCCCGCGACGCGGGCGAGCTCTTCGAGCGTCCAGTCCTGCGCCGGCGCTTCGTGCATCGCCACCAGCGCGTTGCGCAAACGCGGATGGGCGAGGCCGGAGAGCAGCCCGCCGCTGACCTCGTCGCTTTCCATCAGCTGACGCAGGATCTGGATCATCACCACTTCCACCAGACGCTCGATCAGCGCCATGCGCCCGCAGCGCTGTTCGAAGGCCTCCTCGAACAGCAGCGAGAGCACCGGCTCGGCACCCATGACCCCATCCAGCGGCAGGCAGACCAGATCGGCCAGCGCCGAGGCGATCGGGTTGGCACTGCCGCCCTCGAACGCCAGGTTTGCGCAGACCATGTCCACCTCGCAGCCCGGCGCGGTGATGAAGCGGTGCGTCAGCGGCCGCGGAAACAGCAGCAGGCTCGGTTGCGAGACCTGCAGCACCTCGCGCCCATAGCGGACTTCCACCTCGCCGCGGCGTATTAGGTGCAGTTGCCCGTGCACGCCATCGCTCTGCAGCGTGTTGATGCCACACAGCGGCCCGGCATTGAACACTTGGGCGTGCATCGGGAAGTGCGTCATCAACGCAGCGAGGCGATCGGACATGTAAGTACTCCTGATCAAGTTTTCCGGACTTTACGTCACCAACAGTTTTTTCTGGTGAGCAGAATAGCGCTTACCGGACAACACCGCTCCGGCAACTTCAGAAAACAGGAGTCACCGCCATGTCCATCGAGAAGATCCTCTACACCGCTACTGCCACCGCCACCGGCGGCCGCGAAGGTCGCGCCACATCGTCCGACCAGGCGCTCGACGTGCAGCTGTCCACGCCGCGTGAACTGGGCGGCGCCGGTGGTGCCGGGACCAACCCCGAGCAGCTGTTCGCTGCCGGATATTCGGCCTGCTTTCTCGGTGCCCTGAAGTTCGTCGCCGGCAAGCAGAAGGTCGCCCTGCCGGCCGATACCCGCATCACCGGCAAGGTCGGCATCGGCCAGATACCCACCGGTTTCGGCATCGAGGCCGAGCTGACCATCAGCGCCCCCGGCATCGCCCGCGACGTGCTGCAGGCGCTGGTCGAGCAGGCCCACGTGGTCTGCCCCTACTCCAACGCCACCCGCGGAAACATCGACGTCACGCTGATCCTCGCTGACTGAATCCAGACCCCCGTACCTACGAACAGGAGACCCACACCATGAACTCGATCACTCGCACCTTCGCCTTCTCGCTGTTGGCCATCGCGCTGCAACCCGCCTTCGCCGCCGAGGCCGCACAACCGGTGAAGCCCGGCAGCAGCGTAGTCGCCGCGCAGACCGCCAGCACCATCACCACCGCCGATGGCGTGCAGCTCTACTACAAGGACTGGGGCCGGAAGGATGGCCCGGTGGTTACCTTCAGCCACGGCTGGCCGCTGAGTTCCGACAGCTGGGAATCGCAGATGATGTTCCTCGCTTCGCAGGGCTATCGTGTGGTCGCTCATGACCGTCGCGGCCATGGCCGTTCCAGTCAGCCCTGGGAAGGCAACGACATGGACCACTACGCCGACGATCTGGCCGCGGTGATCGAGGCACTGGACCTGCAGGACGTGACCCTGGTCGGCTTCTCCACCGGTGGCGGCGAGGTGGCGCGCTACATCGGTCGCCACGGCACCGGGCGGGTGAAAAAGGCTGTGCTGGTCAGCGCCGTGCCGCCGATGATGCTGAAGACCGCAGATAACCCGGGTGGCCTGCCGCTGGAAGTCTTCGACGGCATCCGCAAGGCTTCGCTGGAAGACCGCGCGCAGCTGTATCTGGACCTGGCTTCCGGCCCGTTCTACGGCTTCAACCGCCCGGGCGCCAAGGTATCCCAGGGCTTGATCGACAACTGGCGGGCCCAGGGTATGCAGGCCGGGCACAAGAACACCTACGACTCCATCGCCGCCTTCTCGGCCACCGATTTCCGCGAGGATCTGAAGAAGTTCGATGTGCCGACGCTGGTGATCCACGGTGACGATGATCAGATCGTGCCGCTGGACAGCTCGGGCAAGGCATCCGCCGCGCTGATCGAGGGTGCGCAGCTGATCGTCTATCCCGGAGCCCCGCATGGCCTGACCGACACCCACAAGGAACGCTTTAACAACGATCTGCTGGCGTTCCTCAAGAAGTGATGTGTAGCAGCCTCGTCGAGCGGCTCGGAGCATCGCGCCGCTTGCCGCTCAGAAACGACAAACCCCGCCAGATGGCGGGGTTTGTTTTGCAGACTGCGTTAAGGCAGACCGGATTCTCTACACGACGCCGATCAGGCGTTCTGACGGATACCGGCGACCAGCCAGGGCTGGTTCTCGCCCTGCACACGCTCCATGCGCCAGCTTTCGCTGAAGGGCTCGCCCTGGTCGAAGCGCGAAGTCTTGGCCACGCCGCTGAAGGTCAGGGTGGCAGTGGTCTTCTCGGCGTTGTCGTCGACGCCGTCGAGCTGGATCTGCAGATCGTCGATGTAGGTCGACTGATAGGCATCACCGATCTCGGCGCGCTCCTGCTTGAGGAAACCCAGCAGCTGCGGGGTGACGAACTCGGCGATCTTGTCCATCTCGTTGGCATCCCAGTGCTGCTGCAGCGAGAGGAAGTGCTCGCGGGCCGCAGCGACGAAGCTCTGCTCGTTGAACCAGGCCGGGGCGTTGATCACCGGAGCGGCGGCGACCGGGGCGGCGCTGCCACCGAAGATGGACGTCGCCGGCTGCTGCGGCATCTCGCGCTGCATTGGCGCGTGACCGGCCATGGCTGGTTGCTGCTGGCGGCGTCGGGCGGCGAGGAAGCGGAACAGCAGGAACGCGATCAGGCCGAAGATCAGGATATCCATGAACTGGATGCCTTCGAAGCCATCGCCCATGAACATCGAGGCGAGCAGGCCGCCGGCGGCCAGACCGGCCAGCGGGCCGAGCCAGCGCGAGGCGCCGCTGGCGGCAGCGGGCGTCTGACGGCCAGCCTGATTCGGTGCGGCCTGGGTCTGCTGGGGCGCCTGGCGGGTCTGGTGGCTCGGTGCAGAGCCGAAGCTCTTGCCGCCGCCGAAGCGCTTGGCGTGGGCGTCCAGCGCGAAGGTCAGGCTGATACACAGCGCCATGAAAATGCTAAGCACACGTTGCATTGAGTGTTCCCGCTTGAATTAAGTGGAGGTACGCGCGCCATCCTGCCGAGCCGGGCAAGGGTTGGCGAGGGGCAGTATGTTACGAGCTTTTGCTTGCGACCGTTGGTCGCGTCCGGCCAGGCTGACCAAGAGTCGGCTGGCCCTGATCGGCGCGCGGAGCCCGGCGGCTCCGCGCGCACGGCAGGTCAACGCCAGTTGTACAGTTCCTTCTCGGAGATCTCGTGCATCGGCTTGACCTGCGCCTGGAAGGCTTTCATCGACGCCCAGATACGGCCGTTCAGCTCGCTCTGCGCGGCCAGCTCGCCGAGCACCAGCTCCGACTGCTCCTGCATGGCGCCGAGCACTTCGTCGGGGAAGCGCTTGAGCTCGACGCCCTGCTGCTTGAGCTGATCCAGCGCCAGTGCGTTGTTGTAGACGTAGTCATCCATCATGTCGCGGCTGGCGGCACGGGTCGCCTCGGTGAGGATGGCCTGCAGATCCTCGGGCAGGGTATCGAGCGCCTTCTGGTTGACCAGCAGCTCGAGCACCGCCTGCGGCTCCTGCCAGCCCGGGTAGTAGTAGTACTTCGCGGCCTTGTGCAGGCCGAAGGCGAGGTCGTTGTACGGGCTGACCCAGTCGGTGGCGTCGATGGCGCCGGTCTGCAGCGCGGTGAACACCTCGCCGCCAGGCAGGTTGACGGTGGTCGCACCGAGACGTGTCAGCACTTCGCCGCCGAGGCCCGGCATGCGGATCTTCAGCCCCTTGAGGTCGTCCAGCGAATTGATCTCCTTGTTGTACCAGCCGCCCATCTGCATGCCGGTGTTGCCGACCACCATCGGCTTCACGCCGAACGGGGCATAGGCCTCGTCCCAGAACTTCTGGCCTTCGCCCTTGCTCAGCCAGGCGTTCATCTCGATGGCCGACAGGCCGAACGGCACGGAGGTGAAGAACTGCGCGGTGGGCACCTTGCCCTTCCAGTAGTAGGCAGCGCCGTGGCCCAGTTCGGCGGTGCCGCGCGAAACGGCATCGAACACTTCCAGCGCCGGCACCAGTTCGCCGGCGGCGTAGACCTTGATGGTCAGGCGACCGTCACTCATCACCTTGACGCGCTCGGCCAGGCGTTCGGCGGCGGTGCCCAGGCCCGGGTAGTTCTTCGGCCAGGCGGTGACCATCTTCCAGGTGTAGGTTTTGGCGGGCTCGCTGGCGGCCTGCTGGCCGGTGGTTTCGACTTTCTTGTCGTCGTTGCAACCGGCGAGGCCGAGGGTGGCAAGCAAGGCAGCGGCAGCACCGAACAGATGGCGGCGTTTCATGGGTCGGTATCCTTGGAAGATTCTTCTTATAGGAGTGGCTGGTTGGTATGGCTGGTTGACGTTAGCGTCAAGCTCACAGGGCTTCAAGTTTCGCGTAGCTGAGCATCAGCCATTTGCTGCCCTCGTCCTCGAAATTCACCTGCACCCGCGCCTGGGCGCCGGCGCCTTCGAAGTTGAGGATGGTGCCTTCGCCGAACAGCGAATGGCGCACGCGTTGGCCGAGGTTGAACGGTGTTTCCGGCACGCCAGCGCCGTCGAACAGCGACGAGCCGCTCATGCTCTTGCCGCTGAACGAGCGCGTCACCGTGTTGTTCAGCCGCACTTCCTGCACCAGCGCCGGCGGAATCTCGCGGACGAAGCGCGAGACCTTGTTGTAGGTCTCGCTGCCGTACAGCCGGCGGGTCTCGGCATAGGTGATCACCAGCTGCTGCATGGCGCGGGTGATGCCGACGTAGGCCAGGCGGCGTTCCTCTTCCAGACGGCCGGATTCCTCCAGGCTCATCTTGTGCGGGAACAGGCCTTCTTCCATGCCGACCAGGAACACCAGCGGGAACTCCAGACCCTTGGCGCTGTGCAGGGTCATCAGCTGCACGCTGTCCTCGTGATCGCCGGCCTGCTGCTCGCCGGCCTCCAGCGAGGCGTGGTCGAGGAAGGCGGCCAGCGGCGACTGGACGTCGTCGTCCTCTTCGCTGTAGTTGTCGAAGGCGCGCGCGGCGGAGACCAGTTCCTCGAGGTTTTCCACCCGCGCCTGGGCCTTTTCGCCCTTCTCGTCGCGGTGGTAGGCGAGTAGCCCGGATTCCTCGATGACCAGCTGCGCCATGCTATGCAGCGGCAGTTTCTCGACCTTCAGCGCCAGGGTGTCGACCAGCTCGACGAAGCCGTTCAGCGCGCTGGCGGCGCGCCCGGACACCGCCTTGGTGCCGACCGCCTGGTGCAGCGCGGCCCACATCGACAGGCCCTGCTCACGCGCCAGCTGGCGCAGGCATTCAACGGTCTTCTCGCCGATGCCGCGGGCCGGCACGTTGATCACCCGTTCCAGTGCCGCGTCGTTGTCGCGGGTCTGGATCAGGCGCAGGTAGGCCATGGCGTTCTTGATCTCGGCACGCTCGAAGAAGCGCTGGCCGCCGTAGATGCGGTAGGGAATCTTCTCGCGCAGCAGCGCCTCTTCCAGCACCCGCGACTGGGCGTTGGAGCGGTAGAGGATGGCGATCTCGCTGCGGCTCATGCCGTCGCGGATGGCTTTCTCGATGCTTTCGACCACGTAACGCGCTTCGTCGTGCTCGTTGAATGCCGCGTACAGGCTGATTGGCTCGCCCTCGCAGCCGGAAGTCCAGAGCTCCTTGCCGAGACGACCCTGGTTGTTGGCAATCAGCGCGTTGGCGGCCTTGAGGATGCAGGCGGTGGAGCGGTAGTTCTGTTCCAGGCGGATGGTTTCGGCATCCGGGAAGTCGGCGCTGAACTGGTGCAGATTCTCGATGCGCGCGCCGCGCCAGCCATAGATCGACTGGTCGTCGTCGCCGACCACCATCAGGCTCTCGCCGCCCTTGGCCAGCAGTCGCAGCCAGGCGTACTGCACGGCGTTGGTGTCCTGGAACTCGTCCACCAGCACGTGGCGGAAGCGCCGCTGGTAGTGCTCGAGCAGGCCGGGGTGGTCGCGCCACAGATCCAGCGCACGCAGCAGCAGCTCGGAGAAGTCGATGACGCCGGCGCGGGCGCAGGCCTCTTCATAGGCTTCGTAGATCTTCAGCTGTGTGGCGAGGAACAGGTCGCCACCGGCCTGGATGTTGCGCGGGCGCAGGCCTTCGTCCTTCTGCGCATTGATCCACCACTGCGCCTGGCGCGCCGGCCAGCGCTGTTCGTCGAGGCCAAGCTCGCGGATCACCCGCTTGACCAAGCGCTGCTGGTCGTCGGAATCGAGAATCTGAAAATTCTCCGCCAGCTTCGCTTCCTGCCAGTGGGCACGCAGCAGGCGATGGGCCAGGCCATGGAAGGTGCCGACCCACATGCCCTGCGGGTTCACATGCAGCAGTTGCTCGATGCGCTGGCGCATCTCGGCGGCAGCCTTGTTGGTAAAGGTCACCGAAAGGATCGAGTGCAATGATGCGCGCTCGACCTGATGCAACCAGGCGATGCGATGCACCAGAACGCGAGTCTTGCCCGAGCCGGCGCCGGCCAATACCAGTTGCCGGCCAAGCGGTGCGGCCACGGCCTGGCGCTGGGCATCGTTGAGGGAATTCAGGAGAAGAGAGAGATCGTCATGCATCGCGGCATTCTATTGGAAATGCCTGCGCTGCGCTCGCCCTGTGGTCCGTTTGGCCGAGCGCCATGCATCGCGGCGGGAGCCTGCTTCGCCTTATGGCTTATGCCGGAACTCCGTTGGTCGGTGAGCACGGCCCACAGACCAATTTCCGATGCAGCATGTATGACGCGAGACTAGCAACGTGCCATTATCGGCCGTGTTTTGGTTCCGAGAGAGCCTGATTCGGGTGCAGTTATTACTAGAACAACAGACATGACCGATTCCATTCGAACCGCCTTCCCGGGGGCTGCGACCGCTGTTGCAGATGGGATGGCGCCCTCCGACCACATTGCCGAACGCACGCGTTTGCTCTATCTGGGGTCGCGTGTCCCGGCGCTGTTGCTGTTGCTCTCGACGCTGATCTGCGGCGTGGTGCTGTGGGAGGACAACGGCGGCATCGAACTCGGCGGCTGGATCGGCTGGATGCTCGCGCTGGGCCTGCTGTGGCTGCAGCAGGTCATGGCGTTCGGCAAGGCGAGCCCTGAGGGGCAGGCCGATGCGCACTGGCGCTGGCGGTTCTTTCTCGGCAGCAGCATATGTGCGGTCAGCCTCAGCTATGCAATGGTCGCGCTGATACCCGCCGATGCTTTCGCCACGCAGGCGCTGCTGTACGGTTTGATCGGTTCGGTCGTCGTCGCCGCCAGCGTCGCTTATGGCGTCTGCCTTCCTGCTTTCTTCTGTTTCGCAGTGCCCAGCCTGCTGCCGACCGGTTTGCTGTTGATGACCAGCGGCCATCCGTTGCAGCAAGGTTGGGGGCTGCTGGCGATGATCGTGCTGGCGACCTTGAGCCTGACCGCCTGGCAGATCAGTCGATTGATCACTGACAGTATCGAACAACGCCTGCACCGGCAGCGCCTGATCGAACGGCTGGAGAGGGCCGGTCGCGAGGCCGAGCTGCTCAATCGCCGGCTAGGGTCGGAGATCGAACAGCGTTGCCATGCCGAGCAGCAGCTGCGCAGCGCTTACGATGGCCTCGAGCTGCGTGTGGCCGAACGTACGGTGGAGCTTGCCCGGGCCGCGGAAGAACTCGGTGAAAGCGAAGCACGGCTCAATCTTGCGCTCGATGCCAGCGGCCTCGGTCTGTGGGATTGGGACCTGGCGAACAACCGGGTCCACCACTCCCGGCTGGAAGTGGTATTCGGTGTCGGCTTGCCCGATCGTCGCGATGAGCATGGCTCGCCGCTGCCGGACATCCATCCCGACGATCTGGAAGCCGTCCGTGCGACACTGATCGCCCATCTTAAGGGTGAAACCGAATTCTTTACCGTGGAGTATCGGGCGCTGCGCGCTGATGGCAGCGAACTCTGGCTCGAAGACCGCGGCCGGGTGATCCAGCGCGATGCCGGTGGGCGAGCGTTGCGCATGATCGGTACCCGCCGTGACATCAGCGAGCTGCGCAGCCAGGCCGAGCAGCAGCGCCTGGCGGCCACGGTGTTCGAAGCCGCCAGCGAAGGCATGGTGATCATGAACGCCCGCTACCGTGTGTTGGCGGTGAATGATGCCTGCTGCGCGCTATGCGGCTACGACCGCGAGGAGCTGATCGGTCACAGCGTGGCGCGAATCGCCGGCTCGCAGGAGAGCCAGCGGCAGTACCAGACCATGCGCGAAGCGCTGGAACTGCACGGTCACTGGCAGGGCGAGCTGATCGAGACCCGCAAGAGCGGTGAGGTCTACCCGCAGTGGGTGCAGTTGCGCGAGGTACGCGATGCCAACGACAGCGTCACCCATGTGGTTGCCTTCATCTCCGACCTCAGCGTGCGGCGCAAGATCGAGGAGCGCCTGCGCTACCTGACCCATTACGACGACCTCACCGGGCTGGCCAACCGCGGCCTGCTCAAGGAGCGTCTGCACGAGGCCTGCCAACGGGTGCGCCGCAATGGCCGCAACATGGCGGTGCTCTACATCGATCTGGACCGCTTCAAGCTGCTCAACGAAAGCCTGGGTCACGAGGCCGCCGACGCGCTGCTGCGCGAGATGTCGCGACGGATCACCCAGACCCTGGGCGAGGCCGACACCATTGCGCGGCTGTCCGGCGACGAGTTCGTCGTGCTGATCGACGCCTACGGCAGTCTCAGCAGCCTCGCGCATCTGGGCAGCCGGTTGCTGCAGCGCATCCGCAAGCCAGTGATCATCGACGAGCAGGAGCTGGTCATCAGCGCCTCGATCGGCGTCAGCCTGATGCCGGACAACAGCCGTGATGCGGAAGTGCTGCTGCGCCAGGCGAACATGGCCATGCAGCAGGCCAAGCACCTGGGCGGCAACACGCTGCAGTTCTTCACCGACCGTCCGCAGGCGTCGAGCATGCAGTACCTGCAGCTGGAGAATCAGCTGCGCAAGGCGCTGGATTTCGGCCAGCTGGAAGTGTTCTATCAGCCACGTCTGACGCTGGCCAACGATGCCCTGGATGCTGCCGAAGCGCTGGTGCGCTGGCGTCATCCCGAGCGCGGACTGGTCGCGCCGGCGCACTTCATCCCGCTGGCGGAAGAGACCGGTTTGATCATTCCGCTCGGTGAGTTCGTCTTGCGCGAGGCCTGCCGCCAGGCGCGCCAATGGCAGCTGCAGGGGCTGGCCGAGATCCGCGTCTCGGTGAACCTCTCGGTCAAGCAGTTGCGCCAGGGCAACTTCGTCAGCCTGGTGCGCCAGGTGCTGGAGGAAACCGGCCTGCCGGCGACCATGCTGGAGCTGGAACTGACCGAAAGCCAGTTGCTGGACGACATCGACAACGCCATCAGCATCAGCGAGCATCAGCGAGCAGCTGCGCGCGCTGGGCGTGCGACTGGCGATCGACGATTTTGGCACCGGCTTCTCGTCGCTGAGTTACCTCAAGCGCTTCCCGGTGGATTACGTGAAGATCGACCGCTCGTTCATCAGTGAGCTGGAGCATTCCAGTCAGGATGCGGCGATTACCCGGGCGATCATCGCCATGGTCCACAGTCTGGAACGCAAGGTGGTGGCCGAGGGCGTGGAAACCCAGGCGCAGATGGATTTCCTCAAGGCCAACCAATGCGACGAGATTCAGGGCTACCTGCTCAGCCCGCCGGTGCCGGCCGAGCAGTTCGCCGAGCTGCTGCGCTAGGCTGCGGCGTCGCAATGCGACGCCAGCTCCGCGCTCAACCGCGCGTGGTGCTGCCGTCCAGTTCGCGCATCAGCAGGGCGTAGCGCAGATCGACGTCTTCTGGTACCGGCAGGTACACCGTATGGCCGTCGCCCGGCGCCACCTCGATGGCTTCGCCGCGCTTGTTCTCCAGCCGCTCAAGACGCAGGTTGAGATTGCCCTGCGGCGTCATCAGCTCCAGCCGGTCGCCAACCGCGAAGCGGTTCTTCACCCTCACCTCGGCCAGCCCGTTGCGCCGCTCGCCGGTCAGCTCGCCGACGAACTGCTGGCGCTCGGAGAGCGAGAAGCCGCGTTCGTAGTTCTGGTATTCGTCATGCACGTGACGGCGCAGGAAACCTTCGGTGTAGCCGCGGTGGGCCAGCGATTCGAGGGTGTCCATCAGCGACCTGTCGAACGGTCGGCCGGCGAGGGCATCGTCGATGGCCTTGCGGTAGACCTGCGCGGTGCGTGCCACGTAGTAGTGGCTCTTGGTACGGCCTTCGATCTTCAGCGAATGCACGCCCATCTGCACCAGACGCTCGACGTGCTGCACGGCGCGCAGGTCCTTGGAGTTCATGATGTAGGTGCCGTGCTCGTCCTCGGTGGCCTCCATGAACTCGCCAGGACGCGAGACGTCCTCGAGCAGGAACACCTTGTCGGTGGGGGCCCCGACGCCCAGAGTCGGGTCGTCCTGCGCCGCGACCGGCTGTACGGCGATGGGCTCGTAGAGATGAACCGAGTTGCCCAGCTCATCCTCCTTCGCCTCGTGGGTCTTGTATTCCCAGCGGCAGGCGTTGGTGCAGGTGCCCTGGTTGGGGTCGCGCTTGTTGATGTAGCCGGACAGCAGGCAGCGGCCGGAATAGGCCATGCACAGCGCGCCGTGGACGAACACCTCCAGCTCCATGCCCGGCACCTGCTCGCGGATCTCGCCGATCTCCTCCAGCGATAGCTCGCGGGACAGGATCACGCGGCTGACGCCCTGGCTTTCCCAGAACTTCACCGTCGCCCAGTTCACCGCGTTGGCCTGCACCGAGAGGTGGATGGTCTGCTGCGGGAAGTGCTGGCGCACCAGCATGATCAGACCGGGATCGGACATGATCAGCGCGTCCGGTCCCATCGCCACCACCGGCTCCAGATCCTTGATGAAGGTCTTCAGCTTGGCGTTGTGCGGCGCGATGTTGACCACCACGTAGAACTGCTTGCCCAGCGCGTGGGCCTCGTCGATGCCGAGCTTGAGGTTGGCGTGGTCGAACTCGTTGTTGCGCACGCGCAGGCTGTAGCGCGGCTGCCCGGCATACACCGCATCGGCGCCGTAGGCGAAGGCGTAGCGCATGGATTTCAGCGTGCCGGCAGGCGACAGCAGCTCGGTGCGGTTGGGGGTGCTCATGGCGCGGAACTCGCAGGGGTATCGAAAGCGCGGCATTTTACTGCGCTTGCCCGGCGATTGCGCGTCGTCTTCGATGGTTGCAGAGAGGTGACGGCGCCCCGCGGGGCAGGGCGCCGGGCCGTCAGGCCGCGGATGCTTCCTTGAGCATCTCGTAGAGACGGTCCTTGAGCTGCAGCTTCTGCTTCTTCAGATTCTCCACCTCGCTGTCGGTGCCCGGCACGATGTGCGCTTCGATGTTCTTTACGTGCTGGTCGAGGTCGTTGTGCTCGTCGAACAGACGGGCAAAGGTCTTGTTTTCCGCCTTGAGACGAGTGATCAGGTCGCGGTACTCGGGAAACATGGCAACTCCTGCGTTGTGGATGAGCGGGTGAGCAGGTCAGTCGTAAACCGTGGCCTGCTTCTTGTCTCCATAGTCATCCTGCGCGGTGCCGGCGGTATTGATCGGTGTCATGCGTCCAGACAGCAAAACGCCGGGACGAGCCCGGCGTTTCGGTCCTGCACCTGGATCAGGCCGCGGCAATCACGTCGCCGTGATTCTCCGGCTCGATCAGCGCGCGGTGCAGCGCGGCGATGGCGGCGTCGTAGTCTTCCTCGTTGACCACGCACTGCATCTCCACCTGGCGGATCGACTGGTGGATCGCCTGGATGCTGATACCTGCCTCGGCCAGCGCGGCCACGGTCTTGGCCAGGATGCCCTTGACCTTGAGGTCCGAACCGATCGCCGAGACGATCGCCAGGTTATGTACGGTGACCTCGGCGGCCGGATACTTTTCCTCGATCAGGCGAGCGGCGCGGGTGATCAGCTTGCGCGAGCCGGAGGTGTAGTAGGTGATGCTGTTGGCGTCGGAATCCTTGTTCACCACATAGAGCTTGAGCTGCTTGAGCAACTTGCTGATTTCCATGTCGTGGCTGATGTCGCCGAGCATGTCCTGATCGAACACCTCGATGCCGAAGACGTCCTTGCGTCCGGCGATGATCTCCACGCAGGGCTTCTCGGACTTGTAGTCCTGGCTGATCAGCGTGCCGCCGTGCTCGGGCTCGAAGGCGTTCTTGATGCGCAGCTCGACGCCGGCACGGCGCAGGGTCTTGGCCGCGCGCGGATGGATCGCTTCCATGCCGAGGTTCGACAGCTGGTCGGCGACGTCGTAGTTGGTGCGACCGATGGTCACCACCTTGTCGGCACCGACCAGGTTCGGGTCGGCGGAGGAGAGGTGGAATTCCTTGTGGATGATCGCCTCGTGGGCACCGGTGGCGGCGGCGATCTGGGCGAAGGTGATCTCGCTGTAGCCGCGGTCGTAGGTGTTCATCAGGCCTTCGGCGCAATGCGTATAGCCGGTGGCGACCACCAATTCACGGTTGAGGTCGAAGCCGGCGAAGTGGCTGGCGATCATCTCCTCGAACGGCAGCGGCGCTTCCTGCTGCCAGCCGGTGAGGTCGGCCAGGCGCGCGTTGACGCCGCGCTGCTTGAGCGCCAGCACCGAGTTGAAGGCGCTGTGCGCTTCACCGAGGGAGGCGAGCATCTCGCGCACCTTCATCAGGTGCTCGGAGAGCTGGAAGTGCCCGTAGGCACAGAGCTTCTGCAGGCTGTGCATGCACTCGCTGGCATCGTCGA
This sequence comes from Stutzerimonas sp. KH-1, assembly GCF_054483855.1. Lineage (NCBI taxonomy): Bacteria > Pseudomonadati > Pseudomonadota > Gammaproteobacteria > Pseudomonadales > Pseudomonadaceae > Stutzerimonas > Stutzerimonas sp. KH-1. The sequence continues at coordinate 3,342,850 of NZ_CM137011.1, read as the reverse complement.
TGCGCGAGTTGATGAACTGGTTGGCGGCGTGCAGCTCGTACTCGGAGCTGAACAGCTCGGCGTTCTTGCTCAGCATGCGCTGGCGCACGTGCTCCAGCGCCTCGCGCCAGGCGCCTTCGCTCTGGGCGTCGGCGAAGCGCTGATAGACGCCGGGTTCGCCGGTTTTCTTGTGTTCCAGCAGCAGGTTGGTCATGCCGCTGTAGGCCGAGACGACGAAGATGCGCTGGTACAGCGCTGCGCCTTCCCGGCGGCCGATGAAGATATTGTCGAGGACTTCCTCGAAGCGGCTCATCGACGTGCCGCCGATCTTTTCTACGGTATGCATCTTTTTATTGCGTCCGAATCTGGCAGGCCGTTGACGGGCCCGGCGCGGCTGGCGCACCTGTCGATCAACGAGCTGGAAGTGAGTTCATCCCTGGGCCAATAAGCGATCGGCCGAGCCGGGGGATCGGGCCCGTCATCAGACGCGCCCGATCGCCTCAGAGATACTGTTGCGGCTGAATGTCCAGCGGCTTGAAGTTCTCACGCTCGGCGACGAAGGCCGGGCGGGGTTTCTGCTCGCAGAACGGCGGCTGCACGGCATTATCCACGTGGTTGTAGACGTAGAACAGATTGCTCCGCGCGCTGGGTGTGATGTTGCCGTTGGAGCCGTGCATGGTGTTGCAATCGAAGAACACCACACTGCCGGCCGGGCCGGTGGCGCAGTCGATGCCGAAGCGGCTGGCCAGCTCGCTCAGGCTGTTCTGATCGGGCACGCCGAACTCCTGCTTGCGCAGGGATTTCTCGTAGTGGTTCTCCGGCGTGGCGCCAACGCAGCGCACGTAGTGCTTGTGCGAGCCGGGCATGAGCATCAGCGGGCCGTTGTGCGGCTCGTTGTCGGTCAACAGGATCGAGCAGGACAGGCAGCGCATGCGCGGCATGCCGTCCTCTACGTGCCAGGTCTCGAAGTCCGAGTGCCAGTAGAACTCCTTGCCGGTGAAGCCGGGCTTGAAGTTCATCCGCGATTGGTGCACGTACAGATCACCGCCGAGGATGAAGCGGGCGATGCCGGCAGTTCGTTCGTCGGCTGCTACACGGGCGAACAGGTGGTTGTCGCTGTGAATGTCGAACACCGAGCGGACCGCGCCGCTGTCGGGTTCCTTGATGGTCTTGCCGGAGCCGGCGACGGCCGGGTCCTGGCGCATGCGCTCGAGTTCGGCACGGAATACCGCGACTTCATCGGCGCTGAACAGATTGGGGATGACCAGGTAGCCGTCGCGTTCGAAACGTTCGATCAGCTCCGCCGCTATCGGCGCATTCTCCAGGTCGCTGCGGTAGACGACCGGATCCAGGCGTTCTTGCCAGCTGGGCTGGTCTTCCTGGCGCGAGGGATACAGGTCGGCTTGCATAGGGTTCACGCTTACCTCCTTTCTGGTGATGGTGGGGCGGCGCGGTGGCCGCCCCGGTAAACCGGTATCAGACGGTTTCGGCCTCCAGCGGATAGACGCCGCTCTCGTCATGCACTTCCTTGCCGTTGAGCGGCGGGTTGAAGACGCAGGCCATCTTCATGTCCTCGCTGCCGCCACGCAGCAGGTGCTCGTCGTGCTTGTCGAGGATGTACAGCGTGCCGGGTTCGATCTTGTAGATCTTGCCGTCGGCGATGGTCTCGACCTCACCGTTGCCGCTCATGCAGTACACCGACTCCAGGTGGTTCTGGTAGTGGATGTGCGTCTCGGTGCCGGCGTAGATGGTGGTGATATGGAACGAGAAGCCCATGTTGTCGTCCTTGAGCAGCATGCGTGTGCTGTCCCAGGTACCGGTCTTGCTGTGGACCTTGCGGTCGGTCTGCTCGCAGTCGGCGAGTTTTCTCACGATCATCTGCGGGTCCTCCTCAGGAAGCCTGGTTGGCGGTCTGCTCACCCATCACGGCGGCAAACGCCTTGTCGAGAATGGAAAGCGCACGGTCGATCTGCTCTTCGCTGATGATCAGCGGGCAGAGACACTTGACCACTTCGCTGTGGGCGCCGCTGGTCTCGACCACCAGGCCGTTGTCGAAGGCGTGACGGCAGACGGCCGAAGCGATGTCGCCATCCGGGCAGCTGATGCCGAGCATCATTCCGCGGCCCTTGAGGAACAGTGAATCCGGGCCGTGACGGCGGATGATGCGCTGCATGCCGTCGGCGATGCGCTTGCCCTTAGCCTTCACGCTGTTGGCGAACTCGTCGTTCTGCCAGAAGTGCTCGACGGCCGCGGCGGCGGTGACGAAAGCGTGGTTGTTGCCGCGGAAGGTGCCGTTGTGTTCGCCCGGCTTCCACTGGTCCAGCTCCTGGCGCAGCAGCACCATGGCGAACGGCAGGCCGTAGCCGGACAGCGACTTGGACAGCGTGACGATATCCGGCTGGATACCCATCTCCTCGAAGCTGAAGAAGGTGCCGGTGCGGCCGCAGCCGGCCTGGATGTCGTCGACGATCAGCAGCATCTCGTGCTTGCGGCAGAGCTTCTCGAGCTTGCGCATCCACTCGGCCGATGCGGTGTTCAGGCCGCCTTCGCCCTGGACCACCTCGACGATCACCGCGGCCGGCTTGTCGATACCGCTGGACGGGTCGGAGAGCAGCTTGTCCATCATGCCGATGGTGTTGGTCTTGTCGCCGAAGTAGTTGGCGTAGGGCATGCGGCTGACATCGGTGAGGCTGATGCCGGAGCCGCCGCGATGATGCTGGTTGCCGGTGGCGGCCAGCGCGCCGATGCTGCAGCCGTGGAAGCCGTTGGTGAAGCTGATGATGTTGTTGCGCCCGGTAACCTTGCGCGCCAGCTTCATCGCCGCCTCGACCGCGTTGGTGCCGGTCGGACCGGTGAACTGCATGCGGTAGTCACCCATGCCGCGCGGCTCGAGGATCAGGCGATTGAAGGTTTCGAGGAAACGCTCCTTGGCCGCGGTGTACATGTCCAGGCCGTGGGTGATGCCGTCACTCTCGATGTAGTCGAGCAGCGCCTGCTTGAGCACCGGGTGGTTGTGCCCGTAGTTGAGCGTGCCGGCACCGGCGAGGAAGTCGATGTAGCGCTTGCCGTCCTGAGTGACCAGTTCGGCGCCCTGGGCCTGATTGAAGACCACGGGGAAGGAACGGCAGTAGCTGCGAACCTTGGATTCGTTCAGTTCGAAAGTTTTCATGCGTGCTCCTTGAGCTCTTCTTCTAGATGGGAAACGGTGAACGGGCCGGCGCGGTAGAGCACCTCGTCCTCGTGCTGTCCGGCGAAATGCTCGGCGCGCGAGAACAGCGTGCGCGTGGTGCAGTCGGCACCCAGCTTGTCGAAGGCCCGCTTGAACAGCGCCTGGGACGCCGCGTTGTCCGGGGAGATGGTGGTTTCCATGTAGCGCACGCCGTGCTCACGGGCGACCCGTTCGGTCAGCGCCAGCAGCATGCGCAGGGCCAGCCCCTGGCCGCGCATCGAACTGTCGACGGCGACCTGCCAGACGAACAATGTGTCCGGCCGCGAAGGAGGGCGATAACCCGAAATGAAACCGACCAGCTCGCCTTGGGCGTTCTCTGCGGCGATGGCGGTGTCAGCGAAGTCGGAACACTGCAGCAGGTTGCAGTAGACCGAATTGGTATCGAGGGGCTGGCAGCGCGCCACCAGCTGATGCAGGTTGTAACCGTCGCCGTCGGTTGGGCGACGGAGCATTACGGTGGGGAAACTCAAAACAATGCCTTTGGGGTTGTTGATTGAATTCCTTTTTAGGGTAGGCATATCTTGGAAAGTTTCTCAACCCATGTTTCCTGATATGCGAAGTGCGGCGACGCCTATATACCGCCAGAGCCCGCGTTGTTCCTGCGCCGACGCAGCGGATGTTTCAGTCTGTTTCGGTCTCGACAACTGTCGAGCGAAAGGCGAACTGCGTGGAAGTTTGCGGAGTGGCTCGGGAAGTTGGACGTAGGCCTGCCGCAGAAGTTCGCCTGAATCCTCATTCTGTCGGCTGCAGGCCTTGCAGTTGCTGGCTTTTGCTGTGATCTACGGTGTCCGGATTTGGCGCAGGCGGCGAAAGGCCGATTGATCTGCGCCGGTCGCGGAGTGTGTCCGGTGGATGCGCTGGTTGAACTAGCCGAGAAGGCCCTAGATATAAGGGGCGGCTCGCTGATTATATGTCGCTGATATGACCGGAATATGTAGGCGAATCATGGCCTGCTCTGGGTTAGTTGATTGCACTAGTTCAGCCGGCCATGTTCAGCGATTGTGAAAAGTCCGCCGATCCGCTCTATCACGCGTTATTCGGCGGCTGCGGCGAAGTTCGGATTAGTTCTTCTGGGTGCCTCATTGCCACCAGCGATGGCCCTGGCGCTCGATGAACTGGTGCGCCTGCTCCGGGCCATCCTCGCCGGCGGCGTAAGGCCGTGGTTTGCGGTAGTAGCTGCTCCAGCCGCGCAGGATCGGGTCGACCCAGTTCCAGGCCGCTTCCACCTCGTCACGGCGCATGAACAGCGTCGAATCGCCTTCGATGACATCCAGCAGCAGACGCTCGTAGGCCTCCCAGCGGCGGGTGCTGCTGAAGGCATGGGCCAGGTTGAGGTCCAGTTCCACCGGCTCGAGCTGCATGCCCTTGCCGGGTGCCTTGGCCATCAGCTGCAGGCTGATGCTCTCCTCCGGCTGCAAGCTGATGATCAGGCGGTTGACCTCGCCCTTGGCGAACAGCAGGTGCGGCACCTGCTTGAAAGTGATGATGATCTCCGAGCGCTTGCGCGCCATGCGCTTGCCGGTGCGCAGGTAGAAGGGCACGCCGGCCCAGCGCCAGTTGTCGATCTCGGCCTTCACCGCGACGAAGGTTTCGGTGTCGCTGTCGTTGTCGATGTTCGGCTCGAAGTAGTAGGCCGGCACGTCGTGGCCGCCGATGCGCCCGGCGCCGTACTGGCCGCGTACGGTCTTGTCCAGCACGTCGTTGCCGGTGATCGGCTTGAGCGCTTCGAGCACCTTCACCTTCTCGCCGCGGATGTGCTTGGCGTCGAAACGCACCGGCGCCTCCATCGCCACCAGGCAGAGCAGCTGCAGGAGGTGGTTCTGCAGCATGTCGCGCATGGCGCCGGCGTTGTCGTAGTAGCCGCCGCGGTTTTCCACGCCGAGGGTTTCGGCCACGGTGATCTGCACGTGGTCGATATGCCCGGCGCGCCAGATCGGCTCGAACAGCGCGTTGGCGAAGCGCAGCGCCATGAGGTTCTGCACCGTTTCCTTGCCCAGATAATGGTCGATCCGGTAGATGCGCGCTTCGGGGAATACCGAGCCGATCGCCTCGTTGATTTCCAGTGCCGAATCCAGCGAATGGCCGATGGGTTTTTCCAGCACGATGCGCGCATCGTCACCGGCCAGCCCGGCACTTTCCAGGTTGGCGGCGATGGGCTCGAACAGATCCGGCGCGGTGGCCAGGTAGTAGACCCGCACGCGGCCATCGGCCCGGCCGAGATACTGGGCCAGACGCGCATATTCGCTGCGCTGGGAGGCGTCCATCGCGAAATAGTCGAGGCGCTGGGCGAAGGCTTGCCAGGTCTCGGGGTTGAAGTCGCTGCGCGCGACCTGGGCGCGGCAATGGCGCTCGGCGAGGGCCAGGTAGCCGTCACGGTCGAGCTTCTTGCGCGCCAGGGCGAGAATGCGCACGTCGGCATGCAGGCGGCCGTCGCGATGCAGGTGATACAACGCCGGCAGCAGCTTGTGCAGCGTCAGGTCACCGGTCCCGCCGAACACGAGCATGTCACAGGTAATCGACATCGAATCTCTCCCAGGGGCAAAAAATGGGCGTCATGGCGAGGCTTGTAGTATAACTACCGCCCCACTACAACCCGCTGATGGCCGAGCGGTGCCTGTCGCGCCCGAACGAGCCCTCAGTCGTGAGCATAGCGAGCCCGCCACGTGAATCTGCTGCAACACATCGCCCAGTCGAGAAGTCTGCTACGGAAGTCGGAGTTGAAGGTGGCCGACCATGTCCTGCTCGATCCGGCCTCGGTGATGCACAGTTCCATGGCCGATCTGGCACACACCGTCGGCGTCAGCGAGCCGACCATCGTGCGTTTCTGCCGGGCCATCGGCTGCCTCGGCTTCCAGGACCTCAAGCTCAAGCTGGCGCAGAGCCTGGCCGCTGGCGCCAGCTTCGGCCAGTTCGCCATCAGCGAGAACGATTCGGTGGCTGACTTCGCGCTGAAGATCTTCGACACCACGCTGCACACCCTGATGGAGGTGCGTGAGCGGCTCGACCCGGATGCCTTGCAGCGCGCCATCACCGCCATGGCCAAGGCCGAGCGGGTCGAGTTCTACGGTTTCGGCGCCTCCGGCGCGGTGGCCACCGATGCCCAGCACAAGTTCTTCCGCCTGCTGCTTTCGGCTGCGGCCTATTCCGATCCGCACATGCAGGCGATGTCGGCGGTGACGCTCAAGCCGACCGACGTGGCGATCTGCATTTCCCAGTCCGGTCGCTCCAAGGATCTGCTGATCACCGCCAACGTCGTGCGTGAATCCGGCGCGACGCTGATCACCCTGTGCCCGAGCCAGACACCCCTGGCCGAGCTGGCCACCATCAATCTGGCGATCGACGTGCAGGAAGACACCGAGATCTACACTCCGCTGACCTCACGTATCGCTCACCTCGTCGTGATCGACGTGCTGGCCATGGGCGTGGCCATGGCCCGTGGGCCGAGCCTGGTCAACCATCTCAAGAGTGTGAAACGCAGCCTGCGCAGCCTTCGGCTGTCGCCGAAGACGGTCAAGGCCCACGAGGACTGAGCGTCTTCATCGCCGCGTCATCACGCTGACTTCATCCTGTCACTCACAGCACCGATGCTGGTCTCCCGTTACCTGTTCTGGGAGACCGCTCATGCTCCGGCAAACCGACGTCAGCACCCCACTCGACAGCAAGGCCCGTCGCAAGCAGCAGGACGAGCGCCGCATGCGCTTTCGTCGTGCCATCGAGAGCTACACCGAGCAGCGTCAGCTGCATGCCGAACTGAACGACTATGCCGATGCGCTGGTGCTCAGCTCGCTGCTGGAGTCATCGGCGAGCCGGCGAAGCGCTCCGCCAGCGCACTGATCTGCGCACGCTCTTCACGTAGGAAGGCGAAGAACGCCTGGGCCACCGGGCTCAGGCGCTTACCGCGCGGATGAACCACGCACCAGCTGCGTTGCAGCGGCAGTTCCTGCACTGGCAGCTCACGCAGCAGCCCGCAGGCCAGCTCCAGATGCACCGCATGGCGCGGCAGCAGCGCCAGCCCCAGGCCGGCCACCACGCATTCACGCAGTGCATCCAGCGAGGCGACCTGGATGGTCTGGGTGAAGTGGGCGCGTTTCTGTCGCAGGTAATCTTCTGCGGCCCTGCGTGTGCCGGAGCCGGGTTCGCGCGTCAGCAGCGGATAGCTGGTCAGATCCTGCAGCGACAGCGTGGCCGCATGGCACAGCGGATGCTCAGGCGGGGCCACGGCAATGATCGGGTTGTTGAGGAACGGCATGAACTCCAGGTCCATGTCGGTGGGCACCTGAGACATGATCAGCAGGTCGTCACGGCTGACCGACAGGCGTTTGACCGCCTGAGCGTGATTGACCACCACCAGCTGCAGGCTGACCTCCGGATGCAGCCGCTTGAAGGCGGCGAACAGGTGCGGGGTGATGTACTTGGCGCTGGATTCCACTGCCAGGTTCAGCTGCCCCTGTAGCGAGCCCAGCAGATCGGACAGCTGCATGTCGAGGCTGTCGAGCCGGCCGAAGATATCGGTGCTGGCGCGCTGCAGCGCTTCGGCGGCGTCGGTCAGGTAGAGCTTCTTGCCGACGTACTCGAACAGCGGTTGGCCGACCAATTCTTCCAGCTGGCGGATCTGCAGGCTCACTGCTGGCTGGGTAAGCGCCATTTCCTCAGCGGCACGGCTGTAGGAAAGCGTCTCACAGACTGCGCGAAACACCTGAAGCTGGCGCAATGTCATGCGCATCAATGATTTTCGCATCGTTTTCCCGTTCTTTCGCTCATTTTATGGTCGGCGAGTCAATTCGCGAATTTCCTGTCTATTCGGTCAGAAAGCAGGCGCACAGCAGGTGTATATAAGTAAATACTTATCCTCAGGAAAACAATTATTCATTTTCAGTAATCGCCCTCACGGGCGTAGGGTGAAATGACTCGTTGCAAATGCGAGTGATCATGACCCGCTCGCGGGTTGCCTGCTCAACGATCCGAGGGAAGACAGCGTGATCAAGAAGCTGCTGATCGCCAACCGCGGGGAAATCGCGGTACGCATCGTCCGCGCCTGTGCCGAAATGGGCGTTCGCTCGGTGGCGGTGTTCTCCGAAGCCGACCGCCATGCGCTGCACGTCAAGCGCGCCGACGAAGCCTATTTCATCGGCGAGGACCCGCTGGCCGGCTACCTGAACCCGCGCAAGCTGGTGAATCTGGCGGTGGAAACCGGCTGCGATGCCTTGCATCCGGGCTATGGTTTCCTCTCCGAAAATGCGGAACTGGCGGATATCTGCGCCGAACGTGGAATCAAGTTCGTCGGTCCCAGCGCCGAAGTGATTCGTCGCATGGGCGACAAGACCGAAGCCCGGCGCAGCATGATCAAGGCCGGCGTGCCGGTAACGCCGGGCACCGAAGGTAACGTCAAGGACCTCGCCGAGGCGCTGGACGAAGCCGAGCGCATCGGTTACCCGGTGATGCTCAAGGCCACCTCCGGCGGTGGCGGCCGCGGCATTCGCCGCTGCAATTCGCGGGCGGAGCTGGAATCGGCCTATCCACGGGTGATCTCCGAGGCGACCAAGGCCTTCGGCAGCGCCGAGGTGTTCCTGGAAAAGTGCATCGTCGAACCCAAGCACATCGAGGCGCAGGTGCTGGCCGACAGCTTCGGCAACACCGTGCACCTGTTCGAGCGCGACTGCTCGATCCAGCGGCGCAACCAGAAGCTCATCGAGATCGCGCCGAGCCCGCAGCTCACCCCCGAGCAGCGTGCCTACATCGGCGACCTGGCCGTGCGCGCGGCCAAGGCGGTGGGCTACGAGAACGCCGGTACCGTGGAGTTTCTGCTCGCCGATGGCGAGGTGTACTTCATGGAGATGAACACCCGGGTGCAGGTGGAGCACACCATCACCGAGGAAATCACCGGTATCGATATCGTTCGTGAGCAGATCCGCATCGCTTCGGGCCAGCCGCTATCGGTCAAGCAGGAGGACATCCAGCATCGCGGCTTCTCCCTGCAGTTCCGCATCAACGCCGAAGACCCGCGCAACAACTTCCTGCCCTGCTTCGGCAAGATCACCCGCTACTACGCGCCCGGTGGCCCCGGCGTGCGCACCGACACGGCGATCTACACCGGTTACACCATTCCACCGTACTACGACTCCATGTGCCTGAAGCTGGTGGTCTGGGCGCTGACCTGGGAAGAGGCGCTGGCCCGTGGCTCGCGCGCGCTGGACGACATGCGCGTGCAGGGCGTGAAGACCACCGCCACTTACTACCAGCAGATTCTCGCCAACCCGGATTTCCGCAGCGGCCAGTTCAACACCAGCTTCGTCGACAACCATCCGGAACTGCTGAACTACTCGATCAAACGCAAGCCGGGCGAACTGGCCCTGGCCATCGCCGCCGCCATTGCCGCCCACGCAGGCCTGTGAGGAACGCACCATGACCGTCCAGAAGAAAATCTCCGTCACCGACACCATCCTGCGTGACGCCCATCAGTCGCTGCTGGCCACCCGCATGCGCACCGAAGACATGCTGCCGATCTGCGACAAGCTCGACCGCGTCGGCTACTGGTCGCTGGAAGTCTGGGGCGGCGCCACTTTCGATGCCTGCGTGCGCTTCCTCAAGGAAGATCCCTGGGAGCGCCTGCGTCAGCTCAAGGCGGCGCTGCCCAATACCCGCCTGCAGATGCTGCTGCGCGGGCAGAACCTGCTCGGCTATCGCCACTACAGCGACGATGTGGTCGAAGCATTCGTCGCCAAGGCGGCAGAGAACGGCATCGACGTGTTCCGCATCTTCGACGCGATGAACGACGTGCGGAACCTGGAAACCGCCATCCGTGCGGTGAAGAAGAGCGGCAAGCACGCCCAGGGCACCATCGCCTACACCACCAGCCCGGTGCACACCACCGAGGCCTTCGTCGAGCAGGCGCGGCAGATGGCGGCCATGGGCGTCGACTCCATTGCCATCAAGGACATGGCCGGCCTGCTGACCCCTTATGCCACGGGCGAACTGGTCAAGGCGCTGAAGGCCGCACTGCCCGAGCTGGATGTGGTGATCCACTCCCACGACACTGCTGGCGTCGCTAGTATGTGCCAGCTCAAGGCCGTGGAGAACGGCGCCGATCGCATCGACACCGCCATCTCCAGCATGGCCTGGGGCACCAGCCATCCGGGCACCGAGTCCATGGTCGCCGCGCTGCGCGGCACGCCATACGACACCGGCCTCGATCTGGAGCTGCTGCAGGAGATCGGTCTGTACTTCTACGCCGTGCGCAAGAAGTACCACCAGTTCGAAAGCGAGTTCACCGGCGTCGATACCCGTGTGCAGGTGAACCAGGTGCCCGGCGGGATGATTTCCAACCTCGCCAACCAGCTCAAGGAGCAGGGCGCGCTGCACCGTATGGATGAAGTGCTGGCCGAGATCCCCAAGGTGCGCAAGGACCTCGGCTATCCTCCGCTGGTTACCCCAACCTCGCAGATCGTCGGCACCCAGGCGTTCTTCAATGTGCTCGCCGGGGAGCGCTACAAGACCATCACCAACGAGGTGAAGCTCTACCTGCAGGGCCGCTACGGTCAGGCGCCGGCACCTGTGTGCGAGCGCCTGCGCTTCATGGCCATCGGTAGCGAGGAGGTCATCGAGTGCCGCCCGGCCGACCTGCTGGCACCGGAGCTGGACAAGCTGCGCAAGGACATCGGCGGATTGGCCAAGAGCGAAGAAGACGTGCTGACCTTCGCCATGTTCCCGGACATCGGCCGCAAGTTCCTCGAGGAGCGCGAAGCAGGCACGTTGCAGCCGGAAGTGCTGCTGCCGATTCCCGATGGCAATGTCGCAGCGGCCAGCGTCGAAGGTACGCCGACCGAGTTCGTCATCGATGTCCACGGCGAGAGCTACCGTGTCGACATCACCGGTGTCGGCGTCAAGGGCGAGGGCAAGCGGCACTTCTACCTGTCCATCGACGGCATGCCGGAGGAAGTGGTGTTCGAGCCGTTGAACGCTTTCGTCGGCGGTGGCGGCAGCGGGCGCAAGCAGGCCAGCGCGCCGGGCGACGTCAGCACCACCATGCCGGGCAACGTGGTCGACGTGCTGGTCGCCGTTGGCGACGTGGTGAAGGCCGGGCAGACCGTGCTGGTCAGCGAGGCGATGAAGATGGAGACCGAGATCCAGGCACCGATCGCCGGCACTGTTAAAGCCGTTCACGTCGCCAAAGGTGACCGGGTGAACCCGGGAGAAGTCTTGATAGAGATCGAGGGCTGAGTGAAGGGTGGCGTGGCGAGCCGATCGCGCCACGCCAGCGTCGTTTCGATCCGCCTGCCCGCGCGCTGTAGCGGGCGGCGGAACGTAGCACGCTGGCAATGTGTCCCCTTTGGGAGCCCCAGCGGCTCCTTTTTTTCGAGCCTGTGGATGCCAGGGAGCGGTTCAATTTCCGAGCTGTGGAGAATCTAGATGGGTATCGACCCGGTAGTGCTGTTCTTCGTCTTCGGCCTGTTCGCCGGGCTGGTGAAGAGCGAGTTGAAGTTGCCACCAGCGCTCTACGAGACGCTGTCGATCGTGCTCTTGCTGGCGATCGGTCTGCATGGCGGGGTGGAGCTGGCCGAGCAGGCCAGTGCCGCGTTGCTCGGCCAGTCGCTGCTGGTGCTGGCGCTGGGTGTGCTGCTGCCGATCCTGGCGTTCGGCCTGCTGCGCGGCCTGCGCTTCGATAGGGTCAACGCCGCGGCGGTGGCGGCGCACTACGGTTCGGTGAGTGCCGGTACCTTCGCCGTGGTGGTGGCGTACCTGGCGGCGCGCGAGGTGTTCTTCGAAAGCTACATGCCGCTGTTCGTGGCGATCCTCGAGATCCCGGCGATCCTGGTGGGCATCCTGCTGGCCAAGGGGGTGTCGAAGGACACCGACTGGAAGGAGCTGGGCCGCGAGATCTTCCTCGGCAAGAGCATCATGCTGCTGCTCGGTGGCCTGCTGATCGGTGCGATCGCCGGCAAGGAGGCGATCAAACCGCTCGAACCCTTGTACACCAGCATGTTCAAACCGGTACTGGCGTTCTTCCTGCTGGAGATGGGTCTGATCGCCTCCGGGCAGCTCGGCTCGCTCAAACGCTACGGTGCCAAGCTGGCTGCCTTCGCGCTGGTCATGCCGCTGATCGGTGCGCTGATCGGTGCACTGCTGGCGCGCTTCATGGGGCTTTCGCTGGGCGGCACGGCGATGCTCGCCACGCTGGCGGCGAGTGCGTCCTACATCGCGGTGCCGGCGGCGATGCGTCTGGCGGTGCCGGAGGCGAATCCGTCGCTGTCGCTGACTGCGTCGCTGGGCATCACCTTTCCGTTCAACATCCTGATCGGCATTCCGCTCTACCTGGCCCTGGCCGAGCGGCTGATCGCCTGGGGGTTCTGAGATGAACGCGCACAACCGAACACTGCTGACCGTGATCTGCGAGGCGGCACTGGAACACAAGCTGGAGGCCGACCTGAAAACCCTCGGCGCTCCGGGCTGGACCCTGTCGGACGCCCGCGGCAGCGGCAGTCGCGGCGTCCGCAGCGCCGGCTGGGAGACCGATGGCAACATCCGCCTGGAAGTGATCTGCAGTCGCGACGTCGCCGAGCGCATCGCCGAGCACCTGCAGGCGCGCTACTACGCGAATTTCGCCATGGTCTGCTACCTGACCGAGGTGGAAGTGCTGCGCCCGGAGAAGTTCTGATCCGCGCTGTGATGCCGCCTGGCCGGCGGACGTCCATCCTCGACCAGGAACCGACGGAGCTGCCGATGCACGCCCTGCTGCAGGAGATTCTCGACGAAGTACGCCCGCTGCTCGGGCGCGGCCGTGTGGCCGACTACATTCCGGCGCTGGCCGACGTGCCAGCCGACCAGCTGGGGATTGCCGTGTGCAGCGCCGAGGGCGAATTGTTCGAGGCCGGCGATGCGCGGACGCCGTTTTCGATCCAGAGCATCTCCAAGGTGTTCAGCCTGGTGCAGGCCATCGGCCATCGGGGCGAGTCGCTGTGGGAGCGCCTCGGTCACGAGCCGTCCGGGCAGCCGTTCAACTCGCTGGTGCAGCTGGAATTCGAGCGCGGCCGCCCGCGCAACCCCTTCATCAACGCCGGCGCGCTGGTGATCTGCGACGTCAACCAGTCGCGCTTCGCCACTCCGGAGCTGTCGATGCGCGACTTCGTCCGGCACCTGTCGGGCAACCCGCTGATCGTCTCGGACACCAAGGTCGCCGAGTCCGAATACCAGCATCGCGCACGCAACGCCGCCATGGCCTACCTGATGCAGGCGTTCGGCAACTTCCATAACGACGTCGAGGCGGTGCTGCGCAGCTACTTTCATCATTGCGCGCTGCGCATGACCTGCGTCGACCTGGCCCGCGCGTTCGGCTTCCTGGCCCGCGACGGCATCTGTCCGCAGGGCGGCGAGGCCGTGCTCTCGCCGCGCCAGACCAAGCAGGTCAATGCCATCATGGCCACCAGTGGCCTCTACGACGAGGCCGGCAACTTCGCCTACCGGGTCGGTCTGCCCGGCAAGAGCGGCGTCGGCGGCGGCATCGTCGCGGTGGTGCCCGGACGCTTCAGCGTCTGCGTGTGGTCCCCGGAACTCAACGCCGCCGGCAATTCGCTGATCGGCATGGCCGCACTCGAGGCGCTCTCGCAGCGCATCGGCTGGTCCGTCTTCTGACGGCAGCGGCCCATCACCTACAACCATTGGAGAGAAGCGACATGAGTGACGACAGAAGAAGCGAAACCGCCGAGGAGGCCCTCGAACAGATCGTCACCGGCGTGCGGCGCTTTCGCGAAGAGGTGTATCCCGAGCAGCGCGAGCTGTTCAAGAAGCTGGCCCATGAGCAGACGCCAAGGGCCATGTTCATCACCTGCGCCGATTCCCGGATCATCCCCGAGCTGATCACCCAGAGCTCACCGGGCGATCTGTTCGTCACGCGTAACGTCGGCAACGTGGTACCGCCCTACGGGCAGATGAACGGCGGTGTCTCGACCGCCATCGAATTCGCCGTCATGGCCCTCGGCGTGCAGCACATTATCGTCTGCGGGCATTCCGACTGCGGGGCGATGAAGGCGGTGCTCAATCCAGCCGAGCTGAAACGCATGCCCACGGTGAAGGGCTGGCTGCGCCATGCCGAGGTGGCGAAGATCGTCGTCGAGCAGAACTGCGGCTGCGCCGACCACAACACCCTCGGCATCCTCACCCAGGAGAATGTCGTGGCGCAGCTCGACCACCTGCGCACGCACCCGTCGGTTGCCGCACGGCTGGCCAGTGGCGAGTTGTTCATCCATGGCTGGCTGTACGACATCGAAACCAGCGAGATCCGCGCATACGATGCCGAGCGCGGCGAGTGGCGGGTGATCGGCGACGGACCGCTGCCGATGGCCACGCCGCGGCCGCGCTACCGCGCGAGCTGAGGTTCAGCGGTTGCCGGCCAGTGCCTTGCTGCGGTGCTGGATCAGGTAGCACAGGTCCGGTGTCTTGCTGCAACCGGCATAGCCCTCGGCGATCACCTCGTCCAGGGCCTTCTGCAGGCGGCCTATGACCTCGTCCGGGGTGTCGGGGCTCAGCGCCAGGTACAGCGGTTCGCTGCGATAGCTCAGCACGACCTGCAGCTGGCTCTCATCGATGCCCTGCTGCCGGGCGTGATAGCGCCACACCGGATCGGCCGCCGCCCACAGGTCGATCCGCCCGGTCATCAATTTACGCAGGTTCTCGGCATCGTTGAGGCTGTTGCTGATGTCCAGGCTCTGGCTCTCCAGATACAGGCTGACGCTACCGGCGCTATGTGCGCCGACCCGATAGCCTCGGGCCTGGGCAAGACTGTCGAACCTCAGGCCACTGCCGGCGGGCGCCAGCAGCACGCTGTCGTGGTGCGACAGCGGCCCGACCCACTTGAACTGACCGGCGTTCTGCGGCGTGCGCGCCACCGAGAACAGACCATGGGCGGGCTGCTGCTGGGTCTGCTCGTAGAGTCGGCTCCAGGGGCCGCGCAGGGTCAGGTTGTAGGCGATGCCGGCGCGGCGGAAGATGTCGCGCACCGTATCGGTGCCGATGCCTTCGATGTTGTCACCGCGGGCGAAGGTCTTGCTGTTGGGGCCCATGTTGAAGGGCGGGAAGCTGTCGGTTTGCAGGGTGATTTCGTAATTGGCGGGCAGTTCGGCCTGGGCGGCGAATGCTGCACCGATGAGCAGGGCGAACAGCGCCCCGGTGGTACCGGATCTGGCCATGGCATCGGCTCCTTGACGCTTTTCTTGTTGTTGTCGGCGTAAGCAAGGGTAGTGGTGCGGCGGGCACACTGCCAGCCAGCTGCGCCTGCCATGCGGGGCAGCGCGCATTTTCTGGCTGTTCAGCCGGCCATTTCGCCGCACAGATCGCGGCCGAACCAGTGTTCCACCTGGGCCTGATCGAGGCCGGCGGCGAGCAGGGCGAACAGCTTGCCCAGCGCCGCTTCGCGGGTCATGCCGCCGCCGGAGATCAGCCCGGCATCACGCAGCGCGCTGCCGGCGGCATAGACGCCGAAATCCACATGGCCGCCCGGGCACTGGCTGATTGCCGCCAGCACCACGCCGTGGCGGTGCGCCTGGCGCAGCGCCGCGATGAAATCGACGTCGTCGGCCGGCCCGGTGCCGCTGCCGTAGCATTCCAGCAGCAGCGCCTGGGCACCGCCGGCCACCAGCGCCTGGACCTGGGCCGCGCCGACACCGGGATACAGCGGTAGCACCATGACCTGCGCCAAGTGCTGCGGCAGCAATGCCGGCGCTCGCTCGGCGGTGGCGTTCGCCAGGCGCTGGCGCGGCGCTTCGGCGAAGGCATCGAAGGCGTCGCTGCGCAGCTTGCTGACCCGCGCACCGTGCAGCAGCGCACCGTTGAAGTACAGCTGCACACCTTGCACCTGCCCGGCCTGCAGGGCGCGCATGGCGCCGAACAGGTTGGGCCAGGCGTCACTGCCCTCCCTGCCGGCCGGCAGCATGGCGCCGGTGAGCAGCACCGGTACCGACAGGTCGAGCAGCAGGAAGGACAGCGCGGCGGCGCTGTAGGCCAGGGTATCGGTGCCATGCAGCAGCAGGACCGCGTCGCAGCCGTCCACCCTCACCGCGCTGCGGATGCTTTCGGCCATCTGCAGCCAGTGGCGCGGCTGCATGTTGGCGCTGTCCAGCAGCGGCTGCAGTTCGTGGAAGGTCCAGTTCGGCAGCGGCCCGGCCTCGTGCGCCTGCTGCTCGCGCATGCGGGCTTCGAAGCCGGAGGCCGGCAGCAGCCCGGCGGCGCTTTGCTGCATGCCGATGGTGCCGCCGGTGTAGAGCACCAGCAGACGTTGAATAGATGGGTTCACGCACGCTCCTCGCTCGTCGGCGCAGCCGTCGAAAAAATAAGGCGGGTAGGGCTGGCACCCGCCGCCGCATGTTAACGGAGCGGCGGGTGTCCGGCCTGTCGCGTCGCGCTGTCAGTGGCGCGAGGAGGCATCCGTCGTGGCTGGCGCGTTTGCCTGCCAAACGGCCGGGTCGAGGTCCAGGTCGGCGAAGTCCTTCGGATCGAGCACCGGTTGCTCGATGCCGGCGCGGACCTGTCGGTCATAGTCGCGCATCAGGCGCAGGCCGACCTTGAACAGCAGGGCCACGGCGATCAGGTTGGCGATGGCCAGCAGGCCCATGGTGACGTCGGCGAAGGCGAACACGGTGCCCAGGTCCTGCACAGAACCCCAGAGCACGAGGATGATCACCAGCACGCGGTAGATCACCACCGGGGTGCGCTTCTCGGTGAAGAAGCCCAGCGCGTTTTCGCCCAAGTAGTAGTTGTAGATCAGCGTGGTGAACACGAACAGCAGCAGTGCGACGCTGACAAACACCCGGCCCCACTCGCCAACGACGGCAGCGACGGCGGTCTGGGTCAGCACCACGCCGGCCTGGTCCATGCCCGGCTCGTAGACGCCGGAGAGCAGAATGATCAGCGCGGTGCAGCTGCACAGGATGATGGTGTCGATGAACACCGACAGCGACTGAACGATGCCCTGCGCCACCGGGTGCTTGACCTCGGCCACCGCAGCGACGTTCGGCGCACTGCCCAGGCCCGCCTCGTTGGAGAACAGGCCGCGCTTGACGCCCATCAGAATGGCCGCGCCGATACCGCCGGCGAAGGCTTGCTCGAGGCCGAAGGCGCTACGGAAGATCAGGCCGAAGGTTTCCGGAATCGCGCTGAAGTTACTGCCGATGACGAACAGCGCCATGCCCAGGTAGGAAAACGCCATGACCGGCACCAGCACGTCGGCCCATTTGGCGATACGGCGGATGCCGCCGAAGATGATGCCGCCGATCACCAGGGTCAGGGCGATGCCGCTGGCCACGGTCGGTACGCCGAAGGTGTCATGCAGCGAGCTGGCGACGGTGAAGGACTGCACGGCGTTGAAACCGAAGCCGAAGGTCATCAGCAGCAGGATCGAGACGACGATGCCCAGCCAGCGCTGGCCAAGACCGTGCTGGATGTAGAAGGCCGGGCCGCCGCGGTAGGTGCCGTCGGGCTCTCGGCGCTTGTACAGCTGGGCCAGTGAACACTCGAAGTAGCTGGTCGCCATGCCCACCAGGGCCACCACCCACATCCAGAAGATCGCGCCCGGGCCGCCGAGCATGATCGCCACCGAGACGCCGGCGATGTTGCCTGCACCGACCCGGCCGGCCACCGAGAGCATCAGCGCCTGGAAGGAAGAGAGCTGCCCCGGCTGCCGCTCGAAGGCGTGGCCGAAGATGCTGAACATGTTGCCGAAATAGCGGAACTGGACGAAGCCAGAACGGATGGTGAAGAGCAAGCCCAAGCCGATCAGCATGACGATCAGCAGTTTGCTCCAGATAAGGTCGTTGAGAAGGTCGAGCATGGCGATGTTCACCTTGTTGTCGTTGTTAGGGTGTCCGGCGCGCGCCGCTGCGCCGTGCAAGCGGGGGATGTTTCAACAGCGTGGCTCGTGGAGCAATTTCGCGGCTGGCCGCGATGTGGCGCGAGTTGATGCTAGACTTGCGACACTCGCGTCAGACTGGGGCCAACTCCTGTGACCTCTCACCTCGCTGAAAATCTCAAGCTGCTGTGCAGCCACTACCGTTCCATCGCCGAGGTGTGTCGCAAGCTCGCCATCAACCGCGCCCAGTTCAACAAGTACCTGGGTGGGCAGAGCCGGCCGACGCCGTTCAATCTCAAGCGCATTGGCGACTTCTTCGGCGTCGAGGGATACGAGCTGGAAATGCCGCCCGAACAGTTCGCCCGGCTGGTCGGCGCGCGTCATCCGGAAGCCCAGGCGCTGCCGCGGACCGATCCGTTGTTGGCCCTGCTGCAGCCGTTGCGCGACCAGACCACCAGCCTGTCGCGTTATTGCGGCTACTACTTCGAATACGCCAACTGCATGTCGGTGCCGGGCAGCGTGCTGATCTCCCTGGTGCATCTGCGCGAGGAAAACGGCCTGTACCTGTTCGAGCGCCAGGAGCGCCAGGAACGCGCCAGCCCTACCCTCGGCCAGGCCGAGGACTGGGTGCGCTGTCGTTATCTGGGCGCCGCCTTCGGCCTGCAGGACCGGCTGTTCCTGATCGATTACGAATCGCTGACGCTCAACGAGATGAGCCAGACCATCCTCATCCCCAGTTTCAAGAGTCGCATCACCCGCCTCAACGGCCTGAAGACCGGCGTCTCCTCCGGCGACCGTCGCACCCCGGCCTGTACCTCGGTGGTCTGGGAGTACCTGGGGCGCGAGATCAACCGGGTCAGCGCCTATCGCCAGGTGATGCTCTACAGTCCGGACGACCCGCGCATCGATCCGGAGATTCGCGAGCGCCTGGCGACGCCGCGCGTGGAGGCGGGGCTGTTCCAGATCGACTAGCCGGCGCGCCTTCACTCCTTGTTGCTGCTGTCGTACACCGCGCGGTCGAGTTCCGCCTCGCTGCGACCGACCAGTGTGGTGGTCATCAGGTCGCCGGCGACGTTCACCGTAGTCCGAGCCATGTCGAGGATGCGGTCGATTCCGGCGATCAGCGCCACGCCTTCCAGTGGTAGGCCGGCGGCGGTGAGCACCAGGCCGAGCATGATCAGCCCGGCGCCGGGAATGCCGGCGGTGCCGATGGAGGCCAGCGTCGCGGTGAGGATGATCATCGCGTACTGCCCGGCGGTGAGGTCGATGCCAAAGGCCTGGGCGATGAACAGTGCGAGCACGCCCTGGTAGATCGCCGTGCCGTCCATGTTGATGGTGGCGCCCACCGGCAACACGAAGCCCGCCACACCCTCGGACACGCCGAGATTCTTGCGCGCGCATTCGATGGACACCGGCAGGGTGCCGGAGCTGCTCGACGTACTGAAGGCCACCGCCAGCGCCGGGGCGATGCCCTGGAAGAAACGCAGCGGATTGAGCCGCGCCAGCAGACCCAGCAGGCCGCCGTAGACCAGCAGCACGTGGGCGATGCTGGCGAGGTAGATCACGCCGATCACGCCCGCCAGCGGCAGCAGTACTTCAGCTCCATGGCTGCCGACCACGCCGGCGGTCAGGGCGAAGACGCCGATCGGTGCGACGCGCATCACCAGATCGGTGAGCTTGTAGAAGGTCTCGGCCAGCGCATCGAACAGACGCACCGCCGGCGCGCCGCGCTCGCCGATCAGGTTGATGCTTACGCCCAGGGCGATGGCGAAGACGATGATCTGCAGGATGTTGCCCTCGGCGAAGGCGGTGACCGGGTTGGACGGCACCAGACCGACCAGAATGGACACCAGCGAGGGCGCCTGCTTGGCCTGCTCGCTGCCACTGGCGACCATGTTCATCCCCTCGCCGGGGCTGAACAGCGCGCCGAACAGCAGGCCGATGCTGACCGCGAAGGCGGTGGTCACCAGATAGATGGCGATGGTCTTGAGGCTGATGCGGCCGAGCTTGGCGCTGTCCTGCATCGAGGTGATGCCAGCCACCAGCGAAACGAACACCAGCGGCACGATGAGCATCTTGATCGCATTGAGAAACAGCGTGCCGATGGGTGCCAGCAGCTGCGCGTCTGCGCCGAAGGCCATGCCGGCGGCGACGCCGAGGGCCAGGCCGATGAGGATCTGCTGCCAGAGCGGCAGGCGGACGAGCAGGCGCAGGGGAGCGGAGAGGGTCGTACTCTGAGTCATGGGTTTTCCTGTTGTTTTTATTGTGCGAACGGGCCGGGCTGGCGGCCCGTAAAGCAAGCGCCCGGCATCGGAGCCGGGCGCAGGGGAGCGATCACACCACCAGCGGTGCCAGGCGTGGCGCGATCATGTTTTCCGGGCGCAGGATCTCGGCCAGCATGGCGTCGTCCAGCAGCCGCTCTTCGCGCACCAGCTCCAGCACGCTACGGCCGCCGAGCAGCGCCTCGCGGGCCAGGCGGGTGCTGTTGTCGTAGCCGATGTAGGGGTTCAGCGCGGTGATCAGGCCAATGGAGCTTTCCATCAGCTCGCGGCAACGGTCTTCGTTGGCGGTGATGCCTTCGATGCAGTGCTCGCGCAGCATGTCCATGGCGCGCTGCAGCAGGCGGATCGAATCGAACAGCTTGTAGGCGATCAACGGCTCCATGACGTTGAGCTGCAGCTGCCCGCCCTCGGCGGCCATGGTCAGCGCCAGGTCGTTGCCAATCACTTCGAAGGCGACCTGGTTGACCGCTTCCGGGATCACCGGATTGACCTTGCCCGGCATGATCGAGCTGCCGGGTTGGCGCGGCGGCAGGTTGATCTCGTTGAAGCCGGTGCGCGGGCCGCTGGAGAGCAGGCGCAGGTCATTGCAGATCTTCGACAGCTTCACCGCCAGGCGCTTGAGCATGCCGGAGAACAGCACGAACGAGCCCATGTCCGAGGTGGCCTCGATCAGGTCGGCGGCCTGGCGCAGCGGCTGGCCGCTGATCTGGGCCAGACGCTGCACGGCGATGGCCTGGTAGCGCGGATCGGCATTGATGCCAGTGCCGATGGCCGTGCCGCCGAGGTTCACTTCCAGCAGCAGCTCCGGGGCGAAGCCGCGCAGGTGCTGCAGATCCTCGCCGAGGGTGGTGGCAAAGGCGTGGAACTCCTGGCCGAGCGTCATCGGCACGGCGTCCTGCAGCTGGGTGCGGCCCATCTTCAGCACATGGGCGAAGGCGTGGCCCTTGCCGGTCAGCGACTGGCAGAGGCTGTCGAGGCTGGCCAGCAGCGTGTCGTGGCCGAGCAAGAGGCCCAGGCGAATAGCGGTGGGGTAGGCGTCGTTGGTGGACTGCGCCATGTTCACGTCGTTGTTCGGGTGCAGGTACTGGTATTCGCCCTTGGCGTGGCCCATCGCTTCCAGACCGAGGTTGGCGATCACCTCGTTGGCATTCATGTTGGTCGAGGTGCCAGCGCCGCCCTGGATCATGTCCACCACGAACTGCTCGTGGAACTCGCCGCGAATCAGCCGGGCACAGCCCTGGCTGATCGCCACGTGCTTGGCTTCGGGCAGGTAGCCCAACTCGCGGTTGGCATCCGCCGCCGCCTGCTTGACCATCGCCAGAGCGACGATCAGCTTCGGGTAATGCGACAACGGCACGCCGGAAAGGCGAAAGTTGTGCAAGGCGCGCAGTGTCTGGATGCCGTAGTAGGCGTCGGAAGGAACGGGGAGGGTGCCAAGCAGGTCTTTTTCGACTCGCGATGATGCAACTTCGGACATGATGGTAATGTGGCTTCGGTAGGCGCAGGCAGTGCTGCAGTGCGCATAAAATAAGGCTCCCGGGCGTTCTCAGGCCAATGCCGTTACCGGCTGACCCATGCCGAATCGGCATAATGACCGCGTGACTTTGTATTGGGCGTAATCGTATCGAGGGATGTTCAGGTGAATCTGGAAACCAAGTGGCTGGAAGATTTCGTCGCGCTGGCGGCGACCCGCAGCTTCTCCCAGGCCGCGCAACGCCGCTTCGTCACCCAGCCGGCCTTCAGTCGGCGGATACGCTCGCTGGAAGAGGCGCTCGGCCTACAGCTGATCAACCGTTCGCGCACGCCGATCGAACTGACCGAGGCTGGCCAGCTGTTTCTGGTCAGTGCGCGCAACATGGTCGAGCAGCTCGGCGAAGTGGTGCGCCATCTGCACCATGTCGAAGGCCAGCAGGGCGAGGTGCTGCAAATATCCGCGGCGCACTCGCTGGCGCTGGGCTTCTTCCCGGCGTGGATCGCCGGCCTGCGCCGCGACGGGCTGAACATCGCCACCCGACTGATCGCCACCAACGTCGGCGAAGCCGTGCATGTGCTGCGCGAAGGCGGCTGCGATCTGATCCTCGCCTATTACGACCCGGATGCCGCCCTGCAGCTCGACCCGGAGCTGTTCCCTTCGCTGCACCTGGGCCGCACCGAGATGCTGCCGGTCTGCGCGGTGGGTGCCGACGGCGTGCCGCTGCATGACGTCGACAGCGGCCAGACCGTGCCGCTGCTGGCCTACAGCGCCGGCGCCTTTCTCGGTCGATCGGTGAACCTGCTGCTGCGCCAGCGCGCGCTACGTTCGACCACCGTCTACGAGACGGCCATGGCCGACAGCCTGAAGAGCATGGCCCTGCAGGGGCTGGGCATCGCCTGGGTGCCGCGGCTGAGCGTCGAACCCGAGTTGCAGCGCGGCGAACTGGCGATCTGCGGCGGCGAGCAATGGCGCGTACCGCTGGAAATCCGCCTGTATCGTTGCTCGCTGATGCGCAAGGGCGCGGTGCGCCTGCTCTGGCGAAGGCTGGAAAACCGTGCCGAGCAAGCGCGGCGACAGGCGGGCGAAACGGCAGGTTAAAGCGCTCCGCGCAGCCAAATGTACGTAACAAGCGGCTAACTGCACACATTTTGTTGCGCGGCGCCGGGCAACTTTTTCTCGTACTGCTGTCTTAGCTGAGCAATCCGACCATGGCCAGGCCGGACTCTAGCCAAGGACAGACAGCCGTGAACCACGACTCCGACGCCACCGTCCCCGATATGGATGCGGGCTTCGTTATGCCCGCCCCGGCGACCGCCAGCATCGCGCCCGTCACCCTGCATGCCGCGCTGACCCGCATCGCGCAAGCCTCGCCCGATCGAGCGGCGGTGCTTTCGACCCGCTTCGCGCCGCTGGACCATCGCGGCCTGCAGCAGATGATCGAGCGGACCCATCGCCAGTTGCGCCTGGCCGGTTTCGGCCGCGAAGCGCGGATCGGTGTATTGCTGCCGGAAGCGCCACAGGCGGCGGTCGCGATCATTGCCATCGCCTGTTCCGCGGTTGCCGTACCGCTCGATCCGCGCCTCGGACCGGCCGAGCTGGACCAGTTTCTCCAGCAGCTGCCGCTCGATGCCCTGCTGATCGGCAGCGATGGCGACCAGCAGGGCCGCGCGGCCGCCGAGCGCCACGGACTCATGTTGATCAGTGCCGAAGCGGCGGAAGATGGCAGCCCGGCACTGCGCCTTGCGATGCCGGTTGCGGCGCAGCCGGCGCCGGACGAGCTGCCCGAGCCAGACGCCCCGGCGTTCATCCTGCGCAGCTCCGGCACCACGGCGCTGCCCAAGCTGATTCCCTTTACCCATCGCAACATGCTGACCGCTGCACGCAAGTGGCAGCGCTGGTTCGGCCTGGATGCCGGCGATCGTTGCCTGTGCGTGTCAGCGCCCTATTACTCCCACGGGTTGAAGGTCACCATCCTCACGCCGCTGCTCACCGGCGGCAGCGTCGCCTTTCCGCTCAGCCCGGCGGTGGTGGACCTGCACGAGTGGTTCGCAAGCCTGCGCCCCAGCTGGTATTCCGCCGGTCCGGCACTGCACCTGGCGATTCTCGAGGCAGCCCGTGCGCACCCCGAAGGGCTGAGCACACAACGGCTGCGCTTCGCCTCATCCGGCGGCGCCCCGCTGGGGCAGGAGATCATCGACAGCTTCGATCGCACCCTGGGCTTCCCGCTGCTGGAGCACTACGGCTCCAGCGAGGCCGCGCAGATCGCCGCCAACACCCCGGACGCGCGCAAGGCCGGCACGGTCGGGCGACCCTGGCCGGAGACCCTGAGCATCGTCGGCGAGGACGGCCAGCCGGTCGCCCCTGGCGAGCGCGGCGAGATCCGCGTGCGTGGCGCCACGGTGATGCCTGGCTACCTCGGCGACGAGGCGCTCAACCGCGAGGTGCTGCGCGACGGCTGGTTCCACACCGGCGACATCGGCAGCCTCGATGAAGAAGGCTTCCTGCACCTGCACGGGCGTCTGCGCGAGGTGATCAACCGCGGTGGCGAGAAGGTCAGCCTTTCGGAAGTCGATGCCGCGCTGCTGCGCCACCCGGCCGTGGCGGAAGCCGCGGCGTTCGGCGTACCCCATCAGCGCCTCGGCCAGGATGTCGCAGCGGCCGTGGTACTGCGTCCGGCAATGGAGGTGACGAGCGCCGAGCTGCAGCGTTTCCTGCGTGACGAGCTGGTCTACTTCAAGGTGCCGCGACGTGTGCAGATCATCGAGGCCTTGCCGCGCGGGCTGACCGGCAAGGTGCTGCGCCATCGCCTGGCTGACGCCTACGTCCAGCAGCGCAACGAGCGTGCCCGCCTGTCGACCGGCGCGGTCGCGGCTTCGCAGCTGGAGCAGGACGTGCTAGCCATCTGGCGGCGCCTGCTGAAGACCGAGGCGGTCGGCCCAGAGGATAACTTTCTCGACAGCGGCGGTGATTCGCTGCTGGCTACCGAAATGCTCACCGAACTGGAGCAGATGCTCGGTCGGGTGATTCCCGAATCACTGCTGATCGAGGCCGAAACCGCCCGCGAGCTGGCGGCGCGGCTGGAGAACCTTGCCAACCACGTCATTCCGGTCATCGATTTCAACGCCCAGCCGGGGCGCACGGCGCTGTTCTGGTTCCACGGCGATTTCGCCCACGGCGGCTACTACATCCGGCGCCTGGCTCGGCTGCTCGGCCCGCAGCAGCCGCTGACCGCCATCGCCCCCCATGGCATGGCCAACGAGCCGATACCGGCGTCGGTGCAACAGATGGCGCGTGAGCGCCTGCCGCTGATCCTCGAACGTCAGGCGCAGGGGCCGTATCGCATCGGCGGCTACTGCAATGGCGCACTGGTGGCCTTCGAGGCCGCCCGCTTGCTGATCGAGGCGGGCCATGAGGTGGAGATCGTGGCGCTGATCGATCCGCCCACCGCCAATGTTCGGCCCTGGTCGCGCGTCATTCTGCGCAGCCTCGACCACGTGCTGCCGGACATGCACCTGGCCCGCGCCTACGAGGCCCTCAGTCGCTTCGGGGAGACCAGCAAGTGGCCCTATCCCAAGCGCATCGCCAACCTGGTCTGGAAAATCTCGCGGCGCAGCGTGCGCATGGTGCGCCAGCGCCTGGCCGGCCATGTGCCGACGCCACCCACAGCGCGTGATCGCGAGGTGCGAGTGCGCTTCCTGCGCTACTCGCTGGTGATGGCGCGCTACCTGCCCGAGCGCATCGACGCGCCGGTGGTGTATTTCTCCGCCGACTACACCAGCCGGGCTTGGCGCGACATGGGCACCAGCTTCGAGAGTTACGACGTACTCGGCGGCCATCACCGCTGCGTCAAGGACTACACCGCCTCCATCGCCACGCCACTGCGCGCGTTGCTGGAGGATTCGGCTGCGGCGATGCCTGGTCAGAGTGGCTTGATGTTGCCGCTGACCGAGCCGGGTGAGCGCGATGGCCTGGTGCCCTGATCATGCACGTGTCGAGCCCGCTGCTGCCGCACAGCTTCCCGCGTCCCTCGGTAACAGGAGTAACCGCATGAAACGCTCGATCGCCACTGTATCCCTGAGCGGTACCTTGCCGGAGAAACTGGAAGCCGTGGCCGCCGCCGGCTTCGACGGCATCGAACTGTTCGAGAATGACCTGCTCTATCACTCCGGCAGCCCGCAGGACATTCGTCGACGCTGCGAGGACCTGGGGATCGAGATCACCCTGTTCCAGCCGTTTCGCGATTTCGAGGGCTGTCCGCGCGAGCGCCTGCAGCGCAACCTCGATCGCGCCGAGCGCAAGTTCGACCTGATGCAGGAACTCGGCGCCGAGCTGATGCTGCTGTGCAGCAATGTGCAGGCCGATGCGCTGGGCGACCGCGAGACCTTGCTCGGCGACCTCACCCTCATCGCCGAGCGCGCCGGTGCGCGTGGCCTGCGGGTCGGTTACGAGGCCCTGGCCTGGGGCCGTCACGTGAAGACCTGGCGCGATGTCTGGACGCTGGTGCAGCAGGTCGACCATCCGGCGCTGGGCGTCATCCTCGACAGCTTCCACACCCTCGCCCTGCGCGACGATCCCAACGCAATCGTCGATATTCCGGGTGAACGGATCTTTTTCGTGCAGCTGGCCGATGCGCCGCTGCTGAGCATGGATGTGCTGGAGTGGAGCCGGCATTTCCGCTGTTTCCCCGGCCAGGGCGAATTCGATCTGGCGGGTTTCCTTGCGCCCGTACTGCAGGCCGGCTACGGCGGTCCCCTGTCACTGGAAGTGTTCAACGATGGCTTCCGCGCCGCGCCGCCGCGTGGTGTGGCTGCCGATGGCCTGCGCGCCCTGTTGCACCTGGAGGAACTGACCGGCCAGCGCTTGAGCGCTACCGCCAGGCCCGCGCCGGCCACCCAGGCACTGTTCACACCACCGCCGGCGCCGTGCTACGAGGGCATCGACTTTCTCGAATTCGCGGTCGACGAGCCGCACGCGGCGCGGCTGGGCGATTGGCTGCAGCGGCTGGGCTTCGCCCACGTCGGCCAGCATCGCTCCAAGGCGGTGCAGCTGTATCGCCAGGGAGAGATAAACATCGTGCTCAATGCCGAGCCGTACTCGTTCGCACACAACTATTTCGAGGCGCACGGGCCATCGGTCTGTGCCATGGCATTGAAGATCGACGACGAGGCCTCGGCCCTGGCGCGCGCCTGCGCCTTCGGCGGGCAGCCCTACCGCGGGCTTATCGGGCCGAACGAGCGGCAGATTCCGGCCGTGCGTGCGCCGGACGGCAGCCTGATCTATCTGCTCGAGTCCGGCGCGCCGGGGCAGAGCAACTACGACATCGACTTCCGCCTGCACGCCGTCGCGTCAGCAGGCACTGGCCTGCAGCGCATCGATCACATGGCCACCGCACTGCCGGCCGAGAGTTTGGCCAGCTGGGTGCTGTTCTACCGCAGTCTGTTCGACTTCGAGGCGGACGACGAGCTGCTGCTGCCCGATCCCTACGGCCTGATGAAGTGCCGCGCCATGCGCAGTCCCTGCGGGCGGGTGCGGCTGCCGCTGAACACCTCGCAGGACCGCCACACCGTGATCGGTCAAACGCTATCCAGCTACCGCGGCGCCGGCGTGCATCATGTGGCATTCGCCTGTGACGACATCTTCGCCGAGGTTGCACGGGCGCAGGCGGCCGGGGTGCCGCTGCTGAAGATTCCGCGCAATTACTACGATGATCTGGCCGCGCGCTTCGATTTCGACGACGCTTTGCTCGCCGAGCTCGCCCGCTACAACGTGCTGTACGACCGCGATGCCGACGGCGGCGAACTGTTCCACGTCTACACCGAGCCGTTCGAGGGGCGTTTCTTCTTCGAGATCCTGCAGCGCTGCAACGACTACGCCGGTTACGGAACGGCTAACGTGGCGGTACGCCTGGCCGCCATGGCCAAGCAATGCCGCCGCGCTGCCCCGGCTACGCGTGTCATGGCCAGCACTGGCTGACGGTTCATTGCGGATTAGCCAAAGGCCCTAGCTTGTGGCTGCGGCAGCGATGCTATGATCGCGAGCGGCCCGCCCCCTTGCGGATTGCCTGTTTCGTGCGGCCGCTGGAGCCCTGTCGTGCCCACCCCAAAACCAATCGGCCTGCGTCAATGGATCTGGCGGGCTTTCGTTCGCAGTGCGCTGATTCCACTGGTGTTGGTGGAGGCGGGGCTGATTGCCATCTACCTGCTGACCAACAGCGCGATCCGCGACGCCCAGATCGAGCACCTGCGCGAGACTGCACTGAACGATCTGCAGGCGTCGGCCAGCCTCGAGTCGCGGCTGATCAGCGAGCAGCTGGAACAGGTCGCCTCGCTCACCGAGCTTTATCGCAACCTCACCGCACAGGCCCTGCTGGGTGACGCGCCGGTCGCGCCGCCGGAGCTGGCGCTGAGTGGCGACGGGGTGCGCTACAGTCCTGAGAACAACGGTGGCGCCGCGGTCTTCTACTCCAACGCCACGCCGGCCGAGCGCCACGACCTGGAGAAGATCGCGCGCTTGCGGCAGCTGGAGCCGCTGATGAAGGAGATCGAGGCGCGCAATCCGCTGGTCGCCAGCCTCTACTTCAACAGCTGGGACAGCTTCAACCACATCTATCCGTGGTTCTTCACCCTCGACCAGTACCCGGCGGACATGGACATCCCCCAGTACAACTTCTATTACCTGGCCGACGCCGAGCACAACCCGGGGCGTGGCGTGGTCTGGACCGACGTCTACCTCGATCCGGCCGGGCATGGCTGGATGATGTCGGCGATCGCGCCGGTCTATCGCGATGATTTCCTCGAAGGCGTGGTCGGCATCGACATCACCGTCAGCGGCATCCTCGAACAGATCGGCCAGTTGCAGGTGCCCTGGGGCGGCTACGCCATGCTGGTCAGCGACGACCTGTCGATCATGGCGCTGCCGGAGCCCGGCGAAGAGGATTTCGGCCTGGCCGAGCTGACCGAGCACTCCTATCTGGATGCGATCCGCAGCGAGATGTTCAAGCCCGAGGACTTCCGCCTCGATCGCCGCCGCGAAACCGCCGAGCTGGCTGCGGCGATATCTGGCTCCGACCGTGGCGTACAGCAGGTGATGCTCGGCGGCAGGCCGCAGCTGGTGGCCTGGACTACCGTGGCGCAGACCGGCTGGCACCTGCTGACGGTGGTGGACGAGGCCGCGGTGTTTCGCCAGACCAATGCCCTGGCCAGCCGCTATCGGCAGATCGGCTATCTGCTGATCGCCGGGCTGCTGCTGTTCTACATCGGCTTCTACGCGGTTATGTGGCTGCGCGCGCGCCAGCTCAGCCAGGCATTGCGCGATCCCATCGCCGGTATCTCGCAGATGATGAAGGAGATCGGCCGCGGCCGCTGGCGACCGGCTGCGGTGCACGCCGATATCCGCGAACTTGACGATATGTCGCGCCAGACGCTGGAGCTCGGCACTCGCCTGGCAACCAGCGAGGTTCAACGCGGCGACACCCAGCGACGTCTGGAACTGGTGCTGGAAAGCGCCACCGAGAGCCTCTGGGAATACGACATGGTCAACCAATCGCTGCGCGTGCGCGGCAACCTGGTGGCGCGCTTCGGGCTGCCGGCCGCGCAGCTGTCGGACAGCCAGTTCCGCCAGCGTATCCATCCTGACGACCTGCAGCAGGCGCTGGCCCAGATCGAGCGCATCAAGCTGGGTCTGCAATCGCGCTACGAGGCCAAGTACCGCTTCGCCGACGCGCTTGGCGAATATCACTGGCTGCTCAGCCGCGGGCGGGTTCTCGAGCACGACCCGGATACTGGTGCGCCGCGGGTGCTGGCCGGTACCCACGTCGACATCGATGCGCTCAAGCGGGTCGAGGAGGAGCTGCGCGCCGCCACTGTGCAGGCCCAGGCCGCGAGCGAAGCCAAGGGCCGGCTGCTGTCGGGCATCAGCCACGAACTGCGCACGCCGCTCAACGCCATCCTCGGTTTCGCCCAGTTGATGCGGATGGACTGCGATGACGAAAGCCAGGCCGAAGCGGCCGAATACCTCGACGAGATCCTGCTGGCCAGCCGCCATCTCAACCAGCTGCTGGGCGAGATTCTCGAATGGTCGAGCCTGCAGCAGGAAGCGCCTCAACTGGAACTGCAGGCCGTCGATGTCTGCGGCCTGATGCGCGAATGCGCCGAACTGGTTTCGCTGGAAGTGCAGCAGCGGGGCCTGCAGCTCGAGCTGTCGTTGCCCGACGAGGACCTGCAGGTGCTGGCCGAGCCGCGGCGCCTGCGTCAGGTGGTGCTCAACCTGCTGTCCAACGCGATGAAATACAACATCCCCGAGGGCCGCATCGCCTTGCGCGCGGAAACCACCCCGACGCTGGTTCGTCTGCTGGTCGAGGACACCGGGCTGGGTATCGATCCGGCGCAGCAGGGGCAGGTGTTCGAGCCTTTCCAGCGGCTCGGGCGGGAGAACAGCATGATTCAGGGCACCGGTATCGGCCTGTCGCTGTGTCTGGAGTTCGCCCGCCTGATGAACGGCCAGATGGGCCTGCACAGCGAGCCGGGTGTGGGCAGCCGCTTCTGGATCGAGCTGCCGCGGCTCGTGCCGCACCCAGCGCGGTAACCGGTCGACCGTCCGGGGTACTGGCCAGTCATGCCTTGCGCTATACTGCGCGGCTTTCGCGCGCGGGCGGTTCTGGCCGGTTCGCGCCCATCCAGGCCACGCTCTTTTGCGTGGTTTGTTGTTATTGACGCGCCCGCGGGCGCCCGACGAGAGGCACGACGATGAGCGCACTGGTAGGCGTGATCATGGGCTCCAAGTCCGACTGGTCCACCCTGAGCCACACCGCCGAGATGCTGGAAAAGCTGGGCATTCCCCATGAAGTGACGGTGGTGTCCGCCCACCGCACCCCCGACCTGCTCTTCCAGTACGCCGAACAGGCTGAAGCGCGCGGCCTGCGCGTGATCATCGCCGGTGCCGGCGGTGCCGCCCACCTGCCGGGCATGTGCGCCGCCAAGACCCATCTGCCGGTGCTCGGCGTGCCGGTGCAGTCGTCGATGCTCTCCGGGGTCGATTCGCTGTTGTCCATCGTGCAGATGCCGGCCGGCGTGCCGGTCGCCACCCTGGCCATCGGCAAGGCCGGCGCGATCAACGCCGCGCTGCTCTCGGCGAGCATCCTCGGCCATGAATTCCCCGAGTATCACCAAGCGCTGAAGAAATTCCGTGACGAGCAGACCCAGACGGTGCTCGATAATCCGGACCCGCGCGGTTGAGCCGGAATTTAACTTTGCTTCCCAGCGCTGCGCCCGCCGCGCGCTGGATCTGCCGCCTTAGTGAAGGGCCGTTGATATGAAAATTGGTGTGATCGGTGGCGGCCAGCTGGGCCGCATGCTGGCCCTGGCGGGCACTCCGCTGGGCATGAGCTTCGCCTTCCTCGACCCCGCGCCGGACGCCTGCGCCCAGGCCCTCGGCGAGCACATCCGCGCCGACTACGACGACAAGGATCACCTGCGCCGGCTGGCCGACGAGGTGGACCTGGTCACTTTCGAATTCGAGAGCGTGCCGGCCGAGACGGTGGCCTTCCTCTCGCAGTTCGTGCCGGTCTACCCGAGCGCCGAATCGCTGCGCATCGCTCGCGATCGCTGGTTCGAGAAATCCATGTTCAAGGAGCTCGGCATTCCCACCCCGGAGTTCGCCGACATCCAGTCCCAGGCCGATCTCGACGCCGCGGTAGCCGGCATCGGCCTGCCCGCCGTGCTCAAGACCCGTACCCTGGGCTATGACGGCAAGGGCCAGAAGCTGCTGCGCAAGCCGGCCGATGTTGCCGGTGCATTCGCCGAGCTGGGCAGCGTCCCGTGCATCCTGGAAGGTTTCGTGCCGTTCACCGGCGAAGTCTCGCTGATCGCCGTGCGTGGCCGCGATGGCGAAACCTGCTTCTACCCGCTGGTGCACAACAGCCACGAGAGCGGCATCCTGCGGTTGTCGGTGGCCAGCAGCAACCATCCGTTGCAGGCGCTGGCCGAGGACTATGTCGGTCGCGTGCTCGCGAAGCTCGACTACGTCGGCGTGCTGGCCTTCGAATTCTTCGAGGTGGACGGCGGGCTGAAGGCCAACGAGATCGCCCCGCGTGTGCACAACTCCGGCCACTGGACCATCGAAGGTGCCGAGTGCAGCCAGTTCGAGAACCACCTGCGTGCCGTCGCCGGCCTGCCGCTGGGCTCGACCGCCAAGCTGGGCGAGAGCGCCATGCTCAACTTCATCGGCGAAGTGCCGCCGGTGGACAAGGTGATCGCCATCGAGGATTGCCACCTGCACCACTACGGCAAGGCCTTCAAGGCCGGACGCAAGGTCGGCCATGCGACGCTGCGTTGCCCTGATCGCGCCACGCTGGACCGCCAGATCACCGCAGTAGAGACGCTGATCCCGCACTCTTGACGCCCGGCCGTCCGGCGACGGCGAACGGCGGTAGCCCCCTCGGGTCCATTGGTTACCCACCTTTCGGACCTGAGGAGCACAACCATGGGCATCATCGGCACCATCATCATCGGCCTGATCGTCGGCCTCGTTGCGCGTTTCCTGAAGCCGGGCGACGACAGCATGGGCTGGATCATGACCATCCTGCTGGGTATCGGCGGCTCGCTGCTGGCGACCTACGGCGGCCAGGCGCTCGGCCTGTACCAGGCGGGCGAGGGCGCAGGCTTTATCGGCGCCGTGGTCG
Source organism: Stutzerimonas sp. KH-1 (assembly GCF_054483855.1). Lineage (NCBI taxonomy): Bacteria > Pseudomonadati > Pseudomonadota > Gammaproteobacteria > Pseudomonadales > Pseudomonadaceae > Stutzerimonas > Stutzerimonas sp. KH-1. The sequence goes on along the minus strand of NZ_CM137011.1, from coordinate 3,310,375 downwards.
GTGCGATCATCCTGCTGGTGATCTACGGCATGGTCACCAGCCGCAAGCACTGACCCGCCGCGGGGCCGCGCCCTGCGGCCCCGTTCCCTTCTCACGTAGTGACCTCATGCGTTCATTTCTCGCCTCGTTGTTCTGCTGTTTCGCCCTCGTTGCCACCGTTCATGCCGTGCCATCGGAACTCGACTGGCTGGAACTGATGCCGCCCGAGGATCGCCAGGCGCTGGAGGAGATGCCGGAAATCGACCACGCGACGCCCGAGGACCTGGGCTTCAGCGATCAGGGCGGGCTCAAGCAGGAGGCCGGGCTGCCGCCGGTGATGTACTCGGCCAAGACGGTCGCCGAGCTGAACGGCCGCGAGATCCGCCTCGGCGGTTACCCGGTGCCGCTGGAAAGCGACGCCCGCGGACGCAGCACCGAGTTCTTCCTCGTGCCCTATCCGGGCGCCTGCATTCACGTGCCGCCGCCGCCACCGAACCAGATCGTGCTGGTGCGTTACCCCAAGGGCATCGCCCTGGAGGACATCTACGCGCCGCTGTGGGTCGACGGTCGCCTGCAGATCGAGCCGGTCAGCAACGACCTGGCCGATGCCGCCTATGTCCTGGAAGCGGCGGCGGTCGAGCTGGTCGACGAAAGCGACCTCTGAGCCGCAGGTCATGGCGCTGCCCACCGAACTCCGTCAGGCGCTACGTGAGCTGGCTGCGCACACCGAAGGCATCGATCTGCCGGTCTACCAGGCATTCGAACGTGATCCGCTGGAACCCATCATCGGGCTTGGCGACGCTGACGCACCGCTCTGCTTCTTCGGCCGCGACCCGGGCCGCGAGGAGGTGCGTCATGGCGAACCCTTCATTGGGTCCGGCGGACAGATCGTCCGGCGCGTGCTCTATCGCCACCTGCATGGCGCTGAAATGCCGGACTTCGAGGCGGGACGGGCGCTGGGGCGGCACTACTTCTGGATCAACACCGTGCCGTACAAGCCCATCGGCAACAAGGCCTGGTCCATGGCGGTGAAGCGCCGCTTCCAGCCGCTGATGCGCCAGTTGCTGATCGACAGCTGGCATGGCCGGCATATCGTCACTCTCGGTCGCGAGGCCTTTCTCTGGTTCGCCATCGGCCAGCCGCGCGAAGCGCGCCAGCGCCTGGAGGCGTTCTGGCAGCGTGAGGATCGCTTTACGGCCAACCTCGATATCGATCTGCAAGACGCGCAAGGCCATGCACGAACCTTCACCCTGCACCCGCTGCCGCACCCCTCACCGCTGAACCAGACCTGGTTCAAACGCTTCCCCGTGTTGCTGGAAGCGCGCCTGCGCCAGCTCGAGGCTAGTCGCTGACCTGATTGGCGAGCTGCCCGGCCTGCCAGGCAGCGACGTTGCCCAGGGTGGTGCCGGCGATGGCTGCCAGCGCCTCCTCGGTGAGGAAGGCCTGGTGGGCGGTGACGATCACGTTGGGGAACGACAGCAGCCGCGCCAGCACATCGTCCTGCAGCGGCAGGCCGGAGTGATCCTCGAAGAACAGCCCGGCTTCTTCCTCGTAGACATCCAGCCCCAGATAGCCGAGCTGGCCGCTCTTCAGCGCGCCGATCAGCGCCGGCGTGTCGATCAGCGCGCCGCGGCCGGTGTTGATCAGCATGGCGTGCGGTTTCATGGTCGCCAGGCTCTGCTGGTTGATCAGGTGACGGGTCTCTTCGGTGAGCGGGCAGTGCAGGCTGACGATATCGCTGCCGGCCAGTAGCTCGTCGATCGCCACGTAACGCATGCCGAGGCGCTCCAGCTCCGGGTTGGGGTAGGGGTCATAGAGCTGCACCTCGCAGCCGAAGCCCTGCATGATCCGCGCGAACACCGCGCCGATCTGCCCACTGCCGACCACGCCGACGCGCTTGCCGACCAGATCGAAGCCGGTCAGCCCCTGCAGCGAGAAGTTGCCTTCGCGGGTGCGGTTGTAGGCACGCGGCAGGCGGCGATTGAGCGCCAGGATCAGTGCCACGGTGTGCTCGGCCACGGCATGCGGCGAGTAGGCCGGCACCCGCACCACCGGTAGGCCGAGACGCCTGGCGCAGGGCAGATCGACATGGTTGTAGCCGGCCGAGCGCAGTGCGATCAGCCGCGTGCCGCCGGCCGCGAGCTGCTCCAGCACGGGGGCGGAGAGCACGTCGTTGACGAACGGGCAGACCACTTCGGCGCCCGTCGCCAGGGCCGCGGTGTCAGGGTCCAGGCGGGTCTCGAGAAAGTGCAGCTCGAAGCCATGGGCGTGGTTGGCGGCCTGGAAGCTGTCACGGTCATAGGGCTTGCTGCTGAACAGGGTGATGCGCATGGGAGCCTCGCGATAAGGGGCGACTGCCGACAGGGTGCGACAGTTGCCCGCCGCGGCCAAGTCGCTTCTGTCGCCCGATATGACCGGCGGCACGCATCAGCCTGCGCGCAGTGCCTGCCCCTTGGGCTGGAAGTACAGCGTGCTGCCGCGTTGCACGCCCACCAGGCTGGCGTGGTCGTTGCCGACCTCCGCTTCGATCGGCTCGGCTTGCCCTGCGACGTTCAGCGTGACGCGGGTCAGCGCGCCGAGCGGGCGGATGTCGCGCACCTCGCCGGCCAGGTGCTCGGCCACCGCTTCACGGCTCAGGGAAACCTCATGCGGGCGGAACAGTACGCTGCGCTGTTCGTCCAGCTGCAGGCGATTGGCGTCGCCGAGGAAGTGGTAGACGAACTCGCTGGCGGGGTTGGCGTACACCTCCGCCGGCGTGCCGATCTGCTCGATCACACCCTTGTTCATCACCACGATGCGATCGGCGACCTCCATCGCCTCCTCCTGGTCGTGGGTGACGAATACGGAGGTCAGGTGCACGTCCTCGTGCAGCCGCGCCAGCCAGCGGCGCAGTTCCTTGCGCACCTTGGCGTCCAGCGCGCCGAACGGCTCATCGAGCAGCAACACCTTGGGCTCCACTGCCAGCGCGCGGGCCAGGGCAATGCGCTGGCGCTGGCCACCGGAGAGCTGTTCGGGGTAACGGTCCGCGAGCCAGTCCAACTGCACCAGATTCAGTAACTCGTGCACCTTGGCGGCGATCACCGCTTCGTTCGGGCGCAGCTTCTTCGGCTTCATGCGCAGGCCGAAGGCCACGTTGTCGAACACCGTCATGTGGCGGAACAGTGCGTAATGCTGGAAGACGAAGCCGACGTTGCGGTCGCGCACATCGCGGCTGGAGACATCCTCGCCATGGAACACGATGCTGCCGCTGTCCGGCGTTTCCAGTCCGGCGATGATGCGCAGCAGGCTGGTCTTGCCGCAGCCGGACGGGCCGAGCAGGGCGACCAGTTCGCCGCTCTGGATGTGCAGGTCGATCGCCTGCAGCGCCTGGAACTGGCCGAAGCGCTTGTTGACGTCACGGACTTCGATACTCATGGCTGTGCTCCGGTTTTCAGGCGCGCGATGCGCGATTCGCTCCACTGCTTGAACAGCAGGATCACCAGCGCCAGGGCCAGCAGCAGGCTGGCCACGCTGAACGCGGCGACGTGGTTGTATTCGTTGTAGAGAATCTCGACGTGCAGCGGCAGGGTGTTGGTCAGCCCGCGGATATGCCCGGAGACCACCGACACCGCGCCGAACTCGCCCATTGCCCGCGCGGTGCAGAGCACCACGCCGTAGATCAGGCCCCATTTGATGTTCGGCAGGGTGATGTGCCAGAACATCTGCCAGCCGCTGGCGCCGAGCAGCCGCGCGGCTTCCTCTTCGGTACTGCCCTGCTCCTGCATCAGCGGGATCAGCTCGCGGGCGACGAAGGGCACGGTGACGAACAGCGTCGCCAGGACGATGCCCGGCACGGCGAAGACGATCTGGATATCGCGATCACTCAGCCACTCGCCGAAATAGCCCTGGGCGCCGAACAAGAGCACGTAGATCAGGCCGGCGATGACCGGGGAGACCGAGAACGGCAGGTCTATCAGGGTCACCAGCAGGCTCTTGCCGCGGAACTCGTACTTGCTCACGCACCAGGCGGCGGCGACGCCGAACACCAGATTGAGCGGCACCGAGATGCCCACGGCAAGCAGGGTGAGCTTGAGCGCGGCCAGGGCATCGGGCTCGAGGATCGCCGTGAAGAAAGTGCCGACCCCTTGCTTGAAGGCTTCGCCGAGGACGATCAACAGCGGCAGCAGAAGGAACAGCGCGAAGGTCAACCAGGCCGCGCCGATCAACAGGCGGCGGGCCGTTTGCTTGCCGCGACGGGTAGTGGTGGCGCGGGCATTCGCCGACACGGGCAGGGAAGCGGTAGTCATGCTGGCCTCCTCAGCCGTGGGCAATGCGGCGCTGCAGCAGGTTGATCGCCAGCAGCAGGATGAAAGACACCACCAGCATCAGCACGCCGATGGCCGTGGCGCCGGCGTAGTCGTACTGGTCCAGCTTGACCATGATCAGCAGCGGCAGGATCTCGGTCTTCATCGGCATGTTGCCGGCGATGAAGATCACCGAGCCGTACTCGCCGACGCCGCGGGCAAAGGCCAGGGCGAAGCCGGTCAGCCAGGCGGGCAGCAGCGCTGGCAGCAGCACATGGCGAACCACCTGCAGCGGACGCGCGCCAAGGCAGGCTGCGGCTTCTTCCACTTCACGCGGGATATCGGCGAGCACCGGCTGGAGGGTGCGCACCACGAAGGGCAGGGTCACGAAGGTCAGTGCCAGGGTGATGCCCTGCGGACTGTAGGCGATCTTGAAGCCCAGCTCGGTAGCGAACTGGCCGATCGGTCCGTTCGGCGCGTACAGCGCGGTGAGGGAAATGCCTGCCACCGCGGTCGGCAGGGCGAAGGGCAGGTCGATCATCGCCTCGATGACCTTGCGGCCGGGGAAGCGATAGCGCACCAGCACCCAGGCCAGCAGCGTGCCGATCACGCCATTGAGCACGGCGGCCGCGAAGGCGGTGCCGAAGCTCAGCTTGAGCGCCGCCAGCACGCGCGGCGCGCTGACGATGGCGATGAACTGCGCCCACGAGAGTTCGGTGGTCTTGAGAAACAGCGCACCCAGGGGAATCAGCACCAACAGGCTGAGGTACACCAGGGTGTAGCCCAGCGTCAGCCCGAAGCCGGGTATGACGGGGGAGGTTCGGCGGGACATGACTATTCCTTCGACAGGGCGGACAAGAATCCGCCGTGGTCATAGCGATCCGATTGAGGAGGTTTCGGCTGAAGCGTCACGAGGGCAGCTCAGACAAGGCGAAGACCGGCGAGGGCCGCGGAGTTTACGGGCTGTAAATGAGCAGGCCCGAGCCGGTCTTCAACGAAGTATGAGCAAGTGCAGTAGCTTCATTCGGCCTGATAGATCTGGTCGAAAACGCCGCCATCATTGAAGAACTTCGGTTGTGCGGCCTTCCAGCCACCAAAGTCCCCGTCGATGGTGACCAGCTTCAGCGCCGGGAACTGATCCTTGAATTCGGCCGCTACGGCCTCGTTGCGTGGCCGGTAGAAGTTCTTCGCCGCGATGCGCTGGCCTTCCTCGCTGTACAGGTAGTTCAGATAGGCCTCGGCCAGCGCCCGCGTGCCCTTGCGCTCGACGTTCTTGTCCACCACGGCCACCGGTGGCTCGGCAAGGATCGACAGCGAAGGCGCGATGATCTCGAAATCTTCACCGCCCTGTTCCTTCAGGGCCAGGAAGGCCTCGTTCTCCCAGGCCAGCAGCACGTCGCCGATGCCGTTGTTGACGAAGGTGACGGTCGAGCCGCGGGCGCCGGTATCGAGCACCGGCACATTCTTGTAGAGCCTCTCGACAAAGGCCTGGGCCTGCTGCTCGTCGCCGTATTTCTGCTGGGCGTAGGCCCAGGCGGCGAGGAAATTCCAGCGTGCGCCGCCGGAGGTCTTCGGGTTCGGCGTGATCACCTCGACGCCCGGCTTGACCAGGTTGTCCCAGTCCTTGATGCCCTTCGGATTGCCCTTGCGAACGAGGAACACGATGGTCGAGGTATAGGGCGTGCTGGCGTCCGGCAGGCGGGTCTGCCAATCCGCGGGGATCAGTTTGCCGAGGCGATGCAGCTCGTCGATATCGCCCGCCAGGGCCAGGGTCACCACATCGGCGCGCAGGCCGTCGATCACCGCGCGGGCCTGCTTGCCGGAGCCGCCATGGGACTGCTGGATCTTGATCGGCTCATGGCCCTGGGCCTGCCAGTGCTTGTTGAAGGCGTCGTTGAATTCCACATAGAGCTCGCGCGTCGGATCGTAGGACACGTTGAGCAGGGTATCGGCGGCCAGTGCGGGGCCGGCGATCAGCGCGCTCGCCAGGGCGGCGAGGGCGAAGCGACGAATGGACATGGTGCAGCTCCTGAAAAAACTAATTTGGTATGTGTTGGCGCTTCAGGGGCGGTCGCTGAAACGACGCTGGAAGACAGGCAGGGCGAGGCAGAAGCAGCCCGGCGGGTTGCAACCTGGTCTAGCTGTGTCAGGTGGTTTTCAGTGACTCGATTAATTAGCTCCGCATTCGCGGGCGACAGCTGCAGTACCGGTGCGTGTTCATGGTCTCGGCTCGTTTCATGGTCACGCCCTCCGGTGGTCCAGTCGGGCTGATGGATGGGGTAGTCGGGGTCAGGCGTTCTTGCCGGTCGGCTGCAGGCGGAACTTCTCCTTGCGCTCGATCTGCACGACCTGGCCGTTGTGCACGGTGATTTCAACCGAGCCGAACTTGAGGCCGCTCAGGGCACTGTGGATCTCGCGCAGGATGCTGGCTTCGTCCTGCCCCTCGAGGTTGCGAATGGTCGCGGTCATTGCTGTTCTCCGTGAAAGCCTTTCGTGACGACCGGAACGGCCGTAGCCAGCAAGGCGTGAGCGGATCATAGGTGCGGGCGAAATATTCTTAAAAATATTGTTTAATAACATTTATAGATCGGTATGGAATAAGAAGACGACTCTTTATCAGGCGGTCAGATAGGCTGAAAAAGAATAAATAAAGAATTCGTTATTCTTTTTAAGTTGTTCGATCTGCTGTCTAGACTGGCCGTCATGAATCACAGGAGGCGCCGATATGCGCAGCATCCGATATCTGATCGTGCCGGGCTGGCACGGCTCGCCCGATGAGCACTGGCAGAGCCATTGGCAACGCACCCTGCCGGGCAGCGCCCGAGTGGAGCAGCAGGACTGGCTCCTTCCGCGTCGTGAAGACTGGGTCGCCGAGCTGCAGCGCAGCATTGCCGCCCATGCCGAACCGGTCATTCTGGTGGCGCACAGCCTGGGCTGCATCACGGTTGCGCACTGGGCGGCTCAGGCGCCTGCGCAGCTGCTGCAACGGGTGCGCGGCGCCCTGCTGGTGGCCCCCGCGGATGTCGAACGCAGCGGCTGCCCGGAACCCTTGCGCAACTTCGCCCCGATCCCTCGCCAGCCTTTGCCATTCGCCAGCCTGCTGATCGGCTCGGACAACGACACTGCCGCCAGTGCCGCGCGTGCCGTCGAGATGGGCCACGCCTGGGGCAGCGAGACCACGATCCTGGCCGGCGCCGGGCATATCAACGTGGCCTCCGGACATCGGCGCTGGGAGCAGGGCTTCGCCAGCCTGTACCGCTTGCAGAGCCGGATCGAGCGACAGGCGCAACGGCGCGCCTGAACCGCTATCAACCAATGCCGCAACCAATGCAAGAAAGGAGAACGAAGATGAGCATCCGCCTCGGCGACATCGCCCCCGATTTCGAACAGGACTCCAGCGAAGGCCGCATCCGCTTCCACGAGTGGCTGGGTGACAGCTGGGGTGTGCTGTTCTCGCACCCGGCCGACTTTACCCCGGTGTGCACCACCGAACTGGGCTTCACCGCCAAGCTGAAGGACGAGTTCGCCAAGCGCAACGTCAAGGCCATCGCCCTGTCCGTGGACCCGGTGGATTCGCACATCAAGTGGATCGACGACATCAACGAGACGCAGAACACCCGCGTCAACTTCCCGATCCTGGCTGATGCCGACCGCAAGGTCTCCGAGCTGTATGACCTGATTCATCCCAACGCCAACGACACCCTGACGGTGCGCTCATTGTTCGTCATCGACCCGAACAAGAAGGTGCGTCTGACCATCACCTACCCGGCGAGCACCGGGCGCAACTTCCACGAGATCCTGCGGGTAATCGATTCGCTGCAACTGACCGACAACCACAAGGTCGCGACCCCGGCCAACTGGCAGGACGGCGACGAGGTGGTGATCGTGCCCTCGCTCAAGGACGAGGAGGAGATCAAGCAGCGCTTTCCCAAGGGCTATCGCGCGGTCAAGCCGTACCTGCGCCTGACGCCGCAGCCCAATCGCTGAGACAGGATCCCGGCTGGGAGGTTAAGTCTTGGTCAGCCCTCGCTGCGACGCGGATCGGCACTGCGCGGGTAGGTGCGCTCTTCCTGGATGGTGCCGTCCTTCTTGTGGATCTTTACCGAAGCCGTCCTGCCTTCGAGAAAGGCCGCGGTGACCTGCAGCATCTCGTCCTTGGTGGCAGCGGTCTTCGAGGCGCGGGTCGCCCCTTGCTTGCGCAGTTCCCAGCCCGAATCGGTGACATTGATGTGGTAGTTGTCCATGCATGAGTCCTCCGCTGTGGGTTGCGGTTTAGAGTGCTAGACAGAACAGGGGTTCGCTAAGACGGGGCACCGCAGCGCCGTCGTGCGCCAACTGCTAGCCTGGCCGCTTCCAGCCGCCAGGGCCGAGCTCATGCCGACACACGCCCAGTTGCGCGACATCATCGCCGCCGATCCGCTGCGCATGCGCTGCCTTGCCCACGACAGGGCGCTCGCCTTGCCGGATTGCCGGCTGACATCGACGTCATCTGGTTCGACCGGGGGCGCTGCGACGCGGCGGCGGACGCCGAGATCGAAGCGAGATTGCGGCGTGCCGACGCCTCGCTCGAATGGTCGGTGAAGAACCAGGCGCGCATGCATCTGCACAACGGCGATCGGCCCTATAGGACCGCAGCAGACGCGATGTGCCATTGGCCGGAAACGGCCACGGCCATCGGGGTCAGACTGAGCGAGGAAGGCGAGATCGAGGTCGCCACCCCCCTGGGTCTGGACGACCTTTTCGCTCTGATCGTCCGTCCCACCGCGGCCTTTCGTGGCCGTAAACGGCAGGTCCATCTCGATCGCCTGGCCGCGAAGCGCTGGTCCGAAACCTGGCCGGACCTGCGCATCGTGCAAGGCTGAGCGCCGCGACGCTTGGCGTTCTAGATGAAGGCCTGCCGCGCGACGCCACGTGGCTGGCGGTTGCGTCCCGGCAGCTGCTCGAGGCGCTTGTGCCATTCGGCACGCACGGACGGAACGGCAACCGGCTTCGCTGCCGCGTCGGGCGCAGTCGGAGCGGCCTTGATTGTCGCTGCGGGTGTTCGCGTGCTCGCCGGCTTCACCGCCGCAGTGGGAGCAGTGGTTGCAGTCATCGCGACCGCCGCGGGTGCAACCGCCACTGTCTTCGCCGCCTTTGCGGCAGCCCGCAGTTCGGCAAGGCTCGGTGTCTTGCGTACAGGCTCGCTTACCGCCTTTTCCACGCTGCGCAGGCACAGCTTGCAGGAAACCTGAGTGGCGTCCGCCGAACTGTTCAGGCTCGATCCCGTGCGCCCACATGCGACATTGCCATTGGAGGCGGAGTAATGAATCACCAACGTTCTGTCTCCTGATTTTGGGGCGCGGGATTCTACACGCTCATGTCCAGGAGGCAACGCGGCGGGCGAAACTTACAGGTGGGCGCCCATGCCAGTGCGCCGCGCAGTAACGAAAAAGGCCCGCATTTCTGCGAGCCTTTCACTTCCCCCGGCCTACAACCCGGTGTGGCATCTATCAGCCGAGCGATTCGTCGAAGTAGTCGCTGTCGAGCCTCGGCACCTTGTAGAGCTGCGAGCTGACGCCAACCTCGTGATCGAGCATCAGGTTGACCAGGCGCTTGCCGTCGACCAGCACCAGGCCTTCAACCGAGCGTGCGAAGTCGATGGCCTGGGCGGTGAAGCCTGAGGTGGTCATGAACACGCCGCGTCGCGCTTTCTGCCCGGCCAGGGCGCCGTAGAAGGCCTGCAATTCGGGGCGGCCGACCGTGCTCTGCCAGCGCTTGGCCTGCACATAGACCTTCTCCAGCCCCAGCGCATCGAGCGAGATCACCCCGTCGATGCCGCCGTCACCGCTGCCGCCCACCTGCTGCAGCGCCTGGCGGTTGGCGCCGTAGCCCAGGCTATGCAGCACGTCGAGCACGATATGCTCGAAGCGCGTCGGGCTGGCCTGCAGCAGACTATCCAGCAGATCACCGGCGACGCTGGTGCGCAGCTCGAGCAGCGCCTGATCCAGCCGCTCCTGTGGGCTGCTGGTGGCAATTTCTGCCTGGGTGATCAGCGCTTGTGTGTCGCTGCTCTCATCCAGCGAGGCGGCGTCCGGCGCCGGCTTCAGCTTCACGCTCATGTAGCTCATCGCCAGATGCTTGACCTGCTCTGGGCTCAGCGGTGCCGGGTTGCTTTACGCGAAGGCAAGTCCGTCGCCCGTCAGTTTCCAGTAGCCATGCTTGGCGCTGTTGGAAAAGCCGGCGCGCTTGAGGCGGTCATGCGCCCAGCCTGCACGGTTCTTGTAGGTGGCCTGGCCGCTGTTGGTGGTTTCCTGCCGCTGCGCCTCGCTCAGGCCCAATGCCTGGGCAGCCGCTTCGTGGGCCTCGCTCGCCGTGGCGCCCTCCGGGTGGGCGGCGAGAAAACGCAGGATGGGTTCGATGAACTGATCGTAGGTCGGCACGGACATGGTTCGTTTTCTTCCTGATGAAGTGGCTTAGCTCAGCGCAGCGGCCCGGCGACCGCGTTTGGCCTTGGGCGCAGCGGCGCGTTGGGCCTTGATGCGTTCCAGCAGCACGCTGGCCGGTTCATCGTTGGGGTCCTGGGGTACCAATTCGCCGCGGAAGGCTTTGGCGAGGATGCTCTGGGTCAGGCGGTCGATGCGCGCCTGGGCGGCTTTGAGGCGGGCTTCGAGTTGGTCGGCGAAGGCGAAGAGCTGTTCGACGCGACGGACGATTTCGGTTTGTTCCTCAAGCGAGGGAAGGCTGATCTCAAAACTCTTCAGGAACCCGAGATTGATTCGAGGCCGCGTTGCACCATGCACCGCTTCTCTGATCTGGCGATAAGTACGCCTTGCAGCCAACGCATACATTACGAAAACAGGACTTGCAGCCGTTTTATCTATGCGAAGACAGAAACAATCCGCCTTGTTGATGAAGACCTCTCCGCTTTCAGGCAGCTGACAGACCCTTATTTCCTCATCCACAAACGAAGAGAAAAGAATATCTCCTGGCGCAAGCTTGTTTTTGGAAAGCTCTTTGAATTTCTCGAGGCTTATGAACGTGTTCTTCTCAGCAATGAAATTTAGGTGGCCGATATTTTCTAACCGCACCACCCGAACGCCCTCGCTCGTATAGTCATCAGACTTAAGCTTGGAGCCAAATGGACCATCGAATGCGGCGCGGCATACTGAGTCGAGGGCAGTCCTGTCCCAATTTGAGCCCACGCCGTGAGTGCTGCGCCATTCATCCGTCAACCGCCCGGAAACGGCGGCGGCGAGGACTGATTGGCGGAAGCGTTTGAGCAGAGCGGGGATGCCGTCGATGCGGGCTTTTAGGGTATCGACCTGGGCCAACAGCTCGTCGAGCTTGGCGGCAATGCGGGTTTGTTCGGCTGTCGGCGGAAGGGCGATATTAATTTCTTCTATATCGCCCTTGCGAATAGATGGCACGGTAGTTGAGCGTGAATATTCCGCAAAATCCTGAGTGCGAAGAAAATAGTAGATAAAACGATCATCAACTCCTGGTAGTGACTTATATCCCATGACATTGTTATCGGCCAGGCCAGGTCTTATGACATAGCCGCGCCTATTGAGCTTCAGTGCTTCGCCAATTTTGGCAAATAAAGTTGATCCCGCATCAAAAATTTGGCCTTTAAGTAGATTGGCGGTTTCAGTGGATACGTAATTTTTTGCATTTTGAAGTTTTCCGTTGTTCTGCGTGACTCCCCGAGAAACATCGCCGACCTTGTAGACGGGATAATCACCGGAATTTAAGCCTTGGTGCTCGTTAGGGAAACCGACGCCGCTTTGCACGGTACCTATCTCACCTAAAGAAACGAACTGCCACCCTCTCGGCAACTTACTCATCTCCGCTCCCCTCTTGGAGCTTATGTCCTACCGCTTGCGGTTGTTGCTCGGGCAGCTCCAACCCCATCACCTCCGCCATCAACTGCTTCTGCGCCACGACCTCATCGCCTGCACCCAACGCCTTCATCAGCTCTTCCAGTTCATGCAGCGCCTCGGTCAGTTCGGCCATGGCTTCGCCGGCGAGCACTTCCGGGGCGGGTAGGTCGGCGGCGTCGAGGCTGCTTTCGTCCTTGAGCCAGCTGATATCCAGCGAGTCGCCGCGTTCGCGGATCTGCTCACGGGTGAAGCAGCGGAAGCGGCTGGTTTCACCGATGCCCTCGACGTTTTCGGCACGGGGGCTACCGCCATTCGGGTCCTCGCCATAGGCATCTTCGAAGGGCTTGAGGTGGGCGGGGCCGAAGGGGGTGCGCTTGCCGAAGCTGGGCATATTGCTGCGCAGGTCATAGATCCACACGCGCTGAGTGCAGCCCTCGTCCTGCTTCGGGTTGTCCGCGCTGCCCTTTTGGAAGAACAGCACGTTGGTCTTCACGCCCTGGGCGTAGAAGATGCCGGTGGGCAGCCGCAGGATGGTGTGCAGGTTGCACTTGTCCATCAGGTCGCGGCGCACGTCGGTGCCGACGCCGGCCTCAAACAGGACGTTGTCCGGCAGCACCACGGCGGCCCGCCCGCCGGGCTTGAGGCCGCGGTAGATGTGCTGGAGAAAGGCCAGCTGCTTGTTGCTGGTCTTGTAGGTGAGGTCGTCGCGGGTCGGCCCGCCGCCGCCCTTGGCGGTGCCGAATGGCGGGTTGGAGAGGATGATGTCCACCTTCGGCAGCCCGGCGCCGGTCTGGCCGAGGGCGTTGCCCAGGTGCACCACGCCCTCGGCGTCGCCTTCCATGCCGTGCAGCAGGCAGTTCATCAGCGCCAGGCGGCGGGTGCCGGGCACCAGCTCGACGCCCACGTAGGCCTCGGTGCGCTGGAAGCGGCGGGCCTTGTCGTCGAGGTCGTAGAGGTCGTCGGTGTGCTGCTTGATGTAGGCGTCGGCGGCGATGAGAAAGCCTGCGGTGCCGGCGGCCGGGTCCTGAATGGTTTCGCCCGGCTGCGGTTTGATGCAGCGGACGATGCTGTCGATCAGCGGGCGCGGGGTGAAGTACTGGCCGGCGCCGGATTTGGTCTCGCTGGCGTTCTTTTCCAGCAGGCCTTCATAGAGATCGCCGAGGCCATCCTCGCGGGCGCTGAACCAGTCGATGCCGTCGAGGCTCTTGATCAGCTGCTCGAGGTGGCGCGGCTCCTTGAGGCGGGTCTGGGCATCGGCATAGATGGCGGCGATCAGCGGGTCCGGGTTCTTGCCCAGGTCCAGCAGCATCTGCCGGTAGTGGTCGAGCAGGTTGAGCCCGGACTTGCCAGCCAGTTCCGGCCAGCGCGCGCCCTCGGGCAGCTTGTGGCCGAAGCTGTCGTTGTTCTGCACCTGCTCGTATTCCATCTTGATGAACAGCAGCAGCACCAGCTCGGTGACGTAGTCGCTGTAATTGATGCCGTCGTCGCGCAGGACGTCGCAGAGGTTCCAGAGCTTCTGGACGATGTCGGAATTGGTCATGGGGTACCTGTGGCGAAAAGTGTTGGATGCGCCGGGTTATGCGATGCATCGGTGTGTTGTGCCTGTTCAGTCTTGGGCGGTGCCCTGTTCAGCCTGTAGCGCGCGGCCGGCGGCAGTCAGGCGATAGCGTTGCTTGCTGCTGGTGGGCTTGTCTGGAATTGTCGTCTCGACCAGGCCAAGCGCCAGCAGCGGAGCCAGTACCTGTTCGCGGAACTTGCTGCGGTTACTGCGCCCGGTGAACGCCATCAGCTCGGGGGTGGCGTGCTCGCCGGTCATCCTGCGCAATAGCGCTAGTTGTTCCTGCGGCAAGCGGGGAAGGGCGTCCACCTGTTCCGAACTCGGTCCCGGCCTGGCCCCGACCTGGTCCCGACTTGGCCCCGACTTGGTCCCTACCTGGTCCCGACCTGGTCCCGAAGCAGTCCCGCTTTCTTGGGGCCGCTGAATCACCACCCTGAACTGGTTGCCCTCCCGGTCGTCGTGGAGCTCTATGGTCGGCCAGGCATCGAGCGCGCGCGGAATGCCGGTGCCCAGCCCGCGGTAGGGCAGGATGTGCACGGCATGGGAGGTCAGGGTCGGGTTGCGGCGGTTGGACAGGCCAAAACGGATCTTCTCCGTGTCGAGCACATCCGGCAGGTGCCCAGGGCTGATCAGCTCGATCCGGTCGGTAAAGATCATCAGTCGAATGGAGGCGCTGACAAAATAATCGCGGTGAATCAGGGCATTGACCAGCAGCTCCTCGAACACCTCTTCCGGTATTTCTAGCTGGCCGAGGGTGTTGAAGCCTTGCTGACGCTGCACGTGCCGCAGGTTGCGCTTGATGAACGCCAGGCTGCGGCGGTACTGCTCCGGCAGGTTGCCATCGATGTCCTCGCTGTCGAGGTAATGGCGGTCGTGCAGCACGGTGCCTGGAAACGCTACGGCCTTAATGTCGAAGGCGGGGCACAGGCGTTGTGGCGCCCGACCGAAAAGCAGCAGCCCGGCCAGGTTGGGTGTGCCGCCGCTGGCGAGGCCGAGGTTTTCCAGGAGGCGGGCGGTCTCCAGGCCCGCTTGCTCGGGGCTCTCTCGAAAGCGCCGTTGGAAGTAGTCGCCAAGCGCCTTGGCGTCGATATCCGCTGCGCTGCTGCCCACCACCGGAACAGCATCGGCGCATACCAGCCCGGCCTGCTGGAACAGGCGCTGCAGCTCTTCACGGGCCGTGACCCGACGTTTGTCGGCACCGCTTTTGACCCAGATGCGCCCGTGACTGTCGACATAGGGCTTGTTCAGACCGGGTTCGACCGTCACCACCATGACCAGGCCGCATTCGGTCAGGAGGTTGCTGGATAAGGGGTTGATCGCTGGCCTGACGTTCTGCGAGGCGGCGTTGGAGAGCATCTGGTTGAGCCGCGCAACGTCGGCGGCACTGAGCCCGCTCACTGCGCCGGAGTCGTCCACGCCAATCAGCAGAAAGCCGCCGGAGGTATTGGCGAACGCCACCAGTTCGGCCGCCAGCGCATCGATGTTATTGAAGTCGCGCTTGAACTGGTGGCGGCTGTCTTCACCACGGGCAAGGATCTGTTGAAGCTCGACAGGGGTCATGGGGTGTCTCTGGAAATCGCGGTACTGGAGTCAGGCAGCAGCCATTGTCCGTTATTAATAAGCACAGTGGCCAATCACCGGCGAGGCAGCTTCACCCCGTTTGCTGCACCCAAAGATTGTCGTTCAGCGCTTCCAGCACCACGCCGAGATTGCCACCAAGCATCTTGTCCAACCGGGTGCTGCCGCCGTCGTTCCGGAACGCCTCGCCGATCTGCTTTTCGTCGATCACGACCTCATGCACTAGCTGCTTGGCCAGGCGCTCCAGCCACTTGCGCTGAACTGGTGTCCATTGCTGCAGGGTATAAATCTTCTCCATGGCCTTGGCCACCCGTTGCTCGAATGGCAGCAGGGCTTCGCCGAGGGCCGCGCGGCGGATGAAGCCGACGATGCTGGCGGCGATTTCCTGGTTGGTCTGGTTGCGCCATGCGCTTTGGAGATTCACTTCGCTATAGCCATGCCCATCGAGCAGCAGGCGCACCTCGCGCAACTGCTCTCGGGTCAGGTCCTGCGGGCGATTGACCACCACACCGAGGGCCACCGACTGGTTGAGCTGGTTCCGGATGAAGTCGTTGAAGCTTTCCAAATAGTCGGCGGGCTTCTGGTTGGCGCCGTAGTTCTGCTCGCGGACCATCAGCTCGTCCGTGTGGGTGGAGATCACCGGGTAGTTTTCCGAGCCGAGCAGGGCATTGACGGTGGCTAGCTGGTCGAGCAGCTGGCTGTGCTGACGGATGAACTGCGCGGCCTGCTGCGGGCCGAGCCCGTGCAGGTGCTGGTGCAGTTTGTCTGGTGCCACTCCCCACGTGTCTTCCAACTCGTCGAGTTTGCTCTTGAGGGTCGGTTTGCTCTCGGCCTTGTGGCTGGCCTTGCGCAGGATGCGCATCACCCGCTGGCTGAGCTGGTCGAGCACATCATGGGCATGACTGCTGTCGGGCTGGCTGCCGGGCGCGTCGAGGCTGGCGGGATTGGTCAGCTCGCTGACCAGCTGTTCCAGGCTGATGCTCGGGTCTTTCACCAGCGGCTTCATGGTGTCCACGGGTTCGAGGCTGGCGTACAGGTCGACCGGGTCGTAAATCCGGAACACGGTCTTGCCCATCTCGTCGCAGCGACGCGTGGCGCGGCCCTTCATCTGTTCATAGAGGATGCGCGAGCGTACCCGGCGCATGAACACCAGGTGGCAGATGCGTGGCACATCGATGCCGGTGGTGAGCAGGTCGACGGTGATGGCGATGCTCGGGTAGCGCTCGTTCTTGTACTGGCGGATCAGCTGTTCGACCTTGTCGCTCTGCCCGGTGATGATCTGCACGGCGGCCTGGTTGTAGTCATCGCCGTGAACCTCTTTGAAGGCTTCGTCGAGCAGGTTCTTCACGCGCTCGGCGTGGGCCTGGTTGACGCAGAAGATCATCGCTTTCTCATCGCCTGAAGGGTCCAGCTCCTGGGCCAGCTGCGCGCAGATCACCTTGTCGAAACCGGGTGTGATCACGCGGCGGTTGAAGGATTCGATCTCGAAATCCAGCTCGTCCTCCAGCTCGGCCACGTCCACCTCGCCAGTGGCAGTATCGATGACGCTGACGCTCTCGCCCTTGGCGAAGTGAATGCCGTTCTGGCTGAGCAGGGTCTGGTAGCGGATCGGCGGTTCGTGATCGATCAGCCAGTCGTCGGCCACCGCTTCGCGATAGCTGTAGGTGAAGATCGGCGCGCCGAACACTTCGCTGGTGTGCTTGGCCGGCGTGGCGGTGAGGCCGATGCGGCAGGCGTCGAAGTAATCAAGCACGCGGCGGTACTGCGAGAGGTACTGGCTGTGGTCGCGCACTGCCAGCTCACCTTCGGTCATTTCCTGGTCGAGGGTGTAACCGCGGTGGGCTTCGTCGACGATGATGCAGTCGAAGGCGTCGATGGGCGGCGGGTTGTCCGACTGGAAGATGCGCCGGACCATGGCCTGCACGGTGGCGACCTGAACGCGCGTTTCGGCCTCGGCGGCCATGTCGCCCAGCTCCTTGATGTCGTAGATCTGCGCGAGCGTATGGTTCTGCTCGAGCGTCGCTTCGTTGAACGCCTCGATGGCCTGCTGACCCAGGGCGCTGCGGTCGACCAGAAAGAGGATACGGCGGAAGCGTTCGGCCTTCAGCAGGCGGTACATCAGGCCGATGATGGTGCGCGTCTTGCCGGTGCCGGTGGCCATGGCCAGCAGGCATTGGCGGCGGTTGTCGGCGAGCGCCTGCTCGACGGCGCGAATGGCGTTTTCCTGATAGTCGCGCAGCTTGAGATAGGCGAAGCCTTCCTGTTGAAGCATCGCCTCGGCCGCTTCACGGCTGCGTTTGAGCAGATCGAGCAGACCATCCGGCCGATGGAAGTCCTGTAGTGGGCGGCGCAGGTTCGCGGGGCTGCGCAGGTCGCGGAACCAGATGCCGGATAGCTCGGCGAGCTGCTTGATGTAGGGCCTGCCATTGCAGGCGAAGGCGAACGGGACCTGGAAATATCCACCCTGGCCGTCGGTCCAGCCCGCCTCTTGTCCGGCGGGTTGCAGGTCAGCGGTGATGATCAGCTGGCGCGAATAGCGCTCGGCCTGTGGGATGCGGTCGGCAATGTTGATGCGCTTGCGCTTGGCTTCGACGATGGCGACCGGAGTGAGCCCGGCGAACAGCACGTAGTCGGCGTTTTCTTTCGGCTTGCTGGTTGGCCATTCGGCGATGGCCCTGTTCTTGCCCTTCTCCGGGCGAGCGCCCTTGCTGTAGGTGAGATCGAGCGAGTCGGCCTGCCATCCGGCATCGTTGAGCTGCTGGTCGATGAGGATGCGGGTGAGGTCTTCGTTGAGGTCGAACTGGCTGGTGGCTTGCTGCGTCTTGCGGGTGACTTGCTCGGCGGCTTGTGGCTGATTCTCCAGTTGTTTCTGCAGCATCTGCAGGCGCACCTCGAACTCGGTGCGGGCGCTGGCCAGTTCCGCTTCACGCTCCCGGGCGATCTGCTCGTAGACGCGCGCTTCCTCATTCATCTCACCGGCGAGGCTGGCTTGCTCCGCCTTTTCCCGTGCCAGCAGTTCTGCCAGCTGGTGGTTGCTCTCCAACTGCTGACGACTATCGCCCAGCTCGGTTCGCAGCTTCTCGATCTGCGCTTGCAACTCGCGCAGCGGAGCACTGGGGTCGGCAGGGGTTATGAAAGGGCCCGGTTTGAAGCAGTTGCCGGCGCTTCCGAACGACTGGTGATACCAGATGGCGAGCGCCCGGGCGACCTTCAGACCATCCAACGCCTCGCGGTGCTGGGTACGGAACTGGTGAGTGGCCTTGTTGCCCTCGATGCGCAGCGTGTGGAACAGGCTGCGGATGTTGCCGTCGAGCTGGATCTCGCGGCCTAGCCGGTAGAGCAGGTCGGATTGGGAGATGGTGGCGTCCAGCTCGACGCCCGCCCGCGCCGCCAGATCCTGCGCCAGTGCCTCGCCGAGCTGGCGCAGCTTGATCAGCGTGGTATTGGGGTCGCTTGCGAAGACGCGCTCGGCGCTGCTGGCTAGCTGAAGGAAGACCGGGTCGTGTTCCTTGAGAAAGTCGAAGTTACTGCTCTCGGCCATGGTCCATCCCTTGAAATCATCCATCCCAGCCATCCTGGATCGGCTATTCGTCAATGGATGATGCCAGAGCAGGCACGGAGGTTGAACCGGGGCCGGGATCTGTACTGCTTCGAGGCTAGCTTAAGCTCGGCAGAAACGAAAAAGGCCCGCATTTCTGCGAGCCTTCAAATCGTGGTGCCGGCACCAGGAGTCGAACCCGGGACCTACTGATTACAAGTCCCCAATTTTGAAATTTCAGGGGTTTTCATGAAGTTTCACATCCTATATAAATCAATAACTTAGGATGATTTTGCCTTTCGGGAACGTTCCGATAATTTCATTGATTTGCATCGAAGTGTTGAGCAAAGTGTTGACCTGAATGGAACAGGAGCGCGCTTTCGTGGGGCACAAACTGAGTGATACCCAGGCTAAAAAATGGGCTGCTACGGGTGAGATGAATAAGAATGGGGTGGTCACGCCCACACGTACATTCTCCGAACAGCTCGGTGTGCGCGGGTCCGGTTCGATGCTTCTTGAGCGGCGCCCCAGCGGGGACATTGAGGTTTACCTAGGGAGACACTGCATAAATAGCCAGCCGCCCCCACCCTTGGCACACTGAGCCCCCTCAACCAGCCCCCTCCATGAGCTTTGTTACGCGCGTGCAGAAGACCTTCTCCGAACTCGAATATACCGGCAAGAAAAAGCAGACTCGCCGAGATCGCTTCCTGGCTGACCTTGAACAGCTGGTGCCCTGGGCACAAGTGGAGGCGCAAGTGGCGCCGTTCTATAGCGACACCACAGGCAAGCGTGGACGCCCTGCGATTGGGTTGTCGCGCATGCTGCGCATGTATGTCGTGCAGCAGTGTTTCGGTCTCTCCGATGAAGGTACCGAAGATGCCGTCTACGACAGCCAGGCCATTCGTGGTTTCATCGGCATCGACCTGGGCCGTGAGTCGGCACCGGATGCCACTACCTTGTTGCGATTTCGCCGCTTGCTGGAAACCCATCAGCTAACGCGGGTGCTGTTTGAAACGATTAACCAGCATCTGGCCAGCCGGGGTCTGCTGCTCAAGGAAGGCACTATCGTCGACGCTACCCTGATCGCCGCGCCGCCCTCGGTCAAGAACCGAGAAGGTAAGCGTGATCCTGAGATGCATCAGGCCAAGAAAGGCAATCAATGGCACTTCGGGATGAAGGCCCACGTTGGTGTCGACGCCACATCGGGACTCGTGCACAGCGTGGTAGGGACTGCCGCCAACGTGGCGGATGTCACCCAGGTCGATCAGTTGCTGCACGGCGCCGAAACCTATGTTTCGGGTGACGCTGGATACACTGGTGCGGCCAAGCGACCGGAGCATGCTGAACGGGACGTTGTCTGGTCGATTGCAGCACGGCCAAGCAGTTACAAACATCACGGCAAAGACAGCGTGCTGTACCGAGTCAAGCGCAAAGTCGAATACGCCAAGGCGCAGCTGCGTGCCAAGGTCGAGCATCCCTTCCAGGTGATCAAGGTGCGCTTCAATCATCGTAAGGTTCGCTACCGTGGACTGGAAAAGAATACGGCGCAGTTGTTCAGTCTGTTTGGGTTGGCCAATCTGGTACTGGCCAAGCGGTATTTGCAACGGACGGCGGGATAAGTCCGTCCGAAAGGCGGGGCTGGCCCGCTAATCAGCAAAATCAGGGTAGAAATCGGCCCAAGAAACGCAGAATAAGGCCGGTAGGTTGAAAAAACCGGGTTGAAAAAGGGGGACGGTGAGAATTGGCTAATTGTTCAGCGTCTCCCTAGCGGTACGCCGGGGTGGCAGGCAAGAGCGCAAGAAACTCGGTCAGTTTGGAGCGCTATCCGCTGGTGGTCAGGTTAGAGGCATAGCGTACTGGCGTCAGGAGGCAGAACGAGTTGCTGCGGCTGCTCGTGATTTTCCAACGCTCGAAACTTACGAAAATCATGTTCAACGGTTGAAGGTCGAGCAGCAACGGATCGAAAGCCAAGCCGCTCGCCAGGGGTCTTTTGAGCAGCTTTTGCTGGCTTACGTAGCGGACATGGAGCGACGTGGGAAGACAAGCGCCCGAGGAGTAAAGGGTGCCCTACGGCTTGATGTAATCGGTGCATTCCCGGATCTAGCCGGCACTAAGGCAAAAGAAATTCAGCCAGAAGATATTTCCCAGATCCTGCGCCATTGCATTAACCGGAAGCCCGCATCCAAGGGGCGTGGGCGGCGAAAAACACAGGCGAGCGCAACGAATGGCAAGCTAACCGCCGCTAATCGTCTTCGGGCTTATTTGCGTGCTGCGTTTTCGTTTGGCTTGAAGCACGATCTGAATCCCTTGAGAGCAGGCGATGCCGTGCTATTTGGGCTCAGATACAACCCAGTAGCCGATCTCCCTACGATTGAGGGTGCGGAGCGTGCAAACACGGAGGCATTGAACGCTGACGAACTGAGACAAGTGCTTCGCGCTGTTGCTGCGCTGCCAGGGCGCCGTCAGCCAATAGCTAACGCGATGATTTATCTGGCAGGGCAGCGTGTGCAGATGTTATTGCGCGCAACTTGGGCTGACCTGTCAGAAGATCCTGAGCACGGTACGGTTCTCCGCTTGGTCGATTACAAGGGAGGCAAAGGAACGCCTCCTAGGGATCATCTTTTGCCTATATCTGGAAGGGTCGAAGAGGTACTAGCGCCGTTGCTGACGCCTCGGACTGGCGCGGGTCCGTTTTCGCTTGACGGTGTGCGGAAAATATCTGCGCATACGGCGCAGAAGATATTTTCCGAGCTTGGCTCTGTGTTGTCGGCACAGGGCCTGACTCGCACCTTCACTTGGCGCACGATGCGAGCGACCATTGAGACTCATTTGGCGATGCTTGGTGTTGATGAGCAGCGAAGGGCATGGCTGCTTTCTCATGGCCGGAGCGGAGTTCAAGCAAAGCACTATGACCGTTACAGCTATCTGAAAGAAAAGCGTGAGGACCTAGGCAAATGGGCAGCCTATCTAGACGCAATGTTGGATAACCCCGCATAGGGACTTGGGTTCGGTTCGGTGCTTGATAGCATTTCTCCATCAAGTACAAGGAGACCCGCCTATGTCCCGCGTTCTGTGTAACCGCTGCAAGCGGATGATGGTTCCAAAAGTAATATTTAGCCGAAGCATTGCCGGTGGATGGGGATGGCGAATTGGCGGGGGAAAGCCAATCTCCAGCTGTTGTCCCTTCTGCTTATCAGAACATTGGGATGTAGAAGTTGAGCCAAGCCCACTGCGTGGCAGCGTTCTGATGAAGGTGCTGAGTATTCCTCTGACCCTGATCATGTTTACCTTGCTCTTCGGTGCTTCCCAGCAGTTGGCTAGCTATATGGGTGGGGCAGCGATCGTGCAGTGGATGGGATTGATCGGATCGTTTATGGCGACGTACAAATTTGGCCGTTGGTTCGTAAATTGAAATCCAGCTAAGGCGTTTGCGGCCTGTGTGTCAGGCCGCCAAGCGGCTGAACGTAGTCCCCAGTTAATTCTCCCTCTTTCTTGGGCGGGACGACCGTTGCTTGTTGTCTAAATGTCTTGCGAGCCGAAAGCCAACTAGAGCTGCGACCGTAACGCTGAAGAGCACGAAAGCAATTGCCTGTAGCAGGGTTGACGCTGTATCCATACCGGGTCCTCGATAGCTGGTTTTGGCGACTATACCCCCAGATACTGAGAACCCTAGCTGATGCAGTAATACCTCTCTCTAGGACGACGCCACGCATGCGGAATAGCTTAGCTTCGTTGCCGTAGTGGAGTGGTCATGACGACAGATAACCAAACGAATACGGCAAAAACTCGCGCTGGTTGCCGCTGTGGATGCGAAACGGCAACAGGAGGCGGCAGAATCCGCCGTGGGTGTCCACGCGTATCGATTATTGGTGGCGGTGACTGAGGCCCGCGGGGTCCTAGACCCCTTCTATGATTCGTTGCGAGCTCGAACGGTTTGGTTTGAGCGACGGGGAAGCTTAGAACGGCAGAACCCAGCAATCATGCGGGTTCTAGCCCCGTTCTAAGCTTCCCGGCGAGTGTTAGAACGGGTTGTTTAGAACGGGCGGCGCGAAGCTTAGAACGCGGGCTTGTTTTTCGCGAAGCTTAGAACGGCGGAACCCAGTAACCATGCGGGTTTCAGCCCCGTTCTAAGCTTCCCGGCGAGTGTTAGAACGGGTTGTTTAGAACGGGCGGCGCGAAGCTTAGAACGCGGGCTTGTTTTTCGCGAAGCTTAGAACGGCGGAACCCAGTAACCATGCGGGTTTCAGCCCCGTTCTAAGCTTCCCAGCGAGTCTTAGAACGGGTTGGTTAGAACGGGCAGCGCAAAGCTTAGAACGCTGGCCTGCTTTTCGTGAAGCTTAGAACGGGAAGAACCCAGCAACCATGCGGGTTTGAGCCCTGTTCTAAGCTTCGCGTTCTAATACTCGGTCGTTCTAAACAACGAAAAAAAAGTGGACCTCATTCCGTATAAATCTATTACGAGATGAGATTTTCACAAAAAGTTGGGGATTTGTGTCGCGTAGCGGATGTTGGTGAAGCGAGTGCGCGAACTGAATGATTCATTGTGCCGTTGTGGTGGCCTGATGGGGCCTGTTCGCAGCCGTCGAGGTTCAGGCGTAACGGTATTGGCTGATCGTCCTGGACGCGTCAGAAGCGAGAGCGAGATGAATTTTCGAGAAATTGGCCCAGGACGGTTCTTCCCCCCGATTATTCCGAACGGGAGATTTTTCGCGCTTGCGATTGGCGGCCTCACGATACAGGAAATCCTGCAAGTCACAGACCTTGGCCTTGAATGCGGCGGAGTGAGTTTCCGCTGGGGTGATATTTTCGGCTACGCCATCCAGGGAAATGAGGCTTGCCTGTTGAGCAAGAAGTACTCCTCAGGCGGGCTGAGGTTCAAGCTGGGTACTTGCTATTTCGTGGGCTCGGCTCAACCGCCTGAGCGGCACATCCAAGGCTATCCGGTTGAGCATTGCCTTATGAATCGAATTACGTTTGAGCAGCAGAGGTTGCAGGTCCCTGTCTGTGGCTGAGATCTATCGCCATGAGAAGGCGTCAGAACGTCGCTGTGAGCTTTTCAGGTGGGTAGTGGCTCCCAGGGTGCTCAAAGCCTCAAAAACGCACCAAGCGCTATCGTGGCTCGTTAGGGCGAGATGGGATGAGTTGATGGTGGTGAGGTGAGGCTAGCGCCGGATGTGCACTGCGTTTTGGAATGACTATTATCGGCCGATTACTGCCGTTAGTGGCGTCCGCTTCCAACAACTGCTGTCATTCGTGCTCACGAAGGCAAGCATCTTAAATGAGCCGAGCAGTGACGTTTACCAGTATGTTTTCAAAACTCTAAGAATCAGGCATGTGGCACAGCCCGAAGCAGACATACTAGAATCAGTTTTTCCGTTATCACCGCTCAGCAAAGGACATGCGCTATGGCAGCCCCAGAACAAGCACTAAAGGTCGTCCACGGCTCAAAAAAAGATTCCAATTTCGACGACGTCATAGCCATACAGAAAACGCTTACTCCCCAGATTGTTATCGCCCTGTGCGGTCCGCTCGGCACGCCGCTACATGAGGTGGCTCAAAGTTTTGAAGAATTGTTGAAAAGCACCGATTACGGCTATGAACGCGTTGAAACAATTAGGCTAAGTGAAGAAATCAGGAATCAGGAATCACTTCCACAAAACGCATCAATCAAGGAACTGATTGATGCAGGAAATGAGCTTAGAAAAGCCCATGGCAATGCTGTCTTGGCCAAGCTCGCTGTCAGAAAAATCAGTCTTGCCAGGGCTGGGGAGCAGTTAAAGGCAGAAGAAGCAAAAAAATCTGAGCATCCTGACATGTTCAGTGACGATGATGGCGATAGTTTGGTGCCTAATGTGACACTGAAGTGGTGTCACATTATTGACTCGATCAAACACATTGATGAACTGCGGCTTTTGCGCTCGATATATGGGGACATGCTTTATGTCGTTGGGGTGTACTCACCAATCGAGATGCGCGTATCTAGACTAGAAAGCTCCTTAAAAGGTGCTGCTCTGCATGAGCTGATTGATAGAGATTCGGGTGAAGAGATCGATAACGGTCAACGTGTTGAAGATACCTTCCCTCTTTCGGATTTTTTCCTACGCGTTGAGAAAATTACTGACTCGCATCGACGCAACAGGGTGAAGCGCTTTTTGGACCTCATGCTTGGCACCGTGGTTGCAACCCCGACGTCCAACGAGCGCGCTATGTATGCGGCATTCTCCGCTGCTAGAAACTCGGCATGCCTCTCTCGCCAGGTGGGAGCGGCTATTTCTAGCGAAGATGGGGAAATCATCGCTACTGGATGGAACGATGTTCCCAAGGCATTTGGCGGTCTCTACCAAACGGAAGGTGATGGGCTGAGCTCTGACGAGGACCGTCGCTGCTGGAATATGAAAGGGGGCATGTGCTCAAATGACTTTGAGAAAAAAGTAATAGCTGACTACATTGTTAAACAATTGCTAGATGCAGAGGTTGTCTCAGAGGAAAAGAAAGCTCTGGCTCTCACTGTTATTAGTAAAAATACTCACCTCAAGGGACTGATCGAATTTTCTAGGGCTGTACATGCGGAGATGCATGCTCTGCTGAATGCTGGGGCGACAGACGGTATGAAGATTCGAAACGCAAAGCTCTTCGTGACCACTTACCCCTGCCACTCATGTGCCAGGCACCTTGTCGCAGCAGGTATCAAAGAAGTAATTTTCCTAGAACCCTATCGCAAAAGCCTTGCCACAAAGCTCCATCAGGATGCTATAACTGAAAATGAGAGTGACGCCACGAAGGTGCGTGTTTTGCCTTTTGACGGGGTCGCACCATCACGGTACCTCAAGTTTTTCTCTGCCCATCCAGGAGGGCGGAAGAAGGATGGCCGGATGATCACCAGAGATGCTGAGCCTGTTGCTCAGATCTCAATCGAGGCGGTGTCGACCCTTGAAGGGTTGGTGGTTAAGGGGCTAGAATCCCGCGCCCTTTAAGGCGCCTTGCTACAGGAGCTTAACATGAGCCAGTTGGATTCGGACCTTGCGGCCGAGAGCGTGATGCAACTGTCTTTTAGCTTCGAGCCACGGGCATACCTCGACATGCCTGCCGGAGCGCCAGTACCAGTAAATGCAGCGCCCCCTCTATCTGCATCTGCGTGCAAACCTGCAACGACAGGGGTAATTGTCTCCTTTCCAAAGGAGCGTAGCTGCATTAGCGAGCATGCGCATCAGGCCAAGCTCCTCCGGAAAATTCTCCACCGCTCCAGGTTCTTTTAGCCACCTCTGAGCTAGCTCAGGGGCTGTGGCACTAGTTATCCATTTCGCTATCACCCCAGCGTAGGTCCAGCTGACTTACTAGCCCTACACCCATACGTATGACTGCAATTGGCCGATAGTCGCCACCCATTGTCCGAATGGCCTATACCCTAACCAGACACCCCGAACTCCCGCTCCAACCTGTCTGGATAGGGTCGATTTTCCAGTAATTTGGCATCTGTCCGGCTGCCTTTAAAATCTCAGCCATACACATTTCGCTGGGAAGGCAATATGCACGGACAACGGATCGGCTACATACGGGTCAGTACGCTCGACCAGAACCCTGATCGGCAACTCGAAGGCGTTCAGGTGAGCAAGGTGTTCATCGACAAAGCCTCCGGCAAGGACACACAGCGACCGCAGCTCGAAGCGTTGCTCAGTTACGTGCGCGAGGGTGACACGCTGGTCGTGCACAGCATGGATCGTCTGGCTCGTAATCTCGATGACTTGAGGCGCATGGTGCAGCAGCTCACCGGGCGGGGAGTGCGTATTGAGTTCGTGAAGGAGTCGCTGGCCTTCACCGGGGAGGATTCGCCGATGGCCAACCTACTGCTTTCAGTCATGGGGGCGTTCGCGGAGTTCGAGCGGGCTTTGATTCGTGAGCGGCAACGCGAGGGTATTTCCCTGGCGAAACAGCGCGGTGTCTATCGAGGGAGGAAAAAAGCGCTGAGTGACAGCCGACTCGAAGAGCTACGGCGTCGTGTTGAAGCGCGCGAACCGAAAGCCGCGCTGGCTCGCGAGTTCGGCATCAGCCGGGCCACACTCTATGAGTATCTGCGGGCTCCGGCATAGCGAGTACAACCTTATCCCTGGTAGGGAAAAGCTTCCCATCCAGGGGAAGAGCGTCAAACCCCCTCCACCTCAATGCCATGTTCGGCCAGCCAGCTCTTTCGCTGGGCGTAATCGGGCATGGCGCGCTCCAAGCGTAGCCAGAACTCCGGGGTGTGGTGCGGCTCGTGCAGGTGCACCATCTCATGCACAACAACGTATTCGGCGATGTGCTTGGGCAGCAGGATGGTTTTCCAGTGGAAATACAACACTGCGCCTTTTCCGCATGACCCCCAGCGATAGCCCAGGTCCTGCACGCGCACGCCGCCAGGTGTCACTTCCATACGCGCCTGGTGATTCTTGACGCGGACTGCCAGCCAGTTGCGGGCATGTTCGCTGTACCAGCGGATAAAATGCTCGCGGGCGCGTGCCAGCTCGCTGCGCAGCAGGTGAAAACGCCCGGCGGTCAGCTTCAGGGGTACAACCTGCTCGTCCACCAACTTCAGACGATAACTGCGCCCCAGATAGAGAAAGCCCTCACCATCCACATATTCCTTGGTAGGGATAGCCCGCTGCAGGCGCTCCTTCTCGGCCAGGCGCGAGTAAATCCAGAAGGTTTTTTCCGCCACAAATTCCCGCAGGGTTTGTTCATCCACGTCCGGCGGGCTGGAGAGAATCAGCGCCCCATCGCGCTCGACGGTGATCTGCAGGGTCTTGCGCCGCGTACTGCGGCGCAGCGACAACTGCAGGTCGCCGACGGTCAGTGTCTGACTGCTCACACCCGCATCAACCTGTCATGGTTGGCGCGCGCCTGGTCGAGCATACGGTCGGCTAGCAGCCCCGCCGTGTCGGTATCCACTAACGGTGGGCGTAGGCGCATCAGGTGATCGAACAGCTGTCCGGCCAGTTCTTCCTGGGCGGCGCGTTTGCGTGGGCTCCAGATATCGCGGTGGCTTTGCAGCTCATCGACCAGCAAATCCACCAGTTCTACCGTGACATCCTTGAGTCGCAGCAGCTCGGCAGGTTGCGCATCACGCTCAGCGCAGACGACATCCAGCAGCGTGCGCAGGAACGGTGCGTAATGCTCCGGCACGTCCAGCGGTGTGTTCTCCTCGCTCAACTGGCCGCTGCGCAGTTCGTCGATGATCTTCTGCATCTGCACCACCAATTGATCCCACTGCTCACCCAGAGACTTGAGCAGCTCATTCAGCCGCTCCGAGAGCTTGCGGTACAGCACTGGGTCTTCGTCGGCATGCTTGCGCACATGCGAGCGGATGGCGTGTTCCATTTCCGACGCCTTGGCGCGATCGTTGGCGCTGCGCGACAGCTCCTTCTCGAAATTGGCATCGGTCAGCTGGATCGGCGGAATCTTTGGGTCGATACCCAACGAGATAACGTGATCGTCGATCAGCTTGCGGACTTTGACGCCGACGTCCTTGCCCAACTGCGGCAGGTCCTTGTAACGGCTGCGTGCACGGGCATGGATATAGGCCAGTCGCTTGGCATCCTTGACGAACGGCAGGCCTTCGGGACGCGGCAACACGGTATCCAGGGAGGCAAGAAACGCTTTGAGTTTTACCGTGAACTCAGCCCGTACTTTCTCCTCCGCCAGAGCGGCAATGCAGGCTTCAGCGTCTTCCAGGTTTTCGATGTCCTGACGACGTAGCACATCGA
This sequence comes from Stutzerimonas sp. KH-1, assembly GCF_054483855.1. Taxonomy (NCBI): domain Bacteria; kingdom Pseudomonadati; phylum Pseudomonadota; class Gammaproteobacteria; order Pseudomonadales; family Pseudomonadaceae; genus Stutzerimonas; species Stutzerimonas sp. KH-1. Next base: position 3,281,843 of record NZ_CM137011.1, on the reverse strand, counting down.
TGACGCGCAGATGCCGATCACGCAGCACCGGCACCTCATCCTTAATGCTGGTCAGCGCGCCCTCGATATCCTCGTCGGCATAGGCCGCCAAGGCTTCTCGCAGATGGTTGGCGACCCCGTAGTAATCCACCACGATGCCGCAACGCTTGCCGAAGCCGGTACGGTTGACCCGCGCAATGGCTTGCAACAGCTCGGCCTCTTTGATCGGACGGTCGAGGTACATCACGCCTTCAATGGGTGCATCGAAGCCGGTCAGCAGCATGGATTTGACGATCAGGAATGCCAGCGGATCGGCCTTGCCCGGCTGCTCGTGGTGCAGTGGCTTCTTAAAGCGCTTGATCAGCTGTTCGTGCTTGGCTCCGTCGGTCCACACCTTCCATTCGGAGGGATCGTTATTGGTCCCGGAAATGATCGGCGCGAACTCCAGCGCTTGCAGCGTCTCGCGATAGCGCCAGGCCTGCACCCGCGCTTGCAGCTTGGGCGGGCGTTGGCACAGGGCTTCGTCGTCGAGTGCCTTGTCAGTGGCTGGCAGGGCGTCGGCCTCTGCCAGCAATTCATCGCGGGCGGCCTGCAGCGCATGGTAATAACGCACCGCCGCTATCCGGCTGTAGGCCACCACCTGGGCCTTGTAGCCGTTGGGCAGGATGTTGGTGACATAGTGCCGGATGATGTCCCGCGCCTTGTCGGCAATCAGTGCCGGCGCGTCGAAGATATGGCCCTTGGTCGCGTACTTCTTCTTGATCAGTTCCAGTTCTTCTTGGGTGTGCTCGCGGAACAGATCCTCGAACAGCTCATCGAGGCTGGCCCCATCCTTCACCGCGCCCTGAGCCGTGCGCCCCTCGTACAGCACGGGCACCGTGGCGCCATCGGCCTCGGCTTCGCGGATGGTGTACTTATCGATGAATGCACCGAAAATCTCATGGGTGCGTTTCTTGTCGCCCATGATGATCGGCGTGCCGGTAAAACCGATACGCGCGCAGTTGGGCAGGCCGGCCAGCAGGTTCGCGTGCAGATCGCCCGCCTGGGTGCGGTGCGCCTCGTCCACCAGTACCAGAATGCTCTCGCCGGTGTTGAGTACTTCAAACGGCTTGTTCCCCTGGTAGGGAGCGCGTTTTTCAGCCGCCTTGGCAGCCGGATTTATCTCACCGATCTCAATGGCACCGGAGGCTTCTTCTTCCAGCTCGGGGTTGCGGTACTTCTGGATGGTGGCGAATACCAGCCCCGGCCCTTCGCGCCGGGCCAGGGCTTTCACGCCCGCGATATTCGCGGCCACTTCCGGTGCCTCGCCGCTCAAGGTGGCGGTGGCGGCCAACTGGCTCTGCAGATCCTTACGGTCGGTGACCACGATCACCTTGAAGCGCCGCAGCTGTTCATCGGTACGCATCTTGCGCACCAGAAAAACCATGGTCAGGCTCTTGCCCGAACCCTGGGTGTGCCAGACGATGCCGCCGCGCTGGTCGCTTTCGCCATGCTGCGCGCGGGTTTGTCCGCCCTTCAGGCGACTGATGGCATGGTTCGCCGCGCGGTATTGCTGGTAACGGCAAACCGTCTTGATGGTCTGCCCGCCCACCTGCATGAACAGCATGAAATGGCGGATGAGATCGAGCAGATGCTCGGGCGACAACATGCCCGCCACCAAGCGCTCCTGCTCCGACAGCTTCGCCTTGCCCAGCGACTCGGCGACCGCCTGCTCGCTGCCACTGCCATCCGGGCCGACTACCGTCTTCCACTGTGCGTAATGGGCAAAGCCGGCCCCGATACAGCCGACGCGAGCTTCGTCGAAGCTACAGGCAATCAGCAGTTGCACGCTGGCGAACAGCGCCTCGTTGCCCTCGTTGTGCTCGACCTCGGCGTCCGCCTTGCGCTGGTTGCTGTAACGCCGCAGCTGGTCCACCGCCTCGGCCAGCGGTTCGGGGATGGAAGGGCTCTTGCACTCCACCACCACCAGCGGGATGCCGTTCACCAGCAACACCAGATCGGGGACGATGAATTTCTTGCCGCTGTCGTAACCGGCAGGGCAGTCCACGCGGTACTGGTTGATTACGCTGAAGCGGTTGTTGGCTGGAGTATCCCAGTCGATGTACTGGATGGTCTGCCCGCGTCCACCATCCCAGCCAGGTAGGCCATCGACGGTGATGCCCTTGAGCAGCAGCTCGGTGGCTTTCTGGTTGGCTTCCATGAGTTTCGCCGTACCCAGGCGGTTAATGGCCGCGACTGCCTCGGACAGTCGCTCATCATCCAGCCAGGGTTGGCCGTCGCGCAGGTTGAGCGCGCGCAACCGATCTCGCAACAGCGCCTCCTGTATCACCTCGGAGAAACTGCCACGCCCGGTCAGTGCCGGGTCGTCGAGGCTACCTTCTACAGGTGTCCAGCCCAAACCTTGCAGCTGCGTAACAAAGGGCTTCTCGACATCTTCCAATTCCCAACCCACAGGCCACTCCTTTTAATCCGGCCTTTATGGGAGCAAAACCCCCATAACATCCATAACCCCTGCGCGGTCTCGAAGGGCGCAATTCCCAACCAGAGGGATGATCCATCCGATTCCATCCGATTTCATCCGATCCATCCGATCGATCGGCTATTCGGGGAGCTGATAGGCCGAGGCGGGCCCCCTTCCGTGCAACGCCAGGGCGCCGCTACCCTTCATGCGTTTGAGCAGATCTTTCGCCTGCCCCTCGCTTAACCGGCACAGCTCCATCACCTCGGCCCGTTTGATCTGCCCATGCTGCTGCACATAGTTGAGAACCATTTGCTCGTGCTGGATAGGACTGAAGCCGGCTTGCCGGGTGTAAGCCGCCTTGTTACCTACGGCCTGATACAAACTGGCCGACAGGGTGTAACTGCGTGCCCGGGTGGAGCCATGTGCTTCCACCAGACCAGCCTCGGTCAGGGCTTCCAGGGTGCGTTTGGCGCTCGCGGTATCGCGCTGAATCTGCCCGGCCAATTCATCCACCGACACCCGTTTGGTCGCGCGAAGGGCGGCCAGGGCTATCAGGCTGTCGATGGGCAGCTCGGCGTTGGTGGCGCGCTCGTGCTCGACCACCAAGCGGCGAAAGTCGAGGTCGGCTTCGGTAGTGGGCAGGCGCAGCACCACGCTTTGTGCGGTGGTGTAGCCGTAATCCGGTGCCGGGCGGCCGAACTTGAGCATGCCGCGAAAGATCTTGTCCACGCCGCGCCCGGAGCGCTCGACCACGCCGATGCGCTTCATGGCGTCGGCCAAGGCCGGGTTGCGCGGGCGCGGTTCGGTGACCAGCAGGTTGGCCAGGGTCACGCCATCTACCAGCCCGCCGGGGTTGCTGACTACGAGCGCTTCGTCTTCAAGGCGCACATGCACCGCGCCGAGGCGGTGATAGTCGCGGTGGATCAGCGCGTTGGCCACGGCTTCGCGGAAGGCGCCCATGTCCACCTTGGGCACCGGCACGCGGAACAGGCCGACCTGCAGCTCTTCCTCGGGGTTGTAAGGGCGGAAGTTGGTTTCCAGCCAGTCCAGCGCCTTGAGCAGCGGGAAGCGGCGGAACTCGTTGAAACGCACCGCCTGCTGGGCCAGCACCTGGAAGGCGAATTCGTGGGTGGGCACTAACTGGCGCAGGGACGTTTCCCGGCCAACCAGCAGCAGGCCGGTCAGGGTTGGCACGCGCGAACCATCAGGCTGGCGTGCGGTAAGTGTCAGTGCACCGTCGAGGGCTTCGTCGTCCAGTTCGAGCAGCACGCGGTCGCCGCCGTACTGCTGCACGGCCTGGCGCAGGCGCTCGCGCTCCAGCGGGTCGAGGTCTGCCAGGCTGGCGCCGGCCACCGGCTGGGCCGACACGTCGATCAGGCCGAAGCTAGAGGCGCGGCTGGCCCGCTCGTGGGGCAGCATGGCCACGCATTCGGGGGTGCCGTCGTGCTTGAGACGGCGGCGCAGGTAGACGCCGTTGGTGGTGGCCACCTCGCCCTGGGCCTTGGGTACGCGGATGCGCGCCACGGTCACGCCGCCCACCTCGACCGCCTCGGCCTGCACGGACAATGATGGCGACGTGCGCGCCGCCACCATGCCGGCCATTCCTTCCAGCAGGCGATGGTCGGAATGCAGGCCGGTGGGCGTGCCGTCGTCCTCGACGCCCAGCCATAACTCGCCGCCCTCGGCATTGGCCAGACAGACCAGCGCCTCGATCAGCTCGCGGTCGGGGAGCTTCTTCAGGTCGCTCTTAAACTCGACGGTGAGGGATTCGCGGGGCGGCAGGTGCGGGGTCATATCAGGCTCCCGTTTGTGCAACAGGCTGCTGCATGGATTCCAGCAGTGGAGTGACGCGGATTCGGCCGGTGAGGAGGTCGTCCATTAGGCCGGTTTTCATTTCCGACAACTGGGACAGATATTCAGCCTCCGTTACGTATTTTTTAGAAGCAGCTTCCAGGCGAGCGGTAATAGCGGCCTGCTCTTGTAGTGAAGGGAGCCCCATTGGAAAGCCCACAAGGTTTTCCATGTCCAATTTTTTGGTGCCGTGAGTAGCCTCTGTAACCTTTCGGAGAAATCCATCGGCATTGGCGACTAACCAATACGCCAAGAAACGCGAATGGAGCTGTTCCCCTGCACTAATGGCTTTCACATCTTGATTGAAAGCCATAGGACATGCTGCCAGCACGACAGGGAACGAATGCGCAAGGATCATGCCTCTGACCACAATGAACACCGTTTCAGCTGGCATCAGCCTCGAGCCTGAGTTAGCCGCAGCAGCGCTAACATGCTCAATCGTGTCGTTGAGTTCAAAGGACTTCATATCTTTCGGGGTTAACAGCGGAACATCGCCTTTCCAGTAGGAAGCAACAGCACGGCTTGGCGTTCCGCCACTTGACCACGACGTACATGTCCCGAGGAGGGTGGTTTCCCACTCCCTCGGAATCCACCCTAACGGAGACTCCTTGTAAAGCTGCGGCGCTTCGCTCTGTGGCGGGCGCAGTTGGCCGTTGGCATCGATGCCGCGGGTCAGCAGGTCGTGCAGCAGGCCCTGTTTGACGGCCTTGAGCTTGTCGATCAGCGCCTCGGTTTCGCGGATGGCGGTGTCGAGGGTGTCGAGGAGTTGGGCGATGACACGTTGCTCAGCCAGGTCAGCCGGAACCTCGATAGTCGCATTGAGGTACTCCTCAAACTTGAGGTTGATGATGCCAGTGGTCTGCTGCTGGAAAGTCAGCAGCGTTGGCTGACGGTAAAACCACATCAGCTTCCGCCACAGGAATCTAGGCTCGGCCACGCGCCGGTCAGGGCGCAGAGTTTTGAAGAAGTTCGAGCAAACTGCGGGGCCTTGATGCTCGACAGCATCGAAAAATGCAACCCGCCCTACAGGTTTGTCAGGCCCGCCACCGGAGCCTTCCAACAAAATATCGCCATCTTCCAGTTGCCGACTCGTCAGCTTGCCAAGGGGGAGGCGTCGCAAAGCGCCAGAGCCAATGACGTGACCCTCATCGTCAATATCGGTAGCGCGCAGAACGCGAGCATTTCCTGGCAGAGGCTCCGCACCCCACTCGCCTGCAAAGCTTTCTGCCAAGCACTCCCGGATGGATCGGGTAGACCAAGAAATCTCAGACATACCCCAACCCCTTCAAGAATCCCTGCAACGCCTCCGCCGCTGCATCGCGCTTCTGCTCGATCTCGTTCAGCGTTACCCGGTACTTGTCCCACCAGTTCTCGAAGGCGGCGACGATCTGCTTGCGCTGGGCAGCAATGTAGCGCTCGACGATGGCCTGCATATCGTTGTGCAGGATGGTCAGCAGCAGCTCGCCGGCCTGCTGCTCGTCCAGGCCGTCGACGGCCTTGTTCAGGTGGCTGGCGAAGTTGTCCTTCTGAGTTTTGAGCTGCTTTTTTACCTTGGTCAGCTCGGCCTTCCAGTCCCTGAGCTGGGCTTCATCAACGGCGTTTTCCTCATCGTCGCCGGTTTCCGCCTCACTCTCGGTCTCGTCGCCATCCTCGCCCTTGGCTGGGGTAGCGGCCTTGATCTGGCTTTCCAGTTCGGCCTTCTTTGCTTCCAACTCGGCCAGCCCGGCGACGAAATCGCCAAGCAGGAATTTCACCAGCTTGTGCTCCAGCGGGTTCTGCTTGCTAGCCTTGTCTTCCAGGGCAGTGACGATACTGGTGCGCCAGGCATCCATCACGCCGCTGCTGCCGCGTGCCATCAGGCCAAGGAAGTCGTATTTGCTCTGGTACCAGAAGCCGGCGACGATGCCGCGGACCTGGAAGGGATCGAGCAGGCCGATACGCTCCAGGGTTTCACTGAAGCTGGCCAGCAGCTCGCCGCGCAGGCTGACCAGCGCGACGCTGTCGTCCAGCTTCCCAGCCAGGGCGGTGATGCGCGGGCTGTGTTCGCTCCACCACGCCTCGAAGGCGGCGCGAATCGACGCTTCCTTGAGCTGCAGACCGGGATTGCCCTCGATGGCGGGCTTGAGGTCGGCGCGTTGGGTCAGTTCGGGCTTGAAGTCGAAATACTGTGCGTCGCGTTCGGCGAACAGGTCCAGCGGATCGAGGCCGTGGGCGCTGAACAGTGCGGCCTTGGCCTGTACTTCGGCCTTGGGCACGCCGCCGAGCAGGTGGGCGCGCACGTCATGAGGTTCGGGCGGCGGCGCGTTGTCCACATAGCGCCGGATGTTCAGGTTGTAGTCGTTGTCGCGCAGGGTGGCGATGTCTACCACGTCGCTGAGGCCGTCGATCTGGCGAAATTCCTCGTAGGCAGTAGTGATCTTCTCGATGTGTTCGGGCAGCAGTAAGTTCTGCGCGCGGCCTTCGAAAAACTCTCGGTCGGCGTTGATGAACAGCACCTTGCCCTCGCGCGCGGCGGGCTTGGCGCTGACCCGGTTGGCGCCTTCCTGCTTCTGTTGCCGCAGGATCAGGATGCAGGCTGGGATGCCGGTACCGTAGAAAAGGTTGGCGGGCAGGCCGATCACCGCTTCGAGCAGATCCGCTTCGATGATGCCGGCGCGAATGGCTTTTTCCTCACCGCCACGGAACAGCACGCCGTGGGGCAGTACGGTGGCGATCATGCCCTCGTCGCGGGTCACGGCGAGCATGTGCTGGAGGAACATCAGGTCAGCCTTCTTGGAGCCCAGCGGCACCTCGCCGAAACGGAAGCGCTCTTCGCGGAAGGTCGGGTTCCAGGCCAGGCTGCCGTCGGCGTTTTTTTCAGTGTGGCCCCAGTTGATGGAGAAGGGCGGGTTGGTGAGGATGCGGTCGAAGCGGCGCAGTTCGCCACCTTCGATATGGCGCGGGTCAGCCAGGGTGTCTTCGTTCTCCAGCCAGGCGTTGCTGATGCCATGCAGGAGCATGTTCATCTGCGCGATGGACCAGACGGTACCGTTGAACTCCTGGCCGAACAGGTTGGCCTTGCGACCATCCTCGCCGTGCTCGTCGATGTATTCCTTGGCTGCAATCAGCATGCCGCCCGAGCCGCAGCAGGGGTCATATATATCGTGGGCCAGAGTCGGCTTGAGCAGGTGCACCATCAACCGCACCACCGAACGTGGCGTATAGAACTCGCCGCCTTTCTTGCCCGCGGAGTCGGCAAATTCAGCGATCAGGTACTCATAGGCGGCGCCGAGCAGGTCGGGGAATTCAAAGTCGCTGTTGCGCAGGCGCACATCACCGAAGTGGGTGATGAGCTGGCGCAGCTTCTGGTCGGGAATCTTGCTCTGGCCAACTTTCCGGGTGAAGTCGATGTGTTCCAAAACCCCTTCCAGGGAGGAATTGTTTTCCTCGATACCGGCCAAGGCCTTGTTCAGCAGGTCGCCGACATTAATGTGCGCTTCGTTGACCAGATGCTTGAAACGCGACTGGCTGGGCACCCAGAAATTGCCATCGCGCTTGTACCAGCGAGGGTTTTCCGCCGTGATATGGGCCTCGGCCTTGCTTTTGCCCGCTTTCAGCTCCTCGGCAATGACCTGCTCGTAGCGCTCCTCGAACACATCTGAGCAGCGCTTGAGGAACAGCATTCCGAAGATGTATTCCTTGAACTCCGAGGCATCCATCTTGCCGCGCAGGATGTCGGCGGCCTTGAACAGGTGGCGTTCCAGTTGTTGAAGCGTGAGGGGCATTACTGAATCCCGTGTGGGCACCTGTCGCAGGTGCCTGTCCTGATGGCATAAATGCCGGGGATTCTAACCCAAGCCGGACGGCGGGCTGCAGCTGAGCACGCCTAGAGTTGAGTTACGTCGATTGTAGAGGTGGCGACAACGGCGACACTGGCGACAGCGCCGGTGGGGGCGGCTATAGCGCTACGCGACAGCATGGCGACAGGTGGCGACAACTAGGGTTTGTCGCCAGTAGTCGCAAGGGTGTCGCCAGTGAAAGCCACCTGAGCCACGGGCTTTGTCGCCGGTGTCGCCGGTGTCGCCACGGGATTGATCCGGAAGTGTTTTCCGTCGCTGCTCAGGAGGTAGTGATGCTCCACCAAGATGGACAGCAGCTTGTCACGCAGGGCGGCGCTCTTGCGGGCGAAGCGCGGCCCCTCCCGTTGCAGGGTGCGCGCTTCGAAGCTGTGCCAGCCTTTGGCATGCAGCCAGTCGAACAGACTCTGCGCCTGTAGCAGCTGGGGCTCCGGCTTCGCTGGGTTGCTAAGGCGCAACGCTTCTGCGAGATACCAATGCATCAGGATGGCGGAGCGCTCAACGACAGGGCGGGTGATAGCCTCGGCGTTCTCGACGACTGCCAACACCCCCGCAATGCGTAGTAGGTTTTCCCCGGCCTTGGCGGCCGTGGGCTTGATCTCTTGAAGATCGCCCCCTTTGCCAAGTTGTACTTCGATGGCGTCGTGAGTGGCGATCCACGCAACCAAGGCGTCGCGCTCCAAGGGCAGCGTCGGAGGCAGCAGTTGCCCAGCTTCGTCAAACTGCGTCGCGCGCTTCAGTAAGTGGGCCATGCACTGCCAGTAGCGCTGCAAGCGGACGTCGCTCAAAGGATCAATGTCACGGTAGAGGCGGCTACCGGCGAGTGACTGCGGCCAGGCCAGCAGAAAGCGCGCCAGAAATCCTTGCCCTTGCATCAGAGGACTGGCTAGCACCTCATGCGCGACTATTGGCTGAACCATCAGGTGCGCGCTCAGGCGGCAGCCGCTGCGGGAAGCGCTTTCACCCTCTGCGGCGCGAGTGCGGATGATAGGCGCCCCGTCCCACAGTTTGGATAGCCCCGCAACGCTCTTGAGCATGTTCTCGGGTCTGCTGGCATGCCCGCCAAAGAATTGCCCACCTTCGTCGCTGAAAAGCCCCTGCGAGGGGTGGCCGTTCAACAACGATTTCTGCAGGCCCTCTAGAGTTGGTTCCTCAGCCAGGATGAACGGCATCAGCGGCGTGGCAGGCTCCTCCAGTTTGGCCAGTTCGGCGGTCACAGCCTCGGGCGAGCCCTTGGCCCTGTCCAGGATCAGGTCGCGGCAGCGTTGGTAGGCGTCGCGTTTGTCGCGGTAATCTTGCTTCTCTGCTTTGTAGCCGTCCAACAACTGGCGCTGTCGATCATGGTGGGCACTCAGCGCCAGGCGGTCGGCAGCGCTTTTTCGGTCGCCTGACTCCGCAACGGTCAGGAAAAACAACGAAAGAGGAATGAGTTGTCCGGCACGCTGTACGTTAGCGTGTGGTTGAGCAGCCATTGCTGCAGCAGCGAGGACTGACTGAGCGGCCAGCGCATCGGGAACCTGGACGGCCTCGATGATGGCCGTTGTAGCGCCTCCCAAGATGTCGCCAAGGGCTTTGAGGGGGTAGGGCGTGGCGGCTTCCAGAGCGGGTTGCAAGGGTATCGGCTCTGGAAGTGTCGTCGCGTTCAAAAAAGTGGCGGTCATGCGTGGGCCTCCTGGCACAGGCGCAGGTTGGAGGTCTTAAAGGTTCAGGCTGGAAGCCGCGCAGCCTCAGCGTGGCGTTCGCCTTGATCCCGGAGGCGATCAACAGACTCTCCGGGTGGGTGCGTGCACCACTGCCAGCAGGTGCCCGCACTCATTGCCACGTCGCGGCAGCGCGGTTGCGCTCACGATGTAGCGCGTCGTGCCGGATTGGAGGTGCCCCAGAGGGTGGTATGCGTGCGGGATCTGAAGTCGCAGCTTGGTGCTCAGCGTGCGAGGCCGACGGCTTGCTCAACCTGCTCGCGGTTCCATAGCAGTCGGCGACCGAGTCGGCAGGGCTGGGGAAACCCAGGGGTATCGCGGCGCAGGCGCCAAAGCGTGGTTTGGCTGCAGCGCAGCAACTGACAGAGTTCGGCGTTGGTCAGGAAGGGTTGTTGCGACATGGCAGGTGCTCCTCGTTGATGTCTGGAAACACTGTGCCGGTTCGTGAAATCGTTTTGGGGCCTAATCTGACCAGATTCTTGTCAGTTTAGAAAATCACCGAACGGGAAGTCGTCCGAGCCCGAACACGGGCGCCTTGGACTGGCAAAGTGTTGCCTGACTTTCGGCTAGGGTTGGCCGATAACGTTGAGCAAGGTGGAAGTGTTGAGCAAAGTGTTGAGCAGAAACGAAAAAGGCCCACCTTGCGGTGAGCCTAAGTCGTTGATTTCTATGGTGCCGGCACCAGGAGTCGAACCCGGGACCTACTGATTACAAGTAACCAGCCCGCTATAACAATATCATACACTTAGAGCATTCTTTATTACGGGTTTAGCCACCTTGGCGGCCGCGTGCTCCGTAATGTTGACGCCGTTTTTTACGTCACCGCTTGCTTTTAGCAACTGCTAACACTAATCTTCGCCGCATCCCGCCCAAGGCAGTAAGCCGTCCACCCTATCCAGGACGTGCCGAACCCTTGGGCGTTATGCTTTCTGGAGCGGTGAAATGCCAACGGCGATCCTTGTGGACGGTGCTTTTTTCATCAAGCGTTTTCGAAAGATTGAGCCGGACAATGCCTATGATGCCCAGCGGGCGGCTGACCTGATCCATCGGTGGGCGATAGCGCATTTGGCTCCTGCTTCGAAGCCCAATGGTGGAGGCCAAGGCAAGGGCCCTCGCCGTGAGCTTTACAGGATTTTCTTCTACGACTGTCCACCTCTGGACAAGAAGTACCACAACCCGATCAGCAAGCGTTCTGTCGACTTCGCGCTTTCGCAGGAAGCGGTTTTTCGTAAGGAGCTGCACCGGCAGCTGTTGAATAAGCGGAAGCTGGCCCTTCGAATGGGGCATCTCTCAAAGGATGTCCGTTGGACTATCCGGCCTGACAAGATTGCTTTGATGCTAAAGGGGCAGCTTCAGGTGGCGGACCTGACCGCTGATGATGTGCGAATCGACACCAAGCAGAAGGGTGTTGATATGCGGATTGGGGTTGATGTTGCGTCCCTGTCTTTCAAGAAGCAGGTGGACCAGATCGTTCTGATCGCTGGCGATGCTGACTTTGTTCCGGCGGCGAAGCTTGCGCGCCGGGAAGGGATCGACTTCATTCTCGACCCCATGTGGCAGAGTATTCCGGACGGGTTGATGGAGCACATCGATGGTCTCCGTTCTACCTGCCCCAAGCCTGGCGCCGCCGCGCGCCCTGCTGCTGTGGCGGCGGCTCCAGCCGAGCAGGCTGTCGTTCTGCCTGCAGTGCCAGGCGAAGTTTAATCCCCCGCTGGATTAACCACCGGCACGCTGTGGTCGTAGACGTCCAGCATCCCCTCGCTGCGGTGGCCTGAGGCCTGCTGCTTGTCGGCGCGGGTGCCTTCCGTGTCGGTGATGCCCCTCCTCTTGAAGTCGTGCAGGCCGAAGCGTTGCTCGGCGGTCATGACTCCCTTCTCGATTGCCTGGGTGACTAGGCGCTGCCAGGCCGTGTCCAGACTGGTCTTCTGCAGGGCGCCGCCGTGGGCGGCGACGATCAGCCGGCGCTGCTCGGCCGCGATCGGCACCGGCATTTTCTTCTTCTCCCAAATATCGGCTCGCACCTGCTTGGCTGCATCCCACGCCGCGCGTAGGCGTGGCGTCCAGCGCACGATGTTGTCGCGGCTGCCCTTGCGGCGGTTGGTGAGCACGCCTTCGGGGGTCTCGTTCGCATCGGTGAGGGTGACGGTCTCGATGCCGCGCAGGCGGCACAGGTAGCTGATCTCCATCACGTACCAGAGGTACGGCGCGCAGGCGCCTTTCTCGCCGCGGGTCAGTCTGCCCTGCTGCTGGGCAAACTGGATCAGCGCGGCCATCGCCGTAGGCTCTGGAAGGCGGCGCAGCTTGCGCTCCTTCGGTGCCTCGATGCCTTGGGCCGGGTTGACGTCGACATAGCCACGGTTGCGGCCCCACTGCATCAGCCGGCGCAGGTAGCGCAGGGCGTGGGCTGCCTTGGATGGTGTGCCATCCAAGGCGATCCGATCCACCACGCGTTGCACCAGCGGCGGGGTGAACTTGCGCACGGCCAGCTCGCCCAGCGGCTTGCCCAGCTTCGTAGGGATGCCCAGCAGCACGTCGCGTGAGTAGCAGTAGTCGTCCTGGGTCTTCTTGGCCAGGCGTTTGAACTGGTCGCTCTTGTGGAACTGCTCGGCGAGGAAGGTCAGGCTGTCGCGGTCGATGCCGGCGCGCTCTTCCATGATCCGGTGCAGCTCGGACAGGGTTACATCCCGGCCGGCGAGGTTGGTGCGGCGCTGCTTGCCGGCCTCGTCCAGATAGAGGGTGTACCACACGCCAGATCCGCGATGGTCGAAGTAAACGGCCGCTGGGAGAGCGGCCTGGTCGATGTGCTTGGGTATGTGCGGGCTGTGCTGCCGCTTGCGTCCACGTCTCATACGATGCTCGGGTCGTAGTGTTCCTGGTTGCCGGGCTTGAGGCCGCCCGCCTGGTTGATCAGATCGGTGGTTGTCCACGGGCCTAGGCGGCCGTGGAATATCCGGATTCCTTGCTTGCGGAGCGTGCGCTCGACGTCGGCGCGGCGCTGGTAGCCCGTCACCTTCTGCAGGTCTTCGAAGTCTAGGATGCCGGCGACATTGCTGCTCATCTCCGCGCCCTCCTATCAGGCTGCTGCCGCTGCCGGCCACGCGCCGACAGCGTCGAAAATGCGTGCGGCCTGTCCTTCGTCCAGGGACACGCTGTTGGGGATGGCGATCCAGCCGGAGCCCACGATGTGCTGCTTGTTGCAGCCGTCGAGGTGTTGCCGGTAGCAGGCCTCGATGACGTCTGTCAGCTGGTCGGCGAGGTAGAGGCCTTGGGGTTCTACCTCGATGCTCTTGATGTAGCGCTGGCCGAACTGGTCGATGCACAGGGCGCTGATGTAAATGCACCATGGGTGAGCGAAGTCGCACACGGCGTCGGCGATCGCGCGCCCGGGCGCGATGGACTTCGCGTTCTTCCAGTTCACCAGGCCCTGGCGGCCGCTGGGGTCGATGTTGACCACGGCGACGTTGTTGCTGCGCAGGGTGGCGCGGCAGGTGCGCGCCAGACGGGCCCGCATGTTGTGAGGCTTGCGGGTGCTCATGCCGCGCCTCCTGTGAACATCTCGCGCTGGGAGGGTGGTAGGCCTACGGAGCGTAGGCCGCTGTGCCACAGCTCCGGGCCGTCCATGGTTACTCCGACATAGAGTCGGAGATTGTGGTGTTTGCAGCGCAGCTGGAGCACGACACCGGTTTCGGTGCGCTGTTGCTGCATGACCAGCCACTCGCGCCCGTTTCGCTCCAGCTTCGCGCCGATGGCTACCTTCTGCATGCGCTCGAGGTAACGCTGCCGGAGCTTGGTTCCTGGGCCGGTCATGCTGCCCCCTCGCTCTGCTGCTCTAGCTGTTGAGCCTCGGCAACCCTAGCCACTTCCAGCCAATGCTCATCTGCGGAATGGGTGGGCGTCGGTGCGCCTTCAAGCATCGCTTCAAGCCCTTCAATCACTCGCGCAACGTCCGGCGCGACAGGGCGGCGTATGCCAAGCAAGTTAATGGCGTTGCGGATCAGTGGACGGTGGGTGATGTGTAGCGGCTCTGCCTGTTGCACTGGCGGCGGCGCGGCGGCTGTAGCCGGAGCGCTCAGGATCGCCAGTCTCACCGCCAGCTCCATATCACCGAATGGCATGTGAGCCTCTTCGGCGGCCCGCACCATTTCCGGAGTAGGGAGGAACGGAACCAGCGCATAGCCATCTGGCACGGCTACGGCAGGCCGAGCCTCCAGCTGTTCAATTTGGCTCCAGTTGCAGTGGATCAAGTCGACGAGTTCGCGGATGGCGTCTTGCTTCGACTTGCGCTCATAGCGCTTGATCATGCTGCGGCGGTCGTTGCCGCCGCGTACCTCGAATACGCTCATGCCACAGCCCTCCGGCGATGCGTTGTGCTGAGCAGCTGCAGCAGACGCTGGTGGTAGTGGATGGCGGCATAGCTGGGCTGCCATGGGTCGATGTAGCCGGCGTGAGGCTGGATGCCCTCGAGGCAGGGCCACGGCTCGGCGTGGCTGGGCATCAGGTCGCGCTTCTCGGTGGCCAGCGCTACCAGGTCGGCGTGCTTCACGCAGTCGGGCAGGATCGGGTCGAGGTCGAATCGCTGGCAGATGGCGATCCAGACCCGGCGCTCGGTGAGGTCGTACAGGCACTCGTCGCCGTGGCTGTTGGCGAAGTCGCGCATGCCTTCCTTAAGCGGGCGCACCAGGTCGCCCACGTAGGCCTCGGTGGCGTCGTGCAGCAGGGCGGCCAGGTGGTGCTCGGTCGGTACCAGATCGGCCACCAAGTAGCAGTGTTGGGCCACGCTGTAGAAGCTGCTGGTGTGGCCGTTGAAACGGCACTGCATGCTCAGGCTGTGGGCGATATCGGTCGGGTCCACCATGTCGGCGGTGGGGTTGGCCAGGTCGAACTTGCGGCCGCTGCGGGTCAGTATCCAGCTCATACCAATGCCCCCACCTGCAGGGTCTGATGGAGATTCAGCGCCATCAGCAGTTGCTTGGCCTCGTGCATGGCGTCATCGAGGGCGTGATGCTTGGTGCCTTCGAAAGGCAGTGCCTTGGCTTCGGGGTAGAGGGCCAGCAGGGTGCGCAGGTCGCGGTCGTTCCAGAAATGCCAGAGGTTGCCCATGCCGCAGGCGTCGAGCGCGCTGCGAACGATGACGTTGTCGAAGCTGCTGCCGTTGCCCCACACAAGCGCATTGCCTTCTGCGATGAAGTTATTCAGGCCTGTGAGTGCGACAGCGAGCAGCACGGAGGCTTGGCTGCCGTCCACCTCGGCGCGGGCGGCGGCGTCCTGCTTCAGCCACCAGTTCACCGTGCTGGCATCTGCCACCAGCCCGGCCTGCAGCGATGACTCCAGGCACACGCGGCGGTAGAGGGTGTCGGTGATGGCGCCTTGCTCAATGCGCACGCAGCCAATGGCCACGATGGCGGCGCGCGGGCCTTTGCCCATGGTTTCCAAGTCGAGCACGTAGTGGGTGGCGTTGATCATGCTGCGGCCTCCAGGGTGCGTGCTTCCTGCTGGTCGTTACGTGCGGCCAGTGCGGCGCGCAGGCGTTCGGCCATGTTCAGCGTCTGCTGGGCGATGTGGCTGGCCTGGGTGGCGTTGTTGGTGGATCCGAAGCCGTGGAAGGTGCGGCTCAGCAGGCCCAGCTGCTCGGCGGCCGTTTGCAGGGTGAGCAGGTCGGCCTCGGTGAAGGGGTTGGAGCGGCTGGCGTAGATGGCGATGCGGCGGTCGGCGTCCTGGATCAGCTCGTCGCGCTCAAGGCGGCGGGCGGTTTCGATGTCGGCGGCAAGGCCGCTGAGGCTATCCAGCTCGCCCTGGAGCAGTTCGATGCGGACGAGTTGGGCGTTGCGGGCGTCGTCGTAGCCTTGGTCGTAGCCAATGGCGCGGGCCTGCTGGGCAGCGCGGAAGGCGAGCCATGCGAGGGCAAGGCCGATGATGATGGCCAGGGCGGCGCCGAGCTGGAGTACGGTGATGTTCTGCATGTGCTGTGTCCTCGTTAGGACCCGCCGCCGGGAATAGTTGTCAGAGTCCGGCGGCGGGGTGTTGCTGAACGGTTAGAGGGTCGCTTCGTACACCGGCACGTCGCCGATGCTGTCTGCGATCTGCTTGCGGACGGCGTTGTAGGCCTCCTCGAGCACCTTGTCCGGGCGCACCAGCTCGAACCACATCGACAGGCGGCCTTCGCTGATGCGGTAGCGGAAGCGGGCGGTGATCAGGAAGGCTTCGCCGCCGAGGAACGGCTTGAGGCCGATATAGAACTGCTCGGGGATATTGAGCTGCCCGGCTTCACCCGCGCGGCCCTCGATCTGCTCGTTGTAGGTGAGCTGTACCTGGCCGTTGTCCAGTCGGGTGCCCTGGCGGAAGCTGATGTTCTTCTTCGCCTCGAGGGTGCGGCTGATCTCCAGCATGTCCGCTGCGCTCGGTGCTGCAGGGTTGTCCGGCGGGGTGACGATGTCCTTCACGTTGTTTTCGATGAACTCGGCGAAGCTGGCCTGATCCATGCGCTTGCGGTCGGCGTCCTTCCAGTTGCCCCACTCGATGGTGAGCGGGCAGCAGTAGGTGGCGGTGTGCTCGCCCCAGGCGGGCTGGTCGGGCTGGTGGTAGTCGAACACGGCGCGGAAGGTGCGGCCTTCCGGACCATTGCAGAACACAGCTGTGGCCGGGGTGGCGAAGCGGGTGATGTAGGCGATGAAGGTCAGCGCGTCCAGCACGGTGAGGCGCTGGCGGGTGCGGACCGGTGCCGGGAGGTGCTTTTCCAGGCCCTGCAGCTCAACGCCTTGCGGCACCAAGGCGATGGGGCACGCCAGACCGGGATGATCGATCGGCTTGCCGAGTGCCTGGGCGAGGGTGACGAGCTGGTTGATGGCTTGTTGCATGGGGTGTGCTCCTTGTGAGCGGTGTCAGAGAGGGGTTATTCGTTGACCGTGCGCAGGGCTTCGGTCGGTGGGGTGTCGTCGGTCACCGAGCGCAGCGGGATTTCCTGCTGGCGTGGGTCGCGGCGGGTCAGGTTGCCTTCCGGGGTGAGGAAGAACAGCGAGGTGCCGCGCGACAGCACCGGCTCCTTGGCCTTCACGTCGGCCTTGATGGTCATCTGCCCGGCACCGTCTGGCTTGTAGGCGAGCTTGATGGTCAGCTCACCGGCTTTGCCGGTCAGGCGGATGGCGTCGACCAGTGAGTGCTGGACTTCGGTCAGCTCGTCCAGCAGACCGCCGGCCTCGATTTCGCGCAGGGTGTCGATGAAGGGTCGTGCTTTCTTGCTCATGTGCTGTGCCTCGTTGTTGTGGATCGTCAGAGAGTTGCCCGGAGCGGCCGGGCACCGTGTTGCTAGGCTGCCTGCTCGGCCTGGGCGTCGAGGTACTCGGCCAGGTCCTGGAGGAACACCTTGGGCTTCTCCAGCCGGGAGTCGGTGAACTTGCGCGTGCGCAGCTTCACCTTGCCGCGGTTGATCAGCGCGAGCAGGCTCTTGTCGGTTTTCAGGTGGGGGAAATAGCTCTCCCGCACCTGGGTGATGGTCAGTACCTCGGTCTGCCACTGCAGCAGCAGGCGCGCGTGGGTTGTGCTCATGCCAGGGCCTCCCCGGCCCCCGCCATGGGGAGCTGGGCTGCCACAAGCTCGACCAGGCCTTCGATGGTCTTGCCCAGTTGGCGGGCGACCACGTTGTCAGCAGGGTCGGTGACCACCACGCCGAAGGGGCGCTGCGGGTCTGTGGTGACGGTGACGTGAGGCACGTAACCGCGCGGCAGGCGGTGGAACAGGGCACAGAACAGCGCCGGCAGGTGGCGCGCGTTGGCGTCCTGCGGCTGCTGCAGGCGCTCGATGGCCTCCCGGCTGGCGCCGCGCACGGTGGCGCGGTCGATTACCGTGGGGAAGTCGAGGTGCAGCTCGACCAGCTTGAGCGCGCCGATCGCATGCTCGGCGGCGGTAGGCTTGTGCGGATTCATGCGGCGGCATCCTTGTGCTTGGTGATGGTGACGGTCACGCCCAGTTGGGCGGCGAGCCAGGCAATGCCGGCCTCGGTGACCATCAGCACGGCGTAGTGGCTGTACTGCTTGCGCTGCTCTACCCAGCGGCTGCGGGCATCCATGAACAGGTGGCCACCGCCGACGTGCTTGGCAGCCAGGGAGCCGTCGTTGTTCACGGCCTTGGTGCTGCGCAGGTGAGCGCGCAAGGCGCTCTCCCGCAGGCCCAGCACCTGGGCGGCTTCACGAATGGTCCGGTTCATGGGCTGCCCTCAGGCTGCGCTGCGCAGGGACTGGCGGCGGATCAGGACGCCCATGAGGCGGTCCAGCTGCTTGTAGAGGTGCGGCAAGTCCTCGTCGTTGTGGATGACGAAGTCGTTGTCGTGCACCCCGATGCCGCTCTCGCTGGCGTGGCTGGCCACCGCCTGGGCCTCGGGCCGATGGATATGGACGATGACGCCGCCCTTGCTGCGCACCCAGTCGGCCTCGTTCTCGAAGCGCACGTCGCGCAGGATGAAGCCGGTGATCGGGTCCTGGTGCAGGGATGCCATGTGGTTGAGGTTCTGCTCGGCCAGCAGCAGCCAGAGCTCGCGGTGCACCATGTCGCGGCCCCAGTCGGTGCCGAGCAGCTGCATCAGCTGCCGCGGGGACTTGCCAATGCCCGGCAGCGGTTCTTCCTTGAGGGCGCCTTCGATGTGTTCGGCGGTCAGGTTGAACATCTGCATGATCGCGGCCTTGAGCGGCTCGGCGAAGGCGTAGGAGAGCAGGGCGTAGTGCGCGGCCAGGTAGCGGGCAGCGGTGTCTTTGCCGGTGCGGGCGAGGCCGTGCAGGCCGATGATCAGCTGTTTCATGCTGCGTCACCTCCCTGCGGGCCGAAGCTGTTGCTGCGCTGGGCGCGGCGCTGCTCGCTGGTGACGTACTGGCAGCCGGCATCGCGCGCCAGGCGGCGGACTTCAAAGATGCGGGCGAGATTGCTGGCCGGGTGCATAAGCACCTGGCAGGGGGTGGGTGCGTGCTGTGTCGTTTGCATGTCGCGTACTCCAAAGGTCAGAGTGTGGGTACGCGCTCAGATTACAAGAAAACACGTTAATAGCAACAGGGTTTTTTGTTTTGTTTTTTTGTAGGCAACAAAAAACCCGCACGTGGCGGGCTTTTGGCGCGCTAAATATCAGCGGAGGACGGAGTACCAGAAGACGCGACCTATGACTTCGATGTCCTGCGTGGCCATGTCTTCTTGGCTGTACTCTTCGTCGGGGTGTTCGGCTTGATTGAAGCTGCGCATCCGGATGCCCCCTGTTGGGAGACGATAGAGCATCTTCACGCGTAGATGGCCATTGTGGCTTAGCGCGTAGATATCCCCATCCTTTACAGATGTTTTCGCGCGATCGACGCCGACGGTGCTTCCGTGCGGCAGCACTGGCTCCATGCTGTTGCCGTAGACCGAGACGCAAACTGCGCTTTCTGGCTGGATGCCTTGGCGGCGCAGGGTGTACTTGCCGAAGCGCAGTTTGGCGGAGCTGAACTCCTGAATGGCGGTGCGGCCTGATCCGGCCGACAGCTCTACTTCCTTGAGCAATGGGACCTCTACTTCGTCGTCATCCAGAGGCGTGTCGTCATCCCACACCGAGACAGGGCCGAGCATGACGGCTTCGGCTTCTCGTTGTGGGCTCTTGCTGGGGTCGATGGTTCCGCCAGTCAGCGCAAGGTAGTCAGGTAATACCCCGAGAACCGTGGCAATGGTGGGGGCGTGCCGCGAGGTCTGGGATTTCCCTTTCTCGAAGGCAGCGTAGGACTGCTGCGTCAGCTTATCGCCTGGCGGCAGTCGTTTGGTTGTCAGGTCGGCGACTTCGGTCTGGGTGAGCTTCAGCTCTTCCCGGCGGGCCTTGAATAGCTTGGCGACCTGGCTAGGTGTGTAGTCGAGATTGATCATGGTGCGAGGCTACAAAATCCTTTGTTCGCCAGCAAACGTATAAAGCTGTTGAGTGTTTACAAAAAAACTCGTAAATTGGTGCCAAGCACGATCAGTGAGGTTCCTATGAACATCTCCGAAAAGAAGCGTGAGGCGTTCTCCACTGCAATCACTAAAGCAGGTGGGCAGACCGCTTTTGCGCTGCTCGTATCTACGGCAGAGCGGCCTGTATCGCAGCAGCTGGTTTCGTACTGGCTGAAAAAGGGCGAGCTGCCGGCTGAGCTGGTATTGCGCGTGGAGTTGCTGACTGGCGTTTCACGCGAAGAGCTCCGCCCTGATGTTTTCTGCATTCCGGAGGAGCTGCAGCAGCCGCATGCGGCTTGATAAATTGCCGGCGCGGGACTCTGACCTCCCGCGCCGGCGGGGTGCCGGGCAAGGACTCTGACCTCCTTGCTTCGGCTTACGACGACACAGCACTGCATCGGTCGTAGCTATAGAGTAGGGCCTGCCCTGCGCGATGGCTACACCGTAAAGGGGGCATTTACGGTTATGAGTCGCACAGACCTACTGCCGGACGCGGGTCCGGTTCTTTCTCTCCGCCAGGCGCTTTACCGCTCCGGGCGCGACTACAAGGGGGGCATCACGTCCCTCGCTCATGACATGGTCATGGATCTGGATTCTCTGCAGAAGAAGCTCAAGCTCGACGAGGAACGCCGCTGGCCGACCCCGGATGAGTTGGAGGAGATCATCGCCCTGACGCGCGATGACCGTCTGCTGGATGCGCTGATGCGCCCGGCCGGGGCGGTGTGGTACCGCCCGGATCCAGTGCCGGCCACCAAGGATGCGCTGGAGGCCGTGGGCAAGCTGCTGGAAACCGAGGGGCAGTTTGTGCGCAGCCTGCACAAGGGTGCCGAGGACAACAAATGGGAGGCTGATGAGGTCGCCCTGCTGGAGTACCACGGCAACCGGGTTATCCGCGCGGTGCTGGGCATCATGGCCGGCGCGCGGCAGGCCATGGAGGCGCGCAACGATGGATGAGCGCTATCTGGAAATGGCTGAGCAGGCTGCCGAGGCCGAACGCCAGCGGGCGATTGCCAGCCGGGTGCAGTACAGCGGCGAGAGTGCGCTGGAGTGCGAGTCGTGCGGTGATGAGATTCCCCAGGCGCGCCGTGAGGCGGTGCCAGGGTGCCAGACCTGCATTGAGTGTCAGGCGCTGCGGGAGCGGCGCGTATGACGCAGGCAGGGACCGCCACTCCGATTGCCGCCTGGGCGCGGCGCTACATCGAAACCTTCAACCTGGCCCTGGTGCCGATCGCCCCGGGCGAGAAGGCCCCGAAGGGCAATGGCTGGAACCAGCCCGGCGGGTACTTCACCGAGGCAGGCGAAGCCGAACGCTTCTGGCAGGAACATCCGCGGCACAACATGGGTGTGGTGCTGGGCCCGAGCCGGGTCTGCTCGCTGGACGTGGATGATGTGCCGAGTACCCGCCAGGTGCTGGGCGACCTGCTGGGCATGGATCTGGATGCGCTCGCGGTGGTCTACCCGACGGCGGTAGGCAACCCCGAGCGCTTTCGCATTCTGTTCCGGCTGCCGGAAGGCGTAGAGCTGACCCGCCACTCGCTGAGCTGGCCGAACGAGCAGGACCCGGATGGGAGCAAGTTCAAGCTGGCCAAGGCCGCTGAGCTGCGGGCCAAGGAGACGGGCGACAAGCAGCTGGAGCAGGAGATGCGTGCGAAGGCCGATGGCCTGAAGCGCTTCACGGTGTTCGAGCTGCGCGCCGGCCTGGTGCAGGACGTGCTGCCGCCCTCGATTCACCCGGGTACCGGCAAGCCGTACACCTGGCGCACGCCGCCCTCGGCGGATGGCCTGCCGGAGTTGCCGCGCGATCTGCTGAACATCTGGACCAACTGGGACATCTTCAAGCGGATGGCCGAGGAGGTTTGCCCATGGGCGCCGAAGGCTCAGCAGCCGGCGGCGGTGAAGAAGCCAGCACGGCCGGCGCAGCAGGGTGGCGGCGATCTGCCGAAGGTGATCGATGCCTTCAACCGGGCGAACCAGGTGGAGAGCCTGCTGGCGGCCCACGGGTACCAGCGCCGCGGCAAGAAGTGGCTGTGCCCGCAGAGCAGTACCGGGCTGCCGGGTGTGACCATCAGCGAGGATGGCCGGGTGTATTCGCACCACGGGTCTGACCCGCTGGCGAACGGGCACCAGAATGATGCCTTCGATGTGTTCTGCATACTCGAGCACAACGGCGACGTGCCGGCGGCGATCAAGGCTGCCGCCAAGGCGCTGGGTATCGAGGCGCCTGCGCGGCAGCGGGCTGCTCGCCCTGATGCTGCGGACCTTCCCCCGGCCCCATCCTCGGGTGATGCGCCGGTAGCGCCGGCCGGCTCCTCCGACAACGGGGGGCAGGGGGAGGCCCTGACTCTGGAGGCCTTGCTGCGGCGCTATGCGCTGGTGGAAGGGACCACTCATGTGTGGGACTTCGACAAGGCGAAAAAGATGAAGCGCGCCGGCTTTGAGGCGCATGTGGGCAAGGAGTTGTTCAAGGAGTGGGCTGCCGTCACCGACCCTGACCGCAAGAAGCGGGTGAGTGAAGAGTGGGTGCGGGATGTGGAAGAGACCCGCCGCATGGACGGCAAGAAGGGCGGTGCCTTGGGTGTGCCGGCCATCGAGCGCTATGTGTACATCGACGGGACCAAGGATGTGTGGGACGCGGCGAAGAAGCGGCGCATCCCTGAGGGTGCTGTGAAGATGGCGCTGGGTGACGGCTACAGCTTGTGGCTGAACAGCCCGACTCGGCGTGTGGTGGACGTGGACCACATCGTGTTCGATCCGACGATGACGAAGGACCCGGCGGTGTACATCAACACCTTCGAGGGTCTGCCGCTGGAGCCGGTGCGGGATGACGAGGCCTGCGCGAACCTGCGCTGGCTGATCAGCTTCCTGTGCAACCACGATGAGAAGGCCACCGAGTGGCTGACGCGCTGGATGGCCTACCCGCTGCAGCACCTGGGCGCCAAGATGGACACGGCGGTGCTTATGCACTCGACGATGGAGGGCTCGGGCAAGAGCCTGCTGTTCGCGGACACCATGGGGATGCTGTACGGGAAGTACGCGGCCACGGTGGGGCAGACGCAGCTGGAGAGCAACTTCAACGCCTGGCAGAGCGGCAAGCTGTGGGCGGTGTTCGAGGAAGTGGTCTCGCGTGACCAGCGTTACAACCAGGTGGGCAAGATCAAGCACCTGATCACCGGCAAGACGGTGCGCATGGAGAGCAAGTTCATCAACGGTTGGGAGGAAGCCAACCATATGAACGCGGTGTTCCTGTCGAACGAGATCATGCCGTGGCCGATTAGCGACAGTGACCGGCGCATGCTGGTGATGTGGCCGCTGGAGACCCTGCCGGAAGAACGCCAGAAGGCGATCGGCCGTGAGTTGGAGGGCGGCGGGGTGGCGGCGCTGTATGCGTGGCTGCTGTCGGTCGATCTGGACGACTTCGACCAGCGCACCCGGCCGCCGCAGACCGAGGCCCGCCAGCGGCTGGTGGCCCTGAGCAGGGCGGGGTGGCAGACCTTCCTGCATCTGTGGCGCACCAGCGAGCTGGGCACCGGGTTGTGGGGCGCCTGCCTGTCGAGCGACCTGTATGCGTTGTTCCTCGAGTGGTGCTCGCGCAACAAGGAGCACGCGATGAGCCAGACGAAGTTCAGCCTGTTCATCAGTGCCGAGGTGCAGAAGACCCGGGCCATCCCGTGGACGGATGGCAACAGCAGGCGCTTCGGGGCCTTCTTCTTCCCCTGCGATCCGGGGGCTTCCCTGCCCCCATCCACCAGTTCGGCCGACCTGGGCAAGCACGTGACGAAGTGGCGCGATGCCGCGCGCATGGCGGGCTGGAACGTGGATGCCTGGGAACACCTGAAGGGGGCTGCGGCATGACTGCGCGCGATTGTGTGTTGGGTTGTGTTGGGTTGTGTCGGGTTGGTTTTTGCGAGCCAACACAGGCGCAAGCCACGATTGGCGCGGGTTGTGGCGGGCTGTTGCGGGTGTGTTGGGTTTTTCCACGCGCGCAGGCGTGCGCGAATTTTTCCCAGTGGCTCGATGGTGGCGAGGCGTTTTTTCCTTACGCGAGGACTGAAAAACCCGACAAACCCAACACACTTAACACAGCATTAATCAAGGTGCTGTTTTTAAAGGGTTTTTTGTGTGTTGGGTTTGTGTTGGGTTGGGCGTCTTTGTGTTGGGTTGGTTCTGGTGATGGGGAGCAGGGCGATGATTGAGGCGATCGAGGACGTGATGCGGCATTGGGGCGAGCAGCAGCGCAAGTGCGGCCCCAGTGGCGGCCTGGCCAGTCCGATGGGGGCGCTGATCCAGTACGGCGGGCCGGCGCCGCGCGGTGGGGTGAGCGGGCACCGGGTGCTGCTGGCCGGGGCTGGGGTGGACTACCTGGCCAGCGAGGTGGCTGCCGCGGTGGCTGCTGTCGAGCGCGATGCCGAGGATGGGGTGCTGCTGGCGAAGCTGGCCCGCAAGCGTTACCTGCCGTGCCCGGCGCTGGCTCTGCGCGATCAGCTGTATGACCTGGAACTGAAGGTGAGCGATGCCGGCGAGCGGATGTACCTGCGGCTGGTTCATCGGCTGCATGAGCTGGTGGCTGCGGAGCTGAAGGCGCGGCATCAGCGCAGCGCTGCCCAGCTCGCGGCGGCCAAGCGCGAGGGCGATCGGCTGCGCAAGGCATCGGTGCAGCAGGCCGCAAAGGCCCACTCCCGGCGTGGTGCGGAGCTGCATGGGGCTAAAAAGGCGTGACCGTTCGTCGGCTGTTCGGCGTCGGTGCGCCCCGGTGCGCCCCCGTCAGCCCCCGTCAGAATGTACCGATAACAGGGGCTTTTCGGTTTGTCGGTCGGGGGGTACAAAGGCGGCACGATTCGATAGGTGCGCCTCTCGACCACTAGGCACAGTGCTGTGCGCCGCCCGTGAGTCCCCACTCCGGGCACCTGCAAAACCCCGCCCACCCCGGCGGGGTTTTCTTTTTCCGATTCCCTGCACGCCGAATGCGGGCAGGCTCTGCCCGTGGCAGCGGGCGTTTTCTTCCTTGGAGGTCGCACCGTGGATAAGGACCCGACCAGCTACGGGCTGCTCACCTATGCGTGGGTGCTGCTGCTGGCCGCCTGGGGCGGCTTCACCAACTATCGGGCGCGTGTCATGAGCGGCAAGGTTCAGAAGTTCAGCCTGGCTGAGCTGGTGGGCGAGGTGTCCACCAGTGCATTCGTTGGCGTGATCGCCTTCTACCTGTGCGAGGCGGCAAGGCTCGACCCGCTGTGGTCGGCGGCCATCGTCGGCATCAGTGGCCACATGGGTGGTCGGGCCATCTTCCTGTTCGAGGATGTGATGCGCTCGAAGCTCGGTGTGCGCTGGGAGCGCTCGCACGATGACAACGGCGCGCAGTAACTCGAACGCGCGTGGCTACGGCTACCGCTGGCAGTTGGCGCGCGAGGATCACCTGCGCCGCCATCCCTACTGCGCCGAGTGCAGCACCGCCGAGCGGCCGGTGCCTGCTGTGGTTGTGGACCACAAGATTCCGCCGCGGCTGACCGAGGCCAAGCAGAGCGGGATTGCTGAGCGCATCAGTGAGGCATGGCGCCTGTTCTGGTCGCGCGACAACTGGCAGTCGCTGTGCAAGCACTGCCACGACTCGGTGAAGCAGCGCCTGGAGAAGTCCGGGCGCCGCGTCGGGTGCGATGCCTCGGGCCGCCCCACGGACCCCGCTCACCACTGGAACCGCCGGGCATAGCCCTGCCCAGGGGTAGGGGGGGTGAAAAACATTCCGCCGCTCACCTTCTAGACCGCCCGGTCCCCTTCGTTCGCAACGCCGGGAAAAATGGAGGGTGGGGGGTCTAAAGATTCTGGAGATGGATATGTCCGGGAATGGCAATTCAGGGCGCCCCGGGTTGCCCGCAACCGTTCACCTGCTGCGTGGGAACCCTGGCAAGCAGAGCGTGGCCGCGTTGCAGGCCGCAGCGCATGAGCCTGCGGTACCAACCGCCGCGCCGCCTAAGCCTGACTTCCTGAGCCCGGCTGCTGCTGAAGAGTGGGACCGGGTAGTGGCTGCCCTGCTCAGCCTGGGCTGGGTCAGCACCCTGGACATGATGGCGCTGGCTACCTACTGCGAGGCGGTTGCCGACTGGACTCGCTTCCGCCGCATGATCGCCGAGCAGAATGCCAAGGCTGACGGTGCCGGTGATGTGCAGACCTACGCCAGCGGCGCCAAGCAGATTAGCATCTGGCGGCAGCTGGCCAATGATGCCGAGCGCCGGGCCAACCAGGCGGGAGCCCTGTTCGGCTTCTCGCCGATCGCGCGGCGCAACATGAAGGCCGCCGCGCCTCAAGGCGAGCTATTCCCCAATGACGCACGAGACGCAGCAGACCGCTACTTCAACTGAGTGCCGGGTCAAGGCGTTCGCGCTGGATGTGCTGGACGGCAAGATCGTCGCCGGGCCACATGTGCGCAACGCCTGCCGGCGCCATCTGCGAGACCTGGAGACCGGCGCCCTGCGTGGCCTGGTCTGGAGGCAGGATGCTGCAGACCGCGCCATCGGCTTCTTCGAGGACGTGTTGTGCCTCAATGGTGGCGACTACGAGGGCCAGCCGTTCCTGTTGGCGCCGTGGCAGGCGTTCGTGGTGGGCAGCCTTTTCGGCTGGTACACGGACGATGGCTACCGGCGGTTCCGCATGGCCTACATCGAAACCGGCAAGGGCTCAGGCAAGTCGCCGCTGGTGGCCGGCATCGGTCTCTATGGCCTGGTATCCGACAAGGAGCAGCGAGCCGAGATATACGCTGCCGCGACCAAGCGCGATCAGGCGCAGATCCTGTTCCGCGATGCGGTGAGCATGGTCACCATGTCGCCGGCCCTGTGCAGTCGCCTGGTGCAGTCCGGGCGGGACGAGAAGGTATGGAACCTGTATTACCCCTCGACCAACAGCTTCTTCCGGGCGATCAGTTCCGACGATGGTCAGTCAGGCCCGCGGCCGCACATCGCTCTGATCGACGAGCTGCACGAGCACAAGACGGCCAGCGCAGTGAACATGATGCGTGCCGGTACCAAGTTCCGGCGCCGCGCGATGATCGTGATGATCACCAACAGCGGCTCGGACAAGAAGACGGTCTGTGGTCAGCACCATGACCTTGGCGTGCGAATCTGCTCGGGGCAGGAGGAGAACGACACCTTCTTCGCCTTCATCTGCTCGCTGGATGAAGGGGATGACCCGTTCACCGATGAGTCCTGCTGGCCGAAGGTCAACCCGTCGCTGGACTACATCCCTGAGGGCCAGACCGATGGCATCCCCGGGCGTAAGTACCTGCGCGAGCAGGTGCAGGAAGCGCGCGGCCTGCCAGCCAAGGAGGCCGTGGTAAGGCGCCTCAACTTCTGTGAGTGGACGCAGGCTGACTCACCGTGGATTGGCTGGGACGTCTGGAGCCAGGCCGAGGAGCGCGTGCCGATGCGCGTGCTGCGCAATCGTCCCTGCGTTGCTGGTCTCGACCTGTCCAGCACGACTGACCTGACCGCCTTCGTGCTGCTGTTCTACCCGACCGCGGCCGATCCGCACTGGCGCCTGCTGCCGTACTTCTGGATTCCAGATCACCAACTGGACAAGCGCGAGCAGCGGGACAAGGTGCCCTATGCCTTGTGGATCAAAGAGAAGCACCTGGAGACAACGCCCGGCCGGGCGATCGGCAAGCTGCATGTGCTGCGGCGCTTGCAGACCATCTGCCACTACTTCGAGGTGCAGCAGATCGCCTACGACCGCTGGCGTATCGAAGACCTGCGCGAGCTGATGGCGGAGCACAGCATCGAGCTGCCTGAGCTGGTCGGGTTCGGCCAGGGCTTCAAGGACATGGGGCCGGCGGTTGACGAGTTCGAGCGGCGCCTGCTTGGCATAGCGCCAGAGCCAGAGGTGATCGATCTGGCGCCGGAGGATTACGAGCTGCTGGATAGTGCTCCGGTGGAGATCGAAACCCTGCGTCACGACGGCAACCCGGTGCTCACCTGGAACGCCGGTAACGCCATCACCGTGTCGGACCCTGCAGGCAACCGCAAGGTAGACAAGGCCAAGGCAATCGGGCGAATCGACGGGATTGTCGCCGCCATCATGGCTACCGGCATCAGCGGCGCGACCGCGGCCGGCAGCGGCAAATCAATCTACGAGGAAGAAGGGGTCGGAATATGAAGTTGGTCATCCTGTCCTGGCTGGCCGGGCTGTTTGGCTTCGGCCTGCTGGTGGCGGGCGTGGCCATGTTGCATGTGCCGGCTGCATTCATCGTTGCGGGCGTTGGGCTGCTGGCCTGGGCTCGCCTTGCTGACAAGGCGGCTGCGGCCGCCGCTATGGCCAAAGGAGGCTGAGCATGTTCTTTTCCAGCGTGCTCTCCAGTGGGCATGGCAGTGTCAGCGACGGTAGCAGCAACTTTTGGCGCGGCCTGATCGGCTCTGGTCGCAACAGCACGGGCATCAAGGTCACGCCAGAAACTGCGCTTGGTGTGCCTATCCTGCAGAACTGTGTGACTCTGCTGGCCGAGAGCATGGGGCAGCTCCCACTGGAGCTGTATCACCGCAGGGATAAGGGGCAGCGGGAGGCAGCAATCAACCACCCGCTGTATGACGTGCTGCGCTACCAGCCCAACGGATTCCAGACGCCCTACGAATTTCAGGAATGCAAGCAAATGGCTTGCGGCCTGCGAGGCAACAGCTTCAGCTGGATCGATCGGCGCGACGACGGCAACGTCAAGGCTCTGTGGCCGCTGATGAACGATGCCACGCAGGTGCTCAAGGGTGCCGACTTGCTGCCGTACTACCGCATCGGTAGCAATGAGCCGGTACCCATGCGCATGGTGCACCACGTGCGTTGGGGCAGTCTCAATCACTACGTGGGAATGTCACCCATCGAGCTGCACGCCGAAGCCGTTGGGCTTGCTCAGGCCGTGCGGCAGTACACCGGCAAGTCGTTTGCCAATGGTGTAGCCGTGTCGGGTGTAATCGAGCGCCCCCGCGAGGCGCCGGCCATCAAGGACCAGGCGACCATCGATCGCATCCTCGATCAGTGGGGTAGCAAGTTCGGCGGCATGGACAACGCCAAGAAGGTCGCCTTCCTGCAGGAGGGCATGGCCTTCAAGCCGGTGTCGATGAACCACGTCGATGCCGAGATCGTGAACATCCTCAAGCTCACTGGCACCGATGTGGCGAGGATGTACAAGATCCCGTTGCCGATGGTGAATGACCTTGAGAAGGCAAACTACAACACCATCGAACAGCTACTGATTCAGTTTGTGGTGTTCGCCTTGTTGCCGTGGGTCAAGCGGCACGAACAGGCCATGATGCGGGACTTCCTGCTGCCGCAGGATCGCCGCGAGTACTTCATCGAGTTCAACCTGTCCGGCCTGCTGCGTGGCGACCAGAAGAGCCGCTACGAGGCTTATGCCATCGGGCGCCAGTGGGGTTGGCTATCGGTCAACGATATCCGCCGACTGGAGAATATGCCGCCGGTCCCCGGTGGTGACGTGTACCTGCAGCCGCTCAACATGGTGGACGCCAGCAAGGGCATGCCTGACCTGAACAACCCGAACGTGCGGGCGCAGCTCGAGCTGCAGCAGCGCGAGATCGAAAGGATCCTGGCCAATGAGTAAATACCTCCGAGCCTCCAGCCTGCTGTTCAACCAGCCGTTGCTGGTGACGCCCGACATGCTCGACCTGGGTGTGCAGTGGGCAAACCGCACGATGAATCTGAACATCATCAACATCGGGGCACCCGCTACGCCGCAAGTCATGGAGGATGACGACTACTCCAGCGTCCGCATGGAGCGCATGGAGGAGCAGCGCCGGGCGGCCATCGCGCAGACCGGCGTGGAGGTGCTGCCGGTGCACGGGGTGCTGGTGAGCCGCGGTAGCCACATGAACCCCTGCGAGACCATGACCAGCTACGAGGGCCTGCGACAGCAGTTGAAAGCGGCAGTAGCAGACCCGCTGGTCGAGCACATCGTGCTGGACATCGACAGCCCGGGAGGGTCAGCCGTCGGCGCCTTCGAGCTGGCCGCTGATATCCGCGCGCTGGCTCAGCAAAAGCCCATCACGGGTCTGGTCAACTTCATGGCCTACAGCGGCGGCTATCTGATCGGTTCGGCCTGCTCCGAGCTGGTGGTGAGCCAGACCAGTGGCGTCGGATCCATCGGTGTCATTGCCAGCCACATGGATCGCTCCAAGCTGGAAGAGAACATGGGCGTGAAGGTCACCACGGTTTTTGCCGGGGCACACAAGAACGACCTCAGCCCGCACGAGCCGATCAGCGACCAGTCGCTGAAGGTTCTGCAGGACATCGTGCAGGAGAGCTACCAGCTGTTCGTCAGCGCTGTGGCCGAGTATCGCGGCCTGACGCCCGAGCAGGTAATGGCGACGGAGGCCGCCCTGTACCGTGGAAAGGCAGGCATTGCGGCCGGCTTGGCCGATCGTCTGCAGAGCCCGCAGGATGCCGTGGACCACATTTCCCGAGCAGTGGCCAACAGCCGGGCGATGCGCCAACAGGGCCGCATCGGCTTACGCGCCGCCGCGCTCAATATCCAGACCCGACTCTGACCGCGTTCGCGGCAGTCAACCAGGCCCGCCATGTGCGGGCTTTTTCATGCCCAGGAGGCACGTATGTCCCTTGTACTTCAAATGCGTAGCGAACGCGCCAAGCTCAATGACCAGCTGCAGGCGCTGGCCAAGATCGAGGCCGATGGCGGTAGCCTGACTGCCGAACAGCTGTCCCAATTCACCAGCCTGGAAAGTCAGATCAATGCGCTGACCGACAAGATCAGCCGTGCGGAAATTGCCGAGCGGGCCAGTGCGGCCGCTGCCGTACCGGTCAGCGAAGGCGCTCAAGGCATCGCGGGTCCGCCCGCCGTGGTCAGTCAGCTGCACAAGGACACCGACCCGAAGGTGGCCATGGCGCAGATGGTTCGCCTGATCGTTCAAGCTGGCGGCAACCAGCACCAGGCCGCCGAGATGGCCAAGGAGCAGGGCTTCAACTCCGACGTGCAGATGGCACTGTCGACCGTCACTCCGGGCGCAGGTGGTGTTCTGGTACCGACCAACTTCAGCGGCGGCGTGATCGAATCGCTGCGTCCGAAGTCGGTGGTTCGCCGCATGGGTGCCGTCAGCCTGCCGCTGAACAATGGCAACCTGACCATCCCGCGCATCACCGGCAATACCTCGGTCAGCTATATCGGTACCGAGACGGATATCTCCCTGACCGGCATGACCTTCGGTGACCTGAAGCTGTCGGCCAAGAAGGCCGCGGCCATCGTGCCGATCTCCAACGATCTGCTGGCGGTTGCTGGCGTCAGCCCGCGTGTGGATCAGCAGGTCAGTTCCGACCTGGCCACCAGCATGGCGCTGTCTGAGGACCTGCATTTCATCCGCGGCTCCGGCGTTGGCGTGCTGCCCAAGGGCCTGCGTTACTGGGCGCCCGCCGGCAACATCGTGCCGCAGCCTGCTGGCGTCACCTTGGCCGATATCGACACCTTCCTGGGTGGCCTGATGCTTCGCCTGGAAGTGGCCAACGTCGACCTGGCTGCCTGCGGCTGGATCATGCACCCGCGCACCATCCGCTGGCTGCAGTCGCTGCGCGATGGCAACGGCAACAAGGCCTACCCGGAGATCGATGCCGGCCTGCTCAAGGGCTACAAGTTCGCCCTCACCACGCAGATCCCGACCAACCTCGGTGCCGGTGGCAATGAATCCGAGATCTACTTCGTCAACTTCGCCGACTGCTACATCGGTGAGGACGAGGCCCTGGCGATCGCCATCAGCACCGAGGCCACCTACAAGGACGGCAACGGCGACATGATCAGCGCCTTCCAGCGCGACCAGACCCTGATCCGCGTGATCAGCAAGCACGACTTCGGTCCGCGCCATGTCGAGTCTGTCGCTGTGGGTACCGCCGTCACCTGGGGCGCCGGCATGTAATTGAACGCCCCGCCGCAAGGCGGGGCATTCCCTGACTCCTGATCGCAGGTGATGAAATGAGCAAGCCCACTATCGTGAAATTCACCAAGCCGTGGAACGGCTACGGCCCGTCTGAGCTGGCTGGTTTCCCCGCCGACAAGGCTGAGCAACTGGTCGAGGCCGGTGTGGCCGAACTGGCCGGCAAGGGCAAGGCGGCCACCCGCCAGCAAGCTGCCCAACAACAATCTCAACCCGCTGCACAGCAGGCTGCAGACGGCGCTGCTGATACGCAGAACGAAGACGCCGACGAGAAGCCCTGACTATGGCCAGACGCATCGCGTACATCGGTGATCCTGTGATCACCCTGGCTGATGTGGCGCGCCAGTGCCGTGTCGAGCCGGATGATCTGCAGCCGGAGTTGATCGAGCAGATCATCATCCCGGGAGTCACGGCTCAGGCCGAACAGCGCACCGGTGCCGCGATTCGTGCGGCCGAGTATGAAGAGGACTGGGCTGAGGGGCGAGCATCCGGCGCGGCGCTCGATGTCGGCCAGGCTGGCGAGGTGGTATCAGTCCACCGCGTGCTGGCAGACGGCAGTACTGAGCTGCTGAGCGCCCCTCTGTACCTCCAGCGTGGCCAGCGGGAGAGCTTCCTGCATTTCCCGCAAGGCCGTCCTGCTGGTGTGCTTCGTGTTCGCTACAAGGCGGGGTTCGACCCGGATGCCTACCCGGGGGTGCGTTCGTGGCTGCTGATGAATGCGGCCACCGCCTTTGAGTTCCGCGAGACCCTGGTGGTCGGCACCATCCTGGCTGAGCTGCCTTCCGGCTTCACCGACTCGCTACTTGCCGAGATAACCGTCCCGCCGAGGTTCTGACATGGCTGCAGCATCTGGATACCGCGCCGGCCAGCTCCGGCACAGGGTGGCCATTGCCCTGCGCCAGGACGTACCCGATGCCTTCACCGGCCTCGATCAGACCCATGTTCAGTCGGCATCGGTGTGGGCTGGGTTGTTCCCGGTGGGTGGCGCAACTTGGATTGGTAGCCGCCAGGTTGGTGACGCCATTACCCATCGGATCGTGATCCGCTATCGGCCAGGCATCACAGCGGATCACGAGATCACCAAGGGCGCCCGTCGCTTTCGCATACGCCGTGTCAGCGACTGGGAGGAACGGGGTCGCTGGACGCTTATGGACTGCGAGGAGCTGCAGCGATGAGCGCGACTCGACATCCCTTCGTTCGCGTTGCCGTCACTGGCTACTTGGGTTGGCGTTTCGACCTCGACGCAATCCGCCGCATTGTGGTGGACACCTCCGAGGACGTAGCGCAGGAAATTCAGGCGCTGCTGGGTGCCGGCGGTGGCGGTCGACAGTACCCGCTCCAGGGGGGCAGCGCTTACCAGGCCTCCTCGCCCGGCGACCTCCCGGCCAAGCGTACCGGCAAGCTGGCCGAGAGCGTGCTGGCTCGGCGCAGTCAGAACGACTTGGCCGCCTGGATAGGCCCCTCGACCAAGAAGGGGCTCAAAAGTCCGTTCTATCCAGCCTTCCTGGTGTATGGCACCGCGACTATGGCCAAGCGTAAGAACGCAACGACCATGGCCATGCGGCGCTACCGGGCGCGATTCAACCGGCAGTTGTCCAGGGCCATGGCTACTTCGATCAAGGTGAAACGATGAACCTGGACAACGTGATCGAGCGGATCCGCGCCACCTGCCCGAGCTTCGCTCAGCGGGTTGCCGGTGCGGCCGAGTTCGCGGCGCTGCCGCAGAACGCCAAGGTCGCCCTGCCGGCTGCCTTCGTCATCCCCATGGATGACCGGGCGGGCGAGCAGGAGAGCCAGAACCGCTACCGCCAGGCGCTCACAGATCGAGTGGCAGTAGTCATGGTGCTGGACAACAGCGCCGACCGCCGCGGCCAAGCTGCCGTAACCACCGTGCATAGCCTGCGTGCTGAGCTGTGGCGCTCGCTGCTGCTTTGGCCGCCCGGACCGGAGTACGACGGGCTGATCTACGAGGGCGGGCAGGGCCTGTTAATGGACGGTGCCAGGCTCTACTACCAGCTGGAGTTCGCGGCCGAGACTGAGCTCGATGTCGAGGACACCGCCCAGCCCGGCATGAAGGAGGCCCTACCTCGGCTGGCCAGTATCCATGTGCGCGCCGATGTGATTGACCCCATGTTCGACCCGAACAACGTGCCGGGCCAGAACTACGACCCCGCTCAACCCAACCCGCGTACCGCCGGCCCCGATGGTCGTGCGGAGGCGGGCGCGGATATCCCCCTGGAGTAGCCATGCACCTCAAGCCACAACCTGGCCGCGTCGTGACCGACCCGGCCACCGGCCTGCCTTTGCCCGAAGACGGGTGCCTGGTGGAGCCGAGCCAGTACTGGTTCCGCCGTCTGCAGGACGGGGACGTGACCGAAATTAAACCCAAGCAGCAGAAGCCGAGGACGAGCGCCAAATGAGCAGCATGACCTTCTCCCAAATTCCCTCGGGGCTTCGCGTCCCGTTCTTCTACGTCGAGCTGGACAACAGCAAGGCCAACAGCTTCAACCCGGACATGCGTGCCCTGCTGCTCGGTCTCAAGTCCGCTGGCCCGGCTGAGGCGAACGTGCCGGTGCTCTGTTCGAGCGCCGACCAGGCCCGCGCCATGTTCGGCCAGGACTCGATGCTGGCGGCCATGGTCGAGCAGTTCCGCGCAGGCAACCTGTTCACCGAGCTGTGGTGTGCGCCGCTGGCGGAGCCGGCTGCAGGTGTGGCTGCGGTGCAGACCATCACCTTCACCGGCGTGGCGGCCGAGGCCAAGGTCGCGGCGATCTATATCGGCCTCACCCGTCTGCCTGTGGCGATCGCCTCCGGCGATACCGCCGCACAGGTGGCCACGGCCCTGGCGGCGGCAATCACTGCCAACACCCGTCTGCCGGTCACTGCCGCGGCAGCAGCTGGCGTGCTGACCATCACCGCCAAGTTCAAGGGCGAGGCCGGCAATGGCATTGCCATCAGCCTCAACCGTCGCGGCGTGATCGGCGGCGAGCAGCTGCCGGCTGGTATCACAGCCGGCGCTGTAGTTGCGGCGACTGCCGGGGCTGGCGCGCCTGATCTGACCGGGGTGATCGCCAACCTGGGCGACAATGAGTACGACTTCATCGGCACGCCCTTCGCGGATTCCGCCAGCCTGGATGCGCTCAAGGCCGAGATGAACGATATCGCCGGTCGCTGGAGCTGGGCGCGGCAGATCTACGGCCACGTCTACAGCGCCAAGCGCGACAGCCTCGGCGGCCTGCAGGCCTTCGGGGTGACGCGCAACGACCAGCACGCAACGGTCTTCGGCCTGGAGCCGAGCATCGGCGCCTGCGACTTCGAGTACATCGCTGCCCGTGTCGCCCGCGAGGCGGCGCTGCTGTCGGCGCATGTGGCGCGCCCGACCCAGACCGGCGAAATCCTCAATGTCCTGTCGCCGCCGACCAACAAGCGGCACACCATCACCGAGAAGCAGACCCTGCTCTCCAGTGGTATCGCCACCCACTACCACGGCAAGGATGGCGTGGTGCGCATCGAGCGCTCCATCACCACGTACCAGAAGAACGCCTGGGGCAGCCCCGACACCAGCTACCTCAACAGCGAGAACATCCACCAGCTGGCCTACGTGATGCGCTACCTGCGCACAGGCGTGACCAGCCGCTTCGGGCGGCATGCCCTGCGCTCGGACGGCCAGCGAGTGCCGGAGGGCGTGGCCACGCCGAGCATGATCAAGGCGCAACTGGTGGCTGACTACGTGGCGCTGGAGAAGCTCGGCATCACCGAGCGTTCCGATCTGTTCGCGGCCAACCTGGTCGTCGAGATCGACGAGACCAACCCGGACCGCGTCAACGTGCTGTATCCGCCGGACCTGGTGAACCAACTGCGCATCTTCGCGGTGCTCAACCAGTTCCGCCTCAACTACTGATAACGGGAGCCCCCAATGAAAAACCGAATCGCAGGCACCTGCTTCATCAGTGTCGACGGCGACCAGCTGGAGCTGGCTGGCAAGCTCACCTGCTCCTTGGACCTCAGCGAGAAGGAGGGGCTTTCCGGCCTCTCCGGCGTGGCCGGCTACAAGGAAACGCCGCGGGTTCCCTTCATCGACATCGAAGTGTTCGTGCCCAAGGGCTTCCCCATGACCAAGCTCAGCGAGGCCGATGACATGGTCATCACCGCCGAGCTGGCCAATGGCATGACCGGCGTGCTCTCACAGGCCTGGGTCGCGGGTGCCAAGGAGCTGGATGCTGCCGAGGGCAAGATGAATCTCAAGTTTGAAGGGAAGGACGGCAAATGGATCTGAATGACCTGAGCGTTGTGCTGCAGAAGCCTGTCGAGGCCCACGGCCGCACCATCGAGGTGCTGCAGCTGGCCGAGCCTACCGGGCAACTGGTGGTTGAGTTGGGCGAGCCGTTCATGCTCACCGCTGATCGCGGTATCAAAGAGCTGCCGGCCGTGACCATCAGCTACATCGTCAAGCTGGGCAAGGTGCCGCGCAGTGCGGCCCTGGCCATGGCGCCCGGTGATCGCAAGGCGGCCTTCCTCAAGCTGCTCCCTTTTTTGATGCCTGGGGAGACGGGGGAGGAGGAGAGCGAATAATCGAGGTCTGCTTCGACCTCGCGCGCTTCTTTGGCGTGTCCCCTCAGGTAGTTCTGCGGCTGCCGCACTCCCAGCGCCTGCTGTGGGAGCGGCAGGCGCTTCGCATCGAACAGGAAGTCAAGGAGGCAGCCGGTGGCTAAGGCGTCCTACACGGCGGTGCTCTCGGTCATCGACCGGGTGACGGCGCCATTGAAGAAGCTGGAGCGGCAGCTGCGGCCGTTCAAGCGAGCGCTTGGCGACATCAGTAATGCCGGCCAGGGTTTGCAGTCGGCGCTGGGAGGTATTGCGCTCAGCTTTGGCGTGATCTTCGGCGCGGCGGGTATCGGCGGTGTCGGAGACCTGGGCACCAAGCTGATCAGCACCTCGGCGGAATTCGAGAAATTCCAGACGGTGCTGGAGACCCTGGAGGGCAGCTCGGCGAAGGCCAAATCATCCATGGACTGGGTGGCTGGTTTTGCGGCCAAGACGCCTTATGAGCTGAACGGCGTCACCGATGCCTTCGTGAAGCTCAAGGCCTATGGTATCGACCCTCAGGCTGGTGCGCTGAAGTCTGCTGGCGATGCGGCGGCTGCAATGGGTAAGCCGCTTGAGCAGGCTGTAGAAGCGCTGGCCGATGCCATGACCGGCGAGAACGAGCGCCTCAAGGAGTTCGGGATCACGGCTGAGACAGCGGGGGACAAGATCGTCTACCGCTGGCAGGAGAACGGCAAGGCCATGGTGGCCACCGCGAAGAAAAATTCGCGGGAGCAGATTCAGGCGACGATCGAAGGCATCTGGAACGGCCGCTATGGCGGCGCGATGGACAAGCTGTCCGGCACCTGGGACGGCATGTGGTCGAACCTGCAGGACACCTTCACCCGTGTGTTCAAGATGATCGGCGATGCCGGCATCTTCGACGAGCTCAAGGGTGAGTTGAAGGGTGTGCTCGATACCCTGGCAGCCATGGAGGCAGACGGCTCGCTGCAGGCTTTTGCGCAGGTTGTATCTGATGAGCTGGTGAGTGCATTCCGCGAGCTGAAAAGCTGGGTCATGGCCGTCGATTGGAAGGCCGTCTGGGGCGACGTCAAGGCGTTCGCGGGTGGTATTGGGTCGGTGGTCGAGGCTTTGGGCGGGCTCAAGGGGGTAGCGATCGCTGTTGCCGCCGTGTTCAGCATCAACGTGCTGGCTTCGCTGGCCAGCCTGGCCTCGGGGTTTCTCTCTCTGGCGGTGGCCATGGGGCCGGTTGGCTGGGGGATCGCTGCCATCGCCGCCGGTGCGGCGCTGATCTATGCCAACTGGGATGGCATCGTGAAGTACTTCACCGACAAGTTCGATGCGGTGCTGGCGGCCTTTGATGAGGGCTTCCTGCAGGGCATGTTCCGTCTCTGGCAGGAGTTCAATCCGGTCACCTTGATCATGGAAGCCTTCGATGGGTTGGTGAAGTACCTGTTCGGCATCGACCTGGGCAAGATCATCGGTGACCAGATCAAGAAAGTGACCGAGTTGATGCCTGACTGGATGATCGAGGGGCTTGGGATCGAAGGTGGCCAGGGCGAAGCCGCGCCGGCCACGGTGGCGCCGAAGGGGGCCCTGGCAGGCGCCAACAAGCAGAACCTGAGCGGTCAGATGGTGGTGAAGTTCGAGAACACGCCACCAGGCACCCTGGTGAAACCCATGCCGACCAGTCAGCCCGGGGTCACCATGGAGGCCGATGTTGGGTATCGCTCACTTGGGTTGCCGTAGGTTGTTTCTGCTTTGATCTAGCCTTGTGGATTGTATTTGTCTAAGATTATTTCCTCACTGAAGCGCAATAGGGATTTATCGTGGCATATAAAACGCAGCAGGAAGAATTTTGGGCAGGCGAGTTTGGTAATGAATATGTAGCTAGGAATGCTGGTGAAGATAGAGTTTCTTCGAATGTTGCGGCGTTTAGCCGGATTTTAAGTTCTGCTCCTGGCGTTGGTTCTCTTGTTGAATTGGGTTGCAATGCAGGGCTTAATTTGCAAGCTCTTAATAGGATTAATAATGGGCTCGAGCTTTGTGGGTACGAAATTAATAAAGAGGCAGCGCAAAAAGCTAGAGATTTAGATGTGGCTAAGATTGTCGAGGGGACGATATTGGACCCTCTTTCGAGTGATGAGCAATATGATCTTAGCTTTACAAAAGGTGTTTTGATACACATCAACCCAGATGAGTTGGATAAGGTTTATAGCAATCTTTATAACTTGTCTAAGCGTTATATTTTAGTTTGCGAGTACTATAATCCGACTCCTGTTGTGGTTGAGTATAGGGGGAATCATGATAGGCTGTTTAAGCGCGACTTTGCAGGCGACTTGATTGATAAATATGGCCTGCGCTTGGTTGATTATGGGTTTTTGTATCATCGAGATAACTGTTTCCCTCAGGATGATATAAGTTGGTTCTTGCTTGAGAAGAAACAGCTATAATCTCTGCTTTGAAATTCAAGTATCGGTCATAGATCAAGCTTGCTCACGGATAAATATCTTTGGGGATGTTTGGTCTCTCGATTGTGTTTTTTCCTAAAACCCCGCTAGCGCGGGGTTTTTTATTGCCTGGAGAAACCATGACCTGGCGCGACAGACTGCAGCCTGCCTCGTTCCGGGGCGTGGCGTTTGAATACCTGGCGGACGATGTCTCCGGCATCGGTCGGCGCAACCAGCTGCACGAGTACCCCAAGCGCGACCAGGGCTATGTCGAGGACATGGGGCGCAGTACCGAGTCCATCGATATCGAGGCCAGGCTGGTCGGTAAGGATTACCTGGCACGGCTCGACGAGCTGCTCAAGGCGTTGCGCGCAGAAGGCCCGGGCGAGCTGGTGCACCCCTTCTACGGGCGCCTGCAGGTAGTCGCCAACCCGGCGTGTCGGGTGCGCCACTCCATGGAGGATGGCGGGCTCTGCCAGATCAGCCTCAGCTTCACCGAGGCCGGCGAGAATCAGTACCCCAGCGCGCAGGAGGTGCCATCGCTGCAGGTGCTGTCCCTCGCGGATCGCCTGCAGCAGGTATCCACGGCGCGCTTCACGGATGTGTTCCAGGTGGATGGCTTGCCCGAGTGGGTCAGTACCGAAGCGGTCACCGATATCGGCCGCATCGTCAGCTCCGCGCAAACCATCTACCGCCGAGTGGAAACGGCCCAGTGGAGCGATCTACTGGGCAATGCGGGTGGTCTTGCTTCTGCCCTGCTGGGCATGTTCCAGGGCGGTACCGGGCTTTCCGGTCTGCAGGCGGCCCGGCTGTACAGCACCACGCCGCGCCCAGTCACGCCCAGCGTTGCTGCGGGTGTTGGCCGGCAGCAGTCAGTAGCCAACAGCCAGGCCCTGCTCGATCTGGTGACCTCGGCGAGCATCGTTCAGGCAGCGCAGCAGATCGTCGCGGTCGAGTCGCCGGTATTCGATGACCTGGAGGCCTGGCGCGGGCA
Organism: Stutzerimonas sp. KH-1; assembly: GCF_054483855.1. Taxonomy (NCBI): domain Bacteria; kingdom Pseudomonadati; phylum Pseudomonadota; class Gammaproteobacteria; order Pseudomonadales; family Pseudomonadaceae; genus Stutzerimonas; species Stutzerimonas sp. KH-1. Next base: position 3,242,176 of record NZ_CM137011.1, on the reverse strand, counting down.
GCTGACGGCCGTGATCGACCGCGAGGTCGAGCGGCAGGGGCTTCCGCAGGCCAGCTTCGAGGCGCTGGCGGATCTGCGCTCTGGCGTCAGCCGCTATGTGTTGGCCGAGTCGGCCACCGCTTCCCGGCTGCGTACCTATACGCCGCGCGCCACGCTGCCGGCCGCCGTGCTGGCGTATGACCTGTACGGCGATGCTAGTCGCAGCGATGAGCTGGTCGCCCGCAATGGCCTGCGGCATCCGTCCTTTGTTCCACCCGATCCTTTGAAGGTGCTCTCGGCATGACCAAAGAGCGAGTGCAGTTGCGGGTCAATGGCGCCGGCCACGAGGGCTGGAAAGAGGTGCGCGTGACGGCCGGCATCGAACGGCAGGCGCGGGACTTTTCGCTGGAAGTGACCGACCGCTGGCCCGGCAGTAGTGTGGCCCGGCGCGTGGCGCCGGGTGACCTCTGCGAGGTCTGGCTCGGCAACGATAAGGTGCTGACTGGCTACATCGATGCCACGCCGATCAGCTACGACGGCCAGCAGGTAACGGTGGGGGTCAATGGCCGTAGCAAGACGGCTGACCTGATCGACTGTTCCGCGGTGCATTCGCCCGGGCAGTGGCGCGGTGTCAGCGTCGAGCTGATCGCCCGGGCGTTGGCCGAGCCCTACAACATCAAGGTGCTGGCGTCCGTGGCCACCGGCACGGTGCTCGAGCACCAGATAGATCCCGGTGAGTCGGTGTTCGAGAGCATCGATCGCCTGCTCACGCAGAAGGCGCTGCTGGCCACGGACGATGCCGACGGCAACCAGGTGCTGACCCGGGCCGGCCTGCTCAAGGCGGACACGGCGCTGGAGGTTGGGGTGAATGTGCTCTCGGCCTCGGCCGGGCTGGACTTCAAGGAGCGTTATTCCGAGTACCGCTGCCGTGGGCAGCGCGCCGGTAATGACGATGACTTCGGCGTTGCGGTGGCGGGCCAGGTGGCCACGGTCGGCGATCCCGGCATCCGGCGGCGCCGCATCCTCGACCTGCGCGCCGACGGCCAGGGCGACTTGGCCGCCTACCGCGATCGCGTGCGCTGGGAGGCCGCGTGCCGTGCAGGCAAGAGCTACCAGACCACCTATGTGGTACAGGGCTGGCGGCAGCGTAGCGGCCAACTCTGGCTGCCCAACATGCGGGTGCAGGTGCGTGACCCGATCATCGGCTTCGACATGGAGATGCTCATCGCCGAGGTGGAGTACCTGCAGGGCGAGACGGGCACCACGGCCACGCTGACGGTGGCACCGGTGGCGGCCTTCGAGCTGCTGCCCGAGGTGCCCAAGGCGCAGGGCAAGAAAAAGGCCGGCAGCAAAGGCTTCTCGGTGGGCGAAGGTGAAACCCTGGTGGAGTTCAAGTGATGAGAAAAGCGCTGGCAGGTGTGGCGCGCGGGCTGGGCAACTTGCTGGCCCGCGCGGTGCTCACGGCGGTGCCCCGGCAGGGCAAGTTGCAGAGCCTGCAGGTGGCGCTGCTGGAGGGTGAAGCCAAGGAAGGGGTGGAGCTTTTCGAGCCCTACGGTCTCACTGGTGTTGCCTTGCCGGGAGCGGAAGGGCTGATCGCATTCCTCGGTGGGCGCCGCACGCATGGCGTGGCCCTGGTGCAGACCGACCGCCGGTATCGGCCGGTCGATCTGCAGCCCGGCGAGGTGGCTTTGTTCAACCATGAAGGCACCCGGGTGGTGCTGCGCAACGGCGGCAAGGTGGAAGTGCTGGCTGCCGCCGAGGTCAAGGTGATGACGGCCAAGGTCATTCTGCAGGCCGATGTGGATGTGATCGGTAAGACCGTGTTTACCGGGCAGGTCTGGGCCAATGGCAAGCGCATCGACGAGAGCCATCGCCACCCTGGCGATAGCGGTGGTGAGACTGGGGGTGTGCTGTGAGTTTCGATTTTCCGCTGATCCTCGATGGCGCCGGTCGCGTGGCGACAGGCGAGCGCGAGAGCCGGCTGGCCCGTGCGGTTATCAGCAGTCTGTTCACCTGGGCCAGAGCTCGAGAGGGCGATGAGTTGCCAACTCCCGAGAGCCCGCGCATGGGCTTTTGGGGGGACACCTACTCGCCAGTGACGGGTGACCGCTGGGGTTCGCGGCTGTGGCTGCTGGCCCGCGAGACCCTGACCGCCAGCACGGTAGCCAAGGCACGCGACCTGGCCAAGGAGGCCCTGGAGTGGATGGTGGTGGACAAGGTGGCCGAGCGCATTCAGGTGGAAGCCACGCGCAACGGCGTCGATCGGCTGGATATGCGCATTCTGGTGGACGAGCCCAGCGGGGCGCGTCTGGACATTCGCTTCGCTGACATCTGGGGTGCCATCCGTGGCTGAGTCGCAATTCTCCCGGCCGGCGCTGCCGGCACTGATCAACCGCCTGCGCACCGACCTGCTCACCCGCCTCGGCGAGGCCGATGAGCTACGCCGGTCGGATGCCGAGGTGTATGCCCGGGTGCTGGGCGAGGGCATCAACGGGCTCTATGGCTATCTGGACTGGCAGGCCCGGCAGTACCTGCCCGACCTGGGCGATCAGGAAAGCGTCGAACGCTGGGCCAACATGCTCGGCGAGTGGTACGCGCCAGCCGAGGCCGCGAGCGGAAGTGTTCCGGTGGTGGGTAGTGTCGGGGCAAGCATCCCGCTCTCGGCTCGCTGGCAGAGCCAAGCCGGGCTGCTCTACAAGCCGGTCGCCAGCGTGGTGATCGATGTCAGCCCCAAGCTTGTCGAGATCGTCTGCGAGCAAACCGGCAGTGCCGGCAACCTGGCCGAGGGTGAGCTGCTGACTCTGATCTCACCGATTGCCGGTGTGCAGTCGCAGACGGCCGTGCCGGTGGGCGGCGTTGCCGGCGGTGCCGAGCAGGAAGATATCGAGGGACTGCGGGCCAAGGTGCTGCGCCGCCTCAGCCAGCCGCCGCAGGGCGGCAGTCGGGCGGACTACGAGTCTTGGGCGCTGGCCGCCCACCCGTCGGTCACGCGCGCCTGGGTTTATCCGCAGGAGCAGGGCCCCAACACGGTGGTGGTGCGTATTGTCTGCGATCGCCTGGCCAGCCCGATCCCGACCCCGCAAGTGATCGCGGCTGTTCTGGCCTACATCGAAGCGCGCTGCCCGGTGACCACCGCCGTGTTCGTGTTGGCGCCGGTGGCTGAGCCGATCGCCTTCAGCATCGACCTGACGCCGGATACCCCGGAAGTGCGGGCGCAGGTGCAGAGCCAGCTGGCCGATCTGTTGCGCCGTGAGGGCGAGCCAGGCGGCACGCTGCTGCGCAGCCGCATGACAGAGGCCATTAGCCTGGCGGCGGGTGAAACCAACCACGTGCTGGCGGTGCCGCCGGCGGATCTGGTGCTCGCGGTTGGCCACTTCCCCGTCATGGGAGTGATCACATGGCTATAAGCGCAGATGACTATGGCCGGCAGCTGCAGGCCCTGCTGCCGCCCGGCCCTGCCTGGGAGGCAGACCTCGACCCTTTCCACGAGCAGTTGCTGGGCGCTGGTGGCGTAGGTCTGGCCGGCGTGCATGGTCGGGCGGATGAGCTGCTGCGCGAGAGCGATCCGCGCACCACCTATGAGCTGCTGGCCCGCTGGGAGGCAGTGCTGGGCCTGCCGGATGAATGCACGCTGCCCGGCGCCACCCTCGCGGAGCGGAGGGCGGCCGTGGTGGCCAAGTTCCTGGCCCAAGGCGGCATGAGCCGCAGCTACTACATCGGCGTGGCTGAGGGCCTGGGCTACCCAGGCGCGACCATCACCGAGTTCCGCCCGATGACCTGCGAGAGCGCCTGCGATGCCGGCCTCGACCCGGACCCGTGGAGCTCTGTCTGGATCCTCAACCTGCCCGGCGGCGAGCGCCGCCGCGACATGGAAGCCGAGTCGGACTGCGACGAGGCGCTCTCCACCTGGGGCGACACCACGGTGGAGTGCGTGGTCAGCAAGCAGGCCCCGGCCCACACCATCCTTCACTTTGCTTATGGAGATGCCTGATGCGTCGAATCAGTACACTCACCGCTGCGCAGGACCTGTTCGGCCCCGGCAAACATGGTTTCCGCAATGGCGATCCAGCCAACGCCATCCTCGCCACCCGGCTGCAGGCTGAGTGGTTCAATGCGTTGCAGGAGGAGGTGGCAAATGTCATTGAGGCAGCTGGGTTTGCTTTGGATCCTGCGAACAATGGCCAGCTAGCAGCTGCAATCGGGAAGATGATTGTCGATAACACAATCGACACCCTGAACACTGCAAGAATCGACGTGGCGTCGGCGGCCACGGTCAACCTGACAACGGCGGCGCCGAACACCCGGCACATCAACATCATGGGCACTACGACCATCAGTGGGTTCACCGTGGCTGCAGGCCGCTGCTACTTCGTGCGCTTTGCCGGTGTGCTGACCTTGACCAATAGTGCGAGCCTGGTGACGCAGGCCGGCGCCAATATTGTCACGGCAGCAGGTGATACCTGCATTCTGCGGGCTACGTCTGCGAACACGGTTGAAGTTATTAGCTATACCCCCGCCGGGCTTTCTGGTCGGGTTTCTGCGTTAGAGGTGATAAATCAGAGCCTGCTGAGCGCCAGTGGCTGGCAGAAGCTGCCGAGCGGTCTGATTATTCAGTGGGGTTCTGTCGCTGGGGCATCAGTTGCTGCATCTAGCGGCATATCGACTGCGGTAACCTTCCCTATTGCGTTCCCTAATGCTTGTCTGAACGCCTCGGTTACGGCGCAACTGACAAGTGTACAGGCGAGTGCTGGAATCGGCACGACAGACCCAGCACCTTCGGGATTTAGCCTTGAGAGACGGAACTTGGCAACCGGCACGTCTCAAACTATCGCTGCGAAATGGATCGCCATCGGCTACTAAGGAGAATCCCATGTTCTTTTCCGCATCTAATGGTGGCTTCTACGCTGCCGAAATCCACGGTGCCAACATGCCTCTGGACGTGGTGGAAATCACGCCCGAGGAACATGCCGCGCTTATCAATGGCCAGGCCGCGGGTAAGGTTATTGGAGTGGACAAGGGCGGCCGGCCTTGCCTGCAAGACCCCGCGCCGCCGTCGGCAGCCGAGCTCACCGCACGCCGCCGTGCCGAGCTGCTGGCTAAGTTGTCCGCCGTAGACGCTGCCAGCGCTCGCCCGTTGCGCGCCATTCTGGTTGGTAGTGCGACCGATGCCGACCGAGCCCGCCTGACCGATCTGGATAGCCAGGCTACCGCCCTGCGCGCGGAGCTGGCCTCCCTAGAGTCGCCGCCGGCGGCATAACCTATCGCCCGCCCCCCCCCCCCTGAAAAGCCCCGCCCCGTGCGGGGTTTTGTCGTTTCTGATCCCGAGGAAATCCCACGATGCTGACCCATGTATTCCGGGCGGCCCTGCAATGGGCCTGCCTGCTGCCACTGCGCGTTCTGCTGATACTCGCCGGGCTGCTGGTGGTGCCGATCGCTCTGCCATTCCGCCGTGTGCAAGGCCCGCCGCAGCCCTTCAGTCAGGCTGCTGGTGAATGGCTGCTGGTCACCCTGCCGGACTGGGCGTGGCTCTGGAGCAATGACCGCGACGGCGCCGTTGGTGACCGGCGTGGCTGGTGGCACCTGAATAGCCCGTTTGGCCTGGGCGCCTTTCACTGGTTCTCGATGTTCTGGTGGCTGGCGATCCGCAACCCGGCGAACAACCCGCGCTTCTCGCCGCTGTTCGGCTGCCCGGTGACTGAGTGCGACTACCGCTACTGGGGCAAGGCTGAGGTGGAGGATGACCCAGGCGCAGGCGGCTGGCGCTTCCTGCTGGCCACTCACCGGCGCACCGGGCGCCGCTATTACGGCTTCTACTGGGTCTGGCAGTGGTCTGCGACACGTGCTCTGGTGGTGCAGTTCGGCTTCAAGCCGGAGCCGAGCGACTTCGCCGAGGATTATAGCGGGGATATGTCGCGCCAGTGGAAGGGGTTCACCTTCGAGGTGAACCCGATCAAGGCGATTGATTAGGCTGCGGAAGAGCGCAGGACGGCGTTAATGATGCTGCTGAACAGCTTGTAGCTTGCGTAATCGTCGTGATTACCCAGCAGCTTATCGCCGCTCGCGCTGAACACCTCAGACTCCCTGTCTATCAGCAGGCGGCCCAGCTCTACCGACTCACCGTTCTTGGTGTTTGGTGTGCTGATAACCAGCTCGGCGTAGAGCTTTTGGGATTCTTCGTCACCCATCACGAGCGGGGTGGCTTGAACGCTGAACGGCTTGCCAAGGGCTTTCCCGTCCATCTGCCAAATCGAGGTCTTTGCTTTCTCAATGGATACTGCTTGGGCAAAGTGCTTCTCGCAAATCGCCGGCCAATGCTCAACGAAGTAATCGAGTTGTTCTCCGATTGACTTCCATGCGGCTTTGAAGCGGGCGACCTGATATGGCAGTTGGTTGATGTCCTGAACGATTTCCATTGTGGAGCTCCCTGTTGTGATGTGACGTTGCCCCATCAATATCGGGGTGTGTGACCTACTTCTCAAGCCCGCCGTGTGCGGGCTTTTTCATGCCCGGAGGGTCCATGCGAATTACTGAGCAGCAGCTGCTGCAGATTCTCCCGAACGCCCGCGCCAAAGCGGGCGTTTTTATTTCCGCCATCAACCAGGCCATGGCGGAGTTCCAGATCAACACGCCACGCCGCGTGGCTGCCTTCCTGGCGCAGGTCGGCCATGAGTCCGGGCACCTGCAGTACGTGCGCGAGCTGGGGGGCGGCGCCTACCTGGCGAAGTACGACACCGGCCCACTGGCAGAGCGCTTGGGCAATACGCCCGAGGCTGATGGTGACGGCCAGTTCTACCGTGGGCGGGGCCTCATCCAGATCACTGGCCGGCACAACTACCTGATGTGCAGCATCGGGCTGTTCGGTGATGACCGCCTGCTGCGGGAGCCCGAGCTGCTGGAGCAGCCGGAGTGGGCGGCGAAGTCGGCAGCCTGGTTCTGGTTCAGCAAGGGGCTCAATGTCCTTGCCGATGGCGATCGCTTCCTCGATATCACCAGGCGCATCAACGGTGGCACCAACGGCATCGCCGAGCGCCGCCAGTTGTGGGGCAAGGCGCGGGAGGTGCTGGGATGCAAATGAGCAGCCTGATACCGCCCCAGTTCCGCCTGCTCGCCGTTGGGCTGCTCGCGGCCGCCCTGTTCGGCGCTGGCTGGCTGGTCAATGGCTGGCGGCTTGGCGAGCAACTGGCAGAGCAGGGGCGGACGCTGGAAGGGCAGATCGCAGAGCGCGACCTGCTGCATGCCAACACTCTGGGCGAGATTGCCCGGGCCTCATCGGCCCAGCTGCGCAGCGAGCAGGACAAGCGCCTGCAGCTTGAGCAGCAGCTGCGCCAATCCTCAGCCACTCACCACAAGGAATCTGTCGATGCAAAGACCGCTGCTGATCGCCTGCGCGATCGTCTCGCTACTACTGAACTCCGGCTGTCAGTCCTCATCGACTCAGCAGCTGGAGCTGCACTCTGCGGAGTGCCAGCCGGTACCGGAGCCGGAGGCGTGGTTCATGGCGCCGCGCGAGCCGAACTTGACCCAGCGCATGCTCAACGAATTGTCGGCATCACCGACGACGGCGACCAAGGATTGATCGCCCTGAAAGCCTGTCAGGACTACGCGCGGAAAGTCTCCGCGCGCCATTGAAAGGAGCAGCCGGCCCGGTGCGCCAACACCAGGCCGGCTACCGAGCCCGCAGATCACGCCTGCAAGCCCAGCCACGGCTCCCGCCTCGTGCACGAAGCGGGCGAGAGCCTAGCACTGTTCATTCATACAGTAAAAGGTTTGCACATGACCCAACCCATCATCCCCTGGATGGGCGGCAAGCGCCGTCTGGCCGACCGTCTCATTCCCCTGTTCCCGCCTCATGAGTGCTACGTCGAGGTCTTCGCCGGCGGCGCCGCGCTCTTCTTCCTTCGCCCCCAGCCAGCGCCCGTCGAGGTGCTGAACGATATAAACGGCGACCTGGTGTCGCTCTATCGCGTGGTGCAGAACCACGTTGAGGAGTTCGTGCGCCAGTTCAAGTGGGCGCTTTCCAGCCGGCAGTTGTTCGAGTGGCAGAAGATCACTCGACCGGAGACCCTCACCGATATCCAGCGCGCTGCGCGCTTCTTCTACCTGCAGCACCATGCCTTCGGCGGCAAGGTGTCGGGGCAGAACTTCGGCACGGCCACCACCGGGCCGGCCCCCAACATCATGCGCATCGAGGAGAACCTTTCAGCGGCGTGGCAGCGGCTGGCTGGGGTGTATGTCGAGAATCTGCCCTGGCTGGAGTGCGCTGAGCGCTACGACCGGCCGCACACCTTCCTCTACATGGACCCGCCCTACTGGCAGACCGAGGGCTATGGCGTCGACTTCCCCTTTGAGCAGTACCTGGCGATGGCCGATTTCATGCGGCGCTGCAAGGGCAAGGTGATGGTCAGCATCAACGACCACCCCGATATCCGCGAGGCGTTTGCTGGCTTCCACATGGAGCGAATCGATATCCGCTACAGCGTGACCAACCAGCGGCAGGGCATGGCCGATGCAACGGGCGAGCTGGTGATCATGAACTGGACGCCTGCCGAGCTTGGGGGGCTGTTCGATGGACTCTGAGGCGCTTGCTATGTGTCGGCGCCAGAGCGTTACTGGCCCCAACAAAACCACGAAGGAACACCCGCATGAACCTGCTTGAGCACCTCCAGCCGCTGCCTACCGAACTACTGCTCGCCATGGCGAAGGGGGAGGTAGATGTGGAAGCGATCGCCGCGCGCCTGGTGGCAGATCGGGGGCTGGATAAGCGAGGGAAGTGGGTCGGCTTTGAGGCTGCTGCCAGGGAGTGGGGCGTAGACCGGTAGGGCCATGCCCTGCCGTTTTATTACGTCGAATATTACGCAAGCCACAAAAAACAAAGGCCTGCATCGCTGCAAGCCTTTGATTTATATGGTGCCGGCACCAGGAATCGAACCCGGGACCTACTGATTACAAGTCAGTTGCTCTACCAGCTGAGCTATACCGGCAAGTGAGGGTCGCCATTATATCCATTGCGGGCGGCGAGTAAACCGTTAGCTGACGGTCACTTGCGCCGGCTTATTCAGGCCGCTTCACATTTGCGCGTTATCGGTAGCGCTCGGCCAGCAGGAGGATGTTGCGCGGCGTCAGTTCGCTGGGGCAGAAGGTGCCGAGGCGCACGCGGTAGCCGTGCTCCGCCAGCAGCAGGGCGCGGTCGAGCAGTAGCCAGAGTTCCAGCGGGCGGCGGAACAGGCCGCGCACCAGTTCGAGGTTGCGCACTTCGGCGAGGCGTTGCCAGCCGGCCCGCTCCAGTGCGGCCCAGTCCTGCTCGCCCGGGGCGGGCAGTTGCTTGAGGGCGGCCAGGTCGCGGCAGTAGTCGGCGAAGTCCTTCTTCAGCCAGGCGCTGGGCAGCGAGGGCGTCGGCAGGTAGTCGTCCTGCTGGCGCAAGCGTCGCTGCAGCAGATCGAAACCCAGCCGCCAGGCCATCGAATGGTCACGGTTGCGCCGTTCTCGCGCGCCAGCGGTGACGGTTTCGCTCAGCGGCAGGCCGAGGTCGTCGCGGCTGAGTTGCAGCGCCGTGGCCCGGCCGGCTTCGGAGAGTGGCACGTAGATTTCGTCCCGGGTGCGGTTGTAGCAGCAGGGGGAGATGGCGAGCTGGCGACAGCCCTTGGCAATGCTCAGGCGCAGGAGGCGTACATGCAGATCACCGCAGGCGTGCAGTGCGACGGGGGTGTGCGTGGCCTGTAGCTGGTCGCCGGCATCGGCTGCGAGCACGTCCTGGCAGCGGTGTCGGGCCGGGATGCCGAGCCGCTCGCTCATATGCGCGCCTGTCCGTACCAGTGTTTCATCCCATTCCAGGCAGGTCAGTGCGGCGCCATCGCGGGCGAGATAGCGCCCGAGATGGCCCTTGCCGGCACACCAGTCCAGCCAGTGCGTCGGCGCCTCGGCGAACCGTAGGCGGGCGCCGAAGGCCTGAATCTGCAGCGCCTTGCGGCCTGGCACGTCCACCGCGTAGCGATGGTCCATGGCTGGCGATTCGCCGGCGGGCAACGCGTCGAGATGGCTCAGTCGGTCGGCGAGGTGAGCCAGCTCAGGAAAAGGTGCGGGTGCGCCGAGCGTCGTCGGCTGGTTGTGCGCGGCCTCGGCATCGGCCAGCGAGCGGCTTCGCAGCCAGGCGGCCAGTTCGGGGTGCTCGGCTTCCCATGGCAGCGTTTGGCAGACGAACGGCCGCGGCCGCCAGAGCGACTGGTGCGCAGTGAGGAAGCGGTCCAGTGCCTGGAAGCGCTCGAGCAGGTTGGGGGCGGCGGACATCGGCGGCGGGTATATGAACAGGCGCCGATTGTAGCGGGAGCGCCTGCCATAAAGCACAACGCCCGTCGAGGACGGGCGTTGTGTCGGGCTACTTGCCGTAGACCTGTTCCGGCAGCCAGGTCACCAGGCCCGGCCACATGTACGCCACCACCAGCATGCCGATCTGGATCATGATGAAAGGCAGCACACCCTTGTACATCACGCTGGTGGGCACGCTGCGTGGCGTGACGCCGCGCAGGTAGAACAGCGAGAAGCCGAAGGGTGGGGTGAGGAACGAGGTCTGCAGATTGATGGCGAACATCACACCGAGCCAGACCGGGTCCAAGCCCATGGCGAGCAGGATCGGGCCGACGATGGGCACCACCACGAAGATGATCTCGATGAAGTCGAGGATGAAGCCCAGCAGGAAGATGACCAGCATCACCACCAGGAAGGCGCCGAGCACGCCGCCGGGCAGCGAGTGCAGGGCATCCTCGATCAGCGCTTCACCGCCGAAGCCACGGAAGACCAGGGAGAACAGCGAGGCGCCGATGAGGATGAGGAACACCATCGAGGTGATCTCGGTGGTGCCGAAGGCGACCTGCTTGAGCTGGGCGAAATTCAGCTGGCCCTTGGCGATCGACAGCAGCGTCGCGCCCAGCGCGCCGATGGCGGCGGCCTCGGTCGGCGTGGCGTAGCCGGCGAGAATCGAGCCGAGCACTGCGGTGATCAGCGCCAGCGGTGGCAGCAACGCACCGATCAGCTTGCCCCACTCGATCGGCCCCAGCTCTTCCTGCGGCAGCGCTGGCAGCTTCTTCGGCTGGAAGATCGCCACCGCGACGAGGTAGAGGATGTACAGGCCCACCAGCACCAGGCCAGGGATCAGCGCACCAACGAACAGGTCGCCGACCGAGACGGTCTTCGGCGAGAAGATGCCCATCTTCAGCTGCGCCTGCTGGAAGGCGCTGGACATCACGTCACCCAGCAGAACCAGGATGATCGATGGTGGGATGATCTGGCCGAGGGTGCCGGTGGCGGCCAGGGTGCCGGTGGCGATGGCCGGGTCATAGCCGCGACGCAGCATGGTCGGCAGCGCCAGCAGGCCCATGGTGACCACGGTGGCACCGACGATGCCGGTGCTGGCCGCGAGCAGCGCGCCCACCACGCAGACCGAAATCGCCAGGCCGCCACGCAGGGTGCCGAACAGTCGCGACATCGATTCCAGCAGGTCTTCGGCAACGCGCGATTTCTCCAGCATCACGCCCATAAAGACGAACAGCGGCACGGCCAGCATCGTCTGGTTGTTCATGATGCCGAAGATGCGGTTCGGTAACGCGTGCAGGTAACCCACGTCGAACGAGCCGGTGACCACGCCGATGCCGGCGAACAGCAGTGCCATGCCACCAAGGGTGAAGGCGACCGGGTAGCCCGACATCAGGGCGAAGCAGATGCTGATGAACAGCAGGATGGCCATGATCTCACCCATGCTTCACCTCCTGCTCTGCTTCAGGCAGGCGACCGGCCAGGCGGTAGCCTGCCTTGATCAGATCGGAGATGCCCTGCAGGGCGAGGCTGGCGACCAGAAGCAGAATGATGCTCTTCTGCAGGTAGACGAACTTGAGCCCGCCGGACTCGTTGGAGCCCTCGTACGTCGCCCAGGAACTGCTGACGTAATCCCAGCTGTTCCAGCCGAGAAACAGGCACACCGGCAGCAGGAACAGCAGATGGCCGAGGCCATCGACGGCGGTCTGCCGGCGGCTGCTGAACTTCTGATAGAAGATGTCGACGCGGACGTGGCCGTTGCGTTGCAGGGTCCAGGCGGCGGCGCCCATGAAAACGAGCGCATGGCCGTACATCACCGCTTCCTGCAGGGCGATTGCGCCGATGCCGAAGCCATAGCGCAGTACCACCACGATGGCGGTGCCAATGACGAGAAACAGGGTGATCCAGGCACATAGCTGGCCGAGGCGCATGTTGAGCGCATCGATGAGGCCAGCCACGCGCAGCAGGGGCGGGGGGCTCTGGGACATTGGTAGTCCTTCTTAGTAGACGCAAGGTTGGCGGGAGGGGTCGATTCTTGCAGCACTGGCGCGTTGCAGCAATCGGCCTACGACTTTTAGCTTATGCGCTAGGCTTGAGGCGCCGGAGGCTCTAATGTTAGTCGAGCCCGAAGTGGCGTATGCATTTCCGGCGCAGGTTTCGCCGTGCGAGCCAGCGCTCAGCCTGACTCAGGCGCTCGAAACGGAACGAAAGGCGCAAGGCGATCCGGCAAAAAAGCGTAGCCTTGCCGTTGCGCAATAAGAACAAATAACAAGGAGTAACCTCATGAAACGTCGTGACATTCTCACCGCCGCTGGCGTAGGCCTGGCGGCCACCGCACTGGCCGGCTGCAACGACAAGAGTGAAAAGCCGGCCGCAGGCGAAAGCACGCAGGCCAGCGAGCAGCAGACATTCAACTGGAAGATGGTCACCTCCTGGCCGAAGAACTTCCCGGGCGTAGGCGTCGGGGCGGAGAACTTTGCCAAGCTGGTCAACGAGATGAGCAACGGCCGGTTGACCGTCAAAGTGTATGCCGCGGGCGAGCTGGTTCCGGCTCTGGAAGTCTTCGACGCGGTGTCGCGCGGCACGGCCGAGATGGGTCATGGCGCTCCCTATTACTGGAAAGGCAAGGTGCCGGCGGCGCAGTTCTTCTGTGCGCTGCCGTTTGGCCCGAACGCGCAGGAAATGAACGCCTGGCTGCATCGCGGCGGCGGCATGGAGCTGTGGGAGGAGGTCTACAAGCCGTTCGGCGTGCTGCCGATGGCTTGCGGCGCCACCGGCGTACAGACTGCCGGCTGGTTCAACAAGGAAATCAACTCGGTCGACGACTTCAAGGGTCTGAAGATGCGTACCCCGGGCCTGGGCGGCGAAGTGCTGACCAAGATGGGCGGTACGGTGGTCAACATGCCAGCCGGCGAGATCTTCACCGCACTGCAGACCGGTGCCATCGACGCCACCGAGTGGATCGGCCCGTACAACGACCTGGCGCTGGGCCTGCACAAGGCATCCAAGTACTACTACACCCCGGGTTGGCAGGAGCCGAACGTCACCTTCGAGCTGGACGTCAACCTGAAGGCCTGGGAAACCCTGCCGGATGACCTCAAGGCCATCGTCCGGGCCGCTGCCCGTGCGGTTAACGGCGACATGCTCGACGACTACAACGCCAAGAACATGGAAGCCATGGAGCAGCTGCGCGAGCAGGGCGTGGAAGTCCGCCGCCTGCCGGACGATGTGCTGGCCCGCCTGAAGGAAGTCGCCGCCGAGGTGGTCGATGCGTCCGCCAACGCCGACCCGGTGGCCGCCAAGGTGTGGGAACAGCAGAGTGCCTATCTCAAGCGGTTGTACGAGTACGCCGAGCTGAACGAGAAGGACATCTACAACATCCGCGGCTGATAGATACCCCGGATGCGAAAACGCCACACCGGCAACGGTGTGGCGTTTTTTTTCGCCCGAGCTCCGCGCGTTGGAAGAGCGATCAGCCTTCCAGCGTCGCGTTCAGGCTGATGCGTGCGTTGAGCACCTTGGACACCGGGCAACCTTCCTTGGCCTGGTTGGCGATCTGCTGGAACTGAGCGTCGTTCGCACCCGGAATGCGTGCCCTGAGGGTCAGGTCGATCGCCGTGATGCTGAAGCCTTCACCATCCTTGTCCAGCGTCACCTCGGCGTGGGTCTCGATGCGTTCGGCGGTGAGGCCGGCCTGGCCGAGCATCATCGACAAGGCCATTGAGAAGCAGCCGGCGTGGGCCGCGCCGATCAGCTCCTCCGGATTGGTCCCGGGCGTGTCCTCGAAGCGGGTATTGAAGCCGTAGGGGTTGTCCTTCAGCGCGCCACTCTGGGTGCTGATGGTGCCCTTGCCGTCTTTCAGGCCGCCTTGCCAGACGGCCGAAGCGCTCTTCTTCATGAACTGTCCTCCGGATATGGGTTGCGGGTTTGGCACGCCGCTCAGCGCGGCTGTTCGGCCGCCAGGATGGCAGTTGCCAGCTCCATGTCGCTGGCTTGCAGGTCGGGCTGCTCGCGACGCATCTGCTGCAGTGCGGCCTCCAGGTACGGGCCGCGGATCTCGCCATTGCTGGCGACGAAGGTGCCGGCATCCTCGCGCGCCGGAACGACGAGCTTGTTGTCCTTGAAGGTCAGGTAGGTGGATGCGGTGGTCGCGCCGGAGGAAAGGATGTCGCGCACCAGGCCATCGGCCATGGCCGTGCCCAGGGGTGCCAGGGCGAGGGTAAGCGCCGCGAGTCGTATCTTGCGCATGAGCGGAAACCTCTGTGCTGTCGTCCTTCCTGAGAGTGCGCGACGCCGATCGGAGTTCCGGTTGCGCTCAGTCGCGACCGTCGATCAGGCGCCGGATGCGCGCGGCGAGGATGTCGATGCTGAACGGCTTGGTGAGGATGTCCATGCCGGGCCCAAGGAAGTCGTTGCGCATTTCATCGTCCGGCACGTAGCCGGTGATGAACAGGACCTTCAGATCGGGGCGGCCCTGGCGCGCGCGTTCCACCAGTTGTCGACCGTTGAGGCCTGGCAGGCCGAAGTCGCTGACCAGCAGGTCGAGACGCTGGTCGCCGTCCAGGTAAGGCAGTGCACTGGCCGAGTCGAACGCCTCCAGCACCTGATAGCCCAGCTCCTGCAGCACTTCGACCACCAGCATGCGCACCGCGGCCTCGTCCTCGACGACCAGTACCGTTTCGCCGTGCTGCGCACTGGGCGTCTCGGCAGGCTGTTCCGGCTGGTGCTGGGGGTTCCGTGCGGCCTGATTGCGCGGCAGGTAAAGCGTGACCCGGGTGCCCTTGCCCAGCGTACTGTCGATGCTGACATGGCCTCCGGTCTGCTTGGCGAAGCCGTAGACCATCGACAGCCCCAGCCCCGTTCCCTGGCCGATCGGCTTGGTGGTGAAGAACGGGTCGAACGCCTTGGCGATGGTCTTGGCAGACATGCCGGCGCCATTGTCGGTGACGCTCAGCACGACATAGTCGCCCGGTTCGGGGGCATCTGGCTGGCGTTGTTGGATATGCAGGTTCTGCGTGTGCACGCCGAGCCTACCGCCGTTGGGCATGGCGTCGCGTGCATTGATCACCAGGTTGAGCAGGGCGTTTTCCAGCTGATGGCCGTCGGTGTAGGCCTGCCAGGCATCGGCCTGCAGCTCGACCTCCAGCTGGATGTGCTCGCCCATCGTACGGCGCAGCATATCCTCCATCGACACCACCAGCAGGTTCACGTCGACGGGCTTGGGATCCAGCGACTGGCGTCTGGCGAAGGCGAGCAGGCGATGGGTGAGCGCCGCGGCACGGTTGGCGGAGGTGGTGGCGGCATCGATATAGCGGTCCAGATCGCTGGTGCTGCCGTTGGCGACGCGGCGCTGAATCAGGTCCAGGGCGCCAAGCACGCCGGTGAGCATGTTGTTGAAGTCGTGCGCCAGGCCACCGGTGAGCTGGCCGATGGCTTCCATTTTCTGTGCATGTCGCAGTGCTTCCTCGGCGCGTTCGCGCTCGGCCATCTCGATATGCAGCCGGCTGTTGATCGCCGCCAGTTCACGAGTGCGCTCGGCCACGCGTCGTTCCAGGCTGTCGTTGAGCTCGCGTAGCGCCTCCTCGGCGGCGACCTGAGCGGTAACGTCGGTATTGGTGCCGAACCAGTGGGTAACCTGGCCGAAGTCGTCGCGAATAGGCAGGGCGCGCGAGAGAAACCAGCGATACTTGCCATCCTTGCCGCGCAGCGGAAAGGTTTCCTCCCAGATCGAGCCGATGGCGAAGGCACGCTTCATCGAGGCGCTGACCCGCTCGTGATGGTCCGGGTGATTCACCGCACGCCAGCCCAGGGCGCGCATGGCTTCCTGGGTGGTGCCCGTATAGTCGTACCAGCGCTTGTTGTACCAGTAGATGCGGCCGTTCGGGTCGGCCATCCAGGCGAACTGGCTCATGTTGTCAGCCAGGGTGCGGAACTGCTCCTCGCTCTCGCGCAGGGCACGCTCGGCGCGCATGCGTTCGTCGGCGGACCAGGCGCGGTCGGCGACCTCGCGAATGAACGAGATGTCGTCGTCCAGCCAGGCCCGCGGTTGGTCTTCGAGCAGCATCATCACAGCAGCCAGACGGCCCTGCTCGAACAGTGGCACGCAGACGATGCTGCGGATCAGGCTTTCGGCGAAATTCTCCGCGTGACTGGCGGTGCGGGCGTCGTGCAGCACATCCTCGATCACCACCAGCTCGTTTTCCTGCAGATCGTAGAAGAAGTCGCCGTAATCGGCGAAATAGACCGTCTCGCTGCTGCTGTCGGAGCTGCCATCGCTCCAGTAGCGCTCAATGGTGGCGCTCTGGCTGGAGAGATCGACGCTGGCGAACAGGACGCGGGATATGCCGATGGTCCTGCCGATCACGCTGACCGCCGCATGCGCGATGGTCTGGCTGTCGTGCTGTTCGCGCAGGAGGTCGCCCAGTTCGATCAGCGCCGTCTGCCGCTGTTCGGCCTGCTGGCGGTCGCGGATCTGCTGCTCGAGCATCTCGTTCATGCGCTGCATGCGCTCGGCGGCGCTGCGCTCGGCGGTGATGTTGCGAGCCGTGCCGAGAATGCGCACTTCGCCGTTGCCATCGACCAGCCGGCGTCCGCGGTTGGCCAGCCAGATGAAGCTGTTGATACGGGTGTCGAACATCCGGTAGTCGAGCTGGAACTCGCCGTCGCCCTCACCCTTCAGCGTATCGCTCAGTGCCTTGAACAGCTTGCCCCGATCATCCGGATGGACGCGGGCGAGGATCTCCTGCACGTCCAGTCCCGGCTCATCGGGTGACAGTCCGGCCATGGCCTTGAGCTGCGCATCCCAGTGCAGCGAGTGCTGGCTGTCGCGGTATTCCCAGACGCCGGTCGAAGCGATCTCGTTGGCCAGGCTGATGCGCTGTTCGGCTTCGCGCAGCGCCTTGTTCGCACAGGCGCGCTCGGCGGCGCGACGAATGCGCTCGAGCACCTCACGAGTGAGCGCGATATCGTCTGCGCTCCAGCGGTTCGGCTGGCTGCGAATGAACAGCAGTACTGCCTGCTGGTTACCGGGCTCGGCTCCTGGCAATTCGGTCAGCAGCAAGGCGTCGGCGGCCAGGCTGCGGCGCAAGGGCTCGCTCGGCGCGTGGTCCGGGTCGAACACAACGATGCTGTCTCGAGCCAGCCGCTCGCTCAGGTCGGTGGCAACGGCAGCCAGGTCATGCTGGCTGATGCGGCTCGTTGCGCCTGGGGCCGGCCATTGCGCCTGCACCGAGAGCCGTGCGTTTTCCAGCCAGCCCCAGGCGATGCAGTCGCAACGCATGAGTTTCGCCAGGCGTTCGTCGAGCACGCAGCAGACGTCGACACGCTCGCTGCTGGCCTGCAGGCAGTCGCTCAGCTCCAGCAGGAACGCTTGCAAGGCCTGATGCTGGGTGCGTTCGCTGATGTCGCTGAAGGTGCAGATGGCCCCCTGCAGCTCGCCGTCGCGATAGATCGGTGCGACGCGGTATTCCACCGGCAGGCTGCTGCCATCGACACGGAAGAACAGCTCGTGTTCGACATGCCGCGGCTCGCCGGTCGTGGCGGTGTGCTGGATGGGGCAGTCCTGCACCGGGTAGGGGGTACCGTCCGGGTGGCTGTGATGAATCAGCTGGTGCAGCTGCCTGCCGAGCACTTCTTCGCGGCTGGTGAAGCCGAGCATGTTGAGGAAGGCATCATTGCACAGTGTGACCGCGCCGCTGCGATCAATGGAATAGAAGCCTTCGTTGGCCGAGTCCAGCAGCAGCCGGGTGAAGGCTTCGCTTTCCAGGCGCTGCATCTCCAGCCGCCGCCGGGCATCGACATCCTGGGCGACGCAAACCCAGTGCAGCAGTTTGCCGCCGGCGTCGTAGACCGGCGCTGCGCTCGCCTGGAACCAGCGCTGACTGCCGTCGCCATCGCGCAGCGGCAGCTCAAGCTTGAACGGCAGCTCCCGACGCAGCGCGGCCCGCCATTGCTCGGCGACACGCTGGCGATCGGGTTCGGTGACCGCCTGCAGCCAGCCGTCACCGTGCGATTGCTCGGTTGCGAGGCCGGTAAAGTCGGTCCAGTAGCTGTTGCAGAAACTCAGGCTGCCATCTGCATCGCACTGCCAGATCACCTGCGGGCTGAGGTCGACGAGGGTGCGATAGCGTTCTTCGGTTTCGCGGGCCGCAGCCTGTCGCATCCGCGACTCGGTCAGGTCGCGCAGGATCTTGACGAAACCCAGCGGCTGTCCATCCTCCAGCAACGGCGTGAGGATGCCGCTGGCCCAGAACTGTTCGCCATCCTTGCGCTGGTGCCAGCGCTCGTCGAGCGCACGGCCCTGCTCCAGAGCGGTGCGCATTTCCTGCTCGGGGACATCGGCGGCGCGATCCTGCTCGGTAAACATGAGTTCGACATGACGGCCGCAAACCTCGTCCTCCGACCAGCCGAGCAGCTGTTGCGCGCCGCTGTTCCAGCTGGTGACGAGGCCGCGCAGATCGGTGGCGATGATGGCGTAATTCTGCGCGCTGTCGATGATCTGCCGGCTACGCGCCTGTTCGTTGCATATGCGCCGCAGTTCCAGCAACGCCATGGCCTGGCGTGCCAATGCCTCTAGCTGGGCCCGCTGGCGTGCGCTGAGCTCGCGTGGTTGGCGGTCATAGATAGACAGCGTGCCCAGCGGTAGTCCGTCCGCGTCACGCAGTACGGCGGCGGCACAGAAGTCGGCGTGCTGGCCGTCGACGAGGCGGGGCATTCGGACAGGGGCGCGGAGCTCGTCCGCCCGTCGAACGAATAGCGGATCTGCCTGCTCGATAGCCTGCGCCGGCACCGAACAAGCGCGCTCCTGCGGCTGTTGTTCGATGGAGAACGCGGCTATGCAATGCTGCTGGTGCTGATCGATCAGGTGGATCGCTGCCGCCGGGCAGGCGAACAGCTCTGCGGCCAGCGCTGCCAGCTCATCAAGTTCCGTGTTGGGCGTGCCGTCGAACACGCGATAGCGGGCCAAGGCGGTCAACCGCTCGGCTTCATTCCAGGTCGCGGCGGGGGCACTGTGGTCGGCGTTCAAAATGTCCTGCTCGGCTATCCATTGCACTGAGTAATTCAGGCGAATCCCATGGCGAAACACTCGGCATCGATTCGGTTGCCGAGCGGTCAGCAAAAGACTACGCCGAGCCTGCTTGGTTCAGGCTGCAACGGACAAAATCCCCGACGAATGGAGTGCATTTCCCGACGTGATCGGGCTGCGGCCGATCAACGGTTGCTGGCGGCGTTCAGCGCGGCGTTCAGCGCGGCGTCGCGGTGATAGATATCCGGTCGATAGCGGGGGTGACCGTCGGCATCGGTGTCGGCCGTCCAATAGGCCATCAGGATCGGCGTCGGGCGGGCCAGGCGGTATTCGTGAGTCTTGCCCGATTGCAGCAGAGTGGCGACTTCGGGGCGCTCGTGGTCTTCCAGCAACAGATCGACCAGTTGCAAAGCCGACTCGACGCGCACGCAGCCGGAGCTGAAGGCGCGAGCGGCGCGGTCGAACAATGGCTGGCTTGGCGTGTCGTGCAAGTAGACCGAGTAGGGATTGTCGAAACGGATTGCCACCTGCCCGAGCGGGTTGGCCGGCCCGGCATCCTGGCGCAGCAGAATGCCGCGCGGGTTGTTCCAGTCGACGTGCTGCGGGTCCAGGCTGTTGCCCTTGGCGTCGAGCACACGCATCTGGTTGCGTGCCAGGTACCCCGGGTCCTGGCGGATCAGGGGCAATTTGTCCTGCTTGAGGATGGTCGGCGGAACCGTCCAGGTGGGGTTGAGCGTCAGGCGCGTGATCTGCGATTTCAGCGGCGGCGTCTGCCGCGCCTGCCGGCCGACCTGGGTACGCGTCTGCCAGAACGGGCAACTGTCGCGAAAGTAGATCAGCCGGGCTCCGGCGATATCCACCAGCAGCGACTGAGCTTCCAGATCGCGGCTGACCCAGCGCAGGCGCTCCAGGTTGATGCGCAGCTGATCCAGGCGGCTGGCCGGACTGACGTTCAGTTCGGTCAGGGTCGCGGAACCGACCACGCCGTCGTCTTCCAGGCCGTGCTGGGTCTGGAACCGCTTGACCGCCTGCACCAGCTCGCCGTCGTAGTGCTGGTTCAGGGCCACCGCCGTACCTGAGCCGGCCAGCAGCAGCTCGCGCAGCAGGGGTACCCGCGGGTCGGTCATTCCCGGGCGCAGGGTCGGTCCTGTCGGCACGGCTCGCCATGCCGGCAGTGGGCGCTGGCGTAGATCGGCATAGGCCGCTCGCAGGTCGCGATAGAGCGCCAGCTCAGGGCGGGCACGATCGAACGCCTCGGGCAGATCGGCCAGGCCCTGCACAGCGATCTGCAGCAACCGTTCGCCATCGTCGCGCTCGGGCAGCTGCGGGTTGCGCCAGAGGGGTTCGACCTCGGCCTGAAGCAGGCGACCATGCGATAGATGCTGCAGCGCTTCGAGGTAGGCATGGCTGGCCAGGATGTCGGCGCATTCGCGAGCCCATGGATCGGTGCTGCTGCGCTGCAGTTCATGGCGGACCCGCTCGGGTTGGTACTGCGCCGGATCGAGGCCGTCATCGGCCAGCATCGCAAGCTGGCGCAGCAGTTCGTCGAGCATGGGGTAGGACGTCCAGACCGGGCGCTCGCCGGTTGCCTGGTAGAACTGCCGGAGGCGTTGCAGGGCGCCGTCAGGCAGCTCCGCCGGCAGCGTCGGGCAGCCGTGCGGCAGCCCTTGCAAGGCGGCGGACACGGGTGTCTGCGCGGCAGCGGACGGAGCGGCAACGGCCAGCCAGGGGGCCAGGCATAGCCACAGGGTCAGACGGGATGCACATTTTTTAACCAAGGTCTCGCTCCAAGCCGTTGCGGTGGCTGCTAGACTGCGCCCCGTGGGGCCACGGCGCCGGCTTCGCTGTTCAGCCGTCCGGTCCATAAGAACATATCGTGCCGGGAAGTTGGGGCTCGTTCGTCCCGCCCGGCTTAATTGCTCCGCTGCTGCAATGTGCCGCGGGCATGAGGCACCGGCCAGACAGGAAGTCGTCAGGCCGTGGCCGATGAGGTTTGTCGTTCATGATGTCCATTCTTCGACGTGCCTGCCTGGCGGCGGGTCTTTTCGTTTTCGCTGTGCCTGTCTGGGCGGCCACCGCCACCTATCAGCCGATGGTCGACAGCCTGGCCCGGCTGGCCCCCAAGCTGGACCGGCAGGTCCTGACTCATGCGGTCGCGGCCATGCAGTGCGCCGTGAACAATGGTGCCGCTGCGGCCCAGCGCCTGGCGGTGATCGACTTCTCGCGACCGTCGAGCGAAAAGCGGCTGTGGATCTTCGACCTGGAGCAGGAGCGGTTGCTGCTCGAGGATCTGGTCGCGCATGGGCAGAAATCTGGCGACAACCATGCCACCCGCTTCTCCAACAAGGTCGGCAGCCACCAGTCCAGCATCGGCCTGTTCCGCACTGCCGAGAGCTACAGTGGCAAGCACGGCTACTCGCTGCGCATGGACGGCCTGGAACCAGGTATCAATGATCGCGCCCGTGAACGCGCTATCGTCATTCACCCGGCCGCCTACGTGAATCCGTCCTGGATCGCCACCCAGGGTCGCATCGGCCGCAGCCAGGGCTGCCCGGCGGTTCGGCCGGAGGTGGCACGGATGGTGGTCGATAGTCTCAAGGGCGGCCAGTTCATGTTTTCCTGGTACCCGGACCAGCAGTGGTTGCAGTCCTCGGCCTACCTCAACTGCAAGCCCAATCAGGTGGCGAGCATTCTCGCTGCAAGGGCGGATGGCTGAATCGTCGTTCAGCCTCAGGTGTAAGGCAGGCCCATCGGTGGTTTCGGCCGCTGATGCTGATTGGGCGCGAGCTATTCGCGGCCAGGCCGCTGCCCCAGCTGGTGCCGGGTGGACCACGCTTCACCGATCCACTGGCCGGAGTCGCGATGGATGTAAAAAGCGACATCCACCCTACGAACGCCTTGAGCCGCCGGCTATTTCTGCTCGCTCTGCGGCGTTACCCGCAGCACTTCTTCCATGGTCGTCAGCCCGGCGGCGATCTTCTGCGCGCCAGACAGACGCAGGCTGCGCATGCCGTCCTTGAAGGCCTGGCGGCGCAGGGCGACGATATCGGTGTCGGCGGTGATCAGCGGTTTGATCGCATCGTTCAGCAGCATGATCTCGTAAACCCCAGCCCGGCCGCGGAAGCCTGTATCGCGACATTCCAGGCAACCGACCGCCCGTTGCGCGGTGGTCGGTAAAGGGGCATTCCAGGGCCGGGTCAGCGCGCTCCAGTCATCGGCATCCAGCTGCACCGGCGCCTTGCAATGCGGGCACAGCGTGCGCACCAGACGCTGGGCCATGACCCCGAGCAGCGTGGCCTTGAGCAGGTAGTGCGGCACGCCCAGTTCGAGCAGGCGGGTGATCGCGCTGGGGGCATCGTTGGTGTGCAGGGTGGAGAGCACCAGGTGGCCGGTCAACGCGGCCTGGATGGCCATCTCCGCGGTTTCCAGATCACGGATCTCGCCGACCATGATGATGTCCGGGTCCTGGCGCATCAGCGCGCGCACGCCGCTGGCGAAGGTCAGGTCGATGTTGTGCTGCACCTGCATCTGGTTGAAGGCGCCCTCGATCATCTCGATCGGGTCTTCGATGGTGCAGACGTTCACTTCCGGCGTCGCCAGCTGCTTGAGCGTGGTGTAGAGCGTGGTGGTCTTGCCCGAACCGGTCGGCCCGGTGACCAGGATGATGCCGTTGGGCTGGCCCGTCATGCTCTGCCAGCGGCGCAGGTCGTCGGCGGAAAAACCCAATTGGTCGAAGCCCTTGAGCAGCACTTCGGGGTCGAAGATGCGCATCACCATCTTCTCGCCGAAGGCGGTCGGCAGGGTCGACAGGCGCAGCTCCACTTCGCCGCCGTCCGGGGTCTTGGTCTTGACCCGCCCGTCCTGCGGTTTGCGCTTTTCCGCGACGTTCATCCGCCCCAGCGTCTTGAGCCGGCTGACCACCGCCATCGCCACCTGCGGCGGGAACTGATAGACGTTGTGCAGCACACCGTCGATTCGGAAACGCACCGTGCCCTGCTCGCGGCGCGGCTCGATGTGGATGTCGCTGGCGCGCTGCTGGAAGGCGTACTGGAACAGCCAGTCGACGATGTTGACGATGTGCGAGTCGTTGGCGTCCGGTTCCTGGTCGCTGGCACCGAGGTTGAGCAGCTGCTCGAAGTTGCCGACGCCGCTGATCTTCTGCTCGCTGCCACTGGCGCCGCTGACCGACTTGGCCAGGCGGTAGAACTCCACGGTGAAGCGCTGGATGTCCGCCGGGTTGGCCACCACGCGCTTGATCGGGCGCTTGAGCACGTGGGTCAGGTTGGCTTCCCAGCCGTGTACGAACGGCTGGCTGCTGGCGATGGTCACGGCGCTGGCGTCCACCGCTACGGCAAGAATGCTGTGGCGCTGGGCGAAGGCGTATGACATCAGCGGGGTGATGGCGGCGACGTCGATCTTCAGTGGGTCGATGCGCAGGTACGGCTGGCCGGCGTGCTCGGCGAGCCAGACGGTCAGCGTCTCCAGGTCAAGCTTCTTGCCCGGCCGGCGCAGATCGTCGAGCTGCTGCGCGGCGAGAAATTCCAACGGATGCTGCTGGTTGGCCACCGCGCTGCGGCGCACCGTCAGGCATTGCTCGGCGCTGTCCTGGGCGACTCGGCCCTGGGTGACCAGCTCGCGCAACAGGTCGGCTAGATCGAGAGGGCGGTCCTGAGTGGGCGAGTTCAGCACGGACATGGAGTTCCTTCGACGTGGCGGCGCAAAAAACCAAGCTTGCCGTTAAACCCCCGACGCTGTCTGCTGCCGGGGTTCAACTTTGCGCAGCGTTGATGCCGTTATTTTTCCAGCAGCTTCCAGGCCTTGAGCGTCCAGACCCGATGGGCCTGCTCGACGCGTTGCTCGCGCGCTGCTTCGTCCAGCGGCTGACGGGCCATTTCGTGGAGCTTGGCCAGTTCGCCGTAGAGACGGTCGGTTTCCGGCAGCTCCAGCACGCCGCGCGCCAGGTGCAGCCAGACCAGCATGCGTTCCATGCGCGGGCTCTGCTCGGCCAGGTCTTCGGGTTGCTGCTGGTAGCGTGGCAATTGCAGAGCTTTGGCTTCTTCGGCCAGCAGGTGCGGCAGCCATTTGCCCAGCTCGGCCGCGCCCTGGCGATCGCCGCGGGCGTTGCGGCCTTCGGTCCAGCGGCGTTGCAGCAGCCACAGCGAGGCTTTCAGCGACAGCAGGCCCCAGCGGGTCTGACTCAGCTCGCCGGTGAACTGCGCCGGCGCGGCCTTGCGCACGCTTTCATCGTCCTGACCGGCTTCGACCCGTGGGCGCCAGTCCTGGATCAGCATATCGAGCAGTTCGCGCAGTTCTCGGCTGCTGGCACGCGGGGCGGCCTGGCCGAGGCTGCCGAGCAGGGCACGCAGTTCGATGAGCTGCTGTAGCCACTCGCCCAGTAGCTTCCAGCGGCCATTGAAGCGGTACTGCTCGGCCAGGCGCTGGCTGTTGCCGAGCAACTGCCAGCCGAGGGCGACGATGGCATCGTCCAGCGCCATGCCGGGCGTCAGCTCCGGGGCTGGCAGCTGCAGGCTGTAGCCATCGGCGTCGTACAGGCGGTAGCCGCGCTCGGCCTTGCTGATGTCGCAGGGCATCAGCGGCAGATCGGCGGCCAGTTCGGCGGCCAGTTCCAGCAGCGCTTCGGGTTCGCCCTGGCGCAGTTCCAGTTCCAGCTCGCAGATCTCCTCGGACTGCTTGCCGGCCTTGACCTGTCCCAGATCCAACGCGGCCTCGATGACGACCCTGGTCTTGCCACGGCCCCAGGCGATCTCGGCTTTCTCGCGAACGAAGTCTGTGGTGAAGATCGGCTTGAGGGTCTTCTTGTCGAGTTCGGCGAGGCTGGCCGGCCAGCAGTCGTCGCCGAGCTTCTTCACGTCGAGCTTGGCCTTGTCCAGGTACCAGTCCCACTCGTTGCGTTCGGACAGACCGGCGACGCTCTGGCCGCGGCTTTTCAGGGTCTGGATGAATTGCTCGCCGTCGCGGCGCAGGCGCAACGCGACCCGGGCCTGAGCGAGTGCGCGGTCCGGGGTGTCGTAATACTGGTTGAACAATTCATGGCGCGACCAGCCACTCTTGTTGCGCTTTTTCAGCAGCGGATGTTCGCGCAGGGCGAGCAGGGTTTCGCGGCTGGCGCGTAGCTTGATTTCGGTTTCTTTCTGCATGGTGCCGACTGGGTGCCTATGATGTGTTGATGTTGCAGTCTGATGACGCACGGTAGCAGGCGTGATGGCCTGTCCGTATACTTGCCGCCTCTTTCAAGCCGGGGCCATACCCTATGCCAGTCAATCCTTTCGTCAGCTTGTTCGGACGTTCGCCAATCGGCCCGATGCAGCAGCATATGGCCAAGTCGCATGAATGTGCAGCGAACCTGGTGCCGCTGTTCCAGGCGGTGATGGCCGAAGACTGGGAAAAGGTCGAGCAGATCCAGCAGCAGATGGCGCAGCTGGAGAACGAAGCCGACAAACTGAAGAAGAGCGTACGCCAGCACCTGCCCAAGAGCCTGTTCCTGCCGGTGCCGCGCTCCGACCTGCTGGACCTGCTGAGTGTACAGGACAAGATCGCCAACCGCGCCAAGGACATCGCCGGTCTGATGCTGGGCCGCTGCATGACCATCCCGCAGGCGCTGCAGCCGCAGATGCTGGCCTACGTGCAGCGCAGCGTCGACGCCAGCGCCCAGGCGCTGAAGGCGCTGAAGGAACTGGATTCGCTGCTGGAGACCGGCTTCAGCGGCCGTGAAGCCACACTCGTCGAAAAGATGGTCGAGGAGCTCGAGGAGATCGAGCGCGAAACCGACCGCATGCAGATCACGGTACGCCGTGCACTGTTTCATCTGGAAAAGGACCTGCCAGCAGTCGACGTGATCTTCCTCTACAAGATCATCGAATGGATCGGTGATGTAGCCGACCGCGCCGAGCGCGTCGGCAACCGTCTGGAACAATTGCTGGCGCGCTGAGGCGCCAGCGTCCTTTCTGGGTTCAACAGGTAGTTTTCCTTATGTCTCTTATTGCGGATTACGGCTTCGTACTCCTGATTCTCGCCTGCGCATTCGGTTTCTTCATGGCCTGGGGCGTCGGCGCCAACGATGTCGCCAACGCCATGGGCACTTCGGTCGGTTCCCGTGCGCTGACCATCAAGCAGGCGATCATCGTGGCGATGATCTTCGAGTTCTGCGGGGCCTACCTGGCCGGTGGCGAGGTTACCGAGACGATCAAGAACGGCATCGTCGATGCCGAGGTCATCCCGCCCGATCTGATGGTGCTGGGCATGATGTCGGCGCTGCTGGCGGCCGGTACCTGGCTGCTGATCGCGACGATGAAGGGCTGGCCGGTTTCCACCACGCATTCGATCATCGGCGCGGTCATCGGCTTCGCGGCCGTCGGCGTATCCACCGATGCGGTGCACTGGGAGGCCATCGGGCCGATCGTCGCCAGCTGGGTGGTCACGCCAATGCTTTCAGGGATCGTGGCCTTCGGTCTGTTCATGAGCGTGCAGAAACTGATCATCAACACCGATCATCCCTTCGAGAACGCCAAACGCTTCGTCCCGCTGTACATGTTCCTGACCGGCTTCATGGTCGCCTTGATGACGGTGACCAAAGGCCTCAAGCATGTTGGCTTGCACCTGAGCAGCCAGCAGGGCGTGGTCATCGCCTTCGGCATTGGTCTCTTGGTGGCGCTGCTCGGCGTGGCGCTGCTCAGCCGCATCAAGCTGGACGTGGAGGCGGACAAGACCTTCCACTTCGCCAGCGTGGAGAAGGTTTTTGCCGTACTGATGATCTTTACCGCCTGTTCGATGGCCTTCGCCCACGGCGCCAACGACGTGGCCAACGCCGTCGGTCCGCTGGCTGCCATCGTCGGTGTGATCGAGTCCGGTGGTGCGGCCGACATCGCTGCCAAGTCCGCGGTGCCGGGCTGGGTGTTGCTGCTGGGCGCGCTCGGTATCGTCATCGGTCTGGCCACCTACGGCTACAAGGTGATCGCCACCATTGGCAAGGAAATCACCGAGCTGACCCCGAGCCGCGGCTTCGCCGCCGAACTGGCCACCGCGACCACCGTGGTCGGCGCCTCGGCCATCGGCCTGCCGGTTTCCACCACCCATACGCTGGTGGGTGCCGTGCTTGGCATCGGTATCGCCCGTGGTATCGGTGCGCTGAACCTGGGCGTGGTCGGTTCGATCTTCATGTCCTGGCTGATCACCCTGCCGGCCGGTGCCTTCCTCGCGATCGTCTTTTTCACCGTGCTCAAGTTCATCTTTACCTGAGTCGAGCCGACGCGATCGACGCCCCGCCTCGGCGGGGCGTTTTCGTCTGCGGGTCCCGCCGTCGCGCGTTTCGTGCTTCACTGCACCTTCGTTCCGATCGCATCACGGGAGGTCACCGGTGCCCATTCCTTCGCTCAAGGAGCAGTTCGCCGCGCTCATTGCCGCCCCCTCCGTCAGTTGCACGCAGCCTGGCTGGGATCAGAGCAACCGTCCGGTGATCGAGCTGCTGGCCGCCTGGCTCGGCGAGCTGGGCTTCGCCTGCGAGACGCCGGAGGTCGCGCCCGGCAAGTTCAATCTGCTGGCCAGCTACGGCAGCGGTCCCGGTGGCCTGGTGCTGGCCGGACACAGCGACACCGTGCCGTTCGATGGTGAACTGTGGGCGGCCGATCCGCTGCGCCTTCGCGAGGCCGATGACCGCTGGTACGGGCTCGGCAGTTGCGACATGAAGGGCTTCTTTGCGCTGATCATCGAGGCGGTGCGGCCTTTGCTGGAGCAGCCGTTCCGTCGTCCGCTGCTGATCCTCGCCACCTGCGACGAAGAAAGCTCGATGTCCGGTGCCCGCGCCCTGGCCGCAGCCGGCCGGCCGCTCGGCCGCGCGGCGTTGATCGGCGAGCCCACGGGGCTGCGGCCGGTGCGTCTGCACAAGGGCATCATGATGGAGCGCATAGACATCCTCGGGCAGAGCGGACATTCTTCCAACCCCGCCTACGGCCACAGCGCGCTGGAAGCCATGCACGGCGTGATCGGCGAGATGATGACGCTGCGTCGGCAGTGGCAGGCCGAGTACGACAATCCGCTGTTCGACGTGCCCAAGCCGACCCTCAACTTCGGCTGTATCCACGGTGGCGACAACCCCAACCGCATCTGCGGGCAATGCGCGCTGGAGTTCGACCTGCGCCCGCTGCCGGGCATGGACCCGCAGCAGCTGCGCGGGATCATTCGCCAGCGCCTGCAGCCGCTGGCCGAGCAGCACCAGGTGAAGATCGACCTGGCCCCGCTGTTTCCGGCGGTGCCGCCCTTCGAACAGCCGGCCGAAAGCGAGCTGGTGCGTCTTGCCGAGCGCCTCACCGGGCACCGTGCCGAGGCGGTGGCGTTTGCCACCGAAGCGCCTTATCTTCAGCAGCTCGGCTGCGAGACCCTGGTGCTCGGCCCCGGCGACATCGCCTGCGCGCACCAGCCCGACGAGTACCTGCAGCTCGAGCGCATCGAACCGACCGTGCAGCTGCTGCGTCGGATGATTGAGCACTACTGCCTGCAACCCCAGGCCTGACCGGCCGCCCACCCGACGAACAAGACCTGCCACAAAGGCTTTTCCATGCACGACTACGTCACCTGGCTCCGCGATTCCTCGCCCTACATCAACTCGCACCGTGATCGCACCTTCGTCGTCATGCTGCCGGGCGACGGCGTGGAGCATGCCAACTTCGCCAATATCGTCCACGACCTGGTGCTGCTGCACAGCCTTGGCGTGCGCCTGGTGCTGGTGTTCGGTTCGCGTCCGCAGATCGAGGCGCGGCTGGCGGCGCGCGGTATCACGCCGCGCTTCCACCGCGACCTGCGCATCACCGACGGTCCGACCATGGAATGCGTGATCGATGCCGTCGGCCAGCTGCGCATCGCCCTGGAGGCGCGGCTTTCCATGGATAAGGCCGCTTCGCCCATGCAGGGCGCACGCCTGCGGGTGGCCAGCGGCAACTTCGTCACCGCGCGACCGATAGGCGTGCTCGATGGCGTTGACCTGCACCACACCGGCGAGGTGCGGCGCATTGATCGCAAGGGCATCGGTCGACTGCTGGACGAGCGCACCATCGTGCTGCTCTCGCCGCTGGGCTACTCCCCCACCGGAGAGATCTTCAACCTGGCCTGCGAGGACGTCGCCACCCGCGCCGCCATCGATCTGCAGGCCGACAAACTGGTGCTCTACGGCGCCGAGACCGGCCTGCTCGACGAAAGCGGCAAGCTGGTGCGTGAGCTGCGTCCGCAGCAGATCCCGGCCTATGTCGAGCGCCTCGGCAGCCAGTACCAGGCCGAGCTGCTGGATGCGGCGGCGCAGGCCTGCCGCGGCGGCGTGCGGCGTAGCCACGTGGTCAGCTATGTCGACGACGGAGCGCTGCTCAACGAACTGTTCACCCGTGACGGTGCGGGCACGCTGGTGACCCAGGAGCAGTTCGAGCAACTGCGCGAGGCGACCATCGAGGATGTCGGCGGGCTGATCGATCTGATCACCCCGTTGGAAGAGCAGGGCATTCTGGTGCGGCGCTCACGCGAGGTGCTGGAACGCGAGGTCGAGCAGTTCAGCATCGTCGAGCGCGACGGGTTGATCATCGCCTGCGCGGCGCTCTATCCGATCGCCGACTCGGATGCCGGCGAGCTGGCCTGCCTGGCGGTCAATCCCGAATACCGTCATGGCGGGCGCGGCGACGAGTTGCTCGAACGCATCGAGGAACGTGCCCGGGCGCTGGGGCTGAAGAAGCTGATCGTGCTCACCACGCGTACCGCGCACTGGTTCCAGGAGCGCGGCTTCGAGCCCATCAGCGTCGACCGTCTGCCGGCCGCGCGGGCCTCGCTGTACAACTTCCAGCGGAATTCGAAGATCTTCGAAAAGCCGCTCTGACGCCTGCTGGCGGGCGTTGCGCCCGCCGGCCGGTTAGAGCGTCAGGCTGCGCTGGTAATCGGCGACGAAGCTGTCGAAGTCCGGCTCGTCTGCAGCTTCCATCGCCGCCTGGCGCTCCAGCGACTGCCGCGCCGCCGTTTCGAACTGCTGCAGTTCATCGGCGCTTGGCGCCTGGCTGCGGAAGTAGTCGGCGTGGGCAAGCGTCTGGCGCATGGCGAACTGGCGGAAACTCTCGCCGTTCGTGCGCAACTGCTCGAGCACGCGCGCCGAGGGCGTCAGGCTGCTGTCGGCGACCTTGGCGCGTTGTTCGGCCAGTGCCTCGGCATGCCGGCTGTCGCCATGGCTGCGGTCGAGCAGGGCGGCCACTTCGGCGATTTCGTCGAGCAGCTGCCCGGCCCACTCGCCGAGCGGCACGGCCTCGCCGCAGCGCTGCAGCTGCAACCCGGGGCGTCGCCCCTCCTTGACCACCTTGAGGAAGTTGTCGGTGGCCGCGCTGCACTCGCCATCGGCCAGGCAAGGGCTGTCGGCCAGTGCGCAGAACAGCAGGAAGGCGTCGAGGAAGCGTGATTCGGCGAGGTCGATGCCCAGCGGCAGGAACGGGTTGATGTCCAGGCAGCGCACTTCGATGTACTGAATACCGCGTGCGCGTAGGGCCTGCAGCGGGCGTTCGCCGGTGGCGGTGACGCGTTTCGGGCGAATGTTCGAGTAGTACTCGTTCTCGATCTGCAGCACGTTGGTGTTGAGCTGCTGCCAGTTGCCGGCGGCGTCCTTGATGCCTATTGCCTCGTAGGGTGCATACGGCGTGGAAACTGCGCGGTAGAGGCTTTCGGTATAACTCGACAGGTCGTCGTAGCAGGGCGTGAGGCCGGCCTGGGCATTGTTCTGGTAGCCCAGGTCGCTCATGCGCAGGCTGGTGGCGTAGGGCAGGTACAGGGTGTCGGCGTCGAGCGATTCGAGCTGATGCGGGCGCCCGCGCAGGAAGCCGGCGTCCAGTGCCGGCGAGGCGCCGAACAGGTACATCAGCAGCCAGCTGTAGCGGCGGAAGTTGCGGATCAGCCCGATGTAGCGCGCGGAGCGGTAGTCCCGCTCGGTGCGGGTATCGCCATCATCGGCCTGCAGCACCGGCCACAGCGCCTCCGGCAGCGAGAAGTTGTAGTGGATGCCGGCGATGCACTGCATGGTCTTGCCGTAGCGCAGCGCCAGGCCCTGGCGATAGACATGCTTGAGCCGCCCGATGTTGGAGCTGCCGTATTCGGCGATGGGGATGTCCGCTTCGCTCGGCAGCGGACAGGGCATCGACGGACTCCACAGGTATTCATCACCGAGCTTGGCGTAGGTGAAGCGATGGATCGCCTCCAGCTCGGCCAGGGTATTGCGAGGGTCCTGGTCGGTGCCGGTGATGAACTCCAGCAGCGCCTCGGAATAATCGGTGGTGATCTGCGGGTGGGTCAGCGCCGAGCCCAGCGCAATGGGGTGCGGCGTCATGGCCAGATGGCCGTGGGCATCGACGCGCAGGCATTCGCGCTCGATTCCGTGCAGGCATTGGTTGAGCAGCGGCAGGTGGGGAGCCTCGGCCAGCAATGCCAGGCGGTGGGTGAGAAGAGCGCTCAACTTGTGGATTCCTTCACGCGACAGTCGCGCCAATATGGGGATGGAAACGCCGCTTCACAAGAGGCAGCGTTGCTTCGACCACAGGGCAGGCGTGCCGACTCCGCGAGCGGCTGGTGGCACAGGCCGTTAGAGGCAGGCGAAGGTCGCCTGGGCCTTGGCGATCAGCTTGTCGCCCTGATGGACCTCGGCCTCGAGCACCTGGGTCCGCCGGCCACCGTGCACCACCCAGGCGCGACAACGCAGCTCGCCATCGGTCACCGGGCGGATGTAGTTGACCTTGCATTCCAGCGTGACGCTGTTCGGCGAGCCATCGCCCAGGCTGTGGCTCGCCTGGCCCATGGCGGTGTCGATCAGCGAAAACAGCGCGCCGCCATGCAGCTTGCCGTGCAGGTTGCGCAGACCGTCGTGCATGGTCAGGCCGAGCACGGCCTCGCCATTGCCGACCTGGTGAATCTCCAGGCCGAGCAGGCGGCCGAAGGCGCTGGAGTTGCCCACCGCCTCGACTTGAATGCTCATGCCTACTTCCTCAGCTGCTTGGCGTTGGCGAACAGCGCCGCCATGGCGGCGTTGGCCGGTGCCGGCTTGTCCTCCCTGGCGTGGCGCTCGCTACGCGGCGCATTGCCGCGTGGTTTGCCGGCGCCGCCCCGCGGCCCATCGGCCTTGGCGCCGGGCGTGTCGCTCATGCGCATGGACAGGCCGACGCGCTGACGCGGGATGTCCACTTCCATGACCTTGACCTTGACGATGTCGCCGGCCTTGACCACCTCGTAGGGATCCTTGACGAACTTCTCCGACAGCGCGCTGATGTGCACCAGACCATCCTGGTGCACGCCGATGTCGACGAAGGCGCCGAAGTTGGTGACGTTGGTCACCACGCCTTCGAGCACCATGCCCGGCTCCAGATCGCTGAGCTTCTCCACGCCGTCCTGGAATTCGGCGGTCTTGAACTCCGGGCGCGGGTCGCGGCCGGGCTTGTCCAGCTCGCCGAGAATATCGGTGACGGTGGGCAGGCCGAAGGTCTCGTCGGTGAACTGCTTAGGGTCCAGACGCTTGAGGAAGGCCGAGTCGCCGATCAGCGAGCGGATGTCGCGGCCGGTGTCCTGGGCGATGCGTTGCACCAGCGGATAGGTTTCCGGGTGTACGGCGGAGGCGTCCAGCGGGTTGTCGCCGTTCATTACGCGGAGAAAGCCGGCGGCCTGTTCGAAGGTCTTCTCGCCCAGGCGCGGGACCTTTTTCAGCTCGCTGCGGGACTTGAACGCACCGTTGGCATCGCGGAACTGCACGATGTTCTGCGCCAGCGTCGCGTTGAGGCCGGAGATGCGGGCAAGCAGCGCGGCGGAAGCGGTGTTGACGTCGACGCCGACGGCGTTCACGCAGTCCTCGACCACGGCATCCAGCGAACGCGCCAGCTTGAGCTGGGACACGTCGTGCTGGTACTGGCCGACGCCGATGGACTTCGGGTCGATCTTCACCAGCTCGGCCAGCGGGTCCTGCAGGCGGCGGGCGATGGAGACGGCGCCGCGCAGGGAGACGTCCAGATCCGGGAATTCGCGGGCGGCGAGCTCCGAGGCCGAATACACCGAGGCGCCGGCTTCGCTGACCATGATCTTGGTGAGCTTCAGACCCGGTACCTTCTTGATCAGCTCGCCCGCCAGCTTGTCGGTCTCGCGGCTGGCGGTGCCGTTGCCGATGGCGATCAGATCGACGGCATGCTTGGCGCACAGCTTGGCGAGGATTGCCAGGGTGCCGTCCCAGTCGTTGCGCGGGGCGTGCGGGTAGACGGTGGCGGTTTCCAGCAGCTTGCCGGTGGCGTCGACCACTGCGACCTTGCAGCCGGTGCGCAGGCCCGGGTCCAGCGCCAGGGTCGCGCGCGGGCCGGCCGGCGCAGCCAGCAGCAGGTCATGCAGGTTACGGGCGAACACCGAGATCGCCTCGTCTTCGGCCTTGTCGCGCAGCTCGCCGAGCAGGTCGGTTTCCAGGCTGGTGTAGAGCTTGACCTTCCAGGTCCAGCGCACCACCTCGGCCAGCCACTTGTCGGCGGCGCGGCCGCGGTTGGCGATGCCGAAGCGCTCGCCGATCATGCCTTCGCCCGGGTGCATGCTGCCCGGGGTCTCGTCGCCGACCTTGAGGCTGACGCTGAGGATGCCCTCGTTGCGTCCGCGGAAGATCGCCAATGCCCGGTGCGAGGGAGTGTTCTTCAGCACCTCGTCATGTTCGAAGTAGTCGCTGAACTTGGCGCCTTCGCTTTCCTTGCCCGGTACGACGCGGGCACTGAGGGTGGCGTTGTGCTTGAGGAAGTCGCGCAGCTTGGCCAGCAGGTCGGCGTCCTCGGCGAAGCGCTCCATGAGGATGTACTTGGCGCCTTCGAGTACGGCCTTCACATCGGCGAAGCCCTTCTCGGCGTCGATAAAACGGGTGGCTTCGCTTTCAGGATTCAACTCGGGATTGCCGAACAACGCATCGGCCAGCTCGCCGAGACCGGCTTCCAGGGCGATCTGGCCCTTGGTGCGGCGCTTCTGCTTGTAGGGCAGGTAGAGGTCTTCGAGGCGGGTCTTGGTGTCGGCGAGGTCGATCTCGCGCTTGAGCTCGGGGGTCAGCTTGCCCTGTTCCTCGATGCTGGCGAGGATCGAGACGCGCCGCTCGTCCAGCTCGCGCAGGTAGCGCAGGCGCTCTTCCAGGTTACGCAGCTGGGTATCGTCGAGGCTGCCGGTGACTTCCTTGCGATAGCGGGCGATGAAGGGAACGGTGGAGCCTTCGTCGAGCAGCGCCACGGCGGCGGCGACCTGTTGCGGGCGTACGCCCAGCTCGTTGGCGATACGGGAATTGATGCTGTCCATGTGGTGTCCTGCGGGCGGAATGACGGCCGGCCGGCCAGAAAAGCGGGCAAGTATAACTGCCGAGGGCCTGATTCGGTCGCTCAAGAGAGGTATCCTTCGGGCTCGCCCCGCCAGCCGTCGCGTGAGTGGGTGTGGTGCTTGTGTTTTACCGGTCCTGCCGCCACCATCCAGCTTTAAAGTGGCACTGAGCCATCAGTGGCGGCCGAACACCATTCCGCCCGCCGTCAAGAGTTGTAGTCATGTTTGGCCAGACGCGGCTTGCCCCCTTTCGCTACGTCATCGCTCTGCTCGGCGCGCTGGGCCTGGCTCAACTCGTCTGGGCCGTGGCGGAC
This sequence comes from Stutzerimonas sp. KH-1, assembly GCF_054483855.1. NCBI lineage: Bacteria > Pseudomonadati > Pseudomonadota > Gammaproteobacteria > Pseudomonadales > Pseudomonadaceae > Stutzerimonas > Stutzerimonas sp. KH-1. The sequence goes on along the minus strand of NZ_CM137011.1, from coordinate 3,207,217 downwards.
GACTGGGATTTCCCGCGCATTCTGGATCTGGCTGAAAAACGCTATGGCTCGCTGGGCGAAGGACGCGAGCGCCTGCTGGCGTGGCAGCAGCTGTTGGGCGAGCAGGGATCGGCAGCCGAGCACGACAAGCTGCGTGCGGTGAACAACTTCTTCAATCACCAGCTGCGCTTTGAGGATGACGTCGGGCTCTGGCGACAGACCGATTATTGGGCCACCCCGGTCGAAGCCTTGCGCGTCGGGGGTGGCGACTGTGAAGACTTTGCAATCGCCAAGTACGTGACCTTGCGCCGTCTCGGTGTCTCGGCCGACAAGCTGCGTATCACCTACGTCAAGGCCGTCCGGCTCAATCAGGCGCATATGGTCCTGACCTATTACGAGCAGCCGGGTGCGGTGCCCCTGGTTCTGGACAATCTGGTCGGCGGCATTCTGCCGGCGACGCAGCGCAACGATCTGGTTCCCGTTTATGCGTTCAACGGCGAAGGGCTGTGGCTGCCAGGGCGAAGTGGCGACAAGCAGGTCAGTGACAGCAAGAAGCTGTCGCGCTGGCAGGATTTGCTGAAAAAGATGCAAGCGGAAGGTTTTCCGGCCGGGTCCGGATCGTAGGAGTTTCACATGTCTCTGTTCAAACAGCTGTTGCTGGCGATCTGCCTGTTTCTGCTCGCCGCGTTCACCGGTAGCTTCGTGGTCAGCCTGGAAAGTTCGCGTGATCAATACGCTAACCAGCTGCGTTCACACGCGCAGGATGCTGCTACGGCGCTGGGTTTGTCGCTGACCGCCAATATAGACGACCCGGCCATGGTCGAGCTGGTGGTCAGCTCGCTGTTCGATAGTGGTTATTACCAGTCGATCCGTGTGATCGAACTGGAAACCGGCCTGCCGATGCTCGAGCGGCAGGCCGAGCCGGACGCCGGCAGTGCGCCGCAATGGTTCGTCAGCCTGATCGATTTGCAGCCAGAGGGCGGTGAGGCGATCGTCAGCCGGGGCTGGCAGCAGGCCGCCCGGGTAGAGGTGGTCAGCCATCCGATGTTCGCCGTTTCGCGCCTGTGGCAGAGCACCCTCGGCATGTTCGGCTGGCTGGTGCTCTGTGGCGTCGTCAGTGCATTGCTGGGCGCGGCGCTGTTGCGACGCCAGCTGCGCCCGCTCGACGATATGGTCGAGCAGTCCCAGGCCATTACACGGCGTGAGTTCCTCAGCGTGCCGCAGCTACCGGAAACCCCGGAACTGCGTCGCGTGGTGCTGGCCATGAACCTCATGGTGGAGAAGCTCAAGGCGCTGTTCGATGAGGAGGCGCGGCGCAGCGAGCGCCTGCGTGACGAGGCCTATCATGACGGCCTGACCGGCCTGAGCAATCGCCGGCATTTCGACATGCAGCTGCAGGCTCGCCTGAGCGGAGAGGACCTGGCCGGTAGCGGCTATATGTTCCTGCTGCGTATCAATGACCTCACCGGACTCAATCAGCGTCTCGGCGGTGCACGCACGGATGAGCTGCTGCGCGCGGTGGCAGAGCAGCTGCGCCAGGTCACTGGCGATCGCTTCCTGACCGGGCGCACGCGCGGTGGCGAGTTTGCATTGCTCGCGGTAGGGCTTGATCGGCTCGAAGCGGTACGCCTGGCCGAACAGATGGAGCATGCATTGGCGTCACTGCAGCAAACCGGACTCGCCGATGTGCTGCCGGTGGCCCATATCGGCCTGACGGCTTTCTCGCAAGAACATAGTGTCCCGGCGCTCTATGCCGCTCTCGATCAGGCACTGGCGCAGGCTGCGAGCCAGCCGCGCCAGGCCTGGGCCTGCTATGAACCTGACGTTCAGGTGCCCGTCGCCGAACAGCACCAGGACTGGTACCGGTTGCTCGATGGTGCTCTGGAGAACGGCTTGCTTCAGTTGTACTTCCAGCCTGTGATGAGCGCCCTCGAACCGCAGCGGCTCATCCACAGCAAGGTACTGGCCCGGCTGGTGGACCAGCAGGGCGACGTGGTTCCGGCGGCACGCTTCCTCCCCTGGCTGGAGCGCTTCGGTTGGACGGCACGCCTCGATCTGGCGATGCTGCGTCAGACGTTGGAGACGCTCGAAGTTCACCACTCGCCGTTGGCGATCAGCCTCTGTGGCAGCACGCTGGCAGATCCGGTCTCGCGCGAGGACGTGTTCGAATTGCTGGCGCGCCATGGCGACGTGGCCGGTCTGCTGACGATCGAACTGGACGAAGCCCAGTTACCGGACCAGGCAAGCCTCGAACAGCTGGCCCGCCGCCTGCGCCAGCTGGGATTCGGATTGGGCATTCAGCACTTCGGTGGACGTTTCAGCATGATCGGCAATCTGGCCCGCCTGGGGCTGGGCTATCTGAAGGTCGATGGCAGCTACCTGCGCGGCGTCGATACCGAAGAGGACAAGCATCTGTTCATCCAGGCCATGCAACGTGCCGCGCACAGCATCGATCTGCCGTTGATCGCCGAACAGGTGGAGACAGAAGGGGCGTGGATGACCCTCCGAGCGCTGGGCTTCGAAGGTGGCCAGGGCCGGCTGCTAGGCAATCCGGCGCCGTTGCAGGACAGCACTAGCCGATCAGATCACGCCGGTGTCGTCATCGTCGACCAGTAAGCGAGTCGAGCCGAGCGCATTGCGCGCCCGGCTCCGCCCTGCCAGCTTGGCCTGAGCCGAATCCGGAAGGTCGGTGATCCGCAGCACGCCCTTGTCGATCAAGGCGTGGATCAAGTCCTCCAGTACCCGCACCATCTCCAGGTCGCTCTGGCGCAAGTGGGCAAGGCTGTCCTGAGCGGCGAGCCAGGCGCGCACTTCGCTGTCGTCGTCAGGCAGTTCGCCGGTCATGTCGTCGAAGGGCGACGGCTCGACCCGCAGCAGCCGTCCGCTGGAATCACGCGTGATATAGAACACTCGGCATCCTCGTATGGGAGTAGCGACGATACCCGCCAGCGGCTCGCGGCGGGTATCCGTGCGTCACCTTCAGTGATCGACCTTGACGATTTGGTCGGCAACCAGCGAATTGATGATGTCCGTAGGATTCGAGCCATACGAAGACAGATCGACCGCGGCGCCGCCGGTTTCCAGCTTGATGGTGACGTCGGCATTGCTGCCGGTGTCATTCAGGACGCCGGTGGTGCTTATCTGCAAGGTGGACGTGGTGGTGTCCACTCGCAGATAGCTGAGGAGGTTGCCGTCGTTTTCGCCCTGGAGTAGATCGCGCAGGTCGATGCGGTCTCCTTCGGTGGCATTGAAGTCGAGGATGCTGTCCTTGCCCAGGTCTCCGGCGTTCCACGTGAAGGTGTCGGCTCCGCTTCCGCCGGTGAGCTGGTCGTCGCCCAGCCCGCCGATCAGGATGTCGTCGCCGGCACCGCCGACCAACAGGTCGTTACCGGTGCCACCGTTCAGCGTGTCGTTGCCCTGCAATCCGTAGAGCAGGTCATCGCCCGCGCCGCCGCTGAGGTAGTCGTCTCCCGCTGCGCCACTGTGCGTGGAGCTGGCCGAGCCGCCGATGACCGTGATGGCCGTGCTGGCGCCGTCATTGACCGTGAGCGTCAAGGTCGGTGCGAAGTCGGTCGGCAGCGTTGTGCTGGTCACCAATTGCAGCTGGTCGGTCCCCGACACTGCGGTCGAGGTGGCCAGGAGCGATACATAGTTGCTCAGGTCGAACTGCCCGTTGGCGTCAGGAGTGATCTCCATGTAACTGCCGTCTTGCAAGCGAACACTCAGGGCCGCGTCGGCTGGCAGATCGCTGAGCGACATCGCACTGATGGTTTCGGCGACCCCCACGGTGTCGCTGACCTGGGCGAACACATCGATCGGGTAGTGATAGTTGATGGCGCCGGATGAGCCCGTGTCGAAGGCCAGGTACTCGATCTGGAAGCCGTTGTTCTTTGCTTTGAAGGTGTTGCTGGCGTCCTGACCGATGCTCAGCATTGTCATTTCGACGCTGCTCGACAAACCGACGTTGGCCTCGGTATTGCCACCCTGGTTGAACAGGCTGCCGTCCACGGTCGCCACCAGCACGGCCTTGGTCACGGTACCGCTGTAGTTGTAGCTCGCCGACCAGGTACCGTTGGAATTCACGGTGGCGGTCACAGGCGCGAGATTGTTGCCGTTGGCGTCGGTCAGCAGAAGCTGGAGTTTGAGCGTCGCGCTTGTGGCCGTTGCGCCGCTGGAAGTGAGGGTGCCGGTGATCAGGTGGTTGCCCGGCAGCTGGCTGACATCCAGCTCGCTCTTGAACTGCACGCTGTCGTCGCTCGCATTCTTCAGGCGCATGCTTGCTGAATGGATGCCGACCGGGAAATCGATCCGGATCGCTTCGGTGCCATCGATGCGGTTGTCGCCGTTGGCATTGGCGCTGCGTACCGCAAGCAACGAGCCGGTGGAAAAGGTGAATACCTTGCCGGCGCCACTGGTATCGATCGCAGAGATCGAGATGCCGCTCGGGAAGGTAAAGGTCGAGGCCCCGTCCAGGCCAGCAATGTTGCCGGTACTGAAGTCGATCGCACTCGAGCTGGGTGCGCCGACGACGACGGACACGTCGCTTGATCCGATGGCGTCGGCCACAGGCGTGACCTGAATGGCGGTCGTATCGGTGTCGCTCAGTGCTCCGCCGCTGCCCATGTTGCCGTTGTCGTTGCTGGTCATGGTCAGCGTGACCGTACCGCTGGCGTCATGCTCCGGGGTGTACGTCGGCTGTGTAGCCGGCTGGGCCAGGTAGGCGTTGATGTCTGCCAGGCTGCCGGTCAGCACCAGCGTGCTGCCGCCCGAGCCGCTCACGCTGACACCGGCGCTGGACGCAGCCTCCAGCACCCCCTGTTGGACGGCCAGCGTGACCGTAACCGAGCCACTGGCGGCGTCGACATCGGACACTGCCAGCCCGCTCAGCTTGAGCGATCCGTCTTCGGCCATGGTGTAGCCGCTCGGCAGCTGGTTGACCGGCGCATCGTTGACCGCGCTCACCTGGATCGACACCGTTGCGGGGCTCTGATCCAGGTTGCCGGCGGCGTCACTGGCGCGGTACTGGAAGGCGGTGCTGCCGTTCCAGTTGGCGTCCGGCACGAAGCTGATCGTGGCCTGGTTGTTTTCGGCCGGGATGGTCTGGCCTATGACAACCGGCTGGCCGTTGTAGCTGAGTGTGCCGTGGGTCGGCAGGCTGGTGACGGTGAAGTTGGCGATGCTGCTGCCGGTATCGGTTGCGCTCAGTGTGACCGTTACAGCGCTGGCGTCCTCGTCAGCACCGACTGTCACGTCTTCCGTTTCCGGTGCGGTGGTATCGCCAATGGTGATGTGCGTGCTCGCCGAGGCGGTACTGCTGCCATCCTGGGCGACGGCGGTTGCAGTAATTTCCAGGCTGCCCGTCGGGCTGCCGGGCAGGTTCATCGTCAGGCCACTGAGGGTCACCGCGTGGGTGGTCGCGTCCACCGATACGCTGTAGGTGCCATCACCGGCCAGCGGCACGGACCAAGTGCCGTCGGGGTTGGCCGAGCCCACCGACAGCGTGGCACCGGCAGGCAGCTCCAGGGTGATGCTGCTGATCGACTCGGAGTAGTCGATGTCAGTCGGTGCGGCGGTGATGGTAAGCGGATAGCTGGTGCTGCTGGCAAAGGTGATCGAATGGATCAGGAAGTCATCCCCGGCGCCCGGTGCACTGAACTCGATACGGCTGATCGCGCTGCCGTTGGTGCTCGTCAGTGCAATGCCTGGGTCGATTCCGTCGCTGCCGCCGGAGATGGTGCCGACTCCGATGACGACATTGTTGCTGTCGTAAAGCGTGTAGGCGGCATGTTCGCTCGAATTCAGCCAAGCCAATTGAACGGTTGCGCTGGCAACAGGGGCGTCGAATGCCACGACCAGGCGTTCGGCACCGCCGAGCTCATTCGCGCTGCCGTTAGAGCTGTTCCCCTGTACACCGAAGCCGACCGGGCTGCTGTTGTGCGAAATGCTGCCGGTGCTGCCATCACCGTTCAGCGCAATGACGGTGTAGCCCTGCCCGCTGAGGTTCGCGTTGGCGCTGGTGATGCTGGTGGTGGTCGTGCTGGCGGCACCCACGGTAATGCTGACGTCCGGCGTGTCGGCGACTGGCGCGACGTCGAAGGTCAGGGTGTTTGGCGTGGCAGAGAACAGACCGCTCTGGTCGCTCACCGAGAACGTCAATGTTGCGTACTGGCTGCCGGCACCGTCCTGTCCGGGCGTGTAGGTCAGCTTGTCTAGGTCGGTTGCCGCAATGACCTGCCCAGCGGTGACCGCCGTGCCGTTCAGTTGCAGAGCGCCGGCGCCTGGCAGGCTATCGATGCGTATCGCCTGCAGGCTGTCGCCTGCATCCGGGTCGTTGAAGCCGAAGTTCGCTGCGCTGAACTGAACGGGGCCATCCTCGACCAGGCTGACGGTGGCGTCGGTCCCGGTCGGCGCATCATTCACCGCGGCGACGTTGACCGTCACGCTGACTGCTGCGGAGCTCTGCACACCGTCGCTGACGGTATAGCTGAAGCTCGCGACGCCATTGAAGTTGGCGTCTGGTGTGAAGGTGACTGAGCCATCCGCATTGAGCACGACAGTACCGCCGGTGCCGCTGGTAACGCTGGCGATGGTGAGATTGGCGTTATCGACGTCACTGTCGTTGGCCAGCAACTGGCTCGCCGCGTAGGTGACCGGCGTGTTTTCGGTGGCGCTCAGGCTATCCGATACAGCGATGGGCGCATCGTTGGTGCCGGTGATGGTGACGGTGACGTCCTGCTCGGTGCCGTCGATGCTGGTGACGGTGAAGGTTTCCTGCACCTGCTCGCCGACGTTCAGCTCGTTGAAGGCGCTGTTGGCGACAAAGGTCCACTGACCGTTGGCCGCCAGGGTCAGGGTGCCGTTGGTTCCGACGAGGCTGGTCGCGGAGAAGCTGTTGTCGGCGTTATCAACATCGGTGCTGGTCAGGGTGCCGTTGAGAGTCAGCGGGGCGTCGGTCTCGGCGGCGGACTGGGCGACATCACCGCTGATCACGGCGGCATCGTTGGTACCGGTGATGGTGACGGTCACGGTGGCCGGCGTGCCATCGATGCTGGTAACGGTGAAGGTTTCCTGCACCTGCTCGCCAACGTTCAGCTCGTTGAAGGCGCTGTTGGCGACAAAGGTCCACTGACCGTTGGCGGCCAGGGTCAGGGTGCCATTGGTCCCGACGAGACTGGTCGCGGTGAAGCTGTTGTCGGCGTTATCAACATCGGTGCTGGTCAGGGTGCCGTTGAGAGTCAGCGGGGCGTCGGTCTCGGCGGCGGACTGGGCGACATCACCGCTGATCACGGCGGCATCGTTGGTACCGGTGATGGTGACGGTCACGGTGGCCGGCGTGCCATCGATGCTGGTAACGGTGAAGGTTTCCTGCACCTGCTCGCCAACGTTCAGCTCGTTGAAGGCGCTGTTGGCGACAAAGGTCCACTGACCGTTGGCGGCCAAGGTCAGGGTGCCGTTGGTTCCGACGAGGCTGGTCGCGGAGAAGCTGTTGTCGGCGTTATCAACATCGGTGCTGGTCAGGGTGCCGTTGAGAGTCAGCGGGGCGTCGGTCTCGGCGGCGGACTGGGCGACATCACCGCTGATCACGGCGGCATCGTTGGTACCGGTGATGGTGACGGTAACGTCCTGCTCGGTGCCGTCGATGCTGGTGACGGTGAAGGTTTCCTGCACCTGCTCGCCGACGTTCAGCTCGTTGAAGGCGCTGTTGGCGACAAAGGTCCACTGACCGTTGGCCGCCAGGGTCAGGGTGCCGTTGGTCCCGACGAGGCTGGTCGCGGTGAAGCTGTTGTCGGCGTTATCGACATCGGTGCTGGTCAGGGTGCCGTTGAGGGTCAGCGGGGCATCGGTCTCGGCGCCGGACTGGGCGACATCACCGCTGATCACGGCGGCGTCGTTGGTGCCGGTAATGGTGATGGTCAGCGTGCTATCGGCTACGCCGCCGTGTTCGTCGGTCACCTGGTAGGGGATGACCAGGTCCTGGGTCGCGCCCGCTGCCAACGAGTCGTAGGCGCTGTTTGTCGCGTCGAAGGTCCAGCGGCCGTCGCTGGAGAGGCTGAAGCCTGCCGGGGCGGTCCCGCTCACGCTGAAGGTCAAGGTCGCGCCCTGATCGACATCACTGGCGACCAGTTGGCCGGTGACGGTACCCACTTGCAGGAGGCCAGCCAGGTCCGCGTTGCTGGCGCCATTGGTGGTCAGGGTCCAGCCATTGGCCGTTGAGGTCACCGCACCTGCGCTGAGGCTCAATGCCGCATTGGCTGACAGGTTGCTCAGCGACAGGGTGGAGCCGATGCCGCTGTCGCCTGCATCGGCGACACCAAGAACCAGGGTATAGGTGCCGGGCGCACCGAACTGATAGCTAAAGCTCTGGATACCCGAGTTACCGTAATTGCCGACGCTGGCGACGTTGCTCAGTACTTGAACCGGCTGGCCGTTGACCTGCACGAAAGCGAAGTCGTTGAAGGGCAGGTAGTCCGAGGTCGCGAATTGCCAGTCGAAGCTGACGGCTTCCCCCGCGCTGGTGGTGGTGACGGTCAGCACGATCGCCGAACCATCTGTAGCTGCGCTTACCGCGCCAACGGATGTGGTCGCTCCCTCGATGGCACTGGCGCTGGCCGCCTGGGCTACCGGCAAGTCGTTGGTACCGGTGATGACCAGCGTGAGGTTGTCGCTGCTGCTGATGCCGCTCGCGTCGGTAACGGTAAAGGGTACCTGCAGGGTCAGCGTCTGGTCTTTGGCCAGGTACTGGTAGGCGGCATCGCTGGTGTCCAGCGTCCAGCTGCCGTCGTTGGCCAGGGTAAAGCCCGCCGGAGCGGTTCCGTCGAGGCCGAAGGTCAGGCTGTCGCCGGCATCCACGTCGCTTGTAACCAGCTGGCCCTCAACCACGCCGCTGTCCTCGATGCCTTGCCCCAGCGAGGCCCCGGCGACAGGCGCGTCATTTACGGCTGACACCTCGACCGTCACGGTGGCCGGCGCGGAAATCTGGGTGCCATCGCTGACGGTATAGCTGAAATCAGCTGTGCCATTGAAGTTGGCATTCGGCGTGAAAGTCACGGAGCCGTCGGCGTTGAGCACGGCGGTGCCGCCTGCGCCGCTGGTGACGCTCGCGATGGTCAGGCCATTGCCGTCCAGATCGCTGTCGTTGCCCAGCAGTTGCTCCGCCAGGAACGTAACAGGTGTGTCTTCAACGGCCTGCAGCGAGTCGTTAACGGCCTGCGGCGCGTTGTCATTGCGGTTGGCTTCGGACAGCGTGACGTTGGCGGCGGAGACATTGCCCGCGGCGTCTATGGCTTCGATGGTGTAGCCGTGGCTATTGGGTGCCTGTTCGAAGTCATTGACGCCGGCCGCGGCGCCTGCCGGGGTAAGCGTGATGCGGCCCTGGGCGTCGATGTGGAAATAGCCGTCAGCGCTCATTTCATTGCCGCTATCGGCGAAGCGGAAGGCAACCACACCCACGGCGTCCAGCGCGCTGACACTGCCGATCAGAGCATTAGTGGGCTGGTTCTCGTCATAGGTGAATTGCTGGCCGGCCGGAACTGCTGGTGCCTGCGTGTCGAGCACGAAGCTGACGGTAGTCGCACCAGAAGTGTTGCCGGCCACATCAGTCTGGCGGACGGATACGGTGTTGCTGCCTTCGACCGGCGTGAAGGACGAGGACCAGGTTTGGCCACCGTCGGTGCTGTATTCGATGGTGGCGCCGGTTTCGGTACCGCCAATGGCCAGGGCGCCCGAGTTGGTGATGCCGTCAGTACCGCTTGTGCCGGTATCGGCCTGCAACGAAACGGTCGGTGCAGCGACCTGAGTGTCCAGCACGAAGCTGACGGTAGTCGCGCCGGATACGTTACCGGCCACATCAGTCTGGCGGACGGATACGGTGTTGCTGCCTTCGACCGGCGTGAAGGACGAGGACCAGGTTTGGCCACCGTCGGTGCTGTATTCGATGGTGGCGCCGGTTTCGGTACCGCCAACGGTCAGAGCGCCCGATTTGGTAATGAGATCCGAGCCGCTTGTGCCCGTATCGCTAGTCAGCGAAACGGTCGGTGCGGCGACCTGTGTATCGAGTACAAAGCTGACAGTAGTCGCGCCGGAAGTGTTGCCAGCCACATCGGTCTGACGCACGGAGACGGTGTTGCTGCCTTCGACCGGAGTGAAGGACGAAGCCCAGGTCTGGCCGCCGTCGACGCTGTACTCGATGGTGGCACCGGTTTCGGTTCCGCCAACGCTCAGCGCGCCCGTGTTGGTAATGAGATCCGAACCGCTTGTGCCGGTGTCGCTAGTCAGCGAAACGGTGGGGGCGGCGATCTGGGTGTCGAGCACAAAGCTGACCGAGGTGGCACCGGACGTATTGCCGGCCACGTCGGTCTGACGCACGGAAACGGTGTTGTTGCCCTCGACCGGAGTGAAGGACGAAGTCCAGGTCTGGCCGCCGTCGGTGCTGTATTCGATGGTGGCGCCGGTTTCGGTACCGCCAATGGTCAGGGCGCCCGAGCTGGTGATGCTGTCCGAGCCGCTTGCACCCGTGTCGCTAGTCAGCGAAACGCTAGGTGCGGCGACCTGAGTGTCGAGCACGAAGCTGACGGTAGTCGCACCAGAGGTGTTGCCGGCCACGTCGGTCTGGCGGACGGATACGGTGTTGCTGCCTTCGACCGGAGTGAAGGACGAAGTCCAGGTCTGGCCGCCGTCGGTGCTGTACTCGATGGTGGCGCCGGTTTCGGTACCGCCAACGGTCAGGGCACCGGAGTTGGTGATGCCATCAGTGCCGCTTGTGCCGGTATCGGCCAGCAGCGAAACGGTCGGCGCAGCGACCTGACTGTCGAGCACGAAGCTGACGGTGGTGGCGCCGGAGATGTTGCCGGCCACATCGGTCTGGCGGACGGAGACGGTGTTGTTGCCTTCGACGGCCGAGAAGCTGTCGGTCCAGGTCTGGCCGCCATCGGTGCTGTACTCGATGGTGGCGCCGGTTTCGGTGCCGCCGATGGTCAGGGCACCGGAGTTGGTGACGTTGTCCGAGCTGCTTGCACCCGTGTCGCTAGTCAACGAAACGGTGGGTGCAGCGACCTGAGTGTCGAGCACGAAGCTGACGGTAGTCGCGCCGGACGTATTACCGGCCACATCGGTCTGGCGCACGGAGACGGTATTGCTGCCTTCGACCGGGGTGAAGGTCGAGGTCCAGGTCTTGCCGCCGTCGATGCTGTACTCGACGGTCGCACCGGCTTCGGTGCCGCTGATGTTCAGAGCGCCGTTGTTGGTGATGCGGTCGTTCGGGTCAGCGCTGTCGAGCTGCAGGGAAACGTTTGGAGCGGCCGGTGCGGTGGTGTCGACGAAAGAACTGGTCGGCGCGGCGCTGTCCTCCTCGGTAGCGAGTGCTGCAGAGGCCAAGCCATCGGTGCTGAAACCGGTGGTGGCTTGCACCTGTTCACCTGTTTCGTCCAGCACGATAGCCGTATGGCCGCCACCGGAGCCGCCGGCCCCGCCGCCTGCGCCAGGACCGGCAGCAGTCGCTTCCAGATCAGTGGTGGGGTCGAAGCCGTCGGCAATTGCTTGCTCAAGCTCCGATATCGACTCGGAATCGCCTGTGTCTGCCAGCTCGCCGGCTTGCCAGAACGCCGATTCGCCGAGGCTGACTATCTCGCCATTCGGTAGCTCCAGCGATACGGCGCTGCCTGCCTCGGTCAGCACCTGCTCACCGCTGAATAGCCGGTCACCTTCGAACAAAGCGCGGCGAACGCCGTCCGCCGATATCGCAAACGCCTGGCCGATAACGCTTTTCACGACGACGTAGTTAGAGCCCATGCTCTTTGCTCCGAGTGGTAGATGTAGACCGGCTTGGGGCCTGATAGAGTGCCGCCGAGCGGTGGATGATATACGTTATATTTTTGACGCTAGAAAAATTAGACGAGTGGAGGGTCAATCTATTGACCCTTGATAGCGTGATGTTAAACAATGCATGCACTGATGTCACTGTGATATCAGGCGCATCTTTTCATTAAGCCGAAAACGCTCTGGCAGTGGTGGTATTACGCACCCGTATGGGTTCCGTTTGCACTCTGTTGTCGTGTCGGCCTGGCCACTCGCCCAACCTTTCGGAACTCGTCTTCATGAAGCCTTTCGCCCTGGTGCTTCCCCTGTTTTTCGCCGTCTCGGCCGCCGCTCATGCCCAGTCTTTGCAGGAGGCAATGCGCAGCGCGCTCGATACCCACCCGGAAATCAGCGCCGGCGTTCACGCTCGTATGGCGGCCGAGGAGCAGCTGCGCTCCGCCAAGGGCGGCTATTTGCCCCGAGTGGATCTGGTGGCGGGTTATGGGCGAGAGGGCACTGACAGTGTCAGTACCCGTCAGGGTGACGAGCACGGTTATCGTACGCTGAGCCGCGGTGAGGCGAGCCTGACGGCCCAGCAGATGCTGTTCGACGGTTTCGCCACCTCCAGCGAAGTGAAGCGCCAGCGCGCTACGGTCAATGCACGGGCCTATGAGTTGCTGGGCAGTGCGGAGCGCACCGCATTGGAAGTGGCGCAGGTGTACCTGGATGTTCTGCGCCGTGAGGCGCTAGTGCGTCTGGCCGAGGAGAATCTGCGCAGCCACGAGCGAATCTTCGATCAGATTAGTCTTCGCAGCCGCCAGGGCGTCGGGCGGATGGCCGACCTCGACCAGGCCGAGGCTCGCCTGGCCCAGGCGCGCAACAACCTGATTACAGAACAGACCAACCTTGCCGATAGCCAGGTCAACTACCTGGCGCTGGTGGGGCAGATGCCGACCGACTTGAGCCGGCCGGCGCTGGCTGCGGTGGATCTGGCGCAGAGCCTCGAGCAGGCCCGTGAAAAGATGCTGATGGAAAACCCGCAGCTGCGTTCGGCACAGGCGGACGTGAACGCCGCCGAGGCGCAGGTGCAGGCAGCCAAGTCCGAGTTCTACCCGCGCTTTGCGCTGGAGCTCGCGAGTGGCGCCAATAACGACATCGACGGCGTCAACGGGCACGAGAACGAATGGCAGGCCATGGTACGCATGCGCTACAACCTGTTCGCGGGCGGCAGCAACAGTGCTGATCTACGCGCTCGCGCCAACCAGGTCGGGCAGGCCATGGATATTCGCAACAACGCGCTGCGTCTGCTCAGCGAGGAGATGGGGCTGGCCTGGAACGCGCTGAACAATGCACGCCAGCAGCTTCCGATTGCTCAGGAATACGTCGATCGCAGCAGCCGTGTGCGCGATTCCTACCAGCAACAGTTCACCCTGGGTGAGCGTACGTTGCTGGATTTGCTCGACAGCGAGAACGAGCTGTTCACCGCTGCGCGCCGTCTCGAAGACGTGCGCTTTAGTGAGGCTTTGAGCCATTACCGCATCCAGGCGGTCAGCGGCTCTCTGTTGCGCAACCAGGGGGTCGTGGCGCCCCTGGCCGCCGTGCCGATGGATGACGTGCGCGCTCAGGTCCAGTTGCCCGCGATGAATTAAGAGGGCGGCCCGTCGGGTCCCATGATGCACTCTCAGGATGCTGTAACGCCCGAGCCGGCCTTGCGCCTCGACCCGCGCTCGAGTCATGACGATCCGCTGCTGGATGGCCTGCTGTCGCTCTGCGCCTTCCACCAGAAGCCAGCCAGCCGGGCGACGCTAAGCGCCGGTTTGCCACTCGCCGATCATCGACTGACCCCTGAGCTGCTGCCGCGTGCGGCAGCCCGGGCTGGTCTGCGCGGTCGTTGGCTGCGTCGTGAGCTGACTCAGATATCCGCCCTCGCGCTGCCCGCACTGTTGCTATTGCATGACGGGCGTTGCGCATTGCTGCTGGGCTGGCAGCCCGACGGGCGGGCGCGGGTGATGCCCAGCGAGTCCGAGGGTGGGGAGCTGGATGTCGCGCGTGAAATCCTCGAGGAAGACTACACCGGGCAGGCCTTCTTCGCTCAGCCGCAACACCGCTTCGATCTGGATCGCGGTGAACTCATTCCGCGAACGACTCACTGGTTTCGCGACACGCTGAAGCGTTCACGCTGGCTGTATATCGACGCGGTTGCCGCCAGTTTCGTGATCAGCCTCATTGGGCTGGTCACGCCGCTGTTCGTCATGAACGTCTACGACCGTGTGGTACCGAACCAGGCCGAGGCGACGCTCTGGGTGCTGGCCATTGGCATCAGCGGTGCGTTCGTGTTCGATCTGCTGCTCAAGACGTTGCGCGGGCTGTGTCTGGATCTGGCCGGCAAGAAAACCGATCTGATCATTTCCGCCACGCTGTTCGAGCGGGTGGCAGGCATGCTGATGCGCCACCGCCCGGCGCGTGTCGGGACCTTCGCCCAGCACATCCACGAATTCCAGTCACTGCGCGAGTTTCTCGCTTCGCTGACGCTGGCGAGTCTGATCGATCTGCCATTCACCTTGCTGATCATTGCCGTGATTGCGCTGATCGGCGGGCATCTGGCGTGGGTGCCGCTATTGGCTTTCCCGCTGGTTGCAGCACTCAGCTTCGCGCTGCAACGGCCCCTGGCCGACACTCTGGAGCGCACCATGGCGCTGTCGGCAGAGCGCCAGTCGAGCCTGATCGAAACGTTGGCAGGCCTGGATGCGGTGAAGGTCAACAACGCGGAAAGCGAGCGCCAGCATCTTTGGGAGCAGACCATCGGCAGCCTGAGCCGGCTTGAGTTGCGTGCGCGCATGCTGTCGAGCCTGGCGCTCAATTCGACGATGGCGCTGCAGCAGTTCGCTGGTGTGGTGATGATCGTGCTTGGCGTGTATCAGATCATCGACGGTCAGCTGAGCATGGGGGGGCTGATTGCCTGCTACATGCTCAGCGGTCGCGCCCTGGCACCGCTCGGTCAGGTGGCGGGTCTGCTTACCCGCTATCAGCAGGCCAAGGTCACGGTGCGCTCGGTAAACGACATGATGGCGTTGCCACAGGAACGGCAGAGTGGTGAGCGGCCGTTGAAGCGGGAAAACCTGCAGGGTGCGATCGAATTCCGCAGCGTGGATTTCAACTACCCGGAACAAAAGGACGCCGCCCTGCGGCAGATCAGTCTGGTCATTCGTCCAGGCGAGAAGGTGGGCATCATTGGGCGCAGTGGCTCCGGCAAGAGCTCGCTGGCCAAGCTGATCGTCGGCCTGCATCAGCCCGATGCCGGCAGCCTGCTGGTCGACGGCATCGACCTGCGGCAGCTGGATGTGGGCGACGTGCGCAACAACATCGGCTATGTGGCCCAGGATATCCAGCTATTTTCCGGCACGCTGCGCGACAATCTGCTGATGGGCGCGCGCTACGTCGAAGACGATCGGGTGCTGAAAGTGGCCGAATTGGCAGGCGTGCATGAGTTTGCCCGTCTGCATTCCAAGGGTTACGAACTGCAGGTGGGCGAGCGTGGCCAGAACCTGTCCGGCGGCCAGCGCCAGTGCGTGGCGCTGGCGCGCGCCTTGTTGCTCGATCCGCCGATCCTGCTGCTCGACGAGCCGACCAGTTCGTTGGACAACACCAGCGAGGAACGCTTGAAACAGCAGCTGGCAGGGGTTGTTGCCGACAAGACCTTGCTGCTGGTAACCCACCGCACCTCGATGTTGAGCCTGGTCGATCGGCTGGTGATCGTCGACCGCGGCCAGATCGTCGCCGATGGGCCGAAGGCGGTGATCCTCGAGGCATTGAAGAAGGGGCAGATCCGTGTCAGCTAAGCATTCGATCCCCCCGATCCAGGCGCGCGGTGGAGTCGGCTCGGTGTTCGGCTCCCGTGGCGAACCTCTGCCGGAGGTGCGCAAGGCGCTCATCGAGGATGCACCGCGACTGGTGCGCCTGACGATATGGGGACTGGTCGCGTTCGTGCTGTTCCTGGTGCTCTGGGCGCATTTCGCCATCGTCGATGAAGTCACCCGGGGCGAAGGCAAGGCCATTCCCTCGTCACGCCTGCAGAAGATCCAGAACCTGGAGGGCGGCATCGTCGCCGAGCTGTTCGTTCGCGAGGGACAGATCGTCGAGGCCGGCGATCCGCTGCTGCGTCTGGACGACACGCGTTTCGCCTCCAACGTGGGTGAAACCGAAGCTGACCGCCTGGCGCTGGCAGCGCGAGTGGAGCGCCTGTCGGCCGAGGTTGAGGGACGCGACCTCGCGATGCCCGAGAATGTGCTGCGTGATGCCCCCAACCTCGCCGACAGCGAGCGCGCCTTGTTCGAGAGCCGTCGCGACCAGCTGCGCGCTGAAATCGGCGGGTTGGAAGAGCAGCTTGCCCAGCGTCGTCAGGAAGTGCGCGAGATGAACTCCAAGCAGGAGCAGTTCCGCAGCAGCTTGGCCCTGTTGCGCAAGGAAATCGCGATGTCCGAGCCGCTCGTCTCAAGCGGCGCCATCTCACCGGTGGAAGTGCTGCGGCTCAAGCGGGCTGAGGTGGAAAGTCGCGGGCAACTCGATGCCACCACCCTGGCGTTGCCTCGCGCCCATGCGGCGATCAAGGAGATCGAAAGCAAGATCGGTGAGACGCGCGGGCGTTTCCGCAGCGAGGCTCTGACTCAGCTCAATGAGGCACGCACCGAGCTGTCGAAGCTGAAATCCACCGGCAAGGCACTGGAAGACCGGGTGCGCCGTACGCTCGTCACCTCCCCGGTTCGCGGCGTTGTCCAGCAGATGCTCGTCAGCACCATTGGCGGCGTCATCCAGCCAGGCAGCGACATCGTCGAAATCGTCCCGCTCGACGACACGTTGCTGGTCGAGGCCAAGGTTCGCCCGCAGGACATCGCTTTCCTGCATCCGGGGCAGGAGGCGATGGTCAAGTTCAGCGCCTACGACTTCACCGTCTATGGCGGCTTGAAGGCGGAGCTGGAACACATCAGCGCCGACAGCATCACCGACGAGGATGGCAACAGCTTCTTCCTTATCCATCTGCGCACCGACAAGAGTCACCTGGGCAGCGATGAGAAACCCTTGCTGATCATCCCCGGCATGATGGCTTCGGTAGACATCATCACCGGCCACAAGAGCGTGCTGAGCTATCTGCTCAAGCCGATCATCCGCGCCAAGGCCGAGGCACTTCGCGAGCGCTAGGTGGTGGCGAAGGAAAAATCTGCTAACAATGGCTGTCAGTAGGGCCGATCCACACTGCGCAATAATGCGCCGTCGACCATCTGGGAGTTTCCATGAGCAGCACTGCGCCAGCCAGCGAAGGCGAAAAAATCCTCATCGTCGATGACGATGCCCGTCTGCGACGTCTGCTCGAGCGTTTTCTCGACGAGCAGGGCTACCGCGTCCGTACCGTGGAAAATACCGAGCAGATGGACCGTTTGCTCAGCCGCGAGCTGTTCCAGCTGGTGGTGCTCGATCTGATGATGCCGGGCGAGGACGGGCTTTCCGCGTGCCGCCGGCTGCGCGAGGGCAACAACCAGATTCCGATCATCATGCTCACCGCCAAGGGCGACGAGGCCAGCCGCATCCAGGGCCTGGAGCAGGGCGCCGACGACTACCTGGCCAAGCCGTTCAACCCTCGCGAGCTGCTCGCGCGCATCCGTGCGGTGCTGCGCCGGCAGGCACCGCAGGTGCCCGGCGCCCCGGCCAGCGAGGACGAGACCGTCACCTTCGGCGAGTACGAGCTGTCGCTGGCGACCCGTGAGCTGAAAAAGGGCAACGAAGTGCACATGCTCACTACCGGTGAGTTCGCCGTGCTCAAGGCGTTGGTGCAGCACGCCCGCGAGCCGCTGACCCGGGACAAGCTGATGAACCTCGCCCGCGGCCGCGAGTGGGATGCGCTGGAACGCTCCATCGACGTGCAGATTTCCCGCCTGCGCCGGCTGATCGAGCCGGACCCGTCCAAGCCGCGCTACATCCAGACCGTCTGGGGTGTGGGTTACGTGTTCGTGCCGGACGGCAACAAGTGAGTCGGCTGCGGCCTGTTTCAGGCTGCGAGCGCGTCACGCTCGCGGCCTGCCGTTCTGGGGCTGCCGCCGGGACTTCATGAAGACTCCGCTCTGGTTCCCGCAAAGCTTCTTCGCCCGCACCCTGTGGATGGTGCTGATCGTGGTGCTGTTCTCCAAGGTCCTGACGCTGGTCTATCTGATGACCAACGAGGACGTGCTGGTTGACCGCCAGTACAGCCACGGGGCGGCGCTGACCCTGCGCGCCTACTGGGCTGCCGACCTGGAGGACCGCGACCGCATCGGCCGCGCCGCCGGCCTGCAACTGGTGGCCGAGCAGAACGTGCCGCGCAGCGAGTATCACTGGCCCTACACCGAGATCTTCCAGCGGCAGATGCGCGACGAGCTGGGCGACGACACCGAGGTGCGCGTGCGCATCCAGCCGTCCACGGCGATCTGGGTGCGCGCGCCGAGCCTGGGGCCGGATTGGGTGCAGGTGCCGCTGTACGCCTATCCGCTGCGTGGCCAGCGCATCTGGAGCGTACTCGGCTGGTTCCTTGGCATCGGCCTGCTGTCCACCGGTGCGGCGTGGATCTTCGTCAGTCAGCTCAACCTGCCGCTCAAGCGGCTGGTCTTCGCCGCGCGGCAGATCGGCAAGGGCCGGCGCGTGCGCCTGCCAATCGGCGACACGCCGAGCGAGATGACCGAGGTGTATCGCGCCTTCAACCAGATGGCCGAGGACGTCGAGCAGGCTGGCCGTGAGCGCGAACTGATGCTGGCCGGGGTGTCCCACGATCTGCGCACGCCATTGACGCGCCTGCGCCTGTCGCTGGAGCTGATGAGCAGCGATGACGAGCTGACCGATGACATGATTCGTGATGTCGAGGACATGAATGCGATCCTCGATCAGTTCCTCGCCTTCGTCCGCGACGGCAGCGATGAACCGGTGGAAACCACCGACCTCGGCGAGCTGATCCGTGAAGTGGTGGCGCCCTACAACCAGCAGCAGGAAATCGTGCGTCTGTGCGTCGAGCCGATGCCGCCGTTCGCCCTGCGCCGGGTGTCGGTCAAGCGGCTCTTGGTCAACCTGATTGAAAATGCGCTGCGTTATGGCGGTGACGGGGTCGAGGTAGCGGCCTATGTCTCCGGCGACCAGCATGCGCCCTATGTGGTGCTCAGCGTGCTCGACCGCGGGCCGGGGATTGATCCGGCCGAGCTGGAAGGCCTGTTCAACCCCTTCATCCGCGGCGATCGCGCCCGTGGTGGGCAGGGCGCCGGGCTGGGCCTGGCCATCGTCAAGCGTATCGCCTCGCAGCACGGTGGCATCGTCGAGCTGCGCAATCGCGAGGGCGGTGGCCTGGAGGCGCGGGTCAGCCTGCCGCTGGGGCTGCTGCTGCCGCGCGATGCGGTGCAGGGCAAGCCGGCCGAATAAGCCGGCTCGCCGCGCGGTGGGATCAGCCCTTGCCCTTGGTGCGGGTCAGGTGCGGGCCGCCGTTCTTTTCCAGGTACTGAATGATCAGCCCGGCGACGTCCTTGCCGGTGGTCTCCTCGATCCCGGCCAGGCCCGGCGAGGAGTTGACCTCCATCACCAGCGGACCATGGTTGGAACGCAGGATGTCGACGCCGGCGACGTTGAGGCCCATCACCTTGGCGGCGCGGATGGCGGTCATGCGCTCTTCCGGGGTGATCTTGATCAGGCTGGCGGAGCCGCCGCGGTGCAGGTTGGAGCGGAATTCCCCTGGCTTGGCCTGACGCTTCATCGCGGCGATGACCTTGTCGCCGACCACGAAGCAGCGGATGTCGGCGCCGCCGGCTTCCTTGATGTACTCCTGCACCATGATGTCCTGCTTGAGCCCCATGAAGGCCTCGATCACCGATTCGGCCGCCTTCTCGGTTTCGCAGAGCACCACGCCGATGCCCTGGGTGCCTTCCAGCACCTTGATCACCAGCGGGGCGCCATTGACCATCTGGATCAGATCGGGAATGTCGTCCGGCGAGTGGGCGAAGCCTGTTACCGGCAGACCGACGCCGCGACGTGAGAGCAGCTGCAGGGCGCGCAGCTTGTCGCGCGAGCGGGCGATGGCCACCGACTCGTTGAGCGGG
The DNA here is from genome assembly GCF_054483855.1 of Stutzerimonas sp. KH-1. NCBI lineage: Bacteria > Pseudomonadati > Pseudomonadota > Gammaproteobacteria > Pseudomonadales > Pseudomonadaceae > Stutzerimonas > Stutzerimonas sp. KH-1. Next base: position 3,187,343 of record NZ_CM137011.1, on the reverse strand, counting down.
AACACCCCCTGCATCTCGAACTGGCGCAGCACGGCGCAGCCATAAAAGGTCACCGAGGCGCCGATGCGCGGGATCACCGCGTCGAAGCCCTCCAGCGGCTTGCCGCGGTAGTGGATCTGCGGCTTGTGGCTGGCGATGTTCATGTACGCGCGCAGCGTATCGATCACCACCACTTCATGGCCACGCTGCTCGCCGGCTTCGACCAGACGACGGGTGGAATAAAGACGCGGATTGCGCGACAGCACGGCGATTTTCATTGAGCACCGGAAGAAGTGAGGATCTGGGGTTTGTCCTGGATATAGGTTCGCGACGGATCGATCAGCCATTGACCGTCGACCAGTGCCTTAGAGCCGAGCAGCAGGCGGTAGCGCATGGTCTTGCGGCAGGTCAGGGTGAACTCCACCGGCCAGACGTGGCTGCCCAGCGCGAGCAGGGTGCGCACCACGTAACGCGTCTGCACCTGGCCGTTGGAGCTCTTGATCAGCTTGCGGGTGACCAGCGGCGCCTCGCAGCGATGGCGCCGCTGCACCAGCGTGCCCAGGTGCGCGGTGAAGCGAACCCAGCGCTGCCCATCGCGTTCGAATTCGCTGATGTCGGTGGCGTGCAGCGCCGAGGTGCTGGCCCCGGTATCGACCTTGGCACGCAGGCCCACCACGCCGAGATCCGGCAGGGCGATCCATTCACGCAGTCCGATCACGGTGTGGGGGTCGAGTCTCTTCAATGGGCGTGTCCGAAGAATTTGGCGGCATTCTAGTTGGGGTGCATGACAACTGCATCCGTCTGTAACACCCTAGAACGATGTGTAGGAGTTAGAGCTGGACGATGGCTGAAAAAGACGACGACAAGGTGCGCCTGGACAAGTGGCTGTGGGCCGCGCGCTTCTTCAAGACTCGCGCGTTGGCCAAGGCGGCCATCGAAGGAGGCAAGGTGCACTGTCGCGGCGAGCGTTGCAAGCCGAGCAAGGAACCGAAGGTGGGCGATGAACTGGTGATTCGCGTTGGCTTCGACACGCGTACGGTGGTTATCCGCGCGCTATCGGCGGTGCGCCGCGGCGCACCCGAGGCGCAGACGCTCTATGAAGAGACGCCGCAGAGCCTGGCTGCTCGCGAGGAAGCGGCAGCCCAGCGCAAGGCAGGTGCCCTCGGCATGCAGACCGACGGCCGGCCGAGCAAAAAGCAGCGGCGGCAGATTCAGCTGCTGCGTGACTTCAAGCCGGATTAGGCTGCGCAACGCCGGCGGACCGCATCACGTGCGAGGCCGTCCGGCGCTTGCCCTTGGTCCGGGCCGGCTTTGCGCCTAAAATTGCCCGCCTCCTCCGCCGTACCTGCGAGCTTTCCGGCTATGCCCGATCAAACCCAGCGTTTTCTCTTCGATGATTCCGATGTTCGCGGCGAGATCGCCACGCTCGAGGAAAGCTACCAGCACGTGCTCGCCAAGCACGCCTATCCAGAACCTGTGGCCCAATTGCTCGGCGAGCTGCTGGCCGCGGCCGCGCTGCTGGTCGGCACGCTCAAGTTTGACGGGCTGCTGATCCTCCAGGCCCGCTCCAGCGGTGCCGTGCCGCTGTTGATGGTCGAGTGTTCCAGCGCGCGCGAAGTGCGTGGCATCGCCCGCTATCACGCCGAGCAGATTCAGCCAGGCGCAACGCTGGGCGAGCTGATGCCCGAAGGCATGCTGGCGATCACCATCGACCCGGCCAACGGCCAGCGTTATCAAGGCATCGTCGGGCTGGAGGGGGTCAACCTGGCAGCCTGCCTGACCGACTACTTCGCCGCTTCCGAGCAGCTGCCGACGCGTTTCTGGCTCAATGCCGACAGTCGTCGCGCCTGCGGTCTGCTGCTGCAGCAATTGCCGGCCGATCGACTCAAGGATCCGGAGGAGCGTGACGCCAGCTGGGAGCACCTGCGCACTCTGGCCGACACGCTGACCGCCGAGGAGCTACTGGGCCTGGACAGCGAGACGCTGCTGCATCGGCTTTACCACCAGGAGCAGCTGCGCCTGTTCGATGCGCTGCCGATCCGCTTTCGCTGCAGCTGCTCGCGCGAGCGCTCCGCCCGTGCTCTGGTCAGCCTGGGTGAGGAAGACGCCCTGCAGCTGGTGGCTGAGCAGGGCGGAACGGTCAGCATCGATTGTCAGTTCTGCAACGAGAAATACACCTACGACGCCGCGGACGTGGCCCAGTTGTTTGCCGGCGGCGGCAGCGAGGCGCCGTCTGATACCCGCCACTGAATCAGCCTGACGCGCAACGCGTCTGCATCAAGGTTCCGCGGGGCTGCCCGGTGATGCCGGCGGCCTCGCGCCGACAGTGAACTATTTGGCCATCACGGCCTCATACCCAGCGCGGCGCATTATCTGGCATAATCGCGCGCACTTTTTTCGATGTAGTTCGCTGTTCGGCGGGCTACAACAGCATGGAGGAATCGGCCCAGGGCCGACGGGAACACTCATGACGCAAGCCACCAACGCCGTGTACACCGACATCAGCACCGCTCAACTGATTGAAGAAGCCGTCAAGCGCGGAGAGGGCGAACTGTCCGCCAATGGCTCTCTGGTGGTGAAGACCGGGCACCGCACGGGTCGTTCTCCGGCTGACCGCTTCATCGTCGAAGAGCCTAGCACCCAGCAGAAGATCGCCTGGGGCCCGATCAACCGTCCGTTCCCGGCCGGCAACTTCGAGGCGTTGTGGAACCGCGTCGAAGCCTACCTCGGCGAGCGTGACAGCTTCGTTTCCCATGTCCATGTTGGTGCCGATCCCGAGCACTACCTGCCGGTCAAGATGACCACCGAAACCGCCTGGCACAACCTGTTCGGCCGTTGCCTGTTCATCACTCCCGAGCAGTTCAACCAAGCCGGTCTGAGCGAATGGCGCATCCTCAACGCACCTTTCTTCCAGTGCGTACCCGAGCGTGACGGCACCAATTCCGACGGCTGCGTGATCATCAACTTCGCCGAGAAAAAGGTCCTGATCGCTGGCATGCAGTACGCCGGTGAGATGAAGAAGGCCATGTTCTCCGTGCAGAACTTCCTGCTGCCGGACGTCGACGTGCTGCCGATGCACTGCGCCGCCAACATTGGCGAAGACGGCGACACCACCCTGTTCTTCGGTCTGTCCGGCACCGGCAAGACCACCCTGTCGGCCGACGAGAGCCGCTACCTGATCGGTGACGACGAGCACGGCTGGGGCGTTGGTCGCGTGTTCAACATCGAGGGTGGCTGCTACGCCAAGTGCATCGACCTGTCCGAGAAGAACGAGCCGGTAATCTGGAAGGCCATCAAGTTCGGCGCTGTACTGGAGAACGTGGTCCTCGACGAGCGTACCCGTCTGCCTGACTACGCCGATGCCAGCCTGACCCAGAACAGCCGCGCCGCCTACCCGCTGCAGCACGTCGAGAAGCGTTCCGAGAAGAATCTCGGTGGCGAGCCGAACGCGGTGATCTTCCTCACCTGCGACCTGACCGGCGTACTGCCGCCCGTGTCGATCCTGAACAACGAGCAGGCTGCCTACCACTTCCTCTCCGGCTACACCGCGCTGGTCGGTTCCACCGAGATGGGTTCGGGCAGCGGCATCAAGTCGACCTTCTCCACCTGCTTCGGTGCACCGTTCTTCCCGCGCCCGGCTGGCGAGTACGCCGAACTGCTGATCAAGCGCATCAACGGCTTTGGCTCCAAGGTCTACCTGGTCAACACCGGCTGGACCGGTGGTGGCTACGGTGTCGGCAAGCGCTTCAACATCCCGACCACCCGTGCGGTGATCGCGGCGATCCAGAGCGGCGCGCTGATCGGTGCCGAAACCGAGCACCTGCCGATCATCAACCTGGACGTGCCGAAGGCCGTTGCCGGTGTCGATACTCAGCTGCTGAACCCGCGCAACACCTGGGCCGACAAGAGCGCCTACGACCAGGCCGCGAAGGAACTGGCTGGCAAGTTCATCGAGAACTTCAAGAAGTTCGATGTTTCCGACGCCATCCGCAACGCCGGTCCGCAGCTCTAAGCTGCTTGCCGAGTCATCGAAAAGCCGCCTTCGGGCGGCTTTTTCGTTTATGCAGCACCGGAAACGCATCGAGCGGCTCGATGATTGTGATCGGTGAAGTCCCGTGGATTCGATCGGTCGACACCCTTAGCATGACGCCACCTTTCTCCCGTGAGGACTCGTCATGCATACCGAAGAAGCCATTCGCACCCGCCGCGCCGTCAAGGCCTACGACCCCAGCTTCCAGCTGAGCCGTGAAGAAAAGGACGAGCTGCTGCAACTGGCACTGCTGGCGCCTTCTGCCTTCAATCTGCAGCATGTGCGCTTCGTCGAGGTCAGCGACCCGGCGCTGCGCGCGCAGATCCGCGAGGTGGGTTGGAATCAGGCACAGATGACCGACGCCTCGATGCTGGTGGTGATCTGCGCCCAGGTCGACAGCTGGGAAAAGAATGTCCGCCGCGTCTGGGAAGGCGCACCGAGCGAGGTGCAGGACTACATGGCCGGCGCCATCGATGCCTATTACCGTGGCAAGCCGCAGGTGCAGCGTGACGAGGCCATGCGCAGCTGCGGTCTGATGGCGCAGACGCTGATGCTCGCGGCACGGGCCAAGGGCCTGGATTCCTGCCCCATGGATGGCTTCGATTTCGACGCGGTCGGCAAGCTGATCAACCTGCCGGACAACCATGTCATCGCGCTGATGGTCGCGGTGGGCAAGCGCGCCGCCGAGCCGAAGCCGCGTGTCGGCAAGCTGCCGTTCGACGAGGTGGTGATTCGCGACCGCTTCTGATCGCGCTCATCAAGACCGGGCGGGAGGGCGCGTTGCGTGCTCCCGCCCGGCCCTAGCTTCCATGTTCGTGGCGCTCAGTTCTGATTCCTGCAGGCCTCGGACAGCGTCCGGTAGGCCAGCTTGCGCTCGGTACCGGTGGAGTCGCGATAGGTCATCTCCGCGTCGGTCACCTCGCAGTAGGGGGTCGGCTTGATCTTCACCGACAGCACCGAGGCGACATCCAGTCGGGTGCCGTAGGTGTAGGGCTGGGCCTTGGCATCATCAGCCTGGGCCAGCGAGGTAAACAGCAGGGCAGTGGCAATAAGGGTTGCACGCATGGCGGGGCATCCTGTTCTGGTTCATAGGTCCGTCCTGTTTTTGCCTGCCGGATCACCTGAACCGGCGTCGCTTGTGCTTGTTGTCAGGAGCCCAGGCATCGTAGAAGTAGATAGGCGCCTAACGGTAATTGCGGTTTCCAATCCGCGCGATTGAGGGAAATGCCTGGCCGTTCCGCTGCTGCACCGTCCCCAAGGATCCTCGGCGTCGCACCCGGCCGACGAGGCGGGTCGATGCGCAGTGCCCTCTGCTGTCTTTTGCTACCCTCCTGCCTCCCGTCACAGGAGCGACGCCGCATGATCGAACAGACCCTCAGGCAGACGTTTGGCTACGACAGCCTGCGTCCGGGCCAGGAACAGGCCATTCGCGCCGTAGTGGCGGGGCGCTCTGCGGCGGCGATCTTTCCTACCGGTTCGGGCAAATCCCTGTGCTACCAGCTGCCGGCTCTGCTGTTGCCGCACCTGACCCTGGTGGTCTCACCCTTGCTGGCGCTGATGCAGGATCAGCTGGCCTTTCTGCAGCGGCATGGCATCGCCGCCGGCAGCATCGATTCGGCGCAGAGCCGCGAGCAGACGAGCGAAACCATGGCGCGCGCCAAGTCCGGCGAGTTGAAGATCCTCATGATCTCGGTGGAACGGCTGAAGAACGAGCGCTTCCGCCACTTCATCAGCCAGGTGCCGATCTCGCTGCTGGTGGTGGACGAGGCGCACTGCATCTCCGAGTGGGGGCACAACTTCCGTCCGGACTATCTCAAGCTTCCCGACTATCAGCGCAAGTTCAACATTCCCCAGGTACTGCTGCTGACTGCCACGGCGACGCCGCCGGTGATCGCCGACATGCAGACCAAATTCTCGATTGCCACCGACGACGTGGTGACGACCGGTTTTTACCGGCCCAATCTCAATCTGCTGGTTGAGCCGGTCAGCGGCTTCAACAAGCCGCGCCGGCTGGTGGAATGGCTAGAGGACAAGGCTGGGCAGCCGACCATCGTCTACGTCACCCAGCAGAAGACCGCCGAGCAGGTCGCCGAGCATCTGGCGCAGCGGGGGTTTCCGGCCAGCGCTTATCACGCTGGCATGGCTCACGAGATGCGTGAGTCGATCCAGCGCCGCTTCATGGCCGGCGAGCTGAACTGCATCGTCGCCACCATCGCGTTCGGCATGGGCATCGACAAGGCGGACATCCGCAACGTGGTGCACTACGACCTGCCCAAGTCGGTGGAGAACTACAGCCAGGAGATCGGCCGGGCCGGGCGCGACGGGCGGCCGTCCGATTGCCTGGTGCTGGCCAATCGCGACAGCCTCAGCGTGCTACAGAACTTCGTCTACGGCGATACGCCGGAACGCGAGGGCATCCGCTGCGTGCTCGACGAGCTGCTGCAGGCTGGCGCCGGCGGGCAATGGGAGCTGATGCTCAACCAGCTGTCCGATCAGAGCAACATCCGCCAGCTGCCGCTGAAAACCCTGCTGGTGCAGCTGGAGCTGCGCGGCATCATCGCACCGCGTTTTGCCTACTTCGCCGAGTACCGCTTCAAGTACCTGCTCGAGCCCGAGGCGCTGGTGACGAAGTTCGAAGGCGAGCGGCGACAGTTCGTCGAAGCCATCGTGCACACCTCGGCGCGGGCGCGGACTTGGTGCACGCTGGATTTCGAAGCGCTTTATGGGCAGCACGGCGCCGATCGGGCGCGGGTGGTCAAGGCGCTGGAGTATTTCCAGGAAAAGGGCTGGATCGAGCTGGAGAGCAAGCAGATGACCGAGGTCTATGCGCTGCTCGATCCGCACTTCGAAGCCGAGGCGCTGAGCGCCGAGCTGCACGCCTATTTCAAGCAGCACGAAGCCAGCGAGATCACTCGCATCGACAACATGCTGGCGCTGTTCGAATCCGCCGAATGCCTGAGCCAGCGGCTGGCCGCCTATTTCGGTGATCGGCAGGCACCACAGCGCTGTGGGCATTGCTCGGTCTGCAACGGTCAGGTCGCGAAGCTGCCGGAACCGCCGGCACTGGCGCCGCTGGAGCAGATCGACCTGGCCGCCCGCTGCGCAGCGTTCAGTGAGCGTTACACGCAGCTCAAGGGCGGTGCGCCGAGCGCCGAGTGCCTGACGCGCTTTCTCTGCGGCATCAGCGTACCGGTGTTCGCCAAGCTCAAGGCGCGCCAGCTCCCCGGCTTCGCCTCGCTGGAGGCCTATCCCTACGCCGAGGTTCGCGCGCGCCTGGCTGGTTAGCGCGCGGTCAGGCCGATCAGCCGGTCGGCGACGCCCTTGGTCTGGCGTGAGGTGCCGGCGGTGAGGTTGCTCGAATTTTCCAGCGCATCGAGCAGTCCGGTCAGCGAGCCGACACCGGCCGACTGGGTCTCGATATGCTGCGCCACCGCGCGAATCTCGCTGGCCAGGCGATCGATGTCGGTGCCGATCTCCTCCGCATTCTTGCCGGTGATCTCGGCCAGCTTGCGCACCTCGTCCGCCACCACCGCGAAACCGCGGCCTTGCTCGCCTGCGCGTGCCGCCTCGATCGCGGCATTGAGCGCCAGCAGGTTGGTCTGCCCGGCGATCTGCTGGATGGTCTGCACCACCGACTGGATGCGCTGGCTCGACTGCGCCAGGTCGCGGGCGCTGCTGACCACCTCGTCGGCCTGGTGAACCATCTGCTTGACCGAGCTGCCGGCCTGTTCGATGACGGTGCCCTGCTGGTTGATGTTCAGGGTCAGGTCGTCCATCGACCCGTGCAGTTCAGTGGCGCACTGACTCAGCTGTTCGGACATCGAGCGGCGTTCCTCGTCGGCCTGCGAGAGCACCTGACCGAGGTCGGCGAGGCCGCGGAACACCGGCCGGATATGCTCGTCGAGCCCGTTAATGTCCACCGCGCTGCTGTAGTCCTGGCGCTTGAATTGCTCGATCTGCTTGACCACCACCTGGCTCAGGCCGGTGAGTTTCTTGATCTGCCGGCGCAGGAAGAACGCCTTGAATTCACCGTGGTAGGCGATGAAGTTGTCGGTGTACTCGTCGTGGAACTCGTCCTTGCCGTTGGTGCGGAAGAAGAACACCGCCGTCAGTGTCTGGTTGAGATTGAGGCCGAGGATCTCGCCGAAGGTTGAATAACCGGCCACCGGCACGTCATCGAACACCGGGTCCATGCTGCCGAGCGCTCGTTCGTTGTTCAGCCGGCGCAGGATGCAGTCGTTGAGGATGCCCACGATCGGCTTGCCGGGTTTGTTGCGCATGAACTGCTGATAATCGCGGCGGGTGGTTTCGGCCAGCGGCGTGCGCTTGACCATGATCAGCTCTTCGCCGGGCGCTACGTCGCAGAACAGATGCACGCGCTCGTTGACGAAGTCGATCTGCGAGATCGAGCGGACAAACACTTCCTCGCCGACGCGGATGGCGAAGGAGTAGTCCGAGAGCCGTTGCTCCAACTCCTGCGGCGCGCATTTGAGCGCCTCACAGAGCGCCTGGACCATCGTGCGGATGTTACCGCGAGCGTCGACCACCTGGCTGATGTAGCGATCCTCCAGGGAGGCGCTGAGTACGCTCAGGCTGAGCGGCGTGGGCTCGAAGTTCTGGCTCTTGAAGACGCCGAAGCGGACGTCGCGGGCGCACTTGAGGAAGACGATCAGCGCATGGTTCTGGTAGCTGCGCTGGCCGTCGTGGAGTTGGGTGCGCTGGAAATCCAGCTTGCCGCCCGCCGAGCCACCGACGAACAGGCAGGGAAAGCGCCCGGACTCGTACAGGGCCTCCATGAAGAACGACTCCGAGGCGGACAGGCCGTCGAAGAAGATGTTGGCCAGGGTGTCGCGGTAGTCGATCTTCATCGTCACCTGCAAACGCTTGATCGAGGCAGTCAGGCGGGCGATACGTTCGGCCATCGGCAGGCGCTGGCCGCCGCTGCGGATGTCTTCGCTGGCCAGCGGCACATGCACCACCTCGGCCGCTGCAATGACGCTCGCATCGAACAGTTGCAGGACGACGCCATCCCACTGGCCGCTCGTGGCGCAATAGAGTTGGCGGTTCTGGCTGGAAAGCTCGCCAGCGGTGCTGCACAGGCTCATCGCCGCATGCGGGAATCGCTGGCGCAGTTGCCGGGCCACCGTGTCGATGTCCACATGAGGCGACACGAATCCCGCTACATAGGTCGGCTCGAAGCGAAGTCCGGCCAGCGCTTCGGCTAACTGCCGGGCACTGACGTGCAGGCTGCAGACACCAGAGGAAGAGCCGGCACCGGCCTTGAAGCGGGAGAACAGGGACATGGTCGTTACTCTCATGTTGGGGCTGCTGGCATCGGGCAGCTTGGAAATGCGCCGTGATGCTGAACTTCTCAGCTTGGATATCGACAGCCAGAGTCAGCGCTTGAGCACCGTTCGGCGTCTCGCCTGATGCCGTGAACGTAGCGACTGCCACCAGCGCTGACCATGCCTCGATAGTTGTTGTACGAAAGTACCAATATATCGCTCAGCTTCTTCGTCGAAAGGCCATCTCGTTATGTCTGGGGGTGCAGATTTTGTTGTTCGTTATTACCAACGATCGAACGGAACGGGCTGCTGTAGCAGGTGATTCTGCTGGTCGTTACATGCACGAATGCCTGTTTGGTTATAAGCGGATCAATAACTAAGAGAATTAAAGTTATTCGATTTGTTGCCGACTTCCTGAAATAACGAGGTTGGTTCTATCTAATAGGTTTCAGCGGATCTGGTTATAATTGCCCTTTTCTTTCTTGGGTGGGTTAGTGATAGCTGTTATTTATATTTAAAGTGTTTGCTTAAATATATTCTGTAACTTATTGATTCTTTATCTTCAGGTTTTCCGACTATGAACGACAAGCGCATCCTGCGGCGCCTTGCCTTGTGCGCCGCTCTCTTCCTGTTGCCCATCGCTTCCCAGGCCAGCAGCCGAACCGTGCAGTTGCAGGCGTCCGATCCGCATACCGCACGCTCGCTGCTGCTCAATGCCGAACTGTATCGCCCCGAAGGCAGTGGCCCCTTCCCGGCCATCGTGTTGATGCACGGCTGCGGCGGTTGGCAGCCAGCCGTGCGCGATGGGTTGCGCACGCATGCCGAGTTTCTGCGCGACAGTGGCTTCGTCGTGCTCAACCTGGACAGCTTCGGGCCGCGACAGTACGGCGGAGGCAAACTCTGTTCGAACAACCCGGCCCTGTATCGGGCACTGTCCTATCGCACCAGCGATGCCTTCGATGCGATGCGCTATCTGGCCGGTCAGGACTTCGTCGCGGCGGACAATATTTTTCTCATGGGGCAGAGCAATGGCGGCGCCGTGGCGATTCGTGCCGCCAAGGAATCCGCCCCGCAGCGTTATGGCAACGGCGAGGCCGCTTTCCGCGGCGTCGTGGCCTATTACCCCTGGTGCGGTGAGCTGGGGCGTTCACGAGTATCGCTGAGTGCGCCCCTGCTGATCCTGGCGGGTGGTCGCGACAACTGGGTGCCGGCTAGCGAATGCCAGGGCGTGCGTGGCGAGGGGGCACCGCTGGAGGTGAAGGTCTACCCCGATGCGGCGCATTCGTTCGACCTGCGCCTGCCACCGCAGAGCTTCCAGGGCAAGCTGATCGGGGGTGACCCGGCCGCGACGCTGGACAGCCGGGACCGGATGCTGCGGTTTCTGCTTGGCAACCTGACACAGGAGCAGCAACTGGCACGTGCTGCGCGCAACGGGCGAAACGTGGCGCTGGCCAACTGAGGCGCTGGCGGGAGCTCAGCGATCGAATGGCAGGCCCGGCTCGAACGAGATCAGCGTGTAGGTGATCCGGCCATGAGGAAAATCCGCCTGCAGGAATACCGGCCCGCAGAGACGGTCCAGGCGGCATGACAGCCGGGTTGGCAGCCAGGGCAGCGAACCGCTCGGCTCGCTGACAACGGCCAGACCATGCCCTTCATTGTCCGGTGCCGCGGTGCAATGGCAGCGGACCCGCACGAAGGGCTTGGCGCGATAGGGCGCGAGAAACCGTGGCAGCCCGCTGCGCATGCGCGACGCCAGCAGCGGGGCGAGGTCGTCCCACTTCATTCCTGGCGCCGCTGCATAGGGTATCGATGGTGCCGCCAGCGCCGTCAGCCAGAGCAAGGCCGTGCAATCTTGCTGTACCTCGCTGATGCGCCAGGCGTCGGGGGCCAGTTGCACGGTCATCAGCCCCCCACGCTCGCCACGCAGCAGGTGCTGGCCGGCGGCGTCTAGAGTCACGTTGATCCGCTCGGTGTCGCCCTGCCGCCCGAGGATTCCCTTTGGCAGCTGTCCTTCCGTTTCGATGCTCCAGACTGCGATGCCCGGGGCTGCGCTGGCCAGCAGCGCCTGCACGTTGTGGTTGGCCGGTGCCGGCGAGAGCAGCGTGCCTTGTGAGGGCATCGCAGTCGCATGCCAGTGCTGGAATGGCTGCGTGATGTCCGGCGCCGTGAGGAAGTTGGCCAGCCGAAAGGCGATCGTCGGTGCACTCGGATCGGCCGCTGCCTGGCATTGCAGGTGCACGTGAGGTGTCGGTGAGCGTCCGGAGTTGCCGATGCGCGCGATGAATGCGCCGACCTCCACCCGTGCGCCGGGGCTGACCAGAATAGAGCCCTGTTGCAGATGCGCCAGTAGCGCCCAGCCGCCTTGGTCGAGGCGGATCATTACGTAGTTTCCCCAGTTATCTGCGTAGTTGCAGATGCCTGCAGGGTTGTCGCTGACCCCGTCATGGATACGCTCGACATAACCCGATCCCGGAGCCATGACCATACCGTCGAAGGGCCCCGGTTCGGTGGAAACGGCAGGCTGGAAATCCAGGGCATGGCGCCAGGGGCCGACATGGCTGAGCAGGCCGTCTTCACCCTGCGCGATGCGCGACTTGCCGCACAGCGGCACGATCAGGAACGGGCCGCTGCCGCTGCGCCGTGACCAGTAGTCCAACCGCTGCCATGCGGCTTCTGGCGACAGCGCCATGGTTCGGTTGCGGCGCACGAGAAAGTTTTCGGTCATGCCCAGCGCGCTCAGCGCGACCCAGATCGTCAGCGCCGAGGCGAGCGGCAGATAACCGATCGCGGTATAGGGCGAAAGATGCTGAAAGCCCGCGGCCAGCAACGCTGCCGTGGCGCCACCCAGTGCTGCCAGGGGCAGGCTGATGCGGCTGGGAACCAGAAAGATCGCGCCGAGGGCTGCACCCGCCAGAAACGAGTTGTAGGCCGTCGGCATCCAGTAGAAGACCACACCCAGCTGGTTCAGTTGGACGGCAGTGACGATTCCGGCGATCCAGCCCAGCGTGCCGGCGAAGAAGGCAAGCCGGGACCAGAGCAGAACGGCCAGCGCGATGATCATGCCAATCCCCAGCGTGGGAGAGAACAGCAGGGCGCCGAGGGTGCGGAAGTAGGTCACCAGCCACTGCTGGAGCGTCTCCGGTACCGGCCACCATTGCATCGACGCCATGGCCGAAAGCGTCCAGTGCGGAAAGATCGCGAACAGGAACACGGAGACCATGCAGTAGCTGACCACCAGCGGCGGCAGCCCGGCTCGCAACAGCGGACGCAAGGTGGCTGTTGCCAGGATCGTGGTGGCGCTGACGGTGCAGGCCACCACGAGAATCTGGGCCTCGACGGCGAGGCCTGAATACTCCGTCAGCCATGCCGCGGCGATTGCCGCGAGCAGGGCGTTGGCTTTGAGATTGCCCTCGGCCGGGGAATGGTCGCGAATCTGGAACAGCCGCAGGATGCCCTCGGCCAGCACAGTGCCGAACAGGGCGAAGGCGGCGAAGCGCAGATTCTCGAACAGGCCCAGCCAAAGCAGTGCACCGATCCAGGGATGCGGAATCAGAAAGGCGCCGCCGAGTGCCGGTCCAAGGATCGAGACGAGCGGCGTCGAGAAGCGGTGGACAGCATGCGCAGAGCCATCGCTGGTGGCCGCTCCGAGGTTCGGCGCGTCCATCAGCGTTCAACCAGGCTGGCCGGTAGCCGTTCGAGCCGCTGTACCTCTTCCAGGGTTTCCGCGGCGCGGATCAGTTCGGGTACACCGCTTTCGGTGATCAGCACGACGGCCGGTCGATAGGCGATGAACTGCATCGACTGACTGAGGTTGTAAGCACCCACCGGGTGCACGCTGAGGACATCACCCACTTCCAGTGGCGGCAGGTCGATATGGTCGCGAATCACATCGATGGCCATGCACAGCGAGCCATAGATGCGCGAGGGCATGGGCGGTTCGTTGACCAGGCGCGAGGGCCGCACCTCGAAGCGGTACCAGGCGCTGGTGTAGAGCAGGTTGATCCCGGCATCGACGATGTAGTTGACCTTGCTGTCCTCGCCAGCGATCAGTTGTTCCTTGTAGTCACGGGCGGACAGGCCTTCGTTTTCCGCACGTTGGCGATGAATGCCCTTCACCGCCACCACGCTGGTCAGCAGGTAGCCAGCCTCGTCGACCAGATGACGTCCGGTTTCCAGCCGCAGTAGTGGCCGCTTCTTTTCCGGCAGGCGGTTGAGCACCTCGGTGATGGCGTCGGCGTAGGCTTCGATCGGTGGCACGACCTGCTCGGCCGGCCCGGTCATGCCATGCAGCAGGCTGTTGGACGGAAAGCCGCCGCCCAGGTCGAGGCAGTCGAGTAGGTGGCCGTGCTTGCGCTGGATGGTGTCGCGTAGTGCCAGCAGCTTCTGCGTCGCAGTGCGGTAGGCCGAGGGTTCCAGAATGTAGGTGCCGATGTGCGTGTGCAGCGTATGCAGACGCAACCTGGGGTTCTTCACGATGCGCTCGGCGGCGCGCTCCGCCTCGCCATTGGCCAGGGCGAAACCGAACTTGGACCAGACCGGCCGAATACCCGCGTCGAGCCACACGCGTATGCCCACGTCGAGCGGCTTGCTGCGGTCGCGGGTCAGCTCCTCGATCAGGCTCAGCTCGTCCCAGTTGTCGATGTGCAGCAATGCCCCTTCGTCGATGGCGCGGCGGAGTATGGCGCGCGGTTTGTACGGCCCGTTGAAGACGATGTCCGGCCCGGCAAAGCCCAGGTAGCGGGCCTTCTCGTACTCGAAATCCGAAACCACTTCGGCGATCCAGCCTTCCTGGTGCAGGATCTGGCAGACGGCCTGCAGGTGGTTGGTCTTCAGCGACCAGGCGAAGCTGGTTTTCGGGTAACGACGGCGAAATGCCTCACGGGCATGGCGCGCCTTGTTGCGTAGCGCATGCTCGGAGAAGACGAACAGCGGCGAACCGAAGTCGGCCACCAGCGCCGGGATCGGATTGCCGTCGATCTCGAACAGCGTAGGCGCGTGAACGCCGCGGGCGAAGCTGTTGCGCTCGGCCGCCGCATATGGGCTGTTGCTGCCCAGCTCGTTGCTGATGAGCGGTTGGCTGTAGTCCTGAGTCACGTCGGATCACCTCGAGGTTATCGTGCACTCGTCTGCGATGCAGACGCGCTGGCCGCTGATGGTCATTTGCGCCACCTCGGCGATATCGGTTACCAGATCGATGCTGTGGCGGATGAACATCTGCCCCGCGGTGCAGTTTTGCAGTGGGGTGACGTCCAGCCTGATGAGCTGCTCGAGCAGGCGCGCGGGCATGTTGCAGCCCAGCTGGGAGGGAAAATCCACCCAGGCGGGGAAGCGCGGGTTCATTTCGAACAGGGCATGGCGCTTGCCCGGCACCTTGATGAACTCGAGTTCGAAGGGGCCCGGCCAACGCAGCGCGCCGATCACGCGGGCGACCAGTTCGTCGAGCTCGGGGTCGGCTACCACCACGCCGGCGAAACCCTTGCCGGCCGAGGTGCGCAGCATCTTGCGGATCGAGCAGGAGGCCAGCAGGCCGCCTTCTCCGTCGCCCAAACCGAGGATGTCGTACTCCTCGCCGACCACCAGTTCCTGCACCAGCACTGGTGTGCCCCAGACGCTGGCGATGCTGTTGAAGGCTTCGTACAGCTCCTTCGGCGTCGTCGCCAGATGGGCCTCGTAGAAGCGTCCCTTGACGTAGACCGGATAGCCCAGCTGCAAGGCCAGTGCAGCCAGGGTGTCCGGGTCGTTGGCCATCAGGGTTCGCGGCGTCGGTACATCGAGTCGTGCGCAGAAGGTATCCAGGTTGGCCTTGGCGCGCTCGTCCAGCGTCTGCTGGCTCGGCAGCAGGCAGCCGATGCCGCGCGCCTTGAGTTCCGGTTGCAGCTGGATGTAGTTGTCCAGCTCCGAATCCAGGCAGGGGATCAGGTAATCG
Source organism: Stutzerimonas sp. KH-1 (assembly GCF_054483855.1). Lineage (NCBI taxonomy): Bacteria > Pseudomonadati > Pseudomonadota > Gammaproteobacteria > Pseudomonadales > Pseudomonadaceae > Stutzerimonas > Stutzerimonas sp. KH-1. The sequence goes on along the minus strand of NZ_CM137011.1, from coordinate 3,172,123 downwards.
ATCGGTTCGGTTTGCAGTATCTCGTCCAGCCTGTCCAGCGTCGCCTTGGCGCCCGCTCCGGGAAAGGGCATCAGGTAGGCGACGTCCGGTCGGCCCCCGTCATGGCAGTACAGGCCGCTTTCCAGCGGGTCGTAGGACAGACCGACGATACGCAGCTTGGGGAAACGGCGGCGCAGGCTGGCGGCTACCGCTGCGCCGGGCTGTGGATTATTACCGCGATGCAGGCCAGTGATGGCGACATTGATCATGGCGCGCCCCTCGCTGGGTCGAACAGGCGGCCAAGCGGCTCCAGCGCTGTCAGGCTGTTGAGGAAGAGCTGAACGTCCCGACTGGCTGTTGCGCTGTCCAGCTCATAGCGTGCCTGAAGTCTCGCTGGCAGGTCCGCGACGGGCGTGCCGGCGGCGAGAGATTTCAGCATGAAACTGGCGCTGGGATTAATCCTGTAGAACATGCCGGAGACGGAATCGAAAACGAACTCGTCGCCGTAGAACTGCAGGCGTCGATCAAGCGAACCGGGGTCCTTGCTGCTTGGAAAAGACTGCTTCGGCATGGCACTTCAAACCCCCGTGTGTACTGCGAGACTGCGGGTTAGGCGCCTTCCACGGTAGTAGCCTTTTGCCTTCCCTTATTGATCATAGTCATGTCCGGATGCAGTCCAGATTATTTTTCATCGGCGATTGATTAGGGTCAAAAGGCCATCACTTGAGGCGGTACGAGCTAATGCACAAGGACTAATCTCAGCGTGAATGAGCTGGGTGAATCTGCCGTGTTCCGCTGCTGCGTCTTTTGCCGGCTGCAGGTGCAGGTACGCAGGCAGGGCATTCCCGTCGAGCCCGTGACGATAGCGTCGAGCCTCTGCACGAGCCCGGATCAGCGAAGACAGGTTTGTGTCGAGACCGGAGGAGGTCGGCGATGTACCAGAAGAAGATGCTTTTCACGCTATCGGCCATGGCTGCTGCACTGCTTCTTGCGGGCTGTGCGGACAAGCTGGTGATTGCCTCGCACGCGCGGTTGACGACCCTGGACCCGGTCACCAGCACTGCCTACGTGACGCGCAGCCACGGCTACATGGTCTATGACACGCTGTTCGCGCTGGATGAAGAGCTGCGCCAGCGCCCGCAAATGGTCGAGAAGTGGACGTCCTCCAGCGACCTGAAGACCTGGCATTTTCAGCTGCGCGAAGGGTTGCAATGGCACGACGGCCAGCCGGTGACGGCCGAGGACTGCGTTGCGTCGCTGCAGCGCTGGGGCAAGCGCGACGGTGCCGGGCAGCAGCTGTTCCAGAACATCAGCAGCATCAGCGTCGATGACGCGCAGCGCTTCACCATCGTGCTGAAGGAGGCGGACGTGAGCATCATCCGCACCCTGGCGAAGGTTTCGGTGAACGTGCCGTTCATGATGCCCAAGCGTCTGGCGCAGGCCGATGCGTTCAGCCCGATTACCGAGGCGGTCGGCTCCGGTCCGTTCATCTACCGGCCCGAGCGCACCACCGCCGACAAGGTGGTCTACGTGCGCAATCCGAACTACAAGCCGCGCCACGATGTGCAGTCACAGGCGGCCGGGGCGAAGATCCCGGGCGTGGAGGTGGTCGAATGGCGCTATTACCCGTCGCAGCAGGAGGCCGTGCAGAAACTCATCGACGGCAAGGTCGATTATGTCGAATCGCCTTCCACGCAACTGGTTTCGCTGATGGAGGGCAACGCCGATATCACCGTCGCCTCCACCGATCCGCTGGGTAACGTCGCCATGGCGCGCTTCAACCATCAGCAGGCGCCGTTCAACAATCCGGGTGTGCGCCGTGCCGTGCTGATGGCCATGCAGCAGGATGCCTACATGTCCGCTGCGCTGGGCGACGCCCGCTACTGGCGCAACTGTTACTCGGTCTTCCCCTGTGGCACGCCGCTGGCCAATGAGGCCGGTAGCGAGATCATGAAGCGGGGCGACCTGCAGGCCGCCAGGCAGGCACTCAAGGACGCCGGTTACGACGGCACGCCGGTGGTCGTGCTGAATCCGACCGATACCCCGGTCATGGCGGCCTTCACCCAGGTGACCGTGGAGTTGCTCAAGGAATTGGGCATGACCGTGCAGGTTCGCGACATGGACTGGGCGACCCTGCTCGAGCAGCGTGAGCGGCGCGATTCGGTGGCCGATGGCGGCTGGAGCATCTTCCACACCTGGTGGAACGCCGTCGACCTCAGCGATACCTCGTCCATTGCGTTCTCCGGCGACCCGCAGAGTGGTTGGTATGGCTGGGCGGAAGATGCCGAACTGGAGCAGTTGCGTGCCGCGGCGGCGAGGGCGGACGGGGCGCAGAAGGTGGCGCTTGCCGAGCGCATCCAACAGCGCCTGTGGGATATCGGGGCCTTCGGCGTGCTGGGGCAGTTCTTCGAACCGGTCGCGTTCCGCAGCGACCTGCAGGGGATCACCGCGCCGATGCAGTTCTACTGGGGCGTGTCACGCAGCGAGGAGTGACGTTCCGGCTCCTGCCCTTGAAGGCCCGCCCTCGGCGGGCCTTCTGCATTTTGCGGCGTCACTGATTCGGGTAGGGGCGCGCCCAGTCGGCCAGTTCGAAGAACAGATCGCCAAGGGTGCGATAGGTGCCGCTGGCAGGACTCCAGCGATCGACGAGATGGTAACGACCCTGGTCGTTGCCCTCGATGACCCATTGTCCGCCATGTATGCCGTAGAGATTGCCCGAGGTCGGCAGACGCCAGAAGTCGGCGGCCGCCAAGGCTGCCTGCAACCTGTTCCAGTCGGCTTCGGCCAGGCGCCTGTGCGAGTAGGCGGCAAGCTTGCCCGGGTCGGACCTGCCCCAACCGGACAGCTGAAAGGCATGCAGCATGACCGCGTCACCGCTGCGGGTGATGCGGATCGTCACCGGATGGGCCAGGCCGTTCAGCCAGAGCAGGCGATAGCTTTGTAGATCGGGCGAATGACCGCAGGACAGCGAGGGTTCTCCCAGGCGCGCCAGGGGCTCGGCATACCAGCGTCTGCGCTCTTCGTCGGACGCCGGGTAATGTCGTGGGAAGCTGCCGGGGGGAAAGTAAAAATCCGCCCCGGTGCAGGCTGGCGGCGCGGCAGCCGCCTGGCCGTGCGCGGCTGCGAGCAACAGGGCCAGTGTCAGCCGGTACCGCTTGGCCTGTTTCAGGGAGGCGCTGAGCTCAGCCATGTTCGTCGTCCGCTAGAGCCGTGGATACCAGACACTATGGCTCATTGACAGCAACGCTCACTGATCAGGCTCAAGCAGCGGTTGTCGCAGCTGCCCGATTGTCCGAAACAGCCGCGCTCGGCCGCAATCGGAAGCTGTCGTCCGTCGTGCCCGCCTGCGGTTGTCGCAGCCGGAGCCATACTTGCCCTCCTTGCCATGTGTAGAAGCCAATCGCCCTGCAGGAGGAAAGCCCATGTATCGCCGTCGTCAGCTGTTGCGAGCGTCCACGATCTGTATGGCGGCCGCTGCCCTCGGCGCGTGGCTGCCGCGGCTGGGCCTCGCGGCGCAGCAAGTGCAGCGCCGCGCGATCCCGTCAACCGGCGAGATGCTGCCCGTCATCGGCCTCGGCACCTCGATCACGCACAATGTCAGCCTTGACGATCCGCGCATGGACCGCCTGCTCGAGGTGCTGCGGGTGCTGGTCGAGGGTGGTGGCTCGGTGATCGACACCGCGCCGAGCTATGGCAATGCCGAGCGCGTCGTCGGTGAGCTGGTCGAGCGCCTGGGCGAGCGCGGCCAGGTGTTTCTCGCCAGCAAGGTGTCTTCGACCGGCCGCGAGCGCGGCCTGGCGCAGATCGAGGCGAGCTTCGAGGCCCTGCAGACCGAGGTCATCGACCTGATCCAGGTGCACAACCTGCAGGACACCCGCACCCAGCTCGGCCTGCTGCGTGAACTCAAGCAGGAGGGGCGGGTGCGCTACATCGGCGTAACGCACTATCTGGAATCGGCCCACGATCGCCTGCTGGACACCCTGAAGCAGGAGCAGGTCGACTTCGTGCAGTTCAACTATTCGGTGGGCGAGCGCAACGCCGAGAAGCAGCTGCTGCCGTACTGCGCCGACCACGGCATCGCCACGCTGATCAACCGGCCGTTTACCCGTGGCAACCTGCTGTCCAGGGTCAAGGGCAAGCCGTTGCCGGACTGGGCCGCGGAGATCGACGCCAGCTCCTGGGCGCAGCTGCTGCTCAAGTTCATCCTCGCCGAGCCGGCGGTAACGGTGGTCATACCGGCCACCTCCAACCCGCGCTACATGACCGACAACCTGCTTGCCGGCCAGGGCCGTCTGCCCCATGAGCGGCAGCGGCAGATGATCGTCGACGCCTTCCGCTGAGCCGAGCCGAATGCCCGTCGCTCCGGCTGCGCGCCTCGCCGCGCTGATCAATGCCCACCCCGGCGAACTCCGCGCGGCGCTGGCCGGCTTCGGCCTGTTCTTTTGCCTGTTCGCCGGCTATTTCATGCTGCGCCCGATCCGCGAGTCCATGGGCATTCAGGGTGGTGTCGAGAACCTGCAATGGCTATTCACCGCGACCTTCATCGCCATGCTGGTGGCGGTGCCGCTGTTCGCCTGGCTCAACTCGCGGGTGGCGCGCGTCCATTACATCGACTGGGTGTACGGCTTCTTCTGTGTCAACCTGCTCGTGTTCGCCGGGTTGTTCTTCCTGCTCGAAGACAGCATCTGGCTGGCGCGGGTGTTCTACGTGTGGATCTCGGTCTACAACCTGTTCGTGGTCTCGGTGGCCTGGAGCCTGATGGCCGATGTGTTCGATGCGGCCCAGGCGCGCCGGCTGTTCGCCTCCATCGCCGCGGGTGCCAGCGTCGGCGGGCTGGTCGGACCGGCGCTCAGTGCATTGCTAGTGGTCGTGTTAGGACAGTTTGGTTTGATGCTGTTGGCAGCGCTGCTGCTGGCCGCCGCGGTGGCCATCAAGCATTACCTGATGGCTTGGCGTGAACTGCTTGGTGCCGGCCGCCCCGGTGCCGAACACGCCGAAAGTCCACGGCGACCGGTAGCGGGCAATCCATTCAGTGGCCTGACGCGGGTGCTGGGCTCGGGCTATCTGCTCGGCATCGCGGTGTTCGTGCTGCTGCTGACCACAGCCAGCACCTTTCTCTACTTCGAACAGGCACGGCTGGTCGCCGAGCTGTTCCCTGATCGTGCCCAGCAGGTACGGGTGTTCGGTGCGATCGATTTCGTGGTGCAGGCGGGTGCCTTGCTGTCGCAGCTATTCATCACAGGGCGCATCGCGCAGCGGCTCGGCGTGCGGATTCTGCTGGCAGCGGTGCCGGCACTTGTCTGCCTCGGGTTCATTGGCCTGGCGCTGGCGCCGACCTTTGCCGTGCTGGCCGCTGTGATGATCGTCCGCCGCGTCGGCGAATATGCCTTCGTCCGCCCGGGCCGCGAGATGCTCTTCGCGCCGCTGGATGCCGAGAGCAAGTACAAGGCGAAGAACTTCATCGATACCGTGGTCTATCGCGGCGGCGATGCCGTGAGCGGCTGGGCCAAGAGCCTGCTCGACAGCCTCGGTCAGGGCGCCTGGCTGGTGGGGCTGGTGGGCGCGATGTGTGCGGTTGTCTGGGGTGTGCTGGGTTGGCTGCTCGGTGGTCGGGCTGACCGTGCGGATCAGGGGAAGGAAGCGACTAGATCGTCGTTGTGATGGCACAATGCCGTCTTTCTATCCGGACAAGGATGTCAACATGCGCACAGCGCTGCCCGTACTTCTCGCCACGCTCTTCATGACCGGCTGCAGTATCAAGCAGACCGTAACGCCCGCCAGCCTTTCGGCTGAGCTGCCGCCCGAGATCTGCACGATACCTGCTGTCGGGCTGCGCTCCGGCTTCAACACCACCTATCAACAACTGCTTCGAGACAAGGGTTTCAAGACTCGCCAGCTCGCCGCAGGCAGTAGCCCCTCTCGTTGCGCTCTCGCCACGACCTATACAGGAACCTGGCGCTGGGATCTGCTGCTTTATATGAGCTATGCCGATATTCGCGTCTACGAGAACGGTCGCCAGGTTGGCCAGGCGGAGTATGACGCTCGCTGGGGTGGCGGCCGGCCAGACAAGTTCATCAGTGCCGAGGACAAGATCGCCGAACTGACCGATCAACTCTTTCCCAACGGCGCCCATGGTCTCGGGGCCGTTGCAGAGAAAATGCTCGACGCACCGCTGAGCGAAGATGCCTATCGTCAGCATCAGCTCGAGCTGCTTATGCGCGAGAACCTTCCATACGATCAATACCAGCAGCGCTACCGCGAGCTGATGCAGGAATGACTGAAGCACATCGTAGCCAGCAGCCAGCCGACCCACTTGAGCTCGCAACCGGACGAAGCACCTGAACCTTCGAAGAGACCGGCCCCTCGAATCTTCGTAGACCCGTCAATTATCAGGAGCAGTCGTATGCATGTTCAGGTCAATAGCAACCACATTCCCGGCAGCGTAGAGCTGCACGAGTGGGTCGGCACGACCGTGGAGGATCGCCTGGAACGGTTTGACGATTTCCTCACCCGCATTGAGGTGCATATCAGCGACGAGAACGCGCAGAAGGCCGGCGCCGACGACAAGCGCTGCCAGATCGAGGCGCGGCCGAAAGGCCATCAGGCGGTTTCCGTAACGCACAAGGCCGAGTCGATGCAGCTGGCGGTCGATGGTGCTGCCGAGAAGATGCACCATGCCCTCGAGCATCTGATGGGCAAGCTGGACAGCCGGGTCCTGTCTGGCGGTGAATTGAATGACCCCCTGCGTGACGAGTCACCACAGGCCGTCAAGGATGCGATGCTCGAAGAGGAGTTCCTGGAAAAGCAGGACGAGCTCGACAAGTGATCCTGTCGCCCCGGCTGCGCGCCGGGGCGTTTCCACCAGCTTCATTCTCATTCTATCCCCCTGCTGCCGCCCTGCGCCTTGGCGGCCGGCCCCGTGTATCCGGTAGTCAGATGCAGATCATCCTCGTGCGGCACGGTAGACCCGATCACGGTGCAGCGCGCTGGAGCACACCGGTCGGCATGAAGACCTGGGTCGAGCGCTACAACGCGGCGGAGGTCGTCGCCGCCGAACGCCCGGACAGTCTGGTCGCGCTGGCAGGCTCGGTTGGCATCGTGTTCTGCAGCTCCTTGCAGCGTTGCATCGAATCGCGCTCGCATCTGGAGTGCGACTGCTGTGAACGGCCCGATCCGCTGTTCGCCGAGGCGCACCTGCCTTATCCGGACTGGGGGCTGCCGCTGTTGCCGTCGCGCTTCTGGCGCCTGGTGTTTCGCACCGCCTGGTTTCTCGGCTTTGCCAGCCATACCGAGCACATCGGCGAGTCCACCAGGCGTGCCAGCGCAGCGGCAGAGCGTTTGATCGAGCTGGCCGAGGCCAATGAAAGCGTGCTGCTGATGGGACACAAGATCATGAATGCGCTGATCGCCCGGCAACTTCGCCGGCGCGGCTGGCGTGGTCCATCGCTGCCGCTGCTCATCGGCTACTGGCAGCCGAGTCGCTACAGCAAGGGCTAAAGCCTGCTCCGATCACACCTTCCGCGCGTGTTCCACCTGCCTTCGGTCATTCGGCAACCGCTTTGGCTTGCCAGATGAAACGTTTCAGCTACCTTGAGCAGGAGTCATAACAACAAAGGGAACCCCCATGACCCGTTTGCAGCTTCTCCTCGGCCTGGGCATCTGCCTGGCCACTCCTGCCATGGCCTGGGAACAGGTGCTGATCGACCACGACAAACCGGCGAAGAACTGGCGCATCACCAGCGAAGAGCTGGGCATCGACGCGCCGAAGCCATTCTCGGTCAGCATGCGTACCTTGCATGGCGGGCGGCAGGAAGGCGTCAACCTGATCGAGATCGACAACGGCAACATGCGCATGACCGTTGTGCCCACGCGCGGCATGAACGTGCTGGAAGCGGTGGCCGGCGAGGTACGCCTGGGCTGGGATTCGCCGGTGGATGAAGTGGTCAACCCGGCCTTTATCGAGCTCAACGGGCGCGGCGGGCTGGGCTGGCTCGAGGGCTTCAATGAACTGGTCACCCGCTGCGGCTTCGAGTGGATCGGCCACCCCGGCGAAGACAACGGCGAACTGCTCACGCTGCATGGCCGTGCGGCGAACATTCCGGCCTCGCGGGTAGTGCTGCAGATCGACGAGAAGCCGCCCTATGCCATCCGCCTGCGTGGCGAGCTGCAGGAGAAGGCCTTCAAGAAACTCGACTTCGCAATCCTCACCGAGCTCAGCACAGAGCCCGGCCGCAGCGGATTCTCGTTGCACGACACGCTGACCAATCAGGGCGACTACGCAAAGGAATACCAGGTGCTGTACCACACCAATTTCGGCACGCCGCTGCTGGAGGATGGCGCGCGCTTCGTGGCGCCGGTCAAGCAGGTCTCACCGTTCAACCCCCGCGCGGCGAAGGAGCTGAGCGACTGGCAGCGCTATCGCGGCCCGACCAGGGGCTACGACGAGACGGTGTTCAACGTGGTGCCCTATGCGGACGAACAGGGCCAGACCCTGACCATGCTGCACAACCGCGCCGGCAATCTCGGCGTCAGTGTCGGCTTCAATACCGCCGAGCTGCCGGTGTTTTCGCTGTGGAAGAACACCGATACCGAGAAGCAGGGATACGTGACCGGCCTCGAGCCGGGTACCAGCTTTTCCTACAACCGCCGCTATCAACGGCCGTTGGGGCTGGTGCCGAAGATCGAGCCGGGCGAGCAGAAGCATTTTCGCGTGACCTACGAGCTGCTGGCCGATAGCGCCGCGGTCGACGCCGCGCGCAAACGGATCGAAGCGGTACAGGCCGGTCGCGAGACTGAAATTCGTGACGAGCCGCTGGTTGACCTGACCAGGGACTAATACGGCTGTTGACGACGTGTTGCGAGTGCTGCAGCTCGTCGCCACGATGCGCCCTCAATACGCTGCATTATCTGCGCTGGAGCGCTCTATATCGGGCCTTGCAGGGCAAATGCGAGGCGCGGCTGGGTTCTGAAAGTTTCCGCTTTCTGCCGCTATAGCAAAAGGCTTACAAGAGGCGGCGGCGTTCGACCCTTTTGCCGATCAGGGCATGTAATTAATCTACACCCACTCTGAAGCGCAGGAAGCGCTCAGGATCAGGAAGATCGACCATCGCCAGGACGGCACTCGAATGGATTCGGAATGGTCAGAAAAACCCGCCTCGGCGGGTTTTTGCTTTTCCGCGCTGCATCGACTGCGGCGCTCCCTATAGCGAAAGGCTTACACGCAGCTCAGCCATTGGCGCTTTGTCTGCGCCACGGCGCAGCTTAATCTTTGCCCGTCTCTGAAGCGCAGGACGCGCTCAGGATCAAGGAGGATCGACCATCGCCAGGACGGCAACCGGAAGGATTCGGAATGGTCAGAAAAAACCCGCTACGGCGGGTTTTTTGTTGCCTGTCGGACGATGAAACAAGCACGCGCCGCTGACTCCGTTCTAACTGCTCAGCAGGGAACGCACCAGCATCGAGCGTCGATCGGCTGGGCCAGCTCGTCCACCGCATCGATGAGACCGCAGCGCAGCGCGTCGTCGGGTTCGAGGATCCTGGGTGCGCCGCAAAGATAGGCGCGAATGTCCAGCTGCTCGTCGGCGCCGCGAGTGCGTTCGGCGACAATACGGGCGTATAGCTCCAGATCCCGGTCCAGGCTCATCGCGTATTCCGATATCCGCGCGTGATCCACCGAGCCGTTCAGTGTCCAGTGGAACGGATGAAACAGGAACTTGCTATGGTGGCAGGCCGTTCGGCGCTGCCCGGCAAGGAACACGATGTTGCCCATCGACTCGACCGTTCCAAGGTTATGGGTGTGGACGGGAACAGGTAGAGTGCGCAGGAAATTGTAAAGCGAGAAGCCATAGCTGCATTCTCCACCCATGGTGGCGATCTTGACCACCAGCTCGGACGCGCCCTGTTGCACGGCCTGGGTACAGTGGCTGATCAGCTGAGCCGTATTCACGGTGTTGATTGGCGCAGTGAAATGGATGATATGAGTGGTCATGAGAGCATCTGCCTGCTGCGTGGATACGTGTCAATTGCATATACGATTCGGAATGCCCCGACTGATATTGCATGTTGCGACGCGCGTCGAGTAACCCCTGCTCTTGCTTCGACAGATCGGCTGGGCGTTTTGTTGCGGGATTATGTATGGAGATAACAATCGTAAGTGCGGTGTGCCGGCGCTTTAATTATCGAGTTTCGTATTTGTAGTTATCTCTTAAGAAAAAGCGAGGCGGAAAGTCATGAACTTCCCGCCTCGTTTTTTATTGCGCTGACTATCAGCTATTGCGGCCGCCGCCGTGGCTATTCTGGCCACCCTTACGGCCTGCTTCGGATGCCTTCTCCCGGTCGTTGGCGAAATTGCCACCACTATTCTGGCCACCCTGGCTGCCGGCTTCCGAGGCACGCTCCGGGTCATTCTTGAAGTTGCCGCCGCTGTTCTGGCCGCCCTTGCTGCCCGCCTCCGAGGCCCGCTCCGGGTCGTTCTTGAAGTTGCCACCGCTGTTCTGGCCACCCTTGCTGCCGATCTCCTGATAGAACTCCTTGTCGTGGCTTGCTGCGGTTGCTTCGCCGCCTTTACGCCCGGCTTCGTTCACGCTCATGCTGTCTTTATTGTCAGCCATAATTGCCTCCGCGGAGTTGTGTGGTTTCGGTTTAATAGCGCTTGGCTTACCTAAGAACAGCCAGTGACGCCTCATTAACTCTGAGGGTTGTCGGGAAGGTGTAGTTCAAACTCTGGCAAGACTTGAGACGAACGGTGATAGTTGCAGCTTGATATTAGGCCGCTGCGCTTTTTAAAGATTATTCGCCTGTGACCATATTGAAGTGCCGCTATACCGGAGCGGCCTGGCTAGATTCGGCGTGAAGCCATGATTTGCTCGATCAGCCATTGCAGCGCCGCATCATTCTGCCGTTGCGCCACACTGACGATATCCAGCTCGAAGGGACCGAGCTCGAACGGCAGATCGAACAACCGCAGCGGCAGTAGATCGGCGAAATGGCGTGCCAGCTGCGCCGGCAGCACCGCCGCGAGGTCGCTGCTAGCAACGATGTGTGCGGCTTGCAGGTAGTTCGGTGTGGTGTAGACGACCTCGCGGGCTAGGCCTTGGCCCTCCAGCCACTGATCGACCATGCCGCGGGTCTGGCCGCCATGCACCCAGAGATGGCGCAGGCGCAGGAAGGCTGGCAGGTCGAGGCCGTCCATCACCAGTGGATGATCCCGGCGCACCGCCACCTGCAGCGTTTCGCTGGCCCAGTGTCGGATATGGAAGCGCGATGGCACGTCGAGGAAGCGTCCCACCACCAGGTCGACTTCGCCATTGTCCAGCGCCTCTGTGGGCAGGCTGGGTGTCAGGTGCTGGATCGCCAGTCGAATGCCCGGCGCCCGCTCGGCCAGGCGCCGCATCAGTGCCGGCATGCAGATCAGTTCGACGTAGTCGGTCACGGCGATGCGAAAACGCTGCTGGCTGCACGCCGGATCAAAGGCCTCGCCGGCGATCAGGCTGTGTTCGATCTGTTGCAGCGCATGGCGGATTGGTGCCTCCAGTGCCAGCGCCCGTGGCGTCGGTTGCATGGCCCGGCCGACGCGCACCAGCAGCGGGTCGTCAAGCAGTTCGCGCAGGCGACCCAGCGCGTTGCTCACGGCCGGCTGGCTGAGCGACAGGCGTTCGGCGGCACGCGAGACGTTGCGCTCGCGCAGCAGGGCGTCCAGCACGCGGAGCAGGTTGAGGTCGAAGTTGTAGATATTCACTTGATGAATCCGAAACATCACAAGACTAAATTTCAAAAATAGTAGCGTCTTCGTCTATGGTTGGTCTCCACTTTTTCCAGCCTGCGACGAGGACCGTTCACATGAGCCAACCCCGCTTCGATATCCAGACCGCCGCCGTGATCGGCGCGGGCACCATGGGCCGCGGCATCGTCATGAGCCTGGCCAACGCCGGTGTGCAGGTGCTGTGGCTGGACAACAATCCCGAGATGCTCGAACAGGCGTTGGGCGTTGTCGCCGATACCTACGCGAATAACGTCCGGCAGGGGCGCATCGACGAGGCCGAAGCGGCGGCGCGCCGGGCCCGCATCGCCAAGGCGGCGGATTACCAGGCGCTGGCCGATGTGGATCTGGTGATCGAAGCCGTCTACGAAAACCTCGAACTCAAGCAGAAGATCTTCCGCGAGCTGGACGGCATCGTGAAGGCGGCCGGCATCCTGGCCAGCAACACCTCGGCGCTGGATATCGATGCCATCGCCGCTGTCACCGGGCGCCCGGAGCAGGTGGTAGGCCTGCACTTCTTCAGCCCGGCGCACATCATGAAGCTGCTGGAAATCGTCCGCGGAGCGAAGACGGCGCCAGCAGTGCTCGAGGCTGCCACGGCCCTCGGCAAGCGCATGGGCAAGGTCAGCGTGGTCGCCGGCAACTGCCCGGGCTTCATCGGCAATCGCATGCTCGCCACCTACGTGCGCGAGGCGCGGATAATGCTGCTCGAAGGTGCCTATCCCCATCAGGTGGACGCCGCGCTGCAGGGCTTCGGCTTCGCCATGGGCCCGTTCCGCATGTATGACGTGGTGGGTATCGACCTGGAATGGCGCGCCCGCGAGCTGGCCGGAAAGGGTCAGGACGAGGCCGAGGTGCAGGTGGATAACCGTCTCTGCGAGCTGGGCCGCTTCGGCCAGAAGTCGCGCATGGGCTACTACCGCTACGCCGAGGGCAGCCGCCAGGCCGAGCACGACCCGGAAGTGGACGCCCTGGTGCAGCGCGAGTCCGAGCGCCTCGGCTATGAGCGCCGCGAAATTGGTCCGGAGGAAATCCTCGAGCGCTGCCTGCTGGCCCTGGTCAATGAGGGCGCCAAGATTCTCGAGGAAGGCATGGCCGAGTCCAGCGCCGATATCGACACCGTCTACCTCTACGGTTACGGCTTCCCGGCCGAAGTCGGTGGCCCGATGACCTGGGCCGACCGTCAGGGTCTGCCGGCCATTCGTGAGCGCCTCAACACATTGGCCGAGCGCCACGGCGAGCACTGGCAGCCGGCCGGACTGATCGACAGCCTGGCCACGCTCGGCGGCCGCTTCGCCGACTACAAGAAGGAGGCATGAGCATGGAATACAAGGCTCCCCTGCGTGACATGCGCTTCGTGCTGCACGAGCTGTTCGACGCCACCGGCCATTGCGAATTGCTCGGCAACGGCCTGGACCGCGAGCTGATCGACGGTGTGCTGGAAGAAGCTGCGCGCTACACCGGCGGCGAGATCGCGCCGCTCAATCGCAACAGCGACGAAGAAGGCGTGACCCTGGAAAACGGCGAAGTGCGCACGCCGCAGGGCTTCGTCGAGGCCTACAAGCAGTACGTCGACAACGGCTGGGCGAGCATGACCGGGCCGACCGAATACGGCGGCCAGGGCTTCCCACAGCTGGTGGCCTGCAATTTCCACGAGATGCTGATGGGCGCGTCGCTGTCCTTTCGCATCTATTCCGGCCTGACCGAGGGCGCGGTGCTGGCGCTGTACAAGCACGGCAGCGATGAACTGAAGAATGCCTACCTGGAGAAGCTGGTCAGCGGCCGCTGGAGCGGCACCATGTGCCTCACCGAGCCGCAGGCCGGCACCGACCTCGCGCTGCTGCGCACCCGCGCCGAGCCGCAGGCGGACGGTAGCTACAAGGTCAGCGGCAGCAAGATCTTCATCTCCGGCGGCGAGCACGACATGAGCGAGAACATCGTGCACCTGGTGCTGGCGCGCCTGCCGGATGCGCCGGCCGGGGTGAAGGGCATCAGCCTGCTGCTGGTGCCCAAGTTCATCGCCAATGCCGACGGCACGCCGGGGGCGCGCAATGCGCTGAGCTGCGGCGCCATCGAGCACAAGATGGGCATCAAGGGCGCGGCGACCTGCGTGATGAACTTCGACGGCGCCACCGGCTGGATCGTCGGCGAACCCAATCAGGGCCTGGCGTGCATGTTCACCATGATGAACGACGCGCGCTTCCAGGTCGGCTTGCAGGGGCTTGGCATTGCCGAACAGGCCTATCAGGGCTCGCTGGCCTATGCCCGCGAGCGCCTGCAGTCTCGTGGGCTGGCAGGCGCACAGCATCCGGACAAGCCAGCCGACCCGATCATCGTGCACCCCGACGTGCGCCGCATGCTGCTGACGCAAAAGACGCTGGTCGAAGGCAGCCGCATGCTGGCGGCCTACTGCGCCCGCCAGCTGGACCTCGAACACGGCCATCCCGAGCCGAGCTACCGCAAGGCGGCGAGCAAGCGCGCTGCGCTGCTGATCCCCATCGTCAAGGCATTCTTCACCGACATGGGTCAGGAGGTGGCGAGCCTCGGCGTGCAGGTCTACGGCGGCCACGGCTATATCCGCGAATGGGGCATGGAACAGCTGATGCGCGACAGCCGCATCACCCAACTCTACGAGGGCACCAACGGCATTCAGGCGCTGGATTACATCCGTCGCAAGCTGCTCGGTGACGGCGGCGCGGAACTGTCGGCGCTGCAGGCGGAATTCAGCGAGATTTGCGACCAGCAGATCGATCGCCCGGCACTGCACGAACTGGCCAGCAGGGTGCAGGCACGCATCGGCGAATGGCGCGAGCTGACGGCCGAGATCATCGCCGCCACCGGTCGCGATCCCCAGGAGATCGGCGCGGTGTCGGTGGATTTCCTGCAGTACTCGGCCTATGTCTTGTTGGCCGGCCTCTGGCTGCAGGCCGCGGCGCGTTCGCAGGATGCGCTGGAGCAGGGCGCCGGCGAGGAGGCTTTCTATCAGGCCAAGCTGGCCAGTGCGGATTTCTATCTGCGCCGTGTGTTACCGCGGGCGAGTGCGCATCGGGAAGCCATTCAGGGTGGCGCGGATTGTCTGATGGCGTTGCCGGAAAGCGACTTCGCGTTTTGAGCTAATCGATCACAGGAGGCACCGATGCATCCGTTCAGCTTTGCCACAACCGCTCAATTGATCTGCGAGCCTGGCTCGTCGCGCCGGCTGGCCAGCCTCTGCAAGGAGCGTGGGGCGCGCTCGGTGCTGGTGGTGACCGACCCGGGCATCACCCGTTTCGGCCTGCTCGACGAAGTCCTGCCGGGCTTCGAGACGGAAGGGTTGAAGGTCGCCGTTTACGATCAGGTCGTTGCCGACCCGCCCGAGCACATCGTCCTGGCGGCGGTGGCGCAGGCCAGGGTGTCCCGGGTGGATCTGATCATCGGCTTCGGCGGCGGCAGCTCCATGGACGTAGCCAAGCTGGTTGCGCTGTTGGCCCATCCTGATTGCGCGCAATCGCTGCAGGACATCTATGGCGTCGGCAACGCCCGCGGCCTGCGCCTGCCGCTGATCCAGGTGCCGACCACCGCCGGCACCGGCTCGGAAGTCACGCAGATCGCCATCATCACCACCGGTGAGACGACCAAGATGGGGGTGGTTTCGCCCCTGCTGCTGCCGGACCTGGCGCTGCTCGACGCCGATCTCACCCTCGGCCTGCCGCCGGCAGTGACCGCAGCCACCGGCATCGACGCCATGGTGCATGCCATCGAGGCCTACACCAGCGCGCTGAAGAAGAACCCCATGTCCGACCTGCTGGCCCGCGAGGCGCTGCGCCTCTTGGCGGCCAATCTGGACGAGGCGGTGCACAACGGCAGCAACCGCGAGGCGCGCCAGGCCATGCTGCTGGGCGCCTGCCTGGCCGGCCAGGCGTTCGCCAACGCGCCGGTCGCCGCCGTACACGCGCTGGCCTATCCGCTAGGGGGCAATTTCCACATTCCCCACGGCCTGTCCAACGCTCTGGTGTTGCCGCAGGTGCTGCGCTTCAACGTCAGCGCGGCGGCCACACACTACGGCGAACTGGCACCGATCATCCTCGGCGAGCGCCTGCGCACGGATGATCCGTCCACCTACGCCGAGCAGCTGATCGAGGAGTTCGAGCAGATGAGCGCCCGAGTCGGCCTGCCGACCCGCCTGCGCGATGCCGGCGTGCCGGAGGACATGCTGCCGCAGCTGGCGAAGGAGGCGATGCTGCAGCAGCGGCTGCTGGTGAACAATCCGCGCGAGGTCAGCGAGGCCGATGCGCTGGCGATCTATCAGGCTGCCTACTGAGCCAGTCTTCCTCTTCATTGCGTACCGCGAGAACGACCATGCCCGAGCAACCCAAACACCTGCGCCGCGACTACAAGCACTTTCAGCCCATCACCACGCGCTGGCACGACAATGACATCTACGGTCATGTGAACAACGTCGTCTATTACGGGTTTTTCGACACGGCGGTGAACAACTACCTGATCCAGCAGGGCGGGCTGGATATCCAGGATGGCGACATCGTCGGCTTCGTGGTCAGTTCGGCTTGCGACTACTTCGCCTCGATCGCCTATCCGGACCTGATCGAGGTGGGCCTGCGGGTGGCCAAGCTGGGCAACTCGTCGGTGCAGTACGAGCTGGCGATCTTCCGCGGGGGCGAGCAGGAGGCCAGCGCGGCGGGCCGCTTCGTGCATGTCTTCGTCGAGCGGGCGAGCAACCGGCCGACGGCGATCCCGCCGCGCCTGCGCGCGGCGCTGGAGGCTCTGGCGTAGCGGCTGGATTCATCGAGCCAGAGAAACGAGAACGCCCGGACTCGGCAGGGCGAATCCGGGCGTTCTCGAGGGATGCTGCAGCAGGCCGGCGGCCTGCTCAGGCATCAATGGTGTTTGTGACGATGCTTGTAATGCCCCTTGGCCTTGCCGGGCGGGCCATAGTAGTGGCGGTCGCGGTAACGGCGATCACCTCGGTAGCGGTCGTCATCATCGTCGCCGTAGGCGTTGCCGATTGCGCCACCGGCACCGCCGCCGACGGCTGCGCCGATTAGACCGCCGGTGCTGCCGCCGACCTGCTGGCCGATGACGTTGCCGCCGGCCGCGCCGAGGCCACCACCGATGGCCGCTTCGGTACGGCTGCGCTTGTCGGCGCCGACCATGCCACCTGCCGCACCGCCGACGCCGGCGCCGATGGTCGCGCCAGTCGAGCCACCCAGATGCTCACCCACCACGGAACCGAGCGCGCCACCGAGGGCACCGCCAACGGCGGCTTCGGTGTTGCTGCCGGCAAAGGCGGCTGCGCTGAGCAGGCTGGTGGACAACAGGAAAATCGAGGCGTACTTCATGGTGTGATCCCATATGTGGAATTGCGCCGCGATCCTCACGTGCCGCTTCGCTTCCGGCAAGGGCTTTCCGATGAAATGCGTGATGCAGTTCCTGTTTGCTAACTCTTTGATTTTCGGCCGGAACTTGCGTTGCGGGCGGAGGTCTTAAGTCGATTGTGCGGCGCCAGCAGCTCAATCGCGGGTGGCGCTTGCCGCCGGGCTGTAGACGCGCGGCGGGCTGCGATGCGGCAGATGAATCAGGTTCAGGTTGTGTCGCTGCGCCCAGCGTGTCGCGAGACCGGTGGGGGAGGACAGGCTGACCAGGGTCGGGATGCCTGCGCGCTGAACCTTGTGCACCAGCTCCAGGCTGCAGCGACTGGTGACGATAGCCAGGCCGCCGGCAGCCTCCAATCCGTCGCGCGCCATGGCACCGATCAGCTTGTCCAGCGCGTTGTGCCGACCGATATCTTCCCGCCCCAGACGTATCGTCCCCTGGTTGTCCATGAACAGGGCAGCATGTACCGCGCCGCAGTCGCGTCCCAGCGGCTGATAAGCGGAGATGCGCTCGCGCAGGTCGTGCAGCCAGTGTGCAGGCGGCAGCGCCGCTGGAGGCATGATCGGCAGCTGCGGCAGGGCCTGTTCCAGCGCTTCGACGCCACACAGGCCACAACTGCTGTTGCCGGGGAGCTGGCGGCGCTGCCGCTTGAGTTGCCAGAAGCTGCGGCTGGATATCTCGACTTCCGCCCGCCGGGCGCTGCCATGGCCGTGCAGATGAATGTCATAGATGTCGTTCGGCGACTCGACGATGCCGTTTGCCAGGCTGAAGCCGACGACGAAATCCTCGAGGTCCGCCGGAGAAATCATCATCACGGCCTGATTGAGCCCGTTATAGGCGATCGCCAGCGCGCATTCCTCGGCGAGGTCGACGATGCACCGTTCGGCCTCGTCGATCGGCTGATAGTGATAGCGCTGGCTGGCACCGCTGGGCGTTGGCGTGGCCGTTGCGATACCGGCGGGCAGACGGGAAGGCGCGTTCATCGGCAGGCTCGTAAGGGTCGGTTTCAGGGCCGGAGGTCGGGCAACTGCGCTGCGAGCGCCGATCAGGTTGCCGGCAGCCGGTAGGGTTATGACCCCGCCCGGCCGAAGACGATTCACCGTTGGTCGGCCTTCGCCAGCATGTCGCGCACGCGCTTGGCCAGCGCGTCCAGGTTGAAGGGCTTGCTGATCATGTCCATTCCTGGTTCGAGGAAGTCCGAACTGGCCGCCTGCCTGGCATAACCGGTCATGAACAGGACCGGCAGGCCGGCGCGTTGCTGCCGTGCGATATCCGCCAGTTGGCGCCCGTTCATTCCCGGCAGGCCGACATCGGTCACCAGCAGGTCGATGTCGGGCGTGTTTTCCAGGATGCGCACCGCGGCGTTGCCATCCGCCGCTTCCAGGGCCTGGTAGCCGAGCATCTGCAACACGTCGAGAACCAGCAGACGCACGGCAGGATCGTCTTCGACCACCAGCACCGTCTCGCCCTGCCGAGCGCGCAGCGGGCCATGCACCTCGCTGGTCAGCGGTATCGCCTCGGGCTGGCTGTCGAAGACCGGCAGATAGAGGCTTACCTGGGTTCCCTTGCCCGGTTCGCTGGCGATCTGAACGTGCCCGCCTGCCTGGCGGGTGAAGCCGTAGACCATGGACAGGCCCAGCCCGGTGCCCTGGCCGATCGGCTTGGTGGTGAAGAAAGGCTCGAAGACGCTGGCCAGGACCTTGGCGCTCATGCCGCAGCCGCTGTCGGTCAGGCTCAGGATGACGTAGCGTCCCGGCGCCAGTTCACCTATCTCGCTCTGCTGTCGAAGCTCGACGTTGCGCGTCTCGAGCAGCAGGGAACCGCCGTCGGGCATCGCGTCGCGAGCGTTGATGACCAGGTTGAGCAGCGCGCTTTCCAGCTGGTTCTCGTCGCTCGAGACCGGCCACAGACCGGCTTGCAGCTGGTTGCTGATGCGGATATGGCTGCCCAGGGTGCGGCTCAGCAGATCGTGCATCGACTCGATCAGCTGGTTGAGTTCGACGCACTTGAGATTCAGCGGCTGCCGACGCGCGAAGGCCAGCAGACGATGGGTCAGTGCCGCGGCGCGGTTGGCCGAGGTCACCGCGGCGTCGATGAAACGCTGGGTTTCATCATGGCGGCCGGACTGGATATAGCGCTGGATCAGGTCGAGGCCGCCGATGATCCCGGTCAGCATGTTGTTGAAGTCGTGGGCGATGCCGCCGGTCAGCTGGCCGACCGCTTCCATCTTCTGCGCCTGACGCAGCGCTTCCTGAGCCTGTTCGCGGCTGGCCATTTCCTTGAGCAACCGTTCATAGACTTCGGCCAGCGCCTGGGTGCGCTCCTGGATGCGGCTTTCCAGAGTCTCGTTCAGTTCGCGCAGGGCCTGCTCGGCGCGCCATCGTTCGGTGACATCCAGCGCCATGACGAAAAAACCTAGCACCTTGCCCTGGCTGTCTCGACGCGGCAGATAGTGCACCAGCATTCGTCGCGGCTGCCCGTCACGATGCGGACTGGAAGCCTCGAAGGTCACGTGCTGGCCGGCCAGTGCGGCACGGATGCAGTCACGTCGCTCGGCATAGGCTTTCTCACCGAGCACGTCACGCACAGGTCTGCCGCGCAGCCAGCTCAGTGGGTGGCCGAACCATTCGGTGTAATAGCGATTGTTGAAGCGGAAGCGCTCGTCCTCGTCGATATAGCCGATCAGCACCGGGAGGGCGTCGGTGATCATCTTCAGCTCGGCTTCGCTCTGGCGCAGTGCATCCTCGCTGGCCTGTTGCCGGGTGATATCCATTACCGCGCCGGGAAAGCGCTGCGGTTGGCCGTGCTCGTCGCAATGCCGACGACCGCGCGCGAGGGCCCAGCGCATGGTGCCGTCGGGGCTGCGCAGGCGATAGCGCACCTCGAGTTCTTCGCGGCCGTCGATACATCGCGACAGCGCGGCCTGCAGGCGCGGTATGTCGTCCGGATGAACGTGCTCGAAGAATGCCTGATGACGCAGTCCGGTCGGTCCCGAGCGCTCGACCGGTGCAATGCGCAGCAACTCGGCATGGTCCGGAATGCCACCGCTACGGATGTCCCAATCCCAGATCCCGACCAGGTCACTGGCCTCCAGCGCCAGCTGCAGGCGGTGCTCGCTGATCCGGTGTACTTCGGCACTGAGCTTGTAGTGCAGGGCGGTCTGCGACAGCCGGGTTTCGGTGCGCACGCGTTCGCTGGTTTCGCTCAGGCACAGCAGCAATCCGCCAATGCCGTGCGGCTCGTTGCGTATCGGGCTCAGTGCCAGGTCGAACCAGGCCTCGACCCGCTGGCCGTCGCGCTCGACCGCCAGCTGCTGGTTGCGCAGCGTTCGCGGCTCGCCGCGACGGGCTCTGTCGCATGCCGGGGCGAGCAGCTCCCAGGTCGCGCCCCAGCGCCGGCAGGCCGGCATGCCCAGTTCGGCCGGGTGGCGGTCGCCGATAAGCCGGGCATGGGCGTCGTTGTACAGCTGCAGCGCCTGATCGCCCCAGAGGATGCACATGGGCAGCGGCGCTTCGAGGATGGTGTCGAGCAGCAACCGCAGCGTCTGCGGCCAGCTATCGAGCGGGCCGAGCACGCTTTCGTTCCAGGCATGCCGGCGAATGCGCTCGCTCATCTCGCTTTGACTGTGGGGCCAGAACTCGGCGCCTACTGCTGCCATGTCACTTCCTATCGATCATCCGTGGCTTTTGAACCGCGAATGCCGGGTCTCGACGACCGGCGTTCGCTGTTTCGATGTTGCTCGGCCCTAACTCATCCTGAGTCGGTTCTGCCGGCGGCAATTGTTGCGTAGTGTAAGGCTTCTGGCTGGCCCACGGCAGAGCCAGCCGTCACGCCAGCGGGCCGGTCAGGCTGCTCGCCAGGTCGCGATAATCCTCGACGGCGGCAAACTCCTCGGTATCCTTCGGCGCGCGGCGACTGTCCGGCTCGCGCACCGCGAGCAGGTGGGCGATGCCAAAACGCCGGGCGCTGCGCAGGATCGGCAGGCTATCGTCGATGAACAGGGCGCGTGACGGGTCGAACTCCAGATCCTGGCGCAGCGCATACCAGAACTGCGCTTCCTCTTTCGGGTAGCCATAGTCGTGGGAGCTGATCAGGCGGTCGAACCAGGGCGCCAGTTCGATTTTTTCCAGCTTCAGCGACAACGAGTCGCGGTGGGCGTTGGTGATCAGCACCACGCGCTTGCCAGCCTGGCGCAGCGCGGCGAGAAACTCGTCGGCGCTGGGTCTGAGGGCGATCAGCTCGGCGATCTCACGCTTCATCTCGCGGATCGGCAGGTTCAGCTCGCGCGACCAGTAGTCCAGGCAATACCAGGTGAGCTTGCCGACGTGTTCGTTGAACAGCGGCGCCAGCTCCAGCTCGGCCATGGCGCGGCTGATGCCGTGCAGCTCGGCGTAGCGTTGCGGCAAGAGCTCGAGCCAGAAGTGATTGTCGAAGTGAAGATCCAGCAGGGTGCCGTCCATGTCGAGCAGGACGGTGTCGATGTCGGGCCAGGGCAGGGTGGCGGTCATGGGCGGGCTCGGGTCGGCGAAGGGGACGAACAGGGCGTTCAGCTGGTCGCAAAGCATTCGCGGCCAGCGCGGGAACACGGGTTATGATAGCCGCTCGCGTTTCCAGGAGTTTCCCATGCGCCAGAAACCCACCGTGCTAGCTCGTGAAATCGTTGCCAGCAGCCGCCTGTTCCGCGTCGAGGAATTGCAATTGCGCTTTTCCAACGGCGTGGAGCGTACCTACGAGCGCCTGGTCGGAAAGGGCAGCGGCTATGGCGCGGTGATGATCGTGGCGCTGGCCGACGCCGAGAACGCGCTGCTGGTCGAAGAGTATTGCGGCGGGACCGACAGCTACGAGCTGTCGCTGCCCAAGGGGCTGATCGAGCCGGGCGAGGACGTGCTGGAGGCGGCCAACCGCGAGCTGAAGGAGGAAGCCGGCTTCGGCGCCCGGCGCCTGGAGCTGCTCACCGAACTGTCGCTCTCACCTGGCTACATGAGCCAGAAGATCCAGGTCGTGCTGGCCCGCGATCTCTATCCAGAGCGGCTGCCAGGCGACGAACCCGAGCCGATGCGGCTCGACAAGGTCAGCCTGCACGAGCTGTCCAGCCTGGTACAGCATCCACAGTTCAGCGAAGGCCGCGCACTGGCGGCGCTCTATCTGGCGCGTGATCTGCTGACCCAGCGCGGGGAGTTCGGCCAATGAGTCATCCTTATCTTTCGACGGTGATCGATCTGGTGCGCCAGGCCGGTGAGGCGATCCTGCCGCACTGGCGCAGCGAGCTGGAGGTGCAGGCCAAGGCCGACCAGTCACCGGTGACGGCGGCGGACATGGCGGCACATCATGTGTTGCTCGATGGTCTAAAGGCGCTCGACGGCAGCATCCCGGTGCTCTCCGAGGAGGACTGCGAGGTGCCGCTGGCCGAGCGTGCCGGCTGGACGCGCTGGTGGTTGGTCGACCCGCTGGACGGCACCAAGGAGTTCATCGCCGGCAGCGCGGAATTCACCGTCAATGTGGCCCTGATCGAACAGGGCGAGGTGCGCTTCGGCGTGGTCGGCATTCCGGCATCCGGACGCTGCTACTACGGCGGCAAGGATTTCGGCGCCTGGCGCAGTGAGGCCGATGGCGCGGCGCAGCCCTTGCGCGTGCGTCAGCACCCCACGGGAGCCTTCACCGTCGTCGCCAGCCGGCGCCACAGCAGCCCGGCGCAGGAGCAGCTGCTGAACAGCATGCGCGAGCGCTTCGGGGAACTGGCGTTGGCCAATGTCGGCAGCTCGCTGAAGTTCTGCCTGCTCGCCGAAGGCTCGGCCGATTGCTATCCAAGGCTGGCGCCAACCTCACAATGGGACACCGCAGCGGCACAGGGCGTGCTGGAAGGCGCCGGTGGCGAAGTGCTGGAGGTGGGAGGTGCGCCGTTGCGCTACGAGGCGCGGGAAAGCTATCTGAATCCGTCGTTCCTGGCGCTGCCGGCTGGCGTCGACTGGCGCGAGATGCTGATCGAGCTGGCTGGCCGCGACTGATCGCGCGAGCCAGGCGCGCGATCGACAGAGTATGTGCTGCGCCGCCCTGGCGCAGCCGATCACTTGTGCAGTACGAACTGCCCGGTGAAGCGCACGGCATCGCGACCGTCGGCGGCGAGGATGCGGCTGTGTAGTTCCAGGCGCGAGCGCCCGCGCCGGCGATAGATCGCCTCGAAACGCTCCCAGGCCTCGGGGCTCGGTGCCGAGCAGATGGCCATGGCGTCGTCGACCACCGGCAGTGGATATTCGATCTTGCCTTCGTGGATGACGATATGCCCGTCCTCGATACCGGCTTCGCGCAGGCGCAGATGCAGCCAGCCCCAGCCCGCCAGCACGGCAGCGCAGTAGAGGCTGCCGCCGAACATGCTGCTCTTGTGATTGATGTTCGGCTGCAGCGGCACCTGCAGGCGCAGCTCGTGGTTTTCCCAGCGCTCGACACGCAGCCCCAGCGAGCGGGTCAGCGGAATGTCGTGATGGAGGATGGCTTCCAGGTAGCGGCTATCGCGGCTCATGCCGGGTAGATTCCTAAACGTTGCGAAGATACAGACAGACGCCAAGCATGACTCCTGAGTCACGCTTTGGCCAGTCCGTTCAGGCATTAGTCCAGGGTCGCCAGATCCGCTGCGCGCCCGGCCCTGCGTGCCCCGGGCCGGTGCCGTGGCGGTTGGCGGTGACGTTCGCTGGTGCGCCGCTAGCCGTTGGTCTTGCTGCGATAGGCGCAGTAACCGGGGCGCGGTCCGATGCGCGGGTGGTTGCGGCAGGTATCCGGACGCTTGGCATAGACCGTGCACAGACGCGTCTTGCGGTCCAGGTAGAGGCAGTCGCCATTGGTCAGGCGCGTCAGCGTGAAGATCTCGTGCTTGTGGTTGAAGTGCTCGACGATGCCGGCCTTGCTCAGACGCTTGGCGATGTTCTTCGCCGGCTCGTCGCGCTCGAAGGCATCCACCAGCTCCAGGCGGATCAGGTCATCGATGCGCACCTCCACCGGCAGGGTGCAGCAGGTCGCATGGCAGTCGCGGCACAGGCCGGCGCTGTAGCGCACCCAGGTTTCCAGGCGTTCCGGGTCGGCGGAGGCGATCAGTCTTGTCTTCACGGGAGGTCTTTCGGTGCGGTTGGGCGCGCGGATCATAACGGCTCGCGCGCCAAATACCAGTGCCTTCCGGCGCCGGCCACCGGACAGGCGGTAGCGCAGATGTAAAGGAAACCTGTAACCCTTTTCGGAAACGCCAAATCAGAGGTGAACGGGCGCGGCTGCCGTGAGTCCCTCTTGTGTGTCTTCGCTAACCGAGGTCTGTCCATGACGCAGGAATCAGCCACTGTCACCGCCGAAGAAGTCGCCGCTTTTCGCGAGCGGGTTTTGCGCAAGCTCACCTACTCGGTGGGCAAGGATCCGGAGAACGCTTCCGACTATGACTGGTTCCATGCGGTCGCCCTTGCCACCCGCGACAGCACCATCGACCGCTGGATGGACTGCACGCGCGAGGCCTATACCGGCGGGCAGAAGCGGGTCTACTACCTTTCGCTGGAGTTCCTGATCGGTCGTCTGCTGGTCGACAGCCTGAGCAACCTGGGCCTGTTCGAGGTGGCGCGCGAGGCGCTGGCCGGGCTGGATGTGGACATCGATCGCATCCGTCTGCTGGAGCCGGACGCGGCGCTCGGCAACGGCGGCCTCGGGCGGCTCGCGGCCTGTTTCATGGAGAGCATGGCGACCCTTGGTGTGGTCTCCCACGGCTATGGCATTCGCTATGACCACGGCCTGTTTCGCCAGGCGATCGTCGACGGCTGGCAGCACGAGCAAACCGAGACCTGGCTGGATTTCGGCAATCCCTGGGAGTTCGAGCGCTCAGAGGTCAAGTACCTGATCGGCTTCGGCGGCAGCGTCACGGCGACCACCAACGAGCAGGGCGAGGTCCAGCATTTCTGGCACTGGGCCGAGGGCGTGCGGGCGATCGCCTACGACACGCCCATCGTCGGCTGGCGCGGTGCCGGGGTGAATACGCTGCGCCTGTGGCGCGCGCGGCCGGAAGCGGACTTCCACCTGGCGCGCTTCAACGCCGGCGACCACATCGGCGCCGCGGCGGAAGAGGCCCGCGCCGAGAGCATCTCGCGGGTGCTCTATCCGGCCGATAGCACCGAGGCCGGTCAGGAGCTGCGTCTGCGCCAGGAGTACTTCTTCGTCGCCGCCTCGCTGCAGGATCTGCTGCGCCGCCATCTCAAGCAGCGCGGCTCGCTGGACAGCCTGCCCGACTACACCTCGATCCAGCTCAACGACACCCATCCGGCGATTGCCGTGGCCGAGCTGATGCGGCTGCTGGTCGATGTGCACAGCTACGAATGGCGGCATGCCTGGCGGCTGACCACCGCCACCCTGTCCTACACCAACCACACCCTGCTGCCCGAGGCCCTGGAGACCTGGCCGGTGGGGCTGATGGAACGCCTGCTGCCACGGCATATGCAGATCATCTATCTGATCAATGCCTACCACCTGGACAACCTGCGCGAGCGCGGCATCCACGACGCCGAGCTGCTGCGCTCGGTGTCGTTGATCGAGGAGGAGCACGGCCGGCGGGTGCGCATGGGCAACCTGGCCTTCCTCGGTTCGCACAGCACCAACGGCGTGTCCGGTCTGCATACGCAGCTGATGCGCAAGACCGTGTTCACCGACCTGCATCGCCTCTATCCGCAGCGGATCAACAGCAAGACCAATGGCATCACCTTCCGCCGCTGGCTCTATCAGGCCAATCCGCAGCTGACCCAGTTGCTGGTGGAGCACCTCGGCGAGGAGGTCCTCGACGAGCCGGAAACCCGCCTGCGCGAGCTCGAGCCCTATGCCGAGCAGGCCGCGTTCCGCCAGCGCTTCGCCGAACAGCGGCTGGCCAACAAGCGTCATCTGGCCAACGTGATTCAGGAGCGGCTGGGCATCAGTGTCGATCCGAATGCGCTGTTCGACGTGCACGTCAAACGCATCCACGAGTACAAACGCCAGCTGCTCAACCTGCTGCACACCGTCGCGCTGTACCAGGCGATTCGCTCCGATCCGGGCGGCAACTGGGTGCCGCGGGTGAAGATCTTCGCCGGCAAGGCGGCGGCCAGCTATCACCAGGCCAAGCTGATCATCAAGCTGACCAACGACATCGCCAACACCATCAACGCCGACCCCACGGTGCGCGGGCTGCTCAAGGTGGTGTTCCTGCCCAACTACAACGTCAGCCTAGCCGAGGACATCATTCCCGCGGCGGACCTGTCCGAGCAGATTTCCACCGCCGGGCTCGAGGCTTCCGGCACCAGCAACATGAAGTTTGCCCTCAACGGTGCGCTGACCATCGGCACCCTCGACGGCGCCAACGTGGAGATGAGCGAGCAGATCGGCCTGGAGCACATGTTCATCTTCGGGCTCACCGCGCAGGAAGTGAATGTGCGCAAGCAGGCCAACGAATACAACGCCGAAGCCATCATCGCCGCTTCGCCGCGGCTGGCCGAGGTGCTTTCGGCCATTCGCGGCGGTGCCTTCTCGCCGGGTGACGCCGGGCGCTATACCGGCCTTGTTGATGGCATCAGCTGGCACGATACCTTCATGGTCTGCGCCGATTTCGAGGCCTACTGGCAGGCCCAGCTGGAGGTCGAGGAGCGCTGGCGCGATCCGGCCCGCTGGTGGCGTTCCTCGGTGCTCAATACCGCGCGCACGGGCTGGTTCTCGTCCGATCGCACCATCCGCGAGTACGCCCGGGAAATCTGGAAAGTGATGTGACGGCAGGCCCGCCGGCGCTTTTTCGCTGGCGGGCAGCCGGAACCTGCGGGGCGTTGCGCTCGTGCTGGCAATCTGCTCGCCGCTGCGCTGAACTCTGCGGGGGGCGAACCGGTCTGAGGGGAGTTAGTTTTCCTACGGCCTGCTAAACTGCGCGGGTTTATCCTTCCTCCGGAGTCATTTCCATGTCACGCGTAACCCTCAGTCGCTTCCTCATCGAGCAGACTCGCAGCAACAACACCCCGGCGGATCTGCGCTTTCTCATCGAGGTCGTGGCGCGTGCGTGCAAGGCGATCAGCCATCAGGTCTCCAAGGGCGCGCTGGGCGGCGTACTAGGCAGTGCCGGTAGCGAGAACGTGCAGGGCGAAGTGCAGAAGAAGCTCGATGTGCTCTCCAACGAAATCCTGCTGGAAGCCAACGAGTGGGGCGGCCACCTGGCCGGCATGGCGTCCGAGGAAATGGATAACGCCTACCAGATTCCCGGCAAGTACCCGAAGGGCGCCTATCTGCTGGTCTTCGACCCGCTGGACGGCTCCAGCAACATCGACGTGAACGTCTCGGTAGGCACCATATTCTCCGTGCTGCGCTGCCCGGATGCCTGCTTCAGCCAGAACGACGCTCTCGGCGAGGAAGCCTTCCTGCAGCCGGGCACCAAACAGGTCGCCGCCGGTTACGCCATCTACGGCCCACAGACCATGCTGGTGCTGACCCTCGGCCACGGCGTCATGGGCTTTACCCTCGACCGCGAGCTGGGCAGCTTCGTGCTCACCCATGAGAACCTCAGCGTGCCGCAGAGCACCGCCGAGTTCGCCATCAACATGTCCAACCAGCGCCACTGGGAAGAACCGGTCAAGCGCTACGTCAGCGAGCTGCTGGCCGGCAAGGAAGGCCCGCTGGGCAAGAACTACAACATGCGCTGGATCGCCTCGATGGTCGCCGACGTGCACCGTATCCTCACCCGTGGCGGCATCTTCATGTACCCGCGCGACGCCCGCGAGCCGGACAAGGCTGGCAAGTTGCGCCTGATGTACGAGGCCAACCCGATGTCGATGATCATCGAACAGGCCGGCGGTGCCGCCACCACCGGTTCCCAGCGCATCCTCGAGATTCAGCCGGATTCCCTGCACCAGCGCGTGCCGGTGTTTCTCGGCTCGAAGGAAGAAGTCGAGCGCGTCACCGGCTACCACCAGGGCTGACCGGTGCAGGCGCCCTGGCAGGACTTGCTCCACTGGTGGTTCGGCCAGGGCACCAGCGCAAGCGAGATCGCGGCTGAAAAGCAGCGCCTCTGGTTCGGTTACCGCCCAGAGCAGGATGCCGAGGCCCGCGAACGCTTCGGTGCACTGGTCGAACAGGCGCTGAACGGAGAGCTGCCGGACTGGGCCGAACTGCCCGAGGGCTGGCTGGCCTTGGTACTGCTGCTCGACCAGCTGCCACGCATGATCCACCGCGACACCCCGCGGGCCTTCGCCGGCGATGAGCGCGCACAGCAGTTGGTCCGCGATGGACTGGCCCATGGCGGCGACATGCTGCTCTCGCCGATCCAGCGGGTATTCATCTATCTGGTGCTGGAACACGCGGAGAACCTGGCGGTGCAGGATCTGGCTGTGGCGCACTTCACGGCCCTGCGCGACATCGCTGCCGAGCACGAGCAGGTGCTGTTCGCCGGCTTTCTCGACTATGCCGAGCGCCATCGGGACGTCATCTCCCGCTTCGGCCGCTTCCCGCATCGCAACGCCATTCTCGGACGTCGCAGCAGCGACGCCGAACGATCATTCCTGCAGCAGCCGGGTTCGTCGTTCTAAGTGCTGCCGCCGTAGTGCTGCAGAAACCTCGCTCGGCAATGCTGAACTTAAAAAGAAGCAAGGAGCTCGATATGTCATTGCGTACCCCATTGCTGATTGTCTGCACGGTTCTGCTGGCCGCCTGCAGCCCGATCACCCAGGAGAACTTCGCCAAGCTCAAGCCCGGCATGGAGCGGGGGGAGGTGGAGAAGCTGCTCGGCAAGCCTTCGGAATGCGCCGGCGCGCTGGGCATGTCCAGCTGTACCTGGGGTGAGAAGAACCGCTTCATCAGCGTCCAGTTCGCCGGCGACAAGGTGATGATGTTTTCCGGCAAGGGGCTGCAATAACCGCTGATGCAACCCTGGAGATATCCGATGCGTGCAAGTGTCGCCCTGCTGTGCTTGATGATGCTGTTGAGTGGCTGTGTGGGAGGCGGGCGTGAGCGGCCGCCGGAAACCGTGGGTGAGGTGAACCTCGAGCGCTACCAGGGCACTTGGTACGAGCTGGCACGCCTGCCGATGTTCTTTCAGCGTGACTGCCTGCGTTCCGAAGCGCACTACCAGTTAAAGGATGATGGCCATGTCGCGGTGACCAATCGCTGCGAGACGGAAGATGGCGAATGGCAGGAAGCCAAGGGTGAGGCGGTACCGCAGGAGGCAGGGCGCACCGATCGACTGTGGGTGCGCTTCGATAACTGGTTCAGCCGGCTGTTCCCCGATCTGACCAAGGGACACTACTGGGTGCTCTACCTCGACGAGGGCTACAGCACCGCGCTGGTCGGCAGCCCCGACCGCAAGTACCTCTGGCTGCTGGCGCGCGACGCCGAGGTCGACCAGGCGACGCGGGAGCGCCTGCTCAGCGAGGCCGAACGCAGGGGCTACGACACCTCCGAGCTGATCTGGCGGCGATGAGCGTTCAGCGCTCGGCGCCCCTTACTGCCATTGCAGGCGCGCCAGCTGCCAGTTGCCGTTCTCCTGTCGCCATTCCAGTCTGACCTGATAGTGCCCGGCCTGCTGCGGCAACAGCGCCTCGGCGCCGGTCAGCGCGACCTGCGCCTCGGTATAGCCGCGGTCCGGGTAAGTCGCATCGATCCAGCTGCGCTGGCTCAGGGCGATCACCCGGACGTTGCGGTGGCGCAGGAACATCAGCGTCGCCGTGCGCCGCGCCCATTCCTGATCGTACTGTCGCTGGGCCTGGAAATCGGCATGCAGCAGCGTCATCAACTCCCCGGTCTGCTTGCTCTCCAGGCTCGTCTGCAGCTGTTCTGCCGCGCGTTGCAGCGCCGCCTGCGGATCGTCCCGTCCGCAGCCGACAAGTGCCAGCAGTACCGCCAGCGCCGCTATTTTCCATGCTGACATGCTCAACTCCCCGAACCTCGCTATGATGCCGCAAACGTCATGCGGGCCGGCCGGCCCGCCGCAGATCAGGAGTGTGCCATGCAGCCCTTGTATCCGGAGATCAAACCCTACGCCCGGCACGAGCTGGCGGTGGAAGAACCGCATGTGCTCTACGTCGACGAGAGTGGATCGCCGGACGGCCTGCCGGTGCTGTTCGTCCACGGCGGCCCCGGCGGTGGTTGCGACGCCATCAGCCGGCGCTTCTTCGATCCGACCCTGTACCGCATCATCACCTTCGACCAACGCGGTTGTGGTCGCTCGACACCGCATGCCAGCCTGGAGAACAACACCACCGCGCACCTGATCGCCGACATTCAGCGCATCCGCGAGCATCTGGGTATCGACAAGTGGGTGCTGTTCGGTGGCTCCTGGGGCTCGACGCTGTCGCTGGCCTACGCCCAGGCCTTCCCCGAACACGTGCACGCGCTGATCCTGCGTGGCATCTTCCTCTGCCGGCCCGAGGACCTGTCCTGGTTCTATCAGGAAGGCGCCAGCCGGTTGTTCCCTGATTACTGGCAGGATTTCCTCGCGCCGATTCCGCCCGAGGAGCGCGATGATCTGATGTCAGCCTTCTATCGTCGCCTTACCGGCAGCGATCAGATCGCCCAGATGCACGCGGCCAAGGCCTGGTCGTGCTGGGAGGGCCGCACAGCGACGCTGCGACCCAACTCCAACGTCGTCGAGCGCTTCGCCGATCCGCACCGGGCGCTGTCGATGGCGCGCATCGAGTGCCATTACTTCGTCAACCACGCCTTCCTTGAACCCGATCAGCTGCTACGCGACATGCCGAAGATCGCCCACCTGCCGGGCATCATCGTGCATGGCCGCTACGATGCGATCTGCCCGCTGGACAACGCCTGGGCACTGCACCAGGTCTGGCCCAACAGCGAGCTGCAGATCATCCGCGATGCCGGGCACTCGGCGGCGGAAGTCGGTATCACCGATGCGCTGGTCCGTGCCACCGGTGAGATCGCCCACCGCCTGCTCGACCTGCCGCCGGCGGATGCCGAATGAAGGGGCTGATCCAACGGGTTCGCCAGGCGCGGGTCGAGGTGGCTGGCGAGGTGGTCGGAGCCATCGATCAGGGTTTGCTGGTGCTGGTCGGTGTCGAGCGCGAAGACGATCAGGCGCGCGCCGACAAGCTGCTGCACAAGCTGCTCAACTACCGGGTGTTCAGCGACGAGCAGGGCAAGATGAACCGGTCGCTGAAGGACATCGGCGGCGGCCTGCTGCTGGTTTCGCAGTTCACCTTGGCCGCCGACACCCGCAGCGGCCTGCGCCCGAGTTTTTCCAGCGCGGCGCCACCTGCGCAAGGCGAGGCGCTGTACGACTATCTGCTGGCGCAGGCGCGCGACCAGCATCCCCTGGTTGCCTGTGGGCGCTTCGGCGCGGAGATGCAGGTACATCTGGCCAACGACGGCCCGGTGACCTTTCTCCTCGAAAGCTGAGCTTCAGTGGCGCATCGGTTCCAGATCGTTGTCGCGCAACCAGGTAATAGCGTATTCGCGTAGCTGTACGGTCTGGTAGCGCAGCCAGGCCTCCCTGACCTCGGGGAAGTCCTCCAGCTTGAAGTCGAAGGTGCGTAGCGGCTTGCGCCCCTTGAGCGCATTGCTGAGCACCGCATGGGCGATGGGATCGTGCTGGGTGAACAGGAAGGCCTCGCGCATGGCGATCGATTGCGCGAGGTCCAGCGGTTCGATGTGCAGGTAGCGGTCCTCCTTGACGTCATACTTCTCCATAGCCCTGGGAGGAGGATCACCGGGAAAGATCGCGCGGATTTGGCCGCTTTCGAGATCCAGGTAGTACTCGGCGATGTCGCGTCCGTCCAGAGCATATTCCAGACGGTGCATGTCGATAGTCAGTGGTCGCATGGCAAGAACGGCTCTTTTAGGGATTCGTTGGAATGTCGAGGCCGCGGCGCAGGCGCGCCGAGGCGTGAGCAGTCCCAATCTCTGACTCCCTCGTATCGGGTGGGTGCGTTACGTTCATCGGCGTGCAGCTGGCACCGGTCGCTTTCGATCGAAACGATCCCGGGGTCAGAACAGCCGTGCCAGCAATGCGGTGACCGCCGTCTCCACACGCAGGATGCGATCACCCAGCTGCACCGGCTGCAGGCCGGCGGCGGCGAGCTTGTCCACCTCGTAGGGAATCCAGCCGCCTTCCGGACCGATCGCCAGGGTGACTGGCTCGCTGATCGCGCGAGGGCAGGGCGGGAAATCACCAGGGTGGCCGACCAGGCCGCAGGTGCCTACCGCCAGCTGCGGCAGGCGGTCTTCGACGAAAGGCTTGAAGCGCTTTTCGATGACGACCTCGGGCAGCACGGTATCGCGCGCCTGTTCGAGGCCGAGGATCAACTGCTCGCGAATGGCGGACGGTTCGAGGAAGGGCGTTTGCCAGAAGCTCTTTTCCACTCGGTAGCTGTTGAGCAGGACCAGTTTTGGTACACCCATGGCGGCGACGGTCTGCAGCACCCGGCGCAGCATCTTCGGTCGTGGCAGCGCCAGCAGCAGGGTCACCGGCAGCTTGGCCGGCGGTGGTTGATCGAAGCTCACCTGCAGCTCGGCCTCGGCGGCGTCCAGGCGCAGCAACTGGCCGCTGCCGATATTGCCGCCAACCAGGCCAACCTTCAGGTGCTCGCCAGCCTCGGCACGATGTACCTCGCGCATGTGGGTCAGGCGGCGGTCGCGCAGCAGGACCCGGTCACCGGCGATGAAGTCGGTCGGTTCGAGCAGCAACAGGTTCACGGGCGCGGCGCGGGCGGCTGGTCGCTGGCTTCCGCTTCGTCGTCCTCGGCGTCGCCGCGGAAGGGCTCCTCACGCTTCTTGACCATGCTGCCGCAAATCACGCCGGCTTCGAACAGCAGCCACATGGGCACGGCCAGCAGGGTCTGCGAAAACACATCCGGTGGCGTCAGCACCATGCCAATGGCGAAGCAGCCGACAATCACATACGGGCGGCTCTTGCGCAGGGTTTCCACATCGACGATGCCGACCCAGATGAGCAGGAAGGTCGCCACCGGAATCTCGAAGGCCACGCCAAAGGCGAAGAACAGGGTGAGGACGAAGTCCAGGTACTGACCGATGTCGGTCATCATCGACACGCCCTCGGGCGTCACGCTGGCGAAGAAGCCGAACATGATCGGGAACACCACGAAATAGGCGAAGGCCATGCCGGCGTAGAACAGGAAGATGCTCGACACCAGTAGCGGCACGGCGATGCGCTTCTCGTGCTTGTACAGACCGGGGGCGATGAAACCCCAGATCTGATGCAGGATGATCGGCATGGAGAGGAACAGCGCGACCATCAGGGTCAGCTTGAACGGCGTCAGGAACGGCGAGGCGACGCCGGTGGCGATCATCGTCGCGCCTTCGGGCAGATAGGCCCGCAGCGGCGCGGCGACCAGCGCGTAGATCTGTTGCGAGAAGTAGAACAGCCCGGCGAAGAGCAGGGCGATGGCGACCACGCAGCGCAGCAGGCGCTTGCGCAGCTCGGTCAGGTGCGCGACCAGCGGCATTTCCTGGTCGTCGATGGAAGGCTTGCTCATGGTTCGGATGGTCTGTCGGAGCGAAGGGGCTGAGCGGTCTCGGTGCCAGGAGCGGGTGGGTTCGCAGCGGGCGTCAGCGTATCGCTGGAACTACTGCTTGCTGTGCTCGCGGCCTGGCCGGCGCCGTCTGCGGACGTCGGCGGGGTTGTGGTGGTCGGACTGCTGGAGGGCGACGGCGGCATGATGCTCTGCTTCATCTCCCGCTCCAGATCGAGGATGCGCTCGTTGTGCAGTTGCCGGCGGATCTCGTCGGCACCGATCTCGCGCTCCACCTCGGCCTTGATGTTGCTGAAGCTGCGTTTCAGCCGGCCAACCCACAGTCCCGTGGTGCGAACCGCACCGGGCAGGCGTTCCGGACCGAGCACCATCAATGCCACCAGGCCGACCAATAGCAGTTCGGTGAAACCGATATCGAACATCAGGACGTGCTCACATCAATAGGGAGAGCGGCCGGGCAGCGAAGGTCGCCGCTCGGCCGCATGGAACGTAATCACTGGTCTTTCTTGGTCGGTTCTTCGACCTTGCGCGCCTGTGCGTCAATGGTCTGGTTCTGCTTGTCCTCGACGCCGGGCTTCTCCTCGTCGGTGCCCATGGATTTGCGGAAGCCCTTGATCGCATCACCGAGATCGGAGCCCAGGCCTTTGAGGCGCTTGGTGCCGAACAGCATGATGACGATGAGCAGGATGATCAGTAGTTGCCAGACGCTGATGCCGCCAAAACCCATGGTGATATCTCCGATGTGAATCAGGTTTGCGGACGCGCGGCTTTTTCCGCGTGTCCGGAGAGACCGAAGCGTCGATCCAGTTCATCCAGCACGGCCTGCGGGTGCTGGCCGAGAGCGGCGAGCATGACCAGGCTGTGGAACCAGAGATCGGCGGTTTCGTAGATCAGGTCGCTGGAGTCGCCACTGACGGCGGCATCCTTGGCGGCGAGGATGGTTTCCACCGATTCCTCGCCGACCTTCTCGAGAATCTTGTTCAGGCCCTTGTGATACAGGCTGGCGACGTAGGAGCTGTCCGGCGCCGCGCCCTTGCGGGCCTCCAGCACCTCGGCCAGGCGGGTGAGGGTGTCACTCATGCTTGTGCTCCGCGTAGATGGCGTTCGGGTCCTTGAGAACCGGCTCGACGACTTTCCAGGCACCGTTCTCGAACACGCGGTAGAAGCAGCTTTCGCGCCCGGTGTGACAGGCGATGCCGCCGATCTGCTCGACCATCAGGATGATCACGTCGGCGTCACAGTCCAGGCGCAGCTCGTGCAGCTGCTGCACATGTCCGGACTCCTCGCCCTTGCGCCACAGCCGGTTGCGCGAACGCGACCAGTAGATGGCGCGGTTTTCCTGCGCGGTCAGCGCCAGGGCTTCGCGATTCATCCAGGCCATCATCAGCACGCGGCCGGTCTTGTGGTCCTGGGCGATCGCCGGCACCAGACCGTCGGCGTTCCAGTTGATTTCGTCCAGCCAGTTCATCGGATTCTCCGCTCAATGGGCCAAGTGTGCCAGCCTGCACCAGGGATGGCTATCGGCGCACCACGATGAAGACGCCGGCCACCAGCATCACCCATGCCGGCCAGGCGGTTAAGGCGGTCAGGCTGTCCGCGCTGGCTGCCAGGGTCGCGCCGCTGCCGAGCAATACCGCACCGATCAGCCGCAGCGGCCAGCCGTGGTGACGCTCGCGCCAGGGCGGCGGTGGGTTGTTCGCATGCGGGTGCGCCATGCGTTCGAGCAGCTCGCGGGTCATGTTGGCCAGGTGCGGCAATTGTTCGATCTGCGCGTGCACGTTCTTGATCAGCTGCTTGGGGCTCATGCGCTCGCGCATCCAGCGCTCGAGATAGGGCTGGCCAGTGCTCCAGAGGTCGAGATCCGGGTACAGCTCGCGGCCGAGGCCTTCGATGTTGAGCAGGGTCTTCTGCAGCAATACCAGCTGTGGCTGCACTTCCATGTTGAAGCGCCGCGCCACCTGGAACAGACGCACCAGCAGCTGACCGAAGGAGATGTCTTTCAGCGGCTTCTCGAAGATCGGCTCGCAGACGGTGCGGATCGCCGCCTCGAATTCGTTGACCTTGGTCTCGGCCGGCACCCAGCCCGAGTCGATGTGTAGCTGCGCGACCTTGCGGTAGTCGCGTTTGAAGAAGGCCATCAGGTTGCGCGCCAGGTAGTCCTGGTCCTCGGGCGTCAGGCTGCCGACGATGCCGAAGTCCACTGCGATGTACTGCGGGCTCCAGGGCTGGTGGGTGCTGACGAAGATGTTGCCGGGGTGCATGTCGGCGTGGAAGAAGCTGTCGCGGAACACCTGGGTGAAGAAGATCTCCACGCCGCGCTCGGCCAGCTGGCGCATGTCGGTGTTCTGCCGCGCCAGCCCGGCCATGTCCGTCACCGGCACGCCGTAGATGCGCTCCATCACCAGCACCTGCGGGCGGCAGTAGTCCCAGTAGACCTGCGGCACGTAAAGCAGCGCCGAGCCCTCGAAATTGCGCTTGAGCTGGCTGGCGTTGGCCGCTTCGCGCAGCAGGTCGAGCTCGTCGTAGATGGTCTTGGCGTAGTCGTCGACCACTTCCACCAGGTGCAGGCGGCGCGCGTCGATGGAGATGCGCTCGGCGGTATTGGCCAGCATGAACAGCCAGGCCAGGTCCTGGCTGATGATCGGCCGAAGGTTCGGGCGCACCACCTTGACCACCACTTCCTCGCCGGACCGCAGCTTGGCCGCATGCACCTGCGCCACCGAAGCGGAGGCCAGCGGCTTGCTGTCGAAACGGGCGAAGATCTCGCCTACCGGCGCACCCAGCTGGCGCTCGATGAGTGCCGTGGCAACGGCTGAATCGAAGGGCGGCACGCGGTCCTGCAGCATCGCCAGCTCTTCGGCGATATCCAGCGGCAGCAGATCGCGGCGGGTGGAGAGGATCTGCCCGAACTTGATGAAGATCGGCCCGAGTCCTTCCAACGCCAGGCGCAGGCGAGCGCCGCGCGACAGCTCGCTGCGCCGCCGCGGGATCCAGCGCCAGGGCAGCAGGTAGCTGGTGGCGCGCAGCCACCAGGGCATCGGCAGGTCGAGAATGATGTCATCGAGGCGGTAGCGGATCACCACCAGCAGGATGCGAAACAGGCGGCGGGCGGCGGCGAACAGCTTCATTCGGGGCGATCTGGATTCAGGTTGAGGGCGAGGCGCTCGATGCGCGCTTCGAGTCGGTCGAGGGCAAGTTTCATGTCATCCAGCTCGTCGAAACGCGCCTGGGCTTCGGCCTGGCCGACCAGCATCCGCGATTCCTCGCTGAGGTAGTCGGCAAGGTCCTGACGCAGCGAGTCGGCGCTGTCGCGTACCCAGTCCACAGGGCTGCGCAGGCTGGAACCGAGTAGCTGTGCGCCGACCGGGCCGAGCCAGCGGGAAATTTCGTATTCCCAGTCCAGCTCCAGATCCTGCAGCACCTCAGCGAGGTTCATCAGCAGCCCACTGTCGCCGTCGATCTCGACCTCAGGGCCATGCAGCACGGCGGTCTTGTTGCGGCTGACGGCCAGGCGCAAGAGGCTGCTCGCAGACGCGCGCAGGCGGCAATCGCCATCCGCGCCCCAGTTGCTGGCCAGGCGCAGGCCCTCTTCGTCGGCGAGAACGAACAGGCGCCAGGCCGGCGCCGTGCAGTCGATCTCGATGATTCGGCCGCTCAGGCGTGCCAGTCGCGGCAATGCCGTGGGATCCAGGCGCAAGACGCGATTGATGCCACGCTCGGCACCGGCCAGCAGGGCAGCGCGCAACATCAGGGTTTGATGCCGCGGTGCAGGGCGACGATGCCGCCGGTCATGTTGTGATAGCTGACGCGCTCGAAACCGGCGGTCTCCA
The DNA here is from genome assembly GCF_054483855.1 of Stutzerimonas sp. KH-1. Classification (NCBI taxonomy): domain Bacteria; kingdom Pseudomonadati; phylum Pseudomonadota; class Gammaproteobacteria; order Pseudomonadales; family Pseudomonadaceae; genus Stutzerimonas; species Stutzerimonas sp. KH-1. The sequence continues at coordinate 3,134,717 of NZ_CM137011.1, read as the reverse complement.
TCATGCCTTTGAGGGTTTCCTGATCCGGGTGCATGCGGATCGACTCGGCCAGGTAGCGATAGCTGTCGGCGTCGTTGGTGATCAGCTTGCCCATCATCGGCAGCAGGCTGAACGAGTAGGCGTCGTAGGCCTTGGAAAACAGCTGGTTGGTCGGCTTGGAGAATTCCAGCACCAGCAGCCGGCCGCCCGGCTTCAGGACGCGCAGCATCGACGCGATGGCGTCTTCCTTGTGGGTGACGTTGCGCAGGCCGAAGGCGATGGTCACCACATCGAAATAGTTGTCCGGGAAGGGCAGCTTCTCGGCATCGGCCTGAACGAACCTGACATTGCCGGCCACACCCTTGTCCAGCAGCTTGTCGCGGCCGACCTTGAGCATCGAGGCATTGATATCGGCCAGCACCACTTCGCCGGTGGGTCCGACGATGCGCGAGAACTGCCGTGTCAGGTCGCCGGTGCCGCCGGCGATGTCGAGGATGCGATTGCCGTGGCGGGCGCCGGACAGCTCGATGGTGAAGCGCTTCCACAGCCGATGCACGCCGCCCGACATCAGGTCGTTCATCAGGTCGTACTTGGCGGCCACGGAGTGGAACACCTCGGCCACCTTCTGCGCCTTCTGGCTTTCCGGCACGTTCTTGTAGCCGAAATGGGTGGTCGGTTCTGCGTCATGCGCTTTGCGAGGGTCGGTCATGTCACTTTCGCCGGGAAGAATGTGCCCGGCATTCTAAACCTAAAAAGCCGGCTGATAAGCGTCGAGCTGCCGACAGCTGGCAAAAGGACTAGCGGCGACATGTCGCAGTTCGCGGCGTCATGGCGCGGGCTGTGGCTGCCCGGTGTGGGTGCGAGCGCTATGGCCGTTGGCGGCAGGGTATTGACCGGCCGCGCCGTCTGTCGGCGCTTTGCTATAGTGCGCGCCTTTTCGGGCAGCCAGGAGTCGTCATGGCCCAGATCATCGTCGAACGTTCCCACAATCTCGGCCGCGAGGCCGCGCGTGAAAAGGCCGACGAACTGGCCGCGCGATTGGCTCGCGAGTTCGGCGTGAGCTGCCAATGGCAGGGCGATGTGCTGGCGGTCAGGCGCAGCGGTGCGGACGGGCGCATCGAAGTCTACGAGGACAGCGTCAAGGTGCTGCTCAACCTCGGTCTGCTGCTCTCGGCCATGGGCAGCAGTATCCAGGACCAGATCGAGCGGGCACTGGACAAGGCGCTGGCCTGAGGCAGCTGGCCTTCAGCCTATCGGTCGCAATAAGGTGCGCGGAACGTAGGGTGGCTGTCGATTTTTACATCCGCGGCCGCGGAGCATCGACGCTGTTCGGTGGATCGATGAAGCGTGATCCACCCTACGGTTTCCCTTTCAGAGCATCAGCTTGACCACCGACTCATCGGGGTCGCGGGACTTGCCGGCGGCCGCCAGTGCCGCGAGATAGGCGTCCCACAGCGCCTGCTGATTCAGTGCCAGGCGTTCGAGGTAGTCCCAGGTGTAGAGGCCGCTGTCGTGGCCGTCGCTGAAGGTCAGCTTCAGGGCGTACTGGCCGGCCGGCTCGATCTGCTCCAGCGCGACCTTCAGCTTGCCGGTCTGCAGCACCGGGTTGCCGTGGCCCTGGACTTCCGCCGATGGCGAATGCACGCGCAGGAACTCGGCGGGCAGCACGTAGCGCTCGTCGGCGCCGTATTCCAGTTCCAGCGTTCTGGACGCCTTGTGCAGTTTGATTGCAGTGGGGATGCGCATGCGACGCTCCGGAAAAATCGGCCGTGGCAATCGCCACGGCCGTGACGGTCAGAGAATGTAGCGCGACAGGTCTTCGTCCTGAGCCAGTTCGCCGAGGTGCTCGTTGACGTAGGCGGCGTCGATGCGGATTGGTTCGCCCTGCTGCTTGCCGGCCAGGTCGGCTGCACTGAAGGAGACCTCCTCCAGCAGGCGCTCGAGCAGGGTGTGCAGGCGCCGGGCACCGATGTTCTCGGTCTTCTCGTTGACCTGCCAGGCGATCTCGGCGATGCGCTTGATGCCGTCCTCGAGAAACTCGATGTGCAGCCCTTCGGTCTTCAGCAGCTCGCGGTACTGCTCGGTGAGCGCCGCATGCGGCTCGGTGAGGATGCGCTCGAAGTCCTGCGGTGACAGCGCCTTGAGTTCCACGCGGATCGGCAGGCGACCCTGCAGTTCCGGCACCAGGTCGCTGGGCTTGGACAGGTGGAAGGCGCCGGAGGCGATAAAGAGGATATGGTCGGTCTTGACCATGCCCAGCTTGGTATTGACCGTGCTGCCCTCGATCAGCGGCAGCAGATCACGCTGCACACCTTCGCGGGAAACGTCGGCGCCGCCGGTGTTGCCGCGCTTGGCGACCTTGTCGATCTCGTCGATGAAAACGATGCCGTTCTGCTCCACCGCTTCCAGGGCGCGGGCCTTGAGGTCTTCTTCGTTGACCAGGCGCGCGGCTTCCTCGTCGCGGATCAGCTTGAAGGCTTCCTTGATCTTCAGCTTGCGGCTCTTCTTCTTGCCCTTGCCCATATTGGCGAAGAGGTTCTGCAGCTGGTTGGTCATCTCCTCCATGCCGGGCGGGGCCATGATCTCCACCCCGGCCGGGCTCTCGGCGACCTCGATGTCGATCTCCTTGTCGTCCAGCTGGCCTTCGCGCAGGCGCTTGCGGAACAGCTGACGGGTGTTGGAATCGCCGCTCTGCACCGGCTCTTCGGAAAAGCCTACCGGGCGCGCTGGTGGCAGCAGGGCGTCGAGGATGCGTTCTTCGGCGGCGTCTTCGGCGCGGTGGCGCATCTTGTGCACCTCCTGCTCGCGCAGCATCTTCAGCGCCGCGTCGGCCAGATCGCGGATGATCGATTCGACGTCACGGCCGACATAGCCGACCTCGGTGAACTTGGTGGCTTCCACTTTCAGGAACGGCGCGTTGGCCAGCTTGGCCAGGCGGCGGGCGATTTCGGTCTTGCCGACGCCGGTGGGGCCGATCATCAGAATGTTCTTCGGTGTGACTTCCTGGCGCAGCTCGGCGGGCAGCTGCATGCGCCGCCAGCGGTTGCGCAGGGCGATGGCCACGGCGCGCTTGGCGTCGTCCTGGCCGATGATGTGGCGGTTGAGTTCGTGGACGATCTCGCGGGGCGTCATGGACATGGTGCGGTACTCCGGAACGACAGGCGATCAGATCGCGCTGTCGAGCTCCTCGATGGTCAGGTTCTGATTGGTGAACACGCAGATGCTGCCGGCGATGTTCAGCGCGGTCTCGGCGATTTCCTGGGCCGACATGTCGGCGCCGGCCTTGAGCAGCAGGGCCTTGGCCGCGGCCTGGGCGAAGCCGCCGCCGGAGCCCATGGCGATCAGGTCGTCTTCGGGCTGCACCACGTCGCCATTGCCGGTGATGATCAGCGAGGCATCCTTGTTGGCCACAGCGAGCATGGCTTCCAAACGGCTCAGGGAGCGGTCGGTGCGCCAGTCCTTGGCCAGCTCGACGGCGGCGCGCACCAGATGGCCCTGGTGCTTTTCCAGCTGGCCTTCGAAACGCTCGAAGAGAGTGAAGGCATCGGCGGTGGCGCCGGCGAAGCCGGCCAGGACCTGGCCGTGATAGAGACGGCGGACCTTCTTGGCGTTGCCTTTCATGACGGTGTTGCCGAGGGAAACCTGGCCGTCGCCGCCCATGACGACTTTGCCGTTGCGGCGCACTGAAACGATGGTGGTCAAGGGAAAATCTCCACACTGCGGGGCGATGAATGCCCGAATGCGGTTGATATGGGGGACTGCTGCCGGCTTTTCAACAGCTGTCGGCGAGCTTCACCTGCAATCGCGGTTCTGCGCGAGGCGCTCAGTCAGGCCGGGGCTGTTCGCTGCGTTGCGGGTGACGGGGCTGGCGCGGCACGTTGCCGGCGACCTCGGCGGCGGTCATCTTGCGTAACCTGACCGGAATCGACTTGGCCGCCGGCACCTCGCCAGCTTGTCCGTTTACGACGGAGCCGAGGCCGGAATGTTCACGGCGCTTTGTCGCAAGGTTGCGATTCACTCCATGGCGAAGCCGTGCTGGCGCCAGGCCTCGTACACCGCGACGGCCACGGTGTTCGACAGGTTCAGGCTGCGGCTGTCGGGGCGCATCGGCAGGCGCAGGCGCTGCTCGTTGGGCAGGGCATCGCGTATCTCTGGCGGCAGGCCGCGGCTTTCCGGGCCGAACAGCAGCGCATCGCCGCGCCGGTAGCGCACCTCGTGAAAGGGCTGCGAGCCCTTGGTGGTGAAGGCGAACAGCCGCGGGCCGTCCGGGTTGGCGGCGTCGATGCCGATCCGCGCGAGGCAGCTCGGCAGGTCGGCGTGGCGCTCCAGCGTGGCGTATTCGTGATAATCCAGGCCGGCGCGGCGCAGGCGTTTGTCGTCCAGCTCGTAACCCAGCGGCTCGATCAGATGCAGGTGGCAGCCGGTGTTGGCGCAGAGCCTGATAATGTTGCCTGTATTGGGCGGAATTTCCGGTTGGAACAGGATCACGTGAAACATGCGCAGCACCGAGGTTGAAGATCTGCGGCATTCTACCGGGGCGCAGGACCCGATGCGCCGCATACGCCGGACCTTTTTCGGTTCGCTGGTGCTTATCGGGCTGCTGGTGGGGCTGATGATCGGCCGGCTCACCGCGCCCGGGCCGGTGCAGCTGGAGGCGGTGCAGGTGCTGCCACAGGGGCTGTCGCTGCGCTTCGACCGCAAGCCGGATACCTATGACGAGCATCTGGAGGGGGCGTTCGCCCTGTTGTTCCAGGCCGAGGGCGAGCCGCAATCCGGGCAGCTCCAGATCGACGGCATGCCGGTGGCCTGGCGCGTGCAGCAGACCGAGAAGGGCCTGCTGTTGCATCTGGTGGCGGCACGGCGGCTGCAGGGGCAGTGGCAGGGCGCGCGCGGCGACGGCGGCTGGCGGGTGCAGGTCAGCGTGTCGCCCTGGCGGCCATGATGGATTTGCACATGGCTGGTGCGTCAGAAAAGAAGAACCCCGCCAGTGGCGGGGTTCTTTTTCGCAGGTCGGGTCAGCGTATGGTCAGCTGTCGTCGCCGTCGTCGTCATCGCTGCCATCGACGCGCATGCCCAGTTCCTTGATCTTGCGCGTCAGGGTGTTGCGACCCCAGCCGAGCAGCAGCGCGGCATCGCGGCGGCGGCCGGCGGTGTGCTTGAGCGCGGTCTCGATCATGATGCGCTCGAAGGCCGGCACCGCCTCGTCGAGCAGGTTGCTCTGGCCGCGCGCCAGGGCCTGATCGGACCAGTTGCGCAGCGCCTGTTCCCAGTTGTGCGCAGGCTGTGCCTCGGCCTGCTGGTTGAGCAGCTCCGGCGGCAGATCGTCGACATGCACTTCGCGCCCGGACGCCATCACGGTGATCCAGCGGCAGGTGTTCTCCAGCTGGCGCACGTTGCCCGGCCAGGGCAGATGCTGCAGGTATTCCTTGGTTTCCGGCTTGAGCACCTTGGTCTCCACCGACAGTTCCTGCGCGGCGCTGGCGAGGAAGTGCTCGGCGAGTGCCGGGATGTCCTCGCGGCGATCGGACAGGCGCGGAATGTGGATGCGGATGACGTTCAGGCGGTGGAACAGGTCTTCGCGGAACTTGCCGGCCTGCACCAGGGTTTCCAGGTCCTGGTGCGTGGCGGCAATGATGCGCACGTCGACCCGCACCGGCGTGTGGCCGCCGACCCGGTAGAACTCGCCATCGGCCAGCACGCGCAGCAGGCGGGTCTGGGTGTCGGCCGGCATGTCGCCGATCTCGTCGAGAAACAGGGTGCCGCCGTCGGCCTGCTCGAAGCGGCCGCGGCGCTGGTTGGCCGCACCGGTGAAGGCGCCTTTCTCGTGACCGAACAGCTCGGATTCCATCAGGTCCTTGGGGATCGCCGCCATGTTCAGCGCGATGAACGGCGACGCCGAACGCGGGCTGTGGCGGTGCAGCGCGTGAGCGACAAGCTCCTTGCCGGTACCCGATTCGCCATTGATCAGTACGGTGATGTTGGAATGGCTGAGGCGACCGATGGCGCGGAACACCTCCTGCATCGCCGGTGCCTCGCCGATGATCTCCGGTGTGTGATGACGGTTGGCCGGCTGCTGCTGGTTCTGCTGCTCCTGGGCGTGCTGGTTGGCGCGCTTGACCAGCGACACGGCGTCGTCGACGTCGAACGGCTTGGGCAGGTACTCGAAGGCGCCGCCCTGGTAGGAAGCCACCGCGCTGTCCAGGTCGGAGTGCGCGGTCATGATGATCACCGGCAGGCGCGGGTACTGCTCGCGGATCTGCGAGAGCATGTCCAGGCCGCTGAGGCCGGGCATGCGGATGTCGGAGATGATCACATCCGGCTGCTGGCGGGCGAGGCGGGCCAGCACGCTGTCAGCGCTGTCGAAGCTCTGCGTGGCCATGCCTTCCTGTTGCAGGGCCTTTTCCAGGACCCAGCGGATGGAGCGGTCGTCGTCGACGATCCAGACGTTTTCGCTTCGGCTCATGCTGATGTGGCTCCTTGTTCCAGCGGTAGGAAGATCGAGAACACGGTGTGGCCGGGGTGGCTCTCGCATTCGATCAGACCCTGGTGCTGACTGATGATGTTCTGGGTGATGGCCAGGCCCAGCCCGGTTCCGTCCGGGCGACCACTGACCATCGGGTAGAAGAGCGTGTTCTGCAGTTCGGCGGGGATGCCCGGGCCGTTGTCGATGATCTCGATGCGCGCCACCAGGCGATGACGGATATGGCCGATGGTGAACTGGCGCAGCGTGCGGGTGCGCAGGGTCAGGCGGCCCAGGCCCAGCTCGTTCTGCCCGGCCAGGGCCTGCATGGCGTTGCGCATGATATTGAGCACGGCCTGGATCATCTGTTCGCGGTCCATCAGGACCTCGGGAATGCTCGGGTCATAGTCGCGCACCAAAATGATGCTTCCCTGGCATTCGGCCTCGATCAGGCTGGCCACATGTTCGAGCACTTCGTGGATGTTGGTCATCGCCAGCGACGGCAGCTTGTTCGAGCCAAGCATGCGGTCGACGAGGTTTCTCAGCCGGTCGGCTTCCTCGATGATGACTTCGGTGTAGTCCTTCAGGTGTTCTTCCGGCAGCTCGCGGGCCAGCAGCTGCGCCGCGCCGCGAATGCCGCCCAGGGGGTTCTTGATCTCGTGGGCCAGGCCGCGCACCAGCATCTTGGTGGTTTCCTGCTTGGACAGCTGGGCCTCTTCCTTGGTGATGCGCAGCAGCCGGTCGCGCGGCAGCACTTCCAGCAACAGCATGGTCTCCTGGCGCGTCAGCACCGGGGTCACCGCGTAGTCGACGGTCAGCGACTGGCCGGTGGCGGAGGTCAGGGTTGCCTCGCGTTTGGTGAAGGGGTGGGCTTCTTCCACAGCCTGGCGCAATGCCGCCAGGGCTTCCGGTGATTCGGTGAACAGTTCGCTGATGAATTGCCCATGGCTGCGCTGACCGCTGACGGCCAGCAGCATTTCGGCTGCCGGGTTCATGTATTCCAGACGCAAGCGCGAGTTGAGCAGCAGCGTTGCGGTGGTCAGGTTCTCGATCAGCAGGCGTTGCAGGGCTTCGTTGATCATGGCTGGTCTGCATCCGAAGGTTCGTGCAGGAAATGCAAGAACCAAACCAAGCGCGCCATTGCGGCGCGGATCGGTGTGATGCTGCAGCCCTACGGGCTGTTCGGTGACCCAATTTGGTGACGAACGATCGGCTCGTTCATTGGGCGCACCAAACAGGTGCACTCAATGATCATAGAAAGGGCACGAAGGGAATGTCGCGTTTTTCTACCGGTTTGTCCTTGAGCGGGCATTCCGGGCGCACGCCGTAATCGGCTTTCTTGCACGGATTGACCATGCGCCGCTGGGCCAATGAGGTGCGAATCAGATGGAAGGACCGGCTTTCTGACTGTTGCAGGACCCGCTCCTGTGCGTCTACCACCGCGACCGCCAGCTGATGGGTGCCGCGATCGACATTGCTCAGCTGGAAGCTGGTCTGCTCGCCTGGGGCGCCGAATGGCTCGCCGTCGAGCAGCAGCTGGTAGAAATGGCCGGGCTGCAGCGCGGGCTCGGCCTCTACGGTGACGCTGACTGTGCCGGCGTTGTTGCGGATCGCCTCGTCTGCGGCCGGGCTGAGGATCTGCAGCTGATAGCGGATGGCTGCCGCCTGCTGCTTCGGCGGCTGGACCGCACGCGGGGCGGGTGTCGGCTGGGTTGCCATGCTGTTGGAGGGCTTCAGCTGCACCTCTTCCACTGCCTGGCCGCTAGGGCGGTCGGTAAAGACCCGGTTGCCCTCGGCATCCGTGTAGGAATAGATGCCGCCCAGCGCAGGCAGAGCGGTGCCGAGCAGCAGGATGGTTGTGACGTTGCGAAGGATGCTCAAGGAGCAGGTCTCGGCTTCGGTGGCGGCGGACGCAGTGCGGGGCTCGAGGTATTGACCCGCTGCACGGTGAACAACACCGGCTCGCTGCGCTGGATGATGCGCTCGCCGCTCAGTACCTCGACGTGCAGGCGATGGTCGCCGCGTTCGACATTGTTCAGTTGCAGGGACGTGGCCGCGCTGGCGGCGGCCTGAGGGATGCCATCGAGCATGAAGCGCAAGGTATGGCCCGGTTGCAGCGGCGGTTCCAGCAGGGCGCTGACGACGAAGCTGCCGTTGTTGGCGCGCAGCGCCTCGTCATCGGGAATGCCGGCTACCTGCAACGTCTGGTAGGGCGCCTGCTGCGTCTGCTGACTGTCCGGCAATGGCGGTGGCGGCTCGGGCGTGCGGATGTTCACGGTATTGGCCGGTGGCAGATCCACCGTATCGGCCTGCACGCCTTCTGGCGGCTGGTTGGTGAACACCGTGTTGCCTTGCTCGTCGGTGTACTTGTAGATCTCGGCGAAGGCCGGGACGCTGAGGATGAACAGCAGGCTGAACAGGGCGCTACGCATGGGAGGCTCCGCAGGAGGTGGACCGTCGAAGCCTTGCACTGCAACGGCCTTCAGGCAAGCACGATCGCTGCGATTTGCGAGGCGTGACAAGCTGCATGGATCGCAGTCGCCGGGCAGAAACGAAGAAGGCCACCCGAGGGTGGCCTTCCTGTCACGCGAACTGGATCAGACGCTGTAGTACAGGTCGTATTCCAGCGGGTGCACGAAGGTGCGCACCTTGATTTCTTCCTCGGACTTCAGCTCGATATAGGCATCGATGAACTCGTCGGAGAACACGCCGCCCTTGGTCAGGAACGCGCGGCCCTTGTCCAGCTCTTCCAGGGCTTCCTTCAGGCTGCCGCAGACCTGCGGGATCAGCTTGCCTTCTTCCGGCGGCAGATCGTACAGGTTCTTGTCGGCGGCATCGCCAGGATGGATCTTGTTCTGGATGCCATCCAGGCCAGCCATCAGCAGTGCAGCGAAGCACAGGTACGGGTTGGCAGCCGGGTCCGGGAAGCGCGCTTCGATACGACGGGCTTTCGGGCTGGAAACGTACGGAATACGGATCGAGGCCGAGCGGTTGCGCGCCGAGTAGGCCAGCATGACCGGTGCTTCGAAGCCCGGGACCAGACGCTTGTAGGAGTTGGTCGACGGGTTGGTGAAGCCGTTCAGCGCCTTGCCGTGCTTGATGATGCCGCCGATGAAGTACAGGGCGGTCTCGGACAGGCCGGCATAGCCTTCGCCAGCGAAGGTGTTCTTGCCGTCCTTGGAGATCGACATGTGCACGTGCATGCCCGAGCCGTTGTCGCCGTACAGCGGCTTCGGCATGAAGGTGGCGGTCTTGCCGTAGGCGTCGGCGACGTTGTGCACGCAGTACTTCAGGGTCTGAACTTCGTCAGCCTTGGCGACCAGGGTGTTGAACTTCACGCCGATTTCGTTCTGACCGGCAGTGGCCACTTCGTGGTGGTGCACTTCGACGACCAGGCCCATCTCTTCCATGGCGTTGCACATGGCGGTACGGATTTCGTGGTCGTGGTCGCACGGCGGAACCGGGAAATAACCGCCCTTGACGGCCGGGCGGTGGCCCTTGTTGCCGCCTTCGACGTCCTGGTCGGTCATCCAGGAGCCCTGCTCGGAGTAGATCTTGAACATCGAGCCGGAGATGTCCGACTTGAACTTGACCTGGTCGAAGATGAAGAACTCCGGCTCCGGGCCAACGAAAACGGTGTCACCGATGCCGGTGGACTTGAGGAACTCCTCGGCGCGCTTGGCGATGGAGCGCGGGTCGCGGTCGTAGCCCTGCATGGTGCTCGGCTCGACGATGTCGCAGACCAGGATCAGGGTCGGCTCTTCGGTGAACGGATCGAGCACAGCGGTCTCGTCGACCGGCATCAGGATCATGTCGGAGGCTTCGATGCCTTTCCAGCCATGGATGGACGAACCGTCGAACATCTTGCCGTGCTCGAAGAAGTCTTCATCCTGGGCATCACGAGCCGGGACGGTGACGTGGTGCTGCTTGCCTTTGGTATCGGTGAAGCGCAGATCAATCCACTTCACATCGTAATCTTTGATCAGTTGAAGCGACTTCGACATGGTGTTCTCCAAGTGGTGGAAGCGTGACAGTGAGCTTCCGAATCAGGGTGAAGCCGGGCGGCGATGTTCCGCCAAGGCGACCTGCCTCACAAGGGAGCAAATTGCATGCCAGTGCTCCGTCTTGGAACTGCAGGCCCGCCACTGCGCTGCCGCGGCGATGGGGCGTGCTAAATCCTAGCTTCCTGTACGAAAACGTGCGCGCTAATGGTGCGAGCGGTCTCGGTTACGCATCTTTTTGGTGCATATGGGCGCGACTCAAAGAAACCGATTAAAACTTGAGCAGTTTCCGCTATACTCCGCGCCCCTCTTTTCCAGCCACACCGGCACCCGCGCTGTTTCCATGAAGCTGATCGTCAAGGTTTTCCCCGAAATCACCATCAAGAGCCCGCCGGTGCGCAAGGGCTTCATTCGCCAGTTGGCGAAGAACATCCGCACCGTGCTGCGCGAGCTCGACCCCGAGGTGCGGGTCGAAGGCGTGTGGGACAACATCGAGGTGGAAACCGCGCTCAGCGAATCGAAGCCGCTGCGCGAGATGATCGAGCGCCTGCGCTGCACGCCCGGCATCGCCCATTGCCTGGAGGTGCACGAGTATCCGCTGGGCGATCTCGACGACATCGTCGCCAAGTGCAAGGCGCACTACGCCGAGCGCCTGCCGGGCAAGATCTTCGCGGTGCGCTGCAAGCGCGCCGGCAAGCACCCGTTCAGCTCCATGGACGTCGAACGCCATGTCGGCAGCCAGCTGCGCCAGCAGTGCGGCGCCTCCGGCATTTCGCTGAAGGCGCCGGAGGTCGAAGTGCGCATGGAAATTCGCGACCAGCGCCTGTTCGTCGTCCACGAGCAGCACGACGGCATCGGCGGCTATCCGCTGGGTGCGCTGGAACAGACCCTGGTGCTGATGTCCGGGGGGTTCGACTCCACCGTCGCCGCCTACCAGATGATGCGCCGCGGGCTGATGACGCATTTCTGCTTCTTCAACCTCGGCGGCCGCGCCCATGAGCTGGGCGTGATGGAAGTCGCCCACTATCTATGGAAGAAATACGGCAGCTCGCACCGCGTGCTGTTCATCAGCGTGCCGTTCGAGGAAGTGGTCGGCGAAATCCTGCAGAAGGTCGACAACAGTCAGATGGGCGTGGTCCTGAAGCGCATGATGCTGCGTGCCTCGACCGAGATCGCCGAGCGCCTGCATATCGACGCGTTGGTCACCGGCGAGGCGATTTCCCAGGTCTCCAGCCAGACCCTGCCGAACCTCTCGGTGATCGATTCGGCCACCGACATGCTGGTGCTGCGCCCGCTGATCGCCAGCCACAAGCAGGACATCATCGATACCGCCTTCCAGATCGGCACCGCCGAGTTCGCCAAGAACATGCCCGAGTACTGCGGCGTGATCTCCAAGAACCCCACCACCCGCGCCAAGCGCTATCGCGTCGAGCACGAGGAAAAGCAGTTCGACATGGCCATCCTCGAGCGCGCCCTGGCCAGTGCCCGCCAGGTGCCGATCGACCGGGTGATCGACGAGTTGGGCGAAGACATCAAGGTCGAGGAGGTCAGCGAGGCGACGGCCGGCCAGGTCATCCTCGACATTCGTCACCCCGATGCCGCCGAGGACGAACCCCTCGAACTGTCCGGCATCGAAGTTCAGACCTTGCCGTTCTACGCGCTGAACAACCGTTTCAAGGAACTGGATGAAAACCGCCAGTACCTGCTGTATTGCGACAAAGGTGTCATGAGCCGCCTGCATGCTCACCATCTGCTGAGCGAGGGGCATGTGAATGTTCGCGTCTATCGTCCGGCCTGACGCATCGGTGAAACAGCCGGGGCTGTTGGGTGGCAGCATTCGCCACCGCCCTCCCGACCGCTGCTGATCGCAAGGCCCAGTCGTTACAACTCGGACAGCCTGACGTCGTCCGGACAATTCCCAGCTTCGAGCCCGAGTTCGAAGCTATCTACAGAGAAACGAATCAGTGATCGAGAATCTTCGCAACATCGCCATCATCGCCCACGTCGACCATGGCAAGACCACCCTCGTCGACAAGCTGCTGCGCCTGTCCGGCACCCTCGACCGCAAAGAAGCGGAAAACGAGCGCGTGATGGATTCCAACGACCAAGAAAAGGAACGCGGCATCACCATCCTGGCCAAGAACACCGCGCTGAAGTGGAACGGCTACAACATCAACATCGTCGACACCCCCGGCCACGCCGACTTCGGCGGTGAGGTCGAGCGCGTGATGAGCATGGTCGACTCCGTGCTGCTGGTGGTCGACGCCCAGGACGGCCCCATGCCGCAGACCCGCTTCGTGACCCAGAAGGCGTTCAAGGCCGGCCTGCGTCCGATCGTCGTGGTGAACAAGATCGACCGCCCGGGCGCGCGTCCGGACTGGGTCATCGACCAGATCTTCGACCTGTTCGATAACCTCGGTGCCAGCGACGAGCAGCTGGACTTCCCGATCGTCTACGCCAGCGCCCTGAACGGCATCGCCGGCATGGACCACGAGAACATGGACGACAACATGGATGCCCTGTTCCAGGCCATCATCGACCACGTTCCGGCGCCCAAGGTGGACGTCGACGGCCCGTTCCAGATGCAGATCTCGCAGCTGGACTACAACAGCTTCCTTGGCGTCATCGGTATCGGCCGCATTGCTCGCGGCACCGTGAAGACCAACACCCCGGTGACTGCCATTGGCGCCGACGGCAAGAAGCGCAACGGTCGTGTTCTGAAGATCATGGGCCACTCCGGCCTGCAGCGGGTTGAGGTGGCCGAAGCCACCGCCGGCGACATCGTCTGCGTGTCCGGCATGGACGAGCTGTACATCTCCGACACCCTCTGCGACCAGAGCGCTGTCGAGGCGCTGCCGCCGCTGACCGTCGACCAGCCGACCGTTTCCATGACCTTCCAGGTCAACGACTCGCCGTTCGCCGGCAAGGAAGGCAAGTTCGTCACCAGCCGCAACATCAAGGACCGTCTGGACAAGGAGCTGCTGCACAACGTGGCGCTGCGCGTCGAGCAGGGCGACAGCCCGGAGAAGTTCAAGGTCTCCGGCCGTGGTGAGCTGCACCTGTCGGTACTGATCGAAACCATGCGCCGTGAAGGCTTCGAGCTGGCCGTCGGGCGCCCGGAAGTGGTGATCATCGAGAACGAGGCCGGCGAGAAGCAGGAGCCCTACGAGAACGTCACCATCGACATCGAAGAGCAGCACCAGGGGCCGGTGATGGAGCAGATGGGCCTGCGCAAGGGCGATCTGACCAACATGATTCCCGACGGCAAGGGCCGCATCCGCCTGGAGTACACCATCCCGGCGCGCGGCCTGATCGGCTTCCGCAACAACTTTCTGACCCTGACCTCGGGCACCGGCATCCTGACCTCGACCTTCAGCCACTACGGCCCGATCAAGGCCGGCGAAGTCACCAACCGCCAGAACGGCGTGCTGGTCTCCATGGCCACCGGTACCGCGCTGACCTACTCGCTGGAAACCCTGCAGGCCCGCGGCAAGCTGTTCCTCGAGCCCGGCCAGGACATCTACGAAGGCCAGCTGTGCGGCATCAACAGCCGTGACAACGACCTGGTGATCAATCCCACCAAGGGCAAGAAGCTCGACAACATGCGCGCTTCCGGCAAGGACGAGGTCATCGCCCTGGTTCCGCCGATCAAGTTCACTCTCGAGCAGGCGCTGGAGTTCATCGCCGACGACGAGCTGGTGGAAGTGACGCCGAAATCGATCCGCCTGCGCAAGAAGATGCTCAACGAGAACGACCGCAAGCGCTACGAGCGCGCCAAGGTCTAACACCCGTTGCGAGACAACAGAAAGGCGCCTTCGGGCGCCTTTTTGCTGTCTGCGGATTGCCAGGCCGACCTGCTCAGGCGTGCCGAGCGCGCAGCGAGCGGCCTGCGAAAATTCTACAAGACCTCTACAACCCTCGCCCTTGAGCCTGCGAGAGCACACCTTGCCGGCAGGCATGTCCAGATTCAGCCCGCTTTCGCTCGACACTACGTCGATAAAACTTGTACAGGTACTGTCATGGTGGCATTATCTTGTACAAGTTTTGCATCGCTTCGTGTATCGCTCGAAGCGCCAACGACTGGCTGATGGGCTGCCGCGCAGCCTCGCAAGGAGAGTTCGATGAACAAGCAGATGTCGGTATCCATGCGCCTGGGCCTGGGGTTTCTGGTGATCCTGGCGCTGATGGTGGCGGTCGCCGTGGTCAGTGCGCTCAAAGTCGACATCATCGACCGCAGCATGAGCCAGATCAGCTCGCAGGCCGGCCTCAAGCAGCGCTATGCGATCAACTTCCGCGGCAGCGTGCACGACCGTGCCATTGCCGTGCGCGATGCCGTCAGTGCGGCTGATCCCGCGTTTGCCCGTGAGCAGGTGGCGGAGATCGAGCGACTGGCGCAGCTGTACGCCGACTCGGCGGCGCCGATGAAGACGATGCTCGCGCAGCCCTCCGCCGATACCGTGGAAAAGCAGCTGATGCTGCAGATCGAGACCATCGAGGCGAAGACCAACGCGCTGACCCAGCAGGTGGTCGAGCTGCGCTTCAGCGAGGGCTCGGAGCGTGCCTACGACTTTCTCCTGGAAAACGTCGCCGGCGCCTATACCGAATGGTTGCGGCTGATCAACGCATTCATCGATCACCAGGAATCGAGCATCAATCAGGACGTGACCGTGGTCCGCGAGACCGCCAGCGGCTTCCTCGCGCTCATCGTCGCGGTGACCGGCGTGGCGGTTCTGCTGGGCGTGGCCATCGCCGTGGTGATCATCCGCAAGCTGCGTTCGACCCTCGGTGCCGAGCCGGACGAGGTAGCCCGTGTGATCGGCAACCTGGCCAATGGCGATCTCGGCCAGGTAATCGTCACCCCGTACCCGGACAGCGTCATGGGGGCGACCGCGAAGATGGCCAGCCGCCTCACCGCGATCATTGCCGAGGTGCGCGCTGCCGCCGATGGCGTCGGCGTCGCCTCGGGTGAGTTGCGTACCTCCTCGGCGAACAGCAACCAGCAGATCCAGCACCAGTCGGCCGAGGCCGAACAGGTCGCCACGGCGATCAACCAGATGGCCACGACGGTGAACGAGGTGGCGAGCTTCGCCGCCCGTGCCGCCGCTGCGGCGAAGAGCGCCGACGAGCAGGTCGAGACCGGTACGCGAATCGTCGGCGAGACGGCCATTTCCATCCATAACCTGGCCAAGGTGCTGGAAAGCGCGACCGAAACCGTCAACCAGGTCTCGGCGCAAAGCGGCGATATCGAAAAGATCCTGCAGGTCATCAGCGCCATCGCCGAGCAGACCAACCTGCTCGCGCTCAACGCCGCCATCGAGGCGGCGCGCGCTGGCGAACATGGTCGCGGCTTCGCAGTGGTGGCCGACGAGGTGCGCTCGCTGGCCAACCGCACGCAGCTGTCGTCGAGCGAAATCAGCGAGATGATCACCTCGCTGCAGGCCGGCGCCGGCAGGGCGGTGGAGGTGATGCAGTCGAGCAAGCAGTTGGCACAGCAGACCGTCGAACAGACGCTGCAGGCGGAAAATGCGCTGACCAAGATTCGCCAGGAAGTGGGCTCGATCAACGAGATGAACGCGCAGATCGCGACAGCTTCCGAGGAGCAGAGCGCGGTGGCCGAAGAGGTCAACCAGAGCGTCACGCGCATCCATGATTCGACCGTCGCCAGCTCAGCGGCATCGAACCAGGTGGCGTCCTCCAGTCAGGACCTGACCATGCTGGCCGAGGAGCTGAATCGCAAGGTCAACTACTTCCGCAGCTGACCCCGTGCGCCGCACGGACGAACAGCCCCTGGCAAAATACCTGGGTGTTGTACGCGGTCCGGCTTACTGGCGAACCCAGGTCTGGCTGCGGCCCAGCGCCTCGATGCCGATGTAGCCACGCACTTCCAGCTTGTCGCCGCCATCCAGCAGGCGGGCCTTGGAGCGATAGGTCTTGCCCTTGGCCGGGTCGAGGATGGTGCCGTCGCTCCAGGCCTGCTCGCCGTCCGGCTTGAGGTCCCAGAGGATGGTCATGCCGGTGATGGGCTGATCCTTGCGCTCGCCTTCACACTCGCTGCAGAGCGGGTTCGGCCCGTGCTCCGATTGCAGAATCTGCGCCACCTTGCCGGTCAGCGTGCCATCGGCGGCCTGCTGGATCTCGACGATGGACTTGGGCTTGCCGGTCTCGTCGTCGATGGTCTGCCAGCGCCCGGCAGGCGATTCGGCGGCTGAGGCGAACGAGGAGAGCGAGAGCGGCAGGGCCAGCAACAGGGCATTGAACAGTGGACGCATGGTTTCTCCAGTGATCAGAAGGGCGCCGCCGACTCTACCACCGGCAATTGCGCCCCGTTGCCCCCGACCGCCTGACCGGTCGGTTCTCGTCACATACGCCGTCTCGCTCGTCCTGTTTCCGCTGGTTTCGGCGTGGCTGGCGAAACCGATGTCGCTGTCTCGATTGGGCATGTTGCCGATAGACGGCGAGTCGAGCAGCTTGTCCAATCGAAAAGTTCCGCATCCGAGTCAGGGTCGTTTCAGATATGCGAAACCGTTTGCGTTTTGCGTACGCATACAGGACCGAAGGTAGTTGTCCGATGATGGCACTGCGCCCATCATCGCCGCCTTCGTTTTGCCTGACCAAGGATGGTTACGATGCGCCGGCTGCTGTTCGCCTCGCTGTTCTCTGTCATTTGCATTTTTCCCGCACCGATTTTCGCGCAAGTCCCGCCGGCCAACACCCCTCTGCCGGGTGATCGCGATCTGATTCGTGACCGCCAGGAACGTCTGCTCGAAGAGCAGCGCCGGCGTATCGAAGAGCTCCAGCAGTTGCCGGGGCGCGAGGCGCAGCTCCCGCCCGCGCCGCCGGCCGAGGACGAGCGCTGTTTCGAAATTAAGACCATCCGTCTTGAAGGCGCCACTCGTATCTCCGCCGAGCAACAGACCGCGTTGCTGGCGCCCTTCGTCAATCTATGCCTCGGGGCCAGTCAGCTCAATGCGCTGCTCAAGGCCGTCACACAGTTCTATATCGACCATGGCCACGTCACCTCACGCGCTTATCTGCCGCAGCAGGACATGGCTGATGGCGAGCTGGAAGTGCTGGTCGTCGAGGGCAAGCTGGAGGGGCTCGAGCAATCGGCGATGGCCAGCGAACGCGAGCTGGCCATGGCGTTCCCGGGCCGCACCGGTCAGATCGTCGACCTGCGTGAGCTGGAACAACTGATCGACCAGCTCAACCGACTGCCATCGCGTCCCGCACAGCTGGAATTGCTGCCGGGGCAGGCGGTGGGCGGCAGTCGAGTCCAGTTGCAGGGCGATCCGCTCAAGCCGTGGCGCGTCAGTCTCAACCGGCATAACAACGGTGAGCAGAGTACCGGCGAACAGCAGTGGGGGCTGGGCTTCGACTGGGACAGCCCGTTGGGGCTTGCCGACCAGCTGAGCCTGCGTGCTGGCGGTGATGCGGTCAGCGACCACTACCGCCATTCGGCGAACCAGGGCCTGTTCTACACACTGCCGTATGGCTGGTGGACGTTCAGCTACGGCTACAACCAGAGCTACTACCGTACGCAGAACGATGCGGCAGGCTTCGCCTTCGAACTTGACGGTGAAAGCAAAAGCCATCAGCTCGGCGCCGAGCGTGTGCTGCACCGCGATGCCGTGAGCAAGACGGCGATCAACGTCGGTCTGTCCCACCTGCGCACCCGCAACTACATCGAGAACAGCCTGCTGGATGTGTCCAGCCAGCGCCTCTCCGAGATGCAGCTGGGTTTCAATCATGGCCGGCGGATTGGCACTGCGTTCGTCAACGTCGATGCCGGCTGGCAGCACGGCATCGGTGCCCTTGATGCCCAGCGTCGTGGCGACCCGCTCTCAGGCGAGCCCGAGGCGCGCTACCACAAGTACACCCTGACCCTGAGCGCACTCCAGCCGTTCCAGCTGTGGGGCGAGTCGTTCAGTTTTGACAGCCTGCTCAATGGCCAGAAGAGTGAAGACGTGCTCTACAGCCCGCAGCGCATCAGCATTGGCGGATTGGCCTCGGTGCGCGGCTTCAAGGAGCAGTCACTGTCCGGCGACACCGGTGGGTACTGGCGCAACCAGTTGCGCTGGCGGCGGCCGGTCAGCTGGGAAGCGTTGCGACCTTTCCTGCACGAGTATGGCCTGGCCTATGCCTACGACGTCGGCGTGATCCACGGCGGGCGTTACAACCCGGATCAGCATGGACGCATGTCAGGCCACGCCCTGGAGCTCACCGCTCGCGGCGTACATCTGGCCACCTCGCTGACGTTCGCCCACTCGCTGGAGCGGCCCGACATTACCGAGCGTGAGCGCCCGGTGTATTTCCGCATCGATCTGTTTTTCTGAATACCGTCCCGCCTGTAGGGCGGGCTTGAAGCGTCGGTCTCTTCCCGAATTCTGTTGATTTGAGCAAGCCGGAGTCATCACATGGACGTGCGCAGCCCCTTCTTCCAGAACATTGCCGCGATACTCGCTGGCGTGATGTTTCTCAACCCCATCGTCAGTGCGGCGGCCGAGCTAGCGGCAGCGGCGGGCAGCGGTGTGACTATCGGTCAGGCGGGCAATGGCGTACCGGTCGTCAACATCGCCGCACCCAACGGCAACGGCTTGTCGTACAACAAGTTCAAGGACTACAACGTCGGCCAGCAGGGGTTGATCCTCAACAATGCCACCACGGCCACCCAGAGCACCCAGCTTGGCGGCATCATCCTGGGTAACAGCAAACTCAACGGCAAAGCCGCCGGGATGATCCTCAACGAGGTCACGGGCAGCAACGCAAGCCGGTTGCAGGGCTACACGGAAGTGGCTGGCAAGTCGGCCCACGTGATCGTCGCCAACCCGCATGGCATCAGCTGCGATGGCTGCGGCTTCATCAATACCCCGCGCGTCACCCTCAGCACCGGCACCCCGGTCATCGAGAATGGCCGCCTCGATCGTTTCGACGTCAATGGTGGCCAGATCGCCATCGAAGGGCAGGGTCTCAACGCCAGCAACGTCGACCAGTTCGACCTCATTACCCGCAGCGCGAAGATCAACGCTGAACTGCATGCCAACAAGCTGAACGTCATCGCTGGTCGCAATGTGGTCAAGGCCGATGACCTCAGCGTTACCGCGAAAACGCCGGACGGCAGCGAAAAGCCGCTGCTCGCCATCGACAGCTCGGCATTCGGCGGCATGTACGCCGGGGCGATTCGCCTGGTCGGCACCGAAGCGGGTGTCGGCGTGAAGCTGGCCGGGGACATGGCGGCCAGCGCGGGGGATATTCAGATTGATGCCAGTGGCCGGCTGAGCATGGGGCGCAGTGCTGCCGCCAGGGATCTGCAGATTGCCGCGCAGCAAGTCGAACTGAATGGCGATACCTACGCTACGGGTGCCGCTCTTATCACAGCGCAGGACGGCCTGATCAACAGACAGAGCCTGGCAACAGGCGACAGCGCCGTGCTTCGCGCTGGAGAGCTGACCAACCAGGGTATCGTCGAAGCGGGCGTCAAAGCGGACAACAGCCGCAACGCCAGTGCCGACCTGACGCTCGCCGCCGAGACCATCCGCAACAGCGGCACGCTGATAGCCGGGCGCACCCTTGCGGCAAAGGCGAGCCAGACGCTAGACAACCAGGGCGGCACGCTCAGCGCCGGCACGACTCGCATCGATACCGTCGCGTTGAACAACCAGCAGGGCCGCGTGCTGGGCGGCCAGCAGGTCACGATCGATGCCGCGCAACTGGACAACCGCGATGGTCTGCTGCAAAGCCGCGGCAATGCCGAACTACGCGGTGACAGCCTGGATAACCGGGGTGGCGATATCGTCGCGCTCGGTGATCTGACGGTTGCTGCCGGGATGCTAAACAACGGCGAGCAGGGCCGCATTACTGCACAGGGGCAGGCGCGACTGGAAACCGATGCGCTGAACAACCGCGGTGGCCTGGTCAGTGGCACGCAGGTTTCGGTTCGTGCTGCTGACCTGATCGACAACCGCGACGGTGGCCTGATCGTCAGCGATGGCGTGCTCGATCTCAATGCCGGCCGCCTGGACTCCAGCAATGGCGGCGAGGTCTCGGCCCGCGGCGATCTGACAGCCGATCTCGGCTCGCTGAGCCAGGCGGGCGGACGCATGATCGGTGAGGCGGCGGTAGCCCTGCAGCTCAACAATGGCGAGTTAGACAACCGCGGCGGGCTGATCCACGGCAAGGGGCCGGTAAGCCTGGCCGGCGCCGACACGCTGGATAATCGCGGTGGCGAAGCATCGTCATCGTCTTCATTGACGGTCGGCGCCGAGCGGCTCGACAACGGCCAGGGCGGCCGCCTGATCGCGGCACAAACACTTGATGCTCAAGCCGGGCAGCTGAACAACCAGGGCGGTCTCGTTTCCGGCTGGCAAGGTGTGACAGTCAGCGGCGGTAGCCTCGACAACAGCCAGGGCGGCACCCTGTCCAGCCGTAATGGCGGGTTGAAGCTGGAACTCGGCGGGCACCTGGACAACAGTGGCGAAGGCGCACTCGTCAGCCGGGGCGACCAGCAGCTGCATGCGGCCAGCCTGGATAACCGCGGCAACGGCATCATCTCCAGTGAAGGGGCGATCACCGCCGAGCTGGACGCTGCCCTGGACAACGGAAGCGGCGGTCTGATCAGCGCCACCGGTGAGCTCGAGCTCCAGGCAGGCACCGTGCGCAACGTCGGCGGTCAGCTGGGCGGCGCTTCGGATGTGCATCTGCGCGCCGAATCACTGGACAACAGCAGCGGGCAGTTGACCGCCACCGGCGCCCTCCATTTGCTGCTCGGTGCCGCCCTGCTCAACAACGGTGGGCGCCTGGCTAGCGGCCGCGACCTGCTGCTGCACGCTGGAGATATCGACAACCGCAGCGGACGGATTACCAGCCAGGGGCTGCTCGACCTTTTCGCCGCAAGCCTTACCAATGCGGGCGGTACCGTCGGCGCGCAGGCCAGCCTGGCCATCCAGGCGATCGGCACGCTGGACAACAGCGCGGACGGCCTCGTCTTCAGCCAGGCCGATTCCGTAACGGTGGCGGCCGGAGATCTCGACAACCGCCAGGGCGCTCTGCAGGGCCAAGCAAACGTGCTGGTCAAAACGGCCGGTGCCGTGGATAACCGCGGCGGCAGCATCCTCAGCCAGCAGGGCGATATCGACGTCGAAGCCGCAAGCCTGGACAACGGCAATGGAGGCATTCTCAACAGCCTGGTCGGCCAGCTGAAGCTGGCCACGTCCGGCCTGTTCGGCAACGTTGGCGGCACCACCCAGGCACAAACTCTCAGCGTCCAGGCCGGTCGCCTGGACAATTCCCAAGGCCATCTTTCCGCCATCGGCGGCGACTCGCGCATCACCACCGGCGACCTGCTCAATGTTGGTGGTGGTCTGTACGCCCGCGATGCCATAGAGATCGAGGCGGAGGCACTGGACAACAGCGCCGGCAAGGTTGGCGCCCAGTACATCGATTTCAGTCTGCGCGGCATCCTGAACAACAGCGCCGGCCTTGTCGAAAGCGCCAAGGGCCTGACCGTACACAGCGCAGGCCTGACCAACGACAGTGGCGCGCTACGCGCCCTCGGCCAGCTGGAAAGCACAGTGATCACCACCAGTGGCGCGCTGGACAACCGCCGCGGCCTGATCGAATCAGCCAGCCGTGATCTGAGTCTGAACCTTGGCAGCTTCCTGAACGACGGCGGCACCGTTCGCCACGTAGGCAGCGGCACCTTCGGCCTCGCCAGCAGCTTGGCCACCGCGGCCGGCGGCACGCTGATCACCAATGGCGCGCTAAAGCTCGATGCCGCCAACTGGACCCACAGCGGCGTTATCCAGGCCAAGCGTCTGGAACTCAATGTCGGCGACTTCACCCAGACAGCCAGCGGCCAGTTGTTGGCAGGCGAGAGCCTCGTCGCAACCGGCGGTCGCTGGGTCAACAACGGCGTGATTGCCAGCGATCGCGATCTGAGCCTGAACCTCACCGCTAGTTACAGCGGCGGCGGCCAGCTCACCAGCCTCGGTGGCCTTACGCTCAACGCCGCTTCCCTCGACCTCGCTACAAGCGGCCGTATCGCTGGCGGCGCGGTCACCTCGCTGGATATCGCAGGGCTGGCCATAAACCGCGGCCGAGTAACGTCTACCGGCGATTTCACCCTGCGCAGCGCGACGCTGAACAACTACGGGACGCTTGGCGGGGCCGAGCAGGTTCGATTGGCGACAAATGCTCTACTCAACGACAGAGGGCTGATCTTCAGCGGTGGAGACCTGGCCGTGCGTGGCGCTGACCTGCGCAACCTGCGAGGCGATATCTACAGTCTTGGCGATTTCTCCTTTGCTGCGAACGATGCGGGAGCGCTGGGTCAAACCTTCCGAAACATATCCGGCGCAGTGGAGAGCGACGGCACCATGATCATCGCCGCCCGTGCCTTTGAAAACGCGCGCGAGTCGTTGGATATTGCTAGCAGAAAGCTCTCGGCGCGCTTCATCTACAAAGGATGTGGTGACTGCGGAGGCTCCAAGGAAAGCTCGCACTTCGACCTGATCGAGATAGACCGTACTGAAGCGACGAACGTGAGCCCCCAAGCGCAGTTACTTGCCGGGCGGAACCTAACAATATCCAGTGCCACCTTCGACAATCGATACAGCCTCGTCGCGACAGGCGGTGACCTCCGCATTGATACGGGCACTTTCAATAACCAAGGCGCTCAAGTCGGAGATGTAACGACCATCCGTGACGTTCATGCTCACCGGGTCTACATGGACAGGGTTCAAGAGCGTCGTGAAGAAGCGGACGCGTTCAACGCACGTAACTGGATTGGAAGCCCCACGTACAACCCCGGTGATATCGAGGCGGAGTTGAACAGCTTCATCTCCAGACATGTTTACATCATCTCCAGCCCAAGTTCGCCAACTTACAGCAACGCCGCAGACTACAGCGGCATCATCCAGGCCGCCGGCTCCGTCAGGGTCAACGCGACCACGGAACTGAACAACAGCGTGCGGCGCCCCGGCTTCGCCTATGTGTCAGGCGGCAATCGGGTCGGTACGACTCAGCCCGGCAATACCATTGCCACCTACGTCACGCTCAACCCCCAACTACCGCCCGACCTGCAACAAAAGCAGGTCAACCCGCTGACTCTGCCGGGCTTCACCTTGCCGCAGGGCGAGCATGGCCTGTTCCGCCTCAGCAACCAGAGCAGTCAGGACGCAACCGCGAGCGCGGCTGCTGGCACGGCGTCGCCTCAGCCGCCTAGAGGGATTCAGGCTGTGCCGTCAACCGGCCGCGCGGCGGGTGCCCACAAGTACCTGATCGAAACCAATCCGGCACTCACCGACCTCAGGCAGTTCATGAGCTCGGACTACCTGCTCGGCAATCTCGGCTATGACACCGATGCGACGCAGAAGCGACTTGGCGATGGCCTGTACGAGCAACGCCTGATTCGCGAAGCCATCGTCGCGCGCACCGGCCAGCGTTACCTTGCAGGTCTGACCAGCGACGAGGCCATGTTCCGCTACTTGATGGACAACGCCATCGCCAGCAAAGACGCGCTTGGCTTGAGCCTTGGCATCTCGCTCACCTCCGAGCAGGTTGCAGCCCTGACCCACGACATCGTCTGGATGGAGGAGCACGAAGTCATGGGCGAGAAGGTCTTGGTGCCGGTGCTCTACCTGGCCCAGGCCGAAGGCAGGCTTGCGTCCACCGGCGCGCTGATTCAGGGCCGCGATGTGTCCCTTATCAGCGGCGGCAACCTGAACAACCAGGGCACCCTGCGCGCCAGCCAGAGCCTCGATGTCACGGCCGGCAACATCAACAACAGCGGTCTGATGCAGGCCAACGAGCGCCTGCAGCTACTGGCGACCGACAGCATTCGCAACACTGCAGGCGGCATCATCGCGGGCCGCGATGTGTCGGCCGTAGCGCTGACCGGCGACATCATCAACGAGCGCAGCGTCACCACACACGTGGTTACTCGTGGCGCGAGCTACCAGGACCGGCAAGATTTTGCCGATAGCGCGGCGCGTATCGAGGCGAGCAACAATCTTCAGCTATCAGCCGGGCGCGATCTACTCAACGTCGGAAGTGCCATCAGCGCCGGGGGGGATGCCAGCCTCACTGCAGGTCGCGACCTGGTCATTGCCAGTCAGCGAGAACAGGACACCATGTCGCGGCGCGACCGCAGGTCCACGACCGACATTCAGGCCATCGCCCAGCACACCTCGGATGTGAAGATCAGCGGCGACCTTACGCTCCAGGCTGATCGAGACCTGGCCGTGATCGGCAGCAAGGTCCAAGCGGGAGGCGACATGGCATTGGAGGCGGGGGAAAACATCACCATCGCCTCGGCGGCCAACGAGTCCCACTTCGAACATCACCGCAAGGGTGGTGGCAAGAAGGTCGATGTGGTGCGCGATAGCGTCACCCAGCAAAGCGCCGAACTCATTGCCGGCGGCGACTTAACCGCAATCTCGGATGGCGACACCAATATCGTCGCCAGCAGCATCAGCGCCGGTGACGAGGCCTATCTATACGCAGGTGGAGAACTGAACCTGCTCGCCGCGCAAAACAGCGAATACTCGCTCTATGACAAACAATCGAAAGGCAGCTTCGGTAGCAAGGAAACCCAGCGCGACGAGGTGACCACGGTTCGCAACATCGGCAGCACCATCACCACCGGCGGTGACCTGACGCTCGTCAGCGAAGGCGATCAGCTCTATCAGAAAGCCCGGCTGGAAAGCGGTAATGACCTCACGCTGGATAGCGGCGGCGCTATCACCTTCGAGGCGGTGAAAGACCTGGATCAGGAGAGCCACGAGAAGAGCAAGAGCAGCCTTGCCTGGCAATCGGCCAAGGGCAAAGGCACCACAGACGAAACCCTGCGGCAGAGCGTACTGATTGCGAAAGGCGAGACGGTTATTAATGCGGTGGACGGCTTGAAGATCGACATCAAGCACGTCAACCAGCAGACCGTCAGCCAGACCATCGACGCCATGGTCAAGGCCGATCCTGAGCTGGCGTGGATCAAGGAAGCCGAAGCGCGCGGGGATGTGGATTGGCGGCGGGTGAAGGAGATTCATGACAGCTTCGAGTACGAAAGCTCAGGGTTAGGTGGTGGCGCAGCTCTTGTTATTGCAATTGTGCTGTCCGTTGTTACCGCTGGCGCCGGAACGGCGATTGCTGCAGCAGCGGGAGGTGCCGTTGGTGGCGGTACAGCCGGAACGATCGTAGGAGCTATGGCACAAGGCGCATTCCATGCATCCGTCTCTCAGACGGCCGTTAGCACGATCAATAACAAGGGCAACTTGGCGGCCGTACTCAAAGAAACTCACTCGTCTGACAGCCTTAAGAGCTACGCTGCGGCTGGTATTACTGCCGGTCTGGTGGCTGGGGTCGTTGACCCGGCGTTTGGCGGTAAAACAAACCCAACCAATTCGGTCACTAAAGGCTTCGATCTCGGCTCATTCAAGGATGTGCTCGGCTATGCAGGGCACGCAACTGCAACGGGGGTCGTCCAGGCTGGAGTAGGGACGGTCATTAATGGCGGGAGCTTCAGTGACAATCTAAATGCCGCACTGACCAGCCAGCTGCAAGGGGTCCTGCAGGCCGTAGCGTTCAACGCTGTGGGCGATTATGCCAAGGGCAAATGGGAAGATGGATCGCCCCAGAAAGTTGCGCTGCACGCGATAGTGGGGGGCATGCTTAGTAAAGCAGCTGGCGGCACGTTTGAAACGGGAGCGCTCGCAGCAGGTGCGAACGAGGCGTTAGTTGGACAGCTATCCGAATTGGTTAAAGCAGACAAAAACCTTGAGCTTGCCGCGTCGCAACTTATAGGCGTTGCAGCGGCAGCTTGGACGGAGGGAGACCTAGCCAAGACAGCGCAATTGACGAAGAACGCAACGGCTTATAATCGGCAATTGCATCCTAGTGAAAAGGTCTTGGCGAAGCGGTTGGCTGCGGAAAGTAAGGGGAAGTACACAGCAGAGCAAATCGAGGAGCAGTTGAGACTGACGTCGATAAAGGGTACGGATGTAAGCCCCGGCACTGACATAGTTGCTACGAAGGATGGAATGTATGATCCGGATGGAAAATGGATACCTGTGGGGGATAAGCAATTCTTACAGGTGTTTGCCAACGCGGACGATGAAGTAATAGCGTTCATCAAAGAGAGTACTGATGCCTATGGATGGGGCTTGTATGATGAGGTGCGTAGTGTGCCTAGGTATGACTACTCGGTCGTCCGCCCAAATGAAAAAAGGGACAGACTGACAGGGTATGTGCTAGATGAGACCGGGGATGGTTACCGGGTGCCTGTTGTAGTTGATGGTAAGGTGTACAACCCGCGGTATTTCTCCTGTGGAAGCGCTGACTGCCAAGTTGTTGGTGCCAACTTGGACTTCTCAGATGCAGGAACGATAGCTTGGATTAAAGCTGCAGACGTAGACACCATTGAAAAGACAAGTAAAGCGTTAGGTTATGGTTCTTTAGTTGCTACAGGTGGCGCTTCTGCGCTTCTTGGTACCGGCTCCACAACCGCTAGCCTGTTAGCGGGATACTTGAAAGAAGATTTAAAAAGTGCTGCTTCTGCTGCTGCTTTGAGCTTAGGCTTCAAACAATTTGCTATAAAGTCAGGGGTTCCTGCCGCCGCGGCGGATAAAGCTACAACTGCGCTAGACTTAGCGGACGTCTGGAGCAATATAGTCGACGAGACGATGCGATGATTCAAAGTAGTTTGGAAAGGAAACTTTATCCTTTAAGGTATAAGTTGCTTTTGATAATGCTGTGCTCAGCAGCGTTGAATGGTGTAACCCTAATAGATGATTTAGAAATCATGTTTACATCCCTGCTTGTACAGGCTTTGTTTGGTCAAGCATATTTCTCATATATTAGTGGGTGGCGTATTTCCATAGGTCTTGGGATTTTGGGAGAGACAGACATGAAGTACGGAAGAGATTTGATGGGTGGTTTTGTGCTGGTAGGCTTTTTTTTAATGTTTTTTTTTAGAGGGTATTAGCGGGAGAAGTACAAATACTAATAATCAACGAAAAGGGGGCAGATTTATTTTTCGGTCGGTTGGCTTGGCTATTTAAATAAATCTGTCCCCTTTTTCCCCGCTGTTCGTGAGTTTCGTTGCGAGCCAATTCTGGCATCTCCGCTAACCTGACGTCTTTCCAAGCAATGGAGAGCGCCGCTATGCCCAGGATGGGCCGCCTTGTTTTGCCGAACTACCCGCACCATGTCGTCCAGCGAGGTCACAACCGCCAGGTCGTATTCGCTGCTGACGAAGATTACCAGCGCTACCTGGCTGATCTACGCGAGCTGAAGGATGCCTTTGGCGTCAAGGTCTACGCGTACTGCTTGATGACGAACCATGTTCACCTGCTACTGGCACCGGGTGAGGCCATGGCCGGGCTTGGTCAGTTGATGAAAGCGCTCGCCGCACGAGCCACACGGTACCGCAATTGGTTGGAAGGCCGATCTGGAACGCTGTGGAACGCTGTGGGAAAGCCGCTATAGATCGAGCGTCGTCCAAACCGATACCTATCTATTGGCTTGTTCTCGCTATATCGAACTGAACCCTGTCCGTGCACGAATGGTGTCCGATCCAAGCGAATACCGCTGGTCTAGCTACACCAGTCGAATAGACACTGGTGATTCGACGGGATGGCTGGATACCGATCCTTGCTTCCTGGCGTTAAGGAACACTGCGTGCCAGCGGAGCGAGCGATATCGGACGTTCGTTCATGGCGCCGTATCGCAAGCGGAGCTATCCCTGATTCGTGAAGGTCTGCAGCGCGGCCAGCTGACGGGGGATAGCCGCTTCGTAGACGAAGTAGAGCGGATTGCCGGGCTGCGAATCGAGCGGAGAGGGCAAGGCAGGCCGCGAGCGTTCACGGAAAAATAAATCTGTCCCCTTTTTCGATGCTTCGATAGCCATAGATCTTGCGTTCCCGACACCATCCAGCAAGGCTGCAGCTGTTCGGCGCATCGGAGAAAAAGTTTCTAAGGAAACGCTAGCGTCGCTTGAGGCAAAGTATGGAGCTGATTTGCTTTTGCAGGGCGGCGCAAAAGGAACTCAAAAACTTCCTGAGCTCGGTGGAGTTGATGCGTTTCTTGGCTCTCAAGCAGCAAACCTAAACAAAAAGTTGGGTGCGAAAATAGGTGAAGGTAGGTTACCTTACGAGGCCAGTCGTGCAGGTGTTGAGCAGGCTAAGCTGACAGTTAAAGAAACATTGGAAAACGCTACAGCTGTTAGTGAATTAATTACTAAGTCTGCTGTTCGAGGAGGTCATGATCTTATTCATGTCTACAGCTCCAAGACCAATAGCACTGTGAGCTTGCGAGTGTTGCCTGGTGGTAAGTATGAGTTTGATACTTTAATTCCAGAGAAATCCTCAAAGTTTTAGTTGTGAGATATAGCTCTATGATAATTGGCGAGAGAATTTGTGAGTTTAGATTTCGGTCATTTTTTATGTCGGGATCTTTGGTTTGTAAAATGCTGGTTCTGTTTTTTAGATTTTCAAGGTCGGGGTGGGTTTCGTTAGATATTGGGGAGGGTGTGTTAAGGATTTTGTCCGTTGGTTCTGAACCAGAGCTGTTGGGGCTGGATGAGATTTCCGATGATTTCGCGTACCCGATTCAGAGGTCGGATGAGTTGGATAGATACTTTGGCAAGGATCTGCTTGCTGTTTACAAGTATGTTATTTCGGGTGTGGAAGATGGTTGTGTTGGTGTGTATTTCGCTTTTGGGGATTGTGGCTTTAGCGTTTTGGAGTCTGAGGATAACTTGTCCATCATTGATAGCGTGGTTAGAGTTTCAGATGACGTGGCTTTGTCTAAGCTAGAGATTTAGATGGTCCAAAAGCAACTGCTAGCGCGCTGTGAACAATAGGGGACATGTGAACAATAGGGGACAGACCACGTTTATTGGTCTAGGGTTATGGAATTCCATGGAAGGAGGTCTGTATGCCACGTCGAGCACGCATATCATTGCCAAGCGTTTCACTTCACCTGATTCAGAGAGGGACAATCGCTCCGGCTGTTTTTACGCTGATGAGGATTATCTTTTTTATCAGGATGTATTGGCGTAACAAGCAAAAAAACATGGATGTACGATCCATGCCTGGTGTCTGATGACCAATCATGTTCATTTGTTGGTCACACCCGAAAGCCCTGATAGTGCAGGACTCATGATGAAGGGGCTAGGGCAGCGTTACGTGCAGTATGTTAATCGCACATACCGCCGTAGCGGGATGCTGTGGGAAGGTCGTTTTCGCTCTTGCCTCATGCAGGAAGAGGCATATGTGTTGGCTTGCTATCGATACATTGAGATGAATCCTATCCGTGCAGGCATGGTTGAGCACCCGGCGGAATATCGCTGGTCGAGCTACCGGGCCAATGCGCAGGGTGAGTTCTCAGCGCTGCGCTGTCCACATCCTCTCTATGAGGCACTGGGTCGAGCATGAGATGCTCAGGTCTGAGGCTTATAGAGAATTGTTCCGCTATCAGCTAGACCCAGGGCTTGTTGATCAGTTACGTGCCGCAACAAATGGAAACTACGCACTGGGAAGTCCGAAATTTTCTGCCGAAGTTGAGGCAGCGTTGGGGCGAAGAGTCACAAGAGGCAAGCCAGGGCGCCCCAAGAGTGCGCCAGATATTTAGAAAAACGTGGTCTGTCCCCTATTGTTCTTTGCCGCAGGGGTTGCTGGGTCTAGGCCATCCAGGCCGGCTGGTACGGATACCATCATTGGGTCGGCTCAGGTAAACAAGGCATATGAGTATTGGGCTGGGGTTAAAGCGGGTGGTTTAAAAGGAGAATTTCATGAGGCGGCCCAATCGCTTTCTAAACTGGGGCAGCAGAATGTTCGTACTTTGCGCGGCTGGGCAAATAGTAAGGGCTGGGTCAA
Organism: Stutzerimonas sp. KH-1; assembly: GCF_054483855.1. NCBI lineage: Bacteria > Pseudomonadati > Pseudomonadota > Gammaproteobacteria > Pseudomonadales > Pseudomonadaceae > Stutzerimonas > Stutzerimonas sp. KH-1. The sequence continues at coordinate 3,104,409 of NZ_CM137011.1, read as the reverse complement.
GCAAATAGGGGAAGGTCCTGAAGTATGGGGTGTGAAAAACCCTGACGGAAGTTTCTCATGGCGCTTGAAAATAAAGCCAGTGGCCGGCACTAGAGACGGGCTAGGGAGTGGCAGTCAGCAGCCTCGGTTTGACGCACGCTTAGATGGTCAAGGTACGTATGTCAATCCCTTTACAGGGCAAACAGGTGGGCGCGCTGTCGGAACTCACTTACCGCTTGAGCAGTCGTGGAGATAAAGATATGTCAGAAGCGAATTGCTTAATTGAAATTTTGTTGGACAAAAAATCCCGAGTAGATGAGCGTGATGATGCAGCGATGGACCTTGGTGCCTTCGATGACGAAAGTGTGCTAGCAGCGCTTATGTTGGTTGGGCAAGACCATAACGAATCCGATATCGTTCTTGCTTCCTGCGGTGAGTCAATAGGGATGATCCTTATGCGCCGGGCAGCCATGGATCAAAGTCTTTTAGATGGGCTAGCCCCAGTAGCCAAGCGGGAAGCTACAGCTGTGTTACGCAATGCCAAGTGAACAGCCCAACGCAACGGGAAAAGTAGAAAAAGAGTACAAAAAGGGGACAGTACAAAAAGGGGATACAAAAAGGGGACAGATTTATTTTTCGGCCGGTTAGGTTGGCTAATTAAATAAATCTGTCCCCTTTTTCCCATTAAAATCGACTCTTCTTGGATAAAACAATGAGTGATTGTAGTTGGGAAATCATAGAGGGGTTTTCATCCCTTCAGGAATATGCACGATTCTCTGCTTGGCTCGCAGACCAAGTTAAGGCTGGGATGGTGGTGCAGGTTTCTGTTCAGGAAAGCTACGCGGGGCCAGGTTTTGAGGAAAAGTGGTTTAAGTGCCTAGGCTCATCTGCTACTTGGAGATTAGTTACTCCTCAAGATCCATTTCATGGTTATTGGGGGCCGGTGTAGGAAAAAATCGGCTGTTGAGTTGGTGCAAAAGCAACTGGTCAGGCTCTAGAAACCACCAAGCCCGTGACCATCAGCGGCGGTCGAGCCATCGACAAGGCACAGAGCTATGAAAGTGGTGTGCGAGAAATATATGGAAGTGTTCCATATGCTGAACGTCAGTACACAACAATCATAAACGGAAAGCGAGTAAATGGTGTCGCTGATAACGTAACGAGTAACGAGTAACGAGTAACGAGTAACGAACGAGGAAAAGGGGACAGATTTATTTTCCGGCTATGTTCGTGAGGTGCGCTGCAAACCAATTTTCGCGGCTCCGCTAACCTGATGTCTTCCAAGGGTAAAAAAGGGGACAGATTTATTTTCCAGTCCTGTTCGTGAGATGCGCGGCAGATCGCTTCTCGCGCCTCCGCTACCCTGACGTCTTTCCAAGGAATGGAGAGCGCCACTATGCCTAGGATGGGCCGCCTTGTTTTGCCGAACTACCCGCACCATGTCGTCCAGAGAGGTCACAACCGCCAGGTCGTATTCGCCGCTGACGAAGATTACCAGCGCTACCTGGCTGATCTGCGTGAGCTGAAGGATGCCTTTGGCGTTAAGGTCTACGCGTACTGCTTGATGACGAACCATGTTCACCTGCTACTGGCACCGGGTGAGGCCATAGCCGGGCTTGGTCAGTTGATGAAAGCACTCGCCGCACGAGCCACGCGGTATCGCAATCGGTTGGAAGGCCGATCTGGAACGCTGTGGGAAAGCCGCTATAGATCGAGCGTCGTCCAAACCGATACCTATCTATTGGCTTGTTCTCGCTATATCGAGCTGAACCCGGTCCGAGCATGGATGGTGGCTGACCCAAGCGAATACCGCTGGTCTAGCTATACCAGCCGAATAGACACTGGTGATTCAACGGGATGGCTGGATACCGATCCTTGCTACCTGGCGTTAGGGAACACTGCGCAGCAGCGGAGCGAGCGATATCGGACGTTCGTTCATGGCGCCGTATCGCAAGCGGAGCTATCCCTGATTCGTGAAGGCCTGCAGCGCGGCCAGCTGACGGGGGATAGCCGCTTCGTAGACGAAGTAGAGCGGATTGCCGGGCTGCGAATCGAGCGGAGAGGGCAAGGCAGGCCGCGAGCGTTCACGGAAAAATAAATCTGTCCCCTTTTTCGCTCAACCCAAACAAAACGACGCACAGTGTCTTTAATTTGGATCGGAAAGAGATTTTAGGTTTGGTCGATCAGGCGTGGCTTAAGAAAGGAAGCTCTGTGTCAGAAGACCCTGGCGCATATATTGTTCCAATGGAACGTGTTATCGGAACCGCTGGCGAGACCAGCATAAAAATCATTGTTCGGCCTGGAGCGAACAAGATAATTACTGCGTACCCAGTTAAGTAGAGGGTTAAAATGCTTTGTCCAAGATGTGCTCAAGGCGATATTTGTAAAGCCCGGATTAAGTCGAGTGAAAAGATATTGTATGTTTGCCAAGAATGTGAAGCGACATGGTTCTCGCCTGAAGCCATTGGAGTTGAAACTTTCGTAGATTATGGGGCTTACATGGAGGAGCTCGGTCTTCCGCCACTGTGGAGTTCTTTGGTTGTTTTGCCTGATTAGATGGTCCAAAAGCAACTAGCGGAAAAAGGGGATAGATCTATTTTTTAAGAAAAGAGGACAGATTTATTTAATTAGTCTCCCAGCACCGGCCTCGTGCCGGTGTTGCTTTTCAGTTGTCAGGTGTCCTCTTTCTGTTGTCTCGTGTTGTTTTTCTGTTCTTTTTCAGTTGCTGATGTGTGTTTTTGAGTTGCTTGAAGGCGACTGTGCATCACGCCGTCCGAACTGCTTCTTGACAAGAAAAGGGGACAGATCTATTTTTCGGCCCCGTTCGTGAGAGGCGCTACAACCTGTTTCTCGCGCCTCCGCTACCCTGACGTCTTTCCAAGCAATGGAGAGCGCCGCTATGCCCAGGATGGGCCGCCTTGTTTTGCCGAACTACCCGCACCATGTCGTCCAGCGAGGTCACAACCGCCAGGTCGTATTCGCTGCTGACGAAGATTACCAGCGCTACCTGGCTGATCTACGCGAGCTGAAGGATGCCTTTGGCGTCAAGGTCTACGCGTACTGCTTGATGACGAACCATGTTCACCTGCTACTGGCACCGGGTGAGGCCATGGCCGGGCTTGGTCAGTTGATGAAAGCACTCGCCGCACGAGCCACGCGGTATCGCAATCGGTTGGAAGGCCGATCTGGAACGCTGTGTACAAAAAGGGGACAGATTTATTTTTCGGCCGGTTAGGTTGGCTAATTAAATAAATCTGTCCCCTTTTTCCCCGCCGCCGGTCGCGACATCAACCTGCAAGCCAGTCACGACCTGAGTCTGATCGGCAGCCAGGTTCAGGCCGGTCGGGACATCGACCTCAAGGCTGGCAACGACCTCAACATTCGTGCGGTCCAGAACGCCAGCAGCAGCGAGAGCGAACGCCGTAGCGCCGGGGGGTGAAGTCGGCCTGACCTTTGGCACCGAAGGTATAGGCGTCTACGCCAGCGTCAACCTGGGCAAGGGCCATCTGGAGCGCGAAGGCGAACGCCAGCAGGAGGCGTACCTCTATGCCGGCGAGCGCCTGAGCTTCAGCAGCGGCAAGGACACCAGCATTGCCGGTGCGCAGCTGCGGGGCGACGAGGTTATCGGCCGGGTGGGTCGCGACCTGCACGTGTCGTCGCTGCCGGATACCGGCGAGGTGAAGGGTAAGGAGTTCGACCTGAGCGCCACTGTCACCATCGGGCCGGGGGCGGGTGTCAGCGGTTCGGTCGGTTACGGCAAGACCACTGGCCAGACCAACTGGGTACAGGAGCAGACCCGCATCACAGCCCGGGACCGGCTGGATATCCGCACGGAAAACCACACCCAGATTGACGGCGCGTTGATCGCCTCCGATAGCGGCAACCTGAAGCTGGACACCGGTACCCTGGGCTTCAGCGATATCGCGGGCAAGGACAAGGAACGCAGCTACTACCTCAACGTGGGCGGTAGCTATGGCCTGGGTGACGGTGGTACCCAGCAGGACGCCAGCCAGGTCGGCAAGGGTACGCAAGGCGAAAGCGGCTGGAGCGTCGAAGGCTACCAATACGAACGGGACCGCGAGCAGATCGTCCGCGCCACGGTGGGGGCGGGGGAAATCATCGTTCGTAATGACGCGGAAACGAGCCAGGACTCCACGGCCGGGCTGAACCGCGATGTCAGCAAGGCTTATGAGATCACCAAGGATAAGGAAGAGCGTACCGATCTTTATGTAAGCAAGTCGTCGCTGGAGGCGGTAGGTGATCCGGTTGAGACAATCAAGAATTGGGGGAAACAGCTTGCCAATTACGACGAAACAGCCAAGGCGAATTTCAAGGAGCTTGGCGTACTGGCCAATGCGACCCTGAACGAACTGGAGAAACTGACGGGCAGGGCGCTGGCGGAAGGCGCAGTCGAAGCCGGTGGTGCCGAGATTGCTGAGCAGGCGCTATACGGTCTGATTATGTCGGGCATGAGCCTGGAGCAGGCCAAGGCACTGTTGGCTGATCAGGCGTTCCAAGACCAGGTGCTGGCCGAGTTGCGAGGCATCACCAATGCCTTTTCGACGCAGCCAGAACTCATTAAGCAGGCAGAGCAAGGGTTAGCTGAAGCCAACCTACTGTCGCTGGCTGATGCTGTGGTCTTACCAGATCAGACGGTCACGCCGGGAAGCCTGCGTCCAGAGCAAGTGATTCTGGGGCGAGTCTCGGAGATAAACTCTTATATAGAGGCTCACCCGGATCAGGCTGAAGCTGTCGGCTTCGTGCTGGCAGCTGCTCAGGGACCGAAAGGCTTGATGATGTGGGCGGCCAGCCAGGCACTGGCGGATACGCCTTTCGCTGAGCAGGTAGCCCAGTATGAGGCATACCTCAAAGGCGTCTTGGGTAAGGCCATAGCGGAAGGCGTCGAAGGGCATGACCTGGAAGCTTCATACGAGAACGATGCCTACCTATTAGGTGGCGGCGGTCTCATTGGTACGCTGCTGGTAGGCTCGGCGGTTGGTGGTGCAGGCAGCAAAGTCATCAAGGTTAAGGAAACCAATCCGCCAGCGACGAACCATAATCCGCATAGTGGGCAAACGGATGCGGAGGCTGGGCTACCATATGACCATCCGGTTAAGGTGGGCGAAGGTCCAAAAGCAACAGGGGGTGCTCTCGGTAACGCAGAAAGAGGAGTGCTGACAGAGGCTAATTTTGCTCAGAACAGAATTAAGTCTGACCGCTCCTTTAGTCCAGATGGGCAAAAGATATATTCAGACTTGGCTGGTAAACCGATCAAGACAGTGGATGACTTGGCGGATGCGCTCAAGGTCGGAACTATTAAGCCGAGTCAGCTTCCCGTTGGCTATGTGGATATGAATGGCACTCGCCTTATTTTAAATACACGAACCTCGACGGCGCTTGAACAGGCCGGAATTCCGCGTAGTCAGTGGTTTGGGCGAAATCAAACGGGTGTTGAGGCTTATCCTGGCAAGACCTTCAATGATCTGGCTGCAGATCAGTTGAAAAATAATAAACTTCCGCCGACAGGCGCAGAAAAACTAAAGTCGGTGCGCCCATGAAGATTGGTCAGCCAAAGTTAATCCTGAATCCTTATGAGTGGCTGCCAGGGTACGGTGAGTCAAAAGTATCATTCCGCTCCGTAGGGGCGGATGTGATATTGGATATTGAATACGAGAGGGATGTGCCGGGTATTGAGGGTGCTGATACTGTACAGAGTTTAAGGCGGGAGATTGCTTTTAAATCTGTGCGTGCCTTTATGCGGGTTCCTTTTCCCGGAAGTATGTTTTTTGAGTTTTATGGTGACTCAAGTAAATTTAGCCTGGGTGAACTAACAGAATTTATGGATTCAGAGTGGGTTAGCTCTAGTATGGAGATATGTGGCTCGGTTTCTGCTGGCGGCTCGTCAGAGGTAAGGCACTTTAGTATTCAGTTCCTATCGGAGAATGTTGCATTCCATGTGTTGGCTGAAGCTGTGTCTTTATCAGATGAGCAGCCGGTTGTTTGACTCGGAAGTGAAATTACTTGGCACATGGGCAGTTAACCATACCCCATTCTCTGCCTGAAAGAATTTGAAGCCCCGTTGGTGCATCCGGAGGGCTTCAATTTTTAGTACCACAGGCTTTCCATAGCGCTGCCCAACCGCAATAGCAGTTGGTATGTCTTGCGACAGGTGCACATGGTGGCGAGAGCCTGCGATCAACCCTTGCTGGCGGATCGACTCAAGGAAGCGTGTGGCGGTGCCGTGGTAGAGAAACTCTGGCGGCTCTTTCTCTACGTGTTGAAGGCTCACGCTGGTAGTTGAGTGGCCCTGCACGGCGCGAATGCGCTGGCCATCATCCGAGATGCTGAAACGCTTTTTATCGCTGCTGCTGACGACCGTTTGAATCAGGGAAATATCTAAAGTCCGTCCATCCTTAGCCGCACCGGCTATCAAGGATTCGATATCTGCCCAGCCTTCGCTGTCCAGCTGCAAACCGATAGCTTGAGGCTCATGTCTGAGTACATAGCTAAGAAACTTGCTGGTCTCGTTGAGTTGCTTGGTATCCATCCTGCCTAACGCCTCAAATCATTCATTGATTGGCAGCGGTTTGCATCATTCTTGCCACATGCCTGCATCACGCCGGTGAGTTACTACTTTTGTGCTATCTATCAGCTATCTGTAGCTATCTCTCAGCTATCGAGCGGCTATCTTCTGCTACTTATCGGCTACTGCTGCCAGCGCTCAGGCCGCTGGCGAAGGGTTTGACCCTCTGGCTGGTGTTTGCCCTTAAATCCGGTGTGTTTTTGCGGTGTTTGCCGGCCCTTTCAACCCCGGTGATCTGGCTATACACCATACGCACCTTGCCGGTGCCGCCAAAGCCGCGTGGTTACTGGGCTGCCGCGGTTTTGCCGAAAATCGGCTGTAGACAGAGGCGACTACAGACTGCCCTGCAGGCCGCGAATTTACTGGGAAAACGGTGCTACAGGCTGTAGCGCATGACTCTTTCTTAAGGAAAAGGGGACAGATTTATTTTCCAGGCTGGCGGGATCATGAATAAATAAATCTGTCCCCTTTTTTCTCTTTTTTCTGGTCGCGCCGCTGTTGCCGGTTGCACGCGGGTGCAGCGCAACGGGTCTGGACCGATGTTCCAACACGCGCACGGCTAGGTCCCGGTCCGTTCGAATTGCTTCAGCGCCTTGTCGCAGCCCATGCCCGAACCTTCGCCGAAACCGGGGTCGAGCCACGGCAAAATCGCCAGGGGCGGCGCGACGATGGCGCCCAGAACGCTGGCGAGCCCGCGGGCGACCAGCGTGTCGGTGATCACTTCCACTTGCGGATCTCGCAGGGTGCCACGCAGTTGGATCGGCGCTTGCCCCGATAGCAGGCTGAAGTCTTTGGCGTGGGCGTCGAATGCCAGTTTCAACCGCTCGGTGGCCAGGTCGATCTGGCCGCCCCCGGTCAGGTTGCTGTCTTGGGTGCTGACGAAGAACCGTTCCAGATGGGCGATGCCGGCGTCGGCGTCGAAACGCAGGTAGCCGCAGCTCATGTCGGTGGGCGCGTCGTTGATGAGCGCGGCGATCGAGGCTTCGCCCGCGTCGAGTCCGAGTAGCTCGATCGCGACCCTGTCCAACTGGCCGCCCGACATGGCTAGCTCCAGGCGGCCGTCGGCGCCGGCCGCCATCTCCGCCGCGGACTGCCCGCTGACGGCCAATCGCAGCTGGCCACCGATAACGGCAGCCGAATCCTGCGCGACACTGGGAAAGTCTGCGCTGCGCAATACCGGGGAAAAGCGCGCGCCGGTCAGTGACAGGCGCGCCGTGCCGCTGGGACGTGGCACGCGGGTATTCAGCCGCACGGTGCCATGTGCCGTGCCGCTGGCGAGTTCCAGGCGCAGCGGTTCGATTTCCAGGACGCCTTCGTCGAGTATCGCTTTGAGCGTCACGGCGTTGAGGGGGACATCGCGAACCACGAGGTTGTCCGCGCTGAAGCGCACGATGGCATCGCGGCCCTGCAGGGCCTCGAGTTTCAGCGACCGGTCCGAGAACAGCTGGCGCTTGTCGCGCGCACGCTCGGTGGTCGGGCGCAGGTCGCGCCAACGCAGCGTATCGGCATGCAGGTTGGCCCAGAGCATCGGACGTCCGGCCAGGCTGAGCCGCACATCGCCGCTGAGGTCGCTTTCACCCCAGCGGGCGTCAAGCCCGAGAAGCCGTAGCTGCTTATCTTCCCAACGCAACTCGCCGTCGAGTCGGTAATCGCCCAGTGCGGGCAGGTCGAGGCCGGTCAAGGTGTCGAGACGGTCCAGCTGCTGGCCTTCGAGCGACACCTGCAGCACGGCGGCGTCCAGCTGCAGCGGGTCGGTTACATGGCCGTCGAGCGTGAGGCGCGCGTCGCCCGAGCGGAGCACGCCTTCGACCGGCCAGGTGGCGTCCCGAAAGAGTTGGGGTAGCGCGCCCAGCTGCAGGTCGAACTGTACCGGGACCTGGTGGTGCCAGGCCGTGCCGTGCAACGCCAGCCCCGCTGCGGTCGAGGCGGCGCCTAGCCGCACGCGCAGGTCCTGTTGCGGTGACTTGTACAGCAGTTGGGTGTTCTCGATCGAGGCGGCGTCTGGCGCCAGGCGCAGGTGGATTTCGCCATCCAGCACGCCAAGCCCGGGTTGGCCGAACGCGGCAAGTGCTTGGCCGAGATCGAACTGGTCCAGCTGCGCATCGAGCGCGCTGGACAGCCCGGCGTCCGCCCAATCGAAGCCACCCTGCAACGAGACAGCGCCTTGCCCTTGCTCGACATGCAGCTGCGCCAGTTCAAGGTGTTGGCCGTCCAGCTGTGCCTCGATGGCCACGTCCTGCAGCGCGTTATCCGCATAGCTCAGCGTATCGAGCTGCAGCGACAGCTCGCCGCGGTATTCACCCAGCCGTTCGAGCAGGTCGCTGGCATTGCCCAACAGGCGATCGGCTGCCATGGGGCGGCGCTCGCCCGTGCGGGTCGGACGAGGCATCAGGCCCCAGCGGTCGAGGTCCAGCTGGTCGCCTTCGAGGCGGATGGCCACCCTTGGCTCGGAACCGGCCTGCACGCTCGCCGCACCGGTCAGATGACTGCCATTGGTACGCAGGTCGATGTCGCTCAACGCCCACTGCGAGCCGTCGCGCCGGGTGCTAGCCTGCAGCCTGAACGGCGGCAGGTCGATCGGCAGCGCATCGAAGGCCATGGCGTCCGACGCAGAGGCCGTCAACTGGCCCTGCAGCTGCTCAAGGCTGGGTAGCGAGGCACTCTGTCCCTCGAACTGCAGTTGCAGGGCGCCAAGCTGGGCGTTCAGCGAGAGGGTATAAGCGGCGTCGGCCGCCAGCACCCGCGCTGGTGGGTCACCGACGAGCGTCAGGCTGACGGGACGGCCGCGGAATTGGCCGGAACCTTTCACGTTCAGCCGACGCGGGCCTTCGTCACTGGGAGGCGTCGCCACCGACAGGTCAAGCTGAAGGTCGAGCTGGGCATCGCGGTAATGGATCTCGCCGTCGCGGATGCGCAAGGGATCGGGGCTGAGCGGCAGCGAGCCTTCCTCCGGGCCGTCGCCCAGCAGCGCGGCCCAGTTCGTTTGGCCATCGGCTTGGCGGGCGAGGTGGACTTGAGGTTGAACCAGCTGGAGCGACCGCAGCTGCACGTCACCGGTCAACAGGGCGCCGACGCCCAGCCGGGCACGCAACGCGTCGAGCGTCAGCAGCGGTGCGTCCGATGCCCAGTCGGCGTTGGCGATGCGCAGGTCGCGAAGCTGCACGCCCAGCGGCAAACCCCATTCGATGTCGAATTCGCCGATGGACACCGCGCGCCCGTCCAGGCGCTGGCTCAGCTGACGCTCGATCAGTTGCCGGGCCCAGGGTGACTCGGCCAGCAGGGCAAGACCGCCCAGCAGAACGAGAACGCCGGCAAGACCGGCCAGCAGCCATGGGGTCGCTTTGGACACCTGTTCCTCCTTCCGGCAAGCCGTATGGGATGGATATCGATGGGTGTCCTATGTGCGACCCCGATAAGCGGGGAGAGGTCGGCCGCTGCGGTTACCGACGGCCGAACGGACCCTGATGCAGTTACTCGCTGCCCCAGCTTGGCGAGGGCCTCACCGTCGAAGGCGAAGGACTAGACGGGATAGCAGCGCCCGGCTGACTCGCCGGGCCACCAAGCTGGCCGGCACAGCAAGTCGTCATTCCACGGCACCCCGCTAGACTGGCTTCGTCTCCACGAAAACAAGAAAAACGAATGAGTAGCACCGACGGCATAGCACTGGATAGCTGGCGCGCCAGCGCTCGCGAGTTCGATTTTGGCGGCAAGCGCATCCGCTACTGGACGGCTGGCGAAGGCGAGCCGCTGCTGCTGATCCATGGTTTTCCCACCGCCAGCTGGGATTGGCACAAGGTCTGGCAGCCGCTTGCGGCGCGCTATCGGCTGGTTGCCTGCGACATGCTCGGCTTCGGCTATTCGGCCAAGCCGCGCGGGCACGCTTACAGCCTGATCGAGCAGGCCGACCTGCAGCAGGCACTGCTGGCGAAACTGGGTATCGACGGCATGATCCATGTGCTGGCGCATGACTATGGCGACAGCGTGGCTCAGGAGCTGCTGGCGCGGCATTGCGAAGGGCGCATCGCACTGGCCAGTTGCGTGTTCCTCAATGGCGGGCTGTTCCCTGAAACCCATCATCCGGTGCGGGTGCAGAAACTGCTGCTCGGCCCGTTCGGCTTCCTGCTGGGCAGGCTGTTCTCGCGGCGTACGCTCGGGGCGACCTTCGGCCGGGTGTTCGGTGCGCAGACGCAGCCGAGCGACGCCGAGCTGGACGATTACTGGCGCCTGATCGCCGAGAGCGACGGACCGGCGGTGATGCACCGGCTGATCCGCTACATGCCCGAGCGGGTCAGGCAACGCGAGCGCTGGGTTACGGCCATGCAGCGCTGCAATGTGCCGTTGCGGGTGATCGACGGCGCTGCCGATCCGATCTCCGGTGCACACATGGTGGCGCGCTACCGCGAGCTGATTCCAACGCCCGACACCGTGCTGCTGGAGGGCATCGGTCACTACCCGCAGGTCGAGGCGCCGGAGCGGGTGCTTGAACACTACTTCGACTTTCGTGCGCGTCTTGCTGCTGTAGAGGGTGGCAGTTGAAAAGACGACATCGTGCCCGAGCATCTGCAAGCCGAGGGGGAGAGGTGGCGCGGATTATTGCAGGCCCGCCGTGACCTGACGGGCCAGCGAACTCCTTGGTGCCTAACCGTTCTCACATGGTAAGACTCAATGGAGAACCCGGATGAAAAGACCAATTTTGGCGTTCGCTGCCCTCGCGTCTGCTCTCCCTGCTCTAGCCGACGACCCGATGGTCGTGACTCGTCTGAATGGCATGAATATGGAGATCGAGGAACTTGGCGTGCCTTCGGCATCCTCTGAACAGGTCGATCTTCGTGGTGTACCGGCGATCAAGGTGACCAACCGCAGCGCGGAGATCGCCTCCTGCCAATTCCATGCTCTGCCTGAGGAAACGGCCATGACGGCTACACCCGCTGCTTCGATCAGCCCGAACGAAGAGGTCGTCATGCAAGTGCCCGGTAAATATTCCGCGGGCGGCCCGATTGCCATGCTCGTCTGCAAGCCAGTAGGCGCAGCGAGTAATTGATTGGGCAGAAGCTTCCACCGCCCTGAGCTGGGCTCACCGCTCAGGGAAGAGGAGAACACCATGAACAGATACTTGCTTGCTTCCATTTCAATGGCCACGCTTTTTCTATCCGTACCGCATGCGGCCGCACAATGGCCGGCAGGTACCCCTCGTGATGACACCGGCTCGCGGGCAAGTCAGATGGGTATTCCGACCCCTCAGGAGAAGCTCGAAACACATCGAAACGAGCAGGGGCAGATCGTCACGGAGGACGGTCGGCCGGTCGAAGGTTTGTCGGACAGCGAATCGGTACCTAATCGAAATCTGCATCGGACCGAACAGGATACGGTGACCGCAGACCCGCCTCACCAGTCAGCTACACCAGGCGAGCTTGAGTAACCGTTCGTCAAAGGGGGGCTGCGTCGTATGCCGCCGCTACCCGTTGCATGCCGAGCGCGAAGCTGGGGCTCGCGCTCGGGCCACATGAAGCGAAACAGCCCCGCTCGCATTGCTGAGCGGGGCATTTCCCGTCGCGTAACGTGCCTTAACGCAGCGCTACAGCAACGCTTCACTTCATCATCGCGATCACACGGTTGCGCAGCTCCGGGTCGGTCTGCACGGCTTGGTTGATGGCGTTGTACTCGTCGATGCTGATGTCGTTTTCCTCGATCACGCCGAGCATCTTCTCGTTGGCCTGCTGCTGAAGATCGCGGGCCTTGTCGGCGTCTTCGGTCTGCTGCAGCTTGCCGGTGAATTCCTCGCGGATCTCCATGATCTCGCCGAGCGACTCGGCGAAGCTTTCCAGTTTTTTCTCACCGAACTGCTGGGCCTGTACACCGGCCGCAGGCTGCGCGGTGGGGGCCGGGTTGGCTGATTGCGCCGATGCAAGGGGGGCGGCCAGGCCGAGGAACAGCGAGAAGATTCCGGCGAAGGCGAGACGAGCGTTGTGCTGGGTCATGTTCATTCCTGCTTCGGTTAAAGACGCCTTCAACAGTGCAGCAGCCGTGCCAGGTGCTCACTCTTAACGTAACTGATTGAAATATAAGTAATTGATCGTTTCATCGGGGCGCGCTGGCCGTAGCCAGTGGCCTGCTGTAGTGTGCCGGAATGACACATGTATCAATCTGGCAGCGTCCGGCGAGCTTGCGTGGCGCGCTGTTGCTCAAGGTCATCGTGCCGCTGATGGCGATCATGTTCGGCTTCAGTTCGGTGGTGCTCTGGACGGTCGAGCGCAGCAGCGAACGGCGCCTGCAGGCCGAGGTCGAGCTGGTCGCGCGGGCGGTGCGCCTGCCGCTCAGCGCCAGCCTGGAGAAGAACCACGAGCGCACCCTGCAGCAGGTGCTGGAATCGGTGCTTGGCGTCGGTCGTGTGTATGGCGCCTATGTCTACGACCGTGACGGCAAGCTCGCGGCTTATGCCGGCGCGGTGGAACCGGATCAGGATGAGTCGGCGATCCAGCAGCTCACCGCCGGTGGCGAGCGGACCGGCACCTATCAGCGCATCAATGGCCGCCCGGTGTATTCCTACTTCGTTCCGCTGGAAGAAAGTGGCGGGCAGATCAATGGCCTGCTGCAGGTGACCCGACGCTGGGGTGATTTCGAGCAGGACATCCGCCGCCTGCGGCTGATCGCTGCGGGCCTCGGCAGCTTGCTCGCCGGGGTGGCGCTGGTGGTGATCCTGCTCGGCCATCGCTCCGCGGTGGGCAAGCATCTGCAGCAGCTGGCGCGCAGCATGGAGCGGGTCGCGGCCGGCGAGCGCGAGCATCGAGCGCCGCGCAGCGGGCCGCAGGAGATCGTCGTGCTCTCCGGCGCGCTGAATCAGATGCTCGACAGTATCGCCGCCGCCGAGCGCCAGGTCGCCGAGCAGCAGGCCCGCGAGGAGCAGTTGCAGGCGCGCCTGCGTCAGAGCCAGCAGCTGGCGGCAGTGGGGCGGTTGGCAGCCGGGGTGGCGCATGAGCTGGGCAGCCCGCTCAGCGTGATCGATGGCAAGGCGCAGCGGGTGTTGCGCGACGATGAGCTGGGCGAAACCCACCGCCGCGCGCTGTTGCAGATTCGCCAGCAGGTGGCGCGGCTCAGTGCCATCGTCCGCCAGCTGCTGGATTTCGGCCGCGCCGCCGGCTCGCCGCTGCGCAAGGTGCCCGCCGAGGTGCTGGCGCATTCGGCAGCCGCGGCGGTGGCCGATGAGCTGGCTGCACTGCAGGTTCGGCTGGAGCTGCAGGCACCGGCGCAAACCCTGTACTGCCGGGTCGACCCGCCGCGTTTCGAGCAGGCGCTGACCAATCTGCTGCGCAATGCCGCCCAGGCCAGCCCTGGCGGATTGGTGCGCCTGCGCTGGTGGCGCGATGGTGCCGAATTGATGTTGCAGGTCGAGGACGATGGCCCCGGCATTGCCGAGTCGAACCGCGCGGCGCTGTTCGAGCCGTTCTTCACCACCAAGCCGGTGGGTGAGGGCAGCGGGCTGGGGCTGGCAGTGGCCCATGGCGTGGTCGGCGAGTGCGGCGGACGTATCGAACTGGTCGACGGCGACCTGCCGGGCGCAGCCTTCCGTATCGCATTGCCATTGATCGACGAGGAGGTCGAGCATGACTGAAGTGACGCAGGAGCGGGTGCTGCTGGTCGAGGACGACGACAGCCTGCGCCAGTTGCTGGTCGAGGAGCTGGAAGATCGCGGCCTGCAGGTGCGTGCGCTGGCCAGCGCGGAGGAGGCGGTCGGCTCGCTGGAAAGCTGGGAGCCGGCGCTGGTGGTCAGCGATCTGCGCCTGCCCGGTGCCGATGGCATGGCGCTGTTGCGACGGGTCAAGACGATGCAGGCGGCGCCGGCCTTTCTGGTGATCACCGCGTTCGGCAGCATCCAGCAGGCGGTGGCGGCGCTCAAGGAGGGCGCCGACGAATTCCTCACCAAGCCGCTCGACCTCGAGCACTTCGCCCTGGCGGTGGCCCGGGCGCTGGAGACACGGCGCCTGCGCGACGAGGTGCGGCGCTTCCAGCAGCTGCTCAGCGATGATCGCTTCCACGGCATGCTCGGCCGCAGCCGGGTGATGCGTGGCTTGTTCGACCAGATCCGCCAACTTGCTCGCGCCGAGGGGCCGGTGCTGGTGATCGGTGAGAGCGGCACCGGCAAGGAGCTGGTGGCCAGGGCGGTGCATGCCGAGAGCGAGCGCGCCAAGGGGCCGTTCCTCGCGATCAACTGCGCCGGGTTGCCGGCCGAATTGCTGGAAAGCGAGTTCTTCGGTCACGTCGCCGGTGCCTTCACCGGCGCCAACCGCGCGCACAAGGGGCTGTTCCAGCAGGCTGACGGTGGCACGCTGTTTCTCGACGAGATCGGCGAGATGCCGCTGCCGCTGCAGGCCAAACTCCTGCGCGTGCTGCAGGAAGGCACGATCCGCCCGGTGGGTGCGGAGCGCGAGCTGAGCGTGGACGTGCGCATCATTGCCGCCAGCAACCGCCCGCTGGAAACCGAGGCGGGGCGCGAGGCCTTCCGCGAGGACCTGTTCTTCCGTCTGGAAACCTTCATCCTGCAGGTGCCGCCGCTGCGTGATCGCGAAGAGGACCTCGAACTGCTGGCCGCCGGTTTCGTCGCCCACTTTGCCGCGCGCAGCGGGCGGCCGGTGCGCGGCATCGCGCCGGCGGCACTGGCGCAGCTGCGACGCTACCCGTTCCCCGGCAACGTGCGCGAGCTGCAGAACGCCATCGAACGTGCGGTGACCTTCTGCCACGGACGCAGCATCGAGCTGGAGCACCTGCCCAGCCGCATCGCCGATTATCGTGATGACAAGGCGCGCAGTGCCGGCGCCGAACTGCTCGCCCAGCTCAGCGATGGCCCGCTGCTGCCGACCCTGGAGGAGCTGGAGCTGCGTTATATCGAGCATGTGCTGAAGCTGGTGGACGGCAATAAGCGCCGCGCGGCGGCCCTGCTCGGCATCGGCCGGCGCACCCTGTACCGGCGCCTCGGCGAGCGCGAGGACGGTTGATCGGGCTCGCCGCAGGGCGCCCGAAAGCGCACACTGCCGGCCTTTTCTCAGTGAGGAGCGACCATGCTCAACAACGACGTCCTGCGCAGCCTGCGCTACACCCTCAAGGCCAGTGACGTACAAATGGCCGAAATTGCCGCCCTGGGTGGCTGCACGGTGGACGAGGTCGAGGTTCGCGCCTGGCTCAGCCGCGAGGACGAGGACGGCTATCAGGAATGCCCGGACGAGGCCATGGCGCGTTTTCTCGACGGCTTGATCTACTTCAAACGCGGCAAGGACGAGAGCCGCCCGGCGCCGCCGCTGGAACTGCCGGTGAGCAATAACCAGATCCTGAAGAAACTGCGGGTGGCTTTCGAGCTGCGCGACGAAGACCTGCAGGCGATCCTGCGGGCCGCCGACCTGCAGCTGTCGAAATCCGAGCTCGGCGCGCTGTTCCGCAAGCCGGGACACAGCAACTACCGGCCCTGCGGTGACCAGCTGCTGCGCAACTTCCTCAAGGGGCTATCGCTGCGCCAGGGCTGAGCTCGCTGAGGCGGGCCCGCAGTGCTTGCGTGGTCGGCCATTGACGCTGTGGCGAGGGAGCCCTGAGCGTCGCGTTCGGATCGCTTGCGCTGAGCAGCTCCGGCCGGCACCCGTTGCATGAACGTTTGCCGCTCGGCTCGGGCCTAACCCCTGACGAATCCAGGGAGCCCACCCATGACCTTTTCCATCGTCGCCCGCTGCCCGCGCACCGGGCAGTTCGGCGTCGCTGCCGCCACCGCCATGCCGGCCGTCGGCAAGCTGCTGACCCACGCTGCGGCGCATGTCGGGGCGGTGGCGACGCAGGCGCAGATCAACCCATACCTCGGCATCGACGGCCTGCGCTTCCTCCGCGAATTCAGCCCGGCCGCTGAGGTCCTCGAGCGGCTGCGGCGCACCGACCCCTGCATGGAGCTGCGCCAGTGCGCGGTCATCGACAACAGCGGGCGCACCGCCTGCTGGACCGGCGAGGGCTGCCTGCCCTGGGCCGGCTCCATCGCCGGCGAGCAATTCTGCGTGCAGGGCAACCGGCTCAAGGGCCGCGAGGTGCTGGAGGCGGCGTGCCAGGCCTATGGCGGCAGTGCCGATCGGCCGCTGGTGGAGCGTCTGATGGCGGCGCTGGAAGCCGGCGATGCCGAAGGTGGCGACCGCCATGGCGAATCCTCGGCGACGGTGTATGTGGTCGATCAGGAGGCGTATCCGCTGTGGGACATCCGTGTCGACCACCACCGTGATCCGTTCGCCGAGCTGCGCCGGCTGCACGATGTGTTCGCCCGCGAGGTGGTCCCGGAAATCCTCGCCATGCCGACGCGCGCCGATCCCGCAGGCGCGGCTGGAGAAGAAACCATCTAGCTGCCCGGGAGGACGCAGGGCTGCAGGCGCCTACATCGAACGAGCGGTTGAGCCCGCCGCTGACCCGAGCGAGTGGCTGCGGATTTCGGTCACGTGCATTTATCGCGTCTGCAGGGTTCGTTACTCGTTCAGCGCCTAAACTGTTCTCAGCGTATCGAGGCCCGAGGCTGACGCCGCGTCGAACGCGGGAGGCATCCATGCACGTGATTCCGAGCATCTGCACCTTCTGTGGCGTTGGCTGCGGCCTCGGCCTGCGCGTCGAGGACGGCCGCGTGGTGGGCGTTGAGCCGCAGCCGGGGCACCCGGTCAGCGCCGGGCAGCTGTGTGCCAAGGGCTGGGCCAGCGGGTTTGCCATCGATGCCGGCAACCGCCTGCGCACGCCGCTGATCAAGGAGCACGGAAGGTTCCGCGAAGCGGGCTGGGACGAGGCGCTGGGTTTGGTCGCCAGCGAGTTTCGCGCGGCGCTGGAGGTCGCCGGGCCGGCCGGGGTCGGGGTGATCAGCTGCGCCCACGCGACCAACGAGGATAACTATGCCGCGCAGAAGTTCGCCCGCGCGGTGCTCGGCACGGCCAACATCGATCATTGCGCGCGCATCTGCCACAGCCCTTCGGTGGCGGGGCTGAGTCGCACCCTGGGCTCCGGGGCGATGACCAATTCCATCGCCGACATCGACGAGGCCGAGCTGATTCTGGTGATCGGCGCCGACGTCACCGAGAACCACGCGATGATCGGGGCGCGCATGCTCCGGGCGCAGGCCCGCGGCGCCCGGCTGATCGTCGTCGACCCGCGGCGCACCCGCCTGGCGCGGCTGGCCGACCAGCACGTGCAGTTGCGCGTGGGCAGCAACATCGCGCTGCTCAACGGGCTGCTGCACATCATCTTCGCCAACGGCTGGGAGGACCGCGAGTTCCTCGCCCGCCGCTGCGACAACGAGGCGGCGCTGCGTGCCCACGTGCGCGAGCTGACCCCTGAACGTACCAGCGTGCAGACCGGCGTGCCGGTGCTGGCGCTGATCGAGCTGGCGCGCGCCTACAGCCAGGCGCGGCGCGCCTTCATCGCCTACGGCATGGGCATCACCCAGTTCCAGAGCGGCACCCACAACGTCATCGCGGTGGCCAACCTGGCGCTGGTCTGCGGCCAGCTCGGCCGACCCGGTACCGGCGTCAATCCGCTGCGGGGACAGAACAACGTGCAGGGCGCCTGCGACATGGGTTGCCTGCCGGAGGTCTACCCCGGTTACCAGAAGGTCAGCGACGGCACGGTGCGGGAGAAATTCGCCCGCGCCTGGGGCGTGGTGCAGCCGCCGGCACCGGGGCTGACCTCGCTGGGCATGAGCGAGGCGGCGCTGCGCGGCGAGTTCCGCGCGCTGATGGTGCTCGGCGAGGAACTGGTGGTCACCGATCCGGACCAGCACAAGCTGGCCCGCGCGCTGCGTGCGTTGGACTTCCTGGTGGTGGTCGAGCTGACCCTGAGCGAGACCGCGCGCTTCGCCGATGTGGTGTTGCCCGCCGCATCGTTCGCCGAGAAGGACGGCACCTTCAGCAACTGCGAGCGGCGCATGCAGCTGCTGCACAAGGCCATCGAGCCGCCGGGGCAGGCGCGGGCGGACTGGCAGATCCTCGCCGCGCTGGCCGAGCGTATGGGCTATGAAGGCATGCGCTGGGCCAGCGCGGAGGAAGTGTTCGCCGAGATGGCCGCGCTGTCGCCGATTTTCAGCGGCATCAGCTATGCGCGCCTGGCGCAAGGCGGTGGGCTGCAGTGGCCCTGCGATGCGGCGCACCCGGACGGTACCGCGATCCTCCACCAACAGTGCTTCCCGCGTGGGCACGCGCAACTGATTCCGGTCTCGCAGGTCGAGCCGGATGAATGTCCGGATGCCGACTATCCGTTCTGCTTCACCACTCAGCGCCTGCACTTTCACTACGGTGGCGGGGCGATGACCCGCAAGTCGCCGCTGCTGGAGCGGGAGATTCCCGCCGGGCTGCTGTTCATCCACCCGCAGGACGCCGCGCGACTGGGCCTGAACGAGGCACAGGGGGTGTGCGTGGCATCGCGTCGCGGCCAGCTGGAAACCCGCGCGCACCTCACCGACGACGTGCCGCCGGGCACCGTCGCCATGCCCTATCACTTCCGCGAGGCGCCCTGTAACCGTCTGACCAACAGCGCCCAGGACCCGATCAGTCACATGCCGGAACTCAAGGCCTGCGCGGTGGCGCTGACCCCGCTGGCGCCCGGCCAGGCGCCGCGCATCGAACTCGAACGCCCGTTGGAGGCCGACCATGCAGGCCTATGAGCTGGACAGCCCCGAGCGGCTGCGCGCGCATCTGGCCCGCGAGCGGCAGCTCTACCAGCCGCAGCCGGATGGGCAGGGCGCGTTGCGCTGGCAGGCGCTGGACGATCCGTCGCAGCCCTTCGTCGTGCCGGTCGAGCCGCCGGTGTTTTCCGCCAAGGCGTTCTTCTTCGCCGAGCGCGAGGCGCTGTTCCGCTACGAAAGCGGCCGCTTCATCGCGCTGCAGCCCCAGGTGCGGCCGCAGGTGCTGTTCGGCCTGGCCGCCTGCGACCTCACCGCGGTGGCCTACCAGGACCGCTTCTTCGCCGCCGATCCGCACTATCAGGCGCGCCGCGCCGCGACCCTGCTGGTCGGCCTCGATTGCGCGCAGAGCTGCCAGCACGGCTTCTGCGCCATGATGGACAGCGGGCCGGAGGTGCGCGCGCATACCGCCGACCTGATCCTGTGCCCGCTGGGACGGCGTTGGCTGCTGCTCGTCGCCTCCGAGCGTGGGCAGCAGGCGCTGGCCGGGCTGGTGCTGGCTCGTGCGCCGGCAGACTGGGCACAACAGCGCGACGCCCAGGCACTGCAGGTGGCCGCCGAGCAGGGCGAGCAGGCCGAGATCGCCCTTGGTTGCGCGGCGCTCAATGGCGAAACGGTGGACAGCCAGGCCTGGGAAGCGCTCGGCCTGCGCTGCCTGGGCTGTTCCGGCTGCACCTCGGTGTGCCCGACCTGTTCCTGCTTCGCCCCCTTCGTACAGACCGAGCCCGCGGGCGGCAGTGTGCAGGAGCGGGTCTGGGACTCCTGCCTGTACCAGGGCTTCCAGCAGGAGGCCAGCGGCCACAACCCCAGCGCGACCCCCGGCCAGCGCGTGCAGCGCTTCTGGTACCACAAGTTCGGCGACGACTTCCGCCAGCGCTTCGGCCGCGACGGTTGCGTCGGTTGCGGGCGCTGCGACGCGGTGTGCCCCGGCGGCATCGGCGTGCACCAGGTGATGAAGAGGATCGGCCAGCCATGATCGACCTGACGCCACGGAGCATGCGCCTGCTCGACTGTTACGACGATGGCGAGGCGGCGCGGCATTTCAGCTTCGCCGTCGAGCCGTTGGCCGGTGAACCGGCGGCGCAGCCGGGGCAGTTCTTCATGCTCGCCGTGCCCGGCGTCGGCGAGGCGGCCTTCACCTATGTCAGCCCGCCGGATGCCGAAGGGCACTTCAGCGCGCTGATCCGTCAGGCCGGCACACTCACCGCCGCGCTGTTCGCCCTCGCGCCGGGCGCCGTGCTCGGCTATCGCGGGCCGTTCGGCCACGGCTGGCCACACCCTGCGCCGGGCGAGCGGTTGCTGCTGGTGGCCGGCGGTTGCGGGCTGGCGCCGCTGGCCGGAGTGATCGACAGCGCCGCCGGCGAGCTGCAGCTGATCTACGCCGCACGCAGTCGCGCCTATCAGGTGCTGGCGCGCGAACGCGCGCGCTGGCGCCAGCGGCTGACGCTGATCGAGACGCTGGACCAGGGCGATGACGGCCGGCCGCAGGGCAATCCACTGGATGCGCTGGAGCAGGCGCTGAGCCGTGGTGAAGCGCCCGCGCAGGTGCTTTGTTGTGGACCGGAGGCGCTGATGCTGGCGGTGGCGCGGCGCTGCGTCGATCGTGGCCTGCCCGCCAGGAGGATCTGGTTGTCGCTGGAGCGGCGCATGCATTGCGGGGTGGGGTTGTGCGGGCACTGCTACATCGGCGGCAGCTACGCCTGTGTCGATGGGCCGACCTATCGCTACGATGAGTACCTGCGCCTACTGGCGGCCAGCGGTCAGGTCGCCGCCGGCTGCCTGCCGCCGCAGCCCTGCTGAGCGGGCCGGGTGGCAGAGCGTCGCCGCGGCCCGCCAGTTTCAGTCGCGCCGCCAGTGCACGTCCACGTAATACTCTTCGCCTTCGTAGCGGATCTTCAATTCGCCATCGTAGGCGGCTTCCAGCGCGTGGCCGATGCGCTGCGCCAGATGCAGGCCGGTGGTGGTCACGCGCAATCCATCGGGTTCGTCGCTGATGGCCATCAGGCGCTCGAGGGGATGTTCGCTCTTCTCTTTTTCCTCGGTGTTGCGGATCAGCCCGCAGAGCTCGTCGGCGTGCGTCTTGACGAAGGCGCCGAGCAGACTGATGGTGCCGGCCGGGACGTTCTCGGCAATGCGTTGGCAGGCCGGGCAGAGCGCTTCCTGCGCGTTGGCGGCGTCGACCAGGCCGTGCCAGGTCCAACGCCCGGCCTGATAGGCGGCGCCGCATTGCGGGCAGACGGTGTCGCCGCGCTGGTGCCAGGCCTTGAGATAGGGATCGTGGTGTTCGGGTTGCAGAAGCTTGTCGCGCGTATTGTCCATGGCGAAGGCCTCGATGATTGGGAGGGTGCCTTTGCAGCGTAGATCAGCCCGGCGCGCTCGTCCGCTGTCCATGGGTGGCGATTGCCGGTTGCGATGATTTGTCGCGCCCAGCCGGTGGTGGCGCCGGTATGGTGCCCGACCGGGCAAGCATCAGCTGTGGCTGGGCGTGCGCTGACAGGGCTCGCTCAACCGGGCTGCGATACCTCGCGTGGCGTCAGCTGCTCCAGGCGCAGCGGCGCCAGTGCGCGCCGGCGCACGGCCATCCAGTCTGCCAGCGCCGACAGCGAACGCGGCGGCGAGAGCAGGTAGCCCTGGAACAGGTCGCAGCCGGCCTCGAGCAGGGCCGACTGCTTTTCCATGTTGTCCACGCCCTCGGCGTTCACCCGTTTGCCCTGCGCATGGCAGAAGGCGATGAGCGCCGCGAGGCTCTGCTGCATGTCCGGGCGGGTGAGGCTGTCGACGATCACCATGTCCAGCTTGATGGTGTCCGCCGGGTACTGCAGCAGCTGCTGGAACGAGGTGTAGCCGACGCCGAAGTCGTCGATCGCCACGCGGAAACCCGCCTGGCGCATGCCCTTGACCACCGCCATGGTGTCCTTGCTCAGCTCGGCGGCGTAGGTTTCGGTCAGCTCGATTTCAATCCTGCCCGGCTCGATGCCGTGGTGGGCGGCGCGCTCGATCAGGTAGCGGCAGATGCGATCGTCCACCAGCTGGGCCGAGGACACGTTGATCGCCAGAATGACACCCTCGCCAAACAGGCGGACCAGCTCGGGGTACTCGGCCAGTGCATGGTCGATCACCCAGCTGTCGATCTTCGGAAACAGCCCGGCACGCTCGGCGATGGGGATGAACTCCGCCGGCGAGACGGTGCCGAGGATCGGCGAATGCCAGCGCAGCAGCACTTCGCAGCTGACCACCGCACCTTCACGGTCGAGCGCCGGCATATACACCAGGCGCAGCTGGTCGTCGCCGTCGAGCGCGCGCAGCTGCTCTTCGATCAGGCGGATGCGCTCGTTGCGTAGCGCGAGTTCGCCACTGAAGGCCACCACCGCGTTCTTGCCTTCGGCCTTGGCCTGATACATCGCGGTATCGGCACGGGTCAGCAGTTGGGTGATGGAATCCGCGTCGTCCGGGTAGCGGGCGGTGCCGATGCTCAGTCCCACCGGGTAGAGCCGATCCTCGAGACGGAAGCCGCCACGACACAGCCCCAGCAGTGCCTCGCACAGCTCTTCCAGATCTGCAGCGCCGGGCTCGGTCAGCAGCAGGATGGCGAACTCGTCGCCTGACAAACGGGCCAGGGCCGTTTCCGTCTGCGGATGGCGCAGCCGGTGCGCCTCCAGCACGCCCTGGGCGCGCTGGGCAAAAATCCGCAGCAGCGTGTCGCCGGCATCGTGACCGTGCTGATCGTTGACCTGCTTGAAGTTGTCCAGATCGATGAACAGCAGCGCCAGACGCTTGTCGCTGTGCAGGCAGCGTTCGTACATGGCGTTGGCGAGCATGCCGAAATGCGCGCGATTGCTGGTCTGGGTCAGGCTGTCGGTCCAGGAGATCTCCTGGATACGGCGCAGCGCGGCGGTGTTGTGATCGTGCAGCGTCTTCATGTTCAGCGTCAGGCGGCCGATTTCGCCGCCGACGGTGGGTTCGTCGAGCGCGGCGCGCTTGCACAACAACAGGTCGGTGAGCTGGTCGTCGAGCTGGCTGATGGGGGCGGTGACGTAGCGGCGGATCAACAGCAGCAACAGGCCGATGGAAACCACGCACACCAGCGCGCCACCGGCGAGGAATGCCAGGCGCAGCGTTTGCAGACGCTCGGCGAGGTATTCCGGGGCCGGGGTGAGCCGCGCATACAGCGAGCGCGACAGCAGCACGTCGGCGGACAACTCCGGCTGGATCGGAGCCAGTTCGGCGGCGATCTTCAGCTGCGCGCGGTATTCGTGTTCAAGCGCCTGTTTCAGCGCAATGAAGGCCTCCGGGCGCACCGCCAGCTGCAGGGCGAAGGCTTCGCCACGCTGGCTGGGCAATGGCCGGCTGCCGGATGCGGGCAGGATGAAGTCAGTCTGCAGCAGAAGCGGGCCGCCCTCGGCCTGCTCGACATAGACCATTGCGGCGGGCTCCAGCCCCTGCTTCGCCTGCCGAACCGCTTGCTGCTGGATCACGTTCATGCTGGCGAACGGCGACAGGCTGCTTTCGAAGTAGTAGGCCGGCTCGCCGTCCGGCTGAACGATGGCGACCGAGGCGAACGACAGCTTGGCGGTCGACAGCGAGCGGATGGCTTGCTGGATGCTCAGCCCGAGGGTGTCGTTGCGAAAGGCGGTATCCGCCTCGCGCAGGAATGCCAGCAGCGCCTCGCTTTCCATGATCGAGTAGAGCACGCTGCGGTTGAAGGCCTCGTAGTCCAGATAGGCCGATTTCAGCGCGGACAGCTGCTGCGCCAGGCGGGCCTGTTCCAGATCCAGCAGTGCGGATCGCTGGGTCAGGTAGGCGGCGGTCGCGGCAACCAGCTGGATGATCAGAATGACCGGAAAGATCACCAGCAGGGCGCGCTTACCGAGCGTCATGGGCGTTGATCAGTGCGCTGATGATGCGTCGCCGCGTCTGCGTGGCCTGCAGCGGGCGCGGTTCGTAGACCTGGCTGCGCTCGAGCACCGGCTCCGGTGGGTAGATGCTCGGGTCCTGGCGTACCTCCGCCGGCAGCAGTGCCCGTGCTGCGGCATTGGGGGTCGCCACACCCAGCTCGGCGGCGTTCAGCGCGGCGATTTCCGGGCGCAGGAGAAACTCCAGGAAGCGATACGCCAGGGCCTTGTTCGGGGTGCTGGTCGGCACCGATAGGCAGTCCACCCACAGCAGCGTGCCTTCTTCCGGCACCACGTAGCGCCAGGGTTCGCCGTCGATGCCCTCGACCTCGTTGAGGACCTGCTGGTCACCGCTGTAGGCCAGGGCCATGTCCGCCTGGTCCAGATAGCGCTGGCTGCGCAGGGAAGTGATCACGTATTCGTAGGTGAGCACGGCCGGCGCCTGGGCCATGAGCAGCTCGAACGCGGCCTTCAGCTCGTCGTTGTCCGCGGTGTTGATCGAGCGTTGCTGGAGGATCAGCGGGCTGGCGAGGATGTCCTCGTGGTCTTCCATCATGATGATGTGTGGCTCGTTCGCCCGAGCCGGCTGCAGCAGGTCTGCCCAGGAGCGGGGCGTGCGTTCGACGCGGTCACTGCGATAGGCGATGCCGAGCGTGCCCCAGAGATACGGCACGCTGTGCGGGCCGCAGCTGTCACGCCAGCGTTGCGGGATGTGGCGCAGCCCTGGCAGCGTGGCCTGGTCCAGCGGTTGCAGCAGCCCGCGCGCGCCGAAACGGGTGGAACTGATCAGCTCGGTCAGGGCGACGTCGACCTGGTGGTCGGTCTTGGCCAGCACTTCGTCGCGCTTGTCGCCGCTGTCGAAGTAGATCTGCCGGATTTCAACGCCGGTCTCGGCCTGCCAGCGCTCGATCACCGCCTCGCCAAGGAATTCCTCCCAGGTCAGCAGCGTCAGGCTCTGTGCCGCCTGCAGCGAGGCGGAGGGAAACAGCAGGCTCACGGTCGTCAGCAGAACGCTGCGTGCGCACCAGGCAACCCGGGGTTTCTTGTTGTTCGGCATGGGTATCCTTCCGCTGGCAGAGGTCGCGCCGGCCGAGCGGCACGGTCGCAATAATGGCACTTTAATGGCGCCAGACATATGACGGCAATGCCTTTCGTACCCGCACCGATCAGTGGCGACCGCGTTGTTTGTCGCAGCGGCCCACGGACCTCCCATTCTTGAGCCAGACTCCATTGCAATCGGCAGCGTAGCGAGGAACCGGCCATGACCCTGAAGATCCCTTTCCCTGATCGAATATATGCAGGCGAGGCATTGGCCGAGCGGCTCGCGCAGGAGGACGACTGGACCGATGCCCTGGTGCTGGCGCTGCCGCGCGGCGGTGTGCCGGTGGCCTTCGAAGTGGCGCAGCGCCTCGGCCTGGAGCTGGACATCCTGGTCGTGCGCAAGCTCGGCACGCCGGGCAATCGCGAGCTGGCCATGGGCGCCATTGCCAGTGGCGGTGTGCGGGTGATGAACGAGGACATCGTGCGCTACGTGCACGTCTCCAAGGCCGAGATTGACGGCACCATCGCCCAGGAGAGTCACGAGCTGCAGCGCCGCGAACAGGCCTATCGCGGCGACCATCCGCGCCCAGCAGTCGCGGGACGCGCGGTGATCCTGGTGGACGACGGGTTGGCCACCGGCGCCACCATGCGTGCCGCGGTGAAGGCGGTGCGTCAGCTGGAGCCGGCGAGTATCACCGTGGCGGTGCCGGTGGCGGCGCCGGAGAGCGTCGCACAGCTGGAGCCGCTGGCCGACCGTGTCGTCTGCTTGCACATGCCCCACGACCTCTACGCCATTGGCCGCTGGTATCAGAATTTCGACCAGACCCCGGACCAGCTGGTGGTCGATTTGCTGCGGCGCGCCTGGAGCAGCGGAGGGCAGCCGGCATGAGCCAGCCTTCATCGACACCGATGCGCTTCACCCTCGGCAAGGCCCGCCTGCATGGCGACCTCTGTCTGCCGCCGCATGCCACCGGGCTGGTGGTGTTCGTCCACGGCAGCGGCAGCAGCCGGCACAGCCCACGCAACCAGAGCGTGGCGCGGCGCTTCAACGAGTTGGGCCTGGGCACCTTGCTGTTCGACCTGCTGACCAAGCACGAACAACCCATCGACGAGATCACCCGCCAGCTGCGCTTCGACATTCCGCTGCTCAGCCAGCGCCTGACTGGCGTGGTTGACCAGTTGAGCAGCGATGCGCAGTTGCGCGAACTGCGCATCGGCCTGTTCGGCGCCAGCACCGGTGCCGCCGCGGCCCTTACCACCGCGGCGTCACGCCCGGCGGACATCGCGGCGGTGGTCTCGCGCGGCGGCCGTGTCGATCTGGCCGAGCCGTCGCTGGCACGAGTCCACGCCGCTTCGCTGTTCATCGTCGGCAGCCGCGATCTGGAGGTGCTCGAACTCAACCGCGCCGCCGCGGCACGTTTGCAATGCGAGCATCAGCTGGTGGTGGTGCCCGGTGCCAGCCACCTGTTCGAGGAGCATGGCACGCTGGAAGAGGTTGCCCAGCTGGCCGGCGACTGGTTCGTGCGCTACCTGCGCTGAGCGCGGCGCCTGCAGACCGCGAGAAACATGCGGTGCAGCACGCTGCTGGCACGTCGATTGGCGAGGATCGACGGCGGCCGCGATGATAGGGTGCTCGACAACAAGGAGGTTTCATGAGTACCCACAATCCTTACGCACCGCCGGCTGCCACGCTGGCCGCCGATGAGACGCACCGGATCGATGCATTGCCCGTTTCCGACGCCTGGAAACGGCGTTTCTTTGCCATTGCCCAGGCTGGAGGGCCGCGCCTGCCAGCATTCAAGAGTCTGCCTGCCGCCGAGCGGCGCAAAGCCATGGCGTTCAACATCCTCGCCTTTCTGTTCGGGCCGCTGTACTACCTGGCCAAGGGCATGTGGCGTCGGGCGGTTAGTTATACGTTGCTGGCACTGATCGCGGTCAGCCTGATCATCATGGGCCTTGATGCGTTGGGCTACGGCGAGTTCGCGCGCTTCCTTTCCTATGGTGTCGCTGGCGTGTTCGCCATGCGTGCCAATCTCGATTTCTACAAGAGTCAGGTACTGGGCGACAACGGCTGGCTGTAGCTTCGCCGTCGCGACACCAGGTCGGCGGGCGAGGGCCGCAGCGCCGCTACGCCGACCAAATTGACGGTTAGCGGTTGTAACACCAGAAGCGGCAGCTGACTCAGCACCTAGTGCCCTGGCCGACCAGCATCACCGCGATTGCACGCACCCGGGGTTCCCGGCATTCGGCATGCCAGCGGCATCGCTGTCCTTCCCTCATGGGTGCTCGTCGTACCGGGCGTTCAGCCTGCGGTATCGGAGCCAGGCCCCGTGTCTGTTCTGGTCGTCCCGTCGGTCTCGCGGCGAAGCGCCAAGCCGAACGGCAATCTGCTGATACAACGCATTTCGCCGCGGAATATGGACAGCGGCGAACTCTTGGCCTCGACTTGTTACAAAGATCGGAATGCCAAGGAGAATGGGATGAGCCACGCCGCACTGCGTCGCGGAGCTGCCGACGCGCTCTTCTGGTTGCTGATCTATACCGCGCTCTGGGCGCTGTTCGCCGCCGGGCAGGGTTGGTTGCTGGGTGCGCCCACGGTGGCGCTGGCGGTCGCCCTGAGCCTCTGGCTTGGGTTGCGGCCGCTGACTATCCGGCTGGCTGCGCTGCCGGCGTTTATCGGGCTGTTTCTCAAGCACATGTTGCTGGGTGGCTGGGACGTGGCCCTTCGTGCCCTGCGACCCAGCTGCCCACTGCAGCCGGCATGGCATCCCTACGCCTTCCACAGCCGTTCGCCGCGGGTACGCCTGCTGCTGTCGGCGATGGTCGGGCTGCTGCCCGGCACACTGGCTTCACGCATCGACGGCGATCGGATGTGGGTGCACGTGCTGGACGAGCGCCAGCCCTGGCAGGCCGCCGTCGATGAGATGGAGCAACGCCTCGATCAGCTGCTCGCTGCAGGGGATGCGTCGTGATGGCGGTCTTCGCGGCGCTCCTGCTGCTGACCTTGTTGGTCGGGCTTTGGCGCGTGCTGCTCGGGCCCGGCCGGGTCGACAGGTTGCTCGCCGTGCAGCTGTTCGGCACCACTGGCACCGCGCTGTTGCTGGTGCTGGCGCAGTGGCAGGGCGCTCCGGCGTTGCGCGATGCGGCGCTGGTACTGGCACTGCTGGCGGCGATCGTCAGCGCCGCGCTGGTGCAACTGTTGCGGCGCAGCCGCCATGAATGAGCTGCTGAATGCCTTCAGCTGGCTGCTCTTGGCCGGCGGCCTGCTGTTCTTCTTTGCCGGCAGCGTCGGCCTGCTGCGCTTTCCCGATACCCTGAGCCGGCTGCATGCGCTGACCAAGGCCGATACCCTCGGCCTCGGCCTGGTGGTCGCCGGGCTCGCGTTGCGTGCGACCAGCCTGTTGGAAGTGGCGCAGATGCTGCTGATCTGGCTGCTGGTGCTGGCCTCCGGCGCCACCGCCTGCCAGTTGCTGGCGCGCCAGGCCGGCGAGGAGGGCGAGGATGACTGACTGGCTGCTGGATGCAGTGCTCGGCCTGTTGCTGCTCGGCCTGGCCGGCGGCGCGCTGCATGTACGCCAGCTGTATGCCGGCGTGCTGCTGTTCATCGCCTTCGGCCTGGTGCTGGCGCTGGTCTGGGCGCGGCTGGGAGCCGCCGACCTGGCGCTGGCCGAAGCCGCCATCGGTGCCGGGCTGACCGGTGTGCTGCTGTTCGCCGCGCTGGCGCGCCAGCCGCGGGCCGGCAGCGAGCCGCAGCTGTCGCGCCGCCGGCGTCTGGCCGCGGTGGCGGTGCTGCTGCCGCTCTTGTTGATGGTGTTGCCCCAGCTGGCGCCGCTGGCCGAATTGCAACCGAGCGTGCCGACGCAGATCGATGCTGCGCTGGCGCAGAGCGGCGTCGAGCATCCGGTGACGGCGGTGCTGCTGAACTTCCGTGCCTGGGACACCTTGCTGGAACTGGCGGTGCTGCTACTGGCGTTGCTTGGCGCGCGCCAGCTCGGCACGCTGCAGCCGCAGCTGAGCGAGCCCTGGCCATTGTTGCGCGCCTGGGGCCGAACCCTCGCGCCGCTGCTGGTGCTCGCCGGCGGCTATGTGCTCTGGCGCGGTGCGGCCTCACCGGGTGGCGCATTTCAGGCTGGCGCGCTGCTGGCGTCCGGCATCGTCCTGCTGCGCCTGGCGGGTGCGCTGCCGGCGCTGTACTGGAGTTTCTGGCCGCTGCGCCTGCTGGTGCTGATCGGGCTGCTGCTGTTCGTCGGCGTGGCCGCCGCCTGTGCCTGGTTCGGCGATGGCTGGCTGCATTACCCGGTCGGCTGGGCCAAGCCGCTGATCGTCTTCATCGAGGCCGCGGCGACGCTGTCCATCGCCGCCAGCCTGAGCCTGCTGGTGATCGGCGACGATCCGGAGCCGCAGTCATGAGCGCCACGCTGTTCTGGATCACCATCGGTTTCGCCCTCTGGCTGCTCGGTCTGCACGGCCTGCTGACGCTGCGCCACGCGCTGCGGAGGATCATCGCCATCAACCTGATGGGCAGTGGTGTGTTCCTGGTGATGATCGCCCTGGCGGCGCGTCATGATCCGAGCGACCCGCTGCTGGTGGCGCTGGTGGTCACCGGGCTGGTGGTCGCCGTCAGTGCCACCGCGCTGGCGCTGCGCCTGAGCAGCGCGCTGGCGTCGGAGACCAAGCGATGAACGCCGCGCTGGTCAGCCTGCTGCTGCCCCTGGCCGGCGCGTTGCTGCTGATCCTGCTGCGCCCGGCACGCGGCGGCCGCTGGGTGATCGCGCTGAGCCTCGGCGCGCTCCTGGCGGCGATCATGGCGCTGCAGGTGGTGCTCGATCATGGCGAGCACCACCTGCTGATTGGTGGCTGGGAGGCGGGGCTGGCGATCCGTTTCCGCCTGACCCCGCTGGCCGCGCTGCTGCTGGTGTTCACCGCCGGGCTGCACCTGCTGGTGGCGCTGTATGCCGCGCGCATCGCCCATGCCACCGGCAAGGCGGACTACTGGCCGCTGTCCTGCCTGCTGCATGCGGCACTGGCCGCGCTGTGGCTGTCGGCCGATCTGTTCAACCTCTACGTGACCCTGGAACTGCTCAGCCTGGTGGCCGTGGCGCTGGTGTCGCTGGCCGGGCGCAAGGCGTGGAAACCGGCGCTGAACTACCTGCTGCTGTCGCTGGCCGGCTCACTGGCCTACCTGCTTGGCGTGGCGCTGATCTACGGGCGCTACGGGCTGCTCGATCTGGCCCTGCTGGCGCGCTTGACCGAAGCTGATGGCGCGACTCATCTGGCACTGCTGCTGATGAGCGTGGGGCTGATGCTCAAGGCCGCGCTGTGGCCGCTGCACCTGTGGTTGCCGCCGGCCCACGCCGCGGCGCCGACCGCGGTCAGCGCGCTGCTCTCGGCGCTGGTGGTCAAGGGGCCGCTGTACATCCTCTGGCTGATCTGGAGCGAGATCGCCCCGGCTGAGCTCGGTCGCGACGCCGGCCTGCTGTTCGGCAGTGCGGGTGTGCTGGCGCTGGTTGCCGGCGGCTGGTCGGCACTGCGCGCGCCACGGCTGAAGACCCTGGTGGCCTACTCGACGGTCGCCCAGCTGGGTTATGCGCTGCTGGCGCTCGGCCTGCTGCTGCACCTCGACGAGCCGCGTCTGCATGCGGCGCTGTGGCTGTTCGTGCTGGCCCATGGGCTGGCCAAGGTGTCGATGTTTCTCGCCGCCGGCGAGTTGCAGACCATCCTCGGCAGCAAGCGGGTCAACGGCATGAAGGGCGCCAGCCAGAACGTGCCGATCGCCCTGGCCGCCTTCGCCGTGGCCGGCGGCAGTCTGGTCGGGCTGCCACCCAGCGGCGGCTTCCTGGCCAAGTGGCTGCTGCTGCAGCCACTGTTCGAGCGGCCGCAGCACTGGCCCTGGGCGCTGGGCGTGCTGTTCGGCACGCTGATGTCGGCCGCCTACGTGTTCCGCGTCGTCGCCCATGGCTTCGACCGCGCCCGGCCGAACCCGCCGAGCATTCATGCCGATCGCCTGGCGCAGTGGCTGGCCCTGCTGCCGGCGCTGCTGGTCTGGGGGCTGGCGCTGATCAGCGAGCCGCTGCTGCTCTGGCTCGGAGGGCTCGGGCGATGAGCTGGCGTGAGCTGTTGCCGCTGGGCATCGTGCTCAGTTCGCTGCTGCCGGGCCTCGTGATCTTCGCGCTGCGCGAGGAACAGCAGCGCCTGCGGGTGAGCCTCAACCTGTTCGGCGTGACGCTCAAGCTGGTGCTGGTCGCGAGCATGCTCTACGGCGTCAGCCAGGGCAGCGAGTACCGTTTCATCGTGCCGCTGCTGCCGGGCGCGCCGCTGGTGCTGCAGGCCGATGCGCTGTCGCTGCTGTTCGTCGCGCTGTCCTCGCTGCTGTGGGCGGTGACCACCGTCTACGCCATCGGCTATCTGGAAAATTCGCCGCTGCGCTCGCGCTTCTTCGGCTACTTCAGCCTGTGCGTCAGCGCCACCGTCGGCCTAGCCTTGGCCGGCAACCTGGTCAGCTTCCTGCTTTTCTACGAGCTGCTGACCCTCGCCACCTTCCCATTGGTGGTGCATCGCGGCAAGCCGGAGTCGCTGGCCGCCGGGCGCATCTATCTGGCCTACACGGTCGCTGGCGGCACCCTGGTACTGATGGGTGTGGCGCTGCTGCACAGCATCGCCGGTACTCCGGATTTCCAGGCCGCCGGCTACCTGCTGGAACAGGTCGAGGAGCACGACCTGACGCTGCGCGTGGCCTTCGCCCTGCTGATCTTCGGCCTCGGCGTGAAGGCCGCGTTGATCCCGCTGCATGGCTGGCTACCGCAGGCGATGGTCGCGCCGGCGCCGGTCAGCGCGCTGTTGCATGCGGTGGCGGTGGTGAAGGCGGGCGCCTTCGGCATCGTGCGGGTGGTCTACGACGTGTTCGGCGCCGAGGCGCTGATGCGCCTGGACCTCACCACGCCGCTGCTCTGGCTGGCGGCCGCGACCATTCTCTACGGCTCGCTGCGTGCCATGCAGCAGCAGGAGCTGAAGAAGCGCCTGGCCTACTCGACCATCAGTCAGGTGTCCTACGTCACGCTGGGGGTGGCGCTGCTCGGGCCGATCGCCGCGGTGGGCGGCCTGGTGCACCTGGTGCATCAGGGGCTGATGAAGGTCACGCTGTTCTACTGCGCGGGTAACTTCGCCGAGACCCTGGGCATCCATCGCATCCGCGAGATGGATGGCGTCGGCCGGCGCATGCCCTGGACCATGACGGCGTTCTCGGTGGGCGCGCTGGGCATGATCGGCATACCGCCAATCGCCGGCTTCATCAGCAAATGGACGCTCGGGCTCGGCGCACTGGAGGTCGGACAGGACTGGGTGCTGCTGGTGTTGCTCGGCTCCGCGTTGCTCAACGCCGCCTACTTCCTGCCGCTGCTCTGGCGCGGTTGGTTCGCCGAGCCCGCCGACTGGCACCAGAACCGCTGGGCCGACGAGCGCTTCGAGACCCACTGGATGCTGCTGCTTCCGCCATTGCTCACTGCGTTGCTATCGCTGCTGGTCGGGTTGCTGGCGGCGACGGCGCTCAGCCCGCTGGGCTGGAGCCAGCTGATCGTCGAGCGGGAGTTCGCCATATGAACGCCTGGCTCTGGCTGCTGGTGCCCTTCGCTCCGCTGCTCGGCGGCGCGTTGCTGCCCTGGCTGCGCGAACGCTGCCTGCCCTGGCTCTGGCTGAGTTGTCTGCCGGCGCTGCTGGCGACGCTGCAACCACCGCCGTCACTGGAGCTGCCCTGGCTCTGGGAAGGCGTGCGCTGGGGCGCCGACGATGCGCTGACTCGCGCCTGGCTGGGCTTTTCCGCCGTGCTCTGGGGCTGCGCCGCGGTTTTCGCCAGCAGCAGCCTGGCCCATGGGGCGGGACGGCTGCGCTTCTGGGCCTTCTGGCAGCTGGCATTGGCCGGCAACCTGCTGCTGATCATCGCCACCGATGCGCTGAGCTTCTACCTCGGCTTCAGTGCCATGAGCCTGGCTGCCTACGGGCTGATCGTGCATCACGGTGGACCGGGGCCGCGGCGCGCCGGGCGGCTGTATCTGCAACTGGCGATCAGCGGCGAAATGCTGCTGCTTGCCGGGCTGCTGCTGCGCAGCCACGGCGCCGCGCTGGCCTTCGACTTCGCCAGCTGGCAGGCGCAGCCGATCGACCATCTGACCCTGGCCCTGCTGGTGCTCGGGCTCGGGCTGAAGGCCGGCTTCTGGCCGCTGCACGTCTGGCTGCCACTGGCCCATCCCGAGGCGCCGGCACCGGCCAGCGCGGTGCTCTCCGGGGCAATGCTCAAGGCCGGCATCCTCGGCGTCTGGCGCTGTGTGCCGGAGGCCGATCCAACGCTGACGGCCTGGAGCACGCCGTTACTCGTGGTCGGCCTGTTCGGCGCGTTCTATGCCGCTGCGCTGGGACTGCGTGCCGCTAAGTCCAAGGCGGTGCTGGCCTGGTCATCGGTGAGCCAGATGGGCTGGCTGCTGATGGTCCTGGCGCTGGCCTGGAGCCTGGAGGCGCCGTCCCCCGCGCTGCTCACGCTGCTGGTGCTGTTTGGCGTGCATCACGGGCTGGCCAAGGGTGCGCTGTTTCTCGCCGCCGGGATGGTTCACGAGGGGCGCCTGCCACGCCTCGGTTGGTTATTGCTGGTCCTGCCGGCGCTGGCGATCATGGGGGCGCCGCTCACCAGTGGTGCAGCGGTGAAGTACCTGCTCAAGGACGCCTGGCACGACAGCGCCTTCGCCGCCTGGGCGCCATGGCTGACGCTGGCCAGCTTCGCCACCGCACTGCTGCTCTGGCGCGCACTCTGGCTGATGTGGCGCGACCAGCAGCAGGTCAGCACGCGCGCGCCGCTCGGGCAATGGCTGCCCTGGGCACTGCTCAGCCTGGCCTCGGTGGCGCTGCCGTGGTTGTGGCCGGCGCTGCGCGATCCGCTGCTGGCGGGTCTGTATCCGGCGGGTCTGTGGGCGGCGCTTTGGCCGTTGCTGCTGGCGATGGGTCTCACCGGGTGGGCGCTGTTTCGGCGCTGGCAGGTGCCGTCCAGCCTTGCGCGTTTGCCCAACCCCGCACTCTGCGCATCGTCATACCTGACGCGTCTCCTGCGCCAGCCACCGCTGCCCGAACCCAGCGTGCGGCTCGATCGTGGGCGCTGGCGCAGGCGGGAGCGACGCTGGAACCGGCTATGGGAGCGCGGCGCCCTGGCGATCAGTGCCTGGCTGCTGGTGCTGCTGCTCTGGTTGGGCTGGCTGTGGTGATCAGGGTAGGGCCTTTTCGGCGAACGGCCGGGTCTCCAGGCCGAGCTGGGCGCGGAAGCTTTCCATGTCGAACATGGTGCAGATCTCCTGCACCTGCTGCGTCGGGGTGATGGTCCAGAAGGCCATGGCGGAGATGCTCAGCACCTTGTCGCTGGGCGGATAGCCGAACGCCGGCTGCGCGATGGTGCCGATCAGCGTGCTCCAGGTCACCACCCGGTTGCCTTCGGCGAGGCATTCCTCGACCACCACTTCCAGCTCCGGCATGGCCTGGCGGATCTGCCGGACCATGTCGAGAAACTCGGCACTGCCCAGCGGGCGACCGATAAAGGAGCTCTTGTAGAGGAAATCCTTGCTGTGCAGATGCTCGGCGAGCGCCAGGTGCCCGCGGTTCCAGGTCAGGTCGAGGTGCTGACGGACGAGTTTCTTGCGGTCATCCAGTGACATGCGCCCTCCAATGGGCTGCAGATAGCTCGGCAGCGAACTCTAGCAGCGGTCGGGGCAGTGCGGGAGTGCCGTTCGGTCAGTCGGCCTGCAGCCGAATGCGAAAAGCCGCGCCACCGAGCGCCGACTCGCCCAGGCTGAGTTCGCCCCCGTAGCTGTCGAGGATGTCCTTGACCACCGCCAGGCCGA
This sequence comes from Stutzerimonas sp. KH-1, assembly GCF_054483855.1. NCBI lineage: Bacteria > Pseudomonadati > Pseudomonadota > Gammaproteobacteria > Pseudomonadales > Pseudomonadaceae > Stutzerimonas > Stutzerimonas sp. KH-1. The sequence goes on along the minus strand of NZ_CM137011.1, from coordinate 3,069,369 downwards.
TGCCCTGGCCGGGATGCTGGGCGTCTAGGCGTTCGCCACGGCGGATGATGCGCGCGCGCTGGTCCACCGGCACGCCGGGGCCGTCGTCCTCGATGCCGAGCAGCAGGTCGCCGTCATGCGTGCGTGCGCTGATGCGGATCTGCCGGAGACAGAGCCGGTAGGCGTTCTCCAGCAGATTGCCGAGCAGCTCCATCAGCGCGCCGTGTTCCATCGGTACGACACAGGGCTCGGCGAGCTGCACGTCGACCTGCACGTGTTTGTCGCGGTAGACCTTGTCCAACGTGCTGCACAGGCTGTCGAGCAATGGCCTGAGCTCGACCCGGTGGCGCACCAGGCCGCTCTTGCCGAGGCTGGCGCGCTGCAGCTGATAGCCGATCTGCTGGCTCATGCGTTCGATCTGCGCCTGCATCACCTGGGCCTGTTCGCGGCTCTGCGTCTGCGCGGCAAGGGTCTCGCCGACGCCCTGCAGCACGCTTAGCGGCGTCTTCAGGCTGTGCGCCAGGTCGCCCAGGGAGTTGCGGTACTGCTCGCGCTGTCGCCGTTCGCTGTCCAGCAGACGGTTCAGCGAGCGGGTCAGGCGCAGCAGTTCGCGCGGGTGGTTGTCGCTCAGGCGCTCGCGCTGCCCGGCCTCGACCTGGTCGAGCTCGGCGCTGACCCGCTTGAGGGTGCGAAAGCCCCAGGTCAGGCCGAGCCAGAGCAGGGCCAGCAGCACCAGCAGGCCGCTGCCCAGCCACAGGTAGAGCTGCCGGCGAAACTCCTCGAACAGGCTGAGATATTCGCTGGTCGGCTGCATGGTGACGAAGCTGAACGCATTGTCGCGGCTGCCGGCCAGGTGCAGCTCGACGTCGTAGGCGAAGTATTCCGTTCCGGCTTCGTCGCGCACGCGCAGGAACTCGCTGGTGCCGCCCTCATAGCGCGGGCGGTAGTCGATGCGCTCGTCGGCGGCCGAGCGGGAACGCCAGACCAGCTTGCCGCGGCGGTCGTAGATGAAACCGAGCAGTCGTGCATCCGGCAGGTTGAACTCCTCGTCCGGCAGCCGCTCGGGCATCTGCAGCCGGCTCTCCTCGACCTGGGCGGCGGTGATCAGCGTATTGGCATCGGCCGCCAGGCGCTGCTCGATGACCCGCTCGAAGGTCAGGCTGAAAGCGCCCTGCAAAACCGGCAGCAGGACCAGCATGAACAGCGCGGCCAGGCTTGCGGCGCCGAGCATCAGACGCAGACGCAGCGACATCGCACCGCCCAGACGGGTTCGTATGCGCGCCTGCAGCCGGCGCCAGCGTCGACTCATCGACAGCGCTCGGTGAACAGATAGCCGAGGCCGCGCACGGTTTCGATGGGCTTCATCGCGCACTGCGCTTCGAGCTTGCGCCGCAGCCGTCCGACCAGCACTTCGATCACGTTCGGGTCGCGCTCCTCGTCGCCGCTGTAGAGCTGCTCCATCAGCCGTTCCTTGGCCACCACCTGCTGCTGGTGACGCATCAGGTATTCGAGGATGCGGTATTCGTAGGCGGTCAGCGCCAGCGGCTCGCCGTTGGCCGTGGCCTGTTTGCGGTTGAGATCGAGCAGCAGTGGGCCGGCTTCGATGGTGGCCTGGGTGAAGCCGCTGGAACGGCGCAGCAGCGCGTTCAGCCGCGCCTCCAGTTCCTCGAACTGGAACGGCTTGACTACATAGTCGTCGGCGCCGGCGGCCAGGCCCTCGACCTTGTCCTGCCAGTTGCCGCGGGCGGTGAGGATCAGGATGGGAAAGGTCTTGCCACGGCTGCGCAGCTGGCGGATCAGGTCCAGCCCGCTGATACCCGGCAGGCCGAGATCGATGACGGCCAGGTCGTGGTTGAATTCGTGGGTCTGATACAGCGCTTCTTCGGCGTCCGGCACGGCATCGACGATATGCCCGCTTTCACCGAGCCGCGTCTGCAAGTGGTGGCGCAGCAGCGCCTCGTCTTCCACCACCAGCACCTTCATGTCTTGTGCTCCCTGTGCAAACGGCCGGGCAATGCCCGGCCGTCGTTCAACGTTCTGTCAGCGTAAACGCCATCAGAAGTGATAGTTCAAACCCAGATAGGCCTGCTTGCTGCTGTGCACGTCGATCGAGCCCAGCTTGCCGACCCCACGCTCGGAGACCTCGGTACCGGCGTTGCTGCGCAGGTAGCGGTAACCGGCTTCCACCGAGGTATTGTCGCCGAGCTTCTGCAGGATACCGGCCTGCAGGCCGACCAGGTAGCCGATGTCGGTGTCACGGCTGTAGCCCTTGGACTCGTTCTCCAGCTTGGTCAGACCGGCGCTGGCACCGCCGAACAGGCGGGTGGTGTCGCCCAGCGGGACGAACAGGTCGTAGCTGCCGATAAGGTTCTGCTGGCGCAGCTTGAAGGTGCTGCCGTAATCGTCCGAGACGTTCTCGTAGGTCATGTAGTAGCGGCCTTCGTCGGTCATCTGACCGGCGCGAACACCCCAGGTGCCGCTGTTCCTGATGGTGTCATCGAAGCGGTTCTCGCCGCCCATGTTCTGCTTCAAGGCGCTGGAACGATCGGTGTTGACGGTGGTTTTACCCCAGGTGAGACCGGCGAAGTTCTCCGCGGCATGGGCGCCGAAGCTGAAGATGCCAAGGGATGTGGCCAGGGCGAGGGTGCTGAGTTTGTTCATCGGTGACTCCGTTTCAGGCAGTGGGAAACTGACGGCCCCTAGCCTGAACGGATGTCACTGAACGCCAACTGAACCCTGCCTGAACCTGCGCTGAACGGATCGGGCGCGCCGTGCCGCCGGTCGCCCAGGGCTGGTTTCAGGCGATCTGCTGCGGCTGATCCGGCTCCTCGCGCTCGTCGGTATCGCCCGTGCTGCCCGGATAGCGGCGCAGCAGCGGGGGCTGCTCGGCATCGTCGATCCACCACTGCAGTTCGGCTTCGACCTCGGTGTCTGCGGCGATACCCAGGCGGTTGCGTACCGGGCACTGGGATGTTGCGTCAGCGATGAGCGTGCCGCTCTGGGTGCTCTGCGAGGTCCCGGCGCTGCCGCTGGAGCGGACCTTCAGGCGGAAGCGAACCTGTTGTCCGCTGCCCTTGAAGCACAGCGAGAGGGCCACGCGGTTGTCCTCGAGCGGTTGCAGCCCTAGGTCGGCCGCGACGGGTGCGCCGGTGGGTGAGGGAGTGGCTGCGAGCAGCCAGGTGAAGAGGGTCATGGTCAGCATCCGTTTTGCTTCCGTTGAGAGCCGGTCCTCGGCTCGATTGCCGCATTACTGCTGAACGATGCTCGCGGTATTGCCGCTGCCGTTCTGGATGATCGTCGCGCTGGCCGGCAGGCGCGTGTAATCCTGCACCGGCATGCTCTGGGTGATCCGCGCTTCGTTGGCAGTGCCCAGCTGGGTGATGCTGGCCTGGTGGCCGAAGTTGCCCTGCTCGATGCTCGCCAGGTTGTCGTTGCCGTTCTGGATGACCGAGGCGTTGTTGGACATGAAGCTTTGCGCGATATCGACGCTGTTGCCGCTACCCGTGGACGAGCCGCTGATGCGGCCGCCGAAACCGTTCTGATCGACCGTGAGCCGGTTGCTCGTGCCGTTCTGGCTGAAATCCAGCTCGTTGTGGTAGTCGTTCTGCCGGATCTCGGCCACGTTGTAGCCGCCCGACTGGACGAGGTTCATGCGGTTGCCGTCGCCCTGGTAGATATCCGCCAGGTTGCCTGTGCCATCCTGCGAGACGTTCAGCCGCGAGCCTTCGTAATAGCCTTCCTGGCGAAAGGTCAGCACGTTGTCGTCGCCACGCTGCTCGACCTGCGCCGTGACGAAGCTCGTCTGGCTGGCGCTGATCCGGTTGCGGTTGCCGATGCTGCTAGCGTTCAGTGTACTGGTGCGCCCGGTCTGCTCGATGGTGGCGACGTTGGCATTACCGACCTGCTGGAGGTTGGCCACCTTGAAGTAGGCATCGCCGACCTGGGTGATCGCGGCGACATTTAGGTTGCCGTCCTGGCTGACCTCGATCGCGCTGGATTCGACCAGGCCGGTCTGCTGCAACTCGGCGACGTTGTCGGTTCCGCGCTGCTCGAGTTCGATGCTGTTCTCTGCCAGCGCATGTGACGTGCTGAAGGCGAGCAGGGTGGCGATTGCCGCGGGCTTGATCATCTGGTTCTCCGTGGCCTTTCAGCGGCCCTGCACGATATTGATCTGTTGACCGACGCCGTATTGCGTCACCGCGCTGCGCAGGCCATTGCCGGTCTGTTCGATGCGCGCGTCGTTGTAAGCGCCGTATTGGCTGATGCTGGCCTGGTTGTCACTGCCGGACTGGCGGATGGCGGCATAGTTGCCCTGGCCGACCTGCTCGATGATCGCCAGCAGGTGGTCACCGTTCTGCAGGATGAACGCTTCCTGATCGCCGCCTTGCTGTAGCACCCATGCATTCAATGCCTGTCCGTTCTGGGACAGCTCGGCGAGATTGCTTTGGCCAATCTGCTGGATGTAGGCCGCCCGCGCGTCGGTCAGCTGGATGGCAGTGGCAGGCCCGGCGATGCCTCCGGGGGCGAGGTCACCGTTATCCAGCAGGTCGGCTGCCATCAGCGGTGAGCAGATCAGGCCGGCGACGAGGCCGATCAGGCGCTTGGCAGTGGCTGGGACGCAACGGGACATGGGCGTGTACCTGATGGCAGTGGGCGCGATTCTTTAACGCAGCGGGCGAGGCTGAACATCCATCGAACGATGTAAAGACACGGCGCGCGATGGCCGCCAAGGATTAATGCCTGGCACTGCGCGCGCCGTGCTTGAGCGCCTGGTCCGCACGGCACACCCGATAGGCCGCCCGTCGCCGCGGCGCTACCGGGACTCCGACGTTCAGGCGCTGCAAGACTTGTCCCAGTCCAGACGGCTGCGCAGCAGATAGGCGGCTTCGGCGCGGTTGGAGGCGCCGATCTTGCGCAGCAGGTTGTGGATATGGCTCTTGATCGTGTGAGGGCTCAAGCACAGCTGCTCGGCGATCTCGGCGTTGGACAGGCCCTTGCCGGCGAGCGTGAGGATCTCGCGCTCGCGCAGGGTTAGGCTGGACTTGCTTTCGGCAAGCTGGCGCATGCGTCGCCACTGGCCAAGCAGGCGCTCGGTGAGAATGCGTGGCAGCCAGTCGCCGCCCTGCAGCAGCACGCGGATGCCTTCGAGCAGGTGTTCGCGCGTGGCGTGGCTGTAGAACACTCCACGGATGACCGGATGCTTCTCGACCAGCTGTTCGGCCTGCTCTGGCACGATGTTCACCAGCGCGACGGGGGTGTGCTCGTCGAGCTGATCGATGAGGCTGGAAATCTGTTCGGCTTCGCTGTGGCCGGCATCGACAAGAAACAGGTCGGCGCCGCGATTCTCCGGTGATTCCAGGCTGGCCAGGGCCACTTCGACCTGGGCCTGCTCGCCGAGGAAGTGGCGGAAGAACAAGCCGAGCAGTTCATTGCCGGTTAACAGCGTGACGGTTGGGGAGGTGTTGCCCCGCGTAAGATCCGCGTCCATGTTCGGTACCTAGTCAGTCGGGCGTAATCGTTTAAAAAGCTACTAAACGACCAGCACCTTGCAGCGAAGTTCAGCCGAGCGATGGCGAACGGGCACTATCCGGCCAGCAGGTGCGCAACCTGGCCGAGCGAGAGACGCGTGGCCGGGAGCGTCGCGCGTTTTTGCACGGAACGGCTGCTAAGGTAGCTGCATGACTGATATCCCCGTTGCCGTTTCATCTCGCGAACTCACGGCTCGTGCCCTGCTGACAGGGTTGCTGCTTGGCGCACTGCTGACACCATCGAACGTCTATTCCGGGCTCAAGATCGGCTGGTCGTTCAATATGTCGGTCATCGCGCTGCTGGTTGGCTTCGCCTTCTGGCAGAGCGTTGCGTCGACCTTCGGCCGCCCGCGCTGGACGCTGCTGGAGAGCAACATCACCCAGACCACGGCCTCGTCCTGTGCCTCGATCATCTCCGGTGGGCTGGTGGCACCGATTCCGGCGTACACGCTGCTCACTGGCCAGCAGCTGGGCAGCCCGGCGCTGATGGCCTGGGTGTTCTCGGTGAGCTTTCTCGGCGTATGGGTGGCCTGGTACCTGCGGCCGTCGCTGATCGTCAGCGCGGGCCTGCGCTTTCCCGAGGGCATGGCGACACTGGCGACGCTGCAACAGATCTTCAGCCATGGGGCCGAGGCCGGGCGCCGATTGTGGGTGCTGGGCGGTGCGGCACTGTTGTCGGCAGCGGTCAAGCTGATGGATACCTTTGTCTGGATGCTGCCGCGCTGGGCGCCCTCGACGCATCTGGAGCGGCTGACCTTCACGTTCGAGCCCTCGCTGTTGCTGGTCGGCTTCGGCGGCATCATCGGTTTGCGCGTTGGGCTCTCGTTGCTGCTCGGCGCCCTGCTGGCCTGGGGGCTGTTGGCCCCCTGGCTGCTGGCCGAGGGCCTGGTGCGGTTGCCGGCGGCGGCCGACGGCCCGCAGTTCGCGGTACTGATCGAATGGTTGCTGTGGCCCGGCGTCAGCCTGATGGTCTGTGCCACCCTGACCTCGCTGGGCGTACGCCTGCTGCGCCCGCGCGCCGCGGCGGAACGCGGTGACTGGCGCCTGCCACGAGTGGCGCTGTGGCCCGCTATCGGCCTCGGGCTTGCGGTGGCGCTGGTGGTGATGCTGCAGATAGGCCTGTTCGGCATTCATCCCGGCCTGGCGCTGCTGTCGATTCCGCTGGCGCTGCTGCTGGCGACGGTTGCGGCTCGGGTGGTCGGCGCCACCGGCATTCCGCCGATCGGTGCCATCGGCCAGCTGTCGCAGCTGGGTTTTGGTGTGTTCGCCCCCGGCCAGGTGCCGGTGAACCTGATGAGCGCCAATACCGCCGGCGGCGCCGCCGGGCAGTGCACCGATCTGCTCAACGACTTCAAGGTCGGGCACGCCATCGGCGCGGCACCTGGCCGTCAGGCCGTGGCGCAGTGTCTGGGCATCCTGCTCGGCAGTGTGGTCGGGGTGCTGGCCTATCAGCTGTTGATCCCCGATCCGCAGAGCATGCTGATCACGCCGGAATGGCCCGCGCCGGCGGTCGCTACCTGGAAGGCCGTGGCCGAGGCACTGACCGGTGGGCTCGGCGCACTGCCGCTCGACGTGCGCTGGGCGATGCTGGTCGGTGCGCTCTGTGGCGTGACGCTCGGGGCTCTGGAGGCCTTGCTGCCGGAGCGTCGTGTGCATTGGCTACCCAGCTCCGCGGCGCTCGGTCTGGCTTTCATCATCCCGGCGTCGATCTCGCTGATGATGACCTTTGGCGCCGTGCTGGCATGGTGTTTCGTCTCGCGCTGGCGCAGCCTCGGCGAGCGTTTCGTGATCGTTGCTGCCGCGGGGCTGGTGGCGGGCGAAAGCATGGCGGGCGTCGGTGCATCGCTCTGGCAGTTGCTGCGCTGAATCATTCTGCCGCACAGCCTGTCGTACCCCTTGTAGCCAGCAAGGGGAGAGGTATGTCCGAACCAACGTCAGCAGACGACAACAAACAGGTCGCCAACCGCGCCATGGTTCAGGCGGCCGTGCTCGCGACCGTGGTACTGCTGTGCATCATCGCCTGGCTGGCGTTCGATTTCCTGCTGCTGCTGTTCGCATCCATTCTCTTCGGTGTGCTGATCCATGGCGTGAGCCAATGGCTGAGCTGCCGTACGCCGCTGTCCTACAAGACGTCCATGGGCCTGTTCTTTGTCGTCACGCTGCTCGGCCTGGGAGGTGCAGGCTGGCTGGTGGCGCCGAGTATTGCCGAGCAGGCCGATGCGTTGTCCGATTCACTGCCGGAGGCCGTCGAGCGGCTGCGTGAACGAGCGCAGCAACTGCCCTGGACCAACGAGTTATTGCAGCAGCGTGAACGCATCGAGGACTCCCTGCCCGACGGCTCCAGCGCCTTCAGTGTGGTGAGCAAGGTGATGGGCTCGGTGGCCGGGGCACTGAGCAGCTTCGTGATTGCCTTCGCCATCGGTGTTTGCCTCGCCATCAACCCGCCGATCTATGTCTGCGGCCTGCTCAAGCTGGTGCCGCTGAGCTATCGCCCGCGCGCCGCCGAGGTGCTCGACGAGAGCGGGGCGACGCTGCGCGCCTGGCTGCTGGCCAAGCTGCTGGAGATGCTGTTGATCGGCGTGCTGACCACCCTCGGTCTCTGGCTGCTGGGCATCGAACTGGCCCTGGTGCTCGGCCTGATCGCCGGGCTGCTGTCGTTCATTCCCAACATCGGCCCGGTGCTGGCGGTAATTCCGGCACTGCTGCTGGCCTCGCTGGAGGGCGGCCGCACGGTGCTCTATGTTGCCGCGCTCTACCTGTTCGTCCAGGCGCTGGAAAGCTATGTGTTCACGCCCTGGATGCAGCAGCGCATCGTCTCGGTACCGCCGGCACTGACCATCGGCGTGCAGCTGCTGTTCGGCCTGCTTGCCGGCACCTTGGGGTTGCTGCTGGCGACGCCGCTGGCGGCGGTCGGCATGGTGCTGGTGCGCATGCTCTACGTGGAGGATCTGCTCGGCGACCGGCCGCAGGCGACCGACGGTCCGGGCGACTAGCCGCTCTGGCAAGGCGCTCCAATAGGGCTGTCACGTTTTGTAAAGGCTGACGACGAAACCCCTGGCGCGTCGCACTGCCGGATTACGTGAACCCCCTGAAAATATGCAGGAGTCAATCATGAACATGCACAAGATTGCGGCACTCACCCTGGCGGGATTGCTTTCCAGCGCGGCATTCGCTGCCGGTAACACCGGCACCGGTGCCGATACCGGCCACCGCGATTCGAAGGGACACAGTACCGAGCAGCCTGGAACCATGGGTGGCACGGGCAACGGCATGGATTCGACCTCCGATACCGGCAAGATGCCGGACGAGACTGAGCGCCCGGCGACCACACACGGTAGCGATCACGGCACCGGCGTCGATGCTGGGGGCGATGGTGCGTCCGGTAAGCAGGGCACGACCGGTACAGGCGGCGAGGGCGGCGAACGCGGCGCCTACTGATCCATGGCTTGCATCTGAACGGCCCGGCAGGCTCAGCTTGCCGGGCCGTTCTGCGTTCAGCCTGACCGCTCGGCCGTTGCCGGCAGCCGTGCGGAAACCTTGTCGGCGCCGGCGTGCCGAACCTGCAAGAGCAATGATCGGGAGGTGCACAATGACCATGTTGCGCTTGAGCATTCTGCTGGTGTCACTGCTGGGCGCGGCGAGCGCCCTGGCCGAGAATACCGGGCCGACCAATCCGGAAAAGGCCCGTCAGCATCCGCTGGACAGCCGCGAGCCGCGACCGCAGTCGGACCGGCAATCGGACGAGATGGAACAGATCGAAGCACCGAGGCTGCAGCCGCGCCAGGCGCCGATCGAGACCGATGTGCCGCCAACGCGCGAGCCGCGTGACGAGCAGCCGGGGACGGATGTCGATGCCGCGGGTAATCGGGTGCTGCGCAGCTAGTGGAGAACGCCGGCGTTCGTCGCTGCGCATGAACGAAAAAGGGAGGCCGAAGCCTCCCTTTCAACGCACCACGTCAGCGAATCAGAACAGCACGCGGCTGCGGATGGTGCCGTTGACGTGCTGCAGCTTCTCCAGCGCCAGGTCGGAGTATTCCTTGTCCACGTCAATGACGACGTAGCCGACCTTCTCGTTGGTCTGCAGGAACTGGCCGCAGATGTTGATGCCGTTGTCGGCGAAGACCTTGTTGATCTCGCTCATCACGCCCGGAATGTTCTGGTGGATGTGCAGCAGGCGATGCTTGCCCGGGTGCGACGGCAGGGCGACTTCCGGGAAGTTGACCGAGGACACCGAGGTGCCGTTGTCGCTGTACTTGACCAGCTTCTCGGCGACTTCCAGGCCGATGTTGGCCTGTGCTTCGGCAGTCGAGCCACCGATGTGAGGGGTCAGGATCACGCGATCCAGGCCGCGCAGCGGGCTTTCGAACTCCTCGTCGTTGGACCTGGGTTCGACCGGGAACACGTCGATAGCGGCGCCGATCAGGTGCTCGTCCTTGATCGCGGCGGCCAGGTGATCCAGCTCGACCACGGTGCCGCGGGCAGCGTTGATCAGGATGCCGCCCTTCTTCATGGCGCGGATTTCCTTCTCGCCGATCATCCACTGGGTGGACGGCAGCTCCGGAACGTGCAGCGAGACGATGTCGCACATGCCCAGCAGCTCGTACAGCGAGCCGATCTGGGTGGCGTTGCCCAGCGGCAGCTTGGTCACCACGTCATAGAAGAAGACCTGCATACCCAGCGCTTCGGCCAGTACCGACAGCTGCGTACCGATGGAGCCGTAGCCGATGATGCCCAGCTTCTTGCCGCGGATCTCGAAGGAGTTGGCCGCCGACTTGATCCAGCCGCCGCGATGGCAGGAGGCGTTCTTCTCGGGGATGCCGCGCAGCAGCAGGATGGCTTCGGCCAGCACCAGTTCGGCTACCGAACGGGTATTGGAGTAGGGCGCGTTGAATACCGCGATGCCGCGCTCGCGAGCGGCGTTGAGATCGACCTGGTTGGTGCCGATGCAGAAGCAGCCGACGGCGATCAGTTTCTTGGCCGCGTCGAAGACCTCCTCGGTCAGCTGGGTGCGCGAGCGGATGCCGATGAAATGGGCGTCGGCGATCTTTTCCTTCAGCTCATCGCCGGACAGCGCGGTCTTGAGGTACTCGATGTTGGTATAGCCGGCCGCCTTCAGGGTGTCGACAGCGTTCTGGTGCACGCCTTCGAGAAGAAGGAACTTGATCTTGCTCTTGTCGAGAGAGGTCTGGCTCATCTGTATTAAAACCTTAAGGCCGAAGGATAGGACTGAAGTGTCCAGCGAAGGCTGGCCGACCCGTCATTAGCGGTGTCGGGAGTCTGCCGAGGCACGTTTCAAAGGGGTGCGTATGCTAGCATACGAGCCCCTCGAAACACCCCCACCCCTGTGCTGAAGCGTGCTCAGGGTGACCATGAATCGTATGAGAGTTCCCGTGATGACCGACCCCGCCCTGATCGATGAGCTGAAAACCCTGGTCGAGCCCGGCAAAGTGCTGACCGACGCCGATTCGCTGAATGCCTACGGCAAGGACTGGACCAAGCATTTCGCTCCGGCGCCCTCGGCCATCGTCTTTCCCAAGAGCATCGAGCAGGTGCAGGCCATCGTGCGCTGGGCCAACGGCCACAAGGTCGCGCTGGTGCCGTCGGGCGGTCGCACCGGGCTCTCCGCCGCCGCCGTGGCGGCCAATGGCGAGGTGGTGGTGTCTTTCGACTACATGAACCAGATTCTCGAATTCAACGAGATGGATCGCACCGCCGTCTGCCAGCCCGGCGTGGTCACCGCGCAGCTGCAGCAGTTCGCCGAGGACAAGGGGCTGTATTACCCGGTGGACTTCGCCTCCGCCGGCTCCAGCCAGATTGGCGGCAACATTGGCACCAACGCCGGTGGCATCAAGGTGATCCGCTACGGCATGACCCGCAACTGGGTCGCCGGCATGAAGGTGGTAACCGGCAAGGGCGACCTGCTGGAGCTGAACAAGGACCTGATCAAGAACGCCACCGGCTACGACCTGCGCCAGCTGTTCATCGGCGCCGAGGGCACCCTGGGCTTCGTCGTCGAGGCGACCATGCGCCTGGAGCGTCAACCGACCAACCTCACCGCGCTGGTGCTGGGCACCCCGGATTTCGACTCGATCATGCCGGTGCTGCACGCCTTCCAGGACAAGCTGGATCTGACCGCCTTCGAGTTCTTCTCCGACAAGGCGCTGGCCAAGGTGCTGGCGCGTGGCGACGTGCCGGCCCCGTTCGAAACCGACTGCCCGTTCTACGCGCTGCTGGAATTCGAGGCCACCACCGACGAGCGCGCCGACCAGGCACTGGCGACCTTCGAGCATTGCGTCGAGCAGGGCTGGGTGCTCGACGGCGTGATGAGCCAGAGCGAGCAGCAGCTGCAGAACCTGTGGAAGCTGCGCGAGTACATCTCCGAGACCATCAGTCACTGGACACCGTACAAGAACGACATCTCGGTCACCGTCGGCAAGGTGCCGGCCTTCCTCAAGGAAATCGATGCGATCGTCGGCGAACACTACCCGGATTTCGAGATCGTCTGGTTCGGCCATATCGGTGACGGCAACCTGCATCTGAACATCCTCAAGCCCGATGCCATGGACAAGGACGAGTTCTTCGGCAAGTGCGCGACGGTGAACAAGTGGGTATTCGAGACCGTGCAGAAGTACAACGGCTCGATCTCCGCCGAACACGGCGTCGGCATGACCAAGCGTGACTACCTCGAGTACAGCCGCTCGCCGTCGGAAATCGAATACATGAAAGCGGTCAAGGCGGTGTTCGACCCCAACGGGATCATGAACCCGGGCAAGATTTTCGCGGCCTGAACGGGCCCACGGATTACCAGGAGTCTTCGATGAGCTACCAGCACCACTACACCGATGGCACGCCGATCCACTATCCGCTGGGCAAGGTGGTCTGCATCGGCCGCAACTACGCCGAGCACGCCAAGGAACTGAACAACCCGGTGCCCACCGAGCCGCTGCTGTTCATCAAGGCCGGCAGCTGCACCGTGCCGCTGGAAGGCGGCTTCAGCATCCCGAGCGATCGTGGTGCGGTGCACTACGAGGCGGAAATTGCCGTGCTGATCGGCAAGCCGCTGTCGCGCAAGCCCAACGAGGAAGAGGTGCGCGATGCCATCTCCGGCTTCGCCCCGGCGCTGGATCTGACCCTGCGCGACGTGCAGGCCAGGCTGAAGGAAAAGGGCCACCCGTGGGAAATTGCCAAGAGCTTCGACGGCGCCTGCGTGCTGGCACCGTTCGTGCCGGGCGACGCGGTGGAGGATCTGGGCGACATCGGCATCCGCCTGACCATCAACGGCGAAGTCCGCCAGGACGGCAACAGCAGCCAGATGCTCAATGCCATCCTGCCGCTGCTGCAGCACATTGCCGGGCATTTCAGCCTGCAGCCGGGCGACGTGGTACTGACCGGCACGCCAGCCGGTGTCGGCCCGCTCAACCAGGGCGATGAGCTGGTGCTGGAGCTGGTCGGCCTGTCCCGCTTCGAGAGCCGCGTGCTCTGATCCCATCGACGCGGCGGGATTCACCCGCCGCGTTTGCCGCTTCTTTGCGAACCGTTCTCGTGTTGTAATCCAGCACCCTCCGCTGGAACGCTTTCCATGCCCGTTCGTTATTCCCGTTGGCGCTTGCTCGTGGCTGTCGTCCTGTTGCTGCTGTTCGTCGCGCTGCTCGTCGCAGGCCGCCTGCTGCACTGGGATGACCAGCTGCGGTTGTACTGGGGCGAGCGCTCGGTCACTGCCGAACAGCGTGCTGCCGGCATCTGGCTGCCGGACTACGAATTGGCGCTGGAGACGACGCTGGCCGGGCTGGAAGACGAGGAAACCTCGGGACTGACCTGGAATCCGCTGAGCGGCACGCTGTTCACGGTCACCGGTGAGCAGCTGGTCGAGTTCAGCCCTGCTGGCGTGGTGCTACGCCGGGTCGCGCTGAGTGGCTTCGCCGACCCGGAAGCGGTGGAAGCGCTGAGCGATGGCCGTCTGGCGATCGTCGACGAGCGTCGCCGGCTGGTGGCGGTGTTCCATCTGCAGCCGGGCGTGGAAACCCTGGAGCTGGACGACTTGGCCAGTTACGACCTTGGCTTCACCGATGCCGGCAACAAGGGCTTCGAGGGGCTGGCGTGGAATCCGCATACGCAACGCCTGCTGCTGGCCAAGGAACGCGACCCGCAGGGGCTGTTCGAGCTGCCATTCCCCGGCGAGGACGGTGCAGTCGGCGCGCTGAAGGCATTGCCCAGCCAGCCGCTGCTGGTGCGCGACCTGTCATCGGTGACGATCGATCCGCGCAGCGGTCATACGCTGCTGCTCTCGGACGAGTCCCGGCTGCTGGTGGAGCTGGACCTGCAAGGCAAGCCACGCAGCTTCATCGCCTTGTTCGGTGGTCTGAATGGCCTGGTGCAGGGCATCGAGCAGGCCGAGGGCGTCGCCATGGACGGCGAAGGCAACATCTATGTGGTAGGCGAGCCGAACCGCTTCTACGTGTTCAGCCGCAAGCGCTGAGACGTTGCGCCCGTTAAGCCTGGTGTAAGCCAGGCCCGACACAATCGCGATTTCAGAATTAGAAGAAAGTGGGTGTCATGCGTGCGTTGAAAATCCTTCTGGCTGCGCTGCTCGGCGTTGCCCTGTTACTGGCCGTGGCGGCCGGCGTTCACTACCGTCTGTTCGAGCGCGGCTGGTTCCACTTCATCCAGTGGCAGCAGGGCGAGCAGAGCGGCAGCGCCTCGTTGTGGCTGCCGGACTACCGGGTCGCGATCCAGGGCAAGGTGGTCGCCGGTATCGACGATGACCTCTCGGCGCTGACCTTCGATCCGGATCGCAACAGCCTGATTGCCGTGACCAACGGCAATCCGCACTGGCTGGAGCTCAGCCTGGAAGGCGATCTGCTGCGCGCCATTCCCCTGGTCGGCTTCGGCGATCCGGAGGCCATCGAATACATTTCCGAAGGCTTTTACGTGATCAGCGATGAGCGCCGGCAGCGGCTGCTGCGTGTCGAGGTAAACGAGCAGACCAGCGTCATCGACGCCGAGCAGGCGCAACAGCTTTCGTTGGGCATCGATCTCAACGGTAACAAGGGCTTCGAAGGCCTGGCCTACGACACCGCCGGCAAGCGCCTGTTCGTCGCCAAGGAGCGCGATCCGGTACGTATCTACGAGATTTCCGGCTTTCCTTACCGCGAACCGAGCCCGTCGGTGCATATCGGTGAACACGAGGCCAGGCTGTTCGTCCGCGACCTCTCCAGCCTGCAATACGACGAGCAGACCGGCCATCTGCTGGCGCTGTCCGACGAGTCACGGCTGGTGATCGAATTGGATGGTGACGGCCAGCCGCTCAGCAGCCTTTCGCTACGTGCCGGCAGGCACGGCCTCGAACGCGACGTGCCGCAGGCCGAGGGCATTGCCATGGGGCCGGACGGCACGCTCTATCTGGTCAGCGAGCCGAACCTGTTCTACCTGTTTCGCAAGACCAGGTGACTAGGTCTCGCCGGCCACCTGGTCCAGCGGCAGGTCAGCCGACCGCCGAAGCGCTTTCGTCCTGCAGGGCGGCGTTCGGGGCGTGGCGACGGACCGAGTCGCAGCCCTGCTCGGCGCTGTGCAGGCTGGCGTACATCTGGCTCTGGCCGACGATCTGACCATTGCTCGCTTTGAGCACGAAGTAGAACTTTCCGGTGCTCGATTCCTTCACCTCGAACGCGCCCTCGCGCACCGCGTTCTTGCGAACCGAATCGATGCCATTGAGCGCCGAAGCATGGGCCTTGTACTGTTCGCTGGACAAGACAACCTGGCCGTTGCTGGCCAGCAGGTTGAAGTGGAACTGGCCATTACTGGCGCGCTTCAGCTGGAATTTGCCGGACATGGCGACACCTCCTGTGATGGGCCGCGCCCGGTTCGGCGCGGCACTTCAAAGCGTAGTCGCCGTTACGCTTCGCCGGGAGGCTCAGCGCTTGAGGGTCTGCACGCCGTCCTGAGTGCCGAGCAGCAGCAGGTCGGCCGGGCGCATGGCGAACAGGCCATTGGTGACCACGCCGACGATGTTGTTGATCTTGCCTTCCAGCTCGGGGGCGAAGCCGATCATCAGGTTGTGCACGTCGAGGATGACGTTGCCGTTGTCGGTGACCACGCCGTCGCGGTAGACCGGGTCGCCGCCGAGCTTGACCAACTCGCGGGCGACATGGCTGCGCGCCATCGGGATGACTTCCACCGGCAGCGGAAAGGCGCCCAGCTGCTCGACCAGCTTGCTGCCATCGGCGATGCAGATGAAGGTCTTGGCCACCGCCGCGACGATCTTCTCGCGGGTCAGCGCCGCGCCGCCGCCCTTGATCAGCTCCAGGTGCTTGTTCGCCTCGTCGGCGCCATCCACGTAGAACTCCAGTTCGCTCACCGAGTTCAGGTCGTAGACCGGGATGCCGTGCTGCTTGAGACGTTCGGCGGTGGCTTCGGAGCTGGCCACGGCACCGTCGAAGAAGCCCTTGTGCTTGGCCAGCAGGTCGATGAAGAAGTTGGCGGTGGAGCCGGTACCGACGCCGACGATGCTGCGATCGTTGAGCTTGGGAAGGATATGGTCGACAGCGGCCTGGGCGACGGCCTGCTTGAGCTGGTCCTGGGTCATGGGGGAGTCCGGGCGGGAAAGACGAAGCGCGGATTATAGCCCCGTGCCGGCGACCGGTCTCGTGTGCTGCGGCAATGCCGAGGCCTTCGCGGATTGCCGGTGGTCGCCGGGGCGCTCGCGAGGGTAGACTCGGCGTTCCCCGCAAGGCCCGCCCAAGATAGCCAGAATGCTCGAACACTACGTCAAGAAGATCCTCACTTCGCGCGTCTATGACGTCGCCATCGAAACCCCGCTGCAACCCGCCCGCCAGCTGTCCGAGCGAATCGGCAACCAGATTCTGCTCAAGCGCGAGGATCTGCAGCCGGTGTTTTCCTTCAAGGTTCGCGGTGCCTACAACAAGCTGGCGCAGCTGTCCGCCGAGGAGCTGGCACGGGGCGTGGTCACCGCATCGGCCGGCAATCACGCCCAGGGTGTGGCGCTGGCGGCCAAGCAGCTGGGGATCAAGGCCACCATCGTCATGCCGCGCACCACCCCGGAGCTGAAGGTGCAGGGCGTGCGTGCCCGTGGCGGCAAGGTGGTCCTGCATGGCGATGCCTTCCCCGAGGCGCTGGCCTATTCACTGAAGCTGGTGGAGGAGAAGGGCTACGTCTATATCCATCCCTATGACGATCCCGACGTGATCGCCGGGCAGGGCACCGTGGCGATGGAAATCCTCCGTCAGCATCAGGGGCCGATCGATGCGATCTTCGTTCCGGTGGGCGGTGGCGGGCTGGTGGCGGGAATCGCCGCCTATGTGAAATACCTCTATCCGCAGACCCGCGTGATCGGCGTCGAGCCGGACGACTCCAACTGCCTGCAGGCGGCCATGGCGGCCGGCGAGCGGGTGGTGCTGGAGCAGGTCGGGCTGTTCGCCGACGGTGTGGCCGTGGCGCAGATCGGCCAGCACACCTTTGATGTCTGCAAGCATTACGTCGATGAGGTGATCACCGTAAGCACCGACGAGATCTGCGCGGCGATCAAGGACATCTACGACGACACCCGCTCGATCACCGAGCCGGCCGGTGCCCTGGCCGTGGCCGGGATCAAGAAGTATGTCGAGCGCGACGGCGTCAGCGGTCAGGTGCTGGTGGGCATCGACTCGGGCGCCAACGTCAATTTCGACCGCCTGCGCCATGTCGCCGAGCGCGCCGAGCTGGGCGAGAAGCGCGAGGCGATCATCGCCGTCACCATTCCCGAGCAGCCCGGCAGCTTCAAGGCCTTTTGCGAGGCGATCGGCAAGCGCCAGATCACCGAATTCAATTACCGCTACCACACCGACCGCGAGGCGCACATCTTCGTCGGCGTGCAGACCCATCCGGAGAACGACCCGCGCGCGGCGCTGGTGCAGGGCCTGCGTGACAAGGGCTTCCCGGTGCTCGATCTGACTGACAACGAACTGGCCAAGCTGCACACCCGGCACATGGTCGGTGGGCATGCGGCCGGGGTCAGCGACGAGATGGTGCTGCGTTTCGAGTTCCCGGAACGGCCCGGCGCGCTGTTCAACTTCCTCAACAAGCTGGGCGGGCGCTGGAATATCTCGATGTTCCACTACCGCAACCACGGCGCGGCTGATGGCCGGGTGGTCGCCGGCCTGCAGGTGCCGGCCGAAGACCGCCATCTGCTGCCGGCGGCACTGGACAAGATCGGCTACCGCTACTGGGATGAAAGCGACAACCCCGCCTACAAGCTGTTTCTCGGCTGAGCGCAGATAAAGGAAAGCGAATGGAACACTACCTGACCCTCCGCATCGTGCATGGCGCCACCGCAGTGCTCTTGCTGCTGGGCGTGATCGTGCACCTGCTGATGCTGTGGAAGGCGGCCCGCGGCGGCGACCAGGCCGTGCTGCAGCGCAAGTTGCAACGCACGCGCCGGCTGTCCCTGCCGCTGTTGGCGGTGATCGGCCTGTCGTTGCCGCTGACCGGATGGTGGATGACCCATCTGGCCGGATGGCCGCTGGGCCAGTTCTGGCTGCTGGCCAGCTCCGTGCTGTTCCTCGCGCTGATCCCGCTGGTCCTGCTGTTGGCCGGGCGTCTTGCCGCCTGGCAGGCGCCGGGCAACGCCACCGCGGCGCGTAATGCCGGCATCTATGCGGTGCTGGTGCTGCTGGTGCTGATTGCCATCACCGCTCTGATGGGCGCCAAGCCGGTCTGACTCGACCGGCCCGGGCATCGCTCGCTGCTGAGCGGGTTCAGCGCAGCGAGATGATCCGCCAGCCACGCTCGGTGGCAATCTGGCGCAGGATCGGATCCGGGTCCACCGCCACCGGATGCGTCACCCGCTGCAGCAGCGGCAGGTCGTTGCGCGAATCGCTGTAAAAGTAGCTGTCTTCCAGGGTCTGTTCGGTCTCGGCCAGCCAGCGCTCGATGCGCTGGACCTTGCCTTCCTGGAAGCACGGAATGTCGGTCAGCCGGCCGGTATAGCGGCCGTCGCGCATCTCGCACTCGGTCGCCAGCAGGGTGTCGACCCCCAGGCGGGCGGCGATCGGTCCGGTGATGAAACGGTTGGTCGCGGTGATGATCACCACCTTGTCGCCGGCATCCAGGTGCTGACGGACCAGCGCCTCGCCCTTACTCAACACGATGGGTTCGATGTGGTCGCGCATGAACTCCTCGTGCCACGCCTGCAGCTGCGACATTTCGCTGCGGCCAAGCAGTTCCTGGCAGAAATTCTGGTACGCATGCACGTCGAGATTGCCGGCGAGGTAGTCCTGGTAGAAGGCATCGTTGCGCGCACGGTAGTGGCTGGCGTCGACGATGCCGCGCTGGCAGAGGTATTCGCCCCAGGCGTGGTCGCTGTCACCGGCCAGCAGGGTGTTGTCGAGATCGAATAGAGCCAGGCGCACGGATGAGTTCCTCGAAGATGGAGTCAGGGCAGCGCCAAGCATAACGGTAGAGCGCCCTCGACGCAGCTTCGACCGGCCGCCTGGCGTGCCCGGAAATGCATGCCGAATGGCGCCTTGCCGCGCTTTCGGCTCGTCGCAGTTTTGTGGAACAATGCCGCGACATGCGTCTGCGAGGTTGTATGCCGTGATCGATTCCGATGGTTTTCGCCCTAATGTCGGCATCATCCTGACCAATGATGTCGGTCAGGTGCTGTGGGCCCGGCGGATCAATCAGGACGCCTGGCAGTTCCCGCAGGGTGGCATCAACGCCCGCGAAACGCCGGAAGAGGCCCTGTATCGCGAACTCAACGAAGAGATCGGCCTGGAAGAGCAGGATGTGAATATCCTCGCCTGCACCCGTGGCTGGTTGCGCTATCGTCTGCCGCAACGCCTGGTGCGTACGCACAGCCAACCGCTGTGCATCGGCCAGAAACAGAAGTGGTTCCTGCTGCGCCTGACCAGCGCCGAAGAGCGTGTGCGCATGGACCTGACCGGCAAGCCGGAGTTCGATGGCTGGCGCTGGGTCAGTTACTGGTATCCGCTGGGGCAGGTGGTCACCTTCAAGCGCGAAGTCTATCGTCGCGCACTCAAAGAACTCGCGCCGCGGTTGCCGGTGCGGGACTGAAAAATCGGGGAGAAAGCCTCTGAGCATGCTCGGCACGCTGCGCAAGATTGTCCAGGAAGTGAATGCCGCCAAGGACCTCAAGGCGGCATTGGGCATCATCGTGCTGAGAGTCAGGGAGGCCATGGGCAGCCAGGTCTGCTCGGTCTATCTGCTCGATCCGGAAACCGAACGCTTCGTCCTGATGGCCACCGAAGGCCTCAACAAGCGCGCCATCGGCAAGGTCAGCATGGCGCCCAACGAGGGCCTGGTCGGCCTGGTGGGCACCCGCGAAGAGCCGCTCAACCTCGAACATGCCTCTGAGCACCCGCGTTACCGCTACTTCGCCGAGACCGGCGAGGAACGCTACGCCTCCTTCCTCGGCGCGCCGATCATCCACCACCGGCGGGTGATGGGCGTACTGGTCATCCAGCAGAAGGAACGCCGCCAGTTCGATGAAGGCGAGGAAGCCTTCCTGGTGACCATGAGCGCGCAGCTCGCCGGGGTTATCGCCCATGCCGAGGCCACCGGTTCGATCCGCGGCCTCGGCCGCCAGGGCAAGGGCATCCAGGAAACTCGCTTCATCGGCATTCCCGGCGCCCCGGGCGCCGCGGTGGGCACCGCCCTGGTGGTGCTGCCGCCGGCCGATCTGGACGTGGTGCCAGACAAGCACATCGACAACATCGAGGCCGAGCTGACGTTGTTCGAGGCGGCGCTGGAAGCGGTGCGCGCCGACATGCGCAACCTGTCGGAAAAGCTCGCCACGCAGATGCGCAAGGAAGAGCGCGCGCTGTTCGACGTCTACCTGATGATGCTCGACGACTCCGCCCTCGGTGGCGAGGTGACCAAGGTCATCCGCACCGGCCAGTGGGCCCAGGGCGCGCTGCGCCAGGTGGTCACCGAGCACGTCCGGCGTTTCGAGATGATGGACGATGCCTACCTGCGCGAGCGTGCCTCGGACGTCAAGGATATCGGCCGGCGCCTGCTTTCCTACTTGCAGGAAGCCCGCCAGCAGACTTTGACCTATCCCGACAAGACCATCCTGGTCAGTGAGGAACTGTCGCCAGCGATGCTCGGCGAAGTGCCCGAGGGCAAGCTGGTGGGCATGGTGTCCGTGCTCGGTTCGAGCAACTCCCACGTCGCCATCCTTGCCCGCGCCATGGGCATACCCACGGTGATGGGCGCGGTCGACCTGCCGTACTCCAAGGTCGATGGCATCGAGCTGATCGTCGACGGTTACCGTGGCGAGATCATCACCAACCCCGGCAAGGTGCTGCGCGAGCAGTACGAGGTGCTCGCCGAGCAGGAGCGCCAGCTCTCCGAAGGCCTCGACGTACTGCGCGAGCTGCCCTGCGAGACCACCGATGGCCACCGCATTCCGCTGTGGGTCAATACCGGCCTGCTCGCCGATGTGGTGCGCGCCCAGGAGCGTGGCGCCGAAGGCGTCGGGCTGTACCGCACCGAAGTTCCTTTCATGATCAAGGAGCGCTTCCCCAGCGAGAAGGAGCAGATGGCGATCTACCGCGAGCAGCTGGAGGCCTTCCATCCGCTACCGGTGACCATGCGTAGCCTCGATATCGGCGGCGACAAGTGCCTGCCGTACTTCCCGATCAAGGAAGAGAATCCGTTCCTCGGCTGGCGCGGCATTCGCGTCACCCTCGACCATCCCGAAATCTTCCTGCTGCAGACTCGTGCCATGCTCAAGGCCAGCGCCGGGCTGAATAACCTGCGCATCCTGCTGCCGATGATCTCCGGCATCCGCGAGCTGGAAGAGGCGCTGCACCTGATCCACCGCGCCTGGTGCGAGGTGCGCGACGAAGGGCTGGACGTGATCATGCCGCCGGTCGGCGTCATGATCGAGGTGCCGGCGGCGGTCTACCTGACGCGCGAGCTGGCGCGCATGGTGGACTTCATCTCGGTTGGCTCCAATGACCTGACCCAGTACCTGCTGGCGGTGGACCGCAACAACCCGCGAGTCGCCGACCTCTACGACTACCTGCATCCTGCAGTGCTCGAAGCGCTGCAGCGGGTGGTCAAGGAAGCCCATGGCGAGGGCAAGCCGGTGAGCATCTGTGGCGAGATGGCCGGCGATCCTGCGGCGGCCATGCTGCTGCTGGCGATGGGCTTCGACAGCCTGTCGATGAACGCCACCAACCTGCCCAAGGTCAAGTGGCTGCTGCGCCAGGTCAGCATGGACACCGCTCAGCAACTGCTGGCGCGCGTCATGTTGCTGGACAGCCCGCAGGTCATCCAGAGCACGATCCAGCTGACCTTGCGTAACCTCGGGCTGAGCAAACTGATCAACCCCTCTGCCGCGGTCTGACCGCCGTCAGTCGCGCGGCGGCTGGCGGTAGCGCACCTCGTCTAACGGGCCGTCCGGGCCGAAACTCCGCTCCACGATATCCAGCGAGCCGTCGGCGTGGCGAATCAGCGCGGTGCTGGCACGGGTGCCGTATTCGGCGCTGGCGATGAAGACGCTCGACAGCCGCCGTTCCCATTCCAGCGGCACCCCGGTCTGTGGCAGCTCATGCTCGGCGGCCGGCTCAGCATCGGCGAGCAGTGCCAGCAGGCGCTCCGGCTCCGGTTGATCGAGGGCGTCGGCCAGTGCCGCACGGGCCTTTCTGAGCTTGGGCCAGGGCGTATCCAGCCCGGCGTTGGACAGACCGTAGACGCCGGCCTGCAACGCCTGTGGCTGACCATCATGGGAATTCAGATGCCACAGCGTCTGCCGATCGCCGACCAGCAGGTTGAATCCGGCGTAGTCGCCGCGGCGCTCGGCCAGTTCGGCCAGGTAGTCGGCTGGCGGCAAGTTTCCGCGCAGGTACTGTTCCGGCAGCTCGCCGCGCGAACGTGGGCCGATCGCCTGGCCGGGCGCGCGGATATTGGTCAGCGCTGCGAAGCGGCCGCGGGCGGTGACGCCCATCCAGGTGCCGCCAGCTTGCAGGTCACGTCCGCCGATGATCCAGGGTGCGTCTTCCCAGCAGCCCAGCGGCAGGCTCGGGCGGGCGTGGAATTCGTCGCGGTTGGCGGCCACCACCAGCGGCTGGGCGTGGTCGGGGCGCCAGGCGAAAACGATCAGGCACATGGGACACCTTCGCGGTTGCAGACCTGCAAGGGTACAGGCGCGGCGGCCGAAAGGGCCATGGGCAGCCGGCGTCAGCGCGTCGGCGGGCAAGCGCCGGCCGGACATTTTCGCTACCATGCCGGTTTGTTTCGCCGGGACGGGGCGCATGGAGTTTCTGCTTTATCTGCTGCTGGGCGGCTTCGCCGGGGTGCTGGCCGGTCTGTTCGGCGTGGGTGGCGGGCTGATCATCGTGCCGGTGCTGGTGTTCAGCTTCAGTGCGCAGGGTTTTTCCCAGGACATTCTCACGCACCTGGCGGTCGGAACCTCGCTGGCGACCATCGTCTTCACCTCGGTCAATTCGATTCTCACCCACCATCGCCTGGGCGCGGTGCGCTGGTCGATGGTGCTCTGGATGACCTTCGGCATCCTGCTCGGCGCGGCGCTGGGCAGCCTGACCGCGGCGGCGATCCAGGGGCCGATGCTGCAGAAGATCATCGGTGTGTTCGCCTTGGCGATGGCGGTGCAGATGGGGTTCGACCTGCGTCCCAAGGCCACCGGCCAGGTGCCGGGACGACCGGAGCTGTCGCTGGTGGGCGTGGTGATCGGCTGGGCTTCGGCAATCTTCGGCATTGGTGGCGGCTCTTTATCGGTGCCGTACCTGACCTGGCGCAGCGTGCCGATGCAGCAGGCGGTGGCGACTTCCGCGGCCTGCGGGCTGCCGATTGCCGTCGCCGGGGCCTTGAGTTTCATGGCTGTGGGCTGGCACGAGGCGCACCTTCCGCAGTGGAGCCTGGGCTTCGTCTACCTGCCGGCCATGCTCGGCATCGCGGCAACCAGCATGTTTTTCGCCAGACTGGGTGCGAAGCTGGCGCATCGCCTGTCGGCCAAGGTTCTGAAACGGCTGTTCGCTCTGCTGCTGCTGAGCGTTGGCATCAATTTTCTGGTTTGAGGAGTAACGGATGCTGCCCTATCCGCAGATCGATCCGGTGGCCATCGCCATCGGCCCCTTGCAGATTCACTGGTACGGCCTGATGTACCTGATCGGCATCGGCGGCGCCTGGTGGCTGGCTTCGCTGCGGGTGCAGCGCTTCGCACCGGAATGGCCGAAGGACAAGCTCTCCGACCTGGTGTTCTGGGTCGCCATGGGGGTGATCGTCGGGGGCCGTCTGGGGTATGTGCTGTTCTACGATCTGGCCGCCTATATCAACCAGCCGAGTCTGATTCTGCAGGTGTGGAAGGGCGGCATGTCCTTCCATGGCGGCTTGATCGGCGTACTGCTGTGCAGCTGGATGTTCGCCCGGCGCAACGGCAAGAGCTTCTTCGAGCTGATGGACTTCATCGCGCCGTTCGTGCCGATTGGCCTTGGCGCCGGACGCATCGGCAACTTCATCAATGCCGAGCTGTGGGGCAAGGCTACCGATGTGCCTTGGGCGATGGTCTTCCCGACCGACCCGCAGCAGCTGGCGCGGCACCCGTCGCAGCTCTATCAGTTCGCCCTGGAGGGCGTCGCGCTGTTCCTGATCCTCTGGTTCTATTCGCGCAAGCCGCGGCCAACCATGGCGGTGTCCGGACTCTTCGCGGTGTGCTACGGCGTCTTCCGCTTCATCGTCGAGTTCGTCCGCGTGCCGGATGCGCAGCTGGGCTACCTGGCGTTCGGCTGGCTGACCATGGGCCAGCTGCTCTGCGTGCCAATGGTGCTGCTCGGTGCCGGGATGATCGCCTGGGCCTATCGCCGCGACGCCGGCCGGGCGCCAGCCTGACTCCGTTGCCCTGCCTGTCGCCATGAGGGCGACAAGCGGGGTGCAGGCCTTTTACTATTCGCGCAGCCTTTTCACCGCGCTTCGGCGCCTGCTTCGAGTCAATCGATGAAACAGTACCTCGACCTGATGCGCCACGTGCGCGAACACGGCACCTTCAAGAGCGACCGTACCGGCACCGGCACCTACAGCGTGTTCGGCCATCAGATGCGCTTCGACCTGGCCGAAGGCTTCCCGCTGGTGACCACCAAGAAGTGCCACCTCAAGTCCATCATCCACGAGCTGCTGTGGTTCCTTCAGGGCGACACCAATATCCGCTACCTGAAGGAAAACGGTGTCTCGATCTGGGACGAATGGGCCGACGAGAACGGCGAGCTGGGTCCTGTCTATGGCTACCAGTGGCGCTCCTGGCCGGCGCCGAATGGTGAATCCATCGACCAGATTTCGAACCTGCTGGCGATGATTCGCAAGAACCCGGATTCGCGCCGGCTGATCGTTTCGGCCTGGAACCCGGCGCTGGTCGAGCAGATGGCGCTGCCGCCGTGCCACGCGCTGTTCCAGTTCTACGTCGCCGACGGCAAGCTCAGCTGCCAGCTGTACCAGCGCTCGGCGGATATCTTCCTCGGGGTGCCATTCAACATCGCCAGCTACGCGCTGCTGACGCTGATGGTGGCGCAGGTCTGCGACCTGCAACCGGGCGAGTTCATCTGGAGCGGCGGCGACTGCCATCTGTACGCCAATCACCTGGAGCAGGCCGACCTGCAGCTGACCCGTGAGCCGCTGCCGCTGCCGACCATGAAGCTCAATCCGGAGGTGAAGGACCTGTTCGCCTTCCGCTTCGAGGACTTCGAGCTGGTCGGCTACGAGGCGCACCCGCACATCAAGGCGCCCGTCGCGGTCTGACTTTGGTCGGGTTTGCCGTTGCGGATAACCCGACTGCCACATTTGCCGTATAGACTCGACCGCTCAGGGATTATTGGAGTCAGGTCATGCGCAGGGTCGTGTTCAATCAGAAGGGCGGTGTCGGCAAGTCGAGCATCGCCTGCAATCTGGCTGCGGTCAGCGCATCGCAGGGCTACCGCACACTGCTGGTGGACCTGGACGCCCAGGCCAACTCCACGCACTACCTGACCGGGCTGACCGGCGATGACATTCCCACCGGAATCGCGGACTTCTTCAAACAGATCCTCGCTGGCGGCACGGCTGGCAAGAAGGCGCGCCCGCCGATCCTCGAAACGGCCTTCGACAACCTGCACCTGATCAGCGCCACGGCCGAGCTGGCCGACCTGCAGCCCAAGCTGGAGGCCAAGCACAAGATCAACAAACTGCGAAAATTGCTCGACGGCCTTGCCGAGGATTACGACCGCATCTACCTCGACACACCGCCGGCGCTGAACTTCTACACCGTGTCGGCACTGATCGCTGCCGACCGCTGCCTGATCCCCTTCGACTGCGACAGCTTTTCCCGTCAGGCGCTGTACAGCCTGCTGGACGAGATCGAAGACATGAAGGACGACCATAACGAAACGCTTGAGGTCGAGGGCATCGTGGTCAATCAGTTCCAGCCGCGGGCCGCGCTGCCGCAGCAGATGATCGACGAGCTGCTGAGCGAAGGACTGCCGGTGCTGCCGGTCAACCTGATGAGTTCGGTAAAGATGCGCGAGTCGCATCAGGCCTGCATGCCGCTGGTCTACCTGGACCCGCGGCACAAGCTGAGCCAGCAGTTCGTCGAACTGCATGACCTGCTCGAAGCGAACGGCTGAGTCGCCTCCGGGCTGCGCCTGGCGGCCCTAGTCGTCGGCGCGCCGCTACAGCTTCTTGCCCAGCCGCGAGGCATAGAGTTCGCCGATCATCCCGCGGCGGAACACCAGTACGCAGACCATGAAGATGATTCCGGTGACCAGCGTTACCGGCAGCTCCGAG
Source organism: Stutzerimonas sp. KH-1 (assembly GCF_054483855.1). NCBI lineage: Bacteria > Pseudomonadati > Pseudomonadota > Gammaproteobacteria > Pseudomonadales > Pseudomonadaceae > Stutzerimonas > Stutzerimonas sp. KH-1. Next base: position 3,043,075 of record NZ_CM137011.1, on the reverse strand, counting down.
GTGGCGAAGTAGTTGCCCAGGCTGGTCACCAGTGCGGCGCCGAAGATCGGCCCGACCAGCGTACCGATGCCGCCGAGCAGGGTCATCAGCACCACCTCGCCGGACATCTGCCAGCTGACGTCGGTCAGCGTGGCGAACTGGAACACCAGCGCCTTCAACCCGCCGGCCAGTCCGGCCAAGGCGGCGGACATGACGAAGGCGCCGAGCTTGTAGCGCGACACCGAATAGCCCAGGGAAATGGCGCGGTTCTCGTTCTCGCGGATCGAGCGCAGGATCATGCCGTACGGCGAGTTGATCACGCGCCAGATCAGCAGCATCCCGGCCAGGAACACCGACAGCACGAAGAAGTACATGTACAGCGGCTCCTGCAGATCGATAAAGCCGAACAGGTGCCCGCGCGGAATGTTCTGAATGCCGTCCTCACCATGGGTGAAGGGTGCCTGCAGGCAGAAGAAAAAGAACATCTGCGACAGCGCCAGGGTGATCATCGTCGAGTAGATACCCTGTCGGCGGATCGCCAGAAAGCCGATGATCAGCCCGAGAAACGCCGCGCCGGCAACGCCGACGAGAATGCCCAGCTCGGGCGGCAATCCCCATTCCTTGACCGCGTGGGCGGTGAAATACGCCGCGCCGCCGAAGAAGGCCGCATGGCCGAAGGAGAGGATGCCGGTGTAGCCGAGCAGCAGGTTGAAGGCGCAGGCGAAGAGGGCGAAGCACAGCACCTTCATCAGGAAGATCGGGTAGAAGTAGAACGGTGCCAGTGCCAGCGCGACCACGCCGATCAGGATCAGTACGGTCTCCAGGCGCAGCAGCGGGCGTTTGGTGGTCGGCGTGACGTTCACCTGGCTGTTCATCAGGCGTCCCTCCCCATCAGGCCGGCCGGGCGCACCAGCAGCACGATCGCCATGATCACGAAGATCACGATGTTGGAAGCTTCCGGATAGAACACCTTGGTCAGCCCCTCGAGAATGCCCAGCATGTAGCCGGTGATGATGGCGCCGAGAATCGAGCCCATGCCGCCGACCACCACCACGGCGAACACCACGATGATCAGGTTCGAGCCCATCAGCGGGCTGACTTGGTAGATCGGCGCGGCGAGCATGCCGGCCAACCCAGCCAGCGCGGCGCCCATGCCGTAGGTGAAGGTCAGCAGCAGCGGCACGTTGATGCCGAAGGTGCGCACCAGGGTCGGGTTCTCGGTGGCGGCGCGCAGGTAGGCGCCGAGCTTGGTCTTCTCGATCAGCAGCCAGCTGGCGATGCAGATCACCAGCGAGGCCAGCACCACCCAGGCGCGGTACTTGGGCAGGAACATGAAGCCCAGGTTGTAGCCGCCAGCCAGCTCCTTGGGCACCGCATAGGGTTGCCCGGAGGAGCCGTAGAAGTAGCGGAAGGCGCCCTCCAGGGCGAGCGCCAGGCCGAAGGTGAAGAGCAGGCTGTAGAGGTGGTCGAGGTTGTACAGCCGCGAAAGCGCCAGGCGCTCGATCACCGCGCTGCACAGGCCGACGACGATCGGCGCAAGGATCAGCGCCGGCCAGTAGCCGATGCCCAGGGTGGCCAGCAGCAGGTAGCCGGCGAAGGCGCCGATCATGTACTGCGCACCGTGGGCGAAGTTGATGATCTTCAGCATGCCGAAGATGATCGCCAGGCCCAGGCTGAGCATGGCGTAGAACGAGCCATTGATCAGGCCGATCAGGAGCTGGCCGAGAAACGCCTGGATCGGCACATCGAAAATCGTTGTCATCAGACCCCCAGGGCTTCGTTGAGCATGCTCATGCGGCCAGGCAGATCGGCAACATCGAAGGTGTCGATGACCTGGCCGTGGTCCACCACGTAGAAGCGGTCGGCCACCTTGCTGGCGAAGCGGAAGTTCTGCTCCACCAGCAGGATGGTCATGCCGCGCTGCTTGAGCGTCTGCAGCACCTCGCCGATACGCTGGATGATCACCGGCGCCAGGCCTTCGGTGGGCTCGTCGAGGAGTAGCAGTCGGGCGCCGGTGCGCAGGATGCGCGCCATGGCGAGCATCTGCTGCTCGCCGCCGGAGAGCTTGGTGCCCGGGCTCTTGCGGCGTTCCTCGAGGTTGGGAAACAGCTGGTAGATCTCCGCCAGGCTCATGCCGCCCTTGGCGATCACAGGCGGCAGGGTGAGGTTCTCCTCGACGGTAAGCGTGGAGAAGATGCCGCGCTCCTCCGGCACGTAGCCGATTCCGTGGCGGGCAGTGCGGTGCAGTGGCACGCGCAGCATGTCCTTGCCGTCGAAGCGGATCGTCCCGCTGCGCTTGCGGATGATGCCGACGATGGCGCGCAGCGCGGTGGTCTTGCCCACCCCGTTGCGGCCGAGCAGGGTCACCGTCTCGCCCGCATGGACGTCCAGGTCGATGCCGTGCAGGGCATGGCTTTCGCCATACCAGGCATTCAGCTCGCGCACGCTGAGCAGCGGTTCAGTCATCGTCGGTCCCCATGTAGGCCACGCGCACGCGCTCGTCCTGGCTGACCGTGCGGTAGTCGCCGGAGGTGAGGATTTCGCCGCGCTGCAGCACGGTCACCTGATGGCAGAGGTCGGCCACCACCTTGAGGTTGTGCTCGACCATCAGCACCGCACGCTGGGTAGCCACTTCGCGAATGATCTCGGCCACCACGTGCACGTCTTCATGGCCCATGCCGGCCATGGGTTCGTCGAGCAGCAGCACCTTGGGCTCCAAGGCCAGGGTGGTGGCGATTTCCAGCACGCGCTTGCGCCCGTACGAGAGATCGGCGGCCGGTTCGTGGCGCTTGTCGGCCAGGCCGACGGACTCGATCAGCTGCATGGCACGTTCGTTCAGCCGGTTCAGCGAACGCATCGGCAGCCAGAACTGGGAGGCCAGCCCGCCCGGGCGCTGCAGGGCGACGCGCACGTTGTCCAGCACCGAGAGGTGCGGGAACACCGCCGAGATCTGGAACGAGCGAACCAGCCCCATGCGCGCCACCTTGGCCGGGTCGGTACGGGTGATGTCATGGTCGAGCAGGCGGATGCTCCCGGCGGTGGGCTGCAGGAACTTGGTCAGCAGGTTGAACACCGTGGTCTTGCCCGCACCGTTGGGGCCGATCAGGGCGTGTACCCGGGCATGGTGCACGTCCAGATCGACGTTGTTGACCGCGACGAAGCCGCCGAACTCCTTGCGCAGGCAGCGCGCCGAGAGCATCACGGGCGTATCCCGTCCGGCGTCGCCAGCCGCGCTGGGCTGAACGGCGGCCATGCTCATTGCCCGACCAGTTCGCAGCCGCTGTCGGCCGGCTTGATGTAGGCCTCATCGCCCGGCACGGTGGCCAGTACCTTGTAGTAGTCCCAAGGCCGCGAGCTCTCCTCGGGTTTCTTCACTTCCATCAGGTAGACGTCGCTGATCAGCCGGCCGTTGGCGCCGACCTTGGCGTTGCGCGCGAAGACGTCGTCCACCGGCAGCTCGTGCATCGCCTTGGCCACCGGCTCGGTGGCGTCGGTGCCGGCCTTTTCGATCGCCTTGAGGTACTGCATGACGCCGGAATAGGTGCCGGCGTGGACCATGTTCGGCATGCGCCCGGTGCGCTTGAAGAAACGCTCGCCGAATTCGCGGGACTTGTCGTCGCGGTCCCAGTAGAAGCTCTCGGTCAGGGTCAGGCCCTGGGCGGCGTCCAGGCCCAGGCCGTGCACTTCGGCGAGGGTGAAGAGCAGCGCGGCGAGGCGCTGACCGCCGGCGACGATGCCGAACTCGGCCGCCTGCTTGATGCTGTTGGCGGTGTCCAGACCCGCGTTGGCGAGGCCGATGACCTTGGCCCCGGAGGATTGCGCCTGCAGGAGGAACGAGGAGTAATCGGTGCTCGCCAGCGGGTGGCGCACCGCGCCCTTGACCTCGCCACCCTTGGATTTGACGAACTTGGAGGTCTGTTCCTCCAGCGAGTAGCCGAAGGCGTAGTCGGCGGTGAGGAAATACCAGCTGTCGCCGCCCTGGGAGACCAGCGCGCCGCCGGTGCCGACCGCCAGCGCGTGGGTGTCGTAGGCCCAGTGGAAGCCATAGGGCGAGCACTGCTTGCCGGTCAGTTCGGTGGTGGCGGCGCCGGTGACCAGATTGATCTTCTTCTTGCTCTTGGAAATGCCCTGTACCGCCAGCGCCACCGAGGAGGTGGTCAGCTCCATGATCGAGTCGACCTGCTCGCGGTCGTACCACTGCCGCGAGATGTTGGAGGCGATGTCCGGCTTGTTCTGGTGGTCGGCGGTGACGATCTCGATGGGGGCGTCGAGGACTTTGCCGCCGAAGTCCTCGGCAGCCATCTTCGCCGCCTCGAACGACCACTTGCCGCCGAAATCGGCATACACGCCGGACTGGTCGTTGAGGATGCCGATCTTTACCTTGCCGTCGGAAATCTCGGCCGAGGCGGGTACGGCGGCCACTGCCGTCAGGGTTGCCGCTGCGATTGCTGAAAGCTTCATGCGTATCTCCTTGCACTGTTTGCTCGGCATACGGGCTCGCCCCATGCGAAGCGGTCCGTATGGGCGGGTTAGGGGAAAGCTGGGCAGGCGGTCAGGCGCGTAACACCGTGGGTCGCCGCTTGGCTGAATGCCGCGGCCTGGCATTGACGCGCGCACGGCGAGCGCAGGCGTGTGCGGGGCACCACGTCGTCGTGGAAAGTCGTAGAGATGGGAGCTGGACAGCGGGACCAGAAACGAGTCGAAGCGAGGCACATGGGCGTCTTCTTCTTATTGTTGTTCTGGCTCTAAACGTAGCAGGGGTTTGCAGGGACGCAACCTGGCGGTGGTATGTCGAGCGGCAATGCAGTGCCTGCGCCATCGAGCGCAGGCGGGTAAGGACGCGCCTCAGCGCGCGATGAGGATGTCGCAGGGCGGGTTGTCGATGAACTGCCGGGCGAGGCTGCCGAGCAATGCACTGCTCAGCTCGCCGCGGCTGTGACTGCCAAGGGCCAGCAGCTGCGGTTGCAGGTCGCGCAGCGCCGCGTCCATGCAATTGTTGCGCTCGCCCTGATGCAGGCTGTAGCTCAGCAACGCGCCGGTATCCGGCAGCTGCGGCTGGATATCTTCGATCAGCTGGTCGAACAGCTCCTGCTGCAGCGATAGACCTTCGTAATCGGGGCCGTGTACTTCGGCCATCTCGTCGATATGCAGGGCGTGCAGCTCGGCACCTTCGCCCAGCAACTCCCAGGCGCAGTGCATGGCGCGGGTGGCGCAGCGGGAGAAATCCAGCGTGGCCACCGCTCGCTTGTAGGCGATGTCGCCGGGGATAGTAGCCAGTAGCAGCGGTGCCGGAGCGTCGAGCAGGACGCGTTCCAGGGTCGTGCCGATGAAGCCCTGGGCCGATTCGCGGTGGTGTCGTCCCAGCACCAGCAGGTCCGCTTCCAGCCCCTGGGCCTGGGTCAGGATCTCTTCGGCGGGGTGGCCACGGCGCAGCCAGGGTTCAACATCGCGCAGCCCGTTCTGTTGCAGGCGGCTCCCGAGCAGGGCGCGGGCCGCCTGTTCATCGCAGCCTGGGTCGCGTTCATCGAGCACGTGCAGCAGGCTGATCCGCGCGCCGCTCTGTCGCGCCAGTTGCACGCCCCGCTGCAGTGCCAGGTCGGCGTCCGGGCTGAGATCGTGGGCGACGAGAATGTGCTGAACCATGACGGCCTCGCGAAGCTGGCGAAAGCGGCCAGTATGCCGCGCCGGCAACCGGCTGTCCCCTCGTGGAGCGCTGCGCCGGCTTGATCGGGCGCAACAACTTCACAGCTCATGGCCTCTAGCGCTTTTGTCGACCCCGCCAGGCGGCTATGCTTGCCGGCATTCGCGCAGGAGAGATGGATGAGCAAGGTCAGTGTGCTGGTAGTGGATGACGCACCCTTTATCCGCGATCTGGTGAAGAAGGCGCTTCGCAGCCACTTTCCCGGTATTCGCACCGAGGACGCGGTAAACGGACGCAAGGCTCAGCAGATGCTCAGCCGCGAGCGTTTCGACCTGATTCTCTGCGATTGGGAAATGCCGGAGATGTCCGGTCTGGAGCTGCTGAGCTGGTGCCGTGCGCAGGATTCGCTGAAGACCACGCCGTTCATCATGGTGACCAGCCGCGGCGACAAGGAGAACGTTGTGCAGGCCATTCAGGCCGGCGTTTCGGACTTCATCGGCAAACCCTTTTCCAACGAACAGCTGACCAGCAAGGTGCGCAAGGCCCTCGGGCGTGCCGGCAAGCTGGATGCCCTGGCTGCCAGCGCACCGACACGAATCCTGTCCACTGGCGTCGCCAACGACTCGCTGACTGCGCTGACCGGTGGCAAGGCCGAGGTGGTGCGGCCCGCCGCGCCACCGACTCCGACTGCGGAGGCAAACCCCGCGCCTCTGGTGCAGCCCGCAGCGCCAGTGCCGCGCAGTGCCCCCGCCGCACCGGCTTCCGGGCGTGGGCAGGGCCAGCTACGACTGGCCAATGGCAGTGTCGCCTGCGTGATCAAGGCGCTGAGCCTCAAAGAGGCACTGCTGGTAGTCAAACGCGGCGAACAGCTGCCGCAGGTGCTGGAAAGTGCCGTGCTCGATCTGGAACAGGGTGAGGGCGGCGAGATCGCTCGCCTAAACGGTTATCTACACGCCGTTGCGGCGTTCGAGCCGAAGCCGGACAGCGACTGGTTGCAGTTGTCGTTCCGCTTCGTCGACCGCGACCCGCAGAAACTCGACTACCTGTCGCGGCTGATCGCTCGCGGCACGGCGCAGCGGCACTTCGTCCCCGGCGCCTGATTCACCCCCCAGCCAGGCGACCGTTCGGCGCCTGGTCGCGCAGACAAACTGACCGCCATCACACCCCGACGGTCGGTGGCTCGCACAGGCCACTCGCCGCTGCTAGAGTTCCCGCTCCAACACTATAACCACTAGAAACTGCCGTTATGCTGGGGCGCATTCTCTTGTTGCTCGGGCTGCCGCTGCTGGCTACGCCGGCGCTGGCCCTGACCATCTACAAATACACCGACGCCAATGGGGTCGTGACCTACAGCGACCAGGCCGCGCCTGGTGCGCAGGTCTTCGTCTTCAGCGACCGCATGGTGGAAAAGCTCGATACCCAGGTGAAACTGGAAACCCGCAAGCACGCGGCGGGCGAGACCCTGCTTGTGCGCAACGACCTGTTCGCGCCGGTGGATATCGAACTCAAGCTGGACAACGTCGAGAACGCCGTCGGCGCACCGGCCAAGCCGATCCGCTGGGTATTACCGCCGCGCAGCCAGATTCGCCTGGCCACCCTGGCCCCGCGCGATGCCAGCAAGCCGCTCAGGTACACGCCCAAGCTTCGCCATGCTCTGGGCGATCCGCGCCTGTTACCCAAGCCCTACAAGTATCCGCTGCCCTGGCGCGGCGGTCCGTTCCGCCTGACCCAGGGTGCCAACGGTCAGTACAGCCATTTCACCCCCAAGGGGCGTTACGCGGTCGACATCGCCATGCCTGAGGGCACACCCATCGTCGCTGCGCGTGGCGGCATGGTGGTGAAGATCGAGAACCAGCAGAGCGGCCGCGGCAACAACCCGGCCGGCAACTTCGTGCGCATCATGCATGACGACGGCACCATGGGTGTCTATCTGCACCTGATGAAAGGCTCGGTGGCCGTGCGCGAAGGCCAGCGGGTGGAAACCGGCACCCGCATTGCGCGTTCCGGCAACACCGGCAACAGCACCGGCCCGCACCTGCACTTCGTGGTACAGCGCAACGTCGGGCTGGCAATCGAATCGATCCCGTTCGACTTCTCCCAGCCGGTCAACAGCCTGCCGAACTTCGCAGTCGGCGGTGAGTGAGGCGTGCTGCCGCCGGCATAGCCGCCGAGGCACCTCCGGCGCCCAGGTCGATTGCCCGGCTCAGGCCTGCTTGAGCACCTTGGCCAGCACTATCTTCGGCCCGCGCATCTTCTTGATGACGATCTGCAGGCCTTCGACCTGCAGCACTTCGTCCTCGTCGGGAACGCGCTTGAGCGTTTCGTAGACCAGCCCTGCCAGGGTCTCGGCCTCGATGTGGTCGAGGTCGATGTCAAGCAGGCGTTCCAGCTTGAATAAAGGGGTGTCGCCGCGCACCAGCAGCTTGCCGGGCTGGTAGGCGAGCACGCCGCGCTCGGTCTTGCGGTGCTCGTCCTGGATATCGCCGACCAGCACTTCCAGTACGTCTTCCATGGTCAGGAAGCCGATCACCTTGTGGTCGCCTTCCTCGACCAGCACGAAATGCGCGCCGCCCTGGCGGAACTGCTCCAGCAGGCTGGCCAGCGGCATGTGCTTGGATACCCGCTCCAGTGGGCGCAGCAGCTCGTCCAGGCAGAAGTGCTCGGCCAGGCGTTCGTCGGCCGCCAGTGCCAGCAGCAGGTCCTTGATGTGCAGCAGGCCGACATAGTCACCCTGCTCGCTATCGTAGACCGGGTAACGACTGTATTTGTGGCGGCGAATGATCTCGAGGATCTCGGCCAGCGGTGCGTCGTGGTCGAGCTGCAGCAGGTCCTCGCGAGAGTTGGCCCAGTCGACCACCTCCAGCTCGCTCAGCTCCACCGCCGAGGCCAGGACCTGGATCTGCTGGTTGCCGGGGTCGCGGGCGCGGTTGGAGTGCAGGATCAGCTTGAGCTCTTCGCGGCTGTAGTGATGGTCGTGGTGCATGCCCGGCTCGCCTTGGCCGGCGATGCGCAGGATGGCATTGGCGCTGGCGTTGAGCAGATAGATTGCCGGGTACATCAGCCAGTAGAACAGGTACAGCGGCACGGCCGTCCATAGCGACAGCAGCTCGGGCTTGCGGATCGCCCAGGACTTGGGCGCCAGCTCGCCGATGACGATGTGCAGGTAGGAAATGATGAAGAACGCCGTGAAGAAGGCGATGCCGTGCACCAGTGCCGGCGACTGGATGCCGAAGCTGGCCAGCACGGGTTCGAGCAGGTGGGCGAAGGCCGGCTCGCCGACCCAGCCAAGCCCCAGCGAGGCCAGGGTGATGCCCAGCTGGCAGGCCGAGAGATAGGCGTCCAGTTGCTGGTGCACGGTGCGCAGGATGTGTCCGCGCCAGCCGTGACGGCTGGCAATGGCTTCCACCTTGGTGGCGCGCAGCTTGACCATGGCGAACTCGGCGGCGACGAAGAAACCGTTGAGCAGCACCAGGAACAGGGCGAAGAGAATCAGGCCGAAGTCGGCGAAATAGGAAGATGCGGCGTAACTAGGGGAAGGGTCCATGAAGGGGTCGGGTGGCCAATGATCGCGACAGGATGGCGGCGGCGCAGCGGCTTTTCAAGCGACGAAGCGGGAAATTCCCGCCTCGCCGTCGGCTGGTCGGTCAGCGTCCGCGCACCTGGGCGGTGGGGAAGTGGCAGGAAAAGCAGCTGCCCCGGCCCGGCGCGCTGGTGATGTCCAGACGGCCCTGATGGCGCAGCAGCACGTGCTTGACGATGGCCAGGCCCAGGCCCGTTCCGCCGGTGCTGCTGGCGCGACTGGAATCGACGCGGTAGAAGCGTTCGGTCAGGCGCGGCAGGTGCTTTTGCTCGATGCCGATACCGCTGTCCTCGACGCTCAGGTGCGCGCCGGCCTCGTCGCTCCACCAGCGAACATGAATGGTGCCGCCGTCGGGCGTATATTTCACGGCGTTGAATACCAGGTTGGAGAAGGCACTGCGCAGTTCGGTCTCGCTACCTTTGAGCTGCAGCTCCGGGGCTGCGTCCAGGCTGATCAGGTGGCCGCGCGCACCCGACAGCGCCCGCGCGTCGCTGACGATCGACTGCAACAGCAGCCCCACCGCCACCGGCTGGCTGTCGGCGGGCCGGCTGCTGGCTTCCAGGCGTGCAAGCAACAGCAGGTCGTTGAGCAGGTGCTGCATGCGGCCCGCCTGCTGGTTCATCTGCTGCAGCGCGCGCAGCCAGCGCGGACTCACCGCCTCGGCGCTCTCGAGCATGGTTTCCAGGTAGCCGGCGATAACCGTCAGGGGCGTGCGCAGCTCGTGCGAGACATTGGCGACGAAGTCCTTGCGCATCTGCTCCAGCTGATGCAGCCGGGTGACATCACGGACCAGCAACAGGTGCTCGCGGTTGCCGTAACGGGTGATGTTGAACTGCAGGCGGATGCGGTCATCCACCGGCGAGGCCAGTTCGAGGGGCTGATCGTAGCTGCCGCTGTCGAAGTACTCCTTGAACGCCGGATGACGCACCAGATTGGTGATGGGATGGCCGGAGTCCTGCGGTTTCTTCAGGCCCAGCAGCCGGTTGGCGGCGACGTTCCACCACTCCAGGTTGCCGTCGCTGTCGAGCATGATGACCGCGTCCTTCAGCGCTGCGGTCGAGCCCTGCACCCGATCGATGATGCTCTGCAGCTGGCCGCGCAGGCGCAGGTCGCGGCGCTGCAATTGGTAGAGGTTGTCGAACACGTCACCCCAGATCCCGGCCGAATCCGGCGGCGGTTCATCGGGGTCGCTGCGCCGCAGCCAGCGCTGCAGGCGCAACAGCTGGCGCAGCGTCCAGGCCAGGTAGCCGCTCAGGCCGATGACCAGTGCCCAGGCGTACTCGCCGGTGATCAGGCCGAGCAGCAGGCAGCCGCCCAGCAGAAGCAGCAGGCGACGCACGAGGGCTCCTTGCCAGTCCTGATTCAACCGATGCACTCCCCGCTGGTGGCGATAATGGTGTGTGGGCCGGAACGCATGGTTACCCGGCGCACTCAGCTCTTGCTGGAGAAACGATAGCCGGTGCCGCGCACCGTCTGCACCAGGTTCTCGTAGGCCTCGCCGAGCGCCTTGCGCAGGCGACGGATGTGCACGTCGACGGTGCGCTCCTCGACATAGACATTGCCGCCCCAGACCTGATCGAGCAGTTGGCTGCGGGTGTAGGCGCGTTCCTGGTGGGTCATGAAGAACTGCAGCAAACGGTATTCGGTGGGGCCCATTTCGGCCGGTTTGCCGTCGATGGTGACGCGGTGACTGACCGGATCGAGCAACAGGCCGCCGATTTCGATCGGCGACTCGCTGTCTACCGGCGCAGCGCGGCGCAGCACGGCCTTCAGCCGGGCCACCAGTTCGCGCGGGGAGAACGGCTTGGTGATGTAGTCGTCGGCGCCGACTTCCAGGCCCTGGATCTTGTTGTCCTCTTCACCCTTGGCGGTGAGCATGATGATCGGCGTGTCGGCGGTCAGCTCGTCGCGCTTGAGCCGGCGGGCCAGTTCGATACCCGAAGTGCCGGGCAGCATCCAGTCGAGCAGGATCAGGTCGGGCTTGCGATCGATGATCAGGGCGTGGGCCTGCTGGGTGTTTTCCGCTTCGAGGCAATCGTAGCCGGCCATTTCCAGGGCGACGACGATCATCTCCCGGATCGGCGCCTCGTCATCGACGATCAGTATGCTCTTGCCATTCATGGTCAAGCCTCGGGTCCGTTCTTGTCGTCCGGCATTAGATAACGGAATTATTGCAGGCATGTGACAGACAGACGGCAACCCGTGCAAGAGCGATCGCCCTCAATGCTGGCGTTTTGCTCAAGCTTTCGCCGCGTAATCCAGCACGATACCCGCGAGAATCGCCAGCCCCGCCCAGTGATTGTGCAGGAACGCCTTGAAGCAGGCCTGCGGCTTGCGCGAGGCGGTCTTCCAGTACTCCCAGGCGAAGCAGCCAGCGGCGACCACTAGCCCCAGGTGAAACCACTGACCGAGCTCGAAGCGCACCCCGGCGAGGATCAGGCAGAACAGCGCCAGGCCCTGCAGGGTGACGATGATGATGCGGTCGGCTTCGCCGAAGAGGATGGCGGTGGACTTGATGCCGATCTTCAGGTCGTCCTCGCGATCGGCCATGGCGTAGTAGGTGTCGTAGGCCACCGTCCACAGCAGGTTGGCGATGAACAGCAACCAGGCTTCCGGCGGCAGACTGCCGGTCTCGGCGGTGAAGGCCATCGGCATGCCCCAGGAGAAGGCCGCGCCGAGCACCACCTGCGGGTAGAAGGTGTAGCGCTTCATGAACGGGTAGCAGGCAGCCAGCGTCAGCGCGCCGAAGGACAGGTAGACGGTGGTCGCGTTGGTCAGCAGCACCAGGCCGAAACTCAGCCCCACCAGGATGGCGAACAGCGTCCAGGCCTCGCGCGAGCTGATCTTGCCGGTGGCCATGGGGCGCGTCTGGGTGCGTTGCACATGACCGTCGAATTTGCGGTCGGCGAAGTCGTTGACCACGCAGCCGGCGGCGCGCATGAGGATCACGCCGGTGATGAAAATGAACAGGTTCTTCGCACTCGGCACGCCTTCGGCGGCGATCCACAGCGCCCACAGCGTCGGCCAGAGCAGCAGGTAAGTGCCGATGGGCCGGTCCAGACGCATCAGCTGGATGAAATCCCAGGCACGCGGGTGCAGGCGATTGCACGATTGCAGCAACTTCGAATACATCAGCGGCTCTCCTTGGCGAAGGGGGACATGCAGCGGTTCGCTCAGGGCGTGACGGCGGCGGCCTGCCACAGCGCGGGCAGGAACACCTCGGCGACCAGCACGCCGAGTCGATTCTGGCGGAAGCACGAGCGCCGTGCCCAGAGACCGTCGACACGCTGCGCCTGTGGCAGCCATTGCGGCGGGTAATGGCAGGCTTCGAGTTGCCCGCGGGCGAAGGCGGGGTCGCTGAACAGCAGCTCGCCGAGGGAGCGATTGCCCAGGCTTTGCAGGTCCAGTCCGGCGGCTTCCAGCTGGGCGCGGGGGGCGACGCTGCGGGCGAAGACCCAGGGTTGCTCATGCCCGCACAGGTAGACCTCGCGTACCCATCCCTCGCTCGCTGCCGGAACGCCGAGCGCCAGGCATTCGTCGGCGCGCAGCGGCTGCCAGGCCTGGTGCAACGGGATCACGCTGAAGGCGCCATCGGCCAGCTCGGTCAGGCGGCGGGTCAGCGAGCCCTTGTCGACGTACAGCCAGTCGTGCAGGGCGGGAGCGGGGGGGGCGGGCAACTGATCGGCACTCAGCCAGTCTAGGAATTCGGACACGGCGCGTTCGGGCATAGCGAAAAGAGCGGCGAGTCTAGCACGCGCCCTGGCCGCTGCAGGCTGCGCGCGACAATGCGGCCTTCGCGTCGCTTGTAGGCCCTTGCGGCAGGCCCTACAGGATTTCAGGTCCAGCCTTCCAGGCGCATGGTGGCGCGCACCAGGCGCTGTTCCTCCTGCTCGATCTCCTTGAGATTGTCGCGAATGCCGTGGATATGGTCGCGCGCGGCGCGCTGTGCCTGTTCCGGCAGGCGTTCGATCACCGCGTGGTAGAGCCGCGAGTGCTGGCGGTCTATCTGCCGTTTCTGCGCCGGGCGGTGATAGAGGTTGTTCACCGAGGCGAATACGGTGCTGAGCATCAGGTCGGTCAGCGACTGCAACGTGTGCACCAGCACCGGGTTGTGCGAGGCCTCGCAGATGGCCAGGTGAAACGCATGGTCCAGGCGCGCATGTTCGCGCGGGTCGGCGCCCTCGCCATCGGCATGCGCGGCGAGCATTTCCTCGTAGCGCCGGCGCAGCAGGACGAAATCCGCGTCGGTGCCGCGCAAGGCCGCCAATCGCGCCGACTCGCCTTCGAGCAGCGCACGCACTTCCAGCAAGTCGTAGAGGGTGCGCGGTTGCGAGTTGAACAGGTGCATCAGCGGGCTGGCGTCGTGGTTGCCGGACAGTTCGGCGACGAAGGATCCGCGGCCCTGGGAGGTCTCGATGATGCCGCGCCCGCGCAATACGCGCAGGCCCTCGCGCAGCGCCGAGCGCGAGATGCCGAGCTTTTCGCACAGGCGCCGCTCGGAGGGCAGCGCCTGGCCGACCTTGAGCACGCCGTCGACGATCAGTCGCTCGATGCGTTCGGCAACCACGTCGGCGACTTGACGGCGATCATTGTTGGGTTCGTTCGACATGCCAGTTCTCCAGCTGGTAGGACCAGTTGGTGCGAAGTTTACCCCTGATGGCAGGAAGCGCCTAATCGCGAGGGATAGACGGCCACCAGGTAGTGCTTTTCCCTGGCTGACTACAAAAAACTGGTAGGACCAGTTGTCGCGAGCATGGACGGCCAAGACCCATCGGCGCTAAAGATGCGTCATTGCACCGCAGCTGCCCGTGCTGACGGTGACCCACGAAAGCGGAACCTGCCATGAACATTCTCTACGACGAACGCGTCGATGGTGCGTTGCCCAAGGTCGACAAGGCCGCCTTGCTGGCCGAGCTGCAGGCGCAGCTGCCCGATCTGGACATTCTTCACCGCAGCGAAGACCTCAAGCCCTACGAGTGCGACGGCTTGTCCGCCTACCGCACCGCGCCGCTGCTGGTGGTGCTGCCCGAGCGGGTCGAGCAGGTCGAAAGACTGCTCAAGCTCTGCCACCAGCGTGGCGTGCCGGTGGTCGCCCGCGGCGCCGGCACCGGGCTGTCCGGAGGTGCGCTGCCGCTGGAGCAGGGCATCCTGCTGGTCATGGCGCGCTTCAACAAGATACTCGAAGTCGATCCGGCCGGTCGTTTCGCCCGCGTGCAGCCCGGCGTGCGTAACCTGGCGATTTCCCAGGCCGCCGCACCCTATGAGCTGTACTACGCGCCGGACCCCTCGTCGCAGATCGCCTGCTCGATCGGCGGCAACGTCGCCGAGAACGCCGGTGGCGTGCACTGCCTGAAGTACGGCCTGACCGTGCACAACCTGCTCAAGGTAGAGATTCTCACTGTCGAGGGCGAGCGCATGACGCTCGGCTCCGATGCCCTGGATTCACCGGGCTTCGACCTCTTGGCGCTGTTCACCGGCTCCGAGGGCATGCTCGGCATCGTCACCGAGGTGACCGTCAAGCTGCTGCCCAAGCCGCAGGTGGCCAAGGTGCTGCTCGCCGCGTTTGACTCGGTGGAAAAGGCCGGGCGTGCGGTGGGTGACATCATCGCCGCCGGCATCATCCCCGGCGGCTTGGAGATGATGGACAACCTGTCGATCCGCGCCGCCGAGGACTTCATCCACGCCGGCTACCCGGTGGATGCCGAAGCGATCCTGCTCTGCGAACTGGATGGCGTGGAAGCCGACGTGCACGACGACTGCGCGCGCGTCAGCGAAGTACTCAAGCTGGCCGGTGCCACCGAAGTGCGCCTGGCCAAGGACGAAGCCGAGCGCGTGCGCTTCTGGGCCGGGCGCAAGAACGCCTTCCCGGCGGTCGGGCGCATCTCGCCGGACTACTACTGCATGGACGGCACCATTCCGCGGCGCGAACTGCCGGGCGTGCTCAAGGGCATTTCCGACCTGTCCGAGCAGTTCGGCCTGCGCGTGGCCAACGTGTTCCACGCCGGCGACGGCAACATGCACCCGCTGATCCTGTTCGATGCCAACCAGCCCGGTGAGCTGGAGCGCGCCGAGGAACTGGGCGGCAAGATCCTCGAACTCTGCGTCGAGGTCGGCGGCAGCATCACCGGCGAGCACGGTGTCGGCCGCGAGAAGATCAACCAGATGTGTTCGCAGTTCAACGCCGACGAGCTGACGCTGTTCCACGCGGTGAAGGCGGCGTTCGACCCCAGCGGTCTGCTCAATCCGGGCAAGAACATCCCGACCCTGCATCGCTGCGCCGAATTCGGCCGCATGCACATCCACAACGGCCAGCTGCCTTTCCCTGAACTGGAGCGTTTCTGATGTCCGTAATTGCCAACGACGCCAGCGCGCAGTTGCTGGACCAGGTCAACCAGGCACTCGCCGCCAAGACCCCGCTGCGCATCCAGGGCAGCGGCAGCAAGGCCTTTCTCGGCCGTGCGGTCGAGGGCCAACTGCTCGACGTGCGCGAGCACCGCGGCATCGTCAGCTACGACCCCACCGAGCTGGTAGTGACAGCGCGCGCCGGCACGCCGCTCGCCGAACTCGAGGCGACGCTGGACGAAGCCGGGCAAATGCTGCCCTGCGAACCGCCGCACTTCGGTGAGGCCGCCACTGTTGGCGGCATGATCGCTGCCGGGCTGTCCGGGCCGCGTCGGCCGTGGAGCGGTTCGGTGCGCGATTTCGTGCTCGGCTCGCGGGTCATCACCGGCCAGGGCAAGCACCTGCGTTTCGGCGGCGAGGTGATGAAGAACGTCGCCGGCTACGACCTGTCGCGCCTGATGGCCGGCAGCTTCGGCTGCCTCGGCGTGCTCACCGAAGTCTCGCTCAAGGTGCTGCCCAAGCCACGCTTGTGCACCAGCCTGCGTCTGGAGATCGATCTCGAACGCGCGCTGCTCAAGCTCGCCGAGTGGGGCCAGCAGCCGGTACCGATCAGTGCCGCCAGCCATGACGGTCAGGCGCTGTATCTGCGCCTGGAAGGTGGCGAAGGGTCGGTCAACGCCGCGCGCGAACGCATCGGTGGCGAGGACCTCGACCCCGGCTACTGGAACGAGCTGCGCGAACAGCGCCTGTCCTTCTTCGCCGACTCGCGCCCGCTGTGGCGCCTGTCGCTGCCGAACAACACGCCAGCCGTGGCGTTGCCGGGCGAGCAGCTGGTCGACTGGGCCGGCGCCCAGCGCTGGCTGAAGTCCGAGGCCGACGTCGCAAGCATCCGCGCCATCGCTGCCGAAGTCGGCGGCCATGCCACCTGTTTTACCGCCGGTGCCGCCGAGCCGTTCCAACCGCTGTCGGCGCCGCTGTTGCGCTACCACCGCCAGCTCAAGGCCGCGCTGGACCCGCAGGGGATCTTCAACCCCGGCCGCATGTATTCCGAGGTCTGACGACGTATGCAAACGAATCTGAGCGAAGCCGCCAAGCAACTGCCGCGCGCCGAGGAAGCCGAAAGCATCCTGCGCTCCTGCGTGCACTGCGGTTTCTGCAATGCCACCTGCCCGACCTACCAGCTGCTCGGTGACGAGCTGGATGGCCCGCGCGGGCGCATCTACCTGATGAAGCAGATGTTCGAGGGCGGCGAGGTGACCGAGAGCACCCAGCTGCACCTGGATCGCTGCCTGACCTGCCGCAACTGCGAGACCACCTGCCCGTCCGGGGTGAAGTACCACAACCTGCTGGACATCGGCCGTGACTTCATCGAGCGCCAGGTCCAGCGCCCGTTGGGCGAGCGCCTGGTGCGCGGCGGTCTGCGCACGGTGATCCCGCGTCCGGCGCTGTTCAAGGCGCTGCTCGGTACCGGCAATGCGCTCAAGCCGCTGATGCCGGCCTCGCTGAAGGACCACCTGCCGCGCGAGATTCGCCCGGCCAAACCGCGCCCGCAGGTCATGCACCAGCGTCGCGTGCTGATGCTCGAAGGCTGCGTGCAGCCGAGCCTGTCGCCGAATACCAACGCCGCCGCCGCGCGCGTGCTCGACCGCCTGGGCATCAGCGTCAGCCCGGCACGCGAAGCCGGCTGCTGTGGCGCGGTGGATTACCACCTCAACGCGCAGGATGCCGGTCTGGACCGTGCGCGGCGCAATATCGACGCCTGGTGGCCGGCCATCGAGGCGGGTGCCGAAGCCATCGTGCAGACCGCCAGCGGCTGCGGCGCCTTCGTCAAGGAATACGGCCATCTGCTCAAGGACGACCCGGCCTACGCGGCCAAGGCCGCACGGGTCAGCGAGCTGGCCAAGGACCTGGTCGAGGTGCTGCGCAGCGCCGAGCTGGAAAAGCTCGACGTGCGCGCCGACAAGCGCATGGCCTTCCATTGCCCGTGCACCCTGCAGCACGCACAGAAGCTCGGCGGCGCTGTCGAAGACGTGCTCACCCGTCTGGGCTACCAGCTCACTGCGGTGCCCGATGCGCACCTGTGCTGCGGCTCGGCCGGCAGCTATTCGATCACCCAGCCGGAGATTTCCCACCAGCTGCGCGACAACAAGCTCAACGCGCTGGAGAGCGGCAAGCCGGAAGTGATCGTCACCGCAAACATCGGTTGCCAGACCCACCTCGATGGCGCCGGCCGCACGCCGGTCAAGCACTGGATCGAAGTGGTCGAGGAATCGATGCAGTAACCGTAGGTGAGCCTCGGCCGTAGGGTTGGGCTTCAGCCCACCAGCATGCAGCTGGGGCACCTTCGGTGGGCTTCAGCCCACCCTGCGGGGACTGGATCGCGAGCGTCACGTAACGCCACGCACGAACATCTGGAACATGAGAACAGGAGAATCGAGATGAAAAGCAAAGCCGTACTGAGCCAGACCGAAGTCGCCACCATCCTCGCCGCCGCCCGTGCCGAAGCGCAGGCCAACGGCTGGGCCGTGACCATCGTCGTCGCCGACGACGGCGGCCATCCGCTGGCGCTGGAGCGTCTGGACGGCTGCGCGCCGATCGCCTCCTACATCGCCACCGAGAAGGCTCGCAGCTCGGCTCTCGGTCGCCGCGAAACCAAGGGCTATGAAGACATGGTCAACAACGGCCGCAGTGCCTTCCTCTCCGCGCCGGTGGTCTGCTCGCTGGAGGGTGGCGTGCCGGTAGTGGTCGACGGCCAGGTCATCGGTTCGGTCGGCGTATCCGGTGTGACCGCCGCGCAGGACGCCCAGATCGCCAAGGCCGGCGTCGCCGCCCTGGCCAACTGAACAGACAAGGAGAACGACAGATGACCGAGCGTGTAACCCTGGGCCGCCTGCAAGTCGCGGCCAATCTGCAGCGTTTCATCGAAGACGAAGTCCTGCCGGGCACCGGTATCGAAGCCGCCGCCTTCTGGCAGGGCCTGGACGCCCTGGTCCATGACCTGGCGCCGAAGAACCGCGAGCTGCTCGCCGAGCGCGACCGCCTGCAGCTTGAGCTGGACGCCTGGCACAAGGCCAACCCGGGCCCGATCAAGGACATGGCCGCCTACCGCGCCTTCCTCGAATCCATCGGCTACCTGCTGCCGGTGCCGGGCGAGGTGAAGATCGAGACCGCCAACGTCGACAGCGAGATCGCCACCCAGGCCGGTCCGCAGCTGGTGGTGCCGATCATGAACGCGCGCTATGCGCTGAACGCGGCCAACGCCCGCTGGGGCTCGCTGTATGACGCGCTCTACGGCACCGACGCCATCTCCGAAGAGGGCGGCGCACAGAAGGGCCCGGGCTACAACGAAGTCCGTGGCGCCAAGGTCATCGCCTACGCACGCAACTTCCTCGACCAGGCCGCGCCGCTGGCCGAAGGCAGCCATGCCGACGCCACCGCCTACCGCGTGCAGGACGGCCAGCTGAAGGTCACCCTGGAGAACGGTAGTGTCACCGGCCTCAAGCAGCCAGAGAAGTTCGTCGGCTTCCAGGGCGAAGCGGTCGAGCCGAAGGCCGTGCTGCTGAAGAACAACGGCCTACACATCGAGATCCAGATCGACCCGAACAGCCCGATCGGCCAGACCGATGCCGCCGGCGTGAAGGACCTGCTGATCGAGTCCGCGGTTTCCACCATTCTCGACTGCGAAGATTCGGTCGCCGCGGTGGATGCCGACGACAAGGTGCTGGCCTACCGCAACTGGCTGGGCATCGTGCAGGGCACCCTCAGCGAGGAAGTGGCCAAGGGCAGTTCGAGCTTCGTCCGCCGCCTCAACCCGGACCGCGAATACAGCGCGCCCAATGGCGGCGAGCTGAAACTGCACGGCCGCTCGCTGCTGTTCATCCGTAACGTCGGTCACCTGATGACCAACCCGGCGATCCTGCTGGAAGACGGCCGCGAGATCCCGGAAGGCATCATGGACGGCGTGTTCACCAGCCTGATCGCCAAGCATGACTTGAAGCGCAAGGGCAACTCGCGCACCGGCAGCTTCTACATCGTCAAGCCGAAGATGCATGGGCCGAAGGAAGTCGCTTTCGCTGACGAGCTGTTCGCTCGCGTCGAGGACCTCATCGGTGTGCCGCGCTACACCTTGAAGATGGGCATCATGGACGAGGAGCGCCGCACCAGCGCCAACCTCAAGGCCTGCATCGCCGCGGCCAAGCACCGCGTCGCGTTCATCAACACCGGCTTCCTCGACCGCACCGGCGACGAGATGCACACCTGCATGGAAGCCGGCCCGGTGCTGCGCAAGGGCGACATGAAGTCCACCCCGTGGATCCAGTCCTACGAGCGCAACAACGTGCTGGTCGGTCTGGCCTGCGGCCTGCGCGGCAAGGCGCAGATCGGCAAGGGCATGTGGGCCATGCCGGACCTGATGGCGGCCATGCTCGAGCAGAAGATCGGCCATCCGAAGTCCGGCGCCAACACCGCCTGGGTGCCGTCGCCGACCGGTGCCACCCTGCATGCGCTGCACTACCACCAGATCGACGTGCAGGCGGTGCAGAGCGAGCTGGAAAAGGTCGACCTGGTCGCCGAGCGCGAGCAACTGCTCAACGATCTGCTGACCATCCCGGTGGTCGCCGAGGACAAGTGGAGCGCCGAGGAAAAGCAGCAGGAGCTGGACAACAACTGCCAGGGCATCCTCGGTTACGTGGTGCGTTGGGTCGAGCAGGGCGTCGGTTGCTCCAAGGTGCCGGACATCCACAACGTCGGCCTGATGGAAGACCGCGCCACCCTGCGCATCTCCAGCCAGCACATCGCCAACTGGCTGCACCACGGTGTGGTGAGCCGCGAGCAGGTGCAGGAAACGCTGGAGCGCATGGCCAAGGTGGTCGATCAGCAGAACGCTGGCGATCCGCTCTATCGCGCCATGTCCGCTGACTACACTCAGTCGATCGCGTTCCAGGCGGCGTCGGATCTGGTGTTCAAGGGCCGTGAGCAGCCGTCCGGCTACACCGAGCCGCTGCTGCACCAGTGGCGCCAGCGTTTCAAGGCGGCCCAAGGCTGATGAGCAGGGGGAACCGCGTGCTCCCGGAGATCCGGTAGCCGCGGTGAGGACAGGAGCCCCAGGCGCCCTACGGCGCCCGGGGCTTTCGAGCATGGGCGGCACGGTTTCGGCCGGGCCGTCGGGAAGCGCACCGCGTGGGGGCGCTTCATGCGAAGCACCGGGCATGCCCGGACACAATAGAAGCGGTTCACAACAAAAAACGCAGGGACCCAACAAATGAGTCAAACACTACTGTCCATACTGGCCTTCGTGCCGCTGGTGCTGGCGGGTGTGCTGCTGATCGGCTTTCGCTGGCCGGCCAAGTACGCCATGCCGCTGGTTTTCGTCCTCACCGCGCTGATCGGCCTGCTGGCCTGGGACATGACCCTCAACCGGGTCATCGCCTCGACCTTTCAGGGCCTGATTCTCACCGCGGCGATCCTCTGGATCATCTTTGGTGCGATCCTGCTGCTCAACACGCTGAAACATTCCGGGGGGATCAGTTCGATTCGGCGTGGCTTCTCCAACATCAGCCCTGACCGTCGCGTCCAGGTGCTGATCGTCGCCTGGCTGTTCGGCTGCTTCATCGAGGGGGCCTCTGGCTTCGGTACGCCGGCGGCGGTGGCGGCACCGCTGATGGTGGCACTGGGCTTCCCGGCGCTAGCGGCGGTGGTGATGGGGATGATGGTGCAGTCCACACCGGTATCCTTCGGTGCGGTGGGCACGCCGATTCTGGTCGGCGTCGGTGCCGGCCTGGACAAGACCGGCATCAGCGAGCAGCTGGCGGTGGTGGGCAGTAACTGGGATGTGTTCTTCCACCTGATCTTCTCGCGGGTGGCGATCATCCACGCGCTGTGCGGGATTCTCATGCCGCTGATCATGGTCAGCATCATGACCCGCTACTTCGGCCGTAACAAATCCTGGACCGAGGGTCTGGCAATCGCGCCGTTCGCGGTGTTCACCGGCCTGGCCTTCGTCATTCCGTATGCCGCGGCCGGTGTGTTCCTCGGGCCGGAATTCCCGTCGATGATCGGTGCGCTGGTCGGTCTGGCCATCGTCGTACCGGCGGCCAAGGCCGGTTTCCTGCTGCCGAAGGACAGCTGGGATTTCGCTCCGGCGAGCGAGTGGCCATCCGAGTGGATGGGCAAGATCGAGATGAAGATCGAGGACGTCGCCGGCAAGACGCCGATCTCCGTGCCGATGGCCTGGGCGCCGTACCTGATTCTGGCCGCGTTGCTGGTGGCCTCGCGGGTATTCCCGGACTTCAAGTCGCTGCTGATGTCGCTGTCGTTCGGCTGGAAGGACATCCTCGGGGAGACCGGCGTCTCCGGCACGCTGGAGCCGCTGTACCTGCCGGGTGGCATCCTCTGCATCGTGGTGCTGATCACCTTCGTCCTGCACCGCATGAGCGCGCGGGAACTGGGCGCGGCGATCTCCGAGTCGAGCAAGACCCTGCTCGGCGCGGGCTTCGTGCTGATCTTCACCATTCCCATGGTGCGGATCCTGATCAACTCCGGCGTCAACGGCTCCGACCTGGTATCCATGCCGGTGGCCATGGCGCAGCTGGTGGCCAACAGCGTGGGCTCGGTCTATCCGTTCTTCGCCCCGGCGGTCGGTGCGCTGGGCGCTTTCATCGCCGGCTCCAACACCGTGTCCAACCTGATGCTGTCGCAGTTCCAGTTCAACACCGCGGGTCTGCTCGGCCTGTCCGGTGCGCTGATGGTGGCGCTGCAGTCGGTCGGTGCGGCGGCGGGCAACATGATCGCCATCCACAACGTGGTGGCGGCCTCGGCCACCGTTGGCCTGCTCGGTCGCGAAGGGATCACCCTGCGCAAGACCATGCTGCCGACCTTGTACTACCTAATCCTGGCCGGCAGCATCGGCCTGACCGGGTTCTACGTGATGGGCATCGGCGATCCGCTGGTGGGTGCCGCAGGCTAAGCCTGGCGGTAGCGTGACGGGCGGCCCAGGCCGCCCGTTTTCATTTGTGCAGTTGGTACGGCGCATCGTTCTGGTATAGCGTGCGTCGCAGTCGATAACCGTCGAGGTTGTTCATGAAGAAATGGCAATGTGTGGTGTGCGGCTACATCTATGACGAAGCGCTGGGCGTACCGGAAGAGGGCATCGCCCCCGGGACGGCCTGGGAAGACGTGCCGGAAGACTGGGTCTGCCCCGACTGCGGCGTCGGCAAGCTCGATTTCGAAATGATCGCCATCGGCTGATCCCGTTTCGCCAACCCATCAAACGAGGACATGACGTGAGCGCACCCGTAGTCATCATCGGCACCGGCCTGGCCGGCTACAACCTGGCGCGGGAGTTCCGCAAGCTGGACCCGCAGACGCCGCTGTTGCTGATCACCGCGGACGACGGTCGTTCCTATTCCAAACCGCTGCTATCCACCGGTTTCGCCGCCAACAAGGACGCCGACAGCCTGGGCATGGCCACCGCCGGGGCCATGGCCGAACAGCTGAACGCGGAGATTCGCACGCACACCCGCGTCACTCGTCTGGACCCGGCGCACCGCCGTGTCTGGATCGGCAACGAGCCGGTGCCATACCGCGATCTGGTGCTGGCCTGGGGCGCGCAGACGATCCAGGTACCAGTCGCAGGCGATGCCGCCGACGCCATTTTCCCGATCAACGATCTGCACGATTACGGTCGCTTCCGCGCTGCCGTCGCCGGCAAACGCCGCGTGCTGATCCTCGGCGCCGGGCTGATCGGCTGCGAGTTTGCCAACGACCTGCTGCAGGGCGGCCACGAGGTCGACCTGGTTGCCCCCAGCGAGCAGGTCATGCCCGGCCTGCTGCCGCTGCAGGCCGCCGAGGCGGTTCAGCGCGGCCTGGAGGGCATCGGCGCGCGCTTTCACCTGGGCTTCACGCTAGAGCGTCTCGAGCGCACCGCCGACGCTCTGCAGGCGACCCTGTCCGACGGCTCGCAGCGGGCCTGCGATCTGGTGGTCAGTGCGGTCGGCCTGCGCCCGCGTACCGAGCTGGCCGCCGAGGCGGGGCTCGAGGTCAAGCGCGGCATCGTCGTCGATCGCCTGCTCAAGACCTCGGCGGAGCACGTCTACGCCCTCGGTGACTGCGCCGAAGTGGAGGGGCTCAACCTGCTCTACGTGATGCCGCTGATGGCCGGCGCCCGCGCCCTGGCTAAAACGCTGTTTGGCAATCCTACCTTTGTCAGTTACGGCCCTATGCCGGTCACCGTGAAGACCCCGGCGTGCCCTGTGGTGGTCTCCGTGCCTGCCACCGGTAGCGCCGGCTCGTGGACCGTGGAAGCCCAAGGTAATGATGTGAAAGCGCTCTATCTCGGGCCTTCCGGGCAGCTGCTCGGCTATGCCCTGACCGGCGCCGCGGTGCAGGAGCGGCTGGCGCTGAACAAGCAGCTGCCGCCGGTATTGGCGGAACTACCGCAAATTCTGTCGCTAAAGTCTCCAGGCTGACGACGCAAGCCGTCCGCGAGGACTGGCGCAGGTGCTAGCGCCGTGCCATTCTCCTTGGGTCTGCCCCAGCCTAGAGCTGTTGCAGCGCCTTTAGCGCTGTTCTTGTGAACAGTACGGACACAACAACAAAAACGTCTCAGAGGCTCCCAATGCGTAAACCGGAACTCGCCGCAGCCATTGCCGAGAAGGCTGATCTATCCAAGGACCAGGCCAATCGCGTACTCAACGCCGTGCTGGATGAAATCACCAATGCGCTGAACCGCAAGGACAGCGTCACCCTGGTCGGTTTCGGCACCTTCGTTCAGCGCCATCGCGGCGCCCGCACCGGAAAAAATCCGCAGACCGGGCAACCGGTGACCATCAAGGCCAGCAACACCGTCGCGTTCAAACCGGGCAAGATGCTCAAAGACGCCGTCAACTGACGACGCGCCCACCCGGAGCCGACGGGCTCCGGGTAAACCTGACCATCCGGTCCGCCCCGGACCCATCCGTACCCAACCTTCCCCCAGCCGACCAAGCCACTACAATGCGGCCTTTTCTCGTACCGGTCGGAACATCACCATGAAATTCCGCTTTCTGCTTTGGATGCTGGGCCGCCTGATGGCCAAGGCCAGCCGCACCAATCCCGAGTTCCAGCAGCAGCTGGGCGACAAGGACCTGAGCTTCCAGCTGCACACTCTGGACGGCAAGGTTGCCCGGCACTTCGTGGTGAAGGACCAGCGCGTCACCAGCAAGCGCGGCCCGGCGACTGAGCCGGCGTTTTCCCTTGGGTTCAAGGATGCCGCCTATGGCTTCGCCACCATGACTGCGAAGAACAAGCAGCTGGCGTTCATGCAGGGGATTCAGAACAAGGACATCCAGATCCAGGGGAATCCGGCGCTGGTGATGTGGTTTCAGGGGTTGATGAAGTACCTGAAGCCTCGTAAGAAGAAGTGACCCTGTCGCGTCACCTTCTCATGTCCGGCCAAGAACCGTAGGGTGGAAAACCGCGTAGGGCGTCCATGCCTGAGCGGATCAGCTTTGACTTGGTCGTAACTCAAATTTAAGTTTGCTGAATGCATGAGTTGACTTGTGGTGTGGGTTGAATCTAGGCCTTGTCTAGTATTTTTGAGGGTTTGCGTGGCATTGTGTCGACTTAATTGTTGAGCGGGTTGGAGATTTTCAACATGCCGGATTTCACTCATTACGACTTGGCCCTCCTCAATCCAGCCTTTGACTCACCACTTGTCGATGTCCTGAATGAGCTGGAGCACCTACGCCGCTACAGGCTGGCGGGTACGACTCCAGCAAGCCTTTTCTTCCAACTCAAGAATGTTTTCCACATCTTGGAAAGCCTTGGGTCTGCCCGCATTGAAGGCAACCACACAACTCTCGCTGATTACGTTGAAAGCAAGATGGAGGGAGATGACACGGCTACCGATCAACTGCGCGAAATCTCCAACATCGAGAGAGCTATGAGCTTCATCGAGCAACATTTCAAGGAAGGAGACGACGTCAGCCTCCATCTCATTCGAGAATTGCACGCCATTACCGTAGGGGGGCTCGACAGAGAGGGAGACCGGAATCCCGGTCAGTTCAGGACGACCCAGGTTCGCATTGCGCAATCGAAGCACCTTCCGCCGGACGCCGTGCAAGTTGCTGGGTACATGGATGAGTTGGTGGCGTTCATAAATGCTCACGATCCGCAGAAGTATCACCTTATGAAAGTGGCGCTCGCGCACCACCGATTCGGATGGATTCACCCGTTTGCCAATGGCAATGGCCGGGTGGTTCGTTTGTTGACGTACCTGATGCTCATCAAGTACGGATTCGATGTCTCCGCCGGCGGTCGACTGCTGAACCCCACTGCAGTGTTCTGCAATGATCGTGAGCGTTACTACGAGATGCTGGGCGAGGCTGATCGCGGTACACAGCTAGGTCTGGAACGGTGGTGCATCTATGTACTCCAGGGCATCCTCACAGAGCTGAGCAAGCTCGATCGGCTGTGTGACTATGGCTACCTTAAAGCCAGAATCCTGCAGCCGGCACTCGCCTTCTCTCGTGAGAGAGAGCACATCACCGGCCAGGAGCACTCAATTCTTCGTCGACTTCTGGACACTGACAGCGGAGTGGCGAAGTCTGGAGACCTAGCGGATGCGATGCCTGACCTGAACGGGCCGCAACGGACCTATCAAATCAAGAAGTTGGTTGACAGACGAATGCTGGTCCCGATTCAGCCCAACTCCCGTCAGTACACCCTGGGCTTCACGAACAACTACCTGCTTCGGGGCGTCATTCGTACGTTGACGGCCGAAGGCTTTATTCCTGAGCCTGTCGTGGCGGCACGGCCATAAGTGGCTGCCTATTAAGGTTAGCTGCCTGATTCTCTTGGGGCGGCAATGAGTTCGTTAGGAGCTTGCCCCCTCCAATCCCTTGCCTCCTCCTTCAACCAGTCCCGGAACGCCACCAGCCCAGCCGACTCCACCTTGCGCTCAGGAATCATCAGGTAATACGCCCGCGTCTCGCTGCGATAGGCGTGCGGATGCGCCAGCACCAGCCGCCCCTCGGCCAGTTCGCGCTGGATCAGGAACGGCGGGACCAGCGCTACTCCCATGCCATGCTCGGCCGCCTGCGCCAGCATGGAGAACAGCTCCAGCCGCGGGCCGGTCATGTCGCGAGCGACTTTCAGCCCCAGCGAATCGAACCACTGGCGCCAGGCATAGGGCCGGGTGGTCTGCTGCAGCAGCGGCAGTTCGGCCAGGGCCTGGGTCGTGAACGGCTGACCGTCGCGCAGCAGGGCGGGGCTGCAGACTGGCTGCAGGTCCTCGGGCATCAGGTAGTGCGCCTCGGTACCGGACCAGTCGGCATCGCCGAAGTAGATGGCAGCATCGAACTCGGTATCGGCAAAGAGAAAGGGCCGGGTGCGGTTGGTCAGGTTCACCGTGATTTCCGGATGCAGCGCCTGGAAACGCCTGAGGCGCGGCACCAGCCACTGGGTGCCGAAGGTCGGCACCACGGCCAGCTCCAGGCTCATGGCGCCCTGCTGGCCCATCACCGACAGCGTGTCGCGCTCCACCGCGTCCAGCTGCGCGGCGATGCGGCGGGCGTAGGACTGGCCGGCGGCGGTCAGCTTCACGCCGCGCCGCGAACGGCGGAACAGCGCCAGGCCGAGGAATTCCTCCAGCCCGCCGATCTGCCGGCAGATGGCGCTCTGGGTCAGCGCCAGCTCGTCGGCCGCGCGGGTGAAGCTCTCGTGGCGGGCGGCGGCCTCGAAGGCGATCAGCGCGGCGGTACTAGGGATCTTGCGGCGCATTATGCAAAGACCTCACGGGATAAGCCTGATAATGGACGCGGAGCTTATCTCGGAGTGAGCGAAACGCACAGTTTGGTGCGAAATCCTCGTTTGCGACACACCGTTGCGGCGCCTAGGATCAGCTCATCCCGCCCGCGCGCCCGCGGTGCCGAAGACAACAAAAGAGGAGCCTCCCGAATGGCCGGCAAAGCAAGCTTCAACTGGATCGACCCGCTGCTGCTCGACCAGCAGCTGACCGAGGAAGAACGCATGGTGCAGGCCAGCGCCGCGCAGTTCGCCGCCGACAAGCTGGCGCCGCGGGTGCTGGAAGCCTTCCGCCATGAGCGCACCGATCCGGCGATCTTTCGCGAGATGGGCGAGACCGGTCTGCTCGGCGCGACCATTCCCGAAGCCTACGGCGGCAGCGGGCTGAACTACGTGTGCTACGGCCTGATCGCCCGCGAGGTCGAGCGCATCGATTCGGGCTACCGCTCGATGATGAGTGTGCAGTCCTCGCTGGTGATGGTGCCGATCTTCGAGTTCGGCAACGAGGCGACTAGGCAGAAGTACCTGCCCAAGCTGGCCAGCGGCGAATACATCGGCTGCTTCGGCCTCACCGAGCCGAACCACGGCTCCGACCCTGGCTCGATGGTCACCCGGGCGAAAAAGGTCGACGGCGGCTATCGCCTGTCCGGCAGCAAGATGTGGATCACCAACAGCCCGATCGCCGATGTCTTCGTGGTCTGGGCCAAGGATGACGCCGGCGAGATTCGCGGCTTCGTGCTGGAAAAGGGCTGGGAAGGGCTGTCCGCCCCGACGATTCACGGCAAGGTTGGCCTGCGCGCCTCGATCACCGGCGAGATCGTCATGGACAACGTGTTCTGCCCGGAAGAGAACGCCTTCCCCGACGTGCGCGGGCTGAAGGGCCCGTTCACCTGCCTGAACAGTGCCCGCTACGGCATCAGCTGGGGCGCACTGGGCGCCGCCGAGTTCTGCTGGCACACCGCGCGCCAGTACGTGCTCGACCGCCAGCAGTTCGGCCGGCCGCTGGCGGCCAACCAGCTGATCCAGAAGAAGCTGGCCGACATGCAGACCGAGATCATCCTGGCCCTGCAGGGCTGCCTGCGCCTCGGCCGCATGAAGGACGAGGGCACCGCTGCGGTGGAAATCACCTCGATCATGAAGCGCAACAGCTGCGGCAAGGCGCTCGACGTGGCGCGCATGGCGCGCGACATGATGGGCGGCAATGGCATCAGCGACGAGTTCGGCGTGGCCCGCCACCTGGTCAACCTGGAGGTGGTGAACACCTACGAGGGCACCCACGATGTGCATGCACTGATCCTCGGCCGCGCGCAGACAGGCATTCAGGCGTTCTTCTGAAACTGCACCCCTCTCCCAGAAGGAAAGAGTGCTTGCTCCGTCCAATAGCCTTCGAGGTTTCGTCCATGCCCGGCGCTCTGTCCCATATCCGCGTTCTCGACCTGTCGCGCGTGCTCGCCGGGCCCTGGTGCGGGCAGATCCTCGGTGATCTCGGCGCCGAGGTGATCAAGGTCGAGCGCCCTGGCACGGGCGACGATACCCGCCATTGGGGCCCGCCCTATCTCAAGGACCAGCACGGCGAGAACACTTCGGAGGCCGCCTATTACCTGACCGCCAACCGCAACAAGCAGTCGCTGACCGTCGACTTCACCCGGCCCGAGGGCCAGCGCATCATCCGCGAGCTGGTGGCGCAGTGCGATGTGCTGCTGGAGAACTTCAAGGTCGGCGGGCTGGCCGCCTACGGGCTGGATTACGAAAGCCTGAAGGCGATCAATCCCCGGCTGATCTATTGCTCGATCACCGGTTTCGGCCAGGACGGCCCCTACGCCACACGTGCCGGCTACGACTTCATGATCCAGGGGCTCGGCGGGCTGATGAGCCTGACCGGCCGCAGCGATGCGGAGGAGGGCGCCGGGCCGGTGAAGGTCGGCGTGGCGCTGACCGATATCCTCACCGGCCTGTACGCCACGGTTGGCGTGCTCGCTGCGCTGGCACATCGCGAACGCAGCGGCGAGGGCCAGCATATCGACACGGCGCTGCTCGACGTGCAGGTCGCCTGCCTCGGCAACCAGGCGCTCAACTACCTCACCACCGGCGTGGCGCCCAGGCGCATGGGCAATGCCCATCCGAACATCGTGCCCTATCAGGATTTCCCCACTGCCGACGGCGACATCATCCTCACCGTCGGTAACGACGGTCAGTTTCGCAAGTTCTGCGAGGTGGCCGGGCGTCCCGAGTGGGCGGCTGATGCCCGCTTCGCCACCAATCGCGCGCGCGTTGCCCATCGCGCCGAACTGATTCCGCTGATCCGCCAGGTCACGGTGTTCCGCACCACGGCCGAATGGGTCAGTGCGCTGGAGCAGGCCGGCGTGCCCTGCGGGCCGATCAACGACCTGGCGCAGGTGTTCGCCGACCCGCAGGTGCAGCATCGCGGGCTGAACGTCGATATGCCGCATCCGCTGGCCGGCCGCGTGCCGCAGGTGGCCAGCCCGCTGCGGCTGTCCGCTTCGCCAGTGGCGTACCGCAACCCGCCACCAGTGCTCGGCGAGCACAGCGAGGCGCTGTTGCAGCGCCTGCTGGGCATGAACGACGAGCAGATCGCCGGCCTGCGCGCGGCCGGAGTGGTCTAGCCTGGAGGCTATCTAGCTCAGAAGCCTTCCAGCACGATCTTGCCCTTGGCCTTGCCGCTTTCCAGCAGGGCATGGGCGCGGCGCAGGTTGGCCGCATTGATGGTGCCGAAGTGCTCGCCGAGGGTGGTGCGCAGCACGCCCAGATCGACCAGCTGGCTGACGCGCTGCAGCAGGTGGTGCTGCTCGATCATGTCCGGCGTCTCGAACAGTGAGCGGGTGAACATCAGCTCCCAGTGCAGCGACAGACTCTTGCGCTTGAGCTTCATCACGTCCAGCGGCTGGGCCGGATCGTCGATCAGCGCCAGGCGGCCCTGGGGCGTCAGTGCCTCGACCAGCTGGTCGAAATGCTGATCGGTCTGGGTCAGGCTGGCGACATGGCTGACGCTGGTGAAACCGGCGCGCTGCAGCTCGGCGTGCAGCGGCTGGCTATGGTCGATGACATGATGGGCGCCGAGTTCGCGGGCCCAGGCCTGGGTTTCCGGGCGCGAGGCGGTGGCGATCACGCTGACCTTCGTGAGCTGACGGGCCAGCTGCAGCATGATCGAACCGACGCCGCCGGCGGCACCGACGATCAGCAACTGCTGCCCGGCGCCCTGGCCTTCCACCAGTTGCAGGCGTTCGAACAGCAGCTCCCAGGCGGTGATGGCAGTCAGCGGCAGTGCGGCGGCCTCGGCAAAGCTCAGGCTCCGCGGCTTGCGCCCGACGATGCGCTCGTCCACCAGATGGCGTTCGCTGTTGCCGCCGGCGCGGGCGATCGAGCCTGCGTAGAACACCTCGTCGCCGACCTTGAACAGGCTGACTTCGCTGCCCACCCCGACGACCACACCGGCGACGTCCCAGCCCAGCACCTTCGGCTGACCGGCCTCGGGCTGGGTGTTGCGGCGTACCTTGGTATCCACCGGGTTGACCGAAATGGCGCGCACTTCCACCAGCAGGTCACGCGGGCCGGGCGTCGGTTCGGGCAGTTCCACGTCCTGCAGCGCCTGGGGATCGGCGATGACGCGGGATTCGAAGTAGGCGACCGCTTTCATGTTGTTGCTCCGTGTGGATTCGGTGGAAGCACATGCTCAGCTATTTGACGCAGCGGAAAAACGGGGCGATAAGCGAGGCTCTTTCAACAGGATTTTGAAAATGCTGCGTATCGACGACCTGCAGCTGTTCGTCCGCACCGCCGACAGCGGTAGCCTTTCCGCGGCCGCGCGCGGGCTCGACGTGTCGCCGGCAGTGGCCAGTGCGGCCTTGAAGCGCCTGGAGGCGAGCCTGGGGGCGCGACTGTTCGCGCGCTCCACCCGCAGCCTGCGGCTGACTGCCGAGGGTGAGGCGTATCTGCTGCATGCCCGGGCGGCTCTGGCCAGCCTGCACGAGGGCGCCCAGACGCTCGCTGGCGGGCGCGAGGCGATCAGCGGCGTGCTGCAGCTGTCGGCGCCATCGGACTTCGGTCGCAACGTCCTGCTGCCCTGGCTCGACGAATTCCAGGCGCGCCATCCGCAGTTGCAGCTGCGCCTGCTGCTGGGCGACGGGTTGACCGACCTGTACCGGCAGCCGGTGGACCTGGTCCTGCGTTACGGCGAGCCGCAGGATTCGAGTCTGGTGGCGCTGCCGGTGGCGGCTGGCAATCGCCGGGTGCTGTGCGCTGCGCCGGCCTACCTGCAGCGCCACGGCGCGCCGCAGCGGCTTGACGAACTGGCCGGGCACAACTGCCTGCGCTTCATGCTCGCCGGACGCGTGCACGACCGCTGGTGCTTTCAGGAGGGCCGCCGGGGGCGCACCGTGCAGGTCAGCGGTGATCGGGTAAGCGACGATGCCGATGTGGTGCGACGCTGGGCCCTGGCCGGCGGTGGGCTGGCCTACAAGTCCTGGCTGGACATCGCCGACGACGTGGCCGCGGGCCGTCTACAGGTGTTGTTGCCAGACTGTCTCGGCGAGGCGGCGCCCTTGAACCTGCTCTGCGCCCATCGCGCACAGTTGAGCAAGCCGGTGCGGCTGCTGCATGAACATCTGCAGACGCGTTGCAAGGCGCTGCTGGCGCGCGCGCCCTGGCGGACGCTGTAGCTCGTTTTTTGCACCACAGCCATGTACGTTCGTTGCTGGCCTGAACTCTTATGGCGTTTGGCTATTCTTATCTGAGTACTGGTTAACAGAATGGACAGGCGCATCATGCATACGCAGCGTTTTCGCTACACCTGGCAACTGACGGTTGTCGTCCTCATGTCCTGGCTTCTGGCTGGCTGCGGAATCAATAACATCCCAACCTATGACGAGCAGGTGAAGGCCGCCTGGTCGCAGGTTGAGAACCAGTACCAGCGCCGTGCCGACCTGATTCCCAACCTGGTTGAAACGGTCAAGGGCTTCGCTCGTCAGGAGCAGGAAACCCTCACCGCGGTGGTGGAAGCGCGGGCAAAGGCCACGTCGATTCAGGTCGATGCAAGCACCCTCGACGATCCGCAGAAGCTGCAGCAGTTCCAGCAGGCGCAGAATCAGCTGACTGGCGCCCTGAGCCGGCTGATGGCGGTATCCGAGCGCTATCCGGAGCTCAAATCCAATCAGAACTTCCTCGCCCTGCAATCGCAGCTCGAAGGCACCGAGAACCGCATTGCGGTGGCCCGGCGTGATTTCATCGCGGCGGTAGAGCGCTACAACACCGAGATCCGCACCTTCCCTGGCCGCATCTGGCACACCCTGATGTACAGCGACATGCCGATTCGCGAGAACTTCGAGGCTACCGCCGAGAATGCCGAGCAAGCGCCACAAGTGCAGTTTCAATGACCTCCAGGTTTTCGCTACTGCTGATCCTGCTGCTCTGGGCCGGTAACCTCGTCGCCCAGGAAGTCGAGGTCCCCGAGCTGACCGGCCGCGTGGTCGATCGTGCCGAGCTGCTCGACACCCAGGCCGAGGCGCGGCTGACCAGCATGCTGGCCGGCCACGAGCAGGCGACCGGTGAGCAGGTTGTCGTTGTTACGGTTCCGGACCTGGGCGGGCGCAGCATCGAGGAATTCGGTCTGGAGCTCGGCCGTGCCTGGGGCATCGGCCAGAAGGGCGAGGATAACGGTGCGCTGCTGATCGTCGCTCGCGATGACCGAAAGATTCGCATCGAGGTCGGCTACGGCCTGGAAGGCCGGCTCACCGACGCGCAGTCCTCGGTCATCATCAACCGGATCATCGCGCCGGCGTTCCAGCGCGGCGACTTCACGACCGGGATCACCGAAGGTGCGGAGGCGATCGTCACCGTGCTTGGCGGCGACGCCTTGCCGGCCGAGCTGCGCCCGGTGATGCCGATGGTGCAGGAGCAACCCGGCGGCCTCGGGATTCTCGGTTTCTTCCTCATGCTGGTAGCAATCTTCGTTATCGGCGGCGGGCGCGGTGGCCGCGGTGGCGGTCGTCGTGCCTTGCTGCTGGGCGCCTTGCTTGGCGGTATGGGGCGGGGCGGTGGTGGTGGTTTCGGCGGCGGTGGCTTCGGTGGGGGCGGCGGCGGTTTCGGAGGCGGTGGCGCTTCCGGCGGCTGGTAAATCAATGATGGATAGACGATGACCTTATTGAGCGAAAGCGAACTGCAACAGGTAGCTGAAGCGATCGAGCGCGTCGAGCGCAGCACCGATGCCGAGCTGGTCACGGTGCTGGCCACGCAGGCCGACGACTACCACTACATCCCGCTGCTCTGGGCTGGCCTGATCGCGCTGCTGTTACCCGGAGCGCTGCTGTTCTTCAGTGGCTGGCTTGGCGCATGGCAGCTGCTGCTGGTGCAGTGGGCGACCTTTATCGTGCTCGCGGTGCTGTTCCGCATGCCGGTGCTGACCAGCCACCTGATCCCGCGTTCGGTGCGCAACTGGCGCGCCTGCAACCTGGCACGGCGGCAGTTCATCGAGCTCAATCTGCATCACACCGACGGCGACACCGGCGTGTTGATCTTCGTCTCCGAGGCCGAGCGCTACGTGGAGATTCTGGTCGACCGCGGCATTTCCAGCCGAATCGACAATGCCGCCTGGGAGTCTGTCGTCGCCTGCTTCACCGAGCGGGTGAAGCAGGGCCAGGTGCTCGAAGGCTTCCTCGGCTGCATCGAGGCCAGCGGTGCGCTGCTGGCGCAGCACGTGCCGAAGACCCACGAACGCAACGAACTACCCAATCGCCTGGTGTTATTGCCCTGAGTGCACGGGTGTTGCCGAGGGGCCAGGCAGAGCTCTAGGCCATCCCGGGGCCTTCCGGCTCGGTAGTGTCCTTCGGCTCACCAGCGACGAGGTCGAACAGCGCCCCGGTGCCGTCGTCGAAGCCTGAGGCGGCGACGCGCTCGAGTCCGGAGACCGGGCCATGCCATGGCGAGATGCCGTGGCCACGGTCGGCAGGAATCGCGGCAACCGCAGCGAGCACTTCCTCACCCGGCACGGTCTCGCACTCGAGCAGGCGTTCAGTGATCTGGTCGAGCGCCGGCTTCAGGCGCTGTAGCAGAGCGAGGCACTCTTGATTGAGTTGCTGCAGTAGTTCATCGGCTGCTTCCAACGCTTCGCGCGGATCGCTGTCCAGGTGCGCGTCGCGCACGGCCTGCAGACTCAGCAGCGAGCCACGCGGCCCCATGCCGAGGGCACCGACCATGGAAAGGGCGATCTTCGAAGCTTCCTGCAGATCCTGCCCGGCACCGGACGATACTTCATGGAAATACAACTGCTCGGCACCACGGCCGGCCAGCAGCATCTGGATGCGATTGCGCAGTTCGGAATACATGTGCAGCCGCTTGTCTTCCACCGGCGTCACCAGGGTCACGCCCAGCGCCTGGCCGCGCGGCAGGATGGTGACCTTTTCCACTCGACCGACATTCAGCGCCGCGGCCACCAGCGCGTGGCCGGCTTCGTGCACGGCGATGCGCTTGCGGTCGGTGGCGGACATCGGCGTCACGCCGGAAGGCTGCTCGCCGATGCGGCAGGTTTCCACCGCATCGACGAAGTGCGCCATATCGACCTGTTTGGCACCCGCGCGTGCTGCCAGCAGCGCCGCATGGTTGACGATATAGGCGATGGCAGCCGGCGTGAGACCGACGGTACTGCGTGCCAGCTGCGGGAAGTCCAGATCGGTCGCCGCGCTGATCTTGCCGGCGTACAGGCGGAACAGCGCCTCACGGTCATCGAGGCCGGGCAGGGCGACGGCGATGGAGCGGTCGAAGCGGCCTTCGCGCACCAGCGCCGGATCGAGCGAATTGGGGAAGTTGGTGGCGCCCAGCACCAGCACGCCGCTGGCGCCGTCGAAGCCATCCATCTCGGCGAGGAACTGGTTGATGATGCGGTTGCTCTCGGCATCGCTGGAACGCTGCTGTTCGGCGCGCTTGCCGATGCCGTCGATCTCGTCGATGAAGATGATGCACGGCGCCTGCTTGCGTGCGGTACGGAACAGCGACTTGACCTTCTGGATGCCGACGCCGAAATACATCGAGGAGAAGTCGCTGCCGGTGACCTGGATGAAGCTGGCATTCGATTCGCTGGCCAGTGCCTTGGCCAGCTGAGTCTTTCCCGTACCGGGCTCGCCGGTCAGTAGCACACCCTTGGGTGGGCGCGCGCCTAGGCGTGCGTAGGCGGCCGGATTGCGCAGGTAGGCGGTGACGTCGCTGAGGGCCTGCTTGGCCTCCGCGGCACCGATCACGTCGGCGAAGGTCACGCCGCTGCCCTTGCGCTGGACCTCGAAGCTGCGCGTCTTCATGGCGAAGAAGATTGCCGCGCCGAGCAGCAGCAGGGCAATTGGCGAGTACGGCAGCAGGTAGGTGTAGAACGGCTTTTCCGCGTCGGTCTGGAACATGGCCAACGGGAACAGTTCGCCGCTGCCCTGCGCGTACTGCTCGAGCAGCAGCCCGGCGACGCGACCGGACTGATCCGGCACCCAGTAACGCAGGCCGTCGTGCAGGCTGACGTACACAGCGTCCTTACCCAGAGCGGCGCTGGCGATGTTGGCGCCACGCAGGTCATTCACCAGCACCGAGAGGTCGCGGCGATTGGCCTGCCAGGGATCGGTGGATTCCTGCAGGGCTTCGAGCATGCTCGCCGCCGCGCCAGTGGCTGGTGTCGACGGAGAGCCGGGCTGCAGCTGCCAATAGGTAATGCTAGCGGCGATCAGCAGGAGCAGAAAAATGGCGAGTACAGGGCCGCGACGACCTTGTAGCAGACGAGGTGTTTTCATTTCACATCCAGTCGGGTAGCCCCGACGTTTCGACAAACCACCGCCCGCAGGCGGACCACAGTTTTGCGGGAAGCCCCGCGGCGCCATTTGCATGGCGCGCCACAGTTCGGATGCGTTGGATGCGATTTATATGCCCGACTGTGTCTCGGGTCCGCAGACTCCGATAGCCGGCGAGAATACGGCAAGTGCCACCATGGGGGTGGCTACGCGACGAACGGCTCGCAGGTTTTCGACGAATGACCAGCGGCCAGGGGAACGAAAACTAGCGCCAAATGCCGTGCCTCCGCAGTAGCCCCTGCCTGGTGGAGCCGCCATCCGATGGCAGTACGCACGTAAGTGATCCGACGCAGAGAATGTCATGCCAGGCGCTGTTAGGGTTCATCGCCGCGCGGTCGCTTGTCACGAGCCGGGCGCAATAAGAACTGCCGACAGCCGCCCGGAATCGATGCCGGTGCGGCATAACGATGTCCGATCGACCCGAGATCTCAACATGCCGACCAACAAGAAATATTTTCGCTGCGCTTTCCTGGGCGCGCTGATTGCCCTCCTGCCATTTGCCTCCGCCAGTGCCGACGGGGAAACGATCAACCTGCTCACGCAAAACTTTCCACCCTTCAGCATGGCCGACGATGGCAAGAATTTCGCCAAGGAGGATGCGATCAGCGGCATCGACGCCGACGTGGTGGCCGCCCTGTTCAAGCGCGCGGACGTGCCCTACGCGATGACGCTGCGTTTCCCGTGGAGCCGCCTGCAAAAACTGGCCGAGAAGACCCCAGGCTTCGCCGTGTTCTCCCTCAGTCGTACCCCCGAGCGCGAGCCCAAGTACAAGTGGGTCGGTCCGCTCAGCGAGATTCAGATCGTGCTGCTCAAGACCCCGGAAAGCCAGGTTCAGGTCTCCAGCCTGGAAGATGCCAGGCAGTATCGAATCGGCTCGAAGGATGGCAGCGTGGGCAGTCAGTACCTGATCAACCGCGGCATCGAGGTGCAGAGCTCGCTGATCGATACGCCGGCCAAGCTGAAGGCCGGCCAGTTCGATCTGTGGGCGACCACCAACCCCTCCGGCGAATACGAGGCGAAGCAGGCTGGCGTCGGCCCGCTGGTCGTGGCGCTGACACTGAGCAGGGTCGATCTCTACCTGGCGCTGAACAAGGAAACGCCGGATGCGGTCGTCGAGAAACTGCAGCGAACACTCGACCAGATGAAACAGGAGGGGTTGCTGCAACAGGCAGGGCAGCGTTACCTGAACTGATGGCGTTCCATGCCTCCATGGGGACGGGTGATCGTCCCCCGAGGTTCTTTGCACGGCCCGATCTGCCTCTCGAATCGAAACATGAACGAGCCGTGCCTGTGCGGCCTTCGGCTGCGCGGGCCGCCGCAGCGAGAGCCGGTTCGCGCTGACTCGCAGATGCCATCCGCCTGGCCCAGCTCCACCAGTAAATCACCGGAAAACGAAACGGCAGGGGATTTTTTGCCGGTTTGGACTGCCTTAGCTCAGTGGAGCGGGATCGCTCCAACCGCATTCCTGACGATTCGAGAATTCGATGATTTGCTTCAACAACATGCAGCGTGCCCTCTATCTGGCCGCTGCAGCCTTGATTGCGCCTGCCTTTGCCGAAAAGCTGCCCGAACCGGTCGGGCATGTGGCGCGGGTGGAAGGTCCTGCGTATGTCAGCAGTCGCGGCTATACCAACGCGGCCAAGGTCGGTCAGGCGATCGTGCCCGGGGTGGCATTGAGTACCGGCGCCACGGGTAGGCTTGGTGTGATCCTCGACGATGGCAGCGTGTTGTCGTTCGGCCCGCATAGCGAATTCACGCTTGATGAGTTCCGCTTCGCTCCAGCCGCTGGCGACCTCCAACTGCGTGCCATGCTCGCTCGGGGATCTCTGAATCTGATTGCCGGCGACATGGCGCGGCTCGATCCCGACGCGGTGGCCATCGATACCCCACAGGGGCTTGTGCGGGTGCATGGAGGCCAGCTGCTGATGAAGGTGAACGAATGAAGCGGCACGCTCTGCTCATGGCGCTGCTGACGCTTGCTGGTTGCGCGCAGCACTCGTACGTCATGCTGGCCGATGGGGTACCGGGTGGTGTGGTGCTGGGTGACGAGGGGCAGCGCCTGCTCGAGGCGCCGGGCCAGGGCATGACGATTGCCGGGACTGGTCCAGCGTTTGTGGTCAGCGACATGCGCCGCGGCCGTGATTTCGGCGAAGCCTTGTCCGCGCAGCCGGCCCTGCCGGAGCGTTTCGTCATTCAGTCGGGAGCCTCGGGGCTGGACGGTGCCGCCAAGCAGGTCGTGGACGAGGTATTGCAGGCGGCGCTGCGCCGCGATTACCCGGTGGTCACGGTGATCGGCCATACCGATACGCTGGGGCATCGGGCCACGAACGAGCAGGTCGGCCTGCGCCGCGCCCAGGCTGTCGCCGAACTACTGAGCGCGCGGGGGCTGGAGGCCATGGAGCTGCGGGTTACGTCCCACGGCGAGGGGAATCTGCTGGTGGTGACACCGGATGCCACCGCCGAGCCGCGCAATCGGCGGGTCGAGGTGCTGGTGCGCTGATGAGCAGCGGCGCGGCACAGGGCCGCGCCGGCTGCAGCGGATCAGTCGATGACCAGGATCGCGTCCATTTCGACCTGCGCGCCTTTCGGCAGCGCGGCGACGCCGATGGCTGCGCGCGCCGGGTACGGCTGCTGGCAGTAACGGCTCATCACCTCGTTGACGGTGGCGAAATTGCCGAGGTCGGTGAGGAAGATGTTGAGCTTGACGATGTCCTTCAGCGAGCCGCCTGCGGCCTCGGCCACCGCCTTGAGGTTCTCGAACACCTGCACGGCCTGCGCCTCGAAACCCTCCACCAGCTCCATGGTCTTGGGATCCAGCGGGATCTGTCCGGACAGGTAGACGGTGTTGCCGGTTTTGATGGCCTGGGAGTAGGTGCCGATGGCGGCCGGGGCCTTGTCGGTGTTGATCACGGTCTTGCTCATGGAAACTCCTCTGCGAATTGGGCAACGGGTAGCCAGCATAATGGCTGGCGCCGGCAGCGGCCAGCCGGGGCGTGATGCAGACAGGTCGGAGTCGACGGGGGAGGTCAGGCTTTGACGCGGGTGATGCGCGTCACGCCCTTGATGGTGCGCAGTTTCTTGATCACGCGGGCCAGATGCACGCGGTCATGCACGCTGACCACCAGCTGGACCACGCTGATGCGGCCGTCTCGCTCGTCCATGCCGATCTTCTCGATGTTGCCGTCGGCGGCATTGACGCTGCCGGCGAGCAGGGCGATCAGGCCGCGCTGGTGCTCCAGCTCGACGCGCAGCTCGACGTTGAACTCGCCCGTGACGTCCTTGGACCAGGACAGCTGGATGCACTTGTCCGGATTGTGGCGGACGTCAGCGATGTTCCGACAGGTTTCCAGGTGCACCACCATGCCCTTGCCGGCCGACAGGTGACCGACGATTGGGTCGCCGGGAATCGGCGTGCAGCACTTGGCGTAGTTGAGTACCAGCCCTTCGGTACCTCGGATCGCCAGCGGCCCTTCGAGGGCCGGTGCCTGCTCGTCGTCCCGGGCAATCAGGCGGCGGGCGATGACGTAGGCCATGCGGTTGCCCAGGCCGATGTCTTCCAGCAGGTCCTCGACGTATTCCATGTGGTACTCGGCAAGCACCTGCTGGATACGCTCGGGGCTGATCTTGTCGAGGCTCGTCTCGAAACCGCTGAGGGCCTTGCTCAGCAGCCGCTCGCCGAGGTTGATGGACTCCGAGCGGCGCTGCAGCTTGAGCGCATGGCGAATGTGCGTGCGCGCCTTGCCGGTGACGACGAAATTCAGCCACGCGGGATTCGGCCGTGCACCCGGCGCGGTGACGATTTCCACCGTCGAGCCGCTTTCCAGTGGCTGCGACAGCGGTGCCAGGCGACGGTTGACGCGGCAGGCGATGCAGGTGTTGCCGACATCGGTGTGCACCGCGTAGGCGAAGTCGACGGCGGTGGAACCCTTGGGCATCTCCATGATGCGGCCCTTGGGGGTGAAGACGTAGACCTCGTCGGGGAACAGGTCGATCTTCACGCTCTCGATGAATTCCAGCGAGTTGCCGGCACGCTGCTGCAGTTCCAGTACGCCCTTGACCCACTGACGGGCGCGAGCATGGGTACCTTTGGGCACCTCGTCCTCGGGGGACTTATACAACCAGTGTGCGGCGATGCCGTTGTTGGCCATCTCTTCCATCTCGCGGGTGCGGATCTGGATTTCGATGGGCACGCCGTGCATGCCGAACAGGGTGGTGTGCAGCGACTGGTAGCCGTTGGCCTTGGGAATCGCGATGTAGTCCTTGAATCGCCCTGGCAGGGGCTTGTACAGGCTGTGCACGGCGCCGAGCACGCGATAGCACGTATCGACCTTGTCCACCACGATGCGGAAGGCGTAGACATCCATGATCTCGTGGAAGGCTTTCCGCTTGCCGCGCATCTTCTTGTAGATGCTGTACAGGTGCTTCTCGCGGCCCAGTACGTCGCCTTCCAGACCTTCGCGCTCGAGGCAGTGGATCAACGACTGTTCGATCTTCTCGACGATCTCGTTGCGGTTGCCGCGGGCGCGGCGTACGGCGGCGCGGATGCGCTCCGAACGCATCGGGTGCATGGCCTTGAAGCCGAGATCCTCGAACTCCACGCGCATCGTGTGCATACCGAGGCGATTGGCAATCGGTGCGTAGATTTCCAGGGTTTCCTTGGCGATGCGTCGACGCTTTTCGCCGGCCAGCACTTCCAGGGTGCGCATGTTGTGTAGACGGTCGGCGAGCTTGACCAGGATCACGCGGATGTCGCGGGCCATGGCCATGGCCATCTTCTGGAAGTTCTCGGCCTGGGCCTCGGCCTTCGTCTCGAAGTTCATCTGGGTCAGCTTGCTGACCCCATCGACGAGCTCGGCCACGGTTTCGCCGAACTGGGCGACCAGGGCTTCCTTGGGAATACCGGTGTCCTCGATGACGTCGTGCAGCATCGCGGCCATCAGGCTCTGATGGTCCATGTGCATGTCGGCGAGGATGTTGGCTACCGCGAGGGGGTGGGAGACGTAGGCTTCACCGCTGCGCCGGCGCTGCCCGTCGTGGGCCTGCTCGGCATAGAAATAGGCTCGGCGAACCAGGTTGACCTGGTCCGGGCCGAGATAGGTCGACAGGCGATCCGCGAGTGCGTCTATGGCTGGCAAGGTAGTGCTCCTTGCCGGCGGGCGATGTGATCGGCTCGACTTCGACCTGGCATTTAATCAGATGGCCTCGTTCGGCTCTTCCTCGTACTGGGTGAAGAGCGGTTCGTCATCAACGATTTCGTCCTGTGCGATGACATCGTAATCGACCAGGCCGGAAGCGATTTCGCGTAGCGCGACAACGGTCGGCTTGTCGTTCTCCCAGGCCACTTTCGGCTCCTTGCCGCCGGTCGCCAGTTGACGTGCGCGCTTGGTGGCAAGCATGACCAGCTCGAAGCGGTTATCAACGTTGTCCAGGCAGTCTTCAACGGTAACGCGGGCCATGGTGTTCCTCGTGATCAGTAACGGTAGAGCATGCCCGGATGGGCGAGCGGACGGATTAGTCTAAAAAATCACCAGCCTTAATGGAAGCGCTGTTTCTCAGGCCAGCAGCTCGCTGAGCAGTCGTGCGTGGCGCTGCTGCTGGGATTGCTGCTTGAGCTGGTTGGCGCGGAAGATCGACTGCAGGTCGACCAGCGCGTGGGCGAAGTCGTCATTGATCACCAGGTAGTCGTACTCGACGTAATGGCTCATCTCGCTGACTGCTTCGCGCATGCGCTTTTCGATGATCTCGTCGCTGTCCTGGCCGCGGTTGTTGAGGCGCTGGCGCAGAGCTTCCTGGGTCGGCGGCAGGATGAAGATCGACTTGGCTTGCGGCATCAGCCGGCGCACCTGCTGGGCACCCTGCCAGTCGATTTCCAGGATCAGGTCGAAGCCCTCGGCCAGGGTCTGCTCCAGCCAGCGCTGCGAGGTACCGTAGAGGTTGCCGAACACTTCGGCATGTTCTAGGAACTCGTCGCGCTCCAGGCGCTCGAGAAAATCCTCGCGGCTGACGAAGTGGTAGTTCACGCCGTCGACCTCGCCCGGACGCATGGCGCGAGTCGTGTGCGAAACCGACACCCGCACCTGCGGTTGTGCGTCGACCAGGGCCTTGACCAGACTGGTCTTGCCGGCCCCGGAAGGCGCGGACACGATGTAAAGCGTACCGGTGGTGGCGGACATGACGGGTTCCTGGAAAGCCTGTGGGACAAAAGTAGACCAGCCGCTAGGCAGCTGGGGTTATTCGATGTTCTGCACCTGTTCGCGCATCTGCTCGATCAGAACCTTGAGGTTCACCGCGGCCTGGGTGCTGCGCGGGTCGAAGGCTTTCGAACCGAGGGTGTTGGCCTCGCGGTTGAGTTCCTGCATGAGGAAATCAAGGCGGCGCCCGGCGGCGCCACCGGCCTTGAGCACGCGTTGAACTTCGCCGACGTGGGTGCTCAGACGGTCGAGTTCTTCGGCCACGTCACTCTTCTGTGCGAGCAGGACCATCTCCTGCTCGAGGCGTTGCGGGTCCAGCTCGGCAGCCATCTCGTTGAAACGGTCGAGGATCTTCTGGCGCTGGGCGGCGAGCATCTGTGGCACTTGCTCACGCAGCGTGGCGACTTCCGCGAGGATGCTGTCCAGGCGCTCCTCGAGCAGCTTGGCGAGCTCCGCGCCCTCGCGCCGACGGCCTTCCTTGAGCTGCTCCAGAGCCTTGTGGAACAGCTCCAGTGCGCTCTGGTTGAGTGCTTGCGGGTCGGCCGCATCGGCGACCAGCACGCCCGGCCAGCCGAGCACCTGCAGCGGATCGATAGCGGCCGGCTGGCGAATCAGGGCGGCAACGCTTTCGGCGGCGGCGATCAACTGGCTGGCGCGCTCCTGGTCAACCTGCAGGCTGCTGCGCTGGCTTTCCTCGGCGAAGCGCAGCGTGCACTCCACTTTGCCGCGCGAGAGGCCCTTGCGCAGCGCATCGCGCACCTGACCTTCAAGATCGCGGAACGCCTCAGGCAGGCGCAGGTGTGGTTCCAGATAACGGTGATTGACCGAGCGGATTTCCCAGCTGAGGGTGCCATGGGTGCCGGCCTGCTCGCTGCGGGCAAAGGCCGTCATGCTGTGGACCATTGGATAACCTCTCGGATGCGGACTGCGAAAGGCGGAAGATTGTAATGGAAACCGGCCATCGCTGCAGTGACGGCCGGACGGTTGCGACCCTTTCCCGGCCAGGGGCTCTATAATGCCGCTCACATTCTTTATCTAGCAGGACCTATCCATGAAGCGACCCAGTGGCCGTGCCGCCGATCAGCTGCGCTCGATCCGCATCACTCGTAACTACACCAAGCATGCAGAGGGCTCGGTGCTGGTCGAGTTTGGCGATACCAAGGTGATCTGCACGGCGAGCATCGAGGCCGGCGTGCCGCGCTTCCTCAAGGGCCAGGGCCAGGGATGGTTGACTGCCGAGTACGGCATGCTGCCGCGTTCGACTGGTGAGCGGAACCAACGCGAAGCCGCACGGGGCAAACAGGGTGGACGCACGCTGGAAATCCAGCGTCTGATCGGGCGCTCGCTGCGGGCCGCGCTGGACATGAGCAAGCTGGGCGAGAACACGCTGTTCATTGACTGCGACGTGATTCAGGCCGATGGCGGTACTCGCACAGCCTCGATCACTGGCGGCATGGTCGCGCTGATCGACGCCCTGAAGGTCCTGAAAAAGCGTGGTGGTCTGAAGGGTGGCGATCCGGTCAAGCAGATGATCGCAGCCGTTTCGGTCGGTATCTACCAGGGTGCGCCAGTGCT
The DNA here is from genome assembly GCF_054483855.1 of Stutzerimonas sp. KH-1. Taxonomy (NCBI): domain Bacteria; kingdom Pseudomonadati; phylum Pseudomonadota; class Gammaproteobacteria; order Pseudomonadales; family Pseudomonadaceae; genus Stutzerimonas; species Stutzerimonas sp. KH-1. Next base: position 2,999,152 of record NZ_CM137011.1, on the reverse strand, counting down.
GGACCTGGATTATCTGGAAGACTCTGCCGCCGAGACCGACCTGAATGTGGTGATGACCGATGCCGGCGGTTTCATCGAGGTTCAGGGCACTGCCGAGGGTGCGCCGTTCCATGCTGATGAGCTCAATGCCATGCTCGCACTGGCCCACGAAGGCATGCGCCAGTTGTTCGACCTGCAGCGCGCGGCGCTGGCGGACTGAGAAAGAGGTAGCGCGGAATGAGCGATCAGGATCTCGTGCCGTTGCCCAGCCGCGAAGCGCGCCAGTGGGCAATGTTCTGTCATTATTCGGCGTTCTTCTGGTTCCTGGCGCCGATGATCGGCAACGTGCTTGGCCCGCTGATCGTCTGGCAGTTGAAGAAGGACATGGATCCCTACGTCGACCAGCAGGGCAAGGAGGCGTTGAATTTTCAACTGACCTTCAGCATTGCGATGATGATCTGCGGCGTGCTGGCCTGGATCCTCATCGGCTTCCCGCTGATGGTGCTGGTGAGCGTCGTGGCGCTGGTGCTGGTGGTGATCGCCGGCATCCGCGCCAACGAGGGCAAGCCCTACCGTTATCCGTTCTGCTGGCGGCTCGTCAAATAGGCCGGCTTCGATCTTCAGTTGACCGCTGAGCGGCGACCGGCCATCTCCGCGCCGGTCGCCCTTGCGAGTCGCGAGCTTACAGGCTGAGCGTCCAGTCGTAATCGGCGATCAGCGGTGCGTGCTGGGAGAAGCGTGGCTGACGTGGCAAGCGGGCGCTGCGGACGAAGCGGCGAAGGCCCGAGGTCAGGATCTGGTAATCAAAGCGCCAGCCGAGGTTGAGCATCTCCGCTTGCTCCGTGTCCGGCCACCAGCTGAACAGATCGCCTTCGCGATTCACTTCGCGCAAGGCGTCGACGTAGCCCATGTTGCCGAAGATCTCATCGAGCCAGGCACGTTCGGGCGCGAGGAAGCCCGGATCCTGCTGGCAGTCGCGCCAGTTCTTCACATCGATCTTCTGGTGCGCGACGTACAGTGAGCCGCAATAGATGTACTCGCGACGCTTGCGGCGCTGCTTGTCCAGATAGCGGGCAAAATCGTCCATGAACTTGAGCTTGTGATTCAAATTGGCGTCGCCACCCTGACCGGACGGCACCAGCAGGCTGGCAATGCTGACCTTGTCGAAGTCAGCCTGCAGGTAACGGCCGTAGCGGTCCACGGTTTCGAAGCCCAGTCCGGTGATCACTGCTTTTGGCTGCAATCTGGAGTAAAGCGCCACGCCGCCCTGTTCCGGAATCTCGGCATCGCAGGCGTAGAGGAAATAACCGTCCAGCTGATAGGCCGGGTCGTCGAGTTCCAAGGCAGAGGCGCGGGTATCCTGCAGGCAGATGACATCGGCATTCTGCGCCTGCAGCCAGCTGAGCAATCCCCGCTGCGCCGCCGCTTGAATGCCATTCACGTTGACGCTGATGATCCGCATAAATGGCCCCTAAAAACACGTGCGTGTATGATAACCCAAGCTCTTCGCAATTAGCTAAAACAGTGGTTTTCCGGGAAATTTCTTCATGCAGGCGTACCAGCGCGAATTCATCCGCTTCGCCATCGAGCGCGGCGTACTGCGTTTCGGTGAGTTCACTCTCAAGTCGGGACGTACCAGCCCTTACTTCTTCAATGCCGGTTTGTTCAACAGTGGCGGTGCGCTCGCCCAGCTCGGACGCTTCTATGCCTCGGCCGTGATGCAGAGCGGTCTGGATTTTGATGTCATTTTCGGCCCTGCTTACAAAGGCATCCCACTCGGCGCCGCGACCGCCATCGCCTTGGCCGAGCAGCACCAGCGCGACGTGCCCTGGTGCTTCAACCGCAAGGAAGCCAAGGATCACGGCGAGGGGGGCACCCTGGTCGGTGCGCCGTTGGCCGGGCGCGTGCTGATCGTCGATGATGTGATCACCGCTGGCACCGCCATCCGTGAAGTTATGCAGATCATCCAGGCGCAGAACGCCGAGGCAGCTGGGGTGCTCATCGCCCTTAATCGTCAGGAAAGAGGGCAGGGGCAGCTGTCCGCGATTCAGGAAGTTGAACGTGATTATCGAATGCCGGTGATCAGTATTGTGTCCCTGGAGCAGGTGCTGGAATATCTGGCCGACGACGCTCAGCTGAAACAGTACCTGCCTGCGGTGCAGGCTTATCGCGAGCAGTATGGAATCTGACCCAGGATAGGTAGTCCGCCATGCATAGATTGGTAGCCGCTCGAACGATGCTTCTGTTGGGATTCATATCTCCCGCTTTGCTTCCGGCTGCCGAGCTATATCGTTACGTCGATGAGCGGGGTGTGGTCGTGCTCGATCGCCATGGCGTGCCGCCGCAGCATATCTCGCGCGGTTATCAGGTGCTCAATGAGCAGGGGCGCGTAGTTCGCGAAGTGCCTCCAGCCCCGAGCGCGGAAGAGTTCGCCCGGCTGCAGGCAAAGAAGGCGCGCGATGCGTCCGACGCGCAGCTGCTACGGCTCTATGCGAGCGTGGAGGATGTGGAGCGAGCCGAGGCGCGCAAACTGGCTGAGCTCGACAGTGTAATCGGCTTGTCCCAGGGCAATCTGCAGTCGATCCGCAGTCAGCATGCGAGTCTACGCAAGCAGGCGGCGAACCACGAGCGGGCGGGGCGCAAGGTTCCGGAGAACCTGCTGGCACAGATCGAAAACCTCGAGAAGGAAGAGCAGAGCCTGCTGCGTGATCTTGCGCGTTTCGAGAAAACGCGTGCCGAGGCGGAGGTCAACTTCGCTCAGGATCGGCAGCGCATCGCCGAGCTGCTTGGTCAGAACCCGTAAGCGCGTCGACTCGCGCTCCATCCCGAAAGTTCTAGCTGAAAGCGATCTGCCTGCGCCAATGGCTATTAGCCACTTTTGCGTGCCGATGCATAGCTTGCTTATTATCATAAAAGACCGCTCTAACTCAATAGTTTCAAGGTCGTGGTGAGTTGTTCGAGGTCAATCTGTACCGTTGCGCAAAATTTTCGGTATGGCTGACTAGCATGAATGATAGGAACCTACGCAGTTATCAGGAGCTTCACAAGCCGAAGGGAAATTTCGCGACTCGCACTGAATATCTGGAGCACGAACTGGAGATCATGGCGCCGAAACGCTGGGGCATAAACCTGCCGTTTCGCGACTACCGCTTCGAGTACGAGGATTGGGTGCCGGCCATGGCGGCCACCATCGGCAAGATCGTCATGGTGGCGGCGGTCGTTGCGGCTTTTGCCGGGCCGATGGGGCTGTCCAGCGAGTTCGTGATCGAGAATGCGCGTTACGAGATGCTGATTGCCGCGTTGCTCTTCGTGGTGCTGTTCTCGGGGTTTCTCAACCCAACCGCCAACCTGGCTGGCACTCATGGGCCGCTGATTCCGCTGATCCCGCTGATCGTCGCCTCGGGCGGGCATCCGATGGCGCTGGGGATCATGGTCGGTGTGCTCGGCTTTACCCTCGGCGTGTTCAAGGGTGGCAGCCTGCTGGCGCGTCTGACCAGTGATGGTGTTTGCGGTGGTCTGCTGCTCTACCTGGGCTTCATCGGCATCACCTCGCAGATCAAGAAGTTGTTCGGCTGGGCTGACAGCTTCGATATGGGCTACATCGCCTTCGTCGTGGTGTTCGCCACCATCGTCATGTACGCCTATCTCGAACACATCCGCATGCGCTGGCTGGCGATTCCGCTGGGTTCGGCGTTGGCCGCGGTGATCGCCTTGGCATTGGGCGCGCCGTTCGAATTCACCACTGAGCCGGGTGTGCCCAACCTGAACCCGATGTACTGGTGGGGGGAGACTACCGGCTGGCAGATCGGTCTACCGGATCTGCACCATTTCATCGCCGTCGCGCCCTTCGCCGTGCTGGCGGTGGCCATGTGGTCGCCGGACTTCCTCGGGCATCGCGTGTTCCAACAGCTCAACTATCCGCCCAAGGCGAAGAAAGTGCTGATGAACATCGACGACACCATGTGCGTCGCAGCGGCGCGGCAGATCGTCGGCACCTCCCTGGGTGGCGGCAACCTGGCTTCATCTTGGGGCACTTTCATGGTCCCGGCGGCCATCGCCAAGCGTCCGATCCCCGCAGGTGCGCTGCTCACCGGCCTGCTCTGCGTCATCGCGGCGCTGTGGGGCTATCCGATGGATCTGGCCATCTGGCCGCCGGTGCTCAGTGTGGCGCTGATGGTCGGGGTGTTCCTGCCACTATTGGAGGCGGGCATGCAGATGACCCGCGAGGGCAAGACCTCGCAGTCGGCGGCCATCGTCATCTTCTCCTCGGCCCTGGTCAATCCGGTGTTCGGCTGGTCGCTGACGGTGCTGCTGGATAATCTCGGGCTGATCGGTGACAAGGAGCGCGGTCAGTCACTGAGCCATCTGCACCGCTGGGTGATTCCGACGATCGTGTTCATCGTGCTGTGCGCGGTGATGCTGGGCATCGGCATGTTTCCGGGCATTCCGGCGATGCTCGAATCGTTCCGCATCGATCTCTGAGGTTCTAGCGCACACGAAAAAGGGGAGCCTGGGCTCCCCTTTTTCGTGTACGGGTATCAGCGCTGATTGTTGGTGATCAGCGTGCCGACGCCGACGTCGGTGAAGATTTCCAGCAACACCGCATTGGGCACGCGGCCGTCGATGATGTGGGCGCTGTTGACGCCCCCCTGCACCGCCTCCAGTGCACAGCGGATCTTCGGCAGCATGCCGCCGTAGATAGTGCCATCGGCGATCAGTGCGTCGACCTGGGCGGTGGACAGGCCGGTCAGCACGTTGCCCTGCTTGTCCATCAGGCCGGCGATGTTGGTCAGCAGCATCAGCTTCTCAGCCTTCAACGCCTCGGCCACCTTGCCGGCAACCAGGTCGGCGTTGATGTTGTACGACTCGCCGTTCTCACCCACGCCGATCGGCGCGATGACCGGGATGAAGTTTCCCTGCACCAGCATCTCCAGCAGCTCGGCATTGACCCCGGTGACCTCGCCGACATGGCCGATGTCGATGATTTCCGGCTTGGTCATTTCCGGTGTCTGGCGGGTGGCCTTGAGCTTTTTGGCGCGGATCAGGCCGGCATCCTTGCCGGTCAGGCCGATGGCGCTGCCGCCATGCTGGTTGATCAGGCTGACGATGCTCTTGTTGACCTGGCCGCCGAGGACCATCTCCACCACATCCATGGTCTGGCTGTCGGTGACCCGCATGCCGTCGATGAAGTGGCTTTCGATATTCAGGCGCTTGAGCAGGTCGCCGATCTGCGGACCACCGCCGTGCACCACCACCGGGTTGATGCCTACTGCCTTCATCAGCACGATGTCGCGGGCGAAGCCGGTCTTCAGCTCCTCGCTCTCCATCGCGTTGCCGCCGTACTTGATGACCAGCGTCTTGCCGACGAAGCGGCGGATGTAGGGCAGCGCCTCGGACAGTACCTTGGCGAATTGGGTGGCAGCTTCACGGCTGAGGGTCATGCAGGGCTCCGCAAATCAGAACGGCAGTTTGAGGTCGGGTGCAACGTTGAGCAGCTGTGCGCGGAAGACGTCCTGAATACGGCCGAGTTCTTCCTCGCTGTCGGCCTCGAAGCGCAGCACCAGAACCGGTGTGGTGTTCGAGGCGCGGATCAGGCCCCAGCCCTTGGGATAGTCGACCCGTACACCGTCGAGGGTGATCAGGTTGGCTTCGCCCCACTGAGCGTCACGTTGCAGGGCGTCCATGATGGTGAATTTGCTTTCCTCTGTCACCGTGATGTTGATCTCCGGCGTCGAGATATCGCCGGGGAAGGCGGCGAACACCTGTTCGGCGTCGCGCTTGTCCTGGCTGAGGATTTCCAGCAGGCGTGCGGCGCTGTAGATGCCATCGTCGAAGCCGAACCAGCGCTCCTTGAAGAAGATGTGACCGCTCATCTCCCCGGCCAACAGCGCGCCGGATTCCTTCATCTTCTTCTTGATCAGCGAATGGCCGGTCTTCCACATCACCGGGCGGCCGCCATAGCCGCTGATCAGCGGGGTCAGGCGGCGGGTGCATTTGACGTCGAAGATGATGTCGGCGCCTGGATTGCGCGAAACCACGTCCTTGGCGAACAGCATCAGCAGGCGGTCCGGGTAGATCATGGTGCCGGCGTTGGTCACCACGCCGACGCGGTCGCCGTCGCCGTCGAATGCCAGGCCGAGATCGGCCTTCTCGGATTTCACCCTGGCGATCAGGTCGACCAGGTTTTCCGGCTTGCCAGGATCGGGATGGTGATTGGGGAAGTTGCCATCGACCTCGCAGTACAGCGGGATCACCTTGCAACCCAGCGCCTCGATCAGCTGGGGCGCAATGACGCCGGCAACCCCGTTGCCGCAGTCGACCACCACCTTCATCGGCCGGGCCATGGCGATGTCGCCGCGGATCTGCTGGAAATAGCGCTCCAGCACATCGACCTGTTCGACCTTGCCGACACCGCTGGACAGGTCGTTGCTCTCGATCCGTTTGCGCAGTACCTGAATCTGTTCGTTGGCCAGGGTATCGCCGGCGATGACGATCTTGAAGCCGTTGTAGTCCGGCGGGTTGTGACTGCCGGTGAGCATCACCCCAGATTTGCCGGCGAGAATGTTGGCCGCGTAGTAGAGCACCGGGGTCGGCACCATGCCGATGTCGCTGACGTCGCAGCCGCTGTCGAGCAGGCCCTGGATCAAGTGCTGGACCAGCTCCGGGCCCGACAGGCGACCGTCGCGGCCAACCGAAACATTGGGCTCACCCTTGGCGAGGCTCTCGGACCCGATGGCGCGGCCGATCCAGTAGGCGGTTTCGGTGGTCAGGCTGTCGCCGACAACACCACGGATGTCGTAGGCGCGGAAGATACTGGCGGGCAAATTCGGGGCTTTGGCGCTGCTCATTGCGGTTTCTCGCTCCTTCGTGTCGAGGCCGAAGATGTCCTGGTCCTCGTCGAGAATGTCGATGTCGAGAATATCGGTCTCCGGCAGGGGCGGAGCGACGTACTCGGTAGGTTTGGCGGGCCGTACGGCGGGGGCCGCGGCAGGTGCCTGAGTCGGAGCCGATCCGGCGGGGCGGACGGGCAGTCGGACCATGTTCCTGGCCAGTGCGTCGAGGACCGGCAGGCTCAAGGCCGGTATTTGGATGGTCTTGCCCGTGGAGAGTTCCTGCAGCAGGCGACTGATCCGCAGCACGTCTTCGCGCAGCTTGCATTGCTGGCTGCCGAGCACCAGTTGCAGGCCGATCAGTACGCCGGCCAGTGCCAGCAGCGCCGCGGCGATCAGGTGCAGGGGCGTCAGCATGGCCGGCGCGGCCTCGCTGCCCGGAACGTAGCTCAGCGTCCAGTTGGAATTGCCGCTGGGCAGTGTCAGGGCCGTGGCATTGCCCGGGGTGCCGCGCTGCAGCAGTACTTGCTCCGGTGCGCCGGCGAACTGCTGGCTCAACCGCAGTTGCCCGGCTTCGTCGGGCAGCGTCGGGAGTGTCGACAGCAGGTGCTGGAGATCGCTGACCAGCAGCAGCGTGCCGCGAATCGCCTGCTGACCTTCGCCGCGCAGGGCGACGGCGCTGTACAGCAGCCAGCGGTTGTCGACCTTGTACGCTTCGGGGGCGGGCGCCTGACCGGCTTCCGCACGCTGCAGCAGATCGAGCGCGGCGAAGTTCAGCGGTCCCGGACGGCTGGTGTCGGGTACGGCGCGGCCGCGGACGTTCAGATGGGCGTCGACCACGCCGGGCAGGTCCAGCAGGCGCTGCTCGGCATCGCGTCGACGCTCACCGTCGCCACGCAGCGCGTCGACCAGCATCAGTCGCTCCGTCACCGCCTGGGTATCGCCCTGCAGCTGACGCAGCGCTTGCTGCAGCGCGCTGGCCTGGCTCTGGCCCCAGGCGCTGGCCAGCTGCGTCCGTTGCTCCTGCTCGGCATTCTGCAGGCCCAGCCAGAGCAGCGCTGCCGCTGCGCCGAGGCCGATCAGGCTGCTCGCCAGGCCACCGAGCAAGGGTTTGATGTTGATGCCGCTGCGCTTGCTGCGGGTCTCGGCCGGGTTCAGAACGCCTGAATCCTTGGCGGTGCGCTTGAAGAGTGCCATGAAGCTCCTCGAATCATCCTGAAAGGTAAGCGGTGCGCAGCGACTCAGTGGCTGCCGGAGTGTCCGAAGCCGCCAGCGCCGCGGTCGCTGCTGTCGAAGCTGTCGACCAGTTCGAAGCGAGCCTGGACCACCGGTACCAGCATCAGCTGCGCAATGCGCTCGCCGACAGCGATGGTGAAGGCGCTCTGGCCACGGTTCCAGCACGACACCATCAGCTCGCCTTGGTAATCCGAGTCGATCAGGCCGACCAGGTTGCCGAGCACGATGCCGTGCTTGTGGCCGAGGCCCGAGCGCGGCAGGATCAGGGCCGCGAGTCCCGGGTCGCCGATGTGGATGGCCAGGCCAGTGGGAATCAGCAGCGTCTGGCCCGGCTCAAGCACGGCGTCCTGCTGCAGCATGGCGCGTAGATCGAGACCGGCGGAGCCCGGTGTCGCATATTCGGGAAGGGGGAAGTCCTGGCCGAGGCGAGGGTCGAGAATCTTGGCTTGAAGTGCGTGCATGTCAGGACTCTTTGTAGCGGTCGGCGATAAAGGCCACCAGCGCGCGGGCGATATGTCCCTTGCTGGCCTGGCCGAAGCGGGTTTCGTGTTGCTGGCGGTCGATCACGCTGACGGCGTTGTCTTCGCTGTTGAAGCCGATGCTGGGGTTGGCCACGTCGTTGGCGACGATCAGGTCGAGGTTCTTGTCGCGCAGCTTGCGCGTGGCGTACGCCAGCAGATTCTCGGTTTCTGCGGCGAAACCGACGCAGAACGGACGGTCCGTGCGGCTGGCTAGCGTGGCGAGGATGTCCGGGTTGCGCACCATCTGCAGCAGCAGGCCATCGCCAGTGCTGGGGTCTTTCTTCAGTTTATGGGGGGCCACCACTTCCGGACGGTAATCGGCGACGGCTGCTGCGGCGATGAGGATGTCGCAGGGCATCGCCGCTTCGCAGGCCGCGAGCATGTCACGGGCACTGACGACGTCGATGCGCTGCACACGATCGGGAGTGGGCAGGAACACCGGGCCGGTCACCAGGGTGACCCGCGCGCCGGCTTCGGCAGCGGCCTCGGCGAGGGCGAAACCCATCTTTCCCGAGCTGTGGTTGGTGATGTAGCGCACCGGGTCGATGTTTTCCTGGGTGGGGCCGGCGGTGATCAGCAGGTGCCTGCCGGTCAGCATGCCGGTCTCGAAGCAGTCGGCGGCGGCGCGCGCCAGCTCCTCGGCTTCGAGCATGCGCCCCATGCCGATGTCGCCGCAGGCCTGGCTGCCGGAGCCGGGTCCGAACAGGCGAATGCCACGTGCCAGCAGCTGCTCACGATTGGCCTGGGTAGCGGGGTCGGCCCACATGGCCTGGTTCATGGCCGGTGCCAGGGCGACCGGGGCGTTGGTCGCCAGCACCACGGTGGTCAGCAGATCATTGGCGACGCCCTGAGCAAGGCGGGCCATGAGGTCGGCGGTGGCCGGCGCGATCAGCACGAGGTCTGCCCAGCGAGCCAGTTCGATGTGCCCCATGGCCGCTTCCGCCGCGGGGTCGAGCAGGTCCAGGTGGACGGGATGGCCGGAGAGCGCCTGCAGCGTGAGGGGGGTGATGAACTCGCGCCCGCCCTGGGTCATCACCACCCGGACTTCGGCGCCATGGTCGCGCAGGCGACGGACCAGTTCGGCGCTCTTGTAGGCGGCGATGCCGCCGCCGACGCCCAGGACGATGCGTTTACGATACAGCCGCTGCATAGGCCTGCCTTGTTATCTGGTAGGGATGTCCGGAGTGAGAACCAGGTCTGAAGTTGCCCGGTGCCCCGGAAAAATGACGGGCTAAGATAGCACAGCGCCCACAGCGGAAAAGTGGGCCTGCTCGACAGGGAGATGACATGAGCATACGTGACTGGCCGGCGTCGGAGCGGCCGCGGGAGAAGCTTCTCGAACAGGGCGCGGCGGCGCTTTCCGATGCCGAATTGCTGGCGATATTCCTGCGCACCGGCGTCGCTGGCAAGAGCGCGGTGGATCTGGCGCGCCACTTGCTCGCCGAGTTCGGCAGCCTGCGCGCGTTGCTGGAGGCGGATCTCGATCAGTTCAGCGCACACCTGGGGCTTGGGCCGGCCAAGTTCGCCCAGTTGCAGGCCGTGCTGGAGATGGCGCGCCGGCACCTGGCCGAACGGCTGCGCCGCGATTCGGCACTGGAATCGCCGCAGGCGGTACGCGATTACCTCAAGGCGCGCCTGCGCCACGAACCGCACGAGCTGTTCGGCTGCCTGTTTCTCGACGCCAAGCACCGGGTCCTGGCCTTCGAAGTGTTGTTCCACGGCACCATCGATGGCGCCAGCGTCTACCCGCGGCAGGTGGTCAAGCGCGCCCTGGCGCAGAACGCGGCGGCGGTGATCCTTACCCACAACCACCCGTCGGGCGTGGCCGAGCCGAGCCAGGCCGACCGCCAGCTGACCCAGCGGCTGAAAGACGCCCTGGCGCTGATCGACGTGCGGGTGCTCGATCATTTCATCGTCGGTGACGGCGAGCCGCTGTCGATGGCCGAATATGGCTGGATGTGAGCGTCGCTACGCCAGCAGCGGTACCAGCAGCAGCGGACCGAGCACCAGCAGGACGAAGCGGCCGTTCCAGCCGAAGGCGATGCGCCACGGGGAGATCCCCGCGTGGCGCGCCAGCATCAGCGCCGACGGCCCATAGGGCGACAGCAGCATCGCCAGAGAAAAGCCCACCAGCAGCGCCACCGCCGGCTGCATCACCGCGACGCCGTGGCCTGCCAGCTGGGCCAGCAGTGCGGCGCACAGGCTCAGCGAGATGATCGGCGCGACACCCAGCAGCGCCAGGGCGATGATGGCGAGCATGCCGATGGCGCCGAGGCCGAACAGCGCCAGGGGCGTACTGCTGAAATGACCTGCCAGCCGTTCGACCGGAATCAGGATGGCGGTCAGCCCGCCCAGCAAGGCGGAACAGGCGAAGATGAAGGTCTCGTTACGCATTCCAGCGAGGGTGTCGCGTACCTCGCCATAGATGTCGCTTGGCGAGCCGCCCTGGCGCAACAACAGGCCGACCACGGCGAGCGGCACCAGCAGCATCGCTGCCTGGGTCGCCGACAGCCAGGTCAGGCTGGCCAGTAGAGCGATCAGCGCGATGCCCAAGAGGCTGCCGTACAGCAGCCCGCGCAGCTCACCGGCCGGAGCTGGCGGCAGCTCGCCGCCCGCTTGCAGTTGCTGCAACCGGTGATTGTCCATCGTCCAGCCGACCACCAGCAGGATTGCCGCACAGAGCAGCCCGAACGGCAGCAGTGCGCTCCAGCTGAGCCCTGGCAGCTCGCGGGTGAGAATCGCCACGGCAACGCTGGTGGGTGCCAGCAAGGGCACCAGGGCGAAGCCGCGCAGTGCCGTGACCATCACCCCGCGGGCGCCCTCGCGCCGCTGTGCCGGGCTGTAGCCGCGGCCGTCCAGATGACGTTCCAGCGAGCCGCAGACCAGGTTGAGCATGCCGAAGCTCAGCACCGAACTGATGGCGAAGGTGCTCAGCAGATAGCTCGGGTAGAGGCGCCGGCGCGGTTGTCGCAGCAGCAAGCGGTGCAGCTCGCCCAGTTGTGGCAGCCGCTTGACTGCGCAGTGCGCGAGCCCCAGCGCGCCGATGAACGCGCCGTAATAGGCAGCGGCAGCCAGCATCCGCTGCGCCTGCTCCCAGCTGGGCGTGCCAAGCAGCAACCAGCAGGCGAGCAGGCCGAGCGTGACCAGCCCCAGCCGGCGCGGGTAGGGCATCAGCGAGCGCCAGTGCCAGAGGAAGAACAGTACCAGCAGGGCGCCGCTGATCACGCTCGGCCATTGCAAGCGGGAGACCAGCGCGAACAGCTCGCAAGCGAGCGCCAGTGGCAGCAGGGCCAGCATCGGTCAGGGCAGCTCGCTGCGCAGCTTGCCGCGCTGGTAGACGCCTTCACCAAAGGCCAGCAGGCGATCTTGCTCGTCCAGCAGGTCGCAGCTGGCCATGAATACCTTGTGCCCGGAGGAGCGGCAGCGTGCCACCGCGCGGATGCGGCTGCCGGCTGGCGCCGGTGCGCTGAAGTTGACGTTCATCGACAGGGTGGTCGCCACGCGGCGCTGGTCCGCCTGCTCGGTCCAGGTGCCGCACAGGCCCATCGCCACGTCGAGCAAGGTTGCGCTGACGCCGCCGTGCAGGTTGCTGGCGTTGTTCAGGTGGCGAGGCTGCAGCAGCAGTTCGATCACCGCCCGCTCGGGGCCGTACTCGGTCAGGCGGCAGCCGATATCCTGAAAGAAGCCGGTTATGGAGGCTTCGACCTGCTGGCGTGAATGCTCGGACATAAGGGCGTATCGGTAGGAGGTTGCGCCGCAGAGTGGCAGTCTTTAGCCTGCTGGTCAATCTGGCGGAATGTTATTCCGCATTGCGGAATGTGCGGCGTGTGAGGAGGGGCTTGGGATGTTCGAACGTATCGGAATCATCGGTGCCGGCGCCATGGGGCGGGGCATCGCTCAGCTGTTTGCCAGCGCGGGCAAGCAGGTATGGCTCTACGATGCGCGCGGCGAATCGGTCGCCGAGGCGCTGCGTTTCAATCGCGAGCTGCTGGAGCGCAGTCTGGCCAAGGGCCGCCTGAGCACCGAAGAACTCGATGCCACCCTGGCGCGCATGCAGCCGGCTTCGACGCTGCAGGAGCTGGCCGGTTGCGACCTGCTGATCGAGGCCATCGTCGAGAATCTCGAGGCCAAACAGGCGCTGTTCGTCGAGCTGGAGGCGCTGGTTGCCGAGGACGCGGTACTGGCGACCAATACCTCGTCACTGTCGGTCACGCGGATCGCCGCGGCCTGCCGGCACCCGCAGCGGGTGGCCGGTTTTCATTTCTTCAACCCGGTGCCGTTGATGAAGCTGGTGGAAGTGGTGCGCGGCGAGCGCAGCGATCCGCAGGTGATCGAGCGGCTGGTCAAGCTGGCCGAAGAGGCCGGGCATTTCCCTGCGATCACACCCGATACTCCCGGATTTCTGGTCAACCATGCCGGTCGCGCTTACAGCACCGAGGCGCAGCGCATCCTCGCCGAGGGCATCGCTGATGCCGAGCAGATCGACCGCATCCTGCGCGACGGCCCGGGCTTTCGCATGGGGCCGTTCGAACTGTTCGACCTCACCGGCCTGGACGTCTCTCACGCCGTGATGGAGTCGGTGTACCAGCAGTTCTATCAGGACCCGCGCTATACGCCGTCCTACCAGGCAGCGCAGCGGGTCGCCGCCGGCCTGCTCGGGCGCAAGACCGGTCAGGGCTATTACCGCTACGACAATGGTCAGCAGATGCGGACGCCGGAGCCGGCCGTCGAGCCAGCCCCGGTCGACCGCCCGTTCTGGCTGGACAGCCAGGACGCCGAGCTGCGCGGCTGGCTGGCGGCCTTGCTGGGCCTGGCGGGTGCACAGTTGGAGTCGGGCGAGACGCCGTCGGAACAGGCGATCTGCCTGATCACGCCGTTGGGTGAGGACGCCAGCGCGATGATCGCGCGTCTGGATTTGCCGGCGGAGCGTTGCATCGCCTACGACCTGTTCTGCGATCGCGAACGGCGACGCGTGCTGATGCGTACGCCCGCGCTCGACCCCGCACTGGAAGCCCAGGCGCGGCAGGCGCTGGGCGGCGACGGCGTGCCGGTGGAGGTGATCAACGATTCGCCGGGGTTCGTCAGCCAGCGCGTCGTGGCCAGCATCGTCAACCTGGGCTGTGAGATCGCCCAGAAGGGCATCGCCGATCCGCATACGCTGGACCGGGCAATCACTCTCGCGCTTGGCTACCCAAAAGGGCCGCTGGGGTTTGCCGAGCACTACGGTGCGGCGCGCGTCCTCGCCATTCTCGAGGCGATGCAGCTCTGCTATGGCGGCGAGGCGCGCTACCGGCCGAGCCCTTGGTTGCGCCGACGCGTGCAGCTGGCGCTGCCTCTCGCGGCGGCCGATCGGCCGGGGTGATCCGAGACCGGCGATGCTGACCGGTGGCAGGCGTGGTGCCTTCAGTTTGGCGCGAAGCGGCCGTTAAATCGGAAGTGAGCCTCCGATAACGGCACGTTGCTACTAAGGCACTACTGTTCTTTAGCGGAGCGTATGGGTACAACGTCGGATCGCCCCGACAAGAACAAGAGGCCGCTATGAGCCCTGCCAAACGCCATCCCCAGGCCATCGTGTTGCACGCCGCGCTGATCATCGGACTGCTGTTCGCGCATCACTGGCTGGCGCCGCCCGTGCTGGTCACGGCGGTCCTGCTCTTGCTCGCGGCGCTCCTGCCGTGGTTCCTACTCGGGCGGGCTGCGCAGGATGGTACGTCGGCCGAGGGGGATGCTTCCCAGAGCTTCACCAAGTTGAGCAAGAACCTGTCGCGCAATACCTGCCACAACGCGCTGTCCGCCGCACAGGTGGCCTATAGCGCCGAACAACTGGCCAGCCGGCTTCAGTCGCAGTTACAGGCGGTGAGTGAGATCGCCAATGGTGCCCAAGCCATCGCCGCCACTGAGCAGGACAGCGCCGAGCGCGCGCGTCATACGCTGGACGCGGCGCAGGCGGTACGCCAGCGCAGCGATGCCGGTCAGACCGAGCTGCAGCGCGCCATCGAGCGCATGCAGCAGCTCAGCGCGCAGACCCATGCCAGCCGTGAGCTGATCGATGGCCTGTCCGCGCGCACCGAAGAGATCCGTCGGATCACCGATGTGATTCAGTCCATTGCCAGTCAGACCAATCTGCTTGCGCTCAATGCCGCCATCGAGGCCGCCCGCGCCGGCGAGGCAGGTCGTGGCTTCGCCGTGGTAGCCGACGAGGTTCGCAGCCTGGCGGCGCGCACATCCAGCGCCACCGAGGAAGTCGGACGCATGGTGACCGACATCCGTGAGCAGAGCGAAGCGGTGGTCAGTTACATCCAGCGGCAGGGCAGCGAGCTGGACGTTGCGGCCGAACAGATCGCCGCTACCGGCGAACAGCTCAGCGGCATCGCCGAACTGGCCGGTAGCGTCGAAAGCCAGGTGGAGCAGATCACCACCGGTACCGCCGACAACCATCAGCGGCTTACTGGGCAGTTCGTCGCCCTCGACCAGCTGCGCGCCGATGCGCTGGACAGCGAGAAGCAGACCCGCCAGCTCGAGCAGGCTGCCGAACGGTTGGTCGCCCAGGCCGAAAGCGCCAGCGAGCAGTTGGCCGAGGTACAGCTGGACGATTACCACCAGGCGATCTACGACCTGGCCCGCGAAGGCGCAGCAGCCATCGCGGCGCGCTTCGAGGCCGACGTCCAGGCCGGGCGGATCAGCCTCGACGACCTCTTCGATCGCAACTACCGGGCGTTGCCCAATACCGATCCGGTGAAGTACCAGACGCGCTTCGATCGTTACGCCGATGAGGTCTTGCCGGCCATTCAGGAGCCGTTGCTAGGGCAGCATCAGTCACTCGTCTACGCCATCGCCACGACCCCGGAAGGTTATGTGCCGACCCATAATCGGGCGTTCAGCCAGCCGCCGGTGGGCAATCCTGAGATCGACCGGGTCAAGAGTCGCAGCAAGCGCCT
Organism: Stutzerimonas sp. KH-1; assembly: GCF_054483855.1. Classification (NCBI taxonomy): domain Bacteria; kingdom Pseudomonadati; phylum Pseudomonadota; class Gammaproteobacteria; order Pseudomonadales; family Pseudomonadaceae; genus Stutzerimonas; species Stutzerimonas sp. KH-1. The sequence goes on along the minus strand of NZ_CM137011.1, from coordinate 2,983,648 downwards.
GTTCAACGATCGCACCGGTGGACGCTGCGGTAGCCACCAGCGCCGCGTGCTGCTGCAGACCTACAGTCGTGATACCGGTGAGCTGATGCATGATCTGTCGGTGCCGATCATGGTCGGCGGGCGCCACTGGGGTGGGTTGCGCCTGGGCTATCGGCCCGAGGAATAGCCTTTCGGTCCTGCAGCTTGGCGCTATAGCCGTGCGCCTGGGCGGGACGGCTCCGCAGGCAGCGACTAAGCTTGGCGGACCGCCGTTGTCTGGGACAGCACCATGAAAAGCCTGACCGATCACCTGGCGCAATACGCCGCCTACCACCGTGACCCGCGCAATCTGCTCAGCCATTTCATCGGCATCCCGCTGATCGTGCTCGCCGTGGCCGTGCTTCTTTCGCGTCCCGCCATCGAGTGGGGCGGCCTTTGGCTCAGTCCGGCAGCATTGGTATCGCTTGCCGCTGCGGTCTTCTATCTTCGTCTCGACTGGCGCTATGGCCTGCTTATGAGCGCCGTGCTGCTGGTCTGCCTGTGGCTGGGCGCACGCCTGGCGAGCGCCGGCACGCCGCTCTGGCTGAGCGCGGGCGTGGGGATGTTCGTGCTCGGCTGGATCATTCAGTTCGTCGGGCACTATTTCGAGGGGCGCAAGCCGGCCTTCGTCGATGACCTGACCGGCCTGATCATCGGCCCGCTGTTCGTTGCGGCGGAACTCGGTTTCATGCTCGGTTTGCGCGAGCCGCTGCGCCTCGCCATCGAGGCGCGCGTCGGCCCGGTGCGTCTGCGCGAGTCGACCGCGCGTAGCTGAAGCGCGTCAGGGCCGTGCGGCCATCCACTGGTCGCTGAGGCTGCGCGCGTGGCGGTCGACCATGATCGGCGCGAAGGGGCGGCCCGAGGCGGTGCTGAAGTTGTTGCTGGCGCTGTTCATGTCCTCCAGTGCCACCTTGAGAAAATCCCAGCGCGTTTTGAGCTTCGCCAGCGTCGGATCACGCTTGCCGTCCAGCTCGGCCAGCTGTGTATCGATGGCCGGCACCAGCTGGCGTTCATCCTGACCCAGGTAGGTATCCGGCTGCTCGCGGGCAATCTCGAAGGAACCTATGTAGGCACGGCTGAGGTACTGCACCGCGAGGTACTCGACCTTGGCCGGCAATTCCGCTCGAGCATCGGCGCCCTGTTGCGCGCGAACCGCGGTGAGAAAATCGCGCAGGGCCTTGCTCATCTGCAGTGGCCAGCCCCAGGGCATATCGTCTTCCTCGTAGCCGAAGCCCGCTCCCTCACGCAAACGCGCGAGCAGCTCCTGATGACCTTCGCGCAGCGCGCTGGTGGGGTTGGGCACTTCGAGCATGGCCGCATTCAGTGCCCGGATGTCGTCCTCCAGGCGTAACAGATGGGCCTTCTGGAAGCCTTCGCCACGGTAGAGCAGCAGGCTGCTGGTGGCGCGGTTGGCATGGATCTGCATGTTCTGCAGGGCAGTGGCAGGTTCGCTTGGCGCCGCCTCGGTGAAACCGGGCAGCATCGCAAGTATCAGCAATAGCCAGAGGCGGGTGAAACGTTCCATTGTTGTGCTCCTTTCTTATTTTTATAGAAGCGTTGCGTGCTGGCAGCCGCGAATTGAGCCTAACGGAGCGCTGGCCAAGTGGTATCACCCCAAAGAATGATTTGTAGCGCTTTGTAGTCATTTGCGTCGCTATCGCGCAGCGGCGAGCGGCGAGCGGCGAACCTAGAGCATTTTTTCCAGGCCGATCACGTTGGAAAACCACGCGTTGAAACGTCGCCATGGGCCGCCTGGCTCTTTTTCGATGACGCGCAGCCGGCCACCGTCTTCCGCGATCCAGACCAGCTGCCGCTGTCCACCTCGCTCCTCCAGGCGCACCTCGTAGCTCACCGCTGGCGACATGCCTTCCAGGGTCAGGCGATGCACCTCTCGGGCCAGTTCGGGGCTTTCCACGAGAATGCCGACTTCGCTGTTCCACAGGATCGAGCGCGGGTCGAGATTGAGCGAGCCGATGAAGACTTTTTCCTGATCGAACACCGCCGCCTTGCTGTGCAGGCTCGACTCCGATTCGCCGAGAAAGCTGTAAGACGGTTCCTGCTCCGGCTGCCGGCGCAGTTCGAACAGGCGGACCCCGAGCTCCAGCATCCGCTCGCGGTAGGGCGCGTAGCCGCCATGCACCGCCGGAACGTCGGTGGCTTCCAGCGAATTGGTCAGGACGCGAACGACGACGCCGGCACCGGCCCGGTCGGCCAGGTAGTCGACGCCACTGTCGGTCGGCACGAAATAGGCGGAGACCAGCGTCAGCTCCTGGCTGACCGCCTGCATGGAGGGAGCCAGCTGGGCGGTCAGCAACAGGGAGGCAGCAGGCACACCCTCGGCCAGCAGTTTTTCCGGCGCGTCCCACATGGCTTCGCCGGGCGCCCAGATCAGTTCCTCCAGCCACCGTTGCAGTTGCGGACGCTGCTTGTACTGCATCAGCCGCTGGTACTGCTTGCTGTTGTCCTGTCGTGCCTGTTGCAGGTAGTCACGCAGCTCCTGCCGCGCCTTGTCCAGGCGGCTGGCCTTGGGCTGCGACCAGAGAAAGCGCTGGATGGGCACGCTGAGCTGGTTGTTCCAGTATTCATCGAAACTTCGCGCCAGCTGTTCGGCCACCGGGCCGGCACCGAGCAGGTCGATGTCGGTGAAGTTCATCGCCTGGTCCGCCTCGAAGTACTCGTCGCCAAGGTTGCGTCCGCCGACGATCGCCAGGCTGCTGTCGACCAGCATCAGCTTGTTGTGCATGCGCCTGTGCTGCAGAGACAGGTGCAGCAGCCGTCCCAGGGTGCGAGTGACAGCGTTGCTGCGGCCGATATGCAGCGGATTGAACACGCGGACCTGGATGTTGGGGTGCGCCGCGAGCGTCGCGATCCGGTAGTCATGTCCGTCGCTGGTAGTGTCGTCCAGCAGCAAGCGCACGCGTACGCCGCGATCGGCGGCCTGCAGCAGTTCGTCGATCAGCGCCCGCGTGGTCAGGCCGTCATGGACGATGTAGTACTGCACGTCCAGGCTGAGCTGGGCCGCGCGGATCATCTCGCTGCGGGCGGTGAACGCCTCGGTGCTCTCGGGAAGCAGGCGAAAGCCCGAGTGGCCGTCAGGATGGTCGGCGGCGAGCTGCTGGATCCGACGGCCGAGCGGTGAGGCGTCGGCGGCGACCGCATGGGACTCGGATGGCGCAGGATGGCTGGCGCAACCGGCCAGCAGCACAAGCAGCAACAGCGTCAGATAGGCGCGCAAGGTGGCTCCGGGTCTGCATCCATTCATTCATGCTTGGACGCTGCGCTTCGTCGGAAAATTCAGAAGCGGTCCTTCAGCCTGTACCAGAGCATGCCGAGCGCCAGCAAAGGCGAACGCAGCGCCCGGCCACCAGGGAAGGTCGGATGCGGCACCTTGGCGAACAGGTCGAAGCCCTGGCTTTCCTGGGTGGCGATGGCTTCGGCCAGCAGCCGACCGGCCAGGTGGGTGGCGTTCAGCCCGTGCCCGGAGTAGGCCTGGGCATAGAACACGTTGGGCTGCTCCGGCAGGCGACCGATCTGTGGCAGGCGATTGGCGCCGATACCGATCATGCCGCCCCACTGGTAGTCGATGCCGATGCCGATCAGCTGCGGGAACACTTCGAGCATCTTCGGCTGCATATAGGCGGCGATGTCTTTCGGATCGCGGCCGGAGTAGTGGCAGGCGCCGCCGAACAGCAGCCGGCCATCGGCGGAGAGGCGGAAGTAGTCGAGCGCCACGCGCTGATCGCAGACGGCCGTGTTCTGCGGCAGCAACTCACGGCGCAACGGTTCGGGCAGGCGTTCGGTGGCAATGATGTAGCTACCGGCCGGCAGCACCTTGCCGGCGAGCTTCGGCTGCAGGCCGTTGAGGTAGGCGTTGCAGGCGAGCACCAGATTGTCCGCGTGCACCACGCCCTGCGCGGTATACACCTTGATCTGCGGGCCATACTCGATGCGCTCGACTGCCGACTGTTCGAACAGCCGCACGCCCAACGACTGCGCCGCGGCCGCTTCGCCAAGCGCCAGATTGAGCGGGTGCAGGTGCCCGGAACCCATGTCCAGCAGCCCGCCGAGATAGCGCTGCGAGCCGACCACGGTGGCCAGGTTGGGCCGCGAAACGCGCTGCAACTGATGCGGATAGCCCAGGCGCAGCAGGTCGGAATAGTCTTCGTCGAAGCCCTTGAGGTGACGAGGCTTGGTTGCCAGGTCGCAGTAGCCCCAGGTCAGATCGCAGTCGATGGCGTAGCGCTCGATGCGCTGGCGAACGATGTCCACCGCCTCGAAGCCCATGCGCTTGAGCTCGTCGACACCCTCTTCGCCGATAATCTTGCTGAACTGCTCGACATCATGGCCGACGCCGCGGATCAGCTGGCCGCCGTTGCGGCCACTGGCGCCCCAGCCGATGCGGTGCGCTTCCAGGAGGATGACGCTGAGCCCGCGTTCGGCCAATTCGATGGCGGTGTTGAGGCCGGAGAAGCCGCCACCGACGATGCACACGTCGGCCCGCTGTTCGCCCTGCAGCGGCTCAAGGGTCAGCTCGCGGTTGACGCTCGCGGCATAGTAGGAGGGTGCATGGTCGCTGGTGTTCGAAGCGGATGCACGGTGGTTCACTGAAGTGTCATGAAGAGTCTGCATTTTTCTAGGGTAGACCGGAGCGGTATCCCGGAGCAAAGGCGGCTCGGACCGACGGCGGCGTACAAGGTCCGTCGCGGCATTATGAAATGTGTTGTCAGCGGCTCTAGTCCGGGACCGGCAGGTCAAGGGACTCCTTGATCTCCTCCATCACGATATAGCTCTTCGATTCGCGTACGTGAGGCAGCTTCAGCAGGATGTCGCCGAGCAGCTTGCGGTAGGACGCCATCTCCGAAATCCGTGCCTTGACCAGGTAATCGAAGTCGCCGGAAACCAGGTGGCATTCGAGCACATGCGGCAGCTTGAGCACGGCGCGGCGGAACTCCTCGAAGATGTCGCCGGACTTGTACGCCAGGCTGATCTCGACGAATACCAGTAGCCCCGCCTTCAGATACTGCGGGTTCAGCCGCGCCGAATAGCCCATGATGATGCCCTCGCGCTCCAGGCGCCGGACCCGCTCGGTGCAGGGCGTGGTGGACAGGCCGACGCGCTCGCCCAGCTCGGTGAACGGCAGGCGTCCTTCGGCCTGCAGGATGCGCAGGATATGGCGGTCGATCTTGTCCAGTTCGCGACGGCTCTGGTGGCGCGTTCTCAAGGGATAAACCCTCCAAATAAAGCTTCGCTGGCGTGAATAATGGCCAAATATAGCTTTTTATATGGTGAATAACACTGCTCAGGCCTTCCTATACTCCGAATCAATAGTGAATCCGGAAAAGTCCGTTCCAACGGGCGGGAGGCTGCAATGCGTGTACTGGTACTGGGTAGCGGAGTCGTCGGCACCGCCAGCGCCTACTATCTGGCGCGGGCCGGTTTCGAGGTGGTTGTGGTCGATCGGCAACCGGCCGTGGCAATGGAAACCAGCTTCGCCAATGCCGGCCAGGTGTCGCCGGGTTATGCCTCTCCCTGGGCCGCGCCGGGTGTGCCGCTGAAGGCGATGAAGTGGCTGCTGCAGCGTCATGCGCCGCTGGCCATCAAGCTTACCGGTGATATCGACCAGTATCTGTGGATGGCGCAGATGCTGCGCAACTGCACTGCGGCGCGTTATGCGGTGAACAAGGAGCGCATGGTGCGATTGTCCGAGTACAGTCGCGACTGCCTCGACGAGCTGCGCGCCGAAACCGGTATCGCGTACGAAGGGCGCCAGCTCGGTACCACGCAGCTGTTCCGCACTCAGGCCCAGCTGGATGCAGCGGCCAAGGATATCGCCGTGCTGGAGCGCTCCGGCGTGCCGTACGAACTGCTCGATCGCGCCGGTATCGCCCGGGTCGAACCGGCCCTGGCCAAGGTAGCGGACAAGCTCAGCGGCGCCCTGCGCCTGCCCAACGACCAGACCGGCGACTGCCAGCTCTTCACCACCCGCCTGGCGGAGATGGCTCGACAGTTGGGCGTCGAGTTCCGTTTCGAGCAGAACATCCAGCGTCTGGAGCATGCCGGTGACCGCATCGCCGGGGTGTGGATCGACGGCAAGCTGGAAGTCGCCGATCGCTACGTGCTGGCGCTGGGCAGCTACAGCCCGCAGATGCTCAAGCCGCTGGGCATTCGCGCGTCGGTCTATCCGCTCAAGGGCTATTCGCTGACCGTGCCGATCAGCGATCCGGCGATGGCGCCGCAGTCCACCGTGCTCGACGAGACCTACAAGGTTGCCATCACCCGCTTCGATCAGCGTATCCGCGTCGGTGGCATGGCGGAGATCGCCGGACACGACCTGTCGCTCAACCCGCGCCGCCGCGAGACTCTGGAAATGGTGGTGGGCGATCTGTTCCCGCTGGGCGGCGATCCGAGCGAAGCGGTATTCTGGACCGGCCTGCGACCGGCCACGCCCGACGGTACGCCGATCATCGGTGCGACACCCTATCGCAACCTGTTCCTCAACACCGGTCACGGCACGCTGGGCTGGACCATGGCCTGCGGCTCCGGGCGGGTGCTCGCCGATCTGCTGGCATCCAAGCGCCCGCAGATCAGCACCGAGGGGCTGGATATCTTCCGTTACGGCAAGCACAAGGAGAATCACAAACATGCCCATCCGGCGGCTGCACACTGAGACACGCTACAGCGAGGCGGTGATCCATAACGGCGCGGTCTATTTGTCCGGGCAACTGGCCGATGATCTGGCCGGTGACATCCGCCAGCAGACCCGCGAAACGCTTGCCAGCATCGAGCGTCTGCTGGACGAGGCGGGCACCAGCAAGGCCCGTCTGCTGTCGGCGACCATCCATTTGAAGGACATCGCTGGCGACTATGCCGGCATGAACGAGGTGTGGGATGCATGGGTCGCGCCTGGAACGGCACCGGCACGGACGACCGTTCAGGCACTGATGTATTCACCGGATGTACGGGTCGAGATCACCGTTGTAGCGGCCATGCCCGATCTTGCCGGGCCGGTACTCTGAGGCCTGGGAGCGCCGCGTGAACCGGGCGCCGGCTCGGCCGGAAGCAGTGTTGTAAATTTTGAACGCCGTTGCCATCATAAGCCCCCTCATCGCTTCGCTCTTGAAAGGGGGCTCCCGTATTGGACGTCGGCGTTCGACTGCAAACCATCCGTAAGCTCAAGGGCCTGTCCCAGCGTGAACTCGCCAAGCGCGCAGGCGTGACCAACAGCACCATTTCCATGATCGAGAAGAACAGCGTCAGCCCTTCGATCAGCTCGCTGAAAAAGGTACTGGGCGGCATCCCGATGTCGCTGGTGGAGTTTTTCTCGCCCGACTTCGATCAGGACAGCGATACCCAGGTGGTCTACAAGGCTGGCGAGCTGATCGATATCTCGGACGGGGCGGTGAGCATGAAGCTGGTGGGCAAGGCGCACCCGGGACGTGCCATCGCCTTTCTCGACGAGACCTATCCGCCCGGCTCCGACACCGGAATGGACATGCTCTCGCATCAGGGCGAGGAGGCCGGCATGCTGGTCGAAGGGCGTCTCGAATTGACCGTGAATGGTCAGGTCTATGTGCTGGAGAGCGGCGATAGCTACTATTTCGAGAGCGCCAAGCCGCATCGTTTTCGCAATCCGTTCGATGCGCCGGCGCGGTTGATCAGCGCGACGACACCGGCCAACTTTTAACCACTACCGGCCTAGGTTCGTCCGAAAGTTGCGATGCGACAAAGCGTCGCTGGGAATCCTCGGGCCTTTCGTATTGTTTCGGCCGGCATGGCTTGCCGTTATACTGACCGCCGCTCGCGATACCGTGGCCGCGGGCGTGTCTAGCCACAATGAGGGTGTAAGGTGAACCTGATTAAGAAGATCCTGGTAGCACAGACTGCCGTATTGGCCCTGTGGGCAATGAGCGCTCAGGCTGCGACCGACGAAGCAATCGCCGAGCGCCTCAAGCCGGTGGGCGAAGTATGTATCCAAGGTGAAGAATGCGCAGCCGCTGGTGCCGGCGCTGCCGTTGCCGCTGGTGGTGCCGCCCGTAGCGGTTCCGATGTGTACGGCAAGTTCTGCACTGCCTGCCATGGCTCTGGCCTGCTGAACGCGCCGAAGACTGGCGATACCGCCGCCTGGTCGGCCCGTGCCGATGCCGCCGGTGGTCTGGACGGCCTGCTCAAGCACGCCATCAGCGGTATCAACGCCATGCCGCCGAAAGGCACCTGTGGCGACTGCTCCGATGACGAGCTGAAGGCCGCCATCCAGCACATGTCCGGCCTCTGATCGAGCGCCGTGTCATCAGCAAAGCCGCCTCCGGGCGGCTTTGTCGTTTCTGGCGGGAGCAAAGCGCGAGCGTCTCGAGTCGAAACTGATACGGCCGCCTGGCCGATTCATCGATCCGAGAAGGAGGCCCGCATGCCCAGTACCGCGCCGCATCCCGAACAGTTGCAGCTCTCCAGTGACGGGCGCACACCCAACAGCCCGCACCCGGTGCTGATCTATCGCCAGCTGCCCTTGGCGGGGCCGAGTCCGGCAGAGGCGTTCGAGCGGTTGTTCGACAGCCATCTCTGGCCGTCGGCCTGGCGCGGGACGGTTTACGACTACCACCATTACCACTCCACCGCCCACGAAGTGCTCGGCGTGGCCAGCGGCTGGGCACGGCTGATGCTCGGTGGGGAGCATGGCGAGGAAGTCGAACTGCGTGCCGGCGATGCGCTGGTGCTGCCGGCCGGCACCGGGCATTGCGCACTGGAGGCCAGCGAGGATTTTCAGGTGGTGGCCGGCTATCCGGTGGATCAGCAGTACGACATGCAGCGCCCCGACGCGGCCAGCCATGACGACTCGAAGGCGCGGATAGCCCGCGTCGGCGTGCCCGTCAGCGATCCGCTGGCCGGCACGCAGGGTGCGCTGGTGACGCTGTGGCGCGGGAAGGCCGCGCCGGTCGCCTCATGAACGGCGCATGCGCAGCTCGCGTTCAGTCGATGAACTGCACCGCGCCATCGGCCAGCGAGGCGACCCGGGCGAGTGACTCGACGCGGTAGCCAGCCTCTTCCAGTTCCTTGCGACCGGTCTGGAAGGATTTCTCGATGACGATGCCGAGACCGGCGATGCTGGCCCCGGCCTGATTGATGATCGAGATCAGGCCCTTGGCGGCTTTGCCGTTGGCCAGGAAGTCATCGATGATCAGCACGCGGTCGTTGGAAGACAGGTGCTGCGTCGACACGGCGATGGTGCTTTCCACCTGCTTGGTGAACGAATAGACGGTCGCCGTGAGCAGGTTGTCCTGCAGGGTCAGCGACTGATGCTTGCGGGCGAAGATCACCGGCACGCCCAGCTCCAGGCCGGCCATGACCGCAGGTGCGATGCCCGAGGCCTCGATGGTGACGATCTTGGTGATGCCGTCATCGCGGAAGCGACGGGCGAATTCACGACCGATGGCCTGCATCAGGACTGGATCAATCTGGTGGTTGAGGAACGCGTCGACCTTCAACACCCGGTCGGAAAGCACGATGCCCTGACTGCGAATCTTCTCTTTCAGCTGTTCCACGAACGCTACCTCAAGCGTGGGCGGCCGCGGCTTGCCTGACGCTCGGCGCGTTGGCGCTTCTGCCGTCACTGCGTTTCGCAGCCTGGAAAAGCCGCGCATTCTCGCTCAATTCGCCGCGCCGATCCAAGGGCGACGTTCAGCTGAGCGGTTCGATCGACAGGCGGCGAAAGCGCACGGCCTCGCCGTGGTGCTGCAGCACGATATGGCCGGCGCCGGCCTGTGCATACAGGGGCTTGTCGGCGAACTTGCTGGCGCCGATCAATGTGCGCAGTGCCGGGTCGTCCAGGCGATAGCCAAGCACCATGCGGTTGTCCAGCCAGTGTTCGACCTCCATGCCGCGCACCAGCAGCGCGCCCTCCATGAAGCTGCCCGGTTCGATCGGCGTCTCCTGCTGAGTGGCCAGCAGTCCATAAAGTGCGCCGTTGCGGGTAGTCGGTTCGGCGCCGTCGGGATGCACGGCATCGTCCAGCAGCTGCATTTCCGGCCCGCTGTGCCAGGCGAGTTCGGCGGCCTCGTCGACGCGGTAGAACACCCCGGAATTGCCGCCGACCGGCAATGCGTATTCGAAGCGCAGGATGAAGTCGGCGTAACGCTCGCGGGAGATCAGGTCGATCCGCGGCGCGCCGACGATGGCGCACAGCTGCTCCGCGTCGCGGTACCAGCTGCCCTCGGGAAAGTCATCGCCGTGCCAGGCACGCCACTGTGTTGCGTCGAGAATCATGGGTCGCTCCTATCCGAACAGTTGCTGCTTGCGCCGCAGCCAGCGGTAGCCGTAGGGCCCGAGGCGAATCTCCAGCGGCGTGCCTTCCGGCTGGTCGTAGTCGCAATCGGCAAGCACGTCGACCATGTCCTGCAGGTCGTCGGCGGTGATCTCGACCGTCGTTTCCTGGTCGGCGAGATTGACCAGCATGAGTACCGTGGAGCCGTTGTCGTGGCGGATGGCGAACACCGCCGGGTCGTTCACTTCGACAGTTGTGCGCTTGCCGATGCCGATCTCGCGCAGGCCGATGCGCGTGCGGATCATGTTGCCGGTGCGCGCCATCAGCGAATCGCTGCGCAGGGTCTGGGCGAACACATTGATCTTCTCGTAGGTGAACGGGCCTTCGTCGATCAGGGGTGCTGCCAGCTCGGCGGTGGTGCAGGAAAAGCCGGCGTTGGGCTCGTTGGACCACTGCATCGGTGTACGCACGGCCTGCCGCTCGGGGCGTTCCATGTCGTCGCCCATGCCGATCTCCTCGCCGTAACGGATTATCGGTGTGCCGGGCAAGGAGAAGAGCAGGGCGTGGGTCGCCGCTATCCGGCGCTCATCACCGTCGAGCATGGGCGCGAGCCTTCGGCGGATGCCGCGGTTGTAGGCGCGCATCTTCGGGTCGGGGGCGAAGGTGTCCATGACTTCGTTGCGTTCATCCTCCTCCAGCCGATCCAGGCTCAGCTCGTCATGGTTGCGAATCCACAGCGCGTACTGCGAATGGCTGGGAGGCAGCGGCTGGCTGTTCAGGGCGCGGACCAGCGGCTCGGCCTGCTGCCGGGCCAGCGCCAGGAAGAAGTGGTTGTTGGTCCAGAAATCCAGCAGCAGAGTGACGCGGTCCGCTTCGTCGCCGAAGTACTCGACGTATTTCTCCGGGTCGGTATCGATTTCGCCGAGCAATACGGTCTCCGGGCGGCGCATGGTGACGAAGTCGCGCATGTGTTCCAGCAGCCAGTAACCCTGGCGCAGGTCGCCACCGCCGGCCTGGCGCACCATGTGCACCGCGGCGTCGATACGAAAGCCGGACACGCCCAGGCGCAGCCAGAACGACATGATCCGCTCGATCTCGTGGATCACCCGCGGATTGGTCAGGTCAAGGTCCGGCTCGTGCTTGTAGAAGAGGTGGCGATAGTACTGGCCGGCTTCCTCGTCCCAGGTCCAGACGCTGTCCTCGACGGTCGGAAAGATCGGCTCGATCGAGTCGTCGGGTTCGTCCGCCCAGATGTAGTAGTCGCGGTACGGCGAGTTGCGGTCGCGGCGCGCCTCCTGGAACCACTTGTGCTCGCTGGAGGTGTGCTGCACCAGCAGTTCGACGATCACGTGCAAGCCCAGCTCCTCGGCCTTTTCCAGCAGCGCCACCATGTCGGCCAGGTCACCGAACTGCGTGGCGATCTGCAGGTGGTCGGTGACGTCGTAGCCGGCGTCGAGAAACGGTGAGGCGTAGCAGGGCATGATCCACACGGCGGTGGCACCCAGGCCGCGGATGTAGTCCAGCCGTTCGGTGATGCCGCGCAGGTCGCCGCAGCCGTCGCCGTTGCTGTCGCGGAACAGGGCGGGATCGACCTGATAGATCACCGCGTTGCGATACCAGAGTGGACGCATGCTCAGCTCTCCGCCGGGCGCAGGATCAATGCCTGCCCGGCCGTCAGGGTGCCAGTGAAGGGTTCGCCCTCGCCGACGCCATCGCTGGCGATCTCCACACGCCAGTGCCCGCTCTGCGCGAAGACATGTTCGTGATCGGCGAAGTTGATGCAAACCAGCCGGCAGTCGCCGCCCTGCTTTCGGCGGTAGGCCAGTACTTCGGGGTGCGACGGCAGCTCTGTAAAGTCGCCGTGGTGCAACGCCGGGCTGGCCTTGCGCGCTGCGAGCAGGCGCTGATAGAGGGCGAACATCGAGTTCGCCGCGCCGACCTGCCGTTCCGCGGCCAGCTCGTCGGCATCGGGCGGAAAGGGCAGCCAGGGCGACGCGCCGTTCCAGTCATGGGGCGGTTCGGCCAGCCAGGGAATGGGAGCACGACAGCCGTCGCGGCCGCCCGGGTCGATGCGCGCCTCGTCGGCGATGTGTGCGTCTTCCAGGCCCAGTTCCTCGCCCTGGTAGATGAACGGTGTGCCGCGCTGCGTCAGCAGCAGTACCGCGGCAGCGCGGGCGGCGCGCTCGGAGCCCTGGTAGCGGCTGCGCTGACGCACATTGTCGTGGTTGGACAGCACCCAGCTCGGCCAGGCGCCGGCCGGCTGCAGCCAGTGCTCGACCTCACGGATGCATGTGCGAAACAGCACCGGGTCCCAGGGCGCATCGAGCGGATTGAAGTTGAAGGCGAGGTGCAGCTCGTCGCCGGCGCCGTAGTACTGCAGCACGCGTTCGGTGGAGCGGATGTTCACCTCGCCGACCAGCATGCGATCACCGGGATAGCTGTCGACCAGCTTGCGCAGGCCGCGCAGCACCTCGTGGCTGTAGGGCTGGTCGTTGAAGTCTGACAGTGGCTGACCGGCCTGGCAGCGCGGATCGTCGGCGAAGCTCGGATCCTTGCCGGTGCAGTGAATGACGTCGATGCGAAAGCCATCGATGCCGCGATCGAGCCAGAAGCGCAGCACGTCGTGCATTGCCGCGACCACTTCGGGGTTGCGCCAGTTTAGGTCCGGCTGCTTGGCGAGGAACAGGTGCAGGTAGTACTGCTGCGTGTGCTCGTCCCAGGTCCAGGCGCTGCCGGCACCCAGCGCGGCGCGCCAGTTGTTCGGCTGGTCCCGCCAGATGTACCAGTCGCGCTTGGGGTTGTCCCGCGAGCTGCGCGACTCGACGAACCAGGGATGCTCGTCGGAGGTATGGTTGGGCACGAAGTCGAGCAGCACGCGGATATCGCGCGCATGGGCTTCGGCAATCAGCCGGTCGATATCGGCCAGCGAGCCGAACAGCGGATCGATGTCGCAGTAGTCGCTGATGTCGTAGCCGGCATCGGCCATTGGCGAGCGGAAGATCGGCGATAGCCACAGGGCATCGACGCCCAGCTGCTGTAGATGATCGAGGTGGCGCAGCACGCCATTGAGGTCACCGACGCCGTCGCCATTGCTGTCGGCAAAGGATCGCGGGTAGATCTGATAAACGGTCGCACCCATCCACCACGGCGTTCGGGTTGTCTCGCTCATGCCACGCACCCCCTGAATCGTCTCAGGTCGCGGCCGATCCTGCACGACCGCTCTGTCAGGTTTACGACTGGCCAACGGCACATGGGTTCGCCTGTTAATTGATCCTGGTCGGTCCGCGATGAACGCAAGGGTGGATACTCCGCCTAAGCTAACGACAGACTTTCCACCCCCTCCGAGGAGATTTGCATGCTACGTATTGCCATCAACGGGTATGGACGTATCGGCCGCGCCGTCGTGCGAGCGCTGTTCGAGCGTGGATTGCAGGATCGGGTACAGGTGGTCGCGATCAACGATCTCAGCGACCACAAAACGCTGGTGCATCTGACGCGGTTCGATTCGACCTTCGGTCGTTTTCCCGAACCGGTGGAGCTGGACGGTGAGTCAATGGTGGTGCGCGGCCAGGCGATCCGCCTGCTGGCCGAGCGCGATGCGACCCAGTTGCCGTGGAGGGAGCTGAATGTAGATGTGGTGCTCGAGTGCACCGGCAAGTTCAAGAAACGCGCGATGATCGAGCAGCACCTGCAGGCCGGGGCCGGCCGCGTGTTCGCCTCGCACCCGCTGGATGGCGGCGACCTGACCGTGGTCTATGGTGTGAATCACCAGCTGCTGGGGGATCAACGCGTCGTCTCCAACGCCTCGTGCACCACCAATTGCCTGGCGCCGCTGGCCAAGGTGTTGCACGAGGCGGTCGGCATTCGTCAGGGCCTGCTCAACACCGTGCATTCCTACACCAATGACCAGAACCTGCTGGACAAGGCGCACAGCGATCTCTACCGCGCGCGCGCCGCGGCGTTGTCGATGATTCCCTCCACCACCGGTGCGGCCAACGCCATCGGCCTGGTGCTGCCGGAGCTGGCTGGGCGTCTGGACGGCCTCTCGGTGCGGGTGCCGACGCCGAACGTCTCGCTGGTCGACCTGACCTTCATCGCCGAGAACGCGCCGGCAAGCGTCGACGCGATCAACGAGATCCTCCGTGCCGGGGCGCAGAAACTGCCGGCCGGTGTGATGGAGTGCAACGAGGAAGCCCTGGTCTCCTGCGACTTCAACGGCTATCCGGCGTCCTGCGTCGCCGACCTCAGCCAGACCCGCGTGCAGGGTGAGCTGGTCAAGGTGATGGCCTGGTACGACAACGAGTGGGGCTTCTCCAACCGCATGCTCGATGTGCTGCTGCACTGGCAAGGCGCCAACGCCGGATGACCGACGCCGACCGACCTGGTGTGGGGCAGGGGCTCTGGCAACTGCCCCTCGCGCAGTTTCGCAATGCCGTGGCCGAGCGCGCGCTGCCCGGCTGCGGCGCGGTCGCGGCGGTGACCGCGGACCTCGCCGTAGCGCTGATCGTCAAGGCGCTGCGGGTCACGGCCGGGCAGCGCGACGATGACCGCTGCAGCGCGTTGCTCGACCAGGCGCGGGCACTGCTCGGCCGTCCAGGTGCCTTTGCCGACGACGATGTGGCGGTGTTCCGCGAGGTGCTCAAGGATCAGCACGATGATCGCTTGGCGTCCTCGGCGGCGCGCCAAGCCTGTGCCGTGCCGCTGGCCACGGCCCATGCCTGTATCGAGGCGCTGGGCATTGCCGAGCGTGCCTTGCTGCTGGTCGACCCCGCGCTACGGTGCGACGTCGAGGCCGCCGTCCTGTTGCTGGTCGCCTGTGTCGATGCCGTGCTGCTCAATGTCGACGCCGACCTGCAGGGGCTGGGCAACTCGGAGACCCGCGCGCAGGTACAGACACGCGCTGAGCGACTGGCCGCAGCAGCGGAGCGCTATCGGCGGGGTTCTACTTGATCGAAGGTGTCTAAGCAAAGAATAAAACGAGACCGTCGGTCTCGTTTTTTGTTGACGTCTACCCATTCGCTTTCTACTCTCCAGGCTCGATAGTGAGACATAAAGTCTCAGAATAAGAAGCCGCCATGCCTCAGGCGGCCCACCTCGGAGAATGCTCATGAGCCACCGCATCGTCCTGCCGCGCCTGATGGAAGTCGGCGCTGGCGCCAGCGGGCAACTCGCCCGCGTGCTGCAGGAACTGGGCTGCAGTCGCCCGCTGATCGTCACCGACCGCATGATGGTCGAGCTCGGCTATGTCGCGCGCATCGCCGGCCAGCTGGAAGAGGCCGGCATCGCCAGCCAGTGCTTTGCCGATACCCTGCCCGAACCGACCGCTGCCTCCATTCGCGCCGGCGTCGAAATGGTCCGTCAGGGGGACTTCGATTCCATCGTCGCCCTCGGCGGCGGCAGCCCGATCGATTCAGCCAAGGCCATCGGCATCCTCGGCAAGTTCGGCGGCGAGATGCGCGACTACCGCTTCCCGCGCGATGTCAGCGAAGCCGGCCTGCCGCTGATCGCCATTCCCACCACCGCCGGCACCGGCTCGGAGGCGACGCGTTTCACCATCATCACCGACGAGACCAGCGACGAGAAAATGCTCTGCGCGGGCCTCGGTTTCATGCCTATCGCCGCGCTGATCGACTATGAGCTGACCCTCTCGCTGCCGCCGCGGGTCACCGCCGACACTGGCATCGACGCGCTGACCCACGCCATCGAGGCCTATGTCAGCCGCAAGGCCAGCCTCTACAGCGATTCACAGGCGTTGGAAGCAATGCGCCTCTTGGCGCCAAACCTGCGTGCAGCCTTCCACGAGCCGGGCAACCGCGCCGCGCGTGAGGCCATGATGCTCGGCGCGACCCTGGCCGGGATCGCCTTCTCCAACGCCTCGGTGGCGCTGGTGCACGGCATGAGCCGGCCGATTGGTGCCTTCTTTCATGTGCCGCACGGGCTGTCCAACGCCATGCTGCTGCCGGCGATCACCGCCTTCTCGATTCCCGCGGCGCCCGAGCGCTACGCCGACTGCGCGCGGGGCATGGGCGTCGCCGCACAGACCGACAGCGTCGAGGTGGCGAACGACAAGCTGCTCGCCGAGCTGCGCGCGATCAATCAGGAGCTGAAAGTGCCGAGCCCGGAACAGTTCGGCATCACCCGCGAACGCTTCTTCGAGCTGCGCGCGACCATGGCGCGTCAGGCGCTGGCCTCCGGCTCGCCGGGCAACAACCCGCGCGTGCCCACGGAAGCGGAAATCATCGACCTCTACGAAACCGTCTGGAACCAGGAGTGAAGCCATGCAGACCCTCGGCAACCTGATCAACAACGAGGCCGTCGCCGGCCGCTCCGAGCGCCATGCCACCGTCTACAACCCGGCCACCGGCGAGCCGCGCCTGTATGTCTCGCTGTCCTCGGCGGACGAGACCCGCGAAGCGATCGCCGCTGCCCAGGCCGCCTTCGACGGCTGGTCGAAGACCCCGCCGCTGGTGCGCGCGCGGGTCATGTTTCGCTTCAAGGAACTGCTCGAAAAACGTCGCGACGACGTCGCCCGGCTGATCACCAGCGAGCACGGCAAGGTGTTTTCCGACGCCCAGGGCGAAGTGACCCGCGGGCTGGAAGTGGTGGAGTTCGCCTGCGGCATCCCGCATCTGCTCAAGGGCGAGTTTTCTTCCAACGTCGGCCGTGACATCGATTCGAATTCGCTGATGCAGCCGCTCGGTGTCTGCGCCGGGATCACCCCGTTCAACTTCCCGGCCATGGTGCCGCTGTGGATGCTGCCGGTGGCCATCGCCTGCGGTAACACCTTCGTCTTGAAGCCCTCGGAAAAAGACCCCAGCGCGACGATGCTGATCGGCGAACTGCTGGCCGAGGCGGGGCTGCCGGCTGGTGTGCTGAACATCGTCAACGGCGACAAAGAGGCGGTGGACGTGCTGCTCACCGATGAGCGGGTGCAATCGGTCAGCTTCGTCGGCTCTACGCCCATCGCCGAATACATCTATGCCACCGCCTCGGCCCACGGCAAGCGCTGCCAGGCGCTGGGCGGGGCGAAGAACCACATGGTGGTGATGCCCGACGCCGATCCGCAGCAGGTGGTCAGCTCGCTGATGGGCGCGGCCTACGGCTCCGCCGGCGAGCGCTGCATGGCGATTTCCGTCGCGGTGTGTGTCGGCGACGAGGTGGCTGACAAGCTGGTCGAAATGCTCAAAGGCGAAATCAGCCAGATGCGCACCGGCCCGGGCCTGGGCGTCGAGCCCGAGCCGCACATGGGCCCGCTGGTGACCCGCGAGCACCAGCAGAAGGTCAGCGGCTACATCGATCTGGGCGTGGAGGAAGGTGCAACGCTGGTCTGCGACGGCCGCGGCATCAAGGTCGAGGGCTACGAGAAAGGCTTCTATGTCGGCCCGACGCTGTTCGACCGGGTCACGCCGAGCATGCGCATCTACCGCGAGGAGATCTTCGGCCCGGTGCTGGCCGTGGTGCGGGTTGCGTCGTTCGACGAGGCGCTGCAGCTGATCAACGACCACGAGTTCGGCAACGGCACTTCGATCTTCACCCGTGACGGCGATACCGCGCGGCAGTTCGAGGAGAACGTCAAGGTCGGCATGGTTGGCGTCAACGTGCCGATTCCGGTGCCGATGGCCTTCCATTGCTTCGGCGGCTGGAAGCGCTCGGTGTTCGGCCCGCTGAACATGCACGGCCCGGATGGGGTGCGTTTCTTCACCCGGATGAAGACCGTGACCCGGCGCTGGCCCACCGGTATCCGTGCCGGCACCGAGTTCGCCATGCCGACCATGAAGTAGCCCGCGCGGTACCGTTGCACTGGCGGTGCCGGTCGCTACACTCCCGGGCGCCCTGTGGGGCGTCCATCTTCATCGAACGACAAGGCAGACGATGCGCAGCACTCCCCGCGAGAAAGGCTCTTCCATCACCCGCGTGCTGGAAATCATCGAGGCGGTGGCGGCGGCGAAGGAGCCGCTCAGCCCGACCGCGCTGGCCGAGCGCCTGGACATCCCCAAGGCCAGCGCGCACCGGCTGGTGCAGACTCTGGAAAAGGAAGGCTTCCTGCAATTCGGCCTGCGCGGCGGGCTGCTGCCGGGCGAGCGCCTGCATGTCGCGGCGCTGAACATCCTGCGCAGCAGCCGGCACAAGGCGCTGCGCCAGGCGATCCTGCGCCAGCTCTCCGAAGCCATCGGCGAGACCTGCGGTCTGGCGATTCCGGACGGGCTGGACATGCTCTATTTCGATCGGGTGCAGACCAACTGGCCGCTGCAGATCAACCTGCCGATCGGCAGCCACACGCCGCTCTGGTGCACCGCCAGCGGCAAGCTCTATCTGGCCTCGCTGCCGCCAGAGCAACTGGAACGGGTGCTGCCGCGTCTGCCGCTGCAGCGGATGGCGCGCAACACCCTCACCGATCTCAGCGCGCTGCGCGACGACCTGGCCCGCGTGCGCGAGGAACAGCTGGGAACCGACTGCGAGGAATTCATCGACGGCATGGTCGCCTGTGCGGTGCCGGTACGAGCATCCGATGGCGAACTGCTGGCCTGCCTGTTCAGCCACGCGCCGGTCATTCGCTGTTCGATGGTGCAGCTGCTGGAGTTCGTGCCACGGATGCGTGCCGCGGCAAACGAGCTGGAGGCGGTGCTCGGCAGCGCGGCGGCGCTGGAGGCCGATCAGAGCACGTAGAACAGAATGGCGATGAAGTGCAGCAGGCTGCCGACCATCACGAAGATGTGCCAGATGCCGTGCCAGTGCCGGAAGCGGTCGTCGAAGACGAAAAAGACGATGCCCACCGTGTAGCAGATGCCGCCGGCCAGCAACCAGCTGAAACCGGCGCCACCCAGGGCGGCGAACAGCGGCTTGACCGCCACCAGCACGATCCAGCCCATCACCGCGTAGATCACCAGTGACAACACCCGTGCTTCGGAGCGCGGCTTGATCTCCTGCAGCATGCCGATCACGGCGAGGCCCCAGACGATGCCGAACAGCGTCCAGCCCCAGGTGCCGGACAGGGTGACCAGACAGAACGGCGTGTAGCTGCCGGCGATCAAGAGGTAGATCGACAGGTGATCGAGCTTGCGCATGACCACCTTCGCCCGCCCGCGCAGGCTGTGATAGAGCGTCGAGATGCTATACAGCAGGATCAGGCTCAGGCCGTAGATCGCCACGCTGACGATCTTCAGCGGCGAGCCGTCGAGCGCGGCGAGGACCAGCAGCCAGATCGCGCCGAGACACGCCAGCGCAGCACCGACCAGGTGCGTCCAGGCATTGAAGCGTTCGCCGTGATACATCCCAACCCTCCCGAAAACCACGATGCCAGCAGCATGCCGCGCCAGCGTTACGGGATTCAAACCGGCCGCGAAAAAAAGTTCGGCGCGGCGAGCCGTCAGCGCTTGAGCATCGCCCGCATCGCCGCCAGCGCGTCGTTGCCGCGCGCCGCTTTCACCTCGACCGGCGCCTCTTCCCCGCCTTCCCAGACCAGGTCTTCGGGCGGCAGTTCGTCGAGGAAGCGGCTCGGCGTGCAATCGATCACCTCGCCGTACTGCTTGCGCTTGGCGGCAAAGGTCAGCGCCAGGTTGCGCTTGGCACGGGTGATGCCGACATAGGCCAGGCGCCGCTCTTCCTCGATGGTGTCGGCCTCGATGCTGGAACGGTGCGGCAGGATTTCTTCCTCGAAGCCGATGATGTACACCGAGGGAAACTCCAGGCCCTTGGAGGCGTGCATGGTCATCATCTGCACACCCTCGGCACCTTCTTCCTCTTCCTGCTGACGTTCGAGCATGTCGCGCAGCACCAGCTTGCCGATGGCGTCCTCGATGGTCATGTCGCCGTCTTCGTCTTTCTCCAGCGTGCTCTTCAGCGCATCGACGAGAAACCAGACGTTGCCCATGCGCGCGTCGGCCACCTTGTCGCTGGAGGCGTTCTGCCTGAGCCAGTTTTCGTAGTCGATATCCATCACCATGCTGCGGATGGCGGCGATCGGCTCGTTGACCACGCATTGCTGGCGCACGTTGTCCATCCAGTGCTTGAAGCGCGACAGGCGCTCGGCGTAACGGCTGTCCAGATGCGCGCCCAGGCCGATCTCGTCGGACGCGGCGTACATCGAGATGCCGCGCTCGCTGGCGTAGTTGCCGAGCTTTTCCAGGGTAGTGGAGCCGATCTCCCGTCGCGGCACGTTGATCACCCGCAGGAAGGCGTTGTCGTCGTCCGGGTTGACCAAGAGGCGGAAGTAGCTCATCAGGTCCTTCACCTCCTGGCGGGCGAAGAAGCTGGTGCCGCCGGACAGGCGATAGGGAATCTGGTGGTGCTGCAGCTTCAGCTCCATCAGCTTGGCCTGGTAGTTGCCGCGGTAGAGGATGGCGAAGTCGCTGTAGGGGCGTTGAGTACGCAGGTGTTCGGTGAGGATTTCAAGCGCCACACGCTCGCACTCGGCCTCTTCGTTGCGCGTGCGGATCACGCGGATCTCGTCGCCGTGGCCCATCTCCGACCACAGCTGCTTCTCGAACACGTGGGGGTTGTTGGCGATGAGGATGTTGGCGCACTTGAGGATGCGGCTGGTGGAGCGGTAGTTCTGCTCCAGCATCACCACCTTCAGCGACGGGTAATCCTCCTTCAGCAGCATCAGGTTTTCCGGACGGGCGCCGCGCCAGGCGTAGATCGACTGGTCATCGTCACCGACCACGGTGAACTGGTTGCGCATGCCGACCAGCAATTTGACCAGCAGGTACTGGCTGGCGTTGGTGTCCTGGTATTCGTCGACCAGCAAGTAGCGGATGCGGTTCTGCCATTTTTCCAGAATGTCGGCGTGCTCCTGGAAGAGCTTCACCGGCAGCAGGATCAGGTCGTTGAAGTCCACCGCGTTGTACGCCTTGAGCGTGCGCTGGTAGTGCAGGTAGACGATGGCGGCGGTCTGCTCCTTGGGGTTGCGCGCGTTGGCCAGGGCCTCGTCGGGCAGGATCAGGTCGTTCTTCCAGCTGTCGATGAGGTTCTTGATCTCGTCCGCACCGTCGTCGCCGGAATACTCCTTCTGCATGATGTCGGTGAGCAGCGCCTTGATGTCGCCGTCATCGAAGATCGAGAAGCCGGGCTTGTAGCCTAGGCGCGCGTATTCCTTGCGGATGATGTTCATGCCCAGGTTGTGGAAGGTAGATACGGTCAGCCCGCGCGCCTCGCTGCCTTTGAGCAGCGTGCCGACGCGCTCCTTCATCTCCCGCGCGGCCTTGTTGGTGAAGGTCATGGCGACGATGTGGCGGGCCTGGATGCCGCATTGCTGCACCAGATAGGCGATCTTGCGGGTGATCACGCTGGTTTTGCCGGAGCCGGCACCGGCGAGCACCAGCAGGGGGCCGCCGACGTAGTTCACGGCTTCCTGCTGCCGAGGGTTGAGTCGGGACATGTCGTTCAGGTCGTTCGAAACGGGGGCGCGAGTTTAACAGGCCGAAAGGGTCATGCAGGCGCGTTACGGCGGCAATAAAACGCCGATCGTCGCGCTCGGGGCTTGGCTATCGGCAAGAATCGATTAGTCTTGTCGCGCGGCAGGATGCTGGGTGGTCGCACAGGGAATGGTGAGATCGGAGACCATTGGTGTCTTCAAATAGCTCTAGAGTCCGGAGGCCGCTTGCCAGCGCCCGCCCAACCCATGCCACTGTTGCTGTTGGCGCATCGACCCGACTGGGCGGTGCGGCTGCGCGCCTGCCTGAAGGGTTCGGCCCACGCCGAGCAGCTGATCGTGGCGTCGGACTGGCAGACCGTCAGCAAGCAGCTCGAATCGCCCTGCCTGGTTCTGGCAACGCCGCAATGCCGGCCGGCGCCCGGGCGCTTCCCCTGGCCGCTGATCCTGCTGCTCGACGAGGAGCCGGAAGAAGTCCCTGAAGGCGCGGTCGACTGGCTGGTGGCCGACCAGCTCAGCGCCGAGGTGCTGCGCCGCTGCCTGCGCTACGTTCGTGAACGCTGCAACCTGCAGGGCACCCTGCAGAAGCTTGCGGTGCGCGACCCGCACACCGGCATCGCCAATCGCCAGGGCTTTCAGGCGCAGCTACTCGATGCCCTGAGCGAGCACGGTGGCCAGGGGCTCGAGCTCGGTTATCTGGATCTGGACAATTTCCGCCATGTCAACGACGCCCTCGGTCACGAGGCCGGGGACCGCCTGATCCTGCAGGTGGTCGCCCGGCTCAAGGCGCAGCTGGAGGCGGGCGACGTGCTGGCCCGGCTGGGTGGCGACGAGTTCGCGCTGCTGCTCGATACCCGCGACGACAGCGGCCGCGCCGACGCGATCGCCGATCGCATCGTCGAGGCGCTGGCCGAGCCCTACTGGGTGGACGGCGAGAGCCTGATGCTCGGATGCAGCCTCGGGCTGGCGCGAGCCACTGCCGGGACGTCGGCCGACGCGCTGCTCTGGCACGCGCAACTGGCCATGCGGCAGGCCAAGGCGAGCCAGGGCTGCACCTGGTGTCTGTATGACGAGCACGTCAGCCGCAGCGCACGCAGCCTGGCCGATCAGGAGGGTGAACTGCGCCGGGCGTTGCGCCGCGGCGAGCTGGAGCTGCACTACCAGCCACGCCTGTGCCTGGACAGTGGCCGCGTCGTCGGGCTTGAGGCGCTTGTGCGCTGGCTACATCCCGAGCGCGGCCTGCTGGCGCCGGATGCCTTCATTCCCATGGCCGAGGAGAGTGGACTGATCGTGCCGCTCGGCTATTGGGTCATCGCCCGCGCCCTGCGCGACCTGCAGAGCCTGCACGAGCAGGGTGCGGACTCGCTGCACATGGCGGTCAACCTGTCGTTCCGGCAATTCCAGGACAGCCAGCTGCTGCCGACGCTGACGCGGCTGATCGACGAGCGCGCCATCGATCCACACTGGCTGGAGTTCGAGCTCACCGAAACCGCCGTGATGCGCCGCAGCGAGCAGGTCCGCAGTGCCATGGTCGCACTCGGTCAGCTGGGCGTGCGCTTCTCGCTGGATGACTTCGGCACCGGTTTCTCGTCTTTCGTGCATCTGTCCAGCCTGCCGATCACTTTGCTGAAGGTCGACAAGAGTTTCGTCGCCGGGATGACCGCGCGCCCCGAGAAGATGCAGCTGGTACGGGCTATGATCGGCCTGGCCCGCGAACTGGAGTTGCAAGTGGTCGCCGAGGGGGTTGAAACCGCTGAGCAACTGGAGCTGCTGCGCCAGTTTGGTGCGCAGCAGGTGCAGGGCTATCTGGTCAGCCAGCCGTTGCCGCTGGCCGAGCTGATGAGCTTCATGAACGCCGAGCGCCAGGCTGCGGGCCTGACGCACTGAGCCGAAGCGCTCGGCGGAACCCGGTCCGCCTCAGCGGACCATGTGCAGGAAGTGCATGTGCTTCTCGTACTGGCCGAGGATGTCGCCGATCACGTCCTCACGGCTCCAGCCCATCACGTCGTAATCCTGCCCGCCTTCCTTGAGATGCACCTCGGCGCGGAAGTACTTGCGCTCCTCGCGCTCGTCGTCCTCGCTGGTGGCGACGAAACTCGGCATGGCGTAGGCCCGCGGGCGCACCTCGTAGATGAAGTCCGGCTCGCCTTCGTGGGTGATTTCGAAGCGCAAGCGACGATCGTCACCTTCGCTGATCTCCACCGCATAGCCCTGCTTGCGCATTTCCTCGGCGATGTCTTCGTAGGCCGGACGCACCACTTCGGTGATGAAGCGCACCACATGGGCGCGTCGCGGGAACAGCATCAGCGTACGCAGGCGACGTTGCCAGCCACCGGCACTGCGCGGTGCGCTGGGTGACGTGCTCAGGGCCTGGTAGCGCAGCCCCTGTTTGGTGGCATCCAGGCGCAGCGCCTTGAGCAGACCCCACATCGAACAGAGTAGCGCGATGGTGAAGGGCAGGGCGCTGGCGATGGTCGCCGTCTGCAGCGCGGTCAGACCATCGGCGAGCAGCAGCGCGATGGCCACGCCGCCCATGGAGGCGGCCCAGAAGATGCGCTGCCAGACCGGGGTGCCCTGCTGGCCGCCGGAGGCGAGCATGTCAACCACGAGTGCCCCGGAGTCCGCCGAAGTGACGAAGAACACCACCACCATGATGATCGCGATCAGCGAGATAAAGCCCGAGAAGGGGAAGTGCTCGAGGAAGGCGAACAGCGCTAGCGAACTGTCCTGCTCGATGGCTTCACCGAGGCTGGAAACGTGTTCCCAGAGGATCATGTGGATCGCGGTGTCGCCGAAGACGGTCATCCACAGCAGGGTGAATGCGGTCGGTACCAGCAGCACGCCTGTGACGAACTCGCGAATCGTCCGGCCGCGCGAGATGCGCGCGATGAACAGGCCGACGAAGGGCGACCAGGCCAGCCACCAGCCCCAGTAGAACAGCGTCCAGCCGCCGATCCAGTCGTTCGGCTCGTAGGCGTAGAGGTTGAAGGTCTTGTTGACGATGTCCGACAGGTAGCTACCGGTGTTCTGCACGAAAGTCTGCAGGATGAACACGGTTGGCCCGGCGATCAGCACCATCAGCAACAGCAGCGCGGCCAGCGTCAGGTTCAGCTCCGACAGTCGGCGCACGCCCTTGTCCAGGCCGGTGACCACCGAAATCGTCGCCAGCAGCGTGGTGGCTATGATCAGGCCGATCTGCACCGGCACCGATATAGGCAGGCCGTAGAGGTGGTTCAGTCCTGTGTTGATCTGAGTGACGCCGAGGCCCAGCGAGGTGGCGACGCCGAGCACAGTACCGATGATGGCGAAGATGTCCACGGCATGGCCGATTGGCCCATAGATGCGCTCGCCGATCAGCGGGTAGAGCGCCGAGCGCAGGGTGAGCGGCAGGCCGTGGCGGTAGGCGAAGTAGGCCAGGATCATCGCCACGATGGCGTAGATCGCCCAGGCATGCAGGCCCCAGTGGAAGAAGGTGATCTTCATCGCCTCATAGGCGGCCGCGCTGGTGCCGCCTTCGCCCACTGGCGGTGAGAGAAAGTGCATCACTGGTTCGGCGACGCCGAAGAACATCAGGCCGATGCCCATGCCGGCGGAAAACAGCATGGCGAACCAGGTCAGGGCGCTGTAATCCGGTTCGCTATGATCCGGTCCGAGCTTGATATCGCCGTAACGACTGAAGGCCAGCAGCACCACCATGAGCAGGATGAGTGCAACGGCGAGGATGTAGAGCCAGCTGACGTTGGCGATGATCCAGGCCTGCGTGTCGCCGAACAGCGTTTGCGCGTGGCTCTGGAAGGCGACGCTGTAGATCACCAGCGCCAGGATGATGACCGCCGAGCCGTAAAAGACCGGGGCGTTGAGGTGGGACGACGAGGGCTGTTTTGCCTCCATGCTGCGCTCCTTCGGGTTGTTTCTGGGGAGTGGCCGCCTGTGGCGAAAGCCATCCAACTTAACACAGACCGCAAAGGATGCTGGTTGTCCGCAGCCGATCGATGCGCACCGAAGCCCGGGCTAGAGCAGGTTCAGGCTTGACTCCCGGGCCGGTACTGCAGGGCTTCGGCGAGGTGCTGACGGCTGATTCGCTCGGCCTGTTCCAGATCGGCGAGGGTGCGCGCCACCTTGAGCAAGCGGTGCGCCGCGCGCAACGACAGCGCCAAGCGTTCGCAGGCGCGTTCCAGCCAGGCCTGGTCGTCGGCACCGAGCTGGCAATGACTGCGCAGGCCGGCCAGATCGAGAAAGGCGTTGGCGCAGCCCTGACGGGCAAGTTGCCGCTGCCGTGCCTCGGCGACCTGCGCGGCGAGCACCGCGCTGCTCTGGCCCGTCTGCGGCGGTGCGTTGAGGGCGGTTGCTTCGCGCGCCACGGTCAGGTGCAGGTCGATGCGGTCGAGCAGCGGTCCGGAGAGCTTGTTGCGGTAGCGCTGAATCTGCTCCGGTGTGCAGCGGCAGCGCCCGTTGGGATCGCCGAGGTAGCCACAGGGGCAGGGATTCATCGCAGCGACGAGCTGAAAACGCGCCGGAAAGCGCACCTTGTCGCGCGCCCGGGCGATGACGATATGGCCGGATTCCAGCGGCTCGCGCAGGACCTCGAGTACCTTGCGATCGAACTCAGGCAGTTCGTCGAGAAACAGCACACCCTGATGCGCCAGGGTGATTTCCCCCGGCTGCGGGCGGCTGCCGCCACCGACCAGCGCCGGCCCTGATGCACTGTGATGGGGCTGGCGGAACGGTCGTTGCGGCCAATGTTCGAGAGGGCTATGGCTGGCCACCGAATGAATGGCCGCGACCTCCAGCGCCTCCTGTTCGTCCAGCGGCGGCAACAGGCCGGGCAGGCGGCTGGCCAGCAGCGTCTTGCCGGTACCGGGTGGCCCGGAAAACAGCAGGTTGTGCGCACCGGCCGCGGCGATCAGCAGGCCGCGCTTGGCCGCCTGCTGGCCCTGCACGTCGGCCAGGTCAGGGTAAGGCTGGACCTGCCGTAGCAGGCCCTGGGCGACATAGGGTTCGAGTGGCGTGACGCCGTTGAAGTGCGCGGCGACCTCGAGCAAGTGCTCGGCGGCATAGACGGTTAGCCCTGAGGCCAGGCTGGCTTCCTCGGCGTTGGCCCGCGGCACCAGCAGTGCACGACCGGCGGCACGTGCAGCGAGGGCGGCGGGCAGCACGCCCTGCACCGGGCGCAGGGCGCCGGACAGTGCCAGTTCGCCCAGGCATTCCAGCTGCCCCAGGCGTTCGCTGGGCAGCTGTCCGCTGGCGGCAAGGATGCCCAGGGCAATGGACAGGTCGAAGCGGCCACCGTCCTTGGGCAGGTCGGCAGGGGCGAGGTTGAGGGTGATGCGTCGTGCGGGAAAATCGAAACCGGAGCTGAGGATGGCGCTGCGCACGCGATCCTTGCTTTCCTTGACCGCGGTTTCCGGCAGGCCGACCAGGGTCAGCGCCGGCAGACCGTTGGCCAGGTGGGCTTCGACGGTCACCGGCGGCGCTTCGACGCCGATCTGAGCGCGGCTATGAACGATGGCCAGGGACATTCGATCACTCCTTTGATCGTGTCGCGGCCCGGTCTATCAGGACGCGGGCGGCGTGAGCTTTTCTTCCAGTTCGGCAACCTTGGCTTCGAGCGCCTCCAGGCGCGCGCGGGTGCGGGCGAGCACCACCATCTGGCTGTCGAATTCGTCGCGGCTGACCACGTCGAGCTTGTTCAGTGCGCCCTGCACCACGCCCTTGAGCTGGGCTTCGAACTCGCCACGCGGCAGCGGCGTCTCGCCGTTGAACAGGCGCGAGGCCTGGGAGCCGATGGCATCTAGGAAAGCTTTTGGCGGCAACATTGAAAACACCTGTCGTTGAACGGGGCGCAGTGTAGCACGGTGATTTTTCTGCCTTTCTTGCAGGTGGCGCACAAAAAATGAGCAGAGCCTGGTGCGCCTGCGCACCATTTCTGTGCGTTCATCAGGCGGAACCGTCCGTCGGGCCGCTTCGTTTGAGGCCGAACCCGCGTAGCAAGCGGCTTGCGCAAAGCTGGCATCGATTCTGCTTTGCTCCTGTTGACGCACGCACCGGTTCGTTGCGGTGCATGAGCGATTCGCGACGCTTCGTCGGAGAGATTGGTGGTGTCGGTCCGCGGCCCGGCTGAAGCCGGAGCGTTACAACAGCCAGACACTGAGCTTAGACTTGAGCCGGGTTCGTACTTCTGGGGCAAGTCCACCTAAACGGGAGAAGTTTTCATGAAACTAGTCACTGCCATCATCAAGCCGTTCAAGCTGGACGACGTGCGCGAGTCGCTGTCGGAAATTGGCGTACAGGGCATCACCGTGACCGAAGTCAAAGGCTTCGGTCGTCAGAAGGGCCACACCGAGTTGTATCGCGGTGCCGAATACGTCGTCGACTTCCTGCCGAAGGTAAAGATTGACGTGGCCATCGCCGACGATCAGCTCGATCGCGTCATCGAGGCCATCACCAAGGCCGCCAACACCGGCAAGATCGGTGACGGCAAGATCTTCGTGGTCAACCTGGAACAGGCTATCCGCATCCGTACCGGCGAAACCGATACCGACGCGATTTAAGCAGCACCTCCGAACCCCCACGCCCCAGGAGTAAAACCATGACTCTGCGAAGATTCGCAGGGCTAGGAGCCCTTTTGCCTCTGATAAGCCCAGGCATCGCCTTGGCGCAGGAGGCGACGCTGGATTCAGGCGATACGGCATGGATGCTGACGGCCACTGCGCTGGTGCTGTTCATGACCATCCCCGGGCTGGCGCTGTTCTACGGCGGCATGGTCCGCTCGAAGAACATCCTCTCGGTGATGATGCAGTGCTTCGCCATCACCGGCCTGATGAGCATCCTCTGGATGGTCTATGGCTACAGCCTCGCGTTCGATACCACCGGTATGGAAGCGGGCGTCACCAACTTCAATTCCTTCGTCGGCGGTCTGGATCGTGCCTTCCTCAGCGGCCTGACGCCTGACAGCCTGGTCGGCGCGTTCCCAGAAAGCGTCTTCATCACGTTCCAGATGACCTTTGCCATCATCACGCCGGCGCTCATCGTCGGCGCCTTCGCCGAGCGCATGAAATTCTCGGCGATGCTGGTGTTCATGGGCGTCTGGTTCACCCTGGTCTATGCGCCGATCGCGCACATGGTCTGGGGCGGTGACGGCGGCCTGATGTGGGACTGGGGCGTGCTGGACTTCGCCGGTGGCACCGTGGTGCACATCAACGCCGGTATCGCTGGCCTGGTGGCCTGCCTGGTGCTGGGCAAGCGCAAGGGCTTCCCGACCACGCCCATGGCACCGCACAACCTGGGGCTGACCCTGGTCGGCGCGGCGATGCTGTGGATCGGCTGGTTCGGCTTCAACGCCGGCTCCGCCGTGGCCGCCAACGGCACCGCCGGCATGGCCATGCTGGTCACCCAGATCGCCACCGCCGCCGCGGCGCTGGGCTGGATGTTCGCCGAGTGGATCGGCCACGGCAAACCCAGTGCACTGGGCATCGCCTCCGGCGTGGTCGCCGGTCTGGTCGCCATCACGCCGGCTGCCGGCACGGTCGGCCCGATGGGCGCGCTGGTCATCGGTCTGGTCTCCGGGGTGGTCTGCTTCTTCTGCGCCACCAGCCTGAAACGCAAGCTTGGCTACGACGATTCGCTGGATGCCTTCGGTGTGCACGGCGTGGGCGGCATCGTCGGTGCGCTGCTCACCGGCATCTTCGCCGCGCCCATGCTGGGAGGCTTCGGCGAGGTGGAGAACATCGGCCTGCAGCTGTGGATTCAGTTCAAGGGCGTGCTGTTCACCGTGGTGTACACCGGCATCGTCACCTACCTGATCCTCAAGGCGATCGATCTGGTGATGGGGCTGCGGGTCAACGAGGAGCAGGAAACCGTCGGCCTCGACCTCAGCCTGCACAACGAGCGCGGCTACAACCTGTAAGCCATTCAGGGCGCCCCGGAGCCAACCCGGGGCCAATCCGAAAAGCGGCGCTGGCCATCGATGCAGCATGCGGTGGCCAGCGGACCGAACAGCGCACAAAGCGCGACAGCAAGAGGTGACACATGGATAGCACTGCATTGATACCCGTCCAGTACGGACTCGATACCTTCTACTTCGTGATCTGCGGAGCGCTGGTGATGTGGATGGCGGCGGGTTTCGCCATGCTCGAAGCCGGTCTGGTCCGGGCCAAGAACACCGCTGAGATCCTCACCAAGAACATCGTGCTCTACGCGCTGGCGTCGATCATGTATCTGCTGGTCGGCTACTACATCATGTACTCCAGCCCGGAAGGCGGCATCCTGCCGAGCCTGGGCTTCCTGATCGGTGACGAGCATGCGGTCGATGTGGTCGCCGCCGGTGGTGAGGACGCGCCTTACTACTCCGCGCGTGCCGACTTCTTCTTCCAGATCGTCTTCGCCGCGACCTGTATGTCGGTGGTTTCCGGTGCGGTGGCCGAGCGCATGAAGCTGTGGGCGTTCATCGCCTTCGCGGTGGTGATGACCGGCTTCATCTATCCGGTTCAGGGCTTCTGGAAGTGGGGCGGTGGTTTCCTGGATGCCGCCGGCTTCCTCGACTTCGCCGGCTCCGGCATCGTGCACATGGCCGGTGCGGCCGCGGCGCTGGCCGGTGTCCTGCTGCTTGGTCCGCGCAAGGGCAAGTACGGCCCGAACGGCCAGATCAACGCCATTCCCGGCGCCAACCTGCCGCTGGCGACCCTCGGTGCCTTCATCCTGTGGATGGGCTGGTTCGGCTTCAACGGTGGCTCGCAGCTGAAAATGAGCACCATCGAAGACGCCAACGCGGTTGCCCAGGTCTTCGTCAACACCAACATGGGCGCGGCCGGTGGCCTGATTGCGGCGCTGATCACTGCGCGCCTGCTGTTCGGCAAGTCCGACCTGACCATGGTGCTCAACGGTGCGCTGGCCGGTCTGGTGGCGATCACCGCCGAGCCGCTGACCCCGAGCGCCCTGCAGGCGACGCTGATCGGTGGCGTGGGTGGCGTGCTGGTGGTGTTCAGCATTCTCGCGCTGGACAAGCTCAAGCTCGATGACCCGGTCGGTGCCATCTCCGTGCACGGTGTCGCCGGCATGTGGGGCCTGCTGGCCGTGCCGCTGACCAACGCCGATGCCACCTTCGGTGCCCAGCTGCTGGGTCTGGTCTCGATCTTCCTCTGGGTGTTCATCGCCAGCTTGATCGTCTGGGGCATCATCAAGGCGGTGATGGGCCTGCGCGTCAGCGAGGAAGAAGAGTACGAGGGCGTGGACGTGGTCGAATGCGGTCTGGAAGCCTATCCGGAGTTCACTCGTCAGTAACGACTCAAAGGGTCATGACAAGGGCGCCTTTTGGCGCCCTTTGTTTTTTTCGGCGCCACGCTAGAATGCGCGCGACCCGTCGTTGAACATGAGTCTTCGAACATGTGGCAACAGACCCTGATCACCCTTCGCGCCCGGCCGCGCGGTTTTCATCTGATCACCGACGAGGTGCTCGGCGCGCTGCCGGAACTGCGTCGATGCCAGGTCGGTCTGTTACACCTGTGGCTGCGGCATACCTCGGCCTCGCTGACGATCAACGAGAATGCCGATGCGGCGGTACGGCGCGACTTCGAACGCTTCTTCAATCGTCTGGTGCCGCAGGGCGAAGAGGGTTACGAGCATGACTACGAAGGGCCGGATGATCTGCCGGCGCACTTCAAGGCCAGCCTGCTCGGTTGCCAACTGAGCCTGCCAGTGAGCACGGGGCGCCTGGCGCTGGGGACCTGGCAGGGCATCTATCTCGGGGAACACCGCGACCAGGGTGGCGCGCGGCAGATAGTCGCAACGCTGCACGGGACGGCAAGTTGAATTTTTTTTGGCGGTGTCGGTCATTCCGCATCGCTGGGCTATAACTTACTCCGCTTTGGCAAAGCCATGAGGTAGAACATGAGCGACGAAGAACTAGAACAAGACGATCTGGACGTGAGCGACGAGGAGGAAGGCGAGGAGCTGAACGCGGCCGACGACGGCGACGACAACCTCGACGACGAAGGCACCGACAGCGAGCGCGCCACGCCGGCCAAGAAAAAGGCCAAGGCTGCCGAGCCTGACGAACTGCCGAGTCTGGAAGCCAAGCAGAAGGAGCGTGAGGCGCTGGCGCGGGCCATGGAGGAATTCCTGGCACGTGGTGGTCGCGTCCAGGAAGTCGAGCCCAACGTAGTCGCCGACCCGCCGAAGAAGCCGGACAGCAAGTACGGCAGCCGTCCTATCTGAGCACCATTTACATACGAACAAGCCCGCCATGCGCGGGCTTGTTCGTATTCAGCAGCAGCTTGTCTCTGGCTCAGTTGCCGCGCCAGTCGAGCAGCAGCTTGGGCAGCTCGGCGAGGCTGCGGATCTGCGCGTCGGGCTGGTAATCCTGCGTCCAGGCGATTTGCCCAGGATTGAACCAGACCGCGCGCAGTCCCGCCTGTTGTGCTCCGGCGATGTCGTCCTCGGCATGATCGCCGATATGTACCGCCTGCTCGGGGAGGGCGCCGCCCAGCCGCAGGGCTTGTCGGAACGGGTGCGGGTCGGGCTTGCCGATGCCGAGCTCCTCGGCACAGAGGGTGAACTGGAAATAGTCGGCCAGGCCCAGACGGCGCACGTCGGCGTTGCCGTTGGTGATCACGCCAAGGGTGTAGTGATTGGCCAGAAACTCCAGCGTGGGCTGAACGTCCGGGAAAATCTCGACCTCATGGCGCGCATCGAGAAACACCTGAAAAGCCCGCTCGGCCAGTTCGTCCGCTTCCTCACGAGGATAGCCCGCATCACCCAGTGCGTGCTGCAGGATGCGCCGACGCAGTTCGCTGACACGATGACGCAGCGTCGGCTCACGCTCGACCAGCATGCGCCGGATCGCACCCAGCGCCTCGACGGGAAACTCGCCCAGGCGCGGCGCGTGCTTGGCCAGCCAGTCGCGCAGCACGGTTTCCGCGCTCTGGATGGCCGGCTTGGTTTCCCAGAACGTGTCGTCCAGGTCGAATGTGATCAGGCGGATGTTCATATGTCGGAATCCTGCTTGCGCTTGGCGCGCGGATGCGCCTGGTCATAGACCTTGGCCAGGTGCTGAAAGTCCAGGTGGGTATAGATCTGCGTGGTGCCGATGTCGGCGTGGCCGAGCAACTCCTGGACCGAGCGCAGATCCTGAGAAGACTCCAGCATGTGGCTGGCGAAGCTGTGACGCAGCATGTGCGGATGCAAGTGCTGGCCAAGTTCGCGCACCCCTGCCTGGCGCACCCGCACTTGCACCGCACGGGCGCCGAGGCGCCGGCCCTGCTGGCCGATGAACACCGCGCTGTCGCTTGGGTTGGCCAGCGACCGTAGGGGCAGCCAGGCCTGCAGCGCCTCGCGGGCCTTGCTTCCGACCGGCAGCTCACGTGCCTTGTTGCCCTTGCCGAGCACGCGTACCAGCCCTGCGGGCAGGTCCAGCTGCTCAAGATTCAAGCCGACCAGCTCGGACAGGCGCAGGCCGGAGGAATAGAACAGCTCCAGCATCGCCTGATCGCGCCGCGCGATGAAATCGTCCTCGACGCCGCCATCGAGCAGCTGCATGGCGCGATCGGTATCCAGCAGGCGCGGCAGCCGGCGTTCGCCCCTGGGTGCGGACAGCCCGGTGGCCGGGTCGTGTTCGCAGAGGCGCTCCTGATTGAGGTAGCGATACAGCCCGCGTACCGATGACAAGAGGCGTGCCAGGCTGCGGCTGGATTGACCCTGGCGATGCAGTTCGCCCACCAGCTGGCGCAGGTGCCGGCTTTGCAAGGCGGACCAATCGAGGATCTGCTCGCGTTCGCAGTACGCCAGCAGCTTGTTCAGGTCGCGCCGGTAGCCGTCCAGCGAGTGGGCCGAGAGCTGCCGGGCGCTGCGCAGATGTTCGAAGTAGGCATCAAGGGCAGTTTCAAGCGTCACACTGGGCTCCACATATGCACGTACGGCCGCGCCGATGCGTTGCCGCAGCTACAAGCGTCAGCGTACCGAACGCAGAGGGGTGCCGAAGCGCGGCAGCACCCGGGTCAACACTTCGGCGATATAGCCGAGAAACAGCGTGCCCAGCGAGCTCTTGTAGTGCTGCGGGTCCGGGCTGCCGATGGCCAGCACGCCCTGCTGATTGTTCAGGCTGACCACCGCGGCGGAGCCGACGCTGCCGCCATCTTCGCCGAACAGGAAACTCAGTTCGTGCGGACGTAGCACGCCGCAGATGGTCTTGCCGCCGTCGAGCAGGCCGCCGATGCTCTGCTGCGCCTCGCCGGTGCTGACGCAGCGGCCCACCGGCAGTGTCGCGTCGCTGAACAGGATGAGGCTGACGTAGGGCACCTGGAATTCGTGGCGCAGGCTGTCTTCCACCGCGCTGACCACTTCTTCCAGGCTGCCGGCGTCGAGCAGGTCGAGCACCAGGCGGCGGGTCTTGTCGAACAGGCGGTCGTTGTCGCGCGCGACGTCCATCAACTGCGACAGCCGATGGCGCATCTCGATGTTGCGCTCGCGCAGCAGCTTGACCTGACGCTCCACCAGCGACACCGCGGTGCCCGGTTGATGGGGAATGCGCAGCTCGGGGATCAGCTCGTCGTGATCGACGAAGAATTCCGGATGGGCGCGCAGGTAAGCGGCGACGGCTTCGGCGTCGGGTAGCGGAGTGCTGCCCTGAGTCTGGTCGGTCATAGGCGAACCTGTCCTTCAAATACACGAACGGCGGGGCCGGTCATCATAACCGGCTGCCCCGGACCTGCCCATTCGATGGACAGACGGCCACCCGGCAGCTCGATCTGCACCGGCGAGTCCATCCAGCCCTGGCGAATCGCCGCGACCGCAGCCGCGCAGGCACCGGTGCCGCAGGCCTGGGTCTCCCCGGCGCCGCGTTCCCAGACGCGCAGCCGCGCATGGCGGCGGTCGACCACCTGCAGGAAGCCGACGTTGACCCGCTGCGGAAAGCGCGGGTGATGCTCGATCTTCGGCCCCAGCTCATGCACCGGCGCCTGCTCGACGCTGTCGACGCGCAGCACCGCATGGGGGTTGCCCATGGATACGGCGGCCAGCTCTACGCGCTGGCCATCGACGTCGAGCGGATAGCTCAGGGCTTCCTGCTCGGCCTGGAACGGAATTTCGGCCGGCACCAGTCGCGGCGGGCCCATGTCCACGCGGATCTGCCCATCGGGGCGGATATCCAGCTCGATGATGCCGCCCTTGGTTTCGACCTTGATCTTGCGCTTGACGGTCAGGCGCTTGTCGACCACGAAGCGGGCGAAGCAGCGCGCGCCGTTGCCGCACTGCTCCACTTCCGAACCATCGGAATTGAATATGCGGTAGCGGAAATCCACGTCCGGATTCTGCGGCGGCTCGACGATCAGCAGCTGATCGAAGCCGACACCGGTGTGGCGGTCGCCCCACTGCTTGGCGTGCTTGGGCTGGATGTGCGCGTGCTGGCTGACCAGGTCGATGACCATGAAGTCGTTGCCCAGACCGTGCATCTTGGTAAAGCGCAGAAGCATGATCTTGGCCTCAAGTGGGCAGCAGGCTTTCGCCGGCGTATAGCTCCTGAACGCTCTCGCGACGGCGCACTTCGAAGGCCTGGTCACCGTCCACCAGCACCTCGGCGGCGCGGCCGCGGGTGTTGTAGTTGGAGCTCATGACGAAGCCATAGGCACCGGCCGAACACACCGCCAGCAGATCGCCTTCGACCAGCGCCAGCTCGCGATCCTTGGCGAGGAAGTCGCCGGTCTCGCAGATCGGCCCGACGATGTCGTAGCGACGGGTATCGCCTTCGTGCGGCTGCACTGCGACCACGTTCATCCAGGCCTGGTACAGCGCCGGACGGATTAGGTCGTTCATCGCCGCATCGACGATGGCGAAATCCTTGTGCGCGGTGTGCTTGAGGTATTCCACGCGGGTCAGCAGCACGCCGGCATTGGCGACGATGGAGCGGCCCGGCTCGAACACCAGTGCCAGCCCGCGGCCTTCGATGCGCTGGCGCACGGCCTGGATGTAGTCGCCGGCCAGCGGTGGCTGCTCGTCGCGGTAACGCACGCCAAGGCCGCCACCGAGGTCGAGGTGACGGATCTGGATGCCGCGGGTGGCGAGCCGATCGACCAGCGCCAGCAGGCGGTCGAGGGCATCGAGGAAGGGCGGCAGGCTGGTCAGCTGCGAACCGATGTGGCAGTCGACGCCGACCACGTCCAGGTTCGGCAGCTCGGCGGCCCGGGTGTAGACCGCCTCGGCGTTGTCGATATCGATGCCGAACTTGTTCTCTTTCAGACCGGTGGAAATATATGGATGGGTACCGGCATCCACGTCCGGATTGACCCGTAGCGACACCGGCGCCTTCATGCCCAGCTCGGCGGCAACCTGCTGCAGGCGCTCCAGCTCGTCGGTGGACTCGACGTTGAAGCAGTGCACGCCAACTTCCAGCGCGCGGCGCATGTCGTCGCGGGTCTTGCCGACGCCGGAGAAGACGATACGGCCCGGCTGTCCGCCGGCGGCCAGCACACGCTCCAGCTCACCGCGCGAGACGATGTCGAAGCCGGCGCCGAGGCGCGCCAGCACGTTCAGCACGCCAAGGTTGGAATTGGCTTTGACGGCGAAGCAGACCAGGTGCGGCATGCCATCCAGCGCATCGGCATAGGCCCGGTACTGGGCCTCGATGTGCGCGCGGGAGTAGACGTAGGTCGGGGTGCCGAAGCGTTGCGCGAGTGCGGGCAGTGCCACGCCTTCCGCGAAGAGTTGACCGTCGCGGTACGAGAAGGCCTCCATGAACAGCCTCCTTTAGAGTTCGAAACGGTCTTTGGAACGTTCTTTGACGGTCTGCTCGTCATCCGGCAGGTACAGCGGACCTTTCTGGCCACAACCGCTGAGCGCGGCGGCGAAGACGGCAAGGGCGATGAAGGGAAGCAGAAGGCGCTTCATGGGGGCTGGAATCCTTGAAAAATCTAATCGCCGGAGTATACCCAGCACCC
The DNA here is from genome assembly GCF_054483855.1 of Stutzerimonas sp. KH-1. Classification (NCBI taxonomy): domain Bacteria; kingdom Pseudomonadati; phylum Pseudomonadota; class Gammaproteobacteria; order Pseudomonadales; family Pseudomonadaceae; genus Stutzerimonas; species Stutzerimonas sp. KH-1. The sequence continues at coordinate 2,947,080 of NZ_CM137011.1, read as the reverse complement.
GGCAGATTGCCTATGCGAGCAGCACGTCACACGGCGGCGTTGCTGGCCGCCGGCTCGCTTGATCCGGGCGGGGCCTGCTAAGCTCGCCGCCGTTGAGCGCGGCCTCGTCGCGCGCAGAATAATTCGAGGATGTCTTGCATGAGCCTGAGTGAAGCCCGTTATCACGATCTGGTCGATGCCGTACAGGAGAGCGTCGAGGACGTATTCGACGACACCAACCTGGATGTCGACCTGGAAAACTCCGGTGGCGTGCTGACCGTTCGCTTCGACAATGGCAGCCAGCTGATCCTCAGTCGTCAGCCTGCGCTGCGCCAGCTGTGGGTGGCGGCGCGCTCCGGTGGCTTTCATTTCGATTATGACGAGGGCAGCCAGTTGTGGTTGTGCGATGCCAGTGGCGAACGGCTCGGTGAGTTGCTTTCGCGGGTGACGCTGGAGCAGGGCGGCGAGTCGCTGGAGTTCGAGGATTTGTGACTCCAGTGCCGCGCAGGCCCCGTATTTCGGGGGCTGTCGGCAGGGGCCTTGCTTATTCGGGCTGCTGTGATAGTGTCTCTCGCAGGTCAACAAAACCCCGCCTTCGGGCGGGGTTTTGCTTTTTTCGTGTTTTATTTTTCGCAGGAGCTTGCCAGAACCCATGACCAGTGCACCGCCGATCATCCTTACCAAACTCGATCTGCAGCGCCTCGAGCGGCTGCTCGACAGTCTGGACGACTACGGTCCGGCCGCCGAAGCGCTCGAGCAGGAACTGTCGCGGGCGCAGATCGTGGAACGCAGCGAGATGCCTGCCGGTGTCGTGACCATGAACTCGCGCGTGCATTGCCGCGACGAAGGCAGTGGCAAGGACTACCACCTGACGCTGGTCTACCCACACGATGCCGGCAAGGAAGGCACCGTATCGGTGCTCGCTCCGGTCGGCACTGCACTGCTGGGCATGAGCGTCGGCCAACACATCGACTGGCCGGCCCCCGGCGGCAAGATGATCAAGCTCACCCTGCTGGCCATCGAATACCAGCCCGAAGCGGCTGGCGATCCGTTCTGACGGGCAGCGCTTGCGAAATGATCAGCCCGGCCGCCGCTGCGCCCGGGCTGGTAACAGCTTCCGGCAGCTCTGCCTCTCTTGAAGCAACAATCGTTCGATAGCACTGCATCATGCTGCTGGTTCGTCGGGCCAGAACCTCGCGCCGCGACGTTCACTGAGGCCCACGCCAGTTTCCCTCTATTGTTCCAAGACCGCGTTCAGTGCCGCCTCCAGCCGCGACTTGTAACGCAGGTATTGCACCGTCTGGCTACGGCCGCTTCCGTGCAAACCGGAGAGGTCAAGATCGGTGATGTAACAGGGGTAGCGTTCGCCCGCGCGGCGGTGCGCGAGGATCGTGCGCGCCACGGCGGCGAACAGGTCGGCACCGTGCTCAAGGCCGGAAAATTCCTGCTGGTTGCAGTACAGCGTGACCTGGGAGCGGCCGTTCTCGCTCGCATCGACGATGGCTTGCACGTCATAGAACGGATCGTTGATCTCGCCTTGCGGCAGCGGCCGGCGTTCCAGCTGCGCAGGTTGCGTGGTGCTGGCGGGGCGGATGCGGTAGATCAGGATTGCCGGATCGGTGGTCTCCGCCATGGTGGCGGTCTGCTGCGCCCTGCGCCGATAGAGCATCGATTCGAGAAAGCGCAGCAATGGCTTGAGCAGCGAACGCTCGTCGCGATAAGGCAATGTCTGCTGCCAGAGCGCGTTGCATTCGTCGAGTACGCTCAGCTCCGCCGTTTCGCCCAGGCTACGGTAGAACACCTGCAGGCAGCCCGGGCGGCCTTGGGCCAGCATCAGCGCCAGTTCCTCACCTTCCAGCGCCTTGCGATCGAGCTGCAGCGGGCTGTAGGCGTGGTGCGCCTCGGCGAGATGTTCAACCAGCGCGTCGCGGTCGTTCAGGCTGCTCACGCGCAGGCTGTCGTGGTCACGCTGCAGCACGTGGAAGTGCTGACGGACCTGCAGCAGGTAGCGGGCAGCCGGGGCGGCGGCGAGGCTGGCGCACGCATCGTGGAATATTTCTTCGACGCGCCGGCCGATGGCCTGGCCGCGGTTGCGGGCGAAGCAGAATACCTGCAGCTGCGGCTCCGTCTCGCGTGTCGTCTGCTCGACATAGTCGCGCAGGCATTGTGGCAGGGCTGTCGGTCCCTCGTAGCGGGTCACCATCAGCTCGTTCCAGCTGTTGAGGGTGATCTGATCGATGCTCAGTACGAGGTTTTCCGGTGCCGCATTCTGGATGGCCTGTTCGGCGATCGTCGGCTGCTCCGGTGCAAGCTGCATCGGATCCAGCCCGACATTGACCAGCAGCAGTATGCGGCTGGGGCGGCAGGCGGCGAGCAGCGCTTCCTCGCTGACCGGCTGCAGGGGAAGGGGCAGTACGCGGCGCAGATCGCTGAACAGCGCGAACAGCTCTGCCTCGCTCAGGCCGCTGTCGCCGGGAAACAGCGACAGGTGGGTACTGGCATCGACGACACCGTTGCGATGGCACCAGGCGAGCAGCGCGACGAGTTCGCGCGCGCGCTTGAGCGGGGCGTAATTGGACAGCTCCGGTGCCGTGAGCTGCCCCTGGTAGAGCGACCAATGGGCATCGCCTGCGGCATCGTAGCCGTGGACGAGCGTCAGGCTGTCTTCGCTCATGTCGGGCGATATGCCGAGGTTGATCACCTCCACCTTGCCGGCCTTGCGCTCGATGGCGGCGTACAGGCGGCGCCCCAGTACGCCGAGGTCGCGGCTGGTGAGCGCGCTGGTCGCCTGCAGGCGACGGGTGAACTCACTGAGAAAGCGGTAGCCATAGGTCAGCTCGTTGACCAGCGCGCGGCGCTCCTGGCTGACCTGCCGGACTTTCCAGCGGCTGCGGTTGTCGAGCAGGGAGAACTGTTTTTCGTCCCAGCGCCAGTCACGGGTAAAACGTTCCAGCAGGATGCGCTGCCAGCTCTTGCTGCGGTTGACCGGTGGCCGGCTCAGTGGTCGGTTGATCTTCAGATACAGGCAACGTCGGGCCAGCTCCAGGCGCTCACGGTCGCCGCGCTCACTGAGGTAGCGTTCGATGGCCTGGTAGGCAGCGATGTAGGGGTCGAGTTCGTCCAGCGCGTCGAGGCGACCCTGATAGATGGCTTGCTTGAAATCCAGCGCCAGGCAGCGCAATTGTGGGTACTGGCTGGCGTAGACCTCGACCAGCAGAAGCTTGAACAGCGACTTGTAGGGCGCGTCGATGGCCTTGTACAGCTGCCAGAGGCCGGCACCGACGAACTCCCCTGGCGGCACCTGGCCAAGGTGGCCGAGATCGAGCACTTCGTCGGCGCGCACGAAGCGCTTGGCCAGCAGCGTCGCGACGTATTCGGCGTAGCGATGCTCTTCGTAATCCGGCACCAGCCACCAGAGTGGTGTGCAACCACCGAGCCAGAGCGCGGTGCGGTAGAACTCGTCGAGCAACAGGTAATGCTGGGTGGTGCCGCAGTCATCGGAAGTCAGCTTGGCTTCGCGCTGGCCCTGGGTGAAGCGCTGCGGGTCGACCAGAAAGAAGTGCGCCTCGCTGCCCTGGCTCGCGGCCCAGCTGCGTAGCAGCTCGCACTTGCGATGCAGTTCCTCGATCTGCTGCGTCGTCAGCTCCGGATCGTGGCAGACCCAAACGTCCAGATCGCTGTGCTCATCCTGCGCGACGGTGCCCAGGCTACCCATCAGGAACAGGCCAAGGATGGGTTGGAGTGTCTTGCCGCGCACCGGTTTGTAGGCGAACGAGCGGCTCAGGCGCTGGGCTTCGGCCAGTTGCTCGGCATCCGGCTCGAAATGGGCCAGCCCGGCGGGAGTACTTGCCGAGACGTAGCCGGGCAGTATCGGATGGTTGACGTGAAACAACAGCGGCAGCAGCTTGAGTACCTGCTGCTGTCGGGTCGACATGGCCTGAGCGGCGCGCTCCAGACGTGCACTGTTGATGGCCAGAAAGCGCGCCCGCAGCGTGGCCAGCACCTTGCGGTCGATGCCGTCTTCGAGAATCGGGTGGATGTGCTGGGTGCGGGTCATGGTGGTTCGTGCAGGCGAGGCTAACCCCTGTTCATCGGCCACTTGGCGTGCGGCTTGAGGCGGGGCGCAAGTTTGCCAGCTGTGAGCGACCAACGGCCAGGGCCGGCATCATCCGTAACCCTGGACTGGCGAAGCGGAACGGCAATGTGGTGTCAGGCCGTGGCGGTTTACGAGAGGATGGTAAGCAGGGTCTGCGCCTGTTCAGCGGCGTCGCGGCCAAGGCTGGTGAGGTAGCCGCCATCGTTCTGGGTGATCAGTCCCTTGGCGTGGAGGCGGCCGAACGCGGCGATGGTGGACGGGCTGGCATCGTGATGCACTTTCAGCCCTTCCTGCAGGTTTTCCAGATTGAACTGGCAAAGCACTTCCAGTTCGGCGACCAACTCAGGGGTGTACGACATGCTCGCTCCTCGGGTGGTGGGCTCATGCCCTGTCCGCTGAGTGTAGATGCTGGCGGCGACCCTGCCTTGATCCAGGTCCTATTCGGATGCCTGCGGCAGTTCCGGCAGCTTGCGCAGCATGGCCTCGTAGGCGGCACCGTCGAAAGGGCGGTCTTCGCTGAGCATCGCGCGGATCTCGTGGGCGAGGACCAGCGCCATCATCTGCAGGCATTCGTCGCGCTCGTAGCCGACCAGCGTCAGCTTGTTCAGCGTGGCCTGGGTGGCCGCGGGCTCACCGGCTTCAAGCTGGTTCTCGATCGCCTGGATCAGGGTCTCTTCGGCGAACGCTTCATCTTCATCGTTGCTGGGTGTGTCTTGCGCCATGGCAGGTATCTCGTCGAGCGGGGCCGGATTTTCTGCGTCCAGCTGGCATATCGTGCAGCTACCGTCATCCGGGCGGTTGGTTTCGACGTAGCGTACCCGGCGCTGAGCGGCCTGGCGATCGGCATCGACGCGATAGCGGGGGCGGTCTGGATCGGACATGGGTTTCTCCATAGGGATGCATCCAGCTAAGCACCGGCTGCCCCGTGAAGCAATGCCGCGGCGCGTCAGTCCATCAGGCTGAGGGCCAGGCAGAGCAGGCCGAATGCGCTCCAGACCAGCGAGAAGATGATCGGCGTGCGCAGTGAAAACAGCAGGGTGCGCTTGTAGCGAGGCCCGCCGACCGGGCTGCTGCCTTCGCCGAACAGCGCCGATTCGTTGTTCGGCAGCATGCCGACGCGGCCTTCGAGCTGCAGCAGTTCGGACTGTTTCTGATGCCAGCGCTCGATGACGTCGAAATTGGACTTGATGCCGGGCATCGCGTGCAGCGACGTGATGAGGCCGAGCACCGAGAGAATCGCCGGCACCACCAGACGGAACAGCTCGCCCCACTCAGGGTTGCTGTTGGCCATCGACGAGGCGAAGGCAATCATCAGGAACGATTGCGACGACAGGTAGGCGCTGGTGCGCTCGGCCAGCAGGGAGGATTCGAAATGGATTTCGGAGCGGTAAAACATCAGGCGCTCCTTGGGCGAGTCGAAAAGCTCGGCGCCCTGGGTGTCCTGGTTCAGCAGCAGGGTGCGCAGGTCGGTCATGCAGGCCTCGGCGAATGCGGCGGCGGACATGGGAGCAGTCGCCGTCGGTTGCATGTAGGTCAAGCGTAACGCGCGAGAGTTCCGGCCGGTGACTCAGCGGTCAGCTTTACCGCGATGGCTGTCCGCGTGTGCCTCGCGACAACGCCAGAGCAGCAAGGCCAGCGCCAGAAAGGCCAGCGACCAGCAGCCGGCGGCGAGCAGTAGCCAGTCCTGCTGAGGCTGATTCAGCAGGGCTGGCAGCACACGTGCCAGCGCCGCCAGGCTGATCAGCAGCGCCACCGGCTGTATCCAGGGCTGGGCCGCGGGATCGCGGAACCGGTAGAGCAGCCGGGTGCGGGCCATGACCGCGAAGGTCAGGCTGCCCAGCGCGCCGACGGTCAAGGCGTGCAGCGTTGCGTTCAATGGCAGCGCCGGTAGCAGCGTACCCAGGCCAAGCAATAGCAGGCCAATGGCGAGCCAGGCATAGCCGAGCAGCAGGGTCAGGAGGTCCGAACGTGCGCAGCGCCAGGGTTGCCAGCGCAGCAGGCGGATGGCCGTGAGTAGGGCGGTGGCGACCAGTACGGCGCCGGTCACTTGCTGGGTGAGCGGCCAGGGCAGGAGGTTCAGCAGCAGCGCGAGGCCGAGCAGGATCAGCACGGCGCCTTCGATATGTGGCTGCACTCGCGCATCCAGTCGCCATCCCCTGCTCTGCGCGTAACCGGCGATCGCTGGCGCGATGATTCGTCCGCCCATGAAGAACATCAGGATGGCGACCAGTAGCAGCGCCTCCCCCAGCATGAGCCGGTCGAAGCCAGCTGCAAAGCCGCCGCTGGCGATGGCGCTGAGCAGGCCAAGTCCGGCAACCACCGGGGCAACCGTCTGGTTACGCCACTTTTTCGCGGCGCCGAGAAAGCGCGGCAACACACTCCAGGCAAGTCCGGCAGCAAAGGCGCCGGCGCTGGCCAGTGCCAGCCACGAACCCGGCCACAGCAGGAAGCTCAGTCGTGCCAGCGCCCAGCAGCCGAGCAAAGTCAGGGTAAAGCGCAGTGGCTGCGGGCCGAGCAGGTATCCGGCGATCACCGCCAGGGCGAAGCCGAAGAGCATCTCGTGGGCGTGACCCGCGGAGGTGGCGAGTCCGGGCAGCGCGGGAAGCAGACCAAGTAGCGCCAGTACCGAATACGGCAGGATCAGCGCCGCGTAGAGCGCGGCAGCCGGGAAGAACCAGGCGTTGGCAAAGGGCAGGCGCGCCTTGCGTGGCGGCAGCGCAGCGGCTGACGCAGGCGAACTCGAGCGATCGCTCAACCCGCCGCGAACTCTGACAGAGCGTCGCCGGTCAGGCGGTAGCCGATCCACTCGTTCTGCGGCCTGGCGCCGATGGATTCGTAGAAGTCGATGGCTGGCTGATTCCAGTCCAGCACCGACCACTCGAAGCGCCCGCAGCCGCGTGCCACCGCCAGTTTGGCCAGATAACGCAGCAGCGCCTTGCCGGCGCCGACGCCGCGCTGCTGCGGGGTGACGTAAAGGTCTTCCAGATACAGGCCGTGCTTGCCCAGCCAGGTCGAGTAGTTGAAGAAGTACACCGCATAGCCGATCGGCTCGCCGTCCAGCTCGCAGATCAAACCATGGGCGCTGCTGCCGTCGGCGAACAGGCTGTTCTCGATGCCGGCGACATCGGTCTGGACCTCGTGCTCGGCCTTTTCATAGATGGCCAGATCGGTGATGAAGCGCAGGATCAGTGCGGCATCTTCGCGAACCGCGGGGCGAATGTCGAGGGGCATCTCAATCTTCCTGAACGGGAGAGGGTGAGCGCATTGTTGCGCCAGTTGGCGGGCTTGTGAGGATGGTCATCGCCTGCCGCTTGAACCGCACATTGGCCCGGCGGCGGTCACCGAGCTGTAGCGCCATACGGCGCGACAGCCCGGGTCGGCCGCAAGCTGAACAGCCGACCGCAAGCGGTCGGCCGACTCCGGTCAGCGGGACGCGAGCAGCGCCTGGCCGCGCTTGACCGCGGCGCGCACCTGATTAGGCGCCGTGCCGCCGATATGGTCACGAGCGTTCACCGAGCCTTCCAGGGTCAGCACGGCGAACACGTCGTCGCCGATCTGATCGCTGAACTGGCGCAGTTCGTCGAGGCTCATCTCGGCCAGATCCTTGCCGGTCTGTACGCCGTACTTCACCGCATGGCCGACGATCTCGTGGCAGTCGCGGAAGGGCAGGCCTTTGCGCACCAGGTAGTCGGCCAGGTCCGTGGCGGTGGAGAAGCCGCGCAACGCCGCCTCGCGCATGATTTCGCGCTTGGGCTTGATCGCCGGAACCATGTCGGCAAAGGCGCGCAGGCTATCGCGCAGGGTGTCGGCGACGTCGAACAGCGGCTCCTTGTCTTCCTGGTTGTCCTTGTTGTAGGCCAGCGGCTGGCCCTTCATCAGCACCAGCAGGCCGGCCAGCGCGCCAAATACGCGGCCAGTCTTGCCGCGTACCAGCTCGGGCACGTCGGGGTTTTTCTTCTGCGGCATGATCGAGGAGCCGGTGCAGAAACGGTCGGGCAGGTCGATGAACTGGAACTGGGCGGAGGTCCAGAGCACCAGCTCTTCGGAGAAGCGCGACAGGTGCATCATCGCCAGCGAGGCGGCGGCGCAGAATTCGATGGCGAAATCGCGATCGGAGACGCCGTCCAGCGAATTGCCGGAGATCGCTTCGAAACCCAGCAGCTCACAGGTGATTTCCCGCTGGATAGGGTAGGTAGTGCCGGCGAGGGCAGCCGAGCCCAGCGGCATGCGGTTGGTGCGCTTGCGGCAGTCGACCAGACGCTCGTAGTCACGCGAGAGCATCTCGAACCAGGCCAGCAGATGGTGGCCGAAGGTCACCGGCTGGGCGGTCTGCAGGTGGGTGAAACCGGGCATGATGGTGTCGGCTTCGGCTTCGGCGAGACCCAGCAGACCCTGCTGCAGACGGGTGATTTCGCCGAGGATCAGGTCGATTTCGTCACGCAGCCACAGGCGGATGTCGGTGGCGACCTGGTCGTTGCGCGACCGGCCGGTGTGCAGCTTCTTGCCGACGATGCCGATGCGGTCGGTCAGGCGCGCCTCGATGTTCATGTGCACGTCTTCCAGGTCGACGCGCCAGTCGAAGGTGCCGGCCTCGATCTCGCTCTGGATGTCCTTGAGGTTGGTGATGATCTGCTCGCGCTCATCGGCGCTCAGCACGCCGGCCTTTTCCAGCATGGTGGCGTGAGCGATCGAGCCCATGATGTCGTGGCGGTAGAGGCGCTTGTCGAACTCGACGGAGGCGGTGAATCGGGCGACGAAGGCGTCGACGGGCTCGCTGAAACGGCCGCCCCAGGACTGGTTGGTCTTGTCGGTGCTCATGAATGCGCTCGCTGAAATCCGAAGGCTGAGGAAAGGCGGCGATGATAACAGGGATGGCGCTGCGGGCGGGCACACCGGACGCAGCCGTGCGAAGGGTGAGCTGGCTGGCAAATCCGCACGATTTCGCCTTTGCCGGCGGGTGCTTGGCTTGCCGTCACCGAGGCGTGCAAGGAAACTCCCGGCAGGTCGATCCACAGGCTGATCCGCGTGAAAACCACCGCCGTATCCGATGATTTCTTCGTTCCCGAGCTGTGCCAGCCCGAGGCCTTGCTCGGCCTTGTCCTGCTCGCCGAGCTGCTGGTGTTCGTGCTGGTACTGGCCGAACCGATGCAACCGGGCTTCGACTGGATGCGCCTGGCGCTGACCTCGTTGTTCGTGCAGTGGATCGTGCTGCTGTCGGCCGGCACCATGTGCCTGCTGCGTCCGCTGTTGGCGCGGCTCCGCGCGGCGTTGGCCGGGCTGGCGTGCTGCGCGCTGGTGGTCGGGCTGACCCTGGCCTGCACCGCCGTGGCCGATATCTACCAGCTCGGTGGCCCGATCTCGCGTGACGGCGAGGTCAACCTTTACCTGCGGCACGCGCTGATCAGCCTGATCATGTCGGGCCTGCTGCTACGCTATTTCTATCTGCAAAGCCAGTGGCGGCGGCAGGAGCAGGCCGAGCTGCGGGCACGGATCGAATCGCTGCAGGCGCGCATTCGTCCGCACTTCCTGTTCAACAGCCTCAACAGCATTGCCGCGCTGGTGGCCAGCGATCCGGCCAAGGCCGAGCAGGCGGTGCTGGACCTGTCCGACCTGTTTCGCGCCAGCCTGGCGCGGCCGGGCACGCTGGTGGCCTGGCGTGACGAACTGGAGCTGTCGCGCCGCTACCTGTCGATCGAACAGTACCGCTTGGGCGACCGGCTGCAGATGGACTGGCGGGTCGACAGCGTACCGGACGACCTGCCGATTCCGCAGCTGACGCTGCAGCCGCTGCTGGAGAATGCGCTGGTCTATGGCATTCAGCCACGTATCGACGGCGGTCTGGTCAGCGTAGCCGCTGAATACGTCGATGGTGTGTTTCAGTTGGTGGTCAGCAACCCGTTCGACGAAACCGCTCAAGCGCAGGCTTCACGGGGTACGCGGCAGGGTTTGCAGAACATCGACGCACGATTAGCGGCACTTTTCGGTCCGCTAGCGAGTCTCAGCGTGGAGCGCCGTGAAGGCCGCCATTACACATGTCTACGCTATCCATGTGCGAGACAAACGCAGGAAGCCAGATCTATATGAATGTCCTGATTGTCGATGACGAACCTCTAGCCCGCGAGCGCCTCAGCCGACTGGTAGGTGACCTCGACGGCTATCGTGTCCTCGAGCCTGCTGCCAGCAATGGCGAAGAAGCACTGACGCTGATCGAGGAACTGCGCCCTGATATCGTGCTGCTGGATATCCGCATGCCCGGGCTCGATGGTCTGCAGGTTGCAGCCAAGCTTTGCGAGACGGATGCGCCGCCAGCGGTGATTTTCTGTACTGCCCATGATGAATTCGCCCTGGATGCCTTCCAGGTCAGCGCGGTTGGCTATCTGGTCAAGCCGGTGCGCCCGGAGCACCTGTCCGAGGCGCTGAAGAAGGCCGAGCGGCCCAATCGCGTTCAGCTCGCTGCCTTGACCCGTCCGGCTGCGGTGTCCGGTGCCGGGCCGCGCAGCCACATCAGCGCGCGCACCCGCAAGGGCATCGAGCTGATTCCGCTGGACCAGGTGATCTACTTCATCGCCGACCACAAGTACGTCACCCTGCGCCACGTTGGTGGCGAGGTGCTGCTGGACGAGCCGCTCAAATCCCTTGAAGACGAGTTCGGTGAACGCTTCGTGCGCATCCATCGCAACGCGCTGGTGTTCCGCGATCGGATCGAGCGTCTGCAGCGCACGCCGCTCGGGCACTTCCAGCTGTTCCTCAAGGGACTCGATGGCGAGGCGTTGACCGTGAGTCGGCGCCACGTGGCCGGTGTGCGCAAGCTGATGCAGAACCTCTGAGCCAGCACGGCTCGCTGCGTTGGTGACCGTCAGCTGTTACGGCTGGCGGGCTCCGGCGTGGTGGCGTGACAGCGCGCTTTACTTGATTCCGGCCAACCCAGGCTGGTTGTCCGGCCTGTTATCATCGTCGGCAATTCACTGTTCTGGAATTGTCCATGTCTCGCGAAATTCGCATCGCCACCCGCAAGAGTGCCCTGGCCCTGTGGCAGGCCGAATACGTCAAGGCGCGCCTGGAGGCGTCGCACCCGGGGCTCAAGGTCAGCCTGGTGCCGATGGTCAGCCGCGGCGACAAACTGCTCGACGCACCGCTGGCGAAGATTGGCGGCAAGGGTCTGTTCGTCAAGGAACTGGAAACGGCACTGATGGAGAACGAAGCGGACATCGCCGTGCACTCCATGAAGGACGTGCCGATGGAATTTCCCGAAGGGCTGGGCCTGTACTGCATCTGCGAGCGTGAAGATCCGCGTGATGCCTTCGTCTCCAACCACTTCGACGACCTCGATGCGCTGCCGCCCGGCAGCGTGGTCGGCACCTCGTCGCTGCGTCGCCAGGCCCAGCTGCTGGCGCGGCGGCCGGACCTGAAAATCCAGTTCCTGCGCGGCAACGTCAACACCCGACTGGCCAAGCTCGATGCAGGTGAGTACGACGCCATCATCCTCGCTGCCGCCGGGCTGATCCGCCTTGGCTTCGGTGAGCGCATCCGCTCCAGCATCAGCGTGGACGAGAGCCTGCCGGCCGGCGGTCAGGGCGCGGTCGGCATCGAATGCCGTACCACCGACAGCGAACTGCACGCGCTGCTGGAATGCCTGAACCACGCGCCGACCGCGACTCGTGTCGTAGCCGAACGCGCCTTGAACAAGCGCTTGAACGGCGGCTGCCAGGTGCCGATCGCCTGTTACGCGGTGCTCGAAGGCGAGCAGCTATGGTTGCGCGGATTGGTCGGCCAGCCGGACGGCACCGTGCTGCTGCGCGCCGAAGGCCGGGCGCCTGCCGCCGAAGCCGAGGCGTTGGGCGTGCAGGTCGCCGAGGAGCTGCTGGCCCAGGGTGCCGAGCAGATCCTCAAGGCGGTCTATGGCGAGGCTGGTCACGCGTGACTGGCTGGCGCCTGCTGCTGACCCGGCCGGCCGAAGAATGCGAGGCGCTGGCGGCAACACTCGCCGAAGCCGGCGTGCACAGCGCCAGTCTGCCGCTGCTGGCGATCGAGCCGTTGCCGGAAAAGGCCGAGCAGCGTGCGACGATCCTCGAGCTGGATCGCTATTGCGCCGTCATCGTGGTCAGCAAACCGGCTGCCCGGCTGGGCCTGGAGCTGCTCGACCGCTATTGGCCGCAGCCCCCGTTCGGTCAAGCCTGGTTCAGCGTCGGTGGCGCCACCGGGGCGATCCTCGAAGCCTATGGGCTGGATGTCAGCTGGCCCGAGCGGGGTGACGACAGCGAGGCGCTGCTGGCGCTGCCGCAGTTGGAACACGCGCTGGCCCGGCCCGATCCGAAGGTGCTGATCCTGCGTGGCGAGGGTGGCCGCGAGTTTCTCGCCGAGACATTGCGCGCGCGCGGGGTGCAGGTGGATATCCTCGAACTGTACCGGCGCTACCTGCCCGATTACCCCGTGGGAACACTTGCCGCCACGCTCCGCTCGGAACGGCTCAACGGCCTGGTGGTCAGCAGTGGGCAGGGTTTGCTGTCGCTGCGTGAGCTGGCGGCCGATACCTGGCCCGAAATGCTTGAGCTACCCTTGTTCGTACCCAGTCCGCGGGTGGCGGAGATGGCTCGGCAGCTGGGCGCCAAACGAATTGTGGATTGCCGCGGCGCCAGCGCCGCGGCCTTGCTGGCGGCGTTGCGGGAGACCGCGGTGACCGCCTCCTGAAGCAAAGGATGGAAACGTGAGCGAAGCAGACTCCAAGAAAGAATCGCTGCAACCCCCCGCCAGTGAGCCGACCCCCGCCGTCGATCCGGTCAAACCCGCCAAGCCTACGCCATCCCGGCCGGCTTCCAGCAGTGGCGGGAAGGCTCTTGCGGCTCTGGCGCTGCTGGTCGGCCTGGGCGGTGTGGCGCTTGGCGGCTATGGCGTCTGGCAGCTGCAGCAGCTTGGCGCCGACGAGGATCGTCAGCTCGAAGCCCTGCAGAGCACCGATGAGAAGACTCGCCAGCTGGCCGAGCGTGATCGTGAACTGGCGGCACGTCTCGGCCGTCTGGAGCAACTGCCTTCGGCCAGTGAGCTGGAGGAGCGGCGGCGTATGCTGGCGACGCTGCAGAGCGATCAGCAGCGCCTTTCCGGCCGGGTTGAGCAGGTGCTCGGCGCGAGCCGCGAGGAGTGGCGCTTGGCCGAAGCTGAACACTTGCTGCGCATGGCGATGCTGCAGCTGTCGGCCATGCAGGACGTGAAAAGCGCCGAAATGCTGGTTCACGAAGCCGATCTGATCCTGCAGAAGCAGGACGATCCCGCTGCCTACAGCACGCGGCAGAAACTGCTGGAAGGGCTCGAAGGCCTGCGAAGCCTGCCGGAGCTCGATCGCACCGGGCTGTTTCTGCAGCTCGGCGCCTTGCGTGGGCAGACTGCTCAGCTCAGCGCACTGGCACCGGAGTTCGTCAATGGCGAGGCGCAGCCGGAAAGCGCCCAGGACAGCCGCTGGCAACGCTGGCTGAACGAGCTGACGCGCTACGTGCGGGTGGACTTCGACGCCAGTGCCGACGTCAAGCCGCTGCTTGCCGGGCAGACCCTGGGCCAAGTGCGTCTGGCTCTTTCGCTGGCTATCGAGCAGGCCCAGTGGGCGGTGCTCAATGGCAATGCCGAGGTCTACCGGCAGTCACTGGAGCAGGCCAGCTCGGTGCTCAAGGATCACTTCAGTGAAGACAATGGCCAGGCTCGAGGTCTGCGCAAGCGTCTCGAAGAGCTTTCGCAGCGCGAGGTGGAGGTGACCCTGCCCGATCTTGCGCCGGCGCTGGAGGCGTTGCAGGCCTACGTACAGAAGCGTGAACGCCGCGACGCGGGCGATGCAGGCGAAGCGCCCGCCCAGCCCGAGACGCAGGATGCCGAGCAGGAGGCCCAGCGCACATGAAAAGATTGGCGTTGCTACTCATTCTGCTGCTTGCCGTCGCCGGATTCCTCGGCTGGGCGATCAGCCAGAGCGCTGGCTACGTGCTGATCACATATGATCAGTTCCGCTACGAGTCGAGCTTCTGGGTCTTCCTTGCCCTGGTCGCAAGCCTGTGGCTGGTGGCCGTTGTGGTGCACTGGCTGCTGGGGCTGTTGCAAATCTCCGGTGCGCTGGTCAACCCATGGTCGCGTCGCCATCGCGAACGACGCGTGGAGAAGGCGTCCCGCAGCGGCCTGCGCGAGCTTGCCGAAGGCCAATGGGCTCCGGCGCTCAATCACCTGCAACTGGCCGCCGAGAAGGATCGCCAGCCGTTGGTGCATTATCTGGGGGCAGCGCGGGCGGCCAACGAGCTGGGCGAGTATGCCCAGAGCGATGAGCTGCTGCAGAAGGCTCGCGAGCGTGAACCCGAGGCGGCGTTGGCTATCGGCCTGACTCAGGCGCAGCTGCAGATTGCTCGCGGCCAGTATGTCGAGGCGCGCGCCTCGCTCAGCGAGCTGCAGAACGACCATCCGCGACATCCCTATGTACTGACGCTGCTGCAACAGCTGTATGTCCAGCTCGAGGACTGGGCAGCGCTGTGTCGGCTGCTACCGGAGCTGCGCAAGCATCGCGTGCTGCCAGCGGCGAAGCTCAGCGAGCTGGAAGTGCTGGCCTGGACGGCGGCGGTCGAACAGGCCGGGCAGCCGTCCGAGCTGGCTCCCGAGGCGAGCATCGAGGCGCTGAATCAGCGTTGGCAGACCGTCCCCAGCGCGCTGCGAGGGGAGCCACTGGTGGTGCGCGCCTACGCCGACGGGCTCGCTCGCCTCGGTGCCCAGGGGAAAGCCGAGGAGGTTCTCTACGCGGCTATCAAACGGCAGTACGACGATCGACTGGTAGAACGCTACGGCCGCGTACTCGGGCGTGATCCGGCGCGCCAGCTGGCGCATGCCGAAGGCTGGCTCAAGGATCACCCGCAAAACCCCGTGCTGCTGCTTGCGCTGGGACGGCTCAGCCTGCGCAACGAGCTATGGGGCAAGGCGCGCGACTATTTCGAGGCGAGCCTACGCTTCGACCACCGCCCGGAAACCTGCGCCGAGCTGGCGCGTCTCCTGGCGCAACTGGGCGATACCGAAAGCAGCAATCGCCTGTTCCAGCAGGGCGTCGGTTTGCTCGATCGCAATCTGCCCGCGACTCTGTGACCGGCTCGTCAGGTCCGCCATGTGCCGGGCTTGACGCTTGCGCGCGTCTTTCTCGCCGCTTGTAAGGCTGTCCAGGTTTCCACTACCGTAGCGGACTTTCCCTCGCAAGCGGAGCCACCATGCGTCTGGCCAGCCCACGTTCCCTGTTCCTTCTCGCCTTTATCGGAAGCGCGCTGCTGATCGTCGTTGCGCTCTACATGGAACACGTAATGGGGCTGGCGCCGTGCCCACTGTGCATTGTCCAGCGCATCTGCGTGATCGCCTTCGGTCTGACCTGCCTGGTGGCTGCGATTCACGGGCCGGCCAAGACCGGGCGGCGCGTTTACGCTGGTGTCGGCCTGTTGTTCGTACTGTTCGGCAGCGCCACTGCCATTCGCCAGATCTGGTTGCAGAGTGTGCCGGCCGATCAGCTGCCGAGCTGCCTGCCGAGCCTGGAATACATGATGGAAGCGTTGCCCTTCCAGGAAATCGCCCGTCTGGTGCTGCACGGCACCGCGGAGTGTGCCGAAGTGAGCTGGACGATGCTGGGGCTGAGCATTCCCGAGTGGAGTCTACTGGCCTTCATCGGCATGGCCATTGTCTGTCTGGCGCAGCTATTGCGCCGCGACTGAGCAAAACTTTCCTTCTTACCGTCGAACTCCCGTTGCGCTAGCAGGGTCTTCTCATGGACGTGCAGCGGCTAGGTGCGCTTGTGAGATTCGTCGGCTTTTCGCTTGATGCATCGAGCAGCGCGGCATAGTCTGCTCCTGCGGTGACGGATTTTCGCCATCCGCTGCCGCCACTCACCCAGGGCCGATACCGAAAGACAGAAAAACGTCTCGGAATGGCGTAAAAGCATCATCGATTAGGGAAGTGAGGACATCATGCTCGAGAGCTGTCGCAATGCCCAGGAACGCTGGGGTGGTGTACATCTGCTGATCGATCGCTGGCTGCACGAGCGCCATGCACTGATCAATGCCTATCACGAGTTGCATACCGATCGCGACGCGACCGCTCGACAGGCACTGCAGCGGTTCTGCGAATACCTGGTCGACTACGTCTCGGCCGGCCACTTCGAAATCTACGAACAACTGCTCGCCGAGGCCGAAGCGTTCGGCGATGCTCGCGCGATCGAGTTGGCCAAGCAGATCTACCCGCGTATCGAGACCATCACCAAGGTTGCGTTGGGCTTCAATGATCGTTGCGAGAAGGGCGATTGCCTGGGTAGCCCAGGCTTGGCCGACGAGCTCAAGCAGCTGGGCCAGCTGCTGCATGAGCGCTTCGAGCTGGAAGACTGCCTGATCGAAGTCCTGCATAACGCGCACAAACAGGCAGACGCCACTACCGCATGAGATGGTGGCCATGTCGCTGCCGGCCGGAGCCGCTCGGCGGGCGCTGGCGGCGCTAGAGCCGGCCGTCTAGTATGGGGGCACCGTTCCTGCCAGGAGGCGCCTCCATGCCCGCGAAGAAGAAGTCGGTTACCACCCCGCTGCATTTGCTGCAGCAGCTTTCCCTCAGTCTGATTGACCACCTTGACCAGGCCTGCGCTCGGGCGATCAAGGATGCCGAAAGCACGCTTGCCAAGCTGCAGAAGCAGCGAGGCAAGGCTCAGGACAAGCTGACCAAGGTCCGTGCCAAGCTGGACGACGCCGGCAATGCGGGCAAGGCCAAGGCACAGGTCAAGGCGCGCTCCCGGCTCGGCGAGTTGGAAGAGTCCCTCGCATTGCTGCAGAGCCGGCAGAGCGAAACCCTGACCTACCTGGCCGATCTCAAGCGCGATTCTGAGCAGAGCCTGAAGCTGGCCCAGGGTATCCGCAAGGTTGCCGATGATGCTGACAAGGCCTTGCGCAGCCAGTCTGCGACTGCTGTCAAGCCCGCCGCACCCTCCCGTCCGGCTGCGCGCAAGCCTGCTAGCAAGGTCGCCCCGGCTGCAGCCAAATCGGCAGCATCCGCCAAGGCCCCGACCACCAAGGCAGCGACGGCGCCGGCTGCTAAAGCGCCAGCCAAGGCTCCGGCAAAAGCTCCGACCAAGACAGCCGCGAAGACCTCGGCCGCTGCCGCGGCCAAGCCTGCGGCTACACGCCCTGCAACGGCTAAGGCTCCAGCCCGTGCACGCTCGGCCACTGTGGCCAGCCCCGCTGCTGCCGCGCAATCCGCCAACAAGGCTGCGCCCGTTGCGGCTGAGGCAGCGGCCAAGCCCACGGCAGCCAAGCCCGCGGCGAAAAAGCCTGCTGCTCGCAAGCCTGCAGCCAAACGCACCGCGACTCAGAAAGCTGCCAGCTCCAGCTGAGTCTGATAAGCCGCGTTGCGCAGGGTTTCCAGCGCAACGTGGCAACTACCTTTCGGCCCAAGAGCGCTCAACCACTGGTCGGCACCCGCGCTTTCGCTCCATTCGCAGCTCGCCGTCTGCAGCCGCTGCAGCAGGCTGCGCTCAGCTTGCAGTTCGAGCGTCTTGAGCGCTTCGCGCAGTTCTCGCAAGGCTTCGTCCTGTTCTGCCGGCGAGCGCCATGCCTGGCGCAGTTCGCGCAGTGGCTCCACCACCCTGTGTCGCCAGGGTGCGGCGACTTCTTCCAGCGCACGCATCCGCTCCGGACTGCATGCCACTCCGCGTACCTCCAGCCAGGCCGCGCAGATCAGCACACAGACATCCGCCCCCTGACTTTGCAGTTCCAGGCAGGCGGTCTCGACCCCCTCTCGTGCGTAACAGTGCAGGGCGAAGGTCCAGAGATCAGGGTTGAGCATAAGTGGTACGCCTTTTTTTTCGGCCGCCCGGCTGGCTTTCCAGGCGAACTGATAAACTCGCCGCCATTATGATCCGACTTCAGAACCTCACTCTACAGCGTGGCCCTCAGCGTTTGCTGGAAGGCGCCGAGCTGACCCTGCATCCCGGCCAGAAGGCCGGCCTGGTCGGTGCCAACGGTGCCGGCAAATCCACACTCTTCGCCCTGCTGCGTGGCGAGCTGGTGCCCGATGGTGGCGACTGCCAGCTGCCGCCGGATTGGCGCATCGCGCACATGCGCCAGGAGATCGATACCCTCGACCGCCTGGCGGTAGATTACGTGCTCGACGGCGACGTCGAGTTGCGTCGTATCCAGCGCGACCTGGCTGCTGCCGAGCAGGCTCATGACGGCAACGCCCTGGCGCGCCTGCACAGCGAGCTGGACAATGCCGACGGTTACAGCGCCGATGCACGGGCGCGCAAGCTGCTCGCCGGGTTGGGCTTTTCCAACGAACAGATGGCGCTGCCGGTCGGTAGCTTTTCCGGTGGCTGGCGCATGCGTCTGAATCTGGCGCAGGCGCTGATGTGTCCGTCGGACCTCCTGCTGCTGGACGAGCCGACCAATCACCTCGACCTGGATGCGATCCTCTGGCTCGAGGACTGGCTCAAGGGCTATCCCGGCACGCTGCTGCTGATCTCCCACGACCGCGACTTTCTCGACGCGGTGGTCGACCACGTCATCCACCTGGAGCAGCGCAAGCTGACCCTTTATCGCGGCGGCTACTCGGCGTTCGAACGCACCCGCGCCGAGCGTCTGGCCCAGCAGCAGCAGGCCTACGAGAAGCAGCAGGCGCAGCGCGCGCACATGGAAAGCTTCATCCGCCGCTTCAAGGCCAAGGCGACCAAGGCGCGCCAGGCACAGAGCCGGATCAAGGCGCTGGAACGGCTGGAAGAGCTGGCCCCGGCGCACGTTGATTCGCCGTTCGATTTCCGTTTCCGCGAAGCCGACAAGGTCTCCAGTCCGTTGCTGGATCTGGCTGAGGGCCGCCTCGGCTATGGCGACAAGCTGGTGCTGGACAAGGTCAAGCTGCAGCTGGTGCCCGGCGCACGGATCGGCCTGCTCGGTCCCAACGGTGCCGGCAAGTCGACCCTGATCAAGACGCTCTCCGGCGAGCTATCGCCCCTCGGCGGCCGCCTGCAGCGCGGCGAGAACCTGGTGGTCGGCTACTTCGCCCAGCACCAACTCGATTCGCTCGACCCCAAGGCCAGCCCGCTGCTGCACCTGCAGCGCATCGCCGCCAATGAGCGTGAGCAGACGCTGCGCGATTTCCTCGGCGGCTTCGATTTCCGCGGCGATCGTTGCGACGAGCCGGTGTTGAACTTCTCCGGTGGCGAGAAGGCGCGCCTGGCGCTGGCGCTGATCGCCTGGGGCAAGCCCAACCTGCTGCTGCTCGACGAACCGACCAACCACCTCGACCTGGAAATGCGCCTGGCACTGACCCTGGCGCTGCAGGATTTCGAAGGCGCGGTGCTGGTGGTGTCCCACGACCGCCATCTGCTCAAGAGCACTACCGACGAATTCCTGCTGGTGGCCGATGGCCGAGTGCAGGACTTCGACGGCGATCTCGAGGATTACGCGCGCTGGCTGGTGGACTACCGGGCGCGCCAGCAACCCATAGCGAGCGGCGAGCCTGCCGTGGACAAGACCGACAAGCGTGCCCAGCGCCAAGCGGCGGCTGCGCTGCGTCAGCAGCTGGCGCCGCACAAGCGCCAGGCCGACAAGCTGGAGAAGGACCTGGCTGGCGTGCACGAAAAGCTGGCCGCCCTGGAAGCGCGGCTCGGCGACAGTGCGCTCTATGAGGCGGCGCGCAAGGACGAACTGCGTGAGCTGTTGGCCCAGCAGGCCGAGCTCAAGGTTCGCGAAGGCGAGCTGGAAGAGGCCTGGCTGGAAGCACTGGAAACCCTGGAAGCCCTGCAGGCGCAACTGGAGGCCAGCGCGTGAACGAGACCTGGTTGGCCTTGATCGAGGAGTGGCGCCTGCAGTGGATGCTGGGCCTGCAGGTGCTGCTGATCCTGTTGGTGGCGTACGTGCTGCAGCGCCTGGTCGTGCGCGGACTGACCCGGCTGTCGTCGCGCTATCCGCTGCCGCCGGAGTTGCTGATCCCGGTGCGCGGTGGTATCCGCTGGTTCATCATCGGCGGTGCTTTGATCATGGTGCTGGAACGTTTCGGCGTGTCCGCCACGGTGCTGTGGACCGCCATTTCCGGTTTCGTCGCGGTCGCGGCCATCGCCTTTTTCGCGATCTGGAGCGTGCTGTCCAACCTGCTCTGTGCCGTGCTGATCCTCACCGTCGGTCCGTTCCGCCTGGGCGACGTGGTGGAGATCGTCGAGGCGTTCGACAAGCCGATCGTCAAGGGACGCGTCATCGACATCAATTTGCTCTACACGACCCTCGAGGAAGCGGCCGAAGCCGGGACTGGCGCCATCGTCCAGGTGCCTAACAGCCTGTTCTTCCAGAAAGCCGTGCGCCGCTGGCGCGGCGGCGACATGCAACTTATCAACCCTCCCACCCCAGAGAAGTAACCTATGGAATGGCTCAGCAACCCTGAAATATGGGTCGCCTTTCTGACCCTGACTGCCCTGGAAATCGTCCTGGGCATCGACAACATCATCTTCATCTCGATTCTGGTCAGCCGCCTGCCCAAGGCGCAGCAGCCCAAGGCGCGCTTCTTCGGCCTGGCGCTGGCCATGGGCACGCGAATCCTGCTGTTGCTGTCCATCGCCTGGGTGATGCGCCTGACCAACGACCTGTTCACGGTGCTTGGGGAGGGTGTTTCCGGACGCGACCTGATCCTGTTCTTCGGTGGCCTGTTCCTCCTGTTCAAGAGCACCATGGAGATCTGGCACAGCGTCGAGGGCGAGGAAGAGGACCAGGCTGCTGGCAGCGGGGCAGTGAAGGCCGGGTTCCTCGGGGTCATCCTGCAAATCGCGGTGATCGATATCATTTTCTCGCTGGACTCGGTTATCACCGCGGTGGGCCTGGTGCAGAACGTTCCGGTGATGGTCGCCGCGATCGTCATCGCCGTGCTGGTGATGATGCTGGCGGCGGGTACCATCAGCGACTTCATCGACAAGCATCCGACGCTGAAGATTCTTGCCCTGTCGTTCCTCATCGTTGTCGGTACGCTACTCATTGCCGAAGCCTTCGATGTGCATGTGCCCAAGGGCTACGTCTACTTCGCCATGGCCTTCTCGCTGGGCGTCGAAGCGCTGAACATCCGCATGCGCAAGGCCATGAAGCGCAAGCTGAAGGAACCGGTGAAACTGGGCAAGGACATGCCGGACTGACCATCGCGCTAAGTTCGCGCGCTCGACCAAGGGAGACTGACCATGACGCTGGAAACCTGGCTAGCCTTTTTCGTCGCCTGTTGGGTGATCAGCCTGTCGCCGGGGGCCGGGGCCATCGCTTCGATGTCCTGCGGCTTGCAGTACGGCTTCTGGCGCGGCTACTGGAACGCCATCGGCTTGCAGCTGGCGCTGGTGCTGCAGATTGCCGTGGTCGCCGCCGGCGTCGGCGCGGTGCTGGCCACCTCGGAACTGGCGTTCGGCCTGATCAAGTGGTTCGGCGTCTGCTACCTGCTCTGGCTGGCCTGGAAGCAATGGCAGGCGCAGCCCGAAGCGCTGGATGATTCGGCGGCGCCGCGGCCCATCGGCCGGCCGCTGAGCCTGGTCTTGCGTGGCTTC
The DNA here is from genome assembly GCF_054483855.1 of Stutzerimonas sp. KH-1. Taxonomy (NCBI): domain Bacteria; kingdom Pseudomonadati; phylum Pseudomonadota; class Gammaproteobacteria; order Pseudomonadales; family Pseudomonadaceae; genus Stutzerimonas; species Stutzerimonas sp. KH-1. Next base: position 2,925,466 of record NZ_CM137011.1, on the reverse strand, counting down.
CTGGTCAATGCCAGCAACCCCAAGGCGATCGTCTTCATTCTTGCGGTGCTGCCGCAGTTCCTCGATCCGCAGCGGCCGCTGCTGCTGCAGTACAGCGAGATGGCCGCGACCATGGTGGTGGTCGATCTGGTGGTCATGGCCGGCTACACCGGGCTTGCCGCCAAGGTGTTGCGCCTGCTGCGTACGCCGCGTCAGCAGCGCCTGGTCAACCGCAGCTTTGCCACCATGTTCGCCGGGGCGGCGGCCCTGCTGGCGACCGTTCGGCGCGCCGCGGCATGAGCGAGGCGGTTCCGATGCGCGTATGGATCGACGCCGATGCCTGCCCGCGCGCAGCCAAGGATCAGGTGATCAAGTTCGCCCTCAAGCGCAAGTTCGAGGTGCTGCTGGTCGCCGGGCAGAGCCAGGTCAAGCCGGCATTCGCCTGCGTGCGACTGATCGTCGTGCCGAGCGGGCCGGATGCCGCGGACGACTATCTGGTCGAGCATGCCGAGCCCGGTGATCTGGTGATCTGCAGCGACGTGCCACTGGCCGACCGGCTGGTGAAGAAGGGGGTCGCCGCGCTCGACCCGCGCGGGCGCGAGTTCGACGAGCGCAACATGGGCGAGCGCCTGGCAGTGCGCAACCTGTTCACCGATCTGCGGGATCAGGGGCAGGTGGGTGGCGGCCAGGCGGCTTACGGCGAGCGTGACCGTCAGGCGTTCGCCAATGCGCTGGACCGACTGCTTACGCGGTTGTCACGGTCGCAGTGAGTGGCCGCTCGGCCAGCCAGTCGCGCAGCGCCGGTAACGGTAGCGGCCGGCTGTAGTAGTAACCCTGGATGAAGTCGCAGCCGTTCTCGCGCAGATAGTCGAGCTGCACAGCCTCTTCCACCCCTTCGGCCACCACCTTCAAACCCAGCTTGTGCGCCATGGCGATGATCGCTGCGGTGATGGCGCGGTCGTTGGCCTGCTCGGCAATTTCCCGAACGAACGCACGGTCGACCTTGAGCGTATCGACCGGCAGCTGACGCAGGTAGGTCAGCGAGGAATAGCCGCTGCCGAAGTCATCGATCGAAACCTTCACGCCCAGCTCGCGCACCGCGTCCAGCGTGCGGATCGCCGCGCCGAGGCTGTTCATCAGGGCGTTCTCGGTGACTTCCACGGTCAGTCTCGCGGGCTCCAGCCCCGTGCGTTCGAGGATCCGCGCAACCACCGCGGGCATCTGCGGGTTGGACAGGTTGAGCGCCGAGCAGTTGACCGCCATGCGCAGATCGTGGCCTTCGCCCAGCAACATGGCCAGGTCGGCGCAGGCTCGGCGCGCCACCCAGGTGTCCAGCTCGGCGACGAAGCCATGCTGTTCGGCCAGCCCGACGAAACGCTCCGGACTGATGAACCCCTGCTGCGGATGCTGCCAGCGCACCAGCGCTTCGAGGCTCACCGGGCGCCCGCTGCGGCCGTCGACGATGGGCTGGTAATGCACGCTGAGCAGGTTCTCGTTCAGCGCGCGGCGCAGGTCCTGCTCCAACGACAGGTCCTCCTGGGCGCGCAGTTCCAGAGCCGGGTTGAAGCGCAGGCTGCGGTTGCGGCCGCTGGCCTTGCACTGTCCGACGGCCAGGCCGGCGTGACGGAACAGGGCATCGAAGTTGAGGCCATCTTCCGGGTACTGACTGATGCCGATGCTGGCCGTAAGGCGCAGCTGGGTCTCGCCGAGGACGAACGGCGGGCGCAGCTGCTCGAGGATCCGGTTGGCCAGTGCCTGGGCGTGCTCCCACGCGCCCAGGGTGAGCACGCAGAACTCGTCGCCGGAGAAGCGCGCCAGCATGTCGTGCTGACCGAGCACCGCGCGAATGCGCTGCGCCGTCTGCTGCAGCGCCAGGTCGCCGCTGCGGTGGCCGAGGCTGTCGTTGATGCGCTTGAAGCTGTCCAGGTCCACCACCAGTACGGCCAGCGCCTGGCGTTCCGCCCGCACGGCCAGCACCTGGGTGACCATCTCGGTGAAGGCGCGGCCGTTGAACAGGTTGGTCAGCGGGTCATAGTGGGTCATCGCATTGAGCTGGTGCTCGGCCAGATCGAGCGCCTGGCGCTGCTCGCTGAAGCGCTGTTCGGCCCAGCTCGCGGCGATGCCGGTGACGATCACCAGCAGGGCTACCAGGCCGATCGCCGTGGCCAGGGCGCCCTGGCCGGTGTGGCTGCCGAATGGCGCGGCGTGCTCCACTAGGCCGGCGGGGACTGCCAGGGTCAGCGCGTGCATCCCGGTGTAGTGCATGGAGACGATTGCCGCACCCATCACCAGGCTGCATAGCAGGCGCTGCCAGCGCTGATGGCGGCTCTGGCTGGTGCGAAAATGAAAGCCCAGTACCAGCGCGGCGATGGAAGCGCCAATGGCAATCAGCACCGAGGCGGCAAACGCCAGCGGCGCATAGTACAGCGTGGCCAGCGAGCGAATCGCGGCCATCCCGGTGTAGTGCATCGCCGCAATGCCGATGCCGGCAGCGGCTCCGGCCAGGGCATACTGCGCCACGCTCAGGTGATCGCGGCCGAGCACGCGCATCACCACGTAGGACACTGCCACGGCGATCAGTAGCGAAAGGGCGGTAATGCCGTGCTCGTAGCGAATGTCCAACGGCGCCCGGAAGGCCAGCATGCCGATGAAATGCATCGACCAGATTCCGCCGCCCAGGGCGAAGGCGCCGACCCAGCGCCAGAGCTCGCGCCCGCGCGGGCTGCTGCTGCGGCTGACCCGCTTGGCCAGGGCCAGGGCGGTGAAGGCCGCGGCGCTGGCGATCAGATAGGAGAGCACGACCAGCATCGGGTCATGGCTATGCCCGAGCAGGGCAACCTGGTCGGCGGGCAGGTCGGAAAACAGCAGTCTGGACACGCGGCGGCACTCGAACTGTCGGGCGTCCTGCCTCGCGGAGATGATGGCTCATGGCCATGTTCGGCAGAGTGTACGAGAGCGCACCCCGGCCGCCAATCTCCTATCGGCCGTTCAGCCGCAAAGATAAGTGCCGGTGCCCACGGCGATCAGCGTGTCCGATTCGTTGTGCAGCTCCGAACGCACCACCGCGACCTTGTTGCCCGAGCGCAGCAGGGTCGCGCTGGCCGTGAAGCGCGTACCGCGGCCGGGGCGCAGATAGTCGATGCGCAGGTCGATGGTGCCGAGGCGGGACAGGCGGGCGGCGCGCTCCTGCATGGTCAGGTGACGATGCTTGTCGAAGGCGCCCAGCATCGCCATGGCGCCACCGGCGACGTCGAGCAGCGAGGCGATCACGCCGCCGTGGAGGATGCCATGGACGAAGTTGCCGACCAGCTCGGGCTTCATTGGCAGGTGCATCACCACCCGCGAGGTGGAAATCTCATCGAGCTCGATGCCCAGGGCCTGGTTAAAGGGGATGCGCTCGAACATCTGGCGTACCGCCTGGGCCTGCTCGGCGAGCAGCGCATCGTCATGGTTCATGGTCGGCATTCCTGAAGAGGGTCGGACCAAACTGCCCGAGGACGTCCGGGCTGAACAGGCCGACGGCAAGAGCACCCGCGGCTTTGGCGACTTTCGCGCAAAAAAATCCCGGGTTGCCCCGGGATTTGCAGCCTGCTCGAAGAATCAGTCCTCGGTGGTCATCTCCAGCACTCGGTCGACCAGCTTGTAGATGCCGGACGCCGCTTCACTGATGGACTGCGCCAGCATGTAGGCCGGAGTAGTGACCAGGCGGTGCTGCTTGTCCACCACGATGTCGCTGACCTCGCAGGCCTGGTGGCTGGCACCCATCTGGCCGACGGCCTTGGCGGCGTCGGCGTCGTCGCTGCCGAGGGTGCAGATCACGCCGGCGCCGAAGATCTCCGCGGCCATGGTCGGCGCGATGCACATCATGCCGACCGGCTTGCGCGCCTCGGCGAAGGCCTTGACCAGCGCCACCACGTCCGGCAGCGCCTTGCTGTTCGCACCTTCGGTGGCGAAGGTGGAGAGGTTCTTCGCGGCACCGAAGCCGCCAGGCATGATCAGCGCGTCGAAATCCTCGGCGCGTGCCTCGCGCAGATCCTTGATTTCGCCACGGGCCAGGCGTGCCGATTCGGTCAGCACGTTGCGCGATTCCGGCATTTCCTCGCCGGTCAGGTGGTTGATCACGTGCATCTGCGCAATGTTCGGTGCGAAGCACTGCACCTTGACGCCGCGCTGGTCCAGGCGCAGCAGGGTGATGACGCTCTCATAGATCTCCGAGCCGTCGTAGACGCCACAGCCGGATAGGATCACGGCGACTTTCTTGTTCATAGCGATACTCCTGGTCAGTTTTCAACGGCCCTGGGGTGGGCGCTGCGGATGCACTCGATGCTAATACCTGGAACGGTTCCAGGTAAGCCCTGCCTGCTGACTTGGATTCGCCGGACCGCTCGGTGTTCATTGCCGCGGGTCTGGCCCGGTGCTTTGCGGCTGATCAAAGCACTGGCAGACATCGGCGGGGCTGGCGACAATGGGGCGATTTCGCAGGCCCGGCGGCATGGCGCTGTCATCATTTCGTCATGCTTCAGGCCTATAAACGTCATATTCGCCCGTTCTGCGGGCCAGGAGTCCGTTGTGAGTTTCGTTCCTGCCAGCCGGTTGTTCCCTGCCACTCGCCTGCGTCGCAACCGTCGCGATGAGTTTTCCCGCCGCCTGGTGCGTGAGAACGTGCTGACGGTCGATGACCTGATCCTCCCGGTGTTCGTGCTCGATGGCGAGAACCGTCGCGAAGCCGTGCCGTCGATGCCCGGCGTCGAGCGGCTATCCATCGACCTGCTGCTCGAGGAGGCCGAGGAACTGGTGGCGCTGGGCATCCCGGCGCTGGCGCTGTTCCCGGTGACGCCGCTGGAGAAGAAATCCCTGGACGCCGCCGAAGCCTGGAACCCCGACGGCATCGCCCAGCGCGCAACCCGTGCGTTGCGTGCGCGCTTCCCGGAGCTGGGCATCATCACCGACGTCGCGCTCGATCCGTTCACCACTCACGGCCAGGACGGCATCCTCGACGACAACGGCTACGTACAGAACGACATCACCGTCGATGCGCTGGTCAAGCAGGCGCTCTCCCATGCCGAGGCCGGTGCTCAAGTGGTCGCGCCGTCGGACATGATGGATGGACGCATCCAGGCGATCCGCGAGGCGCTGGAAGTGGCCGAGCACCACAACGTGCGCATCATGGCCTATTCGGCCAAGTACGCCAGTGCCTACTACGGCCCGTTCCGCGATGCAGTGGGTTCAGCGGCGAATCTCGGCAAGAGCAACAAGAACACCTACCAGATGGACCCGGCCAACGGCGACGAGGCACTTCACGAGGTGGGCGCGGACCTGGCCGAAGGCGCCGACATGGTCATGGTCAAGCCCGGCCTGCCGTACCTGGACATCGTCTGGCGGGTAAAGGAGGCTTTCAAGGCGCCGACCTTCGTCTATCAGGTCAGCGGCGAGTACGCCATGCACATGGCTGCCATCCAGAACGGCTGGCTGAGCGAGGCCGTCATTCTTGAGTCTTTGGTCGGCTTCAAGCGCGCCGGGGCCGATGGCATCCTCACTTACTTCGCCAAGCAGGCGGCACAACAATTAAAACGGGGCCAGTGAGCTCTTTTCGAGGCAAAGCGATGATCAACCAGGGACTCAGCGAAAAGGATCTGCAGGACGCCGTGGTCAGCGAGATGCTGGAACCGGCCGCGCCCGAGGTGGCGGTGCCTGCGCCGGCGGAGGCGATCGAAGAGACGCCGGTTGCGCCGGTGACCAATCTGGATGACAGCGCACTGTATATCCACCGCGAGCTTTCCCAGCTGCAGTTCAATATCCGCGTGCTGGAACAGGCGCTGGACGAGTCCTATCCGCTACTGGAGCGGCTGAAGTTCCTGCTGATCTTCTCCAGCAACCTCGACGAGTTCTTCGAGATTCGCGTTGCCGGGTTGAAGAAGCGCGTCACCTTCGCCCGCGAGCAGGCCGGCGCCGATGGTCTGCAGCCGCATCAGGCGCTGGCGCGCATTTCCGAGCTGGTGCATGAGCAGGTCGACCGCCAGTACGCGATCCTAAACGACGTGCTGCTGCCGGCGCTGGCCGAACACCAGATCCGTTTCATTCGCCGCCGGCACTGGACGGCCAAGCTCAAGGCATGGGTGCGCCGCTACTTCCGTGACGAGATCGCACCGATCGTCACGCCGATCGGGCTCGATCCGACCCACCCGTTTCCGCTGCTGGTGAACAAGAGCCTGAACTTCATCGTCGAGCTCGAAGGTGTCGATGCCTTCGGTCGTGACTCCGGTCTGGCGATCATCCCGGCGCCACGTCTGCTGCCGCGGGTGATCCGCGTGCCGGAGTCGGTCGGCGGTGCGGGCGACAACTTCGTCTTCCTCTCCTCGATGATCCACGCGCACGCCGACGATCTGTTCCATGGCATGCGGGTCAAGGGCTGCTACCAGTTCCGTCTGACTCGTAACGCCGACCTTTCGGTGGACACCGAGGACGTCGAGGACCTGGCCCGTGCGCTGCGTGGCGAGCTGATCTCTCGGCGTTACGGTGATGCCGTGCGTCTCGAGGTGGCCGACACCTGTCCCCAGCACCTGGCGGACTTCCTGCTCAAGCAATTCAGCCTCGGCGAGAGCGAAATGTACCGGGTCAACGGCCCGGTCAACCTGACCCGACTGTTCAGTATCACCGGCCTGGACAGCCACCCGGAGCTGCAATACAGCCCGTTCACCCCGTCGATTCCGAAGCTGCTGCAGAACAGCGACAAGATCTTCAGCGTGATCAACAAGCAGGACATCCTGCTGCTGCACCCCTTCGAATCCTTCACGCCGGTGGTCGACCTGCTGCGCGAGGCGGCCAAGGACCCTTGCGTGCTGGCAATCAAGCAGACGCTGTACCGCTCCGGGGCCAACTCCGAGATCGTCGATGCGCTGGTGGATGCGGCGCGCAGCGGCAAGGAGGTCACCGCGGTGATCGAACTGCGCGCCCGCTTCGACGAGGAATCCAACCTGCAGCTGGCCAGCCGTCTGCAACAGGCCGGTGCGGTGGTGATCTACGGCGTGGTCGGCTACAAGACCCACGCCAAGATGATGCTGATCCTGCGCCGCGAGAACGGCGAACTGTGCCGTTACGCGCACCTGGGCACCGGCAACTACCACGCCGCCAACGCGCGGCTGTACACGGACTACAGCCTGCTGACCTCGGACGATGCGCTCTGCGAGGACGTCTCCAAGCTGTTCAGCCAGCTGATCGGCATGGGCAAGACCATGCGCATGAAGAAGCTGCTGCATGCGCCGTTCACGCTGAAGAAGACGCTGCTCGACCTGATCGCCCAGGAAACCCAGCACGCCGCCGAAGGCAAGCCGGCGCACATCATCCTGAAGATCAACGCGCTGACCGACCCGAAGATGATCAAGGCGCTGTACAAGGCCAGCCAGACCGGCGTGCGTGTCGATCTCATCGTGCGCGGCATGTGCTGCCTGCGGCCGGGCATCGCCGGGGTGTCGCACAACATCCATGTGCGCTCGATCATCGGCCGCTTTCTCGAGCACAGCCGGGTGTTCTATTTCCAGAACGATGGCGACGAGAAGCTCTATCTCTCCAGTGCCGACTGGATGGAGCGCAATCTAGATCGGCGGGTGGAAACCTGCTTCCCGGTCGAGGGCAAGAAGTTGGTGACGCGGGTGAAGAAGGAGCTGGAAGGCTTCCTCAGCGACAACACCCAGAGCTGGATCCTGCAGCCTGACGGCAGCTACGTGCGCAACAGCCCGACCGGCAACCAGAACGCGCGCAACGTGCAGAGCACCTTGCTCGAGCGCCTCACCGGGCCGCAGGTCGGCACGCGCTGAGGTCGCGGCTCGTTCCAGGCACGGCGCCGGTGCCGGCCCGGTTGGGTGCGACGGCACCACACACCTGAATCGACAAGGGCCCCTGCGGGCCCTTGTTTCATTTCATGCGCAGTTCATAACCCACCCGTGCGAGCCAGGCGGCTTCGGCCTCGAAGTCGGCGCGGGTCAGCGGGTTGGCGTTCAGCCAGTCGGGCGGGAAGATCAGTTCGAGACTGCGCTCGGCCGGCTTGAGCTGCACATCGGAGACCGCGTTCGCGCCGCGGATATGATGAAACAGGATCGCGAAGCGCAGCAGGATGCACAGGCGCACCAGGGCATCGGCGTCGGCACCGAGTTCGCCGAACTTGTCCTGTGGGATGTTGCGCCGGTGGCCGCGCACCAGTAGCGCCAGCATGAGCTGGTCCTGGCGCGAGAAACCGGGCAGGTCGGAGTGCTCGATCAGGTAGGCGCCGTGCTTGTGGTAGTGGTAGTGGGCGATGTCCAGACCCACTTCGTGCACCCGGGCTGCCCAGGCGAGCAGTTCGCGGTGCCAGTCCTGGTCGAGGTTCCAGGCTTCGGCCACCTGGTCGAAAGCCTCCAGCGCCTTGGCCTCGACCCGCGCGGCCTGCTCCATGTCGACGTGGTAGCGCTCCATCAGGAAGCTCAGCGAGCGATCACGAATGTCCTCGTCGTGATGGCGGCCCAGCAGGTCATAGAGCACCCCTTCGCGCAGGGCACCCTCGGAATGGGTCATGCTGCTGATCTCCAGGGCATCGAAGATCGCCTCGAGAATCGCCAGGCCAGCGGGAAACACGCCGCGGCGATCGGGCTTGACGCCGTCGATATCGATCTTGTCCACCTCGCCGAGCTTGAACAGCTTGCGCTTGAGCCAGCCGATACCTTCGACGTTGGCCTCTCCGTTGCCCATGCCGCCGCTCTTGATCGCCAGCCCGACGGCGCGGATGGTGCCGGATGCGCCGATGGACTCCTGCCAGCCGAGCCGGCGCAGGCCATGCTCGATGCCCATCAGCTCGACCCGCGCCGCGGTGTAGGCCTGAGCGTAGCGTGCCGGGGTGATCTTGCCGTCACGGAAGAAACGCTGGGTGTAGCTCACGCAGCCCATCTGCAGGCTTTCGCGCAGCTGCGATTCGAAGCCTTCGCCGATGATGAACTCGGTGCTGCCACCGCCGATATCGGCTACCAGCCGCCGGCCCGAACCGCTCGGGATGGTGTGTGACACGCCCAGATAGATCAGGCGCGCTTCTTCGCGGCCGGAGATGACTTCCACCTGATGGTTGATGATCTCTTCGGCGCGGCGGATGAAGGTGGCGCGATTGCGCGCCTCACGCAGCGCGTTGGTGCCGACGATACGCACGGCGCCCTGCGGCAGATGATTGACCAGCTGGGCAAAGCGCCGCAGGCAGTCCAGCCCGCGCTGCATGGCGGCTTCGTCGAGCAAGCGGTTTTCGTCGATCCCGGCGGCCAGCTGGACCTTTTCTCCGAGACGTTCAAGGATGCGCATTTCGCCATTGCTGGTGCGCGCGAGCACCATGTGAAAACTGTTCGAGCCCAGATCCAGGGCAGCGATCATGGGAAAGGTCTCGGCGGTGTTCTGGCGCATTGGGCAGTCTCGATGCAAAACCCCGACATCCTGACATGATCGCCCCGATCCGCCAACGCAGTCTTCGCCGCCGCAGAGCCTCTGATCGGCTGCTCGTAGCCCGCTGGCGGGTCTGCGGCTTTCGATCCGTCCGCAGTAGGGCTATGATGGCGACCTTTCTGTTCCGACCCTGGAGAAAATCCATGAGCGAATACATCAACAATGTCAGCGACAGCAGTTTCGAGCAGGACGTCCTCCAGGCCGACGGTCCCGTGCTGGTCGACTACTGGGCTGAGTGGTGCGGCCCGTGCAAGATGATCGCGCCGGTACTCGACGAGATCGCCAAGGATTACGAAGGCCGCCTGAAGGTCTGCAAGCTGAACATCGACGAGAATCAGGAAACTCCGCCGAAGTACGGTGTGCGCGGTATCCCGACGCTGATGCTGTTCAAGAACGGTAACGTCGAAGCGACCAAGGTCGGCGCACTGTCCAAGTCGCAATTGGCTGCCTTCCTCGACAGCAACATCTGAGTACGACGAAGATCGCCTCCAAAGCCCTCGCACTTGCGGGGGCTTTTTTCTTCAGCAGGGTGGACGCTTCGCCTGCACGGTGCTAAATTCGGCCTCGCGACGCTTTCTTCCGTCGCCCTCTGCATGCCGTCGCCGACGCACTTCAGCCTCATAAAGCACAACGAGCCTCGTTCGTCTCCTGCTGCGCGGCTTCTCAAGCTAATCGCTTTCTACATCCTTCCTGATCTCTTTCTATGAATCTGACCGAACTCAAGCAAAAGCCCATCACCGAACTGCTGGAAATGGCCGAACAGATGGGCATCGACAACATGGCCCGTTCGCGCAAGCAGGACGTGATTTTCTCCCTGCTGAAAAAGCACGCGAAAAGCGGCGAGGAAATCTCCGGTGATGGCGTGCTGGAGATTCTCCAGGACGGTTTCGGCTTCCTGCGCTCCGCGGATTCTTCCTATCTGGCCGGCCCGGACGACATCTATGTCTCGCCCAGCCAGATCCGCCGCTTCAATCTGCGCACCGGTGACACCATCATCGGCAAGATCCGCCCGCCCAAGGAAGGCGAGCGTTACTTCGCCCTGCTCAAGGTCGACTCGATCAACTACGATCGACCGGAGAACGCGAAGAACAAGATCCTCTTCGAGAACCTGACTCCGCTGTTCGCCAACCAGCGCCTGAAGATGGAAGCCGGCAACGGTTCCACCGAAGACCTGACTGGCCGCGTGATCGACCTCTGCGCGCCGATCGGCAAGGGCCAGCGTGGCCTGATCGTCGCACCGCCGAAAGCGGGCAAGACGATCATGCTGCAGAACATCGCCAGCAACATCACCCGTAACAATCCCGAGTGCCATCTGATCGTCCTGTTGATCGACGAGCGCCCGGAAGAAGTGACCGAGATGCAACGCACCGTGCGCGGCGAAGTGGTTGCCTCCACCTTTGACGAGCCGCCGACCCGCCACGTGCAGGTCGCCGAAATGGTGATCGAGAAGGCCAAGCGCCTGGTCGAGCACAAGAAGGACGTGGTCATCCTGCTCGACTCCATCACTCGTCTGGCGCGCGCCTACAACACCGTGATCCCGAGCTCCGGCAAGGTGCTGACCGGTGGTGTCGACGCCCACGCCCTGGAGAAGCCCAAGCGCTTCTTCGGCGCCGCGCGCAACATCGAGGAGGGCGGCTCGCTGACCATCCTCGCCACCGCGCTGGTGGAAACCGGCTCGAAGATGGACGAGGTGATCTACGAGGAATTCAAGGGCACCGGCAACCTCGAACTGCAGCTGGATCGCCGCATCGCCGAGAAGCGTGTGTTCCCGGCCATCAACATCAACCGCTCCGGCACCCGCCGCGAGGAGTTGCTGACCGCCGAGGACGAGCTGCAGCGCATCTGGATCCTGCGCAAGCTGCTGCACCCGATGGACGAGATCGCGGCCATCGAGTTCCTGCTCGACAAGCTCAAGGACACCAAGACCAACGACGAATTCTTCATGTCCATGAAGCGCAAGTAAGCGACTCGTCGTTGCCAACAAGGCCGGGGAAACCCGGCCTTTGTCTGTCTGCAGATTTTGGAAAACCCGACGCGGGCGCTAAACTTTGCGCCCCGACCCTGCCGGCCCATGCGAGGCTCAAGCATGCAGTATCGCGATCTGCGCGACTTTATCAGCGGCCTGGAAAAACGCGGTGAGCTCAAGCGCGTCACGGCTGCCGTCTCCCCCGTGCTGGAAATGACCGAAATCTGCGACCGCACCTTGCGCAAGCAAGGTCCGGCGCTGCTCTTCGAAAATCCGACCGGTTTCGACATGCCGGTGCTCGGCAATCTGTTCGGCACGCCCCAGCGGGTCGCTCTCGGTATGGGCGCCGAGGATGTGTCCGAACTGCGTGAGATCGGCAAGCTACTGGCCTTTCTCAAGGAGCCGGAGCCGCCGAAGGGGCTGAAGGACGCCTGGAGCAAGCTGCCGATCTACAAGAAGGTCATCAGCATGGCGCCCAAGGTGCTCAAGGACGCGCCCTGCCAGGAAGTGATCATCGAAGGTGACGACGTCGACCTGGCGAAGATCCCGGTGCAGCACTGTTGGCCGGGGGACGCCGCGCCGCTGATCACCTGGGGCCTGACTATCACCAAGGGCCCGAACAAGGAACGGCAGAACCTCGGCATCTACCGGCAGCAGGTCATCGGCCGCAACAAGGTCATCATGCGCTGGTTGAGCCACCGTGGCGGTGCGCTGGATTTCCGCGAGTGGTGCGAGAAGTACCCGGATCGGCCGTACCCGGTGGCGGTGGCGCTGGGTGCCGATCCTGCGACCATTCTCGGCGCGGTTACGCCGGTACCCGATACGCTGTCCGAATATGCCTTTGCCGGCCTGCTGCGCGGCTCGCGCACCGAGCTGGTCAAGGCGGTCGGCTCCGAGCTGCAGGTGCCGGCGTATGCCGAGATCGTTCTCGAAGGGCATATCCATCCCGGCGAGATGGCCGACGAAGGACCCTACGGCGATCACACCGGCTACTACAACGAGGTGGATCGCTTCCCGGTGTTCACCGTCGAGCGCATCACCCACCGCAAGAATCCGATCTACCACAGCACCTACACCGGACGTCCGCCGGATGAGCCGGCGATTCTCGGTGTCGCGCTGAACGAGGTGTTCGTGCCGATCCTGCAGAAGCAGTTCCCGGAGATCGTCGACTTCTATCTGCCACCGGAAGGTTGTTCCTACCGCATGGCGGTGGTGACCATGAAGAAGCAGTATCCCGGCCATGCCAAACGAGTGATGCTTGGTGTCTGGTCGTTCCTGCGCCAGTTCATGTACACCAAGTTCGTCATCGTCACCGACGACGACATCAATGCCCGCGACTGGAACGACGTGATCTGGGCCATTACCACGCGCATGGACCCCAAGCGCGACACGGTGATGATCGACAACACGCCGATCGACTACCTGGATTTTGCCTCGCCGATCTCCGGGCTGGGCTCGAAGATGGGCCTGGATGCGACGCACAAGTGGCCGGGCGAAACCAACCGCGAATGGGGGCGGGCCATCGTTCAGGACCCGGCCGTCAAGCAGCGGGTCGATGAACTCTGGTCGCAGCTGGGTATCGACTGACATAACCGAAGAGGCGGGCCCGAGCCCGCCCGAAGCCTTGACGGGTTCACCCGTTCACAGAAAAGACGTGCAGATGAAAGTGACCTTGCAGCCCTCCGGCGCCGTGCTCGATGTGCGACCCGGCGAACGCCTACTCGATGCGGCCAAGCGGCTGGGCTACGAATGCCCGCAGAGCTGCCGCAATGGCAATTGCCATATCTGTGCCTCGCTGCTGGTCGAGGGCCGCCTGCGCCAGGACGGCGAGGTGCGCGACCACGGCGAGCTGCTGGCCTGCCTGGCCGAGCCGCTGGAAGACTGTGTGTTGCTCTGGGATGGTGTGCTGGCGCCCGGCGAACTACCGGTGCGCGAGCTGAGCTGCCAGCTCAGTGACTACGAAGAGGTGGGTGGTGACGTGGTGCGCCTGCGCCTGCGCCTGCCGGCCGGGCGTCAGCCGCGTTATCACGCCGGTCAGTATCTGCTGCTGCAGCGCGAGGATGGCGAGTGGTCGGCTTTTTCGCTGGCCTCGGCGCCGGGCAGTGGCCGCGAGCTGGAGCTGCACGTGTTGGCTCGCGAGGAATCCGCTATCGAGTTGTTGGCCTTCCTGCGTCGCCAGGGCTTCGCTCGGATCCAGATGCCCTTCGGCGACACGCACCTGGCCGAACTGCCGGAGGGTCCGCTGGTACTGATCGCCGCCGGCACTGGCATGGCGCAGATGCACAGCCTGATCGAGTACTGCCGCGCTGCCGGTTTTCAGCATCCGGTGCATCTGTACTGGGGGGTGCGGCGACCGGAAGACTTCTATCGACTGCCGCACTGGGAGGAGTGGCAGAGCATGAGCAACCTGCATCTGCACCGCGTGGTCAGTGATGTCTGCGGCTGGGAAGGGCGCTGCGGGATGCTGCACGAGGCGATTCGCGAAGACTTCAGCGATCTCAAGCCGCTGCATATCTATGCCAGCGGCTCGCCCTCGATGGTTTACGGCACTCTGGATGCGCTGGTGGAGGCGGGAATGGACCCACATCAGATGCGCGCCGATGTCTTCGCCTACGCGCCGCGGGAAAGCTGAGCAGGGTTTCTCGGCTCAATTAAAAACGCCGGGTCATGCCCGGCGTTTTCATTTAGCGCGTCTGTCGTTGCTGCAACAGTAGGTTCTTGTAGCCGCTTGCTCCAAGGGTCTTCTGCGCTGCATTGAGTTGTTCGCGGCTGCTGAACGGGCCGACCAGCACACGGTACCAGGGCTCGTCGCGAACCTTGACGCTTTCCACCCGCACATCCTGGCCGAGCAGGATGATCTGCGCGCGCACCCGGTCGGCCTCTGCCTGTTGGCGGAACGAGCCGGCCTGCAGGAAGAACTGCGTCACGGGCGCCTTGGCGACGGTCGGTGGTGGCGGTGGCACCTGGCCGTTGAGCGCGGCCTGGGCGCGTGCCTCGTCGATCTTCGCTGCTTCTTCGGCTGTGACCGGCGCAGTCGGCGGTTCAGGCTGCTTGGTTTCAGGCGGCAGAATCACTTCGGATTCGGGCAGCAAGGTATAGAAGTCGTACTTCGGCTTGGGTGGCTGCTCGTTGGCCGGCGTGCGCTTGGGTTGCTCCTTGATCGCAGTCTTGGGCGCGTCCTTGTTGCGTTTGACCTCCTCGCCGCCCGGCTCGAGGCTCATCAGGAACATGATGAAGCCGCCGATGACCAGACCGCAGACCAGCCAGATCCAGCCAGGCACGGGCTGCTTGGCCGGCGCCTGATAACGGCTGGCGCCTCGTTTGGGCGCGGCTTTCTTCCTTGCTGCCACTTACATGCGCTCCAGGGGTTCCAGGCCGAGCAGTTCCAGGCCCTGCTTGAGGGTGCGGCCGGTCAGGGCGGCCAGGCGCAGGCGGCTCTGCTTTTGCGCATCCTGTTCGGCGCTGAGAATCGGGCAGTGCTCGTAGAAACTGGAGAACAGCCCGGCCAGGTCGTAGAGGTAAGCGCATAGTAGATGCGGCTCGCCTTTTTCGCCCACGCTGTTCAGCACTTCGCCGAACTGGGCGAGCTTGGCGGCCAGGGCGACTTCCTGCTCGGCGTCCAGCTGGATCTGTCCGCTGATCTCGCTGATACCCTTGCCCAGCTTGCGGAACACACTGGCCACGCGGGTGTAGGCATAGAGCAGGTAAGGTGCAGTGTTGCCTTCGAAGCTCAGCATCAGTTCGAAGTTGAAGCGGTAATCGCTGGTGCGATGCTTGGATAGGTCGGCGTACTTGACCGCGCTGATGCCCACCGCACGGGCGATCTGACGCAGCTCGGCCTCGTCGAGCTCCGGATTCTTGCCCTTGACCAGGGCATAGGCGCGCTGCTCGGCTTCGTCGAGCAGGTCGATCAGCTTGACCGTGCCGCCATCGCGGGTCTTGAACGGGCGGCCGTCGGCGCCGTTCATGGTCCCGAAGCCCATGTGCTCCAACTGCATGCCTTCATGGACGAAGCCTGCTCGGCGGGCCACTTCGAAGGCCATCTGGAAATGCAGGGCCTGGCGCTGGTCGACGAAATACAACACGCGGTCGGCGTGCAGCTGCTGGCTGCGATAGCGCATGGCGGCCAGGTCGGTGGTGGCGTAGAGATAGCCGCCACCGGCCTTCTGCACGATCACCGGTAGCGGGTTGCCTTCGGCGTTCTTGAATTCATCGAGGAAGACGCACTGGGCGCCATTGTCTTCGGTGAGCAGGCCCTTCTCGCGCAGGGCCTCGACGATGTCCGCCAGGTCGGCGTTGTAGGCGCTTTCGCCCTTGACGTCAGCCGGGGTCAGCTTGACGTTGAGACGGTCATAGATCTTCTGGCAGTGCGACAGCGAGATATCGTTGAAGCGCGTCCAGAGGCTCAGACACTGGTCATCGCCCGCCTGCAGTTTGACCACCAGTTCACGGGCGCGATCGGCGAACTCGGGTGACTCGTCGAAGCGCTGCTTGGCGGCGCGGTAGAACTGCTCGAGATCTGCCAGCTCGCTTTCCGCGGCGGCCGGCTTCTCCTCAAGATAGGCCAGCAGCATGCCGAACTGGGTACCCCAGTCGCCAACGTGGTTCTGCCGGATCACCTCGTCGCCGAGGAACTCCAGCACCCGGCCAACCGCATCGCCGATGATGGTCGAGCGCAGGTGGCCGACGTGCATCTCCTTGGCCAGGTTCGGCGAGGACAGGTCGATCACCACACGCTGCTTGGCGCTCGCCTTGTGCACCGCAAGTTGCGCATCGGCCAGCGCAGCTTCGAGGCGCTGGGCCAGGGCGTCGCTATTCTGGAAGAAGTTGAGAAAGCCCGGGCCGGCAATCTCGACCTTGCTGATCTGCGCGTCCTGCGGCAGTGCGGCGATGAGCTTCTCGGCCAGGTCGCGCGGCTTCATGCCGGCTGGCTTGGCCAGCATCATGGCGATGTTGCTGGCGAAGTCGCCGTGGCTCTTGTCCTTGGTGTTTTCCACCTGAATCGCGGGCGTCAGTCCCTCCGGCAGCACGCCCTCGCTGGTCAGGCGAACAAGGGCTTGCTGGATCAGGTGGCGAATGCTGTCTTTCATGGTCGGCTCGGTCCGCAGGAAGTGCGCGAAAACCCGGCATTATCGGGGCGTGATGGGTGTGGCTTCAAGCCGTGTGGTTCGCGCTGCCGGAAAGTCATGGTTCCGACGGCATAATCAGAACAGATCGATCGGGTCGACATCCAGGCTCCAGCGCACGGCGCGTCCGCCGGGCAGCTGCTCGAGCAGTGGCACCCAGGCATCCATCAGGCGATGCAAGGCCGCGCGGGCGTTGCCCTGCAGCAGCAGCTGCGCCCGGTAGCGCCCGGCGCGACGCTCCATCGGCGCCGGCACCGGGCCGAGCAGCTCGATGCCGCTGAGCTGCAGCTGCCCGAGCGTCTGCTCCGCCAGCGTGCAGGCTTCGTCGAGGAAGGCCTCGGCCTGGCCGGGCTTCTGCGCTTCGGCGCGCAGCAATGCCAGATGGCTGAAGGGCGGCAGGCCGGCGGCGCGACGTTCGGACAGCGCCTGCTCGGCGAAGGCGAAATAGCCCTGGTCGGTCAGCTGCACCAGCAGCGGGTGGTCGGCCAGGTGCGTCTGGATGATCACCTTGCCCGGTTCCTCCGCGCGTCCGGCACGCCCAGCGACCTGCACGATCAACTGGGCCATCCGCTCGCTGGCGCGAAAATCGGCGGAAAACAGCCCGCCGTCGGCGTCGAGAATCGCCACCAGGGTCACCCGCGGAAAATGGTGCCCCTTGGCGAGCATCTGGGTGCCGACCAAAAGGCAGGGCTCGCCACGGTTGATGGTGGTGAACATCTTTTCCATCGCGCCCTTGCGCGCGGTGCTGTCGCGGTCGATGCGCAGCACCGGGTAATCGGGGAACAGGACGCCGAGCCGCTCTTCGGCGCGCTCGGTCCCGGCGCCGACCGGACGCAGGTCTACCTTGCCGCAGTCGGGGCAGTTGCGCGGCGGCCGCTCGACGTGCCCGCAGTGGTGGCAGCGCAGTTCGTTGTGCCGTTGGTGCAGGGTCATGCGCGCATCGCAGCGCGGGCACTGGCTGAGCCAGCCGCAGTCGTGGCAAAGCAGGGTTGGGGCGAAGCCACGGCGGTTGAGATAGACCAGTACTTGCTGCCCGGCTGCGAGCGTCTGGCCGATGGCCTGTTGCAGCGGGCCGGATATGCCGGCGTCCAGGGGGCGGCTCTTCACGTCCAGTCGCAGGAAGCGCGGCTGCTGGGCATTACCGGCGCGCTGGCTCAGCTTGAGCAGCGCGTAGCGGCCGCTGTGGGCGTTGTGCAGACTCTCCAGCGAGGGCGTCGCCGAGCCGAGCACGATCGGCAGGTTTTCCTGGCGGGCACGGACCAGCGCCAGGTCGCGGGCGTGATAGCGCAGGCCTTCCTGCTGTTTATAGGAAGCGTCATGTTCCTCGTCGATGATGATCAGGCCGGGATTCTTCATCGGCGTGAACAGGGCCGAGCGGGTGCCGATGATGATGTCCGCTTCGCCATCGCGGGCCGCGAGCCAGGCATCGAGCCGCTCGCGATCGTTGATGTTGGAGTGCAGCAGCGCGATCCGCGCATTGAAACGCTGCTCGAAGCGGGCCAGTGTCTGTGGGCCGAGGTTGATCTCCGGGATCAGCACCAGGGCCTGCTTGCCGGCCGCGAGCACGCGATGGATCAGCTGCAGATAGACCTCGGTCTTGCCGCTGCCGGTGACGCCGGCCAGCAGAAAGGCCCGAAAGCTGCCGAGGCCGGCGCTGACTGCTTCGAAGGCGGCGCGCTGTTGCGCATTCAGCGTCAGCTCGGCCTGCAGCAGCCAGCTACCACTGTGCTGTCGCGCTGGGCTGCTGCGGCGCGACTCCACCCTTACCAGGCCCTTCTCCTGCAGCAGGTCGAGGCTGTCCTTGTTCAGCTGCAGCTTGCCGATCAGGGCGTGGGGCAGGCCGTGGGCATGCTGTGCGATGATCTTCAGGGCTTCGCGCTGACGCGGGGCACGGGCCAATCGCGGATCGTCCGGGCTGGCACTTTCGACCAGGCGCCAGTAGCGTTCCAGGCGCGCTTCGGCCGGTTCGCCCTGGCGCAACAGCACCGGCAATGCCCAGTTCAGGGTATCTCCGAGGCTGTGCTGGTAATACTGAGCGGTCCACAGGCAGAGCTTGAACAGGGGGAGCGGCAGTGGCGGCTTGCTATCCAGCAGCTCGAGCGCAGGCTTGAGTTTTTCCAGCGGCACTTCGCTCTGATCGCTCAGCTCTACCAGCACGCCGATGACCTCGCGCCGGCCGAACGGCACGCGCAGGCGCATGCCCGGCTGCAGCGAGTCGGGAGCGACGCCATGTGGTGGCAGGTAGTCGAACAGGCGGCGCAGCGGCGAAGGCAGCGCCAGGCGGAGGATGCTGGAAGGCACGCGTTGATCCTTGGTGACGAGCGCCGATGGTAAACGATCGCGGTGCTCGGTGCCGTCCGATAGCGCGTCCGGAGGCGCCGGAACGTCGGTCGCCTGCGCTTGCATCACCTTTGTGCTCTGGTATGATTCGCGCCCTACTTCGTGCGGTACTCGACATAGGGTCGGGTGGCGGCACGCAATCCCAGAGGATTCACCATGAAAGCCGATATCCATCCGAACTACGTCGAAATCGAAGCCACCTGCAGCTGTGGCAACGTCATCAAGACCCGCTCCACGCTGGGCAAGAACCTGAACATCGACGTGTGCTCCGAGTGCCACCCGTTCTACACCGGCAAGCAGAAGGTGCTGGATACCGGCGGCCGTATCGATCGCTTCAAGCAGCGTTTCGGTGTGTTCGGCGCCAAGTAAGCCGGCACAGCGGGAATCCGATGAGGTTTTCCGAGCACATGAAAAAGGCGTCCCTCGTGGGCGCCTTTTTCGTTTCCGTCATCTGCAGCCTCCCGGCGCTCGCGTTCTGTCCCTCGCCTGGGACACTGCCGCGGGTGGGCGTGGCGAAGGTGGTCGATGGCGATACGCTGCGTCTGGTCGATGGCCGAAGCGTGCGCCTGATCGGCATCAATGCGCCGGAACTGGGGCGTGACGGGCGCAAGGCCGAGCCCTTCGCCGTGGCAGCACAGCGTCGGCTGCGCGCGCTCGTCGAGGCGAGCAACGGACGGGTGGGGCTGGTCCCTGGGCGCGAGTCAAAAGATCGCTATGGTCGTACCCTTGCCCACGCCTATGACGAGCAGGGCCGTAATCTGGAATCGGCCTTGCTGGCCGAGGGCCTTGGCTTGATGGTGGCGATCGCCCCCAATACGGCGCTGGTGGCCTGTCATCTGCGGGCCGAGCGGCTGGCGCGGCAATCCCGCCTGGGTATCTGGCGCAAGCTGACGCCGGGCTCGACCCGCGCGGTGAGGCAAGGCGGATTCGCCTTGTTGCAGAGCCTAGTCGAGCGCGTCGAGCACAATCGTGGCGGCTATTGGCTGGAGATGGATGGCCCGGTGGTGGTGCACATTCCGCCACAGGCATTCGATGCTTTCGATCTGGCTGAGTTATCCCGGCTCTCTGGCAAGACGCTCGAACCCAGAGGCTGGCTGGTGGATCGTCGCGGGCGGGCCGGAAAAGGACAGGCTCGCTGGATGTTGCGGGTGACCCATCCGGCGATGCTCGGGCTGCCTCACTGACTGGGCAGTCAGCTCCGGTCTACCCGAAAAGTCGTACTGGCCTGGGCTTGACAGCCTGCGCCGCGCGCTGGCTTGTGAGCGCGCTCGTTCTTGGCGTATGCTCGACCGCCTGTCTGTCCCAGTAAAATAAGCGGAAATGCCACATGACTGACCTGAAAACTGCCGCGCTCGAATACCATGCCCAGCCCCGTCCGGGGAAGTTGAGCGTCGAGCTCACCAAGCCCACCGCCACTGCTCGTGACCTGTCCCTGGCCTATAGCCCTGGCGTCGCCGAGCCAGTTCGCGAGATTGCTCGCGATGCGGAGCTGGCTTACCGCTACACCGGCAAGGGCAACCTGGTGGCGGTTATCTCCGATGGCACCGCTATTCTCGGTCTGGGTAATCTCGGTCCGCTGGCTTCCAAGCCGGTGATGGAAGGCAAGGGTGTGTTGTTCAAGCGCTTCGCCGGTGTCGACGTATTCGACATCGAGGTCGATGCCGAGAGCCCGCAGGCTTTCATTGATACCGTCAAGCGCATCTCGATCACCTTTGGTGGCATCAACCTCGAAGACATCAAGGCGCCGGAGTGTTTCGAGATCGAGCGCGCGCTGATCGAGCAGTGCGACATTCCGGTCTTCCATGACGACCAGCACGGCACGGCGATCGTCACTGCGGCCGGCATGCTGAACGCACTGGAAATCGCCGGCAAGACGCTGGAACAGGCCAAGATCGTCTGCCTCGGTGCTGGCGCTGCAGCGACCTCCTGCATGAAGCTGCTGGTCAGCATGGGTGCGAAGATCGAGAACATCTTCATGATCGATCGCAAGGGCGTGATCCATGCCGGTCGCGACGATCTCAATCAGTACAAGGCCGTGTTCGCCCACGAAACCGATAAGCGCACCCTGGATGACGCGCTGGATGGTGCTGACGTCTTCGTCGGTCTGTCGGGGGCCAACCTGCTGAGCCCGGAAGGTCTCAAGCGCATGGCGGCCAACCCGGTAGTGTTCGCTTGCTCCAACCCTGATCCGGAAATCAGTCCTGAGCTGGCGCATGCGACGCGTTCCGACGTGATCATGGCGACCGGTCGTTCCGACTATCCGAATCAGGTCAACAACGTGCTTGGCTTCCCGTTCATCTTCCGTGGCGCCTTGGACGTTCGCGCCAAGCGCATCAACGAAGAGATGAAGATCGCCGCCGCGCTGGCCCTTCGTGATCTGGCCAAGCTGCCGGTGCCGGCCGAAGTCGCCGCTGCCTATGGTGTGGACAGCCTGGAGTTCGGCCGCGAGTACATCATTCCGAAGCCTATGGACCCGCGCCTGATCACTCTGGTTTCGGACGCTGTAGCCAAGGCTGCGATCGAAAGTGGTGTGGCTACGCTGCCTTACCCGTCGCACTATCCGCTGAAGTCGGTGAACGACGTCTTCAACGGTTGACAGCGAGAACACAAAAACCCCGCCTTGGCGGGGTTTTTTGTGCCTGCGGTAGACTGGGGGCTGTGCTTAGAACAGATCCAGCGGAGCCGCCTCGTCAGCAGGTAGAGGGCTGCCAGGAGCCTGATAGCCCGACTCGAACTCGCCCATCGGTGGCGGTGAGTCCTCGCTCTTGAATACTTCGAAATAGGCGTCAGGGGTGCCTGGCGCTGCGGCGCGACCGCTGACCGGATCGACACGCAATTTCAGCAAGCCGTCCGGTTCGGCAGGCGGATGCTCGGGCATGTCCTTGAGCACGGCGCTCATGTAGGTCATCCAGATCGGCAGGGCGACTGTGCCGCCGTATTCATTGCGCCCCAGGCTCTGCGGCTGATCGAAGCCTGCCCAGACGGTCGTGACGATGTCGGCGTTGTAACCAGAGAACCAGCTGTCGATCGAGTCGTTGGTGGTGCCGGTCTTGCCGGCGATGTCGTCGCGCCCCATGGCGAGCGCACGCCGGCCGGTACCCCGCTTGATGACGTCCTGCAGCATGCTGGTCATGATGTACGCGGTGCGTTCATCGAGGACCCGCTCGGCGAAGCGAGGCTGGCCATCAGTCTGCTCATCAGTCGAGAGCTCGTGTTCCGGCGCTGCACTGACCTCCACACCATGATCCTGCGGTTCGTGCTGCGGTACACGCGCCGGGTTTGCCTCGAAGAGCAGTTTGCCCTCGCGATCCTCGATTCGCTGGATCAGGTACGGCTCTATCTTGTAACCACCATTGGCGAAAGTGGTCCAGCCGGTCGCAATCTCCATCGGGGTCAAGGTAGCGGTCCCCAAGGCAAGTGACAGGTTGCGTGGCAGATCTTGCGGGTCGAAGCCGAAGCGGCTGATGTAGTCGATCGTATGCCCAACGCCGAGGGTCTGCAGCAGCCGAATCGATACCAGGTTTCTGGATTTATAGAGCGCCTCGCGCATGCGAATCGGGCCGAGGAACGTGTTGTTGTCGTTCTTGGGTCGCCAAATGCGATCCATCCCTTCCTCGACGAATACGATCGGCGAGTCGTTGACGAGACTTGCCGCGGTGTAGCCGGCATCCAGAGCGGCGCTGTAAATGAAGGGCTTGAAGCTCGAGCCGGGCTGTCGTTTGGCCTGGATGGCTCGATTGTAGTTGCTCTGTCCGAACGAGAATCCACCTGCCAGGGCCTCGATCGAGCCGTCCCGCGGGTCGAGTGACACCAGCGCGGCTTGTGCTTGCGGGACCTGGCTGAACAGTGCCGAGTCGTCCTGCCAGCGAACACGCACGACATCCCCGATTTTCACAACGTCCGCGGGGCGTTGTGGCCGCGGACCCATGCTGTTCGTTCCGAGAAACGGGCGCGCCCATTTCATGCTCTCCCAGGCGACCGGATGCTCGTTGCCGTCGCGAGTGAGAACCAGGATGCCGCTGTTCTCCACTTGCGTGACAACGGCCGGATGCAGCCCGGAAAGACTCCTGTACTTGCGCAGCTCCTGCATCCAGGACTCGCGCGGGAGCTCACCCAGGCGTGCCTCCGGGCCGCGGTAGCCGTGTCGCTGGTCATATTCGATAAGCCCGCTATCGAGTGCGATGTTGGCTGCTATCTGCCTTTCGCTGGAGACTGTGGTATGCACCCGGAAGCCGTCGGTATAGGCAGCGCTGCCATAGCGTCCGACCATCTCGGCGCGGGCCATTTCCGCTATATAGGCAGCATCGAGTTCGGGGGCCGCGCCGTGGTACCGAGCGGTCTCAGGTTCGGCCAGTGCCTGCCGATAGCTCGTTTCATCTAACGAACCAAGCTTGTACATCCTTCCGAGAATCCAGTCGCGTCGCTCCTTGCTGCGAGACGGGTTGACCAATGGATTGAAGGCTGACGGAGCTTTGGGTAGGCCGGCAATCATTGCCAGCTGGGCGACGCTTAGCTCGGAGATCGACTTGCCGTAATAGACCTGAGAGGCGGCCTCTATGCCGTAGGCGCGGTTGCCTAGGTAGATCTTGTTGACGTACAGCTCGAGGATCTCGTTCTTGCTCAGTTCGCGCTCGATCTGCAGCGCCAGCAGAATCTCGTTGATTTTGCGTGAAAAGCTACGTTCGCTGGTTAAGAAATAGTTCTTGGCGACCTGCATGGTGATGGTGCTGCCGCCTGTCTGGATCTGCCCGCTTTTCAATAATTGCGTGGCAGCGCGCATCAGGCCGGTTATGTCGACGCCATAATGATTGGCGAAATTATCGTCCTCGGCAGCGAGTAGGGCGTGGATGAAGTCCTCTGGGATTTCCTCGAAGCGGATAGGCGATCGGCGCATCTCGCCGAACTCGGCAATCAGCTTTTCGTCGGCGCTGTAAACCCGCAGTGGAATCTGCAGCTGTATGCTGCGCAAGGATTCAACCGAGGGAAGGTTGGGATTGAGGTAGAGAAACGCACCGCTGATGCTCAGCAGCAGTGCGCAGAAGACTGCGAAGCACGACCAGGCAAGAAATTTCAAAAGACGCATCGGGGTTCTGGGAATCCGGGAATTTTGGGAGGGGGAAGGTGGCGATGCTGAAAGAGGAAAACCGTTCACATTATATGCGCTTTTTTTGCCGGGTAGCCATTTGCGCTTCTGTCAAGCCTGTTATTTAATGTGGATAAACATAATTAATCCGTAAGTTGCGGATAAAGATAGGAAATCGGTCGTGCTAGGGCTCTTCACTAAGAAAGCGAACACGCTGCTTGGGATCGATATCAGTTCGACCTCAGTCAAGCTTCTCGAATTAAGTCGATCGGGGAACCGCTACCGGGTTGAGGCTTATGCGGTTGAGCCGCTCCCGCCAAATGCCGTGGTCGAAAAGAACATCGCTGAACTGGAAGGCGTTGGTCAGGCTCTGCAACGCGTGGTCGCAAAGGCTAAGACCGGCTGCAAGTCAGCCGTGGTAGCTGTCTCCGGCTCAGCGGTGATCACCAAGACGATCGAGATGGACGCCGGGCTGTCCGACGAGGAGCTGGAAAATCAGCTGAAGATCGAAGCCGACCAATATATTCCCTATCCGTTGGAAGAGGTGGCGATCGACTTTGAGGTCCAGGGGCCCGCGCCGCGTGCGCCCGGTCGGGTCGAGGTTCTGCTCGCTGCCTGTCGCAAGGAAAACGTCGAGGTGCGCGAGGCGGCACTGGCCCTGGCCGGGCTCACCGCGAAGGTCGTTGATGTCGAGGCCTATGCGCTCGAGCGCTCCTATGGCCTTCTGGCGCCGCAGTTGGGGAGCGCGCATGGTGAACTGACCGTCGCCGTCGTGGATATCGGTGCAACGATGACGACTCTGAGCGTCCTGCATAACGGACGCACCATATACAGTCGTGAGCAATTGTTCGGGGGGCGGCAGCTGACCGAGGAAATTCAACGCCGTTATGGGCTTTCACAAGAGGAGGCTGGCCTCGCTAAAAAGCAGGGAGGGCTTCCTGATGACTACGACAGTGAAGTTTTGCTTCCGTTCAAAGAAGCGGTCGTTCAGCAGGTCTCACGCTCGCTGCAGTTCTTCTTCGCTGCTGGGCAGTTTCATGATGTCGATTGCATTCTGCTTGCTGGTGGAACGGCTTCCATCCCGGGTCTTGATCATCTCATTCAGCAGAAGATCGGCACCCAGACTCTAGTTGCCAATCCGTTTGCCGATATGGCTTTGAGTAGCAAGGTCAACGCAGGCGCGCTGGCCAGTGATGCGCCCTCGCTGATGATTGCGTGTGGGTTGGCGTTAAGGAGTTTCGACTGATGGCGCAGATCAACCTTCTGCCTTGGCGCGAACAATTGCGTGAAGAACGCAAGCAGCGTTTCCTTGCCTCTCTTTTCGGTGTGTTGGTCGTTGCGGCTGGCCTTGTTTTTCTTGGTGATCGCTATCTTCAGGGTGCGATTGAGCAACAGAGTGCGCGCAACGAATTCATAAAAAAAGAAATTGCCGTGCTGGATGCGCGAATCAAGGAGATCAAAGAACTCAAGGAACGTCGTCAGCAATTGCTGGAGCGTATGAAGATCATTCAGGATCTACAGGGAAATCGCCCGATCATTGGTCGCGTATTCGACCAGCTGGTGCGCACGCTGCCAGATGGAGTTTATTTCACTTCGTTAAAAATGACCGGCAAGAACATTGCGATTGTCGGGGCTGCTGAGTCGAATAATCGGGTTTCCAATCTCATGCGCAATCTTGATGGGTCGGACTGGCTCGAATCACCCAACCTGAATGAAGTCAAGGCGGTAACGGCTGGTGCGGTTGATCAGGAAAACGTCTTTCAGCTGACGGTACAGCAGACCCAGCCAGCCGTCTCCACGGAAGGAGCGAAGCCATGAGTCTGGCTGATTCGTTGCAGAGTCTTCGTAAGATCGATGTCGCCGATCTCGATCTAAACAACCTCGGTTCGTGGCCCGCGCCTGTGAAGTTCATTACGGGCGTCATTCTGCTCGCCGTGGTGCTGGCTCTGGGTTATTACCTTCATTTGCAGGATATGCAGGTGCAGTTGGAGCAGCAGCAGGCTCAGGAAGTGACCCTGAAGCAACAGTTCTCCAGCAAGGCATTTCAGGCGGCGAACCTAGATGCTTATAAAAAGCAGATGTCGGAAATGGAAACTTCATTCGGTGCACTGCTGAGGCAGCTACCAAGTGATACGGAAGTTCCTGGGCTGTTGGAGGATATAACCAGGACAGGTCTGGGCAGTGGTTTGGAGTTCGAAGAGATCAAGTTGCAACCGGAAGTGGTGCAGCAGTTTTACATTGAACTCCCGATCACTATCAAGGTGATTGGTGGCTACCACGATCTGGCTACATTCGTGAGTGGTGTTTCCAGTCTGCCACGAATCGTTACTTTGCACGACTTTGAAATAAAGCCAGAAAAAGATGACTCGACTTCAAAGCTGCAGATGAACATCGTCGCGAAGACTTATCGGTACAACGAGGGGTTGCAGAAATGAGAGGCTCGCAACTCGTTGCGCTGGGCTTAAGCCTGGCGATGTTGGGGGGCTGTGGTGGCGGCTCGGATTTCAGCGACCTGCAGTCGTTTATGGATGAGGTTCGGGCAAAGCCGAAGGGAACGATTGAGCCGCTGCCGGCGTTCATCCCCTATGAGGCTTTTACATACAGCGCGGCCGCGCTGCGGCATCCATTCCAACCGCCCGTCAAGCTGGATTTGGCGCAGCGGCAAAAAGGCTCCAAGGATATCCAACCTGATGAGTCGCGCGTCAAACAGTTCCTCGAAGGGTTCAATATCGAAAATTTCACCATGGTCGGCACGCTTTCCAACGGGCAGGGGCGTTATGCGCTGATCCGGGGAGGGGACGGTGTTCATCGCGTCAGGATTGGTGACTATCTCGGCCGTAACCATGGCCGCATCGTCGAGATCAGCGAAGCGGCGGTGGATGTAGTGGAAATCGTTCCGGATGGAGAGGGTGGGTGGCTGGAGCGCCCGCGCAGTCTGACCTTGAAAGAGCGCACCTAGCGCGGGGCACAAGCATGGAAAACCTTTACCGGTCTGCACAACGGAAGCAATTTATGAACACTACCCTTTCACGCCTTGGCGTATCGTTGCTGGCGGCGTTTATTTCGCCAGCGCTGCTGGCTGCCAATCTCAACGCCTTGGATGTGGCTGCTTTGCCCGGTGATCGGGTTGAGTTGAAGTTGGCCTTTGATGAGCCCGTTGCCACACCCCGTGGTTATACCTTGGACCAACCTGCACGCATCGCTCTCGACCTCCCTGGCGTTTCGAACAATTTGGGTGCGAAGAATCGAGAGCTGGGCGTAGGTAACGCGCGCAGTGTAACCGTCGTCGAGGCTCAGGGGCGCACCCGCTTGATCGTCAATCTGACTTCACTTGTGCCGTACTCTACGCGAGTAGATGGCAACAATCTGTTTGTCGTGCTGGGAGAAAGTGCCGGTGCCGCCAATCCTGTCGCCGTGTCCGCTGCAGCCGCCGCCCCGGTTGTCAAGCCCGCCCCGGCCAAGCCGATGGCGGTTGGTAAAGCGATCGAGAATATCGATTTTCGCCGCGGTGATGACGGCGCCGGGAACGTTGTGATTACGCTTTCCGACCCGTCAGTAGGCTCGACCATCGAAGAGCAGGGGGGAAAAATCCGCGTTGTCTTTGCTAAGGCAGATTTGCCAGAAGCGCTGCGCGTTCGTCTCGACGTTCAGGATTTCGCTACGCCAGTTAAGTTTGTCGATTCGACGGCCCAGTCCGGTGGTGCAAGCATCGCTATCGAGCCTACTGGCCGATACGATTATCTTGCATATCAGACCGATAATAAATTGACAATCAGCATCAAGCCGCTTACAGAAGAAGAGGCTGATAAGCGCAAGGCCGATCGCTTCGCCTATTCGGGTGAAAAACTGTCGCTCAACTTTCAGGATATCGATGTTCGTTCAGTTCTGCAGCTGATCGCTGACTTTACTGATCTGAATTTGGTGGCAAGCGATACTGTAAGCGGGAATATTACCCTGCGCTTGCAGAACGTGCCCTGGGATCAGGCGCTTGATTTGGTACTGAAGACGAAAGGGCTGGATAAGCGGCAGGTTGGTAACGTGCTGCTCGTTGCGCCTGCTGACGAGATCGCTGCACGTGAGCGCCAAGAACTTGAGTCGCAGCGCCAGATCGCCGAGCTTGCACCGTTGCGTCGCGAGGTCGTGCAGGTCAACTACGCTAAAGCTGCGGACATTGCCCGCCTGTTTCAATCGGTAACAAGCAGTGGTGGCGTTGCTGAAGACCGTGGCTCCATTGCTGTAGATGACCGCACGAACAATATTATTGCCTACCAAACTCAAGAACGGCTTGACGAACTGCGTCGCATCGTTGCTCAGCTCGACATCCCGGTGCGGCAGGTGATGATTGAGGCGCGTATTGTGGAGGCGAACGTTGGGTACGATAAAGCGCTTGGGGTTCGCTGGGGCGGGAACTACACCAACGACAATTGGGGTTTCTACGGCAAGGATGGGGCCATCGGCCGTGATGAAGATAGTGGTCGATATCTCCTGCCGGGCACCGATAAGGTTGGCAACTTTACCCTCGAAGACGCCCTGGCTCCGGTGCCGTTTGTCGACCTAGGGGTATTGAACAGCACAGCCGGTATCGGTATCGGCTATGTCTCGGACCATGGAATATTAGATCTTCAACTGTCGGCGATGGAAAAGACCGGTAACGGCGAGATCGTCTCCCAGCCAAAGGTGGTGACTGCGGATAAAGAAACCGCCAAGATCCTCAAGGGTTCAGAGATTCCTTACCAGGAAGCCAGCTCGAGTGGTGCGACATCAACCTCATTCAAGGAGGCAGCCCTGTCGCTTGAGGTAACGCCGCAGATCACGCCGGACAACCGCATTATCATGGAGGTTAAGGTCACCAAGGATGCGCCTGATTTCGCAAACGCGCTGAACGGGGTCCCGCCGATCAATAAGAACGAGGTCAATGCCAAGGTTCTAGTGACTGATGGCGAAACAATCGTCATCGGTGGTGTATTCTCCAACAGCCAAATTAGCAGTATCGAGAAGGTGCCGTTCTTGGGTGACGTTCCGTTCGTTGGTCGTCTTTTTCGACGGGACATCGTGGAAGATAAAAAATCCGAGCTTCTGGTCTTCTTGACACCTAGAATCCTTAACTACCGAGCGGTCGCCATAGGCCAGTAATCGTTGCAAAACCTCATCCTCGTGGGCCCGATGGGAGCTGGGAAAAGCACCATCGGGCGTTTGCTTGCCAAAGAGCTGCGTCTGCCGTTCAAGGACTCCGACAAGGAGATCGAACAGCGTACCGGCGCCAGTATTCCGCTCATCTTCGATGTCGAAGGCGAGGGTGGCTTCCGTGAGCGCGAGCATGCGGTGATAGCTGATCTTTGCCGGCTCGACGGCGTGGTGCTCGCCACCGGCGGGGGCGCCGTGATGCGTGAGGACAACCGCAAGGCGCTTCGTGCTGGCGGGCGTGTGGTCTACCTCTGCACTTCGGTCGATCAGCAGCTCGAGCGCACCGCCCGGGATCGTAATCGTCCACTCCTGCAGGCTGCTGATCCGCGCGGTGTGCTTGCCAACCTGATGGCAGTTCGTGATCCGTTGTATCGATCGATTGCGGACGTCATCATCGAGACCGACGAGCGGCCGCCGCGTTTGGTGGTGATGGAAATTCTCGATCGTCTCGCTTCGCTTGCGCCCGGTGAAAGCCGCGACGAATCTGCGTTATCCTAAGCCCCTTTATTTCGGGGGTGTCATGCGGACTCTTCAGGTCGATCTCGGTGAGCGTAGCTATCCCATCCACATCGGCGAGCGGTTGATCGACCGCCGCGATCTCTTCGAGGAAAAGATTCGCGGGCGCCAGGTTGCCATCGTTACCAACGAGACGGTCGCGCCGCTGTATCTCGAGCAGCTCAGGCAAGCGCTCTCCGGGTACGCTGTTACCTCCATAATCCTGCCTGATGGCGAGAAGCACAAAAACTGGCAGACGCTTCAGCTGATTTTCGATGCGCTGCTCGAGGCGCGTCATGACCGCAACACCATGATCATCGCGTTAGGTGGTGGGGTCATTGGCGACATGGCCGGATATGCCGCGGCAAGCTATCAGCGTGGGGTCGATTTTATCCAGGTGCCGACAACCCTGCTGTCCCAGGTGGACTCTTCGGTCGGCGGCAAAACCGGTATCAATCACCCACTGGGCAAGAACATGATCGGTGCCTTCTACCAGCCTCGAGCGGTGATCATCGATACTTCGACACTCGCCACTCTGCCATCCCGTGAGCTGTCGGCTGGGCTGGCGGAAGTCATCAAGTACGGGTTGATCTGCGATGAAGAGTTTATCGGCTGGCTCGAATTGAATGTCGACCGGCTGCGGGCTCTCGACCCGGTCGCCTTGACTGAAGCGATCCATCGTTCGTGCGCGGCGAAGGCGCGGGTAGTCAATGCCGACGAGCGCGAGTCCGGCGTGCGGGCCATCCTCAATCTGGGCCACACCTTCGGCCATGCTATCGAGACCCACATGGGTTATGGCGTCTGGCTGCATGGTGAGGCGGTAGCTGCGGGAACCGTCATGGCCCTTGAGATGTCTTCTCGGCTTGGTTGGATTCAGCAGGCGGAGCGTGATCGCGCTATACGCTTGCTGCAGCGCGCGGCTCTGCCCGTGTCCCCCCCTGCCGAAATGCAGCCAGGCGACTTCCTGCAGCACATGGCGGTCGACAAGAAGGTCCTGGACGGCAAGCTGCGTCTGGTCCTGCTGCGTGGAATGGGAGAAGCCGTGGTGACTGGCGACTTCCCTCGCGATGTACTGGAAGCGACCTTGAACGCCAACTACGGCGCAATGACGGAACAGATGGGAGCGTAAGAAAATTTCCATGACCAGTTTGTCGGCCGACGATGCCTATCTGAACCACTATGGGTTCAGCCATGACCCCTTCGCGGCGCGTGTTCCGGGTTTCAAATTCTTTCCCGCGCAGCGTAAGCCAGTGCTGGGGCAGTTGCATCACCTCGCGCGCTACAGTCAGCTGCTGCTGTTGGTGACGGGCCCCGAAGGCAGTGGCAAGACATTGCTCCGGCAGGCCTTGGTGGCCAGCAGCAACAAGCAAGCGGTCCAGAGCGTCGTTATCACACCGCAGGACACTACCGATTCCACGGCGTTGATCGCGCAGATCGCGCAGGCGCTGAACAGTCGCGAGGCTGACTTTGAGGGTGTGATGGCGCAGGTCGTCCAGCTGGCCCTCACGGGTCAGGAAGTCTATCTGCTGGTAGACGACGCGGAACGTCTCACTGCAGCCGCGATCGAGACGCTGCTGCGCCTTGCTGCGGGAGTTCCTGAAGCCCGCCCTCACGTTTTTCTATTCGGTGAAACAGCCCTTGCCGGACGTCTCGAGGCCCTGAGCGAGGGCGACGAGCGCTACCATGTCATTGCCTTGCAGCCATACGAGGAAGACGAGACGCGCGAGTACTTGGCGTTGCGGCTCGAGGGCGCGGGTAGCGGCATCGATTGCCTCAGCGAAGAGCAGATCGCGCGCATCCACGATGAATCGGGCGGCTGGCCTGGCTCGATCAACCAGATCGCCCGTGATGAACTCCTTGCCGCGATGCAGGGCAGCCGCGGGCGCCACAAGGCCGGCGGCATTGGCTTCGCGCTACCGCGCAAGCACGTATTGGCCGCCCTTGCGGTTGTTCTGCTCGTTGCGGTGGCTTTCCTGTTGCTGCGTGGGCAGGACGTTCGGCAGTCTGTCGCGCCGGAGGTGACTCAGCTACCGCTCGATACCGCGGCCACGGCTGATGCCGGTCAGGAGCCAGCCGGGCAGGACGGGCAGGCTGCTATCGAGTTCGATGGCAGCGAGCGTCCGTTGTCCTTGCCGTTGGGTAATGATGCGCAGCCTGTGATTCGAGAACCTCTCGCTGCCGCAGCGGGTGGGGAAGACGAGAGTGGCGTCGCGATGTCCGACTCTGATGATTCGGAGCCGGTTAACGCTACCTCTCCCGTAGCGCCCGCTCCCGCTCCGCAAATATCGGAGCAGGCTTCGTCGGTCGCATCCGCGGCGCCGGCACCGGCGACTACGCCAGAGCCGGTCGCTGTGCGACAGAGCGCTGCTGCAGCCAAGCCCAGTGTCACCACCGAGGCTTCACCGCCCGTGTCGGGGCACGGTGGCTGGTATGCGAGCCAGCCTGCGAGCAACCACCTGGTCCAGATTCTCGGCACACGTGCCGAGAAAAATGCGCAGGCAATTGTCCGGCAGCAAGGAAGTGGCTATCGCTATTTCGTCAAGCAGCATGACGGCAAGCCGCTCTATGTCGTGACCTATGGCAGTTTCAACAGTCGCGCCGCGGCGCTAGCGGCGGTCAAATCACTGCCTGCGTCGCTGCGATCCGGCAAGCCTTGGGTGCGTACATTTGGCAGTGTGCAAAAAGAAATCGGCCAATAGCGTAAAAAATGCCCCAAAAAAGTGCGCAATGCACTGTTTTGGGGCTTGCAAAAATAAATTGTGTCGCTCTAGCTGGCTTTGTAAACTGCTCCCCCTTTTGCCCACGTGAATGACGGGGTGATTTGCTGCGCCGTCAATAAGGGGTTGATTTACAACGTATTTAGCTGGTGGAGTGCCTATGAGAGCAGGTCTGTTTCGTCCTGAAGAGTTCAAGGATAACTGCGGCTTCGGTCTGATTGCCCACATGCAGGGCGAGGCTAGCCATCACCTGCTAAAGACTGCCATCCAGTCCCTGACCTGTATGACGCACCGCGGTGGCATCAATGCCGATGGCAAGACCGGCGACGGTTGCGGTCTGCTGATGCAGAAGCCAGATGCCTTTCTGCGCGCGAAGGCACTGGAGCACTTCAATGTCGAGCTGCCCGCGCAATATGCCGTCGGCATGGTGTTCCTCGATCAGGACGCAGCCAAGGCTGACCAAGCACGAACTCGCCTGAGCGAGGAGATCGTCTCCCAGGGCCTGACGCTGGTCGGCTGGCGCGAGGTGCCGGTCGATACCGGCGTCCTGGGCCAACTCGCGCTCGAGCGTCTGCCGCGGATCGAGCAGGTGTTCGTTGCCGGAGACGGTATCGCTGAGCGTGATTTCGGCATCAAGCTGTTCTTCGCGCGGCGCCGCGCGGAAGTGGCGCTGGCTGACGACAGCGCCTTCTATGTATGCAGTCTCTCCGACAAAGACATCATCTACAAAGGCCTGATGATGCCGGCCGACCTGGCCCAGTTCTACCCGGACCTGGGTGACGAGCGCCTCGCGACCGCGATCTGCGTGTTCCACC
This sequence comes from Stutzerimonas sp. KH-1, assembly GCF_054483855.1. Lineage (NCBI taxonomy): Bacteria > Pseudomonadati > Pseudomonadota > Gammaproteobacteria > Pseudomonadales > Pseudomonadaceae > Stutzerimonas > Stutzerimonas sp. KH-1. The sequence goes on along the minus strand of NZ_CM137011.1, from coordinate 2,892,308 downwards.
AGCGTTTCTCCACCAACACCATGCCGCAGTGGCGGCTGGCTCAGCCGTTCCGCTTCCTGGCGCACAACGGTGAAATCAACACCATCACCGGTAACCGCAACTGGGCCCAGGCGCGCCGTCTGAAGTTCGCCAACGAATTGCTGCCGGATCTCGAAAGCCTGTCGCCGTTGATCAACCGCACCGGCTCTGACTCCTCGAGCATGGACAACATGCTCGAACTCTTGGTCACCGGCGGAATGGATCTGTTCCGTGGCCTGCGCATGATCATTCCGCCGGCGTGGCAGAACGTCGAGACCATGGACCCCGATCTGCGCGCCTTCTACGAATTTAACTCCATGCACATGGAGCCCTGGGACGGCCCGGCTGGCGTGGTGTTGACCGACGGACGCCACGCGGTCTGTCTGCTCGACCGTAACGGCCTGCGCCCGGCGCGTTGGGTGACCACCAAGAATGGCTACATCACCCTCGCCTCGGAAGTCGGCGTGTGGGATTACAAGCCCGAGGACGTCCTGGCCAAGGGCCGTGTCGGCCCGGGGCAGATCCTCGCGGTGGACACCCACACCGGCAAGGTGCTGCACACCGACGACATCGACAACCACCTGAAGGCGCAGCAGCCCTACAAGAAGTGGCTGCGGCAGAACGCGCTGCGCATCCAGTCGACCCTCGATGACAACGATCACGGTTCGGCCTTCTACGACGCTGACCAGCTCAAGCAGTACATGAAGATGTACCAGGTCACCTTCGAGGAGCGTGATCAGGTGCTGCGTCCGCTGGCCGAGCAGGGCCAGGAAGCGGTCGGCTCGATGGGCGACGATACACCCATGGCAGTTCTGTCGCGCCGCGTACGGTCGCCCTACGACTACTTCCGCCAGCAGTTCGCCCAAGTCACCAACCCGCCGATCGACCCGCTGCGCGAAGCCATCGTGATGTCGCTGGAAACCTGTCTGGGTGCCGAGCGCAATGTCTTCGAGGAAACCGCCGATCACGCCAACCGCGCGATCCTGACTACCCCGGTGATCTCGCCAGCGAAGTGGCGCACGATCATGAACCTGGAGCGTCCGGGTTTCGAACGTCTGGTCATCGACCTGAACTACGACGAAACCATCGGCCTCGAGGCGGCGATTCGCAATATTGCCGATCAGGCCGAGGAAGCCGTACGTGGTGGCAAGGTGCTGCTGGTCCTCAGCGATCGTCATATCGCACCAGGCAAGTTGCCGGTGCATGCTTCGCTGGCCGTGGGTGCGGTTCACCACCGTCTGGTGGAAACCGGCCTGCGCTGCAGCTGCAACATTCTGGTGGAAACCGCCACCGCCCGTGATCCGCATCACTTCGCCGTGCTGATCGGCTTCGGCGCGACTGCGGTCTACCCGTTCCTTGCCTTCGAGGTGCTAGGCGACCTGATCCGCACTGGCGAGGTGCTTGGCGACCTTTACGAAGTGTTCAAGCACTATCGCAAGGGCATCTCCAAGGGGCTGATGAAGATCATCTCTAAGATGGGCATCTCTACCATCGCCTCCTACCGCGGTGCGCAGCTGTTCGAAGCCGTCGGCCTGTCCGACGAGGTCGTGGAGCTCAGCTTCCGTGGCGTCGCCAGCCGTATCAAGGGGGCGCGCTTCGAGGATCTCGAGGCCGAGCAGAAGGCGCTGGCCGCCGAAGCCTGGAGCAGCCGCAAGCCGATCCAGCAGGGCGGCTTGCTGAAGTTCGTCTACGGCGGTGAGTACCACGCCTACAACCCCGATGTGGTCAGCGCGCTGCAAGTGGCCGTGCAGAGCGGTGACTACAGCCGCTTCAAGGAATACACCGCACTGGTCGATCAGCGTCCCGTGGCCATGCTGCGTGACCTGCTCAAGGTGAAGGTGGCCGAGCAACCGCTGGCGCTGGAAGAGGTCGAGCCGCTGGAAGCGATCCTCAAGCGTTTCGACTCCGCCGGCATCTCGCTCGGTGCCCTGTCGCCGGAAGCGCACGAGGCCATCGCCGCGGCGATGAACCGAATCGGCGCGCGCTCGAACTCCGGTGAGGGCGGCGAAGACCCGGCCCGCTACGGCACCGAGCGCAGCTCGAAGATCAAGCAGGTCGCAACCGGTCGCTTCGGTGTTACCCCGGAATACCTGGTCAACGCCGAAGTGCTGCAGATCAAGGTCGCCCAGGGCGCCAAGCCGGGTGAAGGCGGTCAGCTGCCCGGTGGCAAGGTCAACGGCCTGATCGCCCGACTGCGCTATGCCGTGCCGGGTGTGACGCTGATCTCGCCGCCGCCGCACCACGACATCTACTCCATCGAGGACCTGGCGCAGCTGATCTTCGACCTTAAGCAGGTCAACCCACAGGCGCTGGTGTCGGTCAAACTGGTGGCCGAGCCGGGTGTCGGCACCATCGCTGCCGGCGTGGCCAAGGCCTACGCTGACCTGATCACCATCTCCGGCTACGACGGCGGCACCGGCGCTTCGCCACTGACGTCCATTCGCTATGCCGGCTCGCCGTGGGAACTCGGCCTGGCCGAAACCCACCAGACCCTGCGCGGCAACGACCTGCGCGGCAAGGTCCGGGTGCAGACCGATGGCGGCCTGAAGACTGGTCTTGACGTTATCAAGGCCGCGATCCTCGGCGCTGAAAGTTTCGGCTTCGGTACCGCACCGATGATCGCGCTGGGCTGCAAGTACCTGCGCATCTGCCACCTGAACAACTGCGCCACCGGTGTCGCCACCCAGAACGAGCAGCTGCGCAAGGATCACTTCATCGGCACCGTCGACATGGTGGTCAACTTCTTCCAGTTCGTCGCGGAGGAAACCCGCGAGTGGCTGGCCAAGCTGGGCGTGCGCAGCCTCGGCGAGCTGATCGGCCGTACTGATCTGCTCGAGGTGCTGCCGGGCGACACCGCCAAGCAGAACAACCTCGACCTGACGCCGCTGCTAGGCGGCAGCAACATTGCCGCCGACAAACCGCAGTTCTGCGAGGTGGAGAAGAACCCGCCGTTCGACCAGGGTCTGCTGGCCGAGGAGATGGTCAAGCTGGCCAAGGGCGCCATCGACGCCAAGAGCGGTGGCGAGTTCGAGCTGGAAATTTGCAACTGCGACCGTTCCATCGGTGCCCGCGTCTCCGGCGAGATCGCCCGTCAGCATGGCAACCAGGGCATGGCGGGCGCGCCGATCACCTTCCGCTTCAAGGGCACAGCCGGTCAGAGCTTCGGCGTGTGGAACGCCGGCGGCCTCAACCTGTACCTGGAGGGCGACGCCAACGATTACGTCGGCAAGGGTATGACCGGCGGCAAGCTGGTGGTCACCCCGCCGCAGGGCGCCAGCTATCGGTCGCAGGATTCGGCGATCATCGGCAACACCTGCCTGTACGGCGCCACTGGCGGCAAGCTGTTCGCCGCCGGTACTGCCGGCGAGCGTTTCGCCGTGCGCAACTCCGGTGCCCATGCGGTCGTCGAGGGTACCGGCGACCACTGCTGCGAGTACATGACCGGCGGTTTCGTCTGCGTGCTGGGCAAGACCGGGCACAACTTCGGCTCCGGCATGACCGGTGGTTTCGCCTATGTGCTGGACATGGACAACAGCTTCGTCGACCGCGTGAACAACGAACTGGTCAACCTGCAGCGCATCACCGGCGAGGCGATGGAAGCCCATCGCAGCCACCTGCAGGACGTGCTGCGCGAGTACGTTGCGGAAACCGCGAGTGAGTGGGGGGCAGAACTGCTGGATAATCTCGACGACTACCTGCGTCGGTTCTGGCTGGTCAAGCCCAAGGCGGCCAACCTGGCTTCGCTGCTGTCGAGCACCCGGGCCAACCCGCAATAACAATAAGCCGCTTCAGGCAGCGGCCCCAGCCAACGCGGGGCCGCTGCTCACCCTGATTGTCTTGCAGCCGTATGTATCGTCTACGGCCGCTGTTGAGAGGTTTTGAAATGACTGAACGTCTGAATAACGACTTCCAGTTCATCGAGGTCGGGCGCAAGGATCCGAAGAAGAAACTGCTGCGCCAGCGCAAGAAGGAGTTCGTCGAGATCTACGAACCCTTCAAGCCGCAGCAGGCCTGCGAACAGGCCCACCGCTGCCTGGGCTGCGGTAACCCCTATTGCGAGTGGAAGTGCCCGGTCCACAACTACATTCCCAACTGGCTCAAGCTGGTCTCCGAGGGCAACATCCTCGCCGCTGCCGAGCTGGCGCACCAGACCAATACCCTGCCGGAAGTCTGCGGCCGCGTCTGCCCGCAGGACCGCCTCTGCGAAGGCGCCTGCACGCTGAATGACGGTTTCGGTGCGGTGACCATCGGCTCGGTGGAGAAATACATTGCCGATACCGCCTTCGCCATGGGCTGGCGGCCGGACATGTCCAAGGTCAAGCCGACCGGCAAGAAGGTCGCCATCATCGGTGCCGGCCCGGCGGGCCTCGGTTGCGCGGATATTCTCGTGCGCAACGGTGTGACCCCGGTGGTGTTCGACAAGAACCCCGAGATTGGTGGCCTGCTGACGTTCGGCATTCCCGAGTTCAAGCTGGAAAAAACCGTGCTCAGCCGCCGCCGCGAGATCTTCAGCGGCATGGGCATCGAGTTCCGCCTGAACACCGAGGTGGGCAAGGACATCACCATCGACCAGCTGCTGGCCGATTACGATGCGGTGTTCATGGGCATGGGCACCTACACCTACATGAAGGGCGGCTTCCCTGGCGAGGATCTGCCGGGCGTGTACGACGCGCTGGATTTCCTCATCGCCAACGTCAACCGCAACCTCGGCTTCGAGAAGTCCGCTGAGGACTTCATCGACATGAAAGGCAAGAAAGTCGTGGTTCTGGGTGGCGGTGATACCGCGATGGACTGCAACCGCACCTCCATCCGCCAGGGCGCCAAGAGCGTGACCTGTGCCTATCGTCGTGATGCGGCAAACATGCCGGGTTCGCGCCGTGAAGTGAAGAACGCCAAGGAAGAGGGCGTGAAGTTCCTCTTCAATCGCCAGCCCATCGCCATCGTCGGCGAAGGCAAGGTGGAAGGTGTGAAGGTGGTCGAGACCCGTCTCGGCGCGCCGGATGCCCGTGGCCGCCGCAGCCCCGAGCCGATCCCAGGCTCCGAGCAGGTGCTGCCGGCCGATGCAGTGGTCATTGCCTTCGGTTTCCGGCCAAGCCCGGCACCGTGGTTCGAGGGCCAGGGTATCCAACTGGACAACCAGGGCCGCGTCGTCGCCCCGGAGCAGGGTCAGTTCAAGCACCAGACCAGCAACCCGAAGATCTTCGCCGGTGGCGATATGGTTCGCGGCTCCGATCTGGTGGTGACCGCGATCTATGAAGGGCGCCAGGCTGCCGAAGGCATCATGGACTACCTCGGCGTCTGATCGGTGTTGATCGAGCGCCGACAGGGGCTCGGAACGGCCTGATTTGAATCAAGCCCAAAGGTAAAAGGCACGGCACTCGCCGTGCCTTTTTTTTTCCGCTTTGCGACAATGCACGGCACTTTTTCGCTGGAACCCTGCCATGACTGCCTTGAAGAACGACCGCTTCCTTCGTGCCCTGCTCAAGCAGCCTGTCGACGTCACCCCGGTGTGGATGATGCGCCAGGCCGGCCGTTATCTGCCCGAATACCGGGCCAGCCGCGCCAAGGCCGGTGACTTCATGAGCCTGTGCATGAATCCGGAGCTCGCCTGCGAGGTGACTCTGCAGCCGCTGGATCGCTATCCGCTGGATGCTGCGATCCTGTTCTCCGATATCCTCACCGTGCCGGACGCCATGGGGCTCGGCCTGTACTTCGAGACCGGCGAAGGTCCGCGCTTCAAGAAGGTGGTGAGCAGTGCGGCGGACATCGAGGCGCTACCGATTCCCGATCCGGAGAAGGATCTGGGCTACGTGATGGACGCGGTGCGTACCATTCGCCGCGAACTCAACGGCCGCGTACCGCTGATCGGTTTCTCCGGAAGTCCGTGGACCCTGGCGACCTACATGGTCGAAGGCGGCTCCTCGAAGGACTTCCGCAAATCCAAGGCGATGCTCTACGAAAACCCGCAGGCAATGCACGCCTTGCTGGACAAGCTGGCCCAGTCGGTTACCAGCTACCTCAACGGCCAGATCCTGGCCGGCGCCCAGGCCGTGCAAATCTTCGATTCCTGGGGTGGCAGCCTGTCGGCCGCGGCCTATCAGGAGTTCTCCCTGGCCTATATGCGCAAGATCGTAGACGGTCTGATCCGCGAACATGACGGCCGCCGCGTGCCGGTGATCCTGTTCACCAAGGGTGGCGGGCTGTGGCTGGAGTCCATGGCCGACGCCGGTGCCGAAGCGCTGGGGCTGGACTGGACCTGCGACATCGGCGAGGCGCGCCGCCGCGTCGGTGACAAGGTGGCGCTGCAGGGCAACATGGACCCGAGCGTGCTTTATGCCAAGCCCGACGCCATCCGCGCCGAGGTCGCGCGTATCCTGGCGAGCTTCGGTCATGGCAATGGCCACGTGTTCAACCTGGGCCACGGCATCACGCCGGAAGTCGATCCAGCCCATGCCGGCGCCTTCATCGAGTCGGTGCACGAACTGTCCGGGCAATACCACGCCTGATTTTTCAACGGCTCGAAACGAAACGCCCCGCATCAGCGGGGCGTTCTGCATTGCGGGCTCAGTGTGCCGTCTGCGGCTCCGGCAACGGACGCAGGCGCGCCAGGTGCAGCGCCACGGCGAAGGCGATTAGCAGCAGCGAGGCGATGAACAGACCGACGCCATCCCAGCCGGCGGCGTGCCAGAAGACCCCACCCAGCGTGCCGGCGATGCTGGAGCCCAGGTAGTAACTGAACAGATAGAGCGAGGAGGCCTGGCCGCGCGCCTGCCGGGCGCGGCGGCCAATCCAGCTGCTGGCAACCGAGTGGGCGCCGAAGAAGCCGAAGGTGAACAGCAGCATGCCCAGCAGCACCAGCGGCAGCCGGTCGAACAGGGTCAGGCTCACGCCTGCCAGCATCAGGGCGATCACCAGCCAGAACACCCGGCGCCGGCCGAAACGATCGGCCAGTGCGCCGACTTGAGCCGAGCTGTAGATACCCGACAGGTAGAGCACCGCCAGCAGACCGATCATGGTCTGGCTGAGGTGGAACGGCTCGGCAATCAATCGATAGCCGATATAGTTGTACAGCGTGACGAAGCTGCCCATTAGCAGAAAGCCCTGCAGGAACAGCCAGGGCAGGCCGGCATCGCGGAAGTGCAGGCGGTAGCCCTGCAGCAATCCCTGCGGGCGCAGCGGTCGCGGACGGAAGTGCCGCGATTCCGGCAGAAAGCGCCAGAGCAGCAGGGCCGCCAGCAGCGCCAGCCCGCCCATCAGTCCCAGCACGCTATGCCAGGACAGGTAGTCCACCAGCACGCCGCTCAGCAAGCGTCCGCTCATGCCGCCGATGGCGTTGCCGCCAATGTACAGCCCCATTGCCAGGCCCAGATGGTGGGGATGGATCTCCTCGCTCAGGTAGGTCATGGCCACTGCAGCCACGCCGCTGAGCGCCAGGCCGACCAGTGCGCGCATCAGCAGAACGCCATGCCAGCTGGGCGCCAGCGCACTACCGACGGTGAACACCGCGGCAGCGAGCAGGGAGGCGACCAGCACCTGCTTGCGGCCGATGGCATCGGAGATCGGCCCGGTGATCAGCAGGCCGACGGCCAGGGTCAGCGTCGAGAGCGAAAGGATCAGGCTGCTCTGCGCTGCGTTGATGCCGAATGCCTGCGACAGCATGGGCATCATCGGCTGCACGCAGTAGAGCAGGGCGAAGGTGGCGAAGCCGCCGGCGAACAGGGCCAGGGCGGTGCGCGCGAAGCGCGGGGTGCCTTTCTCGGTATGGCTGATGGGCGCGCCAGGCGCCGGTATCTCTGCTGACGCGTCGCTGGCGTCGTGCGTACTGCTCACGATGAAGACCTCTGTCCGATTCGCTTTTTCCGGCCAAAAGCGGCCCGTTACGCCTGTGATCGCTTTTTCGATCGACGGGCGCGATTGCTGTTGTTTGGGTTTATGGACGAAATGATAGGAAGCTTTGTTTAAGCTATCCAATATATTATTCGACCTGAATGATATGTTTTGCGACTCATAAGGAGCCCTCATGGAGCTGCGTCATCTTCGCTACTTCGTGGCAGTCGCCGAGGAACTGCACTTCGGTCGCGCCGCCGAACAGCTGCGCATTTCACAGCCGCCGTTGAGCCAGCAGATCCAGGCGCTGGAACAGGAACTCGGTGTAAGGCTGTTCGATCGGACCAACCGGCGCGTGGCACTGACCGACGCGGGCCGGCTGTTTCTCGAGGAAACGCGGCGCACGCTCGCGCAGGTCGACAAGTCGGTAGACGTGGCCAGGCGCGCCGAACAGGGCGAGATCGGCGAGCTCAAGGTGGGGTTCACCTCATCGGCGCCGTTCACCTCGATCCTGCCGCGGGCGATTCTGGCCTTTCGCCGCACCTTTCCTGCGGTGCATCTTGATTTGCAGGAGATGACCAGCAAGCAGGTGGTCGATGCCGTCCAGGACGAGACGCTGCAAGTGGGCATGATTCGCCCGTTCGCGTTGCCGGCGGGCCTGCAGACCGTCGAGCTGTTCAGTGAGCCGCTGGTGGCGCTGATGCATGCGGGACACCGGCTGGCGGATGCCGGGGACGAGGGGCTGACACTGGCTGATCTGGCCGAGGAGCCCTTCGTGTTCTTCCCGCGCAGCTACGGTACGGGGCTGTACGACCAGTTGCTCAGCCTGGCGCGCCGTGCGGGCTTCAATCCACGCATTGCCCAAGAGGCGAACGAGGCGCTGACCATCATCGGCCTGGTCGCTGCCGGGCTGGGAGTGTCGGTGTTGCCAGCCTCGTTCCAGCGCATCCGCATCGACGGCGTGCGCTTTCGCACCCTGCAGGACCAGGATGCGACCACCGCCGTCTGGCTGGTCAAACGCCGGCAGGAGCAGTCGCCGTTGGCGCAGGCCTTCATGGAGCTGGTAACGCGCGAGGCCTCTGCGCAGCGCTAGGGCGTTCGCTCAGGGCTGCTTGTAGTGGCCGGGTGTATCGCCCTTCTCGTGCTTGTGCACGCGGGTCACGCGGATGTCGGTGATGCCCATGACTTCGGCCTGCTCCAGCAGCTGCGCCTCGTCGGCATCGGCCTTCGGCATCACCAGGCTGTTCTCGGCATCGGCATTGTGCAGCTGGATGAGGTGCCGCGCCGCCTCGCCCTGGGACAGGCTGTCGACGTCGGCGTCATAGGTCTCGGCGCGCGGGTCGTTCTGGTAGATGTAGTTGATTTCGAAGGTGTGCGAAGACTTGCCGAACATGAGGCGCTCCCGTGGAGGTCACTGATGTTCAGTGGACTCGACGGCAACGGCAAACGTTCCAGCAGACGGTCGGCCGCGGTAGAGCCGATGCCTTGCCCAGCGCATCGGCAGGAGATGCTTACTTGACGGTGGCCAGGTCACCCTTGAGGGCGACGCCGGCCATGATGGCGCCGGCATGGCATTCGTACTTCTGGCTGTCCTTGTATTCGACATGCTTGTAGTTGCTGGCGATGTTCACCACGGCGTTGGCGCCGGCAGCCTTGGCGGCCTGCTGCATGGCGATCAGCGCCGATTGCAGCGCCCAGCTGCAGGCGCCTTCGTCTGTCTTGTTGAAGGCGTTGGTCTTCTTGCTGGTGGTAACCCCGCTACGCACGACCTTGGCATGCTTCGGCGTCTTGCCGGCCAGGTAGAACTTGACGCTGCCATCCAGGCGGCCGGCCTGAGTGGCTTCGGCGACTACGGCGTCGAACGGCAGGTAATGGGTGGTATCACGGGCCTGGCTGATGCCCGGCAGCACCAGAAGCGCCAGCGCTGTGCCTATCCATGCGGTTGTTTTCATCGGCGTTTTCCTTGCGGTTGTGGGTGAAACTCAGGCCCAGCGACGGAAGATCAGCGAGGTGTTGATCCCGCCAAAGGCGAAATTGTTGTTCATCACGTACTCGTGCTGCATGGCGCGCGGCGCACCCTGCAGATAGTCGAGCTCGCCGCAGCGCGGGTCGACCGAATCCAGGTTGAGCGTGTGGATATAGCGGTCGCGGTTCATCATCTCGATGCTGAACCAGGACTCCAGAGCGCCACATGCGCCGAGAGTGTGGCCGAGAAAAGACTTCTGCGAGCTGATCGGCATGCTGCTGCCGAACAGCGCCTGGGTCGCCTGGGTTTCGGCGATGTCGCCCTGTTCGGTCGCAGTGCCGTGGCCATTCACGTAGCCGATGGCCGCCGGTGCAAGTCCGGCGTCTTCCAGGGCCAGTTCCATGGCGCGGCGCATGGTCAGTTGTTCCGGCTTGGTGGCATGTTGGCCATCGGCGTTGCTGCCGAAGCCGACCAGCTCGGCGTGAATCGTCGCGCCGCGGGCCAGTGCGTGCTCCAGTTCCTCGAGTACCAGCATGCCGGCGCCTTCGCCAATCACCAGGCCATCACGGCCGCTGTCGTAGGGGCGCGGCGAAGTATGCGGTGCGTCGTTCTTCAGGCTGGTGGCATAGAGCGCATCGAAGACCATGGCCTCGGTGGCGCAGAGCTCCTCGGCGCCGCCGGCAAGCATCAGTGGCAGACGGCCGAACTTGATCGCCTCGTAGGCGTAACCGATGCCCTGGCTGCCGCTGGTGCAGGCGCTGGAGGTGGGGATCACCCGGCCGGTGAGGCCGAAGAAGATGCTGATATTGGCCGCGGTGGTGTGCGGCATCATGCGGATGTAGGAGTTGGCATTCAGCCCGTCGGCCACCGAGTTCAGCAGCATGTTGCCGAACGCCTTGATCTCCTCGGTGCTGCCGGTGGACGAACCGCAGGCGACACCCATGCGGCCGTCGCGTATCGAGGCGTCTTCTAAAAGACCGGCGTCGGCGAGCGCGCGTTCGGCGGCCAGCACCGACAGTCGTGACACGCGGCCCATGCTGCGCAGCTGCTTGCGCGTCCAGTGCGGCGGCACGCTGAAGTCGTCCACCGGGCCGGCCAGGCGGGTGTTGAGCTCCGTGAAGCGGTCCCACTCGGCCATGCGGCGGATGCCGCTGCGGTTGGCACTGAAATTGGCTTCGATGCTCGTCCAGTCGCTGCCCAGGGAGGTGATGCCGGCCATGCCGGTGACCACCACGCGTCTGCTGTTCATCAGCACAGCCCTCCGTTGACGGCGATCACCTGCCGGGTGATATACGCCGCCTCGGCGGACATCAGGAAATTCACCGCACCGGCGACCTCTTCCGGGGTGCCCATGCGCTGTGCCGGAACCATCTTCAGCATTTCTTCGATGGGCAGTTCGGCGTCGAGCATCTCGGTATCGATCAGTCCGGGGGCAACGCAGTTGACGGTGATCCTGCGCTTGCCCAGCTCCACCGCCAACGCCTTCGCCGCACCGATGACGCCAGCCTTGGACGCGCTGTAGTTGACCTGGCCGCGGTTGCCGATCAGGCCGGATACGGAGGTGATGCAGACGATGCGCCCCGGCTGGCGGCGGCGAATCATCGGCATGGTCAGCGGCTGCAGCACATTGTAGAAACCGTCCAGGTTGGTGCGCAGTACCTGGTCCCAGTCATCGTCGCTGAGGGCCGGGAAGGCGCCGTCGCGAGTCAGACCGGCGTTGCAGACGACGCCGTAGTAGGCGCCATGCGCTTCGACATCGGCTTCCAGCTCGCGCCGGCAGGCGGCGCGGTCGGCGATGTCGAACTGCAGGATGCGCGCGCTGCGACCCATCGTCTGTATCTCGGCCTGGACCGCTTCGGCCTGGTCGCGGCGCGAGCGGCAGTGCAGCACGATGTCATGGCTGGCGCGGGCCAGGCGCAGCGCGATGGCGCGGCCAATGCCTCGGCTGGAGCCGGTGACGAGGACGGTTTCACTCATGGGGCAGACTCTTGTAGGTAACTCGCCACTTCGGGCGGGCGGAACACGTTCAGACGGGCCTCGGCATGGATACCGGGGCCGTCGAGATGACATTCGAACACGCCCATGCCGTTGTCGTCCTGCAGCGAACGAGTGGCACGGACGCGCAGCCGGGCGCCGACCGGGAAGGTTTCGACATTGCACTGGTAGCTACGGGTGCCGAGCAGGAAGCCCAGCTCCACGGGCTGACCGGCCTGACGCGCATGGCAGCCGGCGAAGGCCGCGACGCTTTGCGCCATGATCTCGACGCCGGCCCAGGCAGGCAGACTGCCGTCGGCGGCGCTGAGCAGGCCGTCGGCGCGTACCTGCAGGTGTGTCTCCACGCTGTCTTCATCGAAGCGCTCGACAGCGTCGAGCAGGATCATGTCGCCAGCGTGGGGTAGCAGTTCGGCGAGGGGCCAGTCGATCACGGCGCGTCTCCCAGGATCAGGCTGATATTGTTGCCACCGAAGGCGAAGGAGTTGCTCATCATTCGGCGTGGCGAGGTTCTACCCATTCGCAGTTCGGCGGTCACCAGGCGCAGCGGTGGCAGCTCCGGATCCGGCTGGCCGTCCCAGCGATGCGGTGGCAACTGCTGGTCGGCGTTGAAGCGCGATAGCGCAAGCCAGCAGAACGCCGCCTCCAGCGCGCCAGCGGCGCCGAGGGTATGGCCGGTCAACGGCTTGCTCGAAGAACAGGCGACACCCTGAGGAAACAGCGTGGAAACGGCCTGGCTTTCCATGGCGTCGTTGTGCGCGGTGGCTGTGCCGTGCAGGTTGAGGTAATCGACCTCTTCCGGTGTGCAGCCGGCAGTGGCCAGCGCCTGGCGCATGGCGGCAAGCGCGCCGCGGCCTTCCGGTTCGGGGGCGGATATATGGTAGGCGTCGGAACTGGCGCCGCCGCCAAGCAGGGCGATGGCGCCATCGGCGGGCTCGCGGGTCATCAGAAACAGCGCCGCCGCCTCGCCGATGTTGATGCCGTTGCGGTTGCGCGAGAAGGGGTTGCACAGCGACTCGCTGGTGGCTTCCAGCGCGGTGAAGCCTTGCAGGGTCAGGTCGCTCAGGCTGTCGACACCGCCGCACAGCACTGCGTCGCAGATGCCGGCGTCGAGCAGGCGTTTGGCGCTGAGCAGGGCGCGGGCACTGGAGGTGCAGGCGGTGGAGATGGCATAGCAGGGGCCGCCCAGTTGCAGCCATTCGCCGAGAAAGCTCGCCGGCGCCGCCAGTTCCTGATGCCCATAGTGGTAGCTCGGCGGAAAGCCGCCATTGTGCAGCAAGCCGGCGATGCCTTCTCCGGCTTCCTGGATGCCGGTGGTGCTGGTGCCCAGGACCACACCGATGCGATGCCGGCCGTGGCGGGCGATGGCCTGGCGAATATCGCCTTCGATCTCCAGTGCAGCGGCCAGCAGCAGCTGGTTGTTGCGGGTGGCATGGCGTGGATCGTCATCAGGCATTGCCGGCAACGCTGAGCGGACCGCGCCCACCGGTAAGCGTCGACCGGCCACCGGCTGCGTATGGGGCTGCATGCCGGAGGTGTCGCCGGCGAACAGCCGTCGGGCCACCTCGGCCTTGCCACTGCCGAGCGCGCAGATCACGCCGAGGGCGTCGAGGTAGGCGGTCATCGTTGGCTTCCGGGCGAGTCGGGCAAGGGGGCGACACGATAGGTCAGCCCTGGCGCCACGTCGAGTTCGAAGCGCTGTGCCGCGCGATAGCGGACCTGCCAGCGCAGGTCGTCGCCCTGGCGCAGCCGGCGCTCGCCAGCACTTGGCTGTTCGGCTGCGGCGCCATACAGCGCGGCCAGCTGGTCGCGGTCGGTCAGGGCGAACAGCAGGGCGGCGAACAGCTCGCGCGCCTCCGGATTGGGTCGAAGCAGCCCATCAGCCTGCCAGGCACCGTTGCGCAACTGCTGCCGCGCCAGTGGAATGCCCAGCGGGTCGAGCAGCGACCAGCGCAGCGACGCCCCTTCGCGCTGGATCACCAGCAACCAGTCGGCCGGCTCGCTGCCCTGGCGTTGCACATGCAGCTGCAGCGGCACCTGCAGTGCGGGTGTGCTGGCAGGCAGCGGCAGGCGCGCCGAGCAACCGGCCAGCAAGACCAGACACAGGCCCAGCAGGAGTCGCCTCATCGCCGCGCGCTCACGCGTCGGCACCGGCCGAGCAGAGTTCGGCCAGGACGCGCAAGCGGCGTTTGGGTTCGGCGACATAGGGGTTCTTTTCGTCCCAGGCATAGCCGGCGAGGATCGAGCTGATCATCCGGCGGATCTCCGGCTGGGCGTGTTCGTAGTAGATCACGTCCTGGAAGCTGCAATCGTACCAACCCTCCACGTAGGTCCGGAAGGTATCGACGCCGCGCTTGAGCGGCGCGGCGAACTCGCGTTCCCAATCCACCGGTTCGCCGCTCAGCTGGCGATGCAGCACGGCGGCGGCCATGTGGGCCGAGCGCATGGCGATGGTCACGCCGGAGGAAAACACCGGGTCGAGGAACTCGGCGGCGTTGCCCAGCAGGGCGAAGCCCGGACCGTGCAGGCTCTTGACGTTGGCCGAGTAGCCGCCGATCAGGCGCGCCGGGGTGTCCCATTCGGCATTGGCGAGAATGCGCCTGAGGTTCGGTGCCTCCTGGACGAATTCGCGCAGGCAGGCATCGAGGTTCACCGGCCGGCCTTCGTAGCGCTCGGCACTGGCGACCACGCCCAGCGAACAGCGGCCGTTGCTGAACGGGATGGTCCAGTACCAGACGTCCCGCAGCTCGGGATGGGTGGTGATAAGGATCTTCTCGCGGTCGAAGCGTGGATCGTCGATACGGTCCTCGATATGGGTGAAGATCGCCCGGCGCACCGGGAAGCCCGACGGCGCTTCCAGATCCAGCAGCTGCGGCAGTACCCGGCCATAACCGCTGGCATCGAGCACGAAGGCGGCATCGACGCGGTACTCGCTGCCATCGGCCCGACGAATCTGCAGCCAGGGCTGCGCGCCGGTGAAGTCCACCGCGGTGACTTCTTCCTCGTAGCGGATTTCCACACCCTGCAACTCGGCCTGGTCCGCCAGCAGCTTGTCGAAGTCGGCGCGCTGGACCTGGTAGGTGCTGCCATGGCCAGCGGTGAACTTGTCGCGGAAATCGAATTCCGTGTAGCGCTCGCCCCAGCCGAAGGCCGCGCCGTGCTTGGTCTGGAACCCCGCCGCGCGCACCGCCTCAAGCATCCCGGCTTCCTCGATGAAGTCCAGGCAGTGCGACAGCAGGCTCTCGCCGATGGAAAAGCGCGGAAAGCGCTGGCGTTCGACGATCAGCACGTCGTGGCCCTGGCGCTTGAGCAGCGCGCCAGCGATTGCGCCGGACGGGCCGGCTCCGATGATCACGACTTCACGGTGTTGCGTCTCAAGCGGCGCCATACGGCCTCCCTGCCTGTGGTGGTGGGTCTTGCTGATGGATGGCCCAGGGGGCCAGGAAAAAACTGAATGCCAGGCCGAGGCTGACGGTGAGGCCGAAGTTGCTTACCGCCGGCGTGCTGGACACCGCCAGCAGGCCGAACGACAGCCAGGTGGTGGTGGCCGCCAGCAGGGTGCCGACCAGGCTGACCGCGGCGCCCCCGACCTGCTCGCGCATCAGAATGGCGTAATCCACGCCGATCGCCGTGACCAGCAGCAGGCCGAACAGGCCAAACAGCGTCAGCGGCTGACCGAGCCAGCCGAGACTGGCCAGGCTCGCCAGGGCTGCCAGCAGCGGCACGGCCAGGCAACGCAGGGCGCCGCTCGGCCCGAAGGGAAAGCAGAGCAGGGCAAAGATCAGCAGGCTGGCGAGCAGCTTGAGTTCGCCGGCCTGAAGCTTGGTCGCGGCAAACAGCTGGTTGAGTCGGGCCGGCTGGTCGACCAGTGTCGTGCCGGGCACGTCTTCAGCGATGAGTTCCAGGGCGGCTCCGTCGCGCAAGCCCTGCAGGCTGATCAGCCCGGCGACTCCGTCGTTCTGCGCGCCGAGCCAGAGCGCGCGCCAGGGCTCGCCCAACGGGCCTGCCAGCGCCGCCTCGATGGTCACCGGTGGCTGTGCCTGCAGGCGCTCGATCTCGGCCTGCAGGTTGCTCGTCGCGGCGCCCAGCACGGCGAGCGGCTGGCTGGCTGCAAGCAGGTGCGGCAGGGCGGCGCGCAGGCGGTCCTGTTCGGCAGTCGGTGCAACCAGCTGGCTCAGGGCAAGGTGCCCGCCCAGGCGTTGCTCGGCCTGCAGGTCGGACAGGCGGCGGCTGAGCTCGGCCTGGCGTTCGAGCAGCGCGTCGGCATTGGCGGCGCGCACGAGGAGGTACTGGCTGGTGGGCTGGAAGCCAGTGATCGTGCCGATACGCTCGGCTTGCTGCTGCAGTACCGGCGCGCGGCTGACCCACTGGCGCAGGTCGTCCTCGAATGACAGCTGCAGCACGCCGCTTACGCAGAACAGTCCGAACACGGCCAGCAGCCAGGGCGAGCCGATGCGTGCAAGCAGGGCTTGGCGCACCTGCAGCCAGCGCTGCGCCCAACCCAATGGGCGTGGCCAGGGCTGCAGGCGACCATTGAACAGCAGCGGCAGCAGGCAGGTGGTGCAGAGGAAGGCGCCGAGCAGTCCGGCTGTAGAGAAGACCGCCACCTGGGTCAGTGCCGGGAAGGGCGTGAAGGCCAGTGCGAGATAGCCGATCAGGTTGGTTAACAGGGCCAGCGCCAGTCCCGGCAGGATCAGACCCAGCGCGCGCCGGCCGTGCCAGGGCTGCAGGGTCCAGCTCTTGGACAGGTAGTGCAGCGGGAAGTCCAGGCTGACGCCGATCAGGCTGGCGCCGAGCACCAGGGTCAGTACGTGCATCTGGCCGAACAGCGCGACGCAGGCGGCCGCCCCCGACAGCGCGCCGACCAGCACCGGCAAGGCGGCGAGGAGGATGCGCGGCGTGCGGAACAGCCAGAGCAACAGCAGCAGGGTGGCACCCAGTGACAGGCTGCCGATCAGGCTCGCCTCGGCGCGGGCCGAGCGCTGACCATGGGCGGCATGCAGCACGCCGCCGGCAGCGAGCAGTTCGCCGCCGGCGGTTTCGACAGCGCTGCGGGCGGCCTCGACGAGTGCGGCTACCTGTTGCGGCAGGCGCTCATCGAACGCATCGCCCTGCGTGCGCGCGTGCACGACGGCCCAGCGCTGGCCGGCGTGCTCGGCAATCAGACGGCCATCGCCACCGGTGCGAAGGCTGCCCAGCTGCGGCAACCGTTGCAGGGCCAGGCCGGCGATGCCGAACCAGTCCTGTTCGAGCGGCAGCGGGCTGGCGGCGAAGGGGTCGTAGAGGCGCTCGATGCGCTGCTGGACGAACCGCGCGGGATGTTCGATGAGCTGCTGGCGCTCGGTATCGCCAAGCAGTCCGAGGGACTGCTCGCGCAGCTGGCGCACGACTGCCGGCAGATCGGGCTTTACTCGCTCGCGCACCTGGGCGAACAGGCCGCTGCCACGCAGTTCGGCTGCCAGGCTTTCAGTCAGGCGCCAGGTTTCACGCTCGGCGTCATGCCGGATCAGCAGCATCAGGTCGCGCTTGAGCGGCTCCTGCATGCGCTCGGTCGCCAGCCCTTCGAGCGCGTCGTGACTCGCGTCGGGCAGGAGCTGCAGCAGGTTGGCGCTCAGCGGCGGGCCGTCGCGCCATTGCCAGGCATTCAGCGCCAGCAGGCCGAGCAGCGCCAGGCAGAACAGCGCGGCCGGCCAGCGCCGGGTCTGCAGGCGCTCAGTCGGCAAGATCGCGTTGCTCGCTGGCCGTGAGGGCGAGGTCGGTCTGGCTGTCGAGCAGACGGATCAGCGTGCGATCACCCTGGGTTTCGTGCAGCTCGATTCGAGTCACCGTCTCACCGCCCTGGATCTCGATGTCGGCGAAGATCTGCTTGAGCAGCGCGCCGCGTGGCGTCAGTTGCAACCGCCACGCGTCGGGGTCGCCTTTCAGCTGCAGGTCGAAGTCGCGCTGCAACGCCTGGGTGTCGCCGCTCAGCACGGCGAGGAACAGCTGGTTCTGTCGGGCCGAACCGCCCTGCGGGTCGACCGCCTGCCAGCCCTGTTCGCCGCGCCGCGCGATCCCCTGAGGCGTAATGCGATAGTCCTGGCGGATCGGCTGTTGCAGCAGCCAGAGCAGGCCGTGGTCGCGGGACAGGGTGAACTGGCCGTGACTGGTCAGCGGCTGCGGCAAGGCTCTCAGGTGCTTGTCCTGAATGAAGTCGCCACGTACCACGGCCGGCCCGCTCAGTTGTTCGGCGAGCTGTGGCAGGTCGAAGGACTGCGCCATGGCGATGGTGGTGGCCAGCAGCAGGACGGCGGCGGCCAGCCATTTCTTGAAGAGCGGCGTCATGCCAGTGCGCGCTCCACCGCGTCGACGAACACTCGTGGCGAGGCCAGCAGCATCTCGCGGCTGGCGATCTCCACGGCGACCTGCACGGTGCTGCCGCGGGTCATGCGCTCGCCGGTTTCGGCATCGCGGATCAGGTAGTTGATCTTCAGGCGGTTCTCCCACTCCACCAGGTCGGCGCGCACCACGATGCGCTGGTTGAAGCGCGCGCCGCGCATGTAGCGCAGCTGCACGTCGATGATCGGCCAGGCATAGCCGGCATCGCGCATCTGCTGATAGTTGTGGCCGATACGCTCGAGCAGCGCACAGCGGGCAACCTCGAAGTACTTGACGTAGTGGCCGTGCCAGACCACGTCCATGGAGTCGACATCGAAGAACGGCACGAGCATCTCGACCTCGGCCTGCAGTACGCCGTCCTTACGCATAAAGCCTCCAGTGGCGGTTGCGGATCTGTTCGAGGCACAGGCGCAGTTCGCCTTCCAGCGCCCGGTCTTCGATCAGCGGGGGGAAGGTCGCCGCCAGTTCGCTGTGCATGGCCGCCAGTGGTGCGGGCAGCGGGCGCGCGTCTTCCTGGCGCTGGCGCAGCCAGACGCCCTGCTGGGCGGCGAGCAGCGTGGCCGCGGCGACCTGCTCGCTCAGCTCCAGGCTGCGCAGCGCGTCGCGGGCGGCGATGGTGCCCATGCTCACCTTGTCCTGGTTGTGGCATTCGGTGGAGCGCGAGAAGACGCTGGCCGGCATGCTGTTCTTCAGCGCTTCGGCGGTCCAGGCGCTGGCACCGATCTGCACCGCCTTGAAGCCGTGGTTGATCATCGCCGTGGCGGCCGGCGCGCCGGAGAGGTTGCTCGGCAGGCCGTGGTTGTAGCGCGTGTCGACCAGCAGGGCGAGCTGGCGGTCGAGCAGATCGGCGACGTTGGCCACCAGGTTCTTCAGGCTGTCCATGGCGAAGGCGATATGCCCGCCGTAGAAATGTCCGCCGTGCAGCACGCGCTCGTTGTCGGCATCGATGATCGGGTTGTCGTTGGCGCTGTTCAGTTCGGTCTCGATGAACTGGCGCAGCAGGCCCAGGCTGTCGGCCAGCACACCGAGCACATGGGGCGCGCAGCGGATGGAGTAGCGGTCCTGCAATCGATGCAGCGGCGCCGCGGGCGCATCGATGGCCAGGTCCTGACGAATCCAGGCGGCGACCTGAGCCTGCCCAGGATGCGGCTTGGCGGCGAACAGACGCTCGTCGAAGTGCTCGGGGTTGCCCTGCAGGGCGATCGCGTTCAGCGCGGTGATGCGGGTCGCCAGCTGCAGCAGGTAGTCGGCGCGGGCGTAGGCCAGGCAGGCGAGGCCGGTCATCACCGCGGTGCCGTTCATCAACGCCAGCGCCTCCTTGGGACGCAGGGTCAAGGGTGTCCAGCCGAGCTGGCGATGCACTTCGGCGGCGCTGCGGCGCTCGCCGCGATACAGCACCTCGCGCTCGCCGGCGAGGGCGGCAGCGACATAGGACAGTGGGGTCAGGTCGCCGCTGGCGCCGACCGAGCCTTCCTCAGGAATCAGCGGCAGCACATCGTGTTCGAGAAATGCCTGCATGCGTTCCAGCAGCTCGATGCGTACACCGGACATGCCATGGGTAAGCGAACGCAGGCGCGCGGCGAGCACGGCGCGGATGGCTTCGGCGTCCAGCAACTTGCCCAGCCCGCAGCCATGAAAGGTGAACAGGTGCTGCGGCAACGCCTCGACCTGATGCAGCGGCACCGCCACCACGCAGGAATCGCCATAGCCGGTGGTAACGCCGTAGATCACGCCTTCGCGGTCCAGCAGGGTGTCGAGAAACTGCGCGCCGCGGGTGATGCGGCTGCGAAAGGTCTCGTCTGCCTGCAGCCGTGCCGACGCACGGCGCTGCGCCACGGCCAGCACGTCCTCGATGCGCAGAAGGTGTTCGCCAAAGATCACGGGCTCAGTCACGACGCGGGTCCTGTGTGTTCCAGAAGGGATAGAAGTTGAACCATTGCAGCGGCGCCTCCAGGCAGCGCGCGGCGAGGCGGTCGGCGTAGCGCTGCACTGCCTGCGCGATCACCGCGTCGCGCTCGGCGCGGCGCCAGCGGATGCGTTCGGCGAACGGCTCGAGATGCACATGGAAGCGCTCGTCCTGCTTGAGACAGAACAGCAGATTCACCGGGCATTCCAGCAGGCCGGCGAGCAGCCAGGGCCCCTGGGGAAAGGCTGCCGGCTGACCGAGGAAGTTCGCCACGGCGGTGCGCCCACCGTGCAGCGGCACCCGATCACCGGCGATGGCCAGCCACTCGCCGCGCTCCAGACGCTGGGACAGCTGCAGCATGGTCGCCGGGTCCAGTTCGCTGACCTGGATCAGCCGCAGGTTGTCGGCGCCGGACTGGTCCAGCAGGCGATTGAACTGCTCGGCGTGACGGGTGTGCACCAGCACGTTCATCCGCACTTCGCCGCCGATCTCGGCCAGGGCCCGGCAGATCTCCAGATTGCCCAGGTGCGAGCCGACCAGCAGCTGACCGCGCGCCCCGGCGAGGCTGGCGTGCAGGTTGGCCGGGTCGTGGATCACGAGGCGTTCCCGTCCGACGCGCCCGCTCCAGACGTCCAGCTTGTCCAACAGCGCTTCGGCGAAACTCATGAACTGGCGATAGACCGAGCGCGTACTCGGCTGCAGTTCGGCGCGACCGCTCCAGTGCGCCAGGTAGCCCTGATACTGGCGCGCGCTGTCACGGGCGCTGCGGCCGAACAGATAGAAATACAGCACGATCAGATACAGCAGCGGCGCCATGGTGCGCCGACCAAGTACCCGTACCGCCCAGGCGGTCAGGCGCATCAGCGCGAAACTGCCGCGCTCGCGCTGCGCCGCCCAGTGCGAGGGCATCGGGGCTTCGCTCATCGCTGCAGGCGCCGGGCAAGCAGTTTTGGCGCGCGCAGCAGCATGCCGAAGAACAGCCGCGCATGCATGGCGGAGATCAGTGCGTTGTCCAGCCAGAGGCGGAAGTGCGAGACGCCATCGGCCGGGTAGTGCACCCGCGTCGGCAGCCAGACCATCGGCTGTTGCTGCCAGTGTAGGCGCACCAGAATTTCGGTATCGAAATCCATGCGCCGGCCCAGGCGCACGCTGTCGATCAACGCCAACGTCGGCTCCAGCGGGTAGACACGGAAGCCGCACATCGAGTCGCGGATGGCCAGCGACAGGGTGTTGATCCAGACCCAGACATGAGTCAGGTAGCGGGCATACAGGCGCCCCTTGGGCACGCTGGCGTCGTATCGCGGATAGCCGCAGATCACTGCGTCCGGCGCCT
Organism: Stutzerimonas sp. KH-1; assembly: GCF_054483855.1. Classification (NCBI taxonomy): domain Bacteria; kingdom Pseudomonadati; phylum Pseudomonadota; class Gammaproteobacteria; order Pseudomonadales; family Pseudomonadaceae; genus Stutzerimonas; species Stutzerimonas sp. KH-1. The sequence goes on along the minus strand of NZ_CM137011.1, from coordinate 2,870,888 downwards.
GGCTGGCGCGGTCGAGGAACAGCTCGACACCGGACAGGTCGTGCTGGCCATCAGCATCGACCTGCAGTGCATGGCTGAAGCCCAGTCGCCGCGCCTCGCGCAGGCCGCTGATCACCGCGCCGCCCTTGCCCTGGTTGCGCGGATGGCGGAGCAGGAAGACGCCGGTCTGCTCGGCCAGCTTGTCGATGACTGCCGCTGCGTCCGGGGAGGAACCGTCGTCCACCAGCACGCAGGGCAGATCCGCCGCACGCAGCGCGGCAACCACCGCGGGCAGGCTGCGCTCGTGGTTGTAAACCGGGATCACCGCGCAGGGCTTGAACCAATCCTCTTCGTTGGGCAGGGCGGGCGTCACGCTGGCGATCGGCTGCTCCTCGACGGGCGGCAAGGGATTCAGCGTGGTCATGGGCGAGCTCCCAGCAGGATGCGGCCGGACGAGCAGGGCTTGCCGGCGTTGTGATAGGCGAAGTACAGCTTGCCGCGGGCATGATCGAAACGCAGGCTAAGCTCCAGGTGATCGCCAGGGCGAGCGAGCTGCTGGAACTTGAGCACTTCCATGCCACCGAAACGCGGCGGCAGGTCGTCGATCAGTTCGCGCGCGAGGTTCATCGCCCACTCGATCTGAACGACGCCAGGCAGGACCGGCGTACGCGGGAAATGGCCGCTGAAGTGCGCCAGGTCCAGCGGCACGCGCAGCTCGATCTGCCAGTGATCGTCCTGCCACTGCTGCTGCAGACGCTCCGGTTCGCGCGGGCGCGGCGCCAGCAGCAGGGCGTCGAGTTCGGCCTGAGGCAGTTTGCCCTGGGCATTGCCCGGTAGCTGATGCAGCAGTCGCCAGCGCCGCGGCAGGGCCAATGCTTCGCAGTGGTCGTTCAGATGCTGGCGCAGAGCCTGGGTGACGGCGCGCCGGCCCTGGTTGCGCAGGGCGAATATGCCAGCCTCGCTCAGCGCCACCAACGCGCCGAGATAGGCCCGCTGGTCCTGGATGACGCCCAGGCGAGCCTCGCTGAGGTAGGCGTGCTCGGCCAGGGCGCTTTCCAGCATCGGTAGCGAGATCCGCTTCTCTTCCAGCTTGACGATGCGATCCAGCCGGCCACGCAGGGCGAAACGGCCATCGGCGTGCAGCTCGGCGCCATCGGCGGTCTGTTCGACGTGCCCGCTGGCGAGCCATGGCGAGGCCACGCGCAGCGCGCCCTGCTCGTCCTGGCCGAGCTCGACGCCCGGTAGCGGCTGCCACAGTTCGCCGCCCTGGCGCCAGGCGATGCCGCCGGTTTCGGAGCTGCCATAGATCTCCGTCGGCCACTGGCCAAGGCGCTCCCAGAGTAGTTGTGCGGCCTCGGCCGGCAGTGGCCCGCCAGAGGAGAACACCCGACGCACCTGGCGCAGCGCCGGCCAGTCGAGGTTGTCGCCCATGCGTTTGAGCAGGGCGGGACTGGCCACCCAGCAGAACGCCGGTTGCTCACGGCTGGCCCGCTGCATGTCCTCGGCGAACGGCAGGGGGCGGCGCAGCATCGGGCGGCCGGCGCACAGCGGCCAGAGCACACGGAACAGCAGGCCGTAGATGTGTTGCGTGGCGACGCTGCCGATCACGCTGGCAGCTCCGAGGTCGGCGCCCCACAGCGCTTCCAGCGTCTCGATCTCATGGGCGAGCTGCGCCAGGCGCTTGTCGATCAGTTTGGGCTGGCCGCTGGAGCCCGAGGTGCAGAGCGTCAGGCCGAGCAGCTGCGGATCGAGTTCAGCGGCATTCAAGGGTTCGCCCAGCAAATCCATCAGGCTGTGATCACCAGGCTGATCGGTCAGCCACAGCTCGGCCTGGGCGTCCAGGCGCTCGCGGTTCGCCGGCTGCAGGTCCGCCGGCAGCAGCACACGCGCGCCGGCGCGCCAGGCACCGAGCAGGGCGATTGCCAGCTGCGCGGCATCCTCCAGGTGCACGGCCAGGCTGCGCACATTGCGTCGCTGCAGCCCACCGGCCAGCTGCAGCGCCTGCTGTTGCACCTGGCCGAGCGACAGTGCGGGGGCATCGGTTACCCGCCGCGATTCGCCTGAAGTCAGCAGTTCACACAGGGCGATCCAGCTCATGTGCGGCCTCTGACCCGCTGACGTACCAGCCACTCGCCGGCGAACAGCAGGCCCATCAACAGATAGGCGATCAGCCCGTTGTACAGCGTCCACCAGGCCAGCGGCGCCCAGAGCGTCAGGGCGGCGGCTATGGTGCCGTTGATGACGAAGAAGCCCACCCAGACTTTGGTCACCTGCCGCGTATAGCGCACGCCGGCTTCCGCCAGATCCGGCTCCTGTAGCCGGGCCAGACGCTCGATCACCGGCATGCCGACGAACAGGCTACCGGCGAACAGCGCGAGCATGGCGGCGTTGATCAGGACCGGATACCAGCGCAGCAGGACATCGTCGTCGAGCAACGCCAGGGCAAGGCAGAACAGCAGGGCGACAGCAGCCGTCGCGCGGCTGACGGCGCGCTCGCTGCTCAGCAGGCGGGCAAGCCAGAGCGCCCCGAGTAGGGCGGCGAATACCCGCGGCGAGAGGTGCTCGATACCGAAGTAGACGGCGAACGGATAGGCCAACCCGGCGAGCAGCAGGGCGAGACCGGCCATGCGGGCCAGGCCGGGCGGGATGGTGGATGAGCGTGGAAGCATCAGGAGTCCGAAAAACCGTGGTTGTGCTGCGGGGCGGGCGCGATGCCGGTCAGGCTGTCTCCGTGCTGGTCAGACGATAGACCGCCTCCACCACGTCACCGACGGTGCGCACGGTCTTGAACTCCTCGGCGGCAATCTTCTTGCCGGTCTGGCGCTTGATATGGTCGATCAGGTCGACGGCGTCGATGCTGTCGATCTCCAGGTCCTGATAGAGGTTGGCCTCGAGGGTGATGCGCTCGGGTTCGAGTTCGAACAGTTCCACCAGGGCGTCGCGCAGGGTTTGGAAAATCTCGTTGCGGCTGTTCACGGCAGATGCTCCTCAGGCGGTGGCGCGGCTGGCGCTGACGAAAGCTGCCAGGCTGTCGACGCTGGCGAAATGCTTGCGGGTGTCCTTGGCGTCGGCGTCGATCTTGATACCGAAGCGCTTCTGAATCGCCAGGCCGAGTTCCAGGGCATCCACCGAGTCGAGGCCAAGACCTTCGCCGAACAAGGGCTGGTCGGCAGCGATGTCGTCCGGGCCGAGGTCTTCCAGACCCAGGGCGTCGATGATCAGTTGCTTGATTTCAAGCGTCAGTTGGCTCATCGAGTGCGAGCTCCTTTATGAAGTGTCGGTGCAGATGGTCGTTAAGGCGGCGCGAAGCGATCGGCGCGGCGCCTAGGGCGGCGAATGCCTGCGGGTCGATGTCGTCACCCACGCGCAGATGAAAGTGGAAGCGCCGCGAGGGGATGCGGTACCAGGGCTCGGCCTTGGTCAGGGTGGTCGGTGTCACGCTGATCACCACTGGCGTCACCAGCCGCGCGCCGCGCAGGGCGATGGCCGCTGCGCCGCGATGGAACTGCGGGGGCTGGCCGGGCGTGGTGCGGGTGCCCTCGGGAAAGATGATCAGCGTCTGGCCCTGCTGCAGGGCTTCGGCGGCTTCGTCGAGCATCTCGGCGCTGCCGTTGTTGCTGATGTACTGCGCGGCGCGAATCGGGCCGCGGGTGAAGGGGTTGTCCCACAGACTCTGCTTGACCACGCAGTTGGCGTCGCGGATCAGCGCGATGAGCACCACCACGTCGATCAGCGAAGGATGATTGGCGATGATCAACTGGCCCGGGCGACCGAGGCGCTCGGCACCTTCGACCTCATAGGTCAGCACGCCGCTGCGGTACATGAACTGCACGAACAGCCAGAACAGCCGGCTGACCGTTTGCCGTGCACGGCTGCGTCGGGTGATGGTGTCGCCGGGCAGCAGCGCGAGTAGCGGGAAGACCAGTATGCGCAGGCACAGCCCGCCGATGCCGAACAAGGCGAACGACAGCCCGGTGGCAACCAGGCGCCACAGCCACGGCACATTGGGCCGCTTCAGCGCGTCCGCTGCCAGTTCCATCTGCGCGTCTTCCATTGATGCGTGAGTTGGGAGCGGCCATCGAGCAATGCCCGGATCAGCTCCAGCGCATGTGGTGCGGATGCTGTCACGGCGGGCTCGTCGGCCGATTGCAGTTGCAGTTGCCAGGTGTCTCCGGCGGTCAGTCGCAGCGCCAGCGCGTAGGGTATCTGGACATCATCAATCCAGGGTCGATAGGCGTCTGGCGGCGTTTCCTCGGCGATCACCAGCAGAACGGCCGGCGCGCCTTCGTTCAACAGCAGCGCGGCTTCGAGGAGCGCGTGCTCGAGCCCGTCGCCTTCCGCGGCGAGGGCCGTCATTTCGCTGGAATCGCCCTGAAAGATCGACCAGAGGCCGATGATGGCGTTGTGCACTGACAGGCTGAACTGGGTCGGCGAAAGCGGCTGCTGCTCGGCCAGGTCGCTGAGCAGGGCGAAGTTGCGGGTGGTTTCACCGTGGCGCGAGGCATACACCAGCGGCATCGGCGGCTGGTCTTCGACCAGGGGGGCGGCGACAGCAAAGACCATGCGCGCCAGCCGGCTCAAGCGCCGACGCTGCATGGCGGGCAAAAAGGATACGTCCGGCTGAGCGTCTGGAGCGTCCGGCCAGACGCTGGCCAATGCCCAGCGCGACCAGTCGGCATGGCAGGCACAGCCCGGGGCCCAGGCCTGCCATTGGTCGATGTCGAAGCGTATTGCGCTCATGCCTGCGCGGCTCTCGTGGGGCCAGCGCATAGACGTCCGTGTGTTACTTGCATTGGAAGTGCCGCTCGAAAAGTGCGGGCATTATCCAAGTGCCATGATGGCTAGGCAAACATTGCGACACATATCCTGATGGGAGGTCGCAATTGTGGGTGGAACTTGGCGCTGTTCTGGTTGTCGCCTGGCGTTTATGCCGTCAGCGCACGCCATGCTGTGCCAGCCAGGCCAACAGTTGTGGCAGCGGCATGGCTCCGCTCTGGCGCGCGACTTCGCGGCCTTCGCGAAAGAGGATCAGGCTCGGAATGGAGCGGATGCCGAGCTGCGTCGACAGTTGCGCGTTGGCTTCGCTGTCGAGCTTGGCCAGGCGGCAGCGGCCCTGCAGCTGGCGCGCGGCCTGGGCGAAGGTCGGGGCAAAGCTGCGGCAGGGGCCGCACCAGCTGGCCCAGACATCCACCAGTAGCGGCAGGTCGCCCTTGATCTGGTTGGCGAATTGCTCCTGTCGCAGGTCGAACGGTTGGTTTGGCAGCGCCTCGGACTTGCAGCGCCCGCAGCGTGGCGCGTCATGTACGCGATCGGATGGAATGCGGTTGAGGCTGGCGCAATGTGCGCAGGGGACGATCAGCGAATCGGTCATGGCGAGGCTCCCTCGGCGATATGCCGATAATGTGGAGCCTCGCGGGCGGATATCAAGCTGCGCGCCGTCTCAACCCTTGGATGCGGCCAGTGCCTGGGCCAGGTCGGCGAGTATGTCGTCGATGTGCTCGATACCGATCGACAGCCGGATCAGGTCCTGCGACACGCCGGCGCGGGCCAGCTCGTCGGCATTCAGCTGGCGGTGCGTGGTGCTGGCCGGATGGCAGGCCAGGGACTTGGCATCGCCGATGTTGACCAGGCGCACCACCAGTTTGAGCGCATCGATAAAGCGCGCGCCGGCCTCCATGCCGCCTTCGATGCCGAAGCAGAGAATCGACGCCGGCATGCCGCCCATGTAGCGGCGGGCCAGTTCGTGCTCAGGGTGATCCGGCAGTCCAGCGTACTTGACCCATGCCACCTGTGGGTGGGATTGGAGGAACTCGGCAACCTTGAGCGCGTTTTCGCAGTGGCGCTCCATACGCAGGGCGAGGGTTTCCAGCCCCTGCAGGATCAGGAACGAGTTGAACGGTGAAATCGCCGCGCCCATGTTGCGCAGCGGCACAACGCGGCAGCGGCCGATGAAGGCGGCAGGGCCAAAGGCCTCGGTGTAGGTGACGCCGTGGTAGGACACGTCCGGCGTGTTCAGCAGCGCGAAACGTTCCTTGTACTGCGCCCAGGGGAATTTGCCGGAGTCGACGACGATACCGCCAATGCTGGTGCCATGGCCGCCCATGTACTTGGTCAGCGAGTGCACGGCGATGTCCGCGCCATGCTCGAACGGTCGGCAGAGCACGGGCGTGGCGACGGTGTTGTCGACGATCAGCGGCACGCCGTGGCGGTGCGCGGCTTCGGCCAGGGCGGCAAGGTCGATGATGTTGCCGGCCGGGTTGCCGATGGACTCGCAGAACACCGCCTTGGTGCGCTCGTCGATCAGCGCTTCCAGGGCGGCGATGTTGTCGTGGGCGGCGAAGCGCACCTCGATGCCCTGGCGCGGCAGGGTATGGGCGAACAGGTTGTAGGTGCCGCCGTAGAGCTTGGCCACCGAAACGATGTTGTCGCCGACTTCGGCGATGGTCTGAATGGCGTAGGTGATCGCTGCCATCCCCGAGGCTACGGCCAGTGCGGCCACGCCACCCTCTAGGGCCGCTACTCGCTGCTCGAGCACGTCGGTGGTGGGATTCATGATGCGCGTATAAATGTTGCCCGGCACCTTCAGATCGAACAGGTCGGCGCCGTGCTGGGTGTCATCGAACGCGTACGAGGTGGTCTGGTAGATCGGTACCGCCACGGCCCGGGTGGTCGGGTCCGGGCTATAGCCTGCATGGATGGCGAGGGTTTCCAGCTTCATGGCGCGCTCCTTTTTTTGTTCGTCGGGGGCAAAGGCCCGAGAGCATGAAACTGAACGCCTGGACGGTCAATGATCCAGCGCAAGCCTTGTCGTCAGAGCGGCGTGAGCGGCCAGAATAGCGGAATCACCAGCGTAGCCACGACCCACAGCAGCAGGTTCAGCGGTATGCCCACCTTGAGGAAGTCGGTGAAGCGATAGCCGCCGGCGTTGTAGACGAAGGTGTTGGTCTGATAGCCGATCGGCGTGGCAAAGCTGGCGCTGGCGGCGAACATCACGGCGACCACGAACGGGCGTGGGTCGACCCCCAGGTGCTGGGCTAGGCCAATGGCGATCGGAGTGATCAGTACGGCCACCGCGTTGTTCGACAGTATCTCGGTGAGGATCGAGGTCAGCAGGTAGATGAACGAAAGCATGAACAGTGGGCCGGCCCAGGGGGTAATGGCCGTCACGTTCTGCACGACCAGCTGCACCAGCCCCACCTTGTCCATGGCGATGCTGATCGCCAGCATGCCGAAGATCAGGCTGAGGATCTTCCAGTCGACTGCTTTGTAGGCGTCCTCGACATCCAGGCAGCGCGTCGCCAGCACTGCGGCTGCACCGATGATCGCCAGGCCTTCGATCGGCATCACGCCAAAGGCCGCCAACACCATGACCGAGAGTGTGGCGATGATCGCGATCGGCGCCTTGTCGCGGCGGAACGCACGTTCCTGCACCGCGTTGAGGCTGATCAGCTCGCCGTTGTCGGCGAAGCGCTTGATCTGCGCTGGCGTGCCCTCGACCAGCATCACATCACCGAACTGCAGCTGGAAATCGTCGAAGTTGCCCTGGATGTTCTCGTCTTGGCGGTGCACGGCCAGCACACTGATGCCATAGCGTGCGGACAGGTCGAGGTCGCGCATCGGGCGGTGGCTGTAGCGCGAGCCGCGGCCGACGATGGCTTCGGCGAGAATCACATCTTCACTGCTGATGGTCTCGAAGGCGTCGCCACGGTTGAAGGTCAGGTGGCCGCTTTCGCGCAGCTCGACCACGTCCTTGACTTGGCCGTGGATCATCAGCAGATCGCCGGCGTTCAGCGTGAAGTCGTGCTCCGGGCGGCTGAAAAGCTGGCTGTCGCGATTCACCTGCAGCACCTGCAAGCCGCTGCCGCCATTGAGGTTGGCCTCGGCGATGGTCTTGCCGATCACCGGCGAACTCAGCGGAACGCGCAGCTCGGTCATGAAGTTGCGGTCCAGGCGTGGGCCGAGCAGCTTGGACAGTGTGTCGCGTTCCGGCAACAGGTGCTTGCCGATGGTCAGCAGATAGACCATGCCGGCGGCGGCCATGATCAGCCCCGCTGCGGTGATCTCGAACATGCCGAAAGGGGCGAGGCCGGCTTTGCGCGCCACGCCGTCGACGAGGATGTTGGTCGAGGTGCCGATCATCGTCAGCGTGCCACCGAGGATCGTCGCGTACGACAGAGGAATCAGCAGTTTCGAGGGTGTGGTGCCGGCACGCTTGGCCAAGGAAATCGCCACGGGCGTGAGGATCGCCACCACCGGCGTGTTGTTCAGGCCGGCGGAAATGACCAGCGCGGTGATCGTCAGGCCGAATAGGACCCGTGTAGGGCTGGTGCCCACCAGATTGCCGAGCCAGTTGCCCAGCGCATCGATGCATCCGGTGCGCTCCAGCGCCGCCGAGATGATGAACATGCAAGCGATGGTGACCGGCGCCGAGTTGGACAGCACGCCGAGCACCTCGCCGGGCGTCAGCAGCTGCGTCGCCAGTAGCACCGCCACGGCAATCGCCACGACGATGTCGGGGCTCCAGCTCTCCCTCACGAACGCCACCAATACCCAGATCAGCAAGGCGCAGACGAACAACAGCGGCAGCGATTCTGGAAGCATGGACGTCCTTAAGGATGGCGACTGAGGCGCGTCGAAACAACGGGCCCGCGGCGCAAGATAGAGACGTCAGCTTAGAGAGTCCAGAAACCTTTCCTGCTGTTTATATGCGATCTGGTTATTAACGGAGAATGGGCGCGGCTGGCGAGCGCGGGGCCGGAAATGGCGGCGTCGCTGAGTCGTCCGTCGACAGCGGATAAACGAAAAAGCCGCGCAATGCGCGGCTTTGAAGGTGGTGGGCCCACACGGACTCGAACCGTGGACCAAAGGATTATGAGTCCTCTGCTCTAACCAACTGAGCTATAGGCCCCCAGAAGGCCGGCGGATTATACCGGCGGTATGGCGGCTGCGCCAATCGAAGCTAGCTGCTCCGAGGCATACGGCTGAAAAAACAACCCCCGGCATGCCGGGGGTTCTGGTCTTACTCGTCGAGGAAGGAGCGCAGATGCTCGCTTCGCGTCGGGTGGCGCAGCTTGCGCAGCGCCTTGGCTTCGATCTGACGAATGCGCTCGCGGGTGACATCGAACTGCTTGCCGACTTCCTCGAGGGTGTGGTCGGTATTCATGTCGATGCCGAAGCGCATGCGCAGCACTTTGGCTTCACGGGCGGTGAGGCCGGAGAGCACTTCGCGGGTGGCCTCCTTGAGGCTTTCCACGGTGGCTACGTCGATCGGCGACTGCATGGCCGAGTCCTCGATAAAATCGCCCAGGTGCGAGTCTTCGTCGTCACCGATCGGCGTTTCCATGGAGATCGGCTCCTTGGCGATCTTCAGTACCTTGCGGATCTTGTCCTCGGGCATTTCCATGCGCTCGCCAAGCTCTTCGGGCGTGGGCTCGCGGCCCATTTCCTGCAGCATCTGGCGGGAGATGCGGTTGAGCTTGTTGATCGTCTCGATCATGTGCACCGGGATGCGGATGGTCCGCGCCTGGTCGGCAATGGAGCGAGTGATCGCCTGGCGAATCCACCAGGTTGCGTAGGTCGAGAACTTGTAGCCGCGGCGGTATTCGAACTTGTCCACCGCCTTCATCAGGCCGATGTTGCCTTCCTGGATCAGGTCGAGGAACTGCAGGCCGCGGTTGGTGTACTTCTTGGCGATGGAGATCACCAGGCGCAGGTTGGCCTCGACCATCTCCTTCTTCGCCCGACGGGCCTTGGCCTCGCCAATGGACATGCGACGGTTGATGTCCTTGATGTCGGCGATGGCGAGCTCGCACTGCTGTTCCAGTTCGATCAGCTTCTGCTGGCAGCGCTGGATGTCTTCCTTGCGGTTGCCGATGGCCTCGGCGTACTTGCTCTTGCCGGCAGCCAGTTGCTCGGCCCAGTCGAGATTGGTCTCGTTGTTCGGGAACTGGCGCAGGAAGTCGGCGCGTGGCATGCGGGCATCACGCACGCACAGCTGCATGATGGCTCGCTCCTGGGCGCGGATCTGGCTCAGTGCGTCACGCACGCGCTCGACCAGGGCATCGTACTGCTTGGGCACGAGCTTGATCGGCATGAACAGGATGGCGAGGGCTTCGAGTTCCTCGGTAGCCTGCTGGCTGGCGCGGCCATGCTTCTTGAGGGCCTTGTTGGCTTTTTCAAGCTGTTCGGCGACCGCGCCGAAGCGTAGGCGCGCGACTTCCGGATCGGGCCCGCCGTCGCCTTCTTCTTCTTCGCTCTCGGACTCTTCTTCGTCCTCGTCGTCCTTGTCATCGTCCACCGGCTTGCTGGTGGACTGCGGCGTCTGCGGCTCGACTTCCTGAGGCGCGGCGGCGCCGTCGTCGTCGGGGTCGATGTAGCCGCTGAGGATGTCGGACAGGCGGCCGCCTTCGTTCGTCACGCGCTCGTAGTCAGCGAGAATGCTGTCGACGGTGCCGGGGAAGTGGGCGATCGCGCTCATGACTTCGCGAATGCCTTCCTCGATGCGTTTGGCGATTTCGATCTCGCCTTCGCGGGTCAGCAGTTCGACGGTGCCCATTTCGCGCATGTACATGCGCACCGGGTCGGTGGTGCGGCCGATGTCGGTCTCGACCGCCGCGAGTGCAGCGGCGGCCTCTTCGGCGGCAGCTTCATCGGTATCGGCTTCGGCCAACAACAGGGCATCGGCATCCGGAGCGGTCTCGAATACGTTGATGCCCATGTCGTTGATCATGCGAATGATGTCTTCCACCTGTTCCGGATCGGAAATATCCTCCGGCAGGTGGTCGTTGACCTCGGCGTAAGTCAGGTAACCCTGCTCACGGCCACGCTGGATCAACTCTTTGAGGCGGGACTGCTGTTGCGCTTTTCCGGACATATAACCCTATCCACTGAAGGTTCTGGCGGGCTGAAAACAAGCTGAGCATTATAGCCGAGCTAGGACCTCACGCGCCAGTTGAGGTCGGTGTAGTGGGTATTGCGTTGCGGCTCAATAGGTTACGCAGTTGGTCTTTTTCCTCTGCGCTGAGTTCACCTTGGCGAGCCTTGCGCAGCAGGTTTTCGAGGCGCCGTTCCCGCTGTCTGGCGGCAAGGCTATTAATGGTGTCGAAAAACTGCTGTTCAAGGTTATCGGCAGAGATCAGCCATTCTTTCTCTGCCAGTGCGCGTAAAAGTCGACCCTGATCCGTGCCGTGCCAGCGGGCGATCAACTGCAGGCTGCGCAGCCTTGGGTTTTTCTGCAGGGTGCCGAGCAGCGCCACTAGCAATTGGGCGTAGGTATCGTCTTCTGCGGCGAAATGACTGACGTCTTCCACCTTCTGCGCCAGCTCCGGATGGTGCAGCAGGGTGCGCAGGGTGGTCAGTGCCGGGGGCTCGACCGTGGCGGGCGTGCGCGGCCCGCGTGGCATTAAGTCTGGACCCTGGCCGTTTTTTTTCCAGTCCTTTTTCCACTCTTTCTTGCCGGGCTTGCCGTTGCGCGGTTGCGGCTGCACGGGTTCCGGTGGCTCGAAATGGTCGGGCTCGCCGTAGGCCGGGCTGGCGTCGTAGTAGGTGTAGTCGTCGTAGGTCGGCGTGCTGCTGGGCGCGGATACGGGCGCGGCGGCCATGTGCTGCAGCGCCTCGCCGTTGAGCCCGGTGATCTCGGTCAGGCGCTGACGCATCAGTGCGCGCAGGTTGTTGCCCGGTATCTTTTCGATGAGCGGTGCGGCCAGTGTCGCCAGATGCGCCTTGCCTTCCAGGGAGCGCGGATCGGCCTCTTCACTCAGCTGCTGGAAGAAATAGTCGGCAAGTGGTTGCGAGTGCTGCTGTATGCGGGCGCGAAAGGCGTCGGTGCCCTCGGCGCGGACCAGGGTGTCCGGATCTTCGCCGTCCGGCAGGAACAGAAAGCGGGCGCGGCGCCCGTCCTGAAGGTTCGGCAATGTAGCCTCCAGTGCGCGCCAGGCAGCCTTGCGTCCGGCGGCGTCTCCGTCGAAGCAGAACAGCACGCTAGGAACGATGCGGAACAGGCGTTTGAGGTGTTCCTCGCTGGTGGCGGTGCCCAGGGTGGCGACGGCATTGCGCAGACCTTGCTGGGCCAGGGCAATGACGTCCATGTAGCCCTCGACCACCATGATCTCGTCGAGATCGCGGTTGGCCTGGCGCGCTTCGTAGAGGCCGTAGAGCTCCTGACCCTTGTGGAATACCGGGGTCTCCGGCGAGTTGAGGTACTTGGGCTTGTCGTCGCCCAGCACTCGACCGCCGAAGGCGATCACCCGACCACGGCTGTCGCGGATGGGAAACATCACGCGGTCGCGAAAGCGGTCGTAGCGCTTGCCGTTCTCGGCGTTCTCGATCAGCAGGCCGGCATCGATCAGCGCCTTCTGCTGAAGGGCGTCGCCGCCGAGGTGCTTCATCAGGTTGTCCCAGCCGGGCGGTGCGAAGCCCAGGCCGAAGTCGCGGGCGATGACGCCGGACAGCCCGCGTCCCTTGAGGTATTCCACCGCGGCCTTGCGCGTCGGATGGCTTTTCAGCGCCTGGCGGTAATAGTCGGCGGCGGCGGCGAGCAGTGGGTAGAGCGGTGAATCGACCAGCTGGCGGGGCTTGTGCTTGCGCCCGCTGTCCTCGCGTGGGACTTCCATGCCGGCGCGCTTTGCCAGCTCTTCGACCGCCTGGGGGAAGTCCAGCTGGTCGTGGTCCATGACGAAGCCGAGGGCGTTGCCGCCGGCACCGCAGCCAAAGCAGTAGTAGAACTGTTTGTCCGGGCTGACGCTGAAGGACGGTGTCTTTTCTTTGTGGAACGGGCAGAGGGCGCTGTAGTTCTTGCCGGTCTTCTTCAGCTGGATGCGCGAACCGACCACTTCGACGATGTCGGAGCGGTTGAGCAGGTCATCGATGAAGGATTGGGGGATCAGTCCGGCCATAGGGGTATCAGATTACGCTCGCATGCGCCGGAAATGAAAAAACTCCGGCCTTTCGCCGGCTGGCGAAGCGGAGTCTGCATGCAATGCAAAACCCGGCCGAAGCCGGGTTTGATGCAACGTCAGCTGTACTGGATCAGTACAGGCGGACGCTACGGCGCTGCTCGCGCTGCACTTTCTTGGCGTGACGCTTGACTGCGGCAGCAGCCTTGCGCTTGCGCTCGGCAGTCGGCTTCTCGTAGAACTCGCGCGAACGGACTTCGGCCAGAACGCCGGCTTTTTCGCAGGAGCGCTTGAAGCGACGCAGTGCTACGTCGAAGGGTTCATTCTCTTTAACTTTGACAGCGGGCATCCAGGACTTACCTTCACTTGATTACCGGTGGCAACGCGCTTCGGCAATGACTCGCAAGCACGCTGGTTTTAAGGGTTGCGGATGTTACCCGCTCCAATGGCGGAATGCAAAGCCCCTGATCGAAAAGCGCTGGTCGGTCGGACGGCCCGACGATTAATATGCACGGCTTCATTCGCCTTCCGGAAGGTTGAACCCATGCTGGTGCTGGGGTTGGAAACGTCCTGCGACGAAACGGGTGTCGCGCTTTATGACAGCGAGCGGGGCCTGCTGGCCGACGCGCTATTCAGCCAGATCGACCTGCATCGCGTCTATGGCGGCGTGGTGCCGGAGCTGGCTTCCCGTGATCACGTGAAACGCATGCTGCCGCTGATCCGTCAGGTGCTGGCCGAGGCCGGCCGCGAGCCGGGGCAGGTCGACGCGGTGGCCTATACGGCCGGCCCGGGCCTGGTCGGTGCCCTGCTGGTCGGTGCGTCCTGTGCTCAGGCGCTGGCGCTGGCCTGGGGCGTGCCGGCGGTCGGCGTGCACCATATGGAGGGCCATCTGCTGGCGCCGATGCTCGAAGCGCAGCCTCCGGCGTTTCCGTTCGTCGCCTTGCTGGTGTCTGGCGGGCATACGCAGCTGGTGCGTGTGGATGGCATCGGCCGCTACGAGCTGCTCGGCGAATCGGTGGACGATGCCGCTGGCGAGGCGTTCGACAAGACCGCCAAGCTCATGGGCCTGCGCTACCCGGGCGGACCGGAGATCGCACGGCTGGCCGAGCAGGGCACGCCGGGCCGCTTCGTCTTCCCGCGCCCGATGACCGACCGGCCGGGACTGGACTTCAGCTTCAGTGGGTTGAAGACCTTCACGCTCAATACCTGGCAGCAGTGCCGCGATGCCGGCGACGACAGCGAGCAGACTCGCTGCGACATCGCGCTGGCCTTCCAGCAGGCGGTGGTGGAGACGCTGACCATCAAGTGCCGACGGGCGCTGAAGCAGACCGGGCTGAAATCGCTGGTCATCGCTGGAGGGGTCAGTGCCAACCAGTCGCTGCGTCAGTCGCTGGAAACGATGCTTGCCGAACTCAAGGGGCAGGTGTTCTATGCGCGGCCACGTTTCTGCACCGACAACGGCGCAATGATCGCCTACGCTGGCTGTCAACGCCTGCTGGCGGGCCAGCATGATGGGCCGGCGATCGCCGTGCAGCCACGCTGGTCAATGGAGACGCTGCCGGCGATCTGAACCGAATCGGCCTAGAAGTGCCTTTCCCGGCCAGCGAACAGATCGCGAACATTGCTGCGGTGACGCCAGACTATCAGCGTTGCCAACAGGCTCATCGGCAGCAGCGCACCGGGCTGCTGCCAGGCCAGCAGCGGCAGGCAGAGCGGCAGGGCGATCAGGGCTGCCAGCGAACTGGTGCGGGTCATGCGGAATACCAGGAGCCAGGCGGCGATGGCCAACAGCGCGGCCGGCGGGTAGAGCGCGAGCAGGGCGCCGGCGGCGGTCGCCACGCCCTTGCCGCCGCGAAAACGGAAGTACAACGGATAGAGATGGCCGCATACCGCCGCCAGACCGATCCAGGCCTGCTGCTGAACGCTCATGTCCAGCGAGGCGGCCAGCAGGACGGGCAGCAAGCCCTTGAGCAGATCGCCGAACAGCGTGCAGATCGCCAGACGCTTGCCGGCCAGACGAAGCATATTGGTGGCGCCGGGGTTGCCGGAGCCACTGGCGCGCGGGTCGGGTATTCCGGCCAGGCGGCTGAGCAGTATGGCGAATGACAGCGAGCCGATCAGGTACGCGAGCAAGGTCAGCAGCCAGAACATGGAGTCCATCCGGGGCAGGGAGTCCCTGAGTCTAACGGCGCGTTTCGAGCTTGTCGTGCCGCAGGAGAACGTTGCGTGGATACAGTCTTCATCGAAGGCCTGGAAGTGGATACGGTGATCGGCGCCTATGATTGGGAGCGCGGCATCCGGCAGTGCCTGCAGTTGGACCTGACGCTGGGCTGGGACATCCGTCCGGCGGCGCGGAACGACGAGCTGGACAAGGCGCTGGACTATGCCAAGGTCGCGGCGGCCATCGATCAGTTCGCTGCCGAGGCGCGCTTCGAGCTGGTCGAGACCTTCGCCGAACGCCTGGCACAGCGCCTGATGAGCGAGTTCGGCATTCTCTGGCTGCGCCTGCGGGTCACCAAGCCCGGCGTTAATGCGCGCGCCCGTGCGCTGGGCGTGGAGATCGAACGCGGATGTCGCTAACTCCGGTGCTGCTCGGCCTGGGCAGCAATGTCCAGCGTGAGCCCCATCTGCATGCCGGCCTCGATGCGCTGGCCGAGCTGCTGGTGAGCATGCGTTGTTCGCCGGTGTTCGAAAGCCTGGCGGTGGGCTACAAGGGCGACAACTTCTACAACCTCGTGGTCGCCGGCGATACCGAGCTGCCGCTGACCGAACTGGACCGGCGGCTCAAGTTCATCGAGGCGGACAACGGGCGTTACGCGCCGGATCGCAAGGGATTGCCACTGGATATCGACGTGCTGCTCTATGGCGAGCTGGTCGGCAATTTCCACGGTTTGCTGCTGCCGCGTGCGGAGATTCTCAAGAACGCCTTCGTGCTCTGGCCGCTGGCGCTGCTGGCCCCGACCGTACGGCATCCCGCCGCGGATGCCAGCTTTGCCGAGCTGTGGGCGCAATCGACCATCGACCAACAGCTCTGGCCGGTGCCCTTCCAGTGGCGCGGCGCGGAGCTCACGCCCCCGGAGCTGGTCCGCGCCCACCCGCCGCGTTGTGCCTGACTAGCCGTTATTCGCATTCTGCTGGCAATGCCGCCGCAGCGCCTCGAGTCGGGCAGCGGCGAGTGCCTTGCCCAGTTCGGCGCCCTGGTGGCCTTGTTCCAGCAGCGGTTTGATCGCGACGTCACGAGCTGTTTTCGCCGCCGCCCGCAGGTAGTCGACCTGGGGTAAGGATTGCGCGGCGCCGTCTGCCGGGGCGGTCATTTCGCAGGCCGCGATGAAGTGCTCGAAGCGTTCCGGGCGGCGATAGATATCGAAGTGCTGCAGCATGTCGAGCAATGCCTCGGCGGGCAGCGTGCGCGCATCGAGTGCGTCCTGATGGTAGCGGCCGAACAGCATCGCCAGTTCCTGGCAATCCCGCGGCGCCTTGCAGCGCTGGTTCAGGGCGGCGATGGCCTGCAGGCGTGCCTCCTGGCTGGCGGCTGGTCCGGCGCTGCCGAGCAGCAGGCAGGTCCAGCGTACCGGCAGTGGCTGGGCGTGCTTCGCACAGCGCCGCAGTGCGCCGAGCAATGCTTCGCCATATGCGCTCTGCTCCTCGAAACTGGCAGCCAGTTCGGGGAACAGCTCCGGTAGGGCGTGACAGGCTTGCAGTACCTGAATGAAGACATCCGGGCGCGGCTCCATCAAGGCGCGGGAGATCTCCTTCCAGCTGCGTTCGGCGGTGAGTGCCGACAGCTCGCCGGAGCGCGCCAGCTGACGCATCAGCTCAAGGGTTTCGTCGGCGATGCGGAAGCCGAGCTCGGCGTAACGCGCGGCGAAGCGCGCCACGCGCAGCACTCGCAGCGGGTCTTCGGCGAAGGCCGGCGACACGTGGCGCAGCAGTCGGGCCTGCAGATCACGCTGGCCGCCGTAGGGGTCGATCAATTGCCCCTGCTCGTCTTCGGCAATGGCATTGATGGTGAGGTCGCGTCGCTGCAGATCCTCCTCGAGGGTGACCTCGGGGCTGGCATGGAAGGTGAAGCCGCCATAACCGCGGCCGCTCTTGCGCTCGGTACGCGCCAGGGCGTACTCCTCGCCGCTCTGCGGATGCAGGAACACCGGAAAGTCTGCGCCCACCGGGCGAAAGCCCAGGGCCTGCATTACCTCCGGGGTGGCACCGACCACCACCCAGTCCACTTCACTGACCGCGCGCCCCAACAGACGATCACGCACCGCGCCGCCGACTTTGTAGATCTGCATAACCACCTCCGTAGGCGCGGAGGATAAAGGATATCGGCCGTATGGCCACAGATTGGTGCTGAGGAAGGGGCCGCGGGCGTTGCCCGCGACGTCGGTCAGGCGAAGTTCATGCCGGGGAAGCGGCTGTCGGTCTCCGTCTCGTTGCTGGCGCGCGGGGGCATGTGATGGGTGTTGACCAGCTTGTCGTCCTGCATCGATTGCAGGTGCACGTCGAACCCCCACAGCCGGTGCAGATGCTTGAGTACCTCGTCGGTGGATGCGCCCAGCGGCTTGCGGTCATGCTGCATGTGACGCAGGGTCAGCGAGCGATCACCGCGGCGATCGACGTTCCACACCTGCACGTTGGGTTCGCGGTTGCCGAGGTTGTACTGCGCCGCGAGCAATTCGCGAATGGTGTGGTAGCCACTTTCGTCGTGGATCGCCGGCACCAGCAGTTCGTCCTTGCGGTCGTCGTCGAGAATGCTGAACAGCTTCAGGTCGCGGATCACCTTGGGCGAGAGGAATTGTAGGATGAAGCTCTCGTCCTTGAAGTTGTTCATGGCGAATTTCACCGTGGTCAGCCAGTCGCTGCCGGCGATGTCCGGGAACCAGCGCTTGTCCTCTTCGGTCGGGTTCTCGCAGATCCGGCGGATGTCCTGGTACATGGCGAAGCCCAGGGTGTAAGGGTTGATGCCGCTGTAGTAGGGGCTGTCGAAGCCGGGCTGGTAGATGACGCTGGTGTGCGACTGCAGGAACTCCATCATGAAGCCGTCGGTGACCAGTCCTTCGTCGTAGAGGTCATTGAGCAGGGTGTAGTGCCAGAAGGTAGCCCAGCCCTCGTTCATCACCTGGGTCTGGCGCTGCGGGTAGAAGTACTGCGCGATCTTGCGAACGATGCGCACGATCTCCCGCTGCCAGGGTTCCAGCAGCGGCGCATGCTTCTCGATGAAGTAGAGGATGTTCTCCTGCGGCTCGGCCGGGAAGCGCTGGTTCCCGGCCTGCCCGTCGCCCTTGTCGGCGCCCTTGGGAATGGTTCGCCAGAGATCGTTGATCTGCCGCTGCAGATGCTCCTCGCGGTCCTTCTGCCGGCGCCGTTCTTCCTCGGCAGAGATGGGGTAGGGGCGCTTGTAGCGGTCGACGCCGTAGTTCATCAGCGCGTGGCACGAGTCGAGCAGGTCTTCCACCGCATCGATGCCGTGGCGTTCCTCGCACTGCATGATGTACTGCTTGGCGAACACCAGGTAGTCGATGATCGAGCTGGCGTCGGTCCAGGTGCGGAACAGGTAGTTGCCCTTGAAGAAACTGTTGTGGCCGTAGCTCGCATGGGCAATCACCAGTGCCTGCATGCACATGGTGTTCTCTTCCATGAGGTAAGCAATGCAGGGGTCGGAGTTGATCACGATCTCGTAGGCCAGCCCCATCTGGCCACGCTTGTAGTGCTTTTCGGTATGCAGGAACTGCTTGCCGTAGGACCAGTGGTGATAGCCCAGCGGCATGCCCACCGACGCATAGGCGTCCATCATCTGCTCGGCGGTAATCACCTCGATCTGGTTCGGATAGGTATCCAGCGCGTAGCGTTCGGCGATGCGGCCGATCTCGCGGTCGTATTGCCGGATCAGGTCGAAGGTCCATTCCGAGCCGGTGGAAATGGGCTGTCGTTTCATGCTGCACACCTCAGCTGGTCATGCGCCGCTGGAAGAGTTCGCGGAACACCGGATAGATGTCCGCGGCACTCACCAGTTGCTGTTGGGCGAACGCATCGGAAAAGGCTTCGGCGACCTGGTTGTATTCGTACCAGAGCGCCTGGTGTTCGCGCGGGGTGATTTCGACGTAGGTGAAGTACTGCACGAACGGCATGATCTGGTTGATCAGGATATCGCGGCACAGCGGCGAATCGTCGTTCCAGTTGTCGCCGTCGGAAGCTTGCGCGGCGTAGATGTTCCACTCGTTGGCCGGATAACGCTCGGCCATGATCTCCTGCATCATCTTCAGCGCGCTGGAAACGATGGTGCCGCCGGTTTCGCGTGAGTAGAAGAACTCTTCCTCGTCCACTTCCTTGGCACTGGTGTGGTGGCGAATGAACACCACGTCGATCTTGTCGTAGTTCCGCTTGAGGAACAGGTACAACAGGATGAAGAAGCGCTTGGCGATGTCCTTGGTGGACTGGGTCATCGAACCGGAAACGTCCATCAGGCAGAACATCACCGCCTTTGAGCTGGGGTTGGGATGCTTGACCAGCAGGTTGTACTTGAGATCGAAGGTGTCCAGAAATGGCACGCGGTTGATGCGCGCCTTGAGCCGTTCGATCTCTTCTTCGGCAGCCTTGATGTCGCCGAAATTGTGCGGCTCCTCCAGGCGCAGCCGTTCCAGCTCGGCCTTCAGCGCCCTGAGCTGGGCACGGCTGCTGCCCGATAGCGCAATGCGGCGTGCATGGGCCGAACGCAGGGTGCGGACGATGTTGATGCGCGACGGGTTGCCTTCGTTGGCGATGCCGGCGCGTACCGTCTTGAAGGTGTCCGTGCCGGTAAGGTGACGCTTGACCAGGTTGGGCAGCTCCAGGTCCTCGAACATGAAGTCGAGAAATTCCTCCTGGGTGATCTGAAAGACGAAGTCATCCATGCCTTCGCCGCTGTTGCTGGCCTGGCCTGCGCCTTGCCCACCGCCGCCACCCTGCGGCCTTGGAATGCGCTCGCCGGCGACAAACTCCTTGTTGCCGGGGTGGACGATGGTCTGGCGTCCGCCGCGGCCGTGGTGAAGTACCGGCTCATCGATGTCGCGTCCGGGGATGCTGATCTGTTCGCCGTGTTCCATATCGGTGATGGAACGACGGCCAACGGCTTCCTCCACCGCTTTCTTGATGTGCCCACGGTACCGCTGCAGGAAGCGCTGGCGGTTCACCGTGCTTTTGTTCTTGCCATTCAGGCGACGGTCGATCACGTAGCTCATAGGCCCTCCGGGCTAGGCTGAAAAGCATAGACCCGAAGTCGGAAGCGGAGCGTTCCGTTCCCGGCTTCAGGCTTCCAGCCGCTTACTGCGATTTACGCACCCGCAGATACCACTCGGAGAGCAGGCGAACCTGCTTCTCGGTATAGCCGCGCTCAACCATGCGCACGACGAAATCGTTGTGCTTCTTCTGGTCTTCCTTGCTGGCCTTGGCGTTGAAGCTGATGACCGGCAGCAGGTCCTCGGTGTTGGAGAACATCTTCTTCTCGATCACCACGCGCAGCTTCTCGTAGGACAGCCACGACGGGTTCTTGCCGTTGTTGTTGGCGCGGGCGCGCAGCACGAAGTTGACGATCTCGTTGCGGAAATCCTTCGGGTTGCTGATGCCGGCTGGCTTCTCGATTTTTTCCAGCTCTTCATTGAGCGCCACGCGGTTGAGGATTTCGCCGGTCTCCGGATCGCGGTATTCCTGATCCTGAATCCAGAAGTCGGCGTACAGCACGTAGCGATCGAAGATGTTCTGCCCGTACTCGCTGTACGACTCGAGGTAGGCGGTCTGGATCTCTTTGCCGATGAACTCGATGTAGCGCGGCGCCAGGTACTCCTTGATGAAGCGCAGGTAGCGCTCGCGCACCTCGGCGGGGAACTGTTCCTGCTCGATCTGCTGCTCCAGCACGTAGAGCAGGTGCACCGGGTTCGCGGCGATCTCGTGGGGGTCGAAGTTGAACACTTTGGAAAGAATCTTGAAGGCGAAACGGGTGGAAAGTCCGTTCATGCCCTCGTCGACGCCAGCGGCATCGCGGTATTCCTGGATCGACTTGGCCTTGGGGTCGGTGTCCTTGAGGTTCTCGCCGTCATAGACGCGCATCTTCGAATAGATGTTGGAGTTCTCTGGCTCCTTCAGGCGCGACAGCACCGAGAACTGCGCGAGCATCTTCAGCGTGTCCGGCGCGCAATGAGCCCTGGACAGCGAGCTGTTGGCCAGCAGCTTGTCGTAGATCTTGATCTCATCCGAGACGCGCAGGCAGTACGGCACCTTGACGATGTAGATGCGGTCGATGAAGGCCTCGTTGTTCTTGTTGTTGCGGAAGCTGTGCCACTCCGACTCGTTGGAGTGGGCCAGCAGGATGCCGCTGTAGGGAATCGCGCCCAGGCCCTCGGTGCTGTTGTAGTTGCCCTCCTGAGTCGCGGTCAGCAGCGGGTGCAAGACTTTGATCGGCGCCTTGAACATCTCGACGAATTCCATAAGGCCCTGGTTGGCCCGGCACAGCGCGCCCGAGTAGCTGTAGGCGTCGGCATCGTTCTGCGGGAATTCCTCGAGCTTGCGGATATCCACCTTGCCCACCAGCGAAGAGATGTCCTGGTTGTTCTCGTCACCCGGCTCGGTCTTGGCCACGGCGATCTGGTTGAGGATCGACGGATAAAGCTTGACCACGCGGAACTTGGAAATGTCGCCGCCGAATTCCTGCAGGCGCTTGGTGGCCCAGGGCGACATGATCGAGTTCAGGTAGCGCGGCGGGATGCCGTAGTCCTCCTCGAGGATCTGCGCGTCCTCCACCGGGTTGAACAGCCCCAACGGCGATTCGAAGACCGGCGAGCCCTTGATGGCGTAGAAGGGCACGCGTTCCATCAGTTGCTTGAGCTTTTCGGCCAGCGACGACTTACCGCCACCCACCGGGCCGAGGAGATAGAGGATCTGCTTCTTCTCTTCCAGGCCCTGTGCGGCGTGGCGGAAGTAGGAGACGATCTGGTCGATGCATTCCTCCATGCCATGGAAATCCTCGAAGGCCGGATAACGGCGGATCACCTTGTTGGAGAAGATGCGCGACAGTCGTGCGTCGGTGGAAGTGTCCACCAGTTCGGGCTCGCCGATCGCCATCAGCAGGCGCTCGGCTGCGCTGGCGTAGGTTCGTGGGTCCGCCTTGCACAGATCGAGGTATTCCTGGAGTGAATATTCCTCCTGGCGGGTCGCTTCGAAACGTTGCTGGAAGTGGCTGAAAATGCTCATGACTTCACCTCGATCGATGCACGAATAGGCGCGTCATCAGGCACTCTGGAGCACGGCCGAAGTGGCGGCCAGTGGAGTTCCCCCGAACACCTAATGGTCGAAACCCTGAATTCCGTCAGCCGTTTCCCGGCTTCGTTTATTTGGATGGCCTGAACTCAAGGATAGTTCGGATTCGGCAAGGTCAAGGTGCGCGAGGGGTTTTCGGCGCTGCCGTTCGGCTGACAACAGCGTCTGGGCCGCGGATGACGCGGCGTTGAGGCGAAATAATTTTTTACTGTTGTTCGTCGTGCTCGACGTCGCTGGGGTAGGTATGGCGCCAGAGCTCGAAGCCACCGTCGAGGCTGTAGACCTCGGAGAAGCCTTGGTTGACCAGGTAGGCGGCGGCGCTCTGGCTGGAGTGGCCGTGATAGCAGGTAACGATCAGTGGATGGTCGAGGTCGGCCGCAGCGATGAAGTCCGGCAGCGAATGGTTGTCCAGGTGCCGCGAGCCGCTGATATGGCCGTTGGCAAAGCTGTGCGGGTCGCGGATATCGACGATGACCGCGCCTGCATTGCGCATGGCGTGGGCCTGTTCCGGCGGGATGCGTTTGAAGTCGGTCATGCGGGTTTCCCGTGTTCGCATTCGCAGCGATGCATTTCGCCGCTGTCGAGGTTCATCAGGGTCATGGCGTTGCCCCAGACGCAGCCGGTGTCCAGCGCGAAGACGTTCGGCTCGTCGCACTGGCCTTCCAGTGCGGCCCAGTGGCCGAAGATCAGCTTGACGTTGCGGGTCTTGCGGCTGGCGTGACTGAACCAGGGCGCGTAGCCGGCTGGCGCGCTGTCGGCACCTTCCTTGGCGTCCAGGTCGAGCGTGCCGTCGGCCTTGCAGAAGCGCATGCGGGTGAAGTAGTTCGTGATCAGGCGCAGGCGCGGCACTCCGTGCAGCTCCTTGTTCCACTTCGCCGGCTGGTTGCCATACATGCCGTCGAGGAAGGGCAGCAGCAATGCGTCGTCCTGCAGCGCCTGCTCAACCTCGGCGGCGCGACGCAGGGCCTTTTCCAGCGACCACTGCGGCGGGATGCCGGCGTGCACCATGGCGGTATGCCGTTCGGCGTCATAGTGAATGAGTTTCTGCTGGCGCAACCAGTCGATCAGGTCGGTGCGATCCGGAGCGTCGAGGATCGCCTGCAGGGTGTCGGACTTGCGCATGCGCTCGATGTTATGGGCCACCGCCAGCAGGTGCAGGTCGTGGTTGCCCAGCACGGTGATCGCGGAGGATTCGAGGTCGCGCACGAAACGCAGGGCTTCCAGCGACTGCGGCCCGCGGTTGACCAGATCACCGGCCAGCCACAGACAATCCCGCGAGGGGCTGAAGTCGACCCGCTCCAGAAGGCAGGTCAGGGGTTCGAGGCAACCCTGCAGGTCGCCGACGGCATAGGTCGTCAATGCAATGCTCCGGGTACGGCAAGGCGGAACGGTGCGATGACGGCATCGAAGCTGTGACCGTCCTCGGCCACCATCTGATAGCTGCCCTGCATGCTGCCGACACAGGTCGGCAGCAACGTTCCGCTGGTGTAGACGTGGTGCTCGCCCGGTGCGATCAACGGTTGTTCGCCGATGACGCCGGCGCCACGCACTTCCTGCACGTGGCCGTCGCCGTCGGTGATGATCCAGTGTCGCGACAGCAGCTGCGCCGCCACCTCGCCTTTGTTCTCGATGGTTACGGTGTAGGCAAAGGCATAGCG
Source organism: Stutzerimonas sp. KH-1 (assembly GCF_054483855.1). Classification (NCBI taxonomy): domain Bacteria; kingdom Pseudomonadati; phylum Pseudomonadota; class Gammaproteobacteria; order Pseudomonadales; family Pseudomonadaceae; genus Stutzerimonas; species Stutzerimonas sp. KH-1. Next base: position 2,847,073 of record NZ_CM137011.1, on the reverse strand, counting down.
GTTTTGTTCCGGCTCGGATTGCGCGGCCAGATAGCGGGGCGTGACGCTGACGTCGATGCGGTAGCGTGGGTCTTCGGTCATGGTCAGCTCGCGGGAGGCGCCAGGGCGGATGCCCTAGCTGCGCTCGGTCAGTTGATCGGAAAGGCGGACGAAGGCCGCCAGGTCCAGCTGTTCGGGGCGCAGACTGCCATCTACGCCCGCTGCCTCGATGGCTTCGCCATCCAGCAGGCCCTTGAGGGTGTTGCGCAGGGTCTTGCGCCTTTGATTGAACGCCTCGCGAACGACGCGCTCGAGCTGGCGGTGATCGCGCGCCGGATGAGGCAGCGTCTCGTGCGGCACCAGGCGAACGATCGCCGAATCGACCTTCGGTGCCGGGTTGAAGGCACCCGGGCCGACGTTGAACAGATGCTCCACCCGGCAGTGATACTGCACCATGATCGACAGCCGCCCCCAATCACCGCCGCCAGGTTGCGCGGCCAGCCGCTCGACCACTTCCTTTTGCAGCATGAAGTGCATGTCGCGGATCAGGCCGGCGTGCTCGAGCAGGTGGAAGATCAACGGCGTGGAAATGTTGTAGGGCAGGTTGCCGACGATACGCAGGCTGGCTGGCTCGCGGCTGAGCTGGGCGAAGTCGAATTTCAGCGCATCGCCCTGGTGCAGGGCGAAATTGCTTCGCTCGGCGAAGCGGCTCTGGAGAATCGGGATCAGGTCGAGATCGAGCTCGACCACATCCAGATGGGCGCCGCTGTCGAGCAACCCCTCGGTGAGGGCACCCTGCCCGGGACCGATCTCCACCAGTCGCTCACCCGGCTTGGCGTGGATCGCCCGCAGAATGCGGTGGATCACGCCGGCGTCGTGCAGGAAGTTCTGGCCGAAGCGTTTGCGCGCGCGGTGTTGGTAGTCGGACATGAAGGCAGCTCCAGGCTTCAAGCCGCAAGCGTCAAGCAAGAGCGTAAAGCGAAAAATGAAAGGAGCGAAGCTTACCAGCTGAGTCGCCGGGCCGGCACCCATTGCGAGACGGATGCCGGGGTGGACCGGCTTCCTAAGCTGCGCCCGACATCTGGTAGGCCGTTTCCAGCGCGACCTGCAGGCTGCCGATGTCGACGCGGCCGGTCCCGGCCAGGTCCAGCGCGGTGCCGTGGTCGACGGAGGTGCGTACGATCGGCAGGCCGAGGGTGACGTTGACCGCTGCGCCAAAGCCCTTGTACTTGAGCACAGGCAGGCCCTGATCGTGATACATCGCCAGCACTGCATCGCAGTGTTCGAGGTGCTTGGGGGTGAACAACGTGTCGGCTGGCAGTGGGCCGATCAGCTCGATGCCCTCCTCGCGCAGACCCGCCAGCGTCGGCTCGATGACTTCGATTTCCTCGCGCCCCAGGTGGCCGCCTTCCCCGGCATGGGGATTCAGGCCACAGACCAGAATGCGCGGGCGGGCGATACCGAACTTGCTCACCAGGTCCGCGTGCAGGATGCGCGTGACCCGCTGCAGACGCTCGGCGGTGATCGCATCGGCGACATCCCTGAGCGGCAGGTGGGTGGTCACCAGCGCCACACGCAGGCCGCGCGTGGCGAGCATCATTACCACCTGTTCGGTGTGGGTCAGCTCCGCGAGAAATTCCGTATGCCCGGAGAAGGCGACACCGGCTTCGTTGATCACGCCTTTGTGCACGGGGGCGGTGATCATGCCGGCGAAACTGCCGTCCAGACAGCCGCGTCCGGCGCGGGTCAACGTCTCCAGCACATAGTGGGCATTGCGCGGGTCGAGCTGGCCGGCCGTCACTGTGGTGGCGAGCGGTGTGTCCCATACGTACAGACAGTTGGCAGGCGCGGGGTGGCCTGGCCAGTTCTGCGGTCCGGCATCGCGCAGTTCGATGTGCAGTCCAAGCTGTACAGCGCGCTCGGCCAGCAGCGCGCGGCTGGCGATGGCTACCAGTGGCTGCGGTTGCGCCTGGCGTGCCAGCAACAGGCACAGATCCGGGCCGATGCCGGCCGGTTCGCCGGGGGTCAGAACGAAGGAGCGGGACGTGGACATCGAAATTCTCCGCTAGGCATCTGGCGGTGATCCGCCGGAAATGAAAACGGGGTGGCGACCCTTCGGTCATCACCCCGCCTTCCTGTTGCTCTTAGGTGCAGCGTGCAGTTTAGAGCTTGATCTCGACGTAGGCCTCGTCGCGGATCTGGCGCAGCCAGGCCTGCAGTTCTTCATCGTACTTGCGGTTGCGCAGCAGGCTCAGCGCCTGTTGCTCGCGGAACTGCTCGCTGGTGTCGGTCGCGCGGCGGCCGAGCACCTCCAGGATGTGCCAGCCATAGGGCGACTTGAACGCCTGGGACAACTCGCCACTGGCGGTATCTGCCATGACTTCGCGGAACTCGGGTACCAGAGAAGCCGGGTCGATCCAGTTCAGGTCGCCGCCGTTGAGCGCCGAGCCCGGGTCTTCGGAGAAGCTCTTGGCCAGCTCGGCGAAATCCTCGCCGGCCTCGATGCGGTCACGCAGGCGCTGCACCAGCAGGCGTGCTTCTTCTTCGCTACGGATCGCGCTCGGCTTGATCAGGATGTGGCGGACATGCACTTCGTCGCGTACCTGGGTTTCGCCACCACGCTTGTCCAGCAGCTTGACCATGATGAAGCCTGGCGGCGTGCGCACCGGTTGGGTCACTTCGCCGACCGCCAGCTCCTGAACCGCGGTGTCGAACGGCGGTGGCAGCTGAGCCGCTTTGCGCCAGCCCATGTCGCCGCCCTCGAGAGCGTTCTCGCTGGCCGAGCGGGATACGGCCAGGCGAGCGAAATCGGCGCCCTGCTGCAGCTGCTGATAGGTATCCATTGCAGTGCGTTCGGCTGCCTGGATGGTGGCGGCATCAGCAGATTCCGGAACCGGAATCAGGATGTTGGCGAGGTGGTACTCCTCCGACAGCTGCAGCTTGCCGAGGTCCGAGGCGAGGAAGTTCTGCACTTCCTGGTTGGACACCTGGATGCGTTCGGCAACGCGACGCTGGCGCACGCGGCTGATGATCATCTCGCGGCGGATCTGCTCGCGGGCGGTTTCCAGGCTCAGGCCATCACGGGTCAGCGCCTCGCGGAACTGCTCCAGTGACATGTTGTTGCGCTGGGCGATGGTGCCCATGGCCTGGTTGAGTTCTTCGTCGGAGATGCGGATGCCGGAGCGCTCACCGATCTGCAACTGCAGGTTCTCGGTGATCAGGCGCTCAAGCACCTGCTGCTGCAGGACGTCGGTCGGCGGCGCATCGGCGCCGCGCTTTTCGATGGTCTGCTGGACTTCGCGCATGCGCTGATCCAGTTGGCTTTGCATGATGACGTCGTTATCGACGATCGCCACCACGCGATCCAGTGGTTGAACCTGGGCGAGGGCCGCAGGCGCGAGGGTCGCACCGCTCAGCAGCAGTGCGCCGAGCGCGAGCGGGCGCAGTACTTCAGAAAGCTTGATCTTCACGTTCACGGTAGCCTTGGATGCCTTCGTCGAGGAAAGTTTCAGTCGCATTGCCGACTACGCCGCCGAGTCCCTTGAGGACGATCTGCAGGAAAATGCCGCGGTCGGGCTCGTCGTTGCGTTCGGGGTTGAGGCTGGTCTCGTCGTAGTCGATCCAGTAGCGATTGATCAGGCGCAGCTTCCAGCAGCAGCTGTCGTACTCGAAGCCACCGAAGGCTTCCAGTGTGCGGCTGCGGCTGTAGTCATGCTGCCAGCGGGCAATGACGCTCCATTGCGGGACCACCGGCCAGATGACCGAGAAGTCGTGCTGGTTGATCTTGTAGTAATCCTTGATGTACTCCGGGGTGCCTGGCGTGCCGTAATCGCCGCCATAGGTCCATTCGCCGGTCGCCTGGTCGAAACGCATGGTGTCGTTGCGATAGCGATAGCCGAGGTTGACGATCTTGCCCGGGTTGTCGGCCGGCTGGTAATGCCACATGGCGCTGCCGGAGCGGGTGCTGTGGCTGTCCGGATCCCAGTTGAAGGTCGAGGTGAAGCGCCAGTCGCGGTTGTAGCGGTACATGTATTCCAGCGCGTACGGCGACACGTCGGAGGTGGCGCTGGCGCGCTCGCGATAGTCGATGCCGCGCAGCTGTACCTTGCGGTCCTCGAAATAGAATGCCTGGCCGATGCTGAAGCGCTGGCGCTCGAAGCCGTTGGGCTCGACCCAGCGGCTGGTGACACCGAGCGAAACCTGATTGGCGTCGCCGATGCGATCCTTGCCGGAGAAGCGATTTTCGCGCCACAGAGAGGAATAACTGAAGCTGCTCTCGCTGGTATCGAAGATCGGGATATCGTCCTGATCTTCCTCCGGTACGTAGAGATAGAACAGGCGCGGCTCGAGAGTCTGGCGATAGTCTTTGCCGAACCACTGGGTGTCGCGGTCGAAGTACAGGCCGCTGTCAACGCTGAGAATCGGCACGCTGCGGTTCTGGCTGCTGTCGAACGATTCGTAGCTTGCCAGTGTGCTCTGGCCCCGGCTGTCCAGGTCCAGGTCGTATTGGGTGTAGGCATATTTCAGCGAAGGCTTGAGGAAGCCCCAGGACCAGTTCAGCGGCAGGCTGACGCCAGGCTCAAGGTGCAGGCGTTCGCCTTCCGCACGGGTCAGGCCACGCAGGCGATCGTCATACCACTGCTCCGGATTGCCATCTTCGTTGATGAAGTTGCCGTCACGCAGGCTGCGTTGGAAGCTGACGAACTCGGTCTTGTAGGCGAAGTTCAAGCCGCCCGGCTGGAAGGGCAGGCGTCCGTCCAGGGTCAGCTGCGGCAGGCGCTCGTACGGCGTGATGTCGGCCACTGTGGCACGCTCATAGGCGTGCATGTTCAAGCGCGCGGTATAGGTGTCGCCGCGGTAGGAGAGTGTGCCGCGCTGATCGAGATGATCAGGTTGGTCGATGTTGAGGTTGGTATCCAGATCCTGGAAGTAGTAAGGATCGCTGATATCGGTGTAGTCCACCTCGGCGAGCCAGCGCGAATCCAGACCAGTACGGTTTTGCCAGCTGTACATCCAGCGCTGGTCCTCGTACTCGGACTGCAGCTTGCGGTCGTCGTTGCTGTCGTCCAGGTAGGCGGCGCCGAACTGGCCCTCGCTGCTGCGCGTCAGGTAGCGGAACTCGCCTTCCATCAGCAGGCCGCGGTCGGTCATCAGATGCGGATACAACGTGGCGTCGAAATTCGGCGCCAAGTTGAAGTAATAGGGCGTCTGCAGCGAGAAGCCGTTGTCGCTGGACGAGCCGATGCTCGGTGCGAGAAAGCCGGACTGGCGACGATCATCGATGGGGAAGTGGATATAAGGGGTGTAGAACACCGGAATATCCTTGACCCGCAGCGTCACGTTGGTGGCCGAACCGAAGCCGGTAGCCGGGTTCAGGGTGACGTTGTTGCCCTTCAGGTGCCAGCTGTTCTCGCCCGGCTCGCAGCTGGTGTAGGTGCCGTCCTTCAGGCGGATGATTGCGGTTTCCTCACGCTTGGCGTACTGCGCGCTGCCGCGGACCTTGCCAGAGTGCACCACGTATTCGGCGTTCTCCACCTTGGCTTCGCCGCTGTCGAGGAAGATCTCGGCGCGGTCGCCGACCAGCAGTGCATCGCGGTCGCGAAAGCGCACGTTGCCGGTCAGCTCGCCGCGGTTCTCCAACTGGTGCAGGCTGGCTTCGTCCGCCTCGACCTGAATGCTGCCCTGGCGCAGGACCACATCGCCAGCTAGGGTGGCGATCTCCTGCTCCTGCTCGTAGCGGGTGGCCTTGGCCGACACGTAGGTGGGCGCTTCGCTCATCGGCGTGGTGTCGAATTTGCCTGGACGGTCCGGCTCGACATAGGTGCCTGCGCAGTACGGGCCGGTTTCGGCGAGCTGAGCAGGCGTCAGCTGATCGCGTGGCACCCAGTCCAGATGGCTATAGTCGGCGCTGCGCGAGGCCAGCGCGCGGCCCTTGCTCTCGGTGACCAGCTTGGTCGTGGCGGTCGGCTCTTGCGTCTTGGCAGTGGCTGACTTGGCTGTCCCCGTCGTGCTCACGACGCTGCCGCTATGGGTCGGGCGCGGTGGCAGTGCGGGGCTGGCTGCGTTGGAGGCACAGTTCCAGCCACCGGATGCGTCCGGCTGGCAGGCGAACTGTTCGGCGGCGATGACAAAAGGAACAGCTACCGGTTGCAATGCAAGCAGACCGCCAGTAACCAATAGAGGGAATTTTTTACGAAACGCGGGGTATTTGACTGCCATCTTGTTTTTTGGTCCGTGCTTGCGGCGAGCCATCGGCCGGCTGGGCCGCACGCCTCTCGATGGGCTGAGAAAGATGCAGGATAATAAAGCATGACCCGCCTATCGGCTAGCGCCGTGGAGACCCCTGGATGCCGCATCAAGATCAACGTCTGCTGGACCTCAGCGCCTGGCTGGACCAGCAACTACCGGAACTCTTTGCCCGTTGCGGCTGGGGCGAAGTACCGACCGCGGAGCTCACCGCGGCGAGCAGCGATGCCAGTTTTCGTCGTTACTTCCGCTGGCAAGGCGGCGAGCGCAGCCTGATCGTGATGGACGCGCCGCCACCTCAGGAAGACTGCCGTCCCTTCGTCAAGGTGGCGCAGATGCTGGACGAAGCCGGTGTGCATGTACCGCAGGTGCTGGCGGCCGATCTGGATCGCGGCTTCCTGCTGCTGACCGACCTCGGACGCCAGACCTATCTGGACGTGATCGACGCGGGTAACGCCGATCAGCTGTTCGACGATGCCATCGAGGCGCTGCTCAAGTTCCAGCTGCAGCCGGTCGCGCAGTCGATGCCGGCCTATGACGAGACCTTGCTGCGGCGTGAGCTGCAGCTGTTCCCCGAATGGTACGTGCAGCGCCACCTGGGCCATGCGCTCAGCGAAGCGCAGCAGGGCGCGTGGGAGCGCATCTGCCGGCTGCTGATCGACTCGGCCCTGGCGCAACCACGGGTTCTGGTGCATCGCGACTACATGCCGCGCAACCTGATGATCAGTGAGCCCAACCCTGGCGTCCTGGACTTTCAGGATGCGGTGCTCGGCCCGGTCAGCTACGACATCACCTCGCTGTTCAAGGACGCCTTCCTCAGCTGGCCCGAGCCGCAGGTACGGGCGTGGCTGGAAGCCTATTGGGGCCGTGCCCGTGCGGCGGGCGTGGCGCTGCCCGAGTCGTTCGAGGAATTCCTGCGCGCCAGCGATCTGATGGGGGTGCAACGTCACCTCAAGGTGATCGGCATCTTCGCCCGAATCTGCCATCGCGACGGCAAGCCCCGTTATCTCGCCGATGTGCCGCGTTTCTTCGCCTATATCGAGGCCGTGCTGGTGCGGCGGCCGGAGCTGGGCGAGTTGCGGCAGCTGATCGCCGAGCTGTCAAAGGCGCCGCAGGCATGAAGGCCATGATCCTCGCCGCAGGCAAGGGCGAGCGCCTGCGTCCCTTGACCCTGCACACGCCCAAGCCGCTGGTGCGCGCCGCCGGCGTGCCGCTGATCGAGTATCACGTTCGCGCGCTGGCGGCTGCCGGCTTCGTCGAACTCGTCATCAACCATGCCTGGCTCGGCCAGCAGATCGAGGACTACCTCGGCGATGGCAGCCGCTTCGGCGTGGCGATCCGCTATTCGGCCGAAGGCGAGCCGCTGGAGACCGGCGGCGGAATCCACCGGGCTCTGGGCCTGCTTGGCGATGAGCCATTCCTGGTGGTCAACGGCGATATCTGGACCGACTACGATTTCGCCCGGCTACGCAAACCGCTCGATGGGCTGGCCCACCTGGTGTTGGTCGACAATCCGCCTCACAACCCCGGCGGCGATTTCCGCCTGGCCGCCGAGCGTGTCGCGACAGCCGAAGGGGAGGGCGAGGCGCTGACCTACAGCGGCATCTCGGTGCTGCATCCGGCCTTGTTCGAGGGCTGTCAGGCGGGTGCGTTCAAGCTCGCGCCCCTGCTGCGGCGTGCCATGGTTGCTGAGCGAGTGAGCGGCGAGCGTTTCGGTGGATCCTGGGTGGACGTGGGTACGCACGAGCGGCTGGCGGATGTCGAGCGGATACTCGAGGCTCGGCGCTGAGATGTTCTGGCCCATCACCCTGTTGGGGCTGTTGATCGGCTGGTTGCTCGCCAGCATCCCTGGTGCGCTGCTCGGTGGTCTGCTGGGGCAGGTAGTCGATCGTCGCCTGGGCCTAGATTCATGGGCCAGCTTGCGTGAGCGCCTGGCTGGCAAATCGGCGCTGAAGGGCAATGAGCTGCTGTTCTTTCTGCTCGGGCGCCTGGCCAAAAGTGGCGGGCGGGTCAGTCCTGCGCATATCCAGGCGGCACGCGAGGAGATGCGCCGCCAGAGCCTCGATGCGTCGGGGCAGCAGCGGGCCATCGCCGCGTTCAATCGCGGCAAGGCCAGCGGCGATGGCTTGCGCGTGACCCTGCAGCGGCTACGTGGGCAGCGTGAGGAGGGGCGGCGCCTGATCCAGGCCTGTTGGCGCATGGCCCGAGCCCAGGGAAGCATGGGCGCACGTGAGCATGAACTGGTGCTGCTCTGGGGCAAGTGGCTGGGTTGGAATGCTGCCGAAGTGGCGGCGCTCGATCAGGGCGCGGCGCGGCGCAACGAAGCGCCAGCCGGGCGCGGTGGAGCCTACGAGCAGGCCCTGCAGCTACTGGGCGTGCGTCAGGACAGCGACCCGCAGTTGATCAAACGGGCGTATCGCCGCCTGCTGAGCAAGCATCACCCGGACAAGCAGGCTGGCGCGGGAGCGAGCCCGGCGCAAGTTCGCGAAGCGACCGAGCGCACCCGCGAGCTGCACAGCGCCTATGCGTTGATTCGCGAGCGCCGCGGTTTTCGCTGAGCCGGTCAGCGCACCGGCTTGCGCTCGAGCCAGCCGCGCACCCGGCGCACCAGCTGCTCCTGATCGGCGTCGCGACCGCCACCCAGGTTCGGCAGGGCGACCTGTCGATAATCCGGATGCCCGGCACGACGCGCCGCATTGCGTCGTTGCAGCGCCTGCTGTTTCGCAGCTGCACGGGTACTGGTATAGAAGTCGCCAATGCCCACTGGCAACGCCGCGAAAAGGCTCTCCAGCGGCTGTTCCGCCTGCAACGGCGCGCGCGGATCGATCACCACGATTTGCCCGACATCCTTTGGCTGACGCTGCGCCAGGTACTGGCTCGCCCAGTAGGCACCGGTGCCATGGCCGAGCAGAACGATCATGGGCGCCTGCAGTGTGCGCGCATGCTCGATGGCAGCATGCAGGCGCGCCAGCATGCGCTCGGCATCCGTTGGCGGCGGGGTGTCCTGCTCGGCTTGTGGCGGCGTCGAGTCGTCGTTGTCCGTGGCTGCCGTCTGCTCGGGCAAGTAGCCTGCCGAAGTCGTTTGTGCCGCGGCTTGGGCATCGCTGGCGTCAGGCTCGGCGCCTTTCTCCGTGTCGGACTTTTCTTCCGCAGTCGGGGCTTCGGTCACTGGCGGGCGCGGGCCAGGGCTCAACGTCGAGTCCGTGGGCGTCAGGCTCAGGGTGTGCCAGCCGTGCTCGGGAAGGCCGCGTCGTAGCGGTCCGACTGCGCGTGGCCAATCGGCGGTTTCGCCTTCGCTTGGCACGATGACGAGCACGCCACGGGCCTTTGGAGTGTTGGCCGGCTGCCAGAGCGCGAGGAACTTGTCCTCGTCGCCCAGCTGCAGCTGGGCTGCGGCGTCGAGCTGTCGTTGCAGCCCTTCGGCCAGCGCCGCGCCGCGTGTTTGTGGTGATGGACGTGGCGTTGCGGCTGGCTCGTCCGCCGGTGCTTCCTGCGGCGTCTCTGGTTCCTGCGCCGCGGCCATGTACGGCACGCCGCCGCCAAGCGCGACGCCGAACAAAAGCACTAGAGCAGGCAAGCGACGCATGGTTTGTCTCCGCTATGGGTGTCGGCACCACGCTGGCGCCGGCAGGGGTTATGCATTACAACAGCGTGTCGGCACGCCCATCAATTGCGTGAATATATGCTCGCCTTAACCCTGCGTTTCCTTCTTCTCATTGGACTGGTGCTGTCTTTTACCGCCGGTGCCGTGACGCTTGAGGACGACAGTCGTGCCTGGCTGGAGCAGCATCCGGAGTGGCGCGTCGGGGTGGTGATGGGCGCTCCCTACGCCGAATATGACCAGCGCCAGCGGCGCCTGTCAGGCTTTCATGTGCAGCTGATGGAGCATCTGGCAGATGACCTCGGCGTGCGCCTGCAATGGCGCCGCTTCGCTGACGAAGACGCGCTGGAGAAGGCCGCGCGCGAAGGCCTCATCGATGTGGCTCCGGGCTTGCGCCAGACGCCGGCTGGCCTGCGCCTGTGGCGTTACAGCGATCCCTTCCTGCGCATTCCGCGCTTGCTCGTCGGTGACCGTGGCGGTCCGCGTGCCATCGATCTGGAGTACCTGCACCCTCGCGAACTGGTTGCCGCCGTCGGGCCGGGCCCGATTACCGAGTTCCTCGCCAGCAACTATCCCAATATCACCGTGCTGACCGCGACCAGCCAGGCCGATGCGCTGCGTCAGGTGCTGGAAGCCAAGGCCAGTTATGCCGTCATCGACGAGCCGGTGTTCGGCCGCCTGTCGCAGCAGGTGGAGTACGACTCGCTGGCGGTGGTTGGTGATCTGGGCAACCCGCAGCTGCTGCGTATCGCCTCGCGGCGTGACAGCCCCGAACTCGCTGCCGTGCTCGAGGCGGCGATACGGCAGTTTCCGGCGCGGGAATTCAGTCAGCTGCAGGAGCAGTGGCTCAAGACCCGCAGCATCGACCTCGGTCGCGAGGTCAGTTACTGGCGCAGTCTCAGCCTGCTGCTCGGCGTCCTGCTGCTGGCCTGCCTGCTGATGCTGGCCTGGCAACGGCGCCAGCACGGCCTGCTGGAAAGTCGATTGAAGACCGCCCGCCGTGACATCGAGCTGCGCGAGGCGGCCGAGGAAGCGCAGCGGTTGACGCAGTTCTGTCTCGATCACAGCACTGTCGGCATCCTCTGGCTCAACTGGGACAGCCGAGTGCGCTACGCCAATCAGGCCGCCGAACTGCTGCTCGGGCATTCGTCCGGTGGCTTGCTCGACCTGCCGCTGGAAACCTTCGACCCGGCGCTGGGCATGGATGCCTGGCTGGCGCGTTGGCGGGCCGCGCGCACGGGCGAAGACGACCGCCAGGTGCATGAATGCGAGTGGCAGCGCGCCGACGGCCAGCGCTTTCCGGCGGCGGTCACCTACAGCTTCCTGCGCTTCGGCAGCCGCGAATACCTGGTGGTCTTTCTCGCCGACATCACCGAGCGCCGCCGCGCCAGCGCCCAACTGCAGGAGAGCGAGGCGCGCCTGAAGGCCATGGCGGGCAACGTGCCGGGCTTGGTGTTTCGCCTGGAGCGCGACGGGCCGCAGGCGCCGGTTCGGGTCGCCTATATCAGCGAAGCCAGCCAGCGCCTGGTGGGCTACTCCGCCGAGCGCCTGTTGCAGCCGGGGCAGGGCATCCGCAGCCTGGTGCACGCCGATGACGAGGCCGGCTACTGGGCCAGCCAGCAGCTGGCGCTGGAGAAAAGCCAGGACTGGCGCTGGCAGGGGCGCATTCTCAATCGCGATGGCGAGGTGCGCTGGGCCGATATCCGCGCCTCCGTGCGCGGCCAGCCGGATGGCCGCCAGGTGTGGGACGGTATCGTCTGGGACATCACCGAGAACAAGCGCATCGAGCTGGAGCTGGATGCCTCGCGCGCGCAATTGCGCCAGCTGGCCGCGCACCTGGAGACGGTGCGCGAGGAGGAGAAGGCGCACATCGCGCGCGAGGTGCATGACGAGCTGGGCCAGGTGCTGACCGTGCTGAAGCTCGAGACCTCGATGTGCGAGCTGGGCTTCGCCGAGCTCGATCCGGCGCTGGCGCAGCGCCTGGACAGCATGAAGCGGCTGATCGCCCAGCTGTTCCAGCGGGTGCGCGACGTGGCAACGGCGCTACGCCCGCCGATCCTCGACGCCGGCATTGCTTCTGCGGTGGAGTGGCAGGCGCGGCGCTTCGAGGAACGCAGCGGCGTGGCCTGCCTGGTCGAGGTGCCCGAGTGTCCGCCCGCGCTGGGCAATGCCAAGGCCATCGGCCTGTTCCGTATCCTTCAGGAGTCATTGACCAACGTGATGCGCCATGCCCGCGCACAAACGGTCAGCGTGCAGCTGCAGCTCGAGGGCGACCTGCTCTGCCTGCGTGTCAGCGATGACGGCTGTGGCTTCGCCGACGCGGCGCGCAGCGCGGGCAGCTCGTTCGGCCTGGTGGGCATGCGCGAGCGCATCCAGATGCTCGGCGGCCAGCTCTGCATCGACAGCCAGCCCGGCGAGGGCACTACCATCACGGCGCGGGTCCCGCTGGACCCCCTGCCACTTCCTTCACCTGCAAGCACTGGAGCACTGCCGTCATGATCAGGGTCATGGTCGCCGAGGATCACACCATCGTCCGTGAGGGCATCAAACAGTTGATCGGTATGGCGCGCGACATGCAGGTGGTCGGCGAGGCCGCCAACGGCCAGCAGCTGCTCGACCAGCTGCGCCAGGTCAGCTGCGACGTGGTGCTGCTGGACCTTTCCATGCCCGGCGTCAACGGCCTCGAGGCGATCCCACGGATTCGCGCGCTGAGCCAGCCGCCGGCTGTGCTGGTGCTGTCGATGCACGACGAAGCGCAGATGGCGGCGCGGGCACTGAAGATAGGTGCCGCCGGCTACGCGACCAAGGACAGCGAGCCGGCGCTGCTGCTGACTGCCTTGCGCAAGGTGGCCGGTGGCGGGCGCTACATCGATCCGGCACTGGCCGACCGCATGGTCTTCGAGGTCGGTCTGACCGATTCGCGGCCGCCCCATGCATTGCTTTCCGAGCGCGAGTACTCGGTGTTCGAACGCCTGGTGCAGGGCGATTCGGTAAACGACATCGCCGGCAAGCTGGCCCTGAGCAGCAAGACAATCAGCACCCACAAGGCCCGCCTGATGCAGAAGCTGGCCGCGCATTCCGTGGCCGACCTGGTGCGCTACGCCATGGAGCACAAGCTGGTCTGAGCTCCCGCCCGCCGACCCGTCTGTAGGGCGTTCCCTACACGCGACTCTCCTGCACGCCTAGGGCAATCGCTCCGCTGCACCGATTTTTCCGCCGCCGCTGCGCTTCTACGCTGTGGCCACGGTTCAACGGTTAGGCAGGTGCAGCAGCATGGTCGAGTCAACGACGAACGATATCCTGGTGAGCTTTCGCGGCGTCCAGAAGAGTTATGACGGCGAGTCGCTGATCGTCAGGGATCTGAACCTGGATATCCGCCGCGGCGAATTCCTCACCCTGCTCGGGCCGTCCGGCTCGGGCAAGACCACCAGCCTGATGATGCTGGCCGGTTTCGAGACGCCCACCGCGGGGGAGATTCTCCTCAATGGCCGGGCGATCAACAACGTGCCGCCGCACAAGCGCGACATGGGCATGGTGTTTCAGAACTACGCGCTGTTCCCGCACATGACCGTGTCGGAAAACCTGGCGTTCCCGCTCAGCGTGCGCGGCATGGCCAAGCCGGACATCAAGGAGCGGGTCAAGCGCGCGCTGGCGATGGTCCAGCTGGAGGGCTTTCGCAACCGCTATCCGGCGCAGCTTTCCGGTGGCCAGCAGCAGCGCGTGGCGCTCGCCCGCGCGCTGGTGTTCGAGCCGCAGCTGGTGCTGATGGACGAACCGCTGGGCGCGCTGGACAAGCAGCTGCGCGAGCAGATGCAGATGGAGATCAAGCACCTGCACGAGCGCCTCGGCGTCACCGTGGTGTACGTCACCCACGACCAGGGCGAGGCGCTGACCATGTCCGATCGGGTGGCGGTGTTCCATCAGGGCCAGATCCAGCAGATCGAAGACCCGCGCACCCTGTACGAAAAGCCGGTGAACACCTTCGTCGCCAACTTCCTTGGCGAGAACAACCGCCTGCCGGCGCATCTGCTCGACCGCCGTGGCGATAGCTGCACGGTCAAGCTCGGCCGCGGCGAGACCGTCGAGGCGCTGGCCGTCAACGTCGGCGCGACGGGGTCGCCGGTCAGCCTGTCGATCCGCCCGGAGCGGGTGCTGCTCAACGGCGCCAGTGCCAACTGCCCGAACCGCTTCACCGGGCGCGTTGCCGAGTTCATCTACCTGGGCGACCACATCCGTATCCGTCTCGAGGTATGCGGGGTCAACGACTTCTTCGTCAAGCAGCCGATCGCCGAGTTCGACAGCGCCCTGCGGGTCGGTGACGTGGTGCCGATCGGCTGGCATGTCGAGCACGTTCGCGCGCTCGATCCACTGCAGGCGGCTTGAAGCGAAGCGAACAAGAAACCCAAACAACTGCATCAAGGAGCGAACTGTCATGAGCAACTACCTGAAACTGTCCGCGCTGGCGCTCGGGCTCGTCTGCGCCGGTCAAGCCACTGCCAACAGCCTCACCGCGGTGAGCTTCGGCGGCGCCAACAAGCAGGCCCAGGTCAAGGCCTTCTATCAGCCCTGGGAAGCCGCCGGTCACGGCCGCATCGTCGCCGGCGAATACAACGGCGAAATGGCCAAGGTCAAGGCGATGGTCGACACCAACAGCGTGTCGTGGAACCTGGTGGAAGTGGAGTCGCCGGAGCTGTCCCGTGGTTGCGACGAAGGGCTGTTCGAGGAGCTCGACCCGGCCATCGTCGGCAATCCGGACGACTTCGTTGAAGGCGCGATCCAGCCCTGCGGTGTGGGCTTCTTCGTCTGGTCGACGGTGCTGGCCTACAACGCCGACAAGCTGAAAAGCGCGCCGGCCAGCTGGGCGGATTTCTGGGATACCGAGAAATTCCCCGGCAAGCGCGGCCTGCGCAAGGGTGCCAAGTACACCCTGGAATTTGCGCTGATGGCCGATGGTGTGCCGGCCAAGGAGGTCTATCAGGTGCTGGCCACCAAGGACGGCCAGAACCGCGCCTTCAGGAAGCTCGATCAGCTCAAGCCGCATATCCAGTGGTGGGAAGCCGGCGCGCAGCCGCCGCAGTTCCTCGCCTCCGGCGACGTGGTGATGAGCAGCGCCTACAACGGCCGCATCGCTGCCGTGCAGAACGAGAGCAACCTGCAGATCGTCTGGAACGGCGGCATCTACGACTTCGATTCCTGGGCCATCCCAAAGGGTGCCAAGAGTCAGGAGCAGGCACGCAAGTTCATCGCCTTCACCGTCGAGCCGCAGCAGCAGAAGGCCTATGCCGAGAACATCGCCTATGGCCCGGCGAACACCCAGGCCGTGTCGCTGCTGGATGAAAAGCGCCTGGCGCAGATGCCCACCGCGCCGGAGAACATTGCCGACCAGGTGGCGATGGACGTGACCTTCTGGGCCGACTACGGCGAACAGCTCGAACAGCGTTTCAACGCCTGGGCAGCACGCTGACCCTGGAGCCCCGCCGCACTGGCGGGGCCGGTCCCAGCCATCGGAACGAATCGCGGAGTCTTCATGGCCACAGCAATATCCCTGCCGGCGAACGAGATCGCCGAGCCCAATCTGAAACAGCGACTGGCACGGGCCGAGCGGGTGAACAAGCTCAAGTCGCAGGCGCTGATCCTGCCGCTGCTGCTGTTCGTGCTGCTGACCTTTCTGGTGCCCATCGCCTCGCTGCTCTGGCGCAGCGTCGAGAATCCGGAGGTGGTGAACACGCTGCCACGCACGCTGGAGGCGCTGGCCGCATGGGATGGTCGCGGACTGCCGGCGGAACCCGCCTACCAGGCATTGGCCGAGGATCTCTATCAGGCGCGTCGCGAGCAAACCCTGGGCGATCTGTCCAAGCGGCTGAACATGGAGCTGGCCGGCTACCGCAGCCTGCTGACCAAGACCGCGCGAGCGCTGCCGTTCCGCGAGACGCCCGCGTCGTATCAGGAGGCGCTGGAGTCGCTCGACGAGCGCTGGGGCGATCCGGCGTTCTGGCAGATCATCCAGCGTAACGACAGTGCGGTGACCGGTTATTACCTGCTGGCGGCGCTGGATCACCGCATTGACGAGCTGGGTGAACTGGCCAAGGTCTCGCCGGATCAGGCGGTGTATCTGGACATCTTTGCCCGGACCTTCTGGATGGGCCTGGTGATCACGGTGGTCTGCCTGCTGCTGGCCTATCCGCTGGCCTATCTGTTGGCCAACCTGCCGGCGCGGCAGAGCAACCTGCTGATGATCCTGGTGCTGCTGCCGTTCTGGACCTCGATTCTGGTGCGCGTCGCCGCGTGGATCGTGCTGCTGCAGTCGGGCGGGCTGATCAACGGCGCGCTGCTCAAGATGGGCCTGATCGACGAGCCGCTGCAGCTGGTGTTCAACCGCACCGGTGTGTACATCGCCATGGTGCACATCCTGCTGCCGTTCATGATCCTGCCGATCTACAGCGTGATGAAGAACATCTCGCCGAGCTACATGCGTGCGGCGGTCTCGCTGGGCTGTCACCCGTTCGCCAGCTTCTGGCGGGTGTACTTCCCGCAGACGCTGGCCGGGGTCGGTGCCGGCAGCCTGCTGGTGTTCATCATCGCCATCGGCTACTACATCACCCCGGCGCTGCTCGGCAGCCCGAACGACCAGATGGTCAGCTATTTCGTCGCCTTCTATACCAACACCACCATCAACTGGGGCATGGCCACGGCGCTGGGCGGCCTGCTGCTGCTCGCCACCATGCTGCTGTACGTCATCTACAGCTGGCTGGTCGGTGCCAGTCGCCTGCGGCTGGGTTGAGATGACGCACGTCGCGGCGCGGCCGCCTTTTCAGAGTCTTCATGCCGGCCAGGAGAACCGTTCATGCTGAGCCCCTACATGTCGCCCGTCGAACGGGCCTGGTACTACGCGCTGCGCATCCTCTGCGCGCTGGTGCTGCTGTTTCTGATCGTGCCGGTGCTGGTCATCGTGCCGCTGTCGTTCAACTCCGGCTCGTTCCTGGTCTATCCGCTGCAGGGGTTCTCGTTGCGCTGGTACGAGGCGCTGTTCACCTCGGCGGACTGGATGCGCTCGCTGAAGAACAGCCTGCTCATCGCGCCAGCCGCGACCTTGCTCGCCGTGGTCCTTGGCACCCTGGCGGCGGTCGGCCTGACCCGCGCGGAGTTCCGCGGCAAGGCGCTGCTGATGACAGTGCTGATCTCGCCGATGGTGGTGCCGGTGGTGATCATCGGTGTCGCCAGCTACCTGTTCTTCGCACCGCTGGGCATGGGCAACAGCTACCTGTCGCTGATCCTGGTGCACGCGGTGCTCGGCGTGCCGTTCGTGATCATCACGGTGTCGGCGACGCTGCAGGGCTTCAACTACAACCTGGTGCGCGCTGCGGCCAGTCTCGGCGCCTCGCCGCTGACGGCGTTCTTCCGGGTGACCCTGCCGCTGATCGCACCGGGGGTGATTTCCGGCGCGCTGTTCGCCTTCGCCACCTCGTTCGATGAAGTGGTGGTGACGCTGTTCCTCGCCGGCCCCGAGCAGATCACCCTGCCACGGCAGATGTTCAGCGGCATCCGCGAGAACCTCAGCCCGACCATCGCCGCCGCGGCGACGTTGCTGATCGGCTTCTCCATCGCTCTGCTGCTGACCCTGGAGTGGCTGCGAGGCCGCGCCGAGAAGCTGCGCACCCAACAACCTGCCTGACGGAATACGCACATGACTCTGCAACTTGGGCAACCCCATCTGTTGCGCCAAACGGCCTATCTCAACGGTGAATGGTGCGAGGCCGACAGTGGCGCGCGCACCGAGATCTTCAACCCGGCCACCGGCGAGCTGATCGGCGCCGTGCCGAACATGGGCCGTGGTGAAACCCGCCGCGCCATCGAAGCCGCGCAGGCAGCCCAGCCGGCCTGGCGCGCGCTGACCGCGAAGGAGCGCGCTGCGGGCCTGCGGCGGTGGTACGAACTGATGCTGGAGAATCAGGAAGACCTGGCGCGGATCATGACCGCCGAACAGGGTAAGCCGCTGGCCGAGGCGCGGGGTGAGGTGGCCTACGCCGCATCCTTCCTCGAATGGTTCGCCGAGGAAGGCAAGCGCCTGTACGGCGACGTGATCCCGGCCCACGCGGGCGACAAGCGCATCCTGGTGCAGAAGGAGCCGGTCGGTGTCACCGCGGCAATCACGCCGTGGAATTTCCCCAGCGCGATGATCACCCGCAAGGCCGGCCCGGCCCTCGCCGCGGGCTGCGCCATGGTGCTCAAGCCGGCACCGCAGACACCATTCTCGGCGCTGGCACTGGCCGCACTGGCCGAGCGCGCGGGCATCCCGGCGGGGCTGTTCAGCGTGATCACCGCCGATGCCGCCATGTCCCGCGAAGTGGGCGCCGAGCTCTGTGAACACCCGGTGGTGCGCAAGCTCTCGTTCACCGGCTCGACGGCGGTGGGCATCAAGCTGATGCAGCAGTGCGCGCCGACGCTGAAGAAGCTCTCCTTGGAGCTTGGCGGCAACGCGCCCTTTATCGTCTTCGACGACGCCGATCTGGACGCGGCGGTCGAGGGCGCGATGATCTCCAAGTACCGCAACGCCGGGCAGACCTGCGTATGTGCCAATCGCATCTACGTGCAGGACGGCATCTACGACGCCTTCGTCGACAAATTCTCCGCGGCGGTCGCGCGGCTGAAGGTCGGCAACGGAGCGGAGGAGGGCGTGACCACCGGTCCGCTGATCGACGCCGCAGCCGTGGCCAAGGTGCAGCGCCATCTGCAGGACGCGCTGGACAATGGCGCCACCCTGCTGGCCGGCGGCAAGCCCCATGTCTTGGGTGGCAACTTCTTCGAGCCGACGCTGGTGGGCGGCGTCACTGCCGAGATGGCCGTGGCGCGCGAGGAAACCTTCGGCCCGCTGGCGCCGCTGTTCCGCTTCCGCGATGAGGCCGAGGTGATCCGCCAGGCCAACGACACCGAGTTCGGCCTCGCCGCCTACTTCTACGCACGCGACCTGAGCCGCGTGTTCCGCGTCGCCGAGGCGCTGGAGTACGGCATGGTCGGCATCAACACTGGGGTGATTTCCACCGAGGTGGCGCCGTTCGGTGGCATGAAGGCATCGGGCCTCGGTCGTGAAGGCTCGAAGTACGGCCTGGATGAATACGTGGAAATCAAATACCTGTGCCTGGGCGGCATCTGACCAAGCGGCTCAAATCAGGCGTGCAAAATAATGCACGGAGTTTTACTGTAATCCGAACGCTTCGGATGGTGCGGCAGTCGATCATCGTATGCTGCCGCACCCGCTTCCTGGCGTTCTTTCCGACCCGTGCCGACGATGAGCGGCTACCGAGGAGCTTATGAGCAAGACCAACGAATCCCTGATGCAACGCCGTGTCGCCGCTGTTCCCCGTGGCGTCGGCCAGATCCACCCGATCTTTGCCGACCACGCGAAGAACAGCAGCGTGGTGGATGTGGAGGGCCGCGAGTTCATCGATTTCGCCGGCGGCATTGCCGTGCTGAATACCGGCCACCTGCATCCGAAGATCGTCAAGGCGGTGGAAGACCAGCTGCACAAGCTCACCCACACCTGCTTCCAGGTGCTGGCCTACGAGCCGTACGTCGAGCTGTGCGAGAAGATCAACGCGCGGGTGCCGGGTGATTTCGCCAAAAAGACCCTGCTGGTCACCACCGGCTCCGAGGCCGTGGAGAACGCGGTGAAGATCGCCCGCGCCGCCACCGGCCGTGCCGGCGTGATTGCCTTCACCGGCGCCTATCACGGCCGCACCATGATGACCCTCGGCCTGACCGGCAAGGTCGCCCCGTACTCCGCCGGCATGGGCCTGATGCCCGGCGGGATCTTCCGTGCGCAGTATCCCTGCGCAATCCATGGTGTCAGTGTCGATGACTCGATCGCGAGCATCGAGCGCATCTTCAAGAATGACGCCGAGCCGCGCGACATCGCCGCGATCATCGTCGAACCGGTGCAGGGCGAGGGCGGCTTCAATGTCGCACCGAAGGATTTCATGGCCCGCCTGCGCGCGCTCTGTGACGAGCACGGCATCCTGCTGATCGCCGACGAGGTGCAGACCGGCGCCGGGCGCACCGGCACCTTCTTCGCCATGGAGCAGATGGGCGTGGTCGCCGACCTGACCACCTTTGCCAAGTCGGTCGGCGGCGGCTTCCCGATCGCCGGCGTGTGCGGCAAGGCCGAGATCATGGATGCCATCGCGCCCGGCGGGCTGGGTGGCACCTATGCCGGCAACCCGCTGTCCTGCGCGGCGGCGCTGGCGGTCATGGAAATCTTCGAGGAGGAGCATTTGCTCGACCGCTGCAAGGCCGTGGCGGAGAAGCTCACCGCCGGCCTCAAGGCGATCCAGGCCAAGCACAAGGAGATCGGTGAGGTGCGCGGCCTCGGCGCGATGATCGCCATTGAGCTGTTCGAGGATGGCGACCTGGCGCGACCGGCCGCGGCGCTCACGTCGCAGATCGTCGCCCGGGCGCGGGAGAAGGGATTGATCCTGCTGTCCTGCGGTACCTACTACAACGTGCTGCGCGTGCTGGTGCCGCTGACCGTCGAGGACGAGCTGCTCGAGCGCGGCCTGGCCATCCTCGGCGAGTGTTTCGACGAGCTGACCTGATCCGACCTGGCGCGCCGGCATTCGTGAGCGGATGTCAGGCGCGCCGCAACCCTGACCCCTCGGGTACAATGCGCGGCATCTTGCCGTGCAACCCGAGGTCGTCATGCAGCCGTTCGCCATCGCCCCTTCGATTCTTTCCGCCAATTTCGCCCGCCTGGGCGAGGAAGTGGACAACGTGCTGGCCGCCGGCGCCGACATCGTCCATTTCGACGTGATGGACAACCACTACGTGCCAAACCTGACCATCGGCCCGATGGTCTGCTCGGCGCTGCGCAAGCATGGCGTCACCGCGCCCATCGACGTGCACCTGATGGTCAAGCCGGTGGATCGCATGATCGGCGACTTCCTCGAGGCCGGCGCGACTTACATCACCTTCCATCCGGAAGCCTCGGAGCACATCGACCGTTCGCTGCAGCTGATCAAGGACGGCGGTGCCAAGGCCGGTCTGGTGTTCAATCCGGCGACGCCGTTGGACGTGCTCAAGTACGTCATGGACAAGATCGACATGGTCCTGCTGATGAGCGTCAACCCCGGCTTCGGCGGGCAGAAGTTCATTCCCGGCACGCTGGACAAGCTGCGCGAGGCGCGCGCCCTGATCGACGCCAGCGGCCGCGAGATTCGCCTGGAGATCGATGGCGGCGTCAATCCGAAGAACATCCGCGAGATCGCCGCAGCAGGCGCCGACACCTTCGTCGCCGGCTCGGCCATCTTCAACCAGCCGGACTACAAAGCGGTGATCGACCAGATGCGCGCCGAGCTGGCGCTGGCCCGCCCATGACTCGCCTGGAGCAACTGTTCGACGGCACGCTACCGCGGCTGGTGATGTTCGATCTGGACGGCACCCTGATGGACTCGGTACCGGACCTGGCGGCCGCGGTGGACAAGATGCTGATGCTGCTCGGCCGCCCACCGGCCGGTGTGGCCCGCGTGCGCGACTGGGTCGGCAACGGTTCGCGAGTGCTGGTGCGCCGCGCCCTGGCCGGTAGCTACGAGCATGCCGGTGTCGATGAGGACGAGACCGATGCCGCGTTGGCGCTGTTCATGCAGGCCTATGCCGGCAGCCATGCCTTGACCACCGTCTACCCTGGGGTGCGTGAGTGCCTGGATTGGCTGGCCGCGCACGAGGTGGCACTGGCGGTCATCACCAACAAGCCGGCACAGTTCGTCGCGCCGCTGCTGGAGGAGAAGGGTCTGGGTGATTACTTCGGCTGGCTGGTTGGAGGCGATACGCTGCCGCAGCAGAAGCCTGATCCGGCGGCGCTCTTCTGGGTGATGGACAAGGTCGGCGCGACGCCCGCCGAGTCGCTGTTCATCGGTGATTCGCGCAATGACGTGCGGGCCGCGCAGGCCGCCGGTGTGCCCTGCGTCGGGCTGAGCTACGGCTACAACCATGGCCGGCCTATCGAGGAGGAGCGCCCGGATCTGGTACTCGACGACCTGCGCCTGCTGGTTGCTTCGGATTCGGGGCTGCGCTAGTGTGGCCGGACTCTTTTTGCCCCGCCTCAAGAGAAAAACTCGTGGTGATTAGCCGCAAACAATGGATGAACGTCATCAAGGCCCTGGCCCGTTGGCGCTGGCGCGCCTGACTCTTCCTGCCGGCCCGGCCGGTGCGTTTGCCGTTGTTCGATCGAATCCTCCTCAGACCACGAGGCTGACATGACCCGCGAAGAATTCCTGCGTTTGGCCGACGAAGGCCACAACCGCATCCCCCTGTCGTTCGAGACGCTCGCCGACTTCGACACCCCGCTGTCGCTGTACCTGAAACTGGCCGACGCGCCGAACTCCTATCTGCTCGAATCCGTCCAGGGCGGTGAGAAGTGGGGGCGATACTCGATCATCGGACTGCCTTGCCGCACCGTGCTGCGCGTTCACGGCTATCAGGTGCGGGTGACCGTCGATGGGATCGAGACGGAAAGCCTGGAGGTCGAGGACCCGCTGGCCTTCGTCGAGGCCTTCAAGCAGCGCTACCGGGTTGCGCCGGTCGAAGGGCTGCCGCGCTTCAATGGCGGACTGGTGGGCTATTTCGGCTACGACAGTGTGCGCTACGTCGAGCGTAAGCTCGGCAACTGTCCCAACCCTGACCCGCTGGGTACGCCGGATATCCTGCTGATGGTCTCCGACGCAGTGGTGGTATTCGATAACCTCGCCGGCAAGCTGCACTGCATCGTGCTTGCCGACCCGGCCGCCGAGGACGCCTACGCGCAGGGCCAGGCCTACTTGGCACAGCTGCGCCAGCGCTTGCGCCAGCCGGTCGTGCCGCGCCTGGGGCTGGACTTCGAGGCCGGGCCCGGCGCGGAGCCGGCGTTCCGCTCGAGCTTCAGCCGCGAGGATTTCGAGCAGGCGGTTTGCCGCATCAAGGACTACATCCTGGCTGGTGACTGCATGCAGGTGGTGATTTCCCAGCGCATGTCGATCCCGTTCAGGGCTGCGCCGATCGATCTCTACCGCGCGTTGCGCTGCTTCAACCCGACGCCCTATATGTACTTCTTCAACTTCGGCGACTTCCATGTGGTGGGCTCGTCGCCGGAAGTGCTGGTGCGCGTCGAGGACGGCCTGGTTACCGTGCGACCGATCGCCGGCACCCGTCCGCGCGGCGCCAGCGAGGAGGCCGACCTGGCGCTGGAGCAGGACCTGCTGTCCGACACCAAGGAACTGGCCGAGCACCTGATGCTGATCGACCTGGGTCGCAACGATGTCGGGCGGGTCGCCGAAACCGGCTCGGTGAAAGTCACCGAGCAGATGGTCATCGAGCGCTACTCCAACGTCATGCACATCGTTTCCAACGTTACCGGCCAGCTCAAGGCGCCGCTGTCGGCGATGGATGCGCTGCGCGCGATCCTCCCGGCGGGCACGCTCTCCGGTGCACCGAAGATCCGTGCCATGGAGATCATCGACGAGTTGGAGCCGGTCAAACGTGGCGTCTATGGCGGCGCGGTGGGCTACCTGGCGTGGAACGGCAACATGGACACCGCCATCGCCATCCGCACCGCTGTGATCAAGGATGGCGAGCTGCATGTACAGGCCGGTGCCGGCATCGTCGCCGACTCGCAGCCGGCGCTGGAGTGGGAAGAGACGCTGAACAAGCGCCGCGCCATGTTCCGCGCAGTGGCGTTGGCGGAGAAGGGTAGCGACTGACCCGGACGCGGCGCGATTCACTTATCCGGTGAAATGCGACTAAAGTCCGCGTGCTTTGTATGGTAATGGCAGTTGGCTATGCCTATAGTCGGTGAACGCCGGGCTAGAGCGCCTGGCTGCCAACTTCCATCATCTTCGACCTGCCGATGCCCCTGACTCCCAGCTCCGGTTCTGCCAATCCACCGCGTCAGTTATGGGCTTCAGTGCTGACCGTCGCGCTCACCGGGCTGCTGGTGCTGGTCTACCTGCTCTCGAGCCTGCTGGATTTCAGAGGTAGTCCGGTTTGGTTTCCGTTGCCCCTGCACATCGTCATGGAAACCTTCGCCATCACCGTGGCGATTCTGGTGTTTGCCGTGGCTTGGCACAGTCAGCAACCGGTGCATCTGTCCAACCCACTGCTGGCCTGTTCGTTTCTCGCCATCGCGCTGCTCGATATGGCGCACACGCTTTCCTACCAAGGCATGCCTCTCTGGGTGACGCCTGCGTCACCGGAGAAGGCGATCGCGTTCTGGCTGGTGTCCCGCTTCGTGCTCGCGCTGACGCTCTTGGTCATAGCCTGCCGCCTGTGCGTGACCCTGCCACGCTATGTGCTGCTCGTATCGGCACTGGGCCTGGTGGCCCTGGTGGGCTATCTGCAGCTTTTCCAGCCGCAGCTGTGGCCGCGTACCTTCATCGAAGGTCAGGGGTTGACCGCTTTCAAGGTCAGCATGGAATGGCTGTTGATCGCGTTGTTCGCGCTGGCCGCCTGGCTGTTCTGGCGTAACCGTGCAGAAAGCGACGCAGCCTATTTCGACGGTTTGCTGGCCGCGACGCTGATCTCGATCCTCGCCGAGCTGTGTTTCACCGCCTACACCAGCGTGAACAGCTTCTACAGTCTGCTCGGACATGCTTACAAGATCGTGTCCTACTGCTTCATCTACCAGGTGGTGTTCGTTTCCAGCGTGCGCGCCCCGTACCAGCGTCTGGCCATCGAAATGAACGAGCGGGTGGCGGCACAGCAGCGTGCCGATTACGTCACCTATTTCGACAGCCTGACGGGACTGCCCAATCTCAGTCTGCTGGAAGAGCGTACACGCCAGGCAATCGCAGCGGCCCATAGCCTGAAGGGGGCCGTGGCGGTGCTCTATATCGACATCGACCACTTCAAGATGGTGAACGACTCCTTTGGACGCGCGTTTGGCGATGAGTTGCTGTGTATCACCGGCTCCCGACTGCGGGCGGTACTGCCCGACAGTGCCGTGCTGGCTCGTGCAGGTGGCGACGAGTTCGTCGTGCTGCTGGCGGACCCGAGGGATGCCGATGGTGCTTCCGCAGTGGTTCAGCATGTGCTGGAGAGGTTGGGCGAACCCTTCATGATCCAGAAGCAGCAGATGGTGGTCTCGATCTCGGTCGGGGTCGCGGTCGGGCCTGACGACGGAATGGATTTCACCTGCCTGCTGCGCAATGCGGAAATGGCCATGTACAAGGCCAAGGAAGCCGGCCGTCGCACCTGGTGTTACTACAATCCTGAGCTCGATACGGAGGTGCGCGGCCGGCTCTTGCTGATCAACGGGCTGCGCTTGGCGATCGAGCGGCAGGAGTTGCTGCTTGAGTATCAGCTGCAGCTCGATCTCGGCAGCGGCAAGGTGGTCGGTGCGGAGGCACTGGTTCGCTGGCAGCACCCGCAGTGGGGGCTACTGTCGCCGGGGCGGTTCATCCCGGCGGCGGAGCAGAGCGGCCTGATCGTCGATCTCGGCAAGTGGATCATTCTGGAAGCTTGTCTGCAGGCTGCCCGCTGGCGTGCCGAAGGGCTCGGTGTTCCGCAGGTCGCGGTGAATGTCGCGGCGGTGCAGCTGCACCAGGGATCGCTGGTGGACACCGTAGCCGCAGCACTTGAGCAGAGCGGCCTGCCTGCGGCGGCCCTCGAGCTGGAGCTGACCGAATCCAGCCTGGTCGAAAATACCGAGCAGGTGATGGCTACCTTGGCAAGGCTCAAGGGCCTGGGTGTGAAGCTGGCAATCGATGACTTCGGTACCGGCTATTCCTGCCTGGCATACCTTCGCCGCCTGTCGGTGGACACGCTGAAAATCGATCGCTCCTTCGTCAATGACCTGGCGAACGAGGATGGCCATGCCATTGTCGCCGCGATCATCCAGATGTCCGAGTCGCTGGGGCTCAATACGCTGGCCGAAGGGGTGGAAAATGCGGAAACTGCGGCCGAGTTGCGCCGGCTCGGCTGCCGCCAGGCCCAGGGATTCCTGTATGCGCGGCCGGTTCGCGCAGCGCAGCTGCCTGATGCGATTGCCTCCCTGAGTAGCTAGGTTCGCCATCGCTTGTCGATGGCTGTCGGGTATCGCTCTGGTATAGTCCGTTGAAATCGTGGCCTGGCATGGGCTACTTTGCGCTGACCGCCCTGCGAGGCCTTTCTGTGATATTCAGCAGTATTCTCCTGATGCGCCTGTTCAAGGCCAATGCCCGGTGGCGTTGGCGCGCCTGATCCCCATCGTTGGCTCCGTGCCGAAATAGCCATTCACGCCTGCCCTTCGAGCGCTTCCCGCGTCGCTACCGCGACGTCCGAAGCTCGCGGCGGGCGCTGGATCAGTCTCAAGCCTTTAGGGTGACGCAAATGCTGCTAATGCTGGATAACTACGATTCCTTTACCTACAACGTCGTGCAATACCTGGGCGAGCTAGGTGCCGAGGTGAAGGTTGTACGCAACGACGAACTTAGCGTGGCCGAGATCGAAGCCTTGAAGCCCGAGCGCATCGTCGTATCGCCGGGCCCCTGTACACCGAATGAGGCCGGCGTATCGCTGGAACTGATCCGTCACTTCGCCGGCAAGTTGCCGATTCTCGGGGTCTGTCTTGGACACCAGAGCATCGGTCAGGCGTTCGGTGGCGATGTGGTTCGCGCTCGCCAGGCCATGCATGGCAAGACCAGCCCGGTGTTCCATCATGACCAGGGCGTCTTCGCCGGCCTGAACAACCCACTCAATGTCACCCGCTATCACTCGCTGGTGGTCAAGCGTGAAACCCTTCCGGACTGCCTGGAAGTCACCGCATGGACACAGCTGGACGATGGGGCGGTGGACGAGATCATGGGGCTGCGGCATCGGACGATGAACGTCGAAGGTGTGCAGTTCCATCCGGAGTCGATCCTCACTGAACAGGGGCATGAACTGTTCGCCAACTTTCTGAAGCAGACCGGAGGCATGCGCTGATGGATATCAAGGAAGCCCTCAACCGCATCGTCGGTCAGCTGGACCTGACCACTGAGGAAATGCAGGCAGTGATGCGCCAGATCATGACGGGGCAGTGCACTGACGCACAGATCGGCGCCTTCCTCATGGGCATGCGCATGAAGAGCGAGACGATCGACGAGATTGTCGGTGCGGTGCAGGTGATGCGCGAGCTGGCCGAGCCAGTGCGTTTCGCGACGGAAAAGCTGGTCGACACCTGTGGCACTGGCGGCGATGGGATGAATATCTTCAACGTCTCGACGGCGGCCTCCTTCGTTGTCGCTGCAGCGGGCGGCAAGGTGGCCAAGCACGGCAACCGCGCCGTATCCGGCAAGAGTGGCAGCGCCGATCTGCTCGAGGCGGCTGGGGTGTATCTCGACCTCACCCCGGAGCAAGTGGCTCGCAGCGTCGATACAGTCGGTGTCGGCTTCATGTTTGCGCCGGCCCACCATGGCGCCATGAAGCACGCCGCTGGGCCGCGGCGCGAGCTGGGTTTGCGTACCCTGTTCAATATCCTCGGGCCAATGGCCAATCCAGCCGGTGTGCGCCATCAGGTACTCGGGGTGTTCAGCAAGGCGCTGTGCCGACCGATGGCCGAGGTGCTGCTGCGCTTGGGCAGCAAGCATGTCCTGGTCGTCCATGCGCAGGACGGCTTGGACGAGATCAGCCTGGCTGCGCCCACTCATGTGGCCGAACTAAAGGATGGTCAGATTCACGAATACGACGTTCAGCCGGAGGATTTCGGCATCAAGAGCCAGAGCCTCATCGGCCTCAACGTCGAAGACGCCCTGGGCTCGCTGACCTTGATCCGCGATGCGCTGGGACGCCGGCAGAGCGAGAACGGGCAGAAGGCCGCCGACATGATCGTGCTGAACGCTGGCGCCGCACTCTATGCCGCAGATCTGGCAACCAGCCTCAAGCAAGGCGTGGAGATGGCGCACGATGCGCTTAGTACCGGGCTGGCGCGCGACAAGCTGGAGGAGCTGGTGTCCTTCACCGCAGTGTTCAAGCAGGAGAACAAGAAATGAGCGTGCCGACCGTGCTGGAAAAGATCATTGCGCGGAAGTTCGAGGAGGTTGCTGAACGCAGCCGACAGGTTGGACTGAGCGATCTCGAGCAGCGTGCGAGGTTGGCCGATCCGGTGCGCGGGTTTGCCGCAGCGTTGGAGCAGCGTGTTCGCAGCAAGGAGGCGGCGGTGATCGCCGAAGTGAAAAAGGCGTCACCGAGCAAGGGCGTGATTCGAGAGCCATTCCTGCCGGCCGACATCGCCACTAGCTATGCGGCAGGCGGTGCCACCTGCCTTTCTGTGCTGACCGACGTCGATTTCTTTCAGGGCGCAGACAGTTATCTGCAGCAGGCTCGCGCGGCCTGTTCGCTGCCGGTGATCCGCAAGGACTTCATGGTCGACCCCTATCAGGTGGTCGAGGCGCGCGCACTCGGGGCTGACTGCATCCTGTTGATCGTTGCGGCATTGGACGACGCACGCATGCATGAGCTAGCGGCGGTCGCCAAGGAGCAGGGGCTGGATGTGCTGGTGGAGGTGCACGACGGCGATGAGCTGGAGCGAGCGTTGCACCTGGATACTCCGTTGGTGGGCATCAACAACCGAAACCTGCATACCTTCGAGGTCAGCCTTGAAACCACGCTGGATCTGCTGCCGCGGGTACCGAAGGACCGTCTGGTGATTACCGAGAGCGGCATTCTCAATCGTGCGGATGTCGAGCTGATGGAAATCAATCAGGTCTACGCGTTTCTGGTCGGTGAGGCCTTCATGCGTGCCGAACAACCTGGGAGCGAACTGCAGCGCCTGTTCTTCCCTGATCGCGTGCGGGCGCGTGCCGCACCTGCCGATCCGGAATGACGCCTGCCTGCGTTGCGCAGGCAGGCGCTGTGGCCTCGGTCAGCGGGTGCCGAACACCACCATGGTCTTGCCTTTCACATAGACAAGACCTTGCGACTCCAGGCTCTTGAGCACTCGCCCGACCATTTCCCGGGAACAACCAACGATTCGGCCGATTTCCTGGCGGGTAATCTTGATCTGCATGCCGTCGGGATGAGTCATCGCATCCGGCTGTTTGCACAGATCGAGTAGCGTGCGCGCGACACGGCCGGTGACATCGAGAAACGCCAAATCGCCCACCTTGCGCGTGGTATTGCGTAGACGCTCGGCCATCTGGCTGCCGAGTGCGTAGAGGATATCCGGGTCTTGCTGGGTCAGCTCGCGGAACTTTGCATAGCTCAGTTCAGCCACTTCGCATTCGGTCTTCGCGCGAACCCAGGCGCTGCGTTCTTTTTCTGCACCTTCTTTCTCGAAAAGCCCCATCTCTCCGAAGAAATCGCCAGCGTTCAGGTACGCGATGATCATCTCGCGGCCGTCATCGTCCTCGATGAGAATGGTGACCGAGCCTTTGACGATGAAAAATAGCGACTCGCAACGGTCGCCAGCATAGATGATGGTGCTTTTTGCCGTGTACCGCCGTCTATGGCAGTGCGCGAGCAACTTGTCGATATTCTTTATCTTGGGCGTAAGAGTGATAGCTACCATGCTGTGGGTCCCGGATAAGTACTTAATAAAGGCTGATTATTGTTATATGTCGCTGTCATTCAGCTGTCGCCAGCTTAACAGACGCAGGTGCGCCGGCAACAAGTTGCGACAATCGAAACGAGAGGGTCAACGCACCTTTAGTCGCGTGCCCCGTCGCGGCCGATCCCGAGGGCCATGGTAAGCTATTTGCCCTGTTTTTTATGGAGCTGACGATGAAAGCGCGCATTCAATGGGTCGATGGCGCCATGTTTCTCGGTGAGTCTGGCAGCGGACACGTCGTCGTGATGGACGGACCGCCCGAGAGCGGTGGTCGCAATCTCGGGGTGCGACCGATGGAGATGTTGCTGCTGGGCCTTGGCGGCTGCAGCAACTTCGATGTGGTCAGCATCCTCAAGAAGTCCCGCCAGGCGGTGGAAAGTTGTGAGGCCTTCGTGGAAGCCGAGCGGGCGTCGGAGGATCCGAAGGTATTCACGCGCATCCATTTGCGTTTCGTCGTCAAGGGACGCGGATTGAAGGAGGCGCACGTCAAGCGGGCGGTTGAACTATCGGCCGAGAAATACTGCTCGGCATCCATCATGCTCGGTCGCGCAGGTGTGGAGATCAGCCACTCATACGAAATCGTCGAGCTGGGATGAGCCGTTCGCACCGGCCGGTACGGTTGGCTGTATTGCCGAGCCAGGTCTCGTGAGTTTCATGGACCTGGCTGGTCCGGTCAGATTCGATAAGTGGCTTTGGTCATGACCTTGGACATCAGGCTCATGCCGAACTTGATCGGGGCTGGAAACCGCAGGCCGCCAGCCTCGATGGCTGCCGTTGAGTGCTGCGCTTCGTCCTCGCGCATCTGTTCGAGAATGGCCCGCGACTTGTCGTCCCCCGCCGGCAGCTGGCCAAGGTGCTCGTCCAGATGCTTGCAGACCTGATCTTCGGTGGCGGCGACGAAGCCGAGGCTGATGCGATCGCTGATCAGCCCGGCGGATGCGCCGATCCCGAAGGACAGCCCGTAGAATAGCGGGTTGAGCACGCTGGTATGGCTGCCCAGCTGTCGTATCCGTTGTTCACACCAGGCCAGGTGATCGACTTCCTCGTCCGCGGCCTGTTCCATTGCCTGACGTACATGCGGCAACCGCGCCGTCAGCGCCTGTCCCTGATACAGCGCCTGGGCGCAGACTTCGCCGGTATGGTTGATGCGCATCAGTCCGGCGACGTGCCTTGTTTCGCTCTCGGTGAGCTCGCTGTCGTTCTTCAGCACGGCAGGCGAAGGCCTCGATGGCTGCCCGCTAAACGGTAGCAAGGTACGGAGCGCGGCGTCGGCCTGCATCAACAGGCGGTCGGCTGGGGAGTAGTGACGTTGGCTGGACATGATTCCCTCCTGGAGAGGTGAGGCCGATAACGAGGTTATGGATAACTTATCAGTGTGGCCGTCAGCCCGGCGGCCAATGCATCTGACGTTTTCCCAACACGTGCATATGGATGTGATGGACCGTCTGGCCACCCAAGTCGTTGCAATTGACGACCACCCGAAAGCCGTCCTGACACCCTTGCTCACTGGCCAGTCGTTGGGCGGTGAAAAGCATATGCCCTGCCAGCGCGTTGTCCGTCTTCGCGTCTAGGTCGTGCAGCGTGGCGATGTGCTTCTTCGGAATCAGCAGAAAGTGTACTGGTGCCTGAGCGGCGATATCGTGGAAGGCGATAATCTGATCGTCTTCATAGAGCTTGCGCGCGGGAATTTCCCCGACCACGATCTTGCAAAAAAGACAATCCATGACGGTTCTCCGTGGGAGATCGGTCGCACAGTGTATCAGGGCATCCAGGCCGGAGTGAGCCTGCGCAGGGAGATGGCGTGAGAAACGATATTCATGATCTGGGCCTGGTCCTGGAGTCGCGGGTCAAGCTGGTGCTGGTCGAGTCGTGGGATGAGCGGAGAGTGCTCGAGACGTTGACCGGGCTTGCCGTTCGGCGCGGTGTGGGCCTGTATGTCTGGGCTGCCACCGAAGGACTGCGGCACCTGGTGTTTGGCGGGGAGCTGCACGGCGGAGAAGACAGCCGCAAGCCCGCAAGCGCACTGGAACTGGTGAAGCATGATCCACTCGCCAATCTTTACGTGTTCTGCGATCTGCACCCCTATCTCGATGATCCTGTCCTGGTCCGCCTGCTCAAGGACATCGCGATGAAGGAGTCGTCCTCGGCGCCTACTGTCGTGCTGGTATCCCATGCGCTCAAGCTTCCGCCGGAGGTGCAGCGTTACTCGTCTCGCTTCAGCCTGTCCCTGCCTGTCGAAGAGGAGCTGCTGGCCATCGTCCGTGAGGAAGCGACCCGCTGGAGCGAGCGCAACCGTGGCGCGCGGGTGCGTACGGATAACCGTACGTTGCAGCAGGTCGTGAAGAACTTACGAGGTCTGAGCCATGCCGAGGCGCGCGCACTGGCGCGGAATCTGATCTGCGATGACGGCGCCATTACTCAGGAAGATCTTCCGGAGCTCAATCGCAGCAAGTTCCAGCTGCTGGATCTGGACGGTGTGCTGGGCTTCGAACACGAGACGGCCCGCTTCGCGGAAGTCGGCGGGCTGGGGAACTTCAAGCGCTGGCTGGCGGCGCGCCAGGCGGCGTTCTTGTCCGAGACCGACGACCGGCCGCGCGGCGTCATGCTCGTCGGCGTCCAGGGTGGCGGCAAGAGTCTGGCCGCCAAGGCCGTAGCGGGGCTGTGGGGGCTGCCACTGCTGCGCCTGGATTTTGCCTGCCTGTACAACAAGTACTTCGGGGAAACCGAGCGGAATTTGCGAGAAGCACTCGCGCTGGCCGAACAGATGGCGCCGTGCGTGCTATGGATGGATGAGATCGAAAAAGGGTTGGCAGTCGGAGATATGGATGGCGGGGTAAGCCAGCGAGTGCTGGGCACGCTGTTGACCTGGATGGCTGAGCGCGCTGCGCCGGTCTTCCTGGTCGCCACTGCCAATGTGATCAAGCGGCTGCCCCCCGAACTGCTGCGAAAGGGGCGCTTCGACGAACTGTTCTTCGTCGACTTGCCGGATGCGGCGACGCGGATCGACATATTTCGCATCCATCTCGAACGGCGCGAGCTGGCACCCGACACATTGGAGCTTGCATCGCTGGCCGAAGCCAGCGATGGTTTCTCTGGTGCCGAGATCGAGCAGGTGGTCGTGAGTGCGGTCTACGCGGCGCAGGCACAACAGCGACAGGTCGATCAGGCCATGTTGCTCGATTGCATCCGCACCACGTCGCCGCTATCGGTTGTCATGGCCGAAGAGCTCGCGGCGCTACGCCAGTGGGCGAGCGGGCGGACAGTGTGCGCCGACTAAGCTACGTGGGCCTTCATCAGCCTATTTCGCGGGACAGGCTCAGCAGCGACGGTAGCGCTGCCACACCGACAAGGATCAGTACCAGCCACAGCGTGGCGAGTAACTTCACGGCGCGACTGTTAGGGGGAGGCGGCGACCCATATCGATTGGCTTCCTTGGTGCCTGGCACCAGTAGCATGGCGAAGGGAAAGAGGCTGCCTATTACAGGCACCAGGTTCAGCAGAATCAACCAGCCGGACCAGCCAAAATCATGCAGACGCTGTACGCCGATCAGCACGCTGACGACCGCGAATGCAACGCCTGCCAGAGCCATGCAAATCAGGCCGGCGGTAGGTGACATGGCCATGATGATGGCCGCGAGCCCGAACAGCCCCGCTCCGGCGAACATGATGACCATCGACCACGCGAGATAGCGCAGGCGTCCGATCCGCCCTGACACCGAAAGGGGTTTGAGTTCGCCGTGCAGCGGCAGGGTTTCATCAACGTCGGCAGCTGGCGGCGCATAGGGCGAGTTCGGGGGCGCGGCAGCAGAGGGCATGTTCTGCTGTAGTAACGACTGGCGAGCCAGATACTTATCGAAAACAATGCCGCACGCCTGGCAGATGGAGGCTCGCTCCTGCACATGGCCGCACTTCGGGCATTCCATGGTCCCGACTACGGCCTGGTCAGTCGGGTTAGCGGTATCCTCGTGCATCTGCACCAGGCTGAGCTCTCGGGCGGGCTGCTCCTGAGCCTTGTGGGCCTTTGCCCCGGCACGCTGCAGTGCGGCAAGGTACTTATCCGCCTCCGCCCTGGTGAGGCGGCGCTTGAGGACCGTGGCCTCCCCGCCGAAAAGCTTGTCGATCTTGCCGGTGTCGGTTTTGAACAACGCCGCCAGGTTTTCCTTGACGGTCTGCTGATTCATCCCGGATTCAAGCTCGCCTTTGAAGACGATTCTGTACTGAGCTTCTTGCATGCGGCATCCATGTCACGACGTTGTTGGGCGAGAACAGTAGAGCGCTGTTCTCGCCTGGGCAAGGTGGCTCAATCAGGACCCTGCGCCGGATAACAGATTCTCTTCGGGAGATCAGAACGGCCTGACTACGACCAGAATGACGATGGCGACAAGGAACAGGACTGGCACTTCGTTGAACCAGCGATAGAACACATGACCGCGCATGTTCTCGTCACGGGCGAAGCGCTTGAGTTGGGCGCCGCAGATGTGGTGATAGCCGATCAGGAGCGCCACCAATGCTAGTTTTGCATGCAGCCAGCCGCCGGTACTGAACAGACTAGGGTTGAGCACGATCATCCATATCCCTAAACCAAGGGTCGCGATCATCGATGGCAGCATGATGCCGCGATACAGCTTGCGTTCCATCACCTTGAAACGCTCCCGACTAGGCTGGTCTTCGCTCATTGCGTGATAGACGAATAGCCGGGGCAGGTAGAATAAGCCGGCGAACCAACAGACTACCGCAATGATGTGCAGCGCTTTGAGCCAGAGGTAAAGCATCGATTGAATCCTTCAAGGACAGGTGCGTCGATATTAGAGGCTGGGGAAAGGCCCGTCATCCCGGCGGTTGGCCCGAAACCAAAGCAGCTTTATCATCGCGTTCTTTCTGGATCCAGTTGAGGGCAGGGCATGATCAAGGTCGGTATCGTTGGCGGCACAGGCTATACGGGCGTGGAGTTGCTTCGCCTGCTCGCCCAGCATCCGCAGGCCGAAGTGGCAGTCATCACTTCTCGCTCAGAGAATGGCGTCAAGGTGACTGACATGTATCCGAACCTGCGAGGCCACTATGATGGCCTTGCTTTCAGCGTTCCCGACACGACCACGCTGGGCGACTGTGATGTGGTGTTTTTCGCTACGCCGCATGGTGTGGCGCACGCGCTTGCCGGTGAGCTTCTAGCAGCCGGTACCCGTGTCATTGACCTCTCTGCTGATTTCCGATTGCAGGATGCAGACGAATGGGCCAAATGGTACGGCCAGCCTCACGGGGCGCCCGAGCTGCTACCTGAGGCGGTGTACGGTTTGCCGGAGGTCAACCGGGAGCAGATAAAGACCGCACGGCTCATTGCCGTTCCTGGTTGTTATCCCACGGCTACGCAACTTGGTTTCATTCCTCTGCTCGAGCAAGGGCTGGCCGACGCGTCGCGTTTGATTGCAGACTGTAAGTCGGGTGTCAGCGGTGCCGGCCGTGCGGCGAAGATCGGCTCCTTGTTCGCCGAGGCAGGCGAAAGCATGATGGCCTATGGGGTGAAAGGTCACCGGCACCTTCCCGAGATCAGCCAAGGCCTGCGCCGGGCCGCCAATGCTGATGTCGGACTCACCTTTGTCCCGCATCTGACGCCGATGATTCGCGGTATTCACGCCACGCTATACGCAACGGTGACTGACGCATCGGTCGATCTGCAGAAGCTGTATGAGCAGCGTTATGCCAATGAACCGTTTGTCGACGTAATGCCTGCCGGGAGCCACCCCGAGACGCGCAGTGTGCGTGGGGCGAATGTTTGCAGGATTGCTGTTCATCGCCCTCAGGACGGCGACTTGGCGGTTGTGCTGTCGGTGATCGACAATCTGGTGAAGGGCGCTTCGGGTCAGGCCGTGCAGAACATGAACATCCTGTTTGGCCTGGACGAGCGTACAGGCCTTGGCAATGTAGCCTTGTTACCCTGATGACGTGTCGTGCCCGACCGACTGGGCATGTCGAATAGTTGACCGGTTTTGTCGGGAAAGCCGATAATGCACCGTCAACGCAGTAGGGCGTTTTACGCCAGGAGAACCCAATGAGTGTCGAATCCTTCACGCCCACCGCCATCCAGTTCAGTCAGGGGGCTGCGAGCAAGGTGAAGAGCCTCGTCGACGAGGAAGGCAATCCGCGCTTGAAGCTGCGTGTCTTCGTTACCGGAGGGGGCTGCTCGGGTTTCCAGTACGGCTTCACGTTTGACGAGGACATCGCCGATGACGACACCGTGATCGAGCGAGAGGGCGTGAGTTTGGTGGTAGATCCCATGAGCTACCAATACCTGGCTGGTGCGGAAGTCGATTACCAGGAGGGGTTGGAAGGTTCTCGTTTCGTCATAAAGAACCCGAACGCGACTACTACCTGTGGATGTGGCCAGTCCTTCTCGATCTGAGTGCTGGTGCTGCAAGGAAAACGCCGTGCTATGCACGGCGTTTTCGTTTGGGCTCAAGCCGGGTAGATCGCGCCGAGGATTCGGTTCCCGCGTGCACCGGTCACTCGCGGGCGATTTGCAGGTATTCCTTCCAAACAACAATGGGCCAGCCAGGCGAACGCCATCGCTTCCACCCAGTCCGGCGGAACGCCGTGGCTCTGTGTGCTGAGCACTTGGCTGCGCGGGAGCAGCGCTTCCAAGCGATGCATCAATGCTTGGTTGTGCGCGCCCCCGCCGCAAACCAGTAGTTCTTCCGTGTCGGGTTGTGCTGCCATAAGTGAATCGCAGATGCTACTGGCCGTGAGCTCCAGCAAGGTTGCCTGGACGTCTTCAGGGCGCATGGCTTCATAACGGGCGAGGTGTTCATCAAGCCAGGCAGGATTGAATAGTTCGCGTCCGGTGCTCTTGGGGCCCTTCGTCGTGAAGAACTCTTCAGCGAGCATGGCGTCGAGCAATGGTTGCACCACCGTACCCTGCGCCGCCCAGTCGCCATTACGATCGAACGGTTGCGCCATGTGGCGCCATACCCAGGCGTCCATCAAGACATTTCCGGGGCCGCAATCGAAACCGTAAGAGGGTTGGCCCGGGGACAAAAGGCTTAGGTTGCAAAAGCCACCTATGTTCAGCACTGCGCGAGCCTTGCTGCTGTCTCCAAAGACGGCCTCATGAAAGGCTGGCACCAGAGGTGCGCCCTGGCCGCCAGCAGCAACATCACGCCGGCGAAAGTCGGCAACGACATTGATGCCGGTCAGCTCAGCCAGTAGCGCAGGATTGCCAATCTGTATCGTGAAACCTCGATGCGGCTCGTGCCTAACGGTCTGTCCGTGGCTCCCGATGGCGCGTATCGCTTGCGGTGATAACCGCTGTTCGCCCAGCAAATTGAGAATTGCTTCTGCTGCCAGCTGCACCCAATGCTGCTCGGCGATGGCGCAGCGCGCCAATTCGTCTTGCCCAGGCGAGCACAGGGCAAGAAGATCCTGGCGAAGCGATGCTGGCATGGGCACGAAGTGTGTGGCGAGCAGTCGCGTGTGGCTGTTTTGCTCGACAAGTGCGACATCCAGCCCATCCAGGCTGGTACCAGACATCACGCCCAGATACAGGGACATGTTTATTCCTGGTTAAGGGCCAGCATGGTTGCCTTCTCTTCGTCCATGCGAGCCATGAGTGGCTGGCTCAGCTGCATGAAACGCTGCTTTTCATTCTTGGCGATTGGGTCAGCCATGGGCAGCTTCAGGCCCAGCGGATCTACATGGACGCCGTCCACCTGAAACTCGTAATGCAGGTGCGGACCGGTAGAAAGACCGGTAGTGCCGATGTAGCCGATGATCTGCCCCTGCTTGACGCTTGATCCATTGCGCACGCCCTTGGCGAATCCTTGCATGTGAGCGTAGAGCGTACGATAGCGTTGGCCGTGCTGAATGATCACCGTGTTTCCGTATCCCCCTTTGCGTCCAGCAAGCAGTACCTTGCCATCGCCGGCGCTCTTGATCGGGGTTCCGCGTGGTGCGGCGTAATCGACGCCTTTGTGGGCGCGGATTTTGTTCAGAATCGGATGCTTGCGGCCATTGGAGAATCGGGAGCTGATCCTGGCGAAGTCGACCGGAGTTCGAATGAACGCCTTTCGCATGCTGGTCCCGTCAGCATTGTAATAACTGGTCGCGCCGTCCTTGTTGGTATAACGGACCGCCGAGTAGGTTTTGCCTCGGTTGGTGAAGCGCGCGGCAAGAATATTGCCCGTTCCGACGCGTTCACCGCCCACGGTTTTCTCTTCGTAAAGCACTTCGAAACTGTCACCCTTGCGAATGTCGAGTGCGAAGTCGATGTCGTAGCCGAACACGTTGGCCAGATCCATGGTCAGATTGTGGCTCAGACCGGCACGCCTCGCCGCTAGGAACAGGCTGCTATCAATCTCGCCGCGAGCATAGACCGTACCGACTTCAGGCTTTATCTGCTCCTTCTTGAAGGCATACCCGTCGGCACGTTTCTCTAGGGCAAGGGTCTCCAGGCTGTTGAGCTTGCTTCGCAGGCTCGCAAGGTCGCCTTGCTCTGTCAGCTTGAACTCAAGCGTCTGGCCGATTCTCAGTCGGGAAAACTGCTTGGCTTCCTGGCTGCTTGAGAGCACGGCATGCATAGTTGCTGGCGATAGGCCAACTTTTGCGAATACCGTCGATAGCGTATCCCCGTTGGCTACCACGACGGTTTTTTCGAGAGGATCCACTAGGGGTTCAACGACTTGAGCGTTCAGTTCGCCTGGCTCGCCGCCTTGCTTGGATTCGTGTGACGGCCCTTGCGCCGGTGGTTGTGCGAAAGGGGAATGGTCCGTGTTCGGGAGATTCGTTTCTTGCTCCCCGATGGAATGATCTAAAGAAGATTCCAGTTTCAGGTCGAT
Organism: Stutzerimonas sp. KH-1; assembly: GCF_054483855.1. Classification (NCBI taxonomy): domain Bacteria; kingdom Pseudomonadati; phylum Pseudomonadota; class Gammaproteobacteria; order Pseudomonadales; family Pseudomonadaceae; genus Stutzerimonas; species Stutzerimonas sp. KH-1. The sequence continues at coordinate 2,808,897 of NZ_CM137011.1, read as the reverse complement.
GAAGGTCTTCTTCGCTTCTACCTCGCGTGAAGGGAACACGAGCAGAGCCAGGCTCAACAACGCAGCTACACCACTGGCAGCCAGAAGATGGCTCTTGGGGTAGTTAGGAGCTTTCGATTTGGAAGGCATCATTCGGCGTCTGGCATTTTGAACGGGAAATAACTGTCTAAAATATAAGCAAAGCCCTGATGAAGCAACCCTTGCGGCGGGTGAGCTGCCGGTCGGTTCGGGCCCGTGGTTTGTAAACGGCCTGCGATATTGTAAGGTTGTCGCCCTTTAATAAATGGTACGGGGCATTGCCATGAAGTCGGTTCAAGAGCAGCTATCGGTGATCAAGAGAGGCGCTGATGAGGTGCTCGTCGAGTCTGAGCTAATCGCTAAGCTCGAGCGAGGCGAGCCGCTGCGCGTCAAGGCTGGATTCGATCCGACGGCTCCCGATCTTCACCTCGGTCACACAGTACTGATCAACAAGATGCGTCAGCTCCAGGATCTGGGGCATCAGGTGGTCTTCCTTATAGGTGATTTCACCGGGATGATTGGTGACCCAAGTGGCAAAAGTGCCACGAGGCCGCCGCTGACGCGCGATCAGGTGCTGGAGAATGCCGAGACCTATAAGGCTCAAGTCTTCAAGATTCTGGATCCGGCAAGAACGGAAGTGGCTTTCAACTCTGCATGGATGGATAAGCTGTCGCCTGCGGACTTCATACGCCTGGCTTCGCAGTACACCGTCGCGCGCATGCTCGAGCGCGACGACTTCAGCAAGCGGTACTCGACCAATCAGCCGATTGCCATCCATGAGTTTCTCTATCCGCTGGTTCAGGGCTATGACTCAGTCGCGCTCAAAGCTGATATCGAGCTCGGCGGGACAGACCAGAAATTCAACCTGCTCATGGGGCGTGAGTTGCAGCGGGCGTACGGGCAGTCATCCCAGTGTGTAGTGACTATGCCGCTGTTGGAGGGTTTGGATGGCGTCAAGAAGATGTCCAAGTCGCTCGGGAATTACGTTGGGATCCAGGAGGCTCCCGGTGTGATGTATAGCAAGCTGGTGTCGATTCCTGATTCGCTCATGTGGCGGTATTTCGAATTGCTCAGCTTCCGCTCGGAGGAAGAGATCGCCGAGTTCCGCTCTGACGTTGAGCGTGGAGCCAATCCGCGTGACATCAAGATCAAGCTGGCGGAAGAGATTGTGGCGCGTTTTCATGGCGACGAAGCGGCTGCGACGGCTCATCGCTCGGCAGGTAATAGAATGAAGGATGGCGAGCTGCCAGAGGACTTGCCCGAGATTGAGTTGGTTTCGGAGATAGACATGCCGATTGCCGCTGTTCTTAATAAGGCTGGGCTTGTTAAGAACGCCGCCATGGCGCGCGATCTGCTCGGCTCTGGTGGGGTGCGCGTCG